>CP070808.1:0-20461 GCA_020343715.1 Thermoplasmata archaeon
TCGAACGTAGACATGCCCATGCTCTCGTCGAAGGTGACCTCGACACGGGACAAGCGGTCGTTTGCATTGGAGCTGGCGCCGAAGGCGAAGTACGGTATCGCCGTCGAATTGTCCCTGATGTAGGGCGTCGAGTTCGGGTGTACATCCACGGTGGTGCCTGTGGTCACCGCGGCGGTCACGCCGGGCGAGTAGGCAACTAATACGAACATGGATGCTAGGACTAGCATCATGACGACCAATACACTGCTGGCTCTATCGGTTCGGGTCTCCGTTTCCATATTCCTCCACTCCGGAACGGGTGTGCATCCCAAGGGCTCTCTCGATAGCCCTGGTTGACGCAAAAACTTGGGAGTTCCATATTTATATGTATTCCGCCTGTATCCATTCTTGAAAATAACTCCCTACGAGTTTTCCCCTTATTAATTGGTCACGAATATGGGTCGATATTCCTGGCCACCGTCTGGACGGACGAGCCTTTTTTGGACAGGTCTATCCCCTCTCCGAAAAGGGGAAAAGGGCCACGGTCCATATTTACAGTGGGTTGAGACATGACACAGTTCACCGGATACATGGCGCTCCAGGAGCTCCTCTCGGGCAATGAACGGTTCGTCTCGGGGGAGATGAGGCACCCCGATATGGACAATTGGAAACGTGAGACGCTGGCCAAGGGCCAGACACCGTCGGCGATCATCATAGGATGCTCCGATTCCCGGGTTGACCCCGCGGTTATCTTCGACCAGGGGCTGGGGTTCCTCTTCGTGAACCGGTCCCCCGGCCACATCGTGGACGACGTGACGCTGGGGACGGTGGAGTACGCCGTGGAGCAGCTGGGGACGCAGCTGGTCATGGTGCTTGGCCACACCCACTGCGGGGCCGTCACCCTGGCGATGGACAGCACCCAGGTGGGGGGTTACCTGGGACGCATCCAGAAGCTGGTCCACGACGTGATAGCGTGGGCCGACGGTGGCGAGGTCGACACCATCGACGTGACAACCGTCGAGGAGGGCGTCGAGATGAACGTGAGGGGCGCCGTGGGCCAGATCAAGGCCAGCGAGCCCGTCATAGCCCCGCTGGTGACAGCCAGCAAGGTGATGGTCGTGGGGGCCATCTACGACATCGACACCGGAGAGGTCAGGCTCCTGGAGTAGGACGACGCAAACGTTATCAACCACATGGACCTTTCCCCGCCCGCCCAGGTGGAGGAGGTAGTCCATGCCCCGAATGCCCCCAGAGATGTTCCGTATCAAGGTCGTAGAGCCCATCCAGCTGCACCCCTCCGAGGTCAGGCACAAGCTAATCGAGGATGCGGGGTACAACGTCTTCCGGCTCAGTGCCGAGGACGTGTTCATCGACCTGCTCACTGACAGCGGGACCTCGGCCATGTCCGCGGCCCAGTGGGGCGGGCTCATGATGGGCGACGAGTCCTATGCCCAGTGCAAGAACTACTTCACCCTGGCCTCCGCCATCAAGGATGTGTTCGGCTTCGAGCACTTCGTGCCCACCCACCAGGGCAGGGCGGCGGAGAACGTGCTTTTCTCCACCATCTGCAAGCCCGGGGACATCGTCATCAACAACATGCACTTCGACACCACCCGGGCCAACGTGGAGGCCCAGGGGGCGGAGGCACGTAACATCCCCACCCCAGATCTGTTCGACCTGGAGTCCGACCACCCCTTCAAGGGCAACATGGACGTGGACAAGCTCCGGGGCACCATCGAGTACGTGGGCGCCGGGCACATCCCCGCCATCTTCGTGACCATCACCAACAACTCAGGTGGCGGCCAACCCGTCTCGATGGAGAACATCAGGCAGGTCAGCGAGATCGCGAGGGAGCACAATATCCCCATCTTCTTCGACGCGTGCCGCTTCGCGGAGAACGCGTGGTTCATCAAGCTGCGCGAGGAGGGCTACGCCGACAAGAGCATCCCTGAGATAGTGACTGAGATGTTCTCGTACGTGGACGGCGCCACCATGTCGGCCAAGAAGGACGGCCTGGTGAACATCGGCGGCTTCCTTGCCGTCCGGGACCCCAAGCTGTTCGAGCGGGTGGCCCAGAAGCTCATCCTGGTGGAGGGCTTCCCCTCGTACGGCGGCCTGGCGGGTCGCGACCTGGAGGCGATGGCCATCGGCCTTCGGGAGGTGCTGGACGAGAACTACCTGTCCTACAGGTACCACCACACCAAGTTCCTGGCCGACGCCCTCCAGGAGAGGGGTGTGCCCATAATGACCCCCGCGGGGGCCCACGCCGTCTATGTGGATGCCAAGAGGGCGCTTCCCCACATCCCCCGTGAGGAGTTCCCAGGGCAGACCTTCACCGTCGAGATGTACCTGCGAGGCGGCGTGCGCGTGGTGGAGATCGGCTCGCTGATGTTCGCGGCGCCCGACCCCGGCACGGGCGAGATGAAGTTCCCCGAGATGGAGCTGGTGCGCCTTGCGCTTCCCCGTCGAGTGTACACCATCTCCCAGCTGGAGCACGTGGCGGACACCGCGGGGGAGATCGTGGAAAACGCCAGCGATATGGCGGGGTACCGCATCGTGCAGGCCCCCCGGGTCCTGCGTCACTTCACGGCCCAGTTGGAGCCTTGCGGGACCGAGAAGTGTTGAGCGGAAAGGCTATCATCCAGGGGGTCGGCCCCGAAGGTTTATTACCGGCCAGACCGTTTCCCCCACACCTCCCAGGGTGGCCTATCTGGCTGGGAGGATATTCGAATAGAGGTGTTAGGTGATGGTCAACAAGTCTGTACAGTACAATATCTCCCCCGACGACATCCCGAAGCAATGGTACAACATCCTTCCGGACCTGCCCGTCCCGTTCCCCCCGTACAAGGACCCCGACGACGGCAAGCCGTCCCGGCTAGCGAACCTCCCCAAGCTATTCGCCGGCGAGTGCCTCAAGCAGGAGTTCGCCGAGGACCGGTGGGTGGACATACCCGAGCCGGTGAGGGACCTGTACAGGCTCGCGGGTCGACCCAGGCCCCTGTTCCGGGCCAAGAACCTGGAGGAGAGGCTCGGCACCCCCGCGAGGATCTACTACAAGTCCGAGTTCTACAGCCCCACGGGCAGTCACAAGGTGAACACCGCGCTGCCCCAGGCGTACTATGCCAAGAAGCAGGGCATCGAGCGACTCACCACCGAGACGGGCGCGGGCCAGTGGGGCACCGCCCTGTCGTACGCGTGCGCCGTGGTCGGCCTGGACGTCACCGTCTACTGGGTCCGTGCCGTCCACCGGTGGAAGAAGGAACGCCTCCAACTCATGAACCTTTACGGTGCCGACGTCCACGCTTCCCCCAGCCCCCACACCAAGGCGGGCAAGGAGCTTTATGACAAGGATCCCGATGACCCGGGCAGCCTGGCCATCGCCATCTCCGAGGGCCTGGAGGACGCCTACGAGCACGACAACGCGGTGTACACCCTGGGCTCGGTGCTCAACCACGTCATCCTGCACCAGACCATCATCGGTCTCGAGACCATGAAGCAGTTCGAGATGGCGGACGACTACCCGGACATAATGTTCTCCTGCCTGGGCGGCGGCTCCAACTTCGGAGGCTTCACCGTGCCATTCATCGGTGAGAGGCTGACCAAGGGCAAGGACATCAAGTTCGTGGCGGCCCAGTCAGAGGTGGCGCCCAACATGCAGGGTGAGTACCGGTACGACTTCGGCGACCATGCGGGACTGACGCCCATGCTCAAGATGTGCTCCCTGGGCCACGAGACCCGGATGGAACCCATCTTCGGCGACGGCCTGCGCTACCACGGCGCCAGCCCCATCCTGAGCCTGCTGCGCCATGAGGGCTACATCGACACGGTGGCCTACCCCCAGGACGAGAAGCACGTGTTCTCGAACATGCAGAAGTTCGTCCAGGCCGAGGGCTTCCTGCCCGCCCCCGAGTCGTCGTACGGCGTGTGCGCCGGCATCGACGAGGCCCTGCGCTGCAAGGAGACGGGCGAGGAGAAGGTCATCGCCTTCAACATCTCGGGCCATGGCTTCATGGACATGTTCGGCTTCGACAAGGTCCTGGGCCTCGAGGATTGAACCGGAGGGCTCACTCAGGCGGAGCCGAGGCCGCCTCCAACCGCCTCATGGTCACATCGTGGAATCCGGTGACCACCTGACGCATCCCCTCCAGCCGTAGGTCCAGCTCGGGGTCCCCGGTGTCGACCCTGAGCACATCCATCGCCCTCAGCTTGTGGGGCGTGGCGACGATGATAAGGGCGGCGGGACCCCCGGCAGCCTCCAGGACCTCGGGTGAGATCTGCTGGTTACCCCGGCCCAGGAGGAACCCCTGGGCGCCGATTGGGCTCAATACTATCCTGGCCTTGCCCTCTTGGGCCAGGACCTGCAGGAGGCCATCCTCCGATGCGTCCTCGGAGACCAGCTCGGTTCCCCTCACCACGTCGACCCCCAGGGGCGTCTTCGGGACTCCCAGGCGGCGGGCCACGGCCTCGACGGTCGTTCCCGCCCCCAGCACCGTCAGGGGGTAGTCCTCCCTCTCCAGCATCTCGACGACGAAGCGGGCGATGGCATCCTGGGCCGCCCCCTCGTCGCCCAGGGACGTCACCCTCTTTGCGTCCTGGATCAGCGAGCGTGCCCGGAGGATGGGCATGGTGCCGAACAGGGAGCACGCGAGCCGTCCCTCCCGGTAGGCGGCCTCGTCCACATCCACGACCTCCCCCTCCCCCACCTCGGTCTCCCCCGCGATGTAGGAGGAGAGGACCTCGGCGGCGGCCTCAGGGCTGAGGGCGAAGATGCCCGAGAACATCTTGACCCCCGAGGGGACCCCGAGGACGGGGACCTCGTCGTCAACCGCCGAGAGCACATCCCTAGCAGTGCCGTCGCCACCGCAGAAGACCAGGACGTCGACGTCGCGACCGACGATGGCCTTGCAAGCCCTCATTGTGTCGTCGGCGTTGGTCGCGTGGAGGGAGGGTGGGGTGTAGGCGACGGTGTAGTGGTCCTCGGGCCTGAGGCCCGCCTCCCGCAGCTCGTCGGCGCCCATGTCGAAGGCGCAGGTGATCCATACGACCTCCCTGGACTCCTCGCCGAGCCTCTCCAGGAACCGGGCCATGCAATCGGGAGCCACGGGCTCTGCACCAAGGCGGAGGGCCTCGTCGAGTAGGCCGTCGGTGCCCTTGAGTCCGACGCGACCCCCCATCCCTGCCACCGGGTTGACCACCAGGCCTACCCTGGGCCTGCCCTCACCTCCGCCGTCCGTCACGGACCCGTAGTACTGGTCCTCGGGCATAACCCTTTGCATGAGAGGCGAAAACTAGATATCACCGCAAGGGCAACTCTATAACGGAGGGACCGGGGAGCGACCGCACCCTGCAGCTTTGCGGAGACTGTTCTTTGTGCAGGGTCCCTGCTCTGCCCCCCGGCCCCGAGGACGGTATGACCTTGAAGCAGTTCGTGATATCACTTCCCAAGAAGCCCAGCGCGATGGCCGGGGTCGCGGAGGCCCTGGCCGCGAACGGCGTCAACATCAGGGGCATCTCATCCGAGACGCCCGGTAACAAGATATTGCTCAAGGTCGTCACCGACGACGAGGCGACGGCCAGGGCGACGCTGGCGGGGAAGAAGGTCAAGTTCTGCGAGAACGAGATCCTGTCGGTGGTGGTGCCGGACAAACCAGGAGAGGTGGCCAAGATCGCCCGTCGCCTGGCACGGCGCATGATCCAGATCGAGAACATCTACTTCCTCTCCAGGTCCGGTGGCCGGACCGAGGTCGCCTTCACTGCCGACGACATGACGAAGGCCGCTGAGACTCTCAAGGCATGGAAGGGATGAGACTAGGCCAGATCATCGATATCAGGGGGTTTGGGGAAGGTGTGGTCGGACTCTACGACCGAGCTGAAGGTCATGAGGGAGGACGTGGCCGGGTTCATCCGGGACCGGGACTGGGGACGCTACCACGCCCCTGTGAACGTTGCCTCCGCAGCCGCGGTGGAGGCGGGGGAGCTGCTGGAGCTGTTCCAGTGGCGGCGGTCGGGCGACCCCGTCCCCGAGGACGTGATGGCCGAGGCCGGCTCCGAGATGGCGGACGTGCTACACTTCACCCTGTGCCTGGCCAACGCGACGGGCCTGGAGCTGCCCGCTGACCGGATCACGTTCTCCCAGCTGCTGGCTGATGCCGAGGCCCGGGACCTGGGGCCCAAGGAGGCAGCCGAGGAGGTGATGGTCGGGGCCAGCTTCCTGCTCATGGCGGCCCGTGCCTCCTCGCTGACCAGGGAGATAGCCGACACGTTGGGCGAGGGTGCCACCGACGACGCCATGGCCGCGTCGGTGATGCTGCTCCTCGAGGCCCTGGCCAAGTGCGCCAGGGCGCTGGGGCTGAACCTCTCGGCGGAGCTCTACGCGAAGAACAGACTGAACGAGGAGCGATACCCCGTGGGCTCCAAGCCCGCCGTGGGATACTAGTCCGGCACGATGGTGCTGACCGAGAACCTGCCGTCCTTGAAGTGCACCTGCTGGTACGAGGTGGTGTGCTTGATGCCCCTCATCTTCACCACCCGCAGGCGGTTCTCGTAATCAACGTCGTGGACCTCGTGCTGGCGCAGGTGGATGATGCCGTCCACCAGGAAGTCCTCGTCCTGCCGGCCGAAGAGCATGGTGCCCTGGGTCATCTCGGAGACCATGAAGGAGGTGGCGCCCAGCTTGTGGAACAGGTTCATCATGCCGAACAGGTCCCTCCTGGGGTTCTCCATGTCGGTCATGACCTCGATGAGGCCCAGGGAGTCGAAGACGATGATGTCGATGGGCTTGAACTCGTGGATCTCCATGACCACCTCGGTGATGAAGTCCACCCATGCCCCCGACTTGCCGTAGTCGTTGAGGCCTCCCCTGATGCGGCTCACGTCGACGAAGGTCAGCTCGTCCGTGATGAGCTTCGTGCGGAAGCCCATGGCGTCCATCTGCTTGAGCAGGCTGTCCTCGGACTGCTCCAAGGTGATGTACACCCCGTGCTTCTTCTTGTGAGTGGCATTGTGGTACAGGATGGAGAAGCAGAACGTGGACTTCATGGTCCCCGCGGTCCCCGCCACCAGGACGGAATGGCCCTTGGGGATGCCACCCTCCATCTTCTCGTCCAATCCCTCGACGAACGTCCTAACGGTCTCGTATGGCAGGCTTCTCCCTCCTCGCGCCTGTGGTCACATGGGAAGTGCCCTCGGGCTATAAATAGACACCGAAGGCGACGTTCCCATGACACGTGGTGCGACTACTTCTTCTTCATGAGGAAGCTGTGCATGCCCACGGCGGTCCTGTTCGCCTGGGCGATGGCCTCTATGACGGTCGCCGGTCCCAGCTCGTCGTCGCCGCACGCGAAGACGCCAGGCCGGGTGGTCATGAAGTTCTTGTCCACCGCGAAGGTGTTCCACCGGGTCAGGTCGATGCCCAGCTCCTCGGGGAGCCAGTCCAGGATGGGCTCTTGCGATATGGCCGGGATGATCCAGTCCAGCCCCACGTCGAACTCGGAGTCCTCGATGGGAATGGGCCGGCGGCGTCCCGACGAGTCGGGCTCGCCCAGCTTCATCTTTATGAGCCGCACGCCGGTGAGCTTGCCGCCCTCCTCGTGGAGCTCCGTGGGGTTGTGGAGGAACATGAACTCGATGCCCTCCTCCATGGACTCCACGATCTCGATGTCGTTGGCGGGCATCTGCTCCCGGGCGCGCCGGTAGATGCAGTAGACCTTCAGGGCGCCCAGTCGCACCGAGGTGCGCAGGCAGTCCATGGCCACGTTGCCGCCTCCGACGACGCCCACGCGCCTTCCGATCTGGACCTCCTTGCCGAGGTTCACGTCCTTGAGGAACTCGGTGGCGGACATGACGCCGTCGATGCGGTCCTCGCCATCCAAACGGAGGGTCTTGGGCCGGTGGGCGCCGATGGCGACCAGGACGGCGTCGTAGTCCTCTATGAGCTTCTCCAGCGTAAGGTCGTTGCCGATGGACACGCCGGTGTTGTAAGTCACGCCCTGCTCCCGGATCCAGTTGATCTCCTGGTCCAGCTTCTCCACGGGCAGCCGGTAGTCGGGTATGCCGACGCGGAGCATGCCTCCCAGGACGGGCAGCTCCTCGAAGACCTCCACCTGGTGACCCTTGACCGAGAGGCGGTACGCCACCGTCAGGCCGGCGGGGCCGGAACCGACGATGGCGACCCGCTTGCCCGTCGGGGGCTCGCGGACCACGTTGGAGTGGGTCTCGATGTACTGGTCCGATACGAAGCGCTTCAGCAGCCGTATCTGGATGGGCTCGCCGTTCTTACCGCGGCGGCACACATCCTGGCATGGGGCGGGGCACACGCGGCCCAATGTCCCGGGCAGGGGTGCCCGCTTGATGACCGTCTCCAGGGAGCCACGGAAGTCGCCCTCGCGGATCTGCCGGATGTACGTGGGCACGTCGATGTTGGCGGGGCAGGTCATGCGGCACGGGGCGTCGACGCAGTTCAGGCACCGGTCGGCCTCGGCCACAGCCTGCTCCTCGGTGAAGCCCTTTGCCACCTCCTCGAAGTGGGTCTTGCGGGTGTCAGCCGGTAGCACGTCCTCCTCCATGGCGATCTTGAGGGCGGTGTTGCACACCTCGGTGCACTTGTAGCACCGGATGCACTCGCCCCCGGGGATCAGGTAGTCGTAGGACTTTCGCTCCAGCAGCTCCTTCACGTCGTCGTCCAGGAAGTGGAAGTTCTTGTTGTAGAGGGGGTCGGGGTTGTCGTCGGTGGCGCCCACGGCCTCCCTGACCTCTGGGTCTTGGAGAAGCTTGTAGCGGGTCTCCTCCACGATGGGGATGTCCATGGGGCACGCCTTCTCGCAGCGGCGGCACTCGATGCACAGGTGGGGCTCGATGTACACCTTGTGGTATGACACCTTGTCAAGGAGCGCCAGGAATCCGCCCAGGGGGCAGTAGTACTTGCACCACATGCGAGGCTCGTACGAGTATGCCACCCATGAGAAGCCCACGAACAGTAGGATCGGAAGGAACGCCAGCACGGGCAGGCCCAGGAAGGCGGGCCCGGCGAAGCGGGCGAAGGTGCCGATGGGGCAGATGGCGCAGAAGAAGTAAGAGCCGAAGGCGAAGGACGCCAGCACGAAGCCCAGGAAGAACCCGTACTTGATGGTCCTGTCGCGGAGCGCGTTGAGGATGTAAGCGTCGGGCAGCTCCTTCTTCTCCTTCTTGATGGAGCCCACACCGTCCAGCCAGGTGCCGAAGGGGCATATCCAGCTGCAGAACGACCTGCCCATGATGAGGGTCAGGGCCAGGAGGACCACCACCGATATGCCGACCAGGATCAGCGCGTTCGTGGCGGCGAAGCCGAAGCCGTTACCCGCCCCTATGAAGAAGAACTGCAGCCCGTAGAAGGGGTCGACGAAGCAGAAGGTGCCAACCTGCATGTACCTGAGGAAGGCCAGGGGGAGTCCTACGAAGGCCACCACGAAGAAGGTGAGCCTCACGGCCAACCTCCATCGCTGCTTGCCCACGGTCCAAGGTACCATTTCACACCACCTCAGGTGAGGGCATATATCGCCCCTCCGCTCACCAGTCCACCCACCACGGCCCCGAAGAGGGCCGCGAAGTCAAGCGATCCGCCCACGAAGGAGAAGGCGACCCACATGCACACGCCGCATATGGTGCCGGCTCCAAGCAGGGTGCCCAGGGCCTTTATGTCGGCCCCTCCCCGCTCCTCCTTCTCGTGGACCAGGCGCTCGGGTCCCACCTTGGGTTCTGATACGTCGGGAAGTCCCGTTTTATCGTCAGCCATGCTTGTCACCTCCATCATATGGCGAACATCAACAGGCCCACCACGATGCCTCCCATTATACCGCCCCTGTCGAAGGGCTTCAGTCCCAAGGCGATGTTGAACATCATCCCGCACAGCACCCCCGAGACGAGGAACACGATGAGGAGCATGATCGTCGTAAACGCGTCCATCTCATCAGCCTCCCACGGGTTGCACGACGAGTGCGATCACCAGTGTGCAGATGCCCGTCGCGATCAGAATACCAGCACTCTGGGCCCTGGCCGACCGGCCTATGGGGAGACCCAGGTTCCCCTCCCCGATGCCCCCGATGCCGCCGAGGGTCGAGGGGCCGCACGAGGCGGCCGCGTTCACGATGAAGCCCGCCACCAGGGCCGAGATCATCACCGAGGCCTCGTTGGACTCCAGGTCCAGACCGTAGGCCGCGGCCAGGGCGGCGGCGAACAGGAACACGCCCAGCATCAGCGCGGCCGCCAGGATGCGGCCGCAGGGCATGGGCATGATGGTGGGCATGTTGGCCAGGATGACGGCCACGCCCACCCAGCCGAGCAACGGTAGGCCGGGTACGATCTCGAACTCGGCCATGGCAGCCAGGCCCTTGATGAGCACGTCGAAGCCCCCCGCCAGGCCTAGAGCGCCGGCGATGAGGAAGCCGGCGGTCATTGCCATGATGGGGTGTAGGATTAGCCCTGCCATCAGGTCCTGCACCTTGGCCCGGCCGATGACCATGATGGCCACCGCCAGGATGATGAGGACCGTCTGGATGGGGACCCTGATGTAGTCGGCGAAGATGATGATGACCACCAGCACGACCATGAATATCATGAGCGTCAGGCGACCCCGGTCCATCCGGGCCTTCTCGTCGGTGCGCCAAGGGCTGAGGATGAGCCGCTTCATGAGTCCCATCTGCTGGGCCTCCCCGGTCATGGCCTCACCCCCCCGGCGGGCTTCTGGTCGGGGAACACATCCTTCTCCTTCTCCGCGGCCTTGCGCTCGGCCTCCAGCCGCTCCTCCTCCTCCTCGGCCAGGTCCGGCGGGACGGCCGTGGTGACGAAGCGCATCACCAGGGCGCACACGCCGGTGGCCAGGATGATGCCGATTTGCTGGGCGTCGGAGAGGCTGCCCGGAGGCAGTGCCGCCAGGCCCTCGCCTATGGTCCCGATGCCGCCTATCAGCGAGGGACCGCAGGACGCGGCGGCGTTGACGATGAACGGGAACACCACCACGGACACCAGTAGCGGCATCTGGAAGCTGCGGGCCACGCGGACGCCGAAGAACAGCGCCGCGGGCATCAGGGCCGCTGCCAGGATGCGACCGCAGGGCATGGCGATGATGGTCGGCAGGTTGGTGAGCACAACCACCACTCCAACAATACCGAAGATGGGGGTCGCGCTCCCCTTGAACTTGAAGCTCTCCATCCGCTGCAGCCCGTCGGCGGCCGCCTCGAAGGCGCCCGCCGCCTCAAGGGCCCCCGCGACGAGGAACCCGGCGATGAGGGCCGTGATGGGATGGATGATTATCGTCGACGAAAGCTGTGTCAGGGTGAAGTGGGCCACGCTGTCGTCCTGGGTCGACCCGATGTAGGCCAGGCCCATGATGATGAACGTGGTCAGTATCAGGGCGGGCTGCACCGGCAGCCGGTCCTGGGGGATGATGCCCAGCACCGAGGCGATGATGACCCCGAAGAACAGGATGAGGGACACGGCGCCGATCATCAGGGCGGTTCCGGAGAGCTCGCCCACCTCGACCCCCGAGGGGTCCTTGACGTCGAAGGTCTCCGAGGCGGCGTTGTTCGAGGTGTCGGTGTCCCCGGGAACGTCGATGACGGCGGTGACGGTCACGTCACCCTTCCGGAGCGGCACCCACTCGAAGTCGAAGGACATCATGCCCGTGGTGTTGTTGAAGCTGAAGGTCTCGGAGCCCAGCTCCTCGGCCCCGGCGGTCACGGTGATGGTGCCGTCGGCCGTCTCGGCGTCCACGAGACCCCCCACGTCGGCCACGTCGGCGGTGACGGTGATGGTGGACCCGGTCCGCACGTTGTCGGTGTCGATGGTGAAGTCGACCCCCAGGTCGATCTCGGCGGCAGCGGGGATCGCCATGAGGCCCACGCACAGGGCGAGGGCCATCAGGACTATGACGGTCCTCCTCATTCGGCCACCCCCTGTATGGAGCAGGCCTCGAGGTCGACGGGCTCCCCGTCGTTGGGCAGGCCCCTGCCGAACAGGTCGATGTACCGGCGGCCAATCCATCGGTCGCCGATGCGGTGGAGTCCGATCTGGGAGCCCAGCTTGACCCTGTCCATGCAGACCAGGCACGGGCTCATCTCGGTGGTCACCATCTCGCCGTCCTCGGTCCTGACGGTGGCCGTCAGGTGGGACTTGCAGTTGCGGATGGTGCCGCAGTTGCAGTCCCTCTCGGCGTTGAGCACCTGGTCCTGCACGGCCACCACGCGGCCCTTCTTCTGGGGCGCGAACCACATCTTGACGTCCATGAGGAGCAGGTAAAGGCCGAACAGTAGCAGGCCGTATATGACCCAGTCATTGACCGTCATAAGGAGTCCACCCCCTCGTAGACGTCCTTGAACATCATCGCCAGGTAGCTCTGGGGCGTGATGGCACGCATGCTGCAGTCCTCCTCCTTGCGGAGGCCCTCGTCGATCTGCAGCTCGCAGAAGGGGCAGGCCGCCAGCACGATGTCCGCCTCCGTCCTCCGGAGGCGCTTGATCTTGCGGGCGCGGATGGCGTACGACAGGTCCTTCTGTGAGGCGCGCACGCCACCACCGGCACCGCAGCACCTGTCGTGCTCGTCGCACTCAACCCATGTCTGGTTGGGCAACGCGTTGACGATGGTCTCGTGGATGGTGTTGCAGTCCACGGCCAGGCCCCTGTCCAGGTGGCAGGGGTCGTGGGCCGTCACCGTGAGCTCGGGCAGGGGATCGACCATGTCGGGGTGGATGATCTCCCCGTTCTTGGCCAAGCTGTACAGCAGTTCCATGAAGTGGTACACCTTGATGCCCATGCGCTTGGCCTCTCCCTCGTGGAGCTGGGAGCCGCAGCCTGGGCACGCGCTTATGATGGTGTCGTAGCCCAACTTCTCGATGTTGAGCAGGTTGACGTTGCGCTGCTTGATCGACAGCTCCTCGCCGCCCGCCCTCATGATGGGCGCACCGCAGCAGGACTCGTTGTCCATGGTGTTCCAGTCGAACCCGTACTTGTCCAGGATGAAGCGGGCGGTGTACCGGGACCCCACCATGCGGCGGGTCATCACGCAGCCCTCGAAGACGATGAACCGGCCCCACTGGGCGATGGTCTTCTCGGCCTTCCACGGCGGCGCCTTGGGCGCCTCCTCGGCAGCGGCGTCGTCCGCCATCAGGCCACCCCCTTGGGCTTGTCGCCCTCCTTCTTGATCTGGGTCCCGACGATCTTGCCGTACCCGTCCAGCATCTTCTTGATGTTCTTCTTCTGGTCGTGGATGTTGGGCTTCTGCAGCGGGATCTCGTCCAGCGTGTTGTTGTAGTTCTCCACCATGTTGATGAGGTGCTTGTGAGCGGCCATCTGCCCCAGGCTCACCGAGGCGAGGATGGACCGGAAGTGGTCCATGTCGTGCTTGACGTTGAGGCCCCTGGGACACGCGTTCACGCACGCCATGCACGAGGTGCAGGAGAACAACCTCCCATCCTCCGCCTTCTCGTTGTGACCGACCCGGGCGAGCACCTCTATCTCCTTGGGGCCCAGGTAGTTGTCCTTGAGCACGGACCGCACCGGGCACTGTGCCACGCACTGCTGGCAGTCCATGCAGAGCACGGAGCTGTCGAAGCCCCGCTTGGCGGCGTACAGCATTATTATGATGGGCACGAAGGCCACGATGAAGCTGATGGCCGTGTAGACGGTGAAGGAGTCAAGGGGATTGATGGCCACGTCAACCACCCCCCTCGTCGTCGACCAGCTGGATGTCGGGCTCCGGCCTTGTGATGAGGCTAGTATTGATCTTCTCCCCCTTCCACCATGGTGATTTCTTGATGCCCGACTCGATGCCCCAACCGGTCCTCAGGGGCTCCATGGCCTGGGAGAGGGCCGAGGTGGGGCACACGGCGTAGCAGGCACCGCAGATGTCGTAGCCCGGGCACTTGTGGCGGGTTAGATCGTTTAGCTGTGGTAGTTGCCATCCCTCGGACTTGATGGCCTGGAACGGGCACTCGGTGATGCACACCCCGCATCTGGAGCAGGCCCCCATATACGCGGCGACGTCGATGGCCTTCATCTGCTCCGCCGTGAAGTGGCCGACCTCGCCCGAGCCCGGGACCTCCGCCGGGCCGATGGTCCGTTCGTTCACCCTGTTGACGTACCACCCGAAGAGGGCGGCAGCACCGGCGGCGGCGCCGATCTTCATGAAGTCCCTGCGATTGACGGGCATCACTGACCACCTCCGGTACCACGTCCGGTGTAGGCCTTGTTGACCCACATGATCGAGTTGTAACCGCAGATCTTGTGGCAGCGGCCGCACCTGATGCATGTGTCGAACTCCACCACTGGGCCCTGCTTGGGCTTGGTGCCGGGCTCGAAGTCCACGTTGGCGAAGTCGCCCTTGGATATGGCGTCCACGGGGCATATCGCCTCGCAAGGCATGGAGCAGAAGACCCCCTGGTCCTCCTCCTCGTAGTTGCCATCGCCGTCCAGGTCGAAGTGGTAGGCGCAGACGACCTCGTCGATGAGGGGCTGACCGCCGGTGCGGAAGCCTATGCCGATCTCCTCGAAGTCGTCCTTGGTCGCCCCGGCGCACTCGGGATTGTCGCACACCCAATCCGAGGGCAGCTCGTCGAAGCGGGCCTTCCTCCCCTCGGTCACGTCGTAGATGAAGCCGCAGTCGTTGCACCGGTAGATGCCCAGCCTCTCGGCATCGGACAGGTAGGTGGCGTAGACGATGCCGTAGTTGTTGGTCTCGTCCCTGCGGGTGGCCCACACCTTGCGGTACCCCCGCTGCTGCTCCGAGTCCTGAAGGTCGTCGATCAGGTCCTCTGGGGGCGTGGCCGCCAGGTAAGATACGCCGATGCCCACGGCGCCGGCGGCGCTCACCAGGCCCAGGTGCTTCATGAAGTTCCTCCGCTTCTCGTCGACCACCTCAATCACCCCCTCCGAACTCCCCGTCGATCTTCAGGTCGCGGATGTAGATGCGTATGGGCAGGTCGACGGGGCAGGGCGGTTCGCAGTGGGCGCACAGGGGGCAGAGCTCCGCCGCATCCTTCGCCGCCATCTCCTCGATGCCGATGAGGTCGTTGTCGGTGTAGACGCCGATGGCATCCTTGGCGCGGAGGGTGATGACCCTGTCCTCACCGTCCTTCTCCTTGATCTGGACCCTGATCTTCATCAGCGGGTCCATGGCGGCGAGGCTCTCGATGGTCAGGTAGCGCTCGCCCTCCCGGCTACCGATGGTCTTGTTGTAGTTCTCCACGTTCACGCGGGAGATCATCCGCACCTTCGGCTGGTTCGCCCTGGCGGCTATGAGGAAGCCCGCCGGGTCCCATCCGTAGGGGCAGTTCGTGGCACATCGCCGGCATTCGTAGCAGAACATGGCAGAAGGATGTCCGGACAATGCGGACGTTATGGACAGTCCCCCCAGGAAACCGCCCAGGGTGAGGAAGGCCCCCACGTTGAAGACCTTCCAACCACCCGACATGTACTCGCGCCTTCTGATCTCGGGATTCGGGTCCTTTACCATCTAAGCACCACCGCTATCGCGACCCTTCACCGGGGCAACATTCTAGGGGTAGAAAAGACTTATGCTATCCAGCCCTCCTCGAGGGGGTCTGCCAGGCCCCCGATTCGACCCCCTTATTTATACCTTCGATGATACCTTTCGGAGGGTCCGAAAAAAAGGCCCCGATTCAGATCTCCCCGCTGGCCAATAGGTTGGCGAGCAGGATGAGGTACCGGTAGACGAGTAGACCCCCGATCATGACCATGACGAGGGAGCCCGTCACGCGCAGCGAGATGAGCCTCTCTTGGGTCTCCACCCGGTCGATGTAGGCGGCGAAGGCGGCCGCCGAGATGATGATCGGGATGGAGGCTCCCAGGGCGAAGAGGAACATGGCGGCCCCTCCCGCCATGGCCGCATAGAAGGTGCCCTGGGCCAGGTTCGCCGCCGCCCCTCCCAGTATCGCCACCTCCAGGATGCTGACCTCCAGGAGGCAGGTGAAGCCCAGGATGGAACCCCACAACAGGACGAAGGTCCTCTCGCTCCTGTCGCTGCCCGGCACGAACCGCAGCAACCATCCCGTTATCGAGCGGGCGGCCCTGTGGCTGGGCTTGTCCACCGGCCCATCGCACTCGGCCATTGCCTCATCGGCCGAGGTGACGGAGGGTGCCTCGGGGTCGATGCCGTCGGGGGCCTCGGCGGCCCGGAGCTTTGCCTGGCGGAGCTCCTCCTTGTCCTTGGCCGCCTTGATGAACATGCCCAGGCCCACCACGACAATTATGGCCCCCAGGGCGGTGTAGCCGATGACGTACATCCATACGGCCGCGTCCTCGAAGGCGGCGCTGCGGAAGATGGCGTAGCTGATGGCGCCCCACGCGATGCCTATGAGGGTGAAGATGAGCAACCGGGGCAGACAGAGTAGGGCGCCGAACCGGGCCCCGTCCCAAGGTCCCCTGGGCTTCTCGGCAAGGTAGGGGAGGAGGCCCGGGACGCAGACGGAGAGGCAGATGGTGGTGCCCCTGGCAAGGCCCCAGAAGAAGAGCGAGGCCAGTACTATCACCAGCTCCCAAGCGACCATCGCGAACCGAACCGGTGGGCTCGTAGATGAAGGTTTGGGCGAAGCCCAGGCCCCCCTGGCATCAGTAATTGTTTTATCCTTCCTCCCCCCATACAATAGGTCCGGCGACCGGGGGGAAGCCGAATGGACTCGAACAAGTTCACGAAGAAGGTGCTAAAGCTACACAAGATGCTGGAGGCCGAGAAGCTGGAGAAGGCTGCGGCCGGGGCCGCCAAGCTGTCGGGCGATGACCTGTCGGACCGTCAGCGTGTCGACCTGATGTCGTTCCAGATCAAGATGATAAGGTACGCCAAGAAGGAGCAGGAGGCCGAGGCGCTGGTCGACACCCAGAGGGAGCTGGTGGGAAGGATGGCCCCCTACCTGGCCGAGGCGCTGCACATGGTCCACGACGGTCAGTACGACGACAGCATACCCCGCCTCAAGGGCGCCCTGCAGAGGGAGGACATGGCGGACGACACCCCCTTCCTGAGCCCCCACTTCCCCTCCGCACGGCACATCATCCACGCCCACCTGCTCTACAGCCTGGACGAGCGGGCGTGCATGAAGGGGACCAACAGGCCCACGGGTTTCGGTGGCGGCGAGGACCGCAAGCACGTGCTCAAGTTCTGGTCCCTGCCCGAGGCCTACTACTACATGGACATCAAGAGCTGCCCCCGGTGCAACCAGCCCGTGAAGGCCAACCGCTCGGGCGAGCCCACGGGGGCCATGCTGTTCCACATGATATGTTCGAACTGCGGCCACGATTGGAAGAGGGTCTTCGCGGTGGTGCCACCCCAGCCCCGGCCGCCACAGTGACGGGTCAGGCTATGTAGCCGACGGCGGTGAGGGCGTTCCACGCCGTCCATATCCCCAGCAGGACCAGCATGACGCCCGCCACCCTGCGCACGCCGAACCTCATGGCGGGAGCCTCCTTGGCGATGCGGTCCGAGAACCAGCCCGCCGCTCCGGCTATGATTATTATCGGGCTGATGACGGTGCCGATGCCGAAGAGCAGTCCCAGCACGAGACCGGTGCCCGCGGAACCCACGGCGGCGGAGAACACCAACAGCGCGATTAGGGGCGGGCAGGGCACCAGGCCGATGAGCAGGCCCATGCCCGCGGCCGAGAGCTCACCCCCGTCACCCTCCCGGGGCTCGATGCGGTGCCACACCCTCTCTACCCACGAGGCCTCCTTGGTGCAACCGCAGCCCAGGTTGCCAGGTCTCCTGCGGACCGCGATCCAAATGCCGATGAGGGCCAGGGCGATGCCGAAGAAGATGGCGCCCCACAGGGCGTACACGCCCTCCACCAGGAAGGCGCCTCCGGCGAGGCCCACCGCCAGGCCCAGCAGGCCGTAGGTGATCACCCGGCCCGAGTTGAAGATGATGGAGAGCCAGATGCCGCGACGCGTGCCGCGGTCGGACCCGATGATGTAGCTGGCTATGATGGGGGAGCAGGTCAGGGTGCAGAAGGTGGCCCCGTAGATGATGCCCAGTAGGAGCGCGGAGAGCTCCGGTTGGCCCGGGTCGAAGTCCACCATCACACACCACCCCCGCCACCGGTGAGCATGTCCGAGGCCATGAGGGCCGCCCCCAGGGCGACCACCAGCTGGGGGTGCCGGGGCACCACCACGGGGAACCCCAGCTCCTCTTCTATGGCTGCCCGCAGGCCCTTGTTCTTGGCGGGACCCCCGTCGAACACGACCACCTGGTCTATCCCCACCCTGCGGGCCATGGTGACCACCCGGCTGGCGATGGACCTGTTGATGCCCGCCAGGATGTCTGCCGCCCGCTCCTTGCGGGCGATGAGGGAGACCACCTCCGACTGGGCGAAGACCACGCATGTGGAGGCGATGGAGACGGGGCTCTCCGCCTCCAGCGAGATGTCGCCCAGGTCCTGGATGTCCACCTCCAGCAGGTCGGCGATGACCTCCAGGAACTTGCCGGTGCCCGCGGCGCACTTGTCGTTCATGGCGAAGTCGGCGATGACCCCGTCGGCGTCCAGGGAGATGGCCTTGCTGTCCTGGCCACCGATGTCGATGATGGTGCGTACGGTGCCCTCGTGGGAGCCCAGCCACGCCGCTCCCCTGGCGTTGGCGTTGATCTCGTTGATGGACTCGTCGGCCAGCTCCAGCGCTCGACGGCCGTAGCCGGTGGCCACGATGTACCCTATGTCGTCCAGCTCCATGTTCGCCTGCTCGAGGCAGGTCTTGAGGGCATGCTCGCCCGACCGCTCGGGGTCCGCTCCGGTCACCCGGGCCGTGGAGCCCGCTATGCGACCGTCCACGAGCACCAGCGCCTTGGTGGCGGTGGAGCCCATGTCGACCCCGGCGGTGACGACCACTAGGCCTCACCCCCGGGCTGTGGCCTCTCGAACTCGTCGGCGGGGCTCGCCATCTCCTTCCCCTCCAGGACGGTGCCGTCGGGCAACCGGCCCTCGCGGACGATGTCACGGGCCACCAGGGCCGCGCCGATGGCGGCGCTGACCTGGGGGTTCTTGGGGACGTAGAGCTCCACGCCGAGGAAGTCCTCCAGGGCGGCCTTGACCCCGATGTTCTTGGCGGGACCCCCGTCGAAGAACACCACCTCCTCGACTCCCAGCTGCTTGACCATGTTGCCCACCCGCTCGGCCACCGACATATGCACCCCCGCCGCGATGTCCTCCGCGGGGCGTCGCTGGGCGATGAGGGAGATGACCTCCGACTCGGCCATGACGATGCAGGTGTTGGACAGGTCCACCGGGTCCTCCGACCGCATCGCCAGCTCCCCCAGGTGCTCCAGGGGGATGCCGAGGATGCGGGCCATCGCCTCCAAGAACCGCCCGGTGCCGGCGGCGCACTTGGTGTTCATGAGGAAGGTGTCCATCTCCCCCGCCTCGTCCAGGCGGATGACCTTCGAGTCCTGGCCGCCGATGTCTATGACGGTGCGCACCGGGCCCCAGGGGCTGCCCAGCCACTTGGCGGCCTGGGCCTTGGCGTAGATCTCGTCCACCTCGTGCTCGGCCACCTGCATCCCCCGGCGGCCGTATCCGGTGGACACGGTCATGTCCAGGTCGTCGACGGTGATGCCGGCGGCGTCCAAGGCCCCCTGGAGGGCGGTGTCCGCCGCCTGGTCGAGGTCCACGATCGTGGGGGTGATGTGGGTGCCGACCACCCGGTCGCCCGAGAGGATGGCGGCCTTGGTGTAGGTGGAGCCCAGGTCCAGGCCGGCCACAGTGGGGTCCTCACGGGACATCAGGCGCCACCCCCCTCGTCGGAGTCTATCTTCTTGAAGGCCCGGCGCTTGGCCTTGGCCGCCTTCTTGCGGCGGGCCCGGACCAGCATCAGGAAGGCCTCCACCCTGGTCCTCAGCTGCTCGGTGTCCTCCTGGGAGTACTCCGTCTCCACGATGAGCATCGGGACCCCCATGTCCTCGGCGTTCTGCTTGACCCGGGTGGACTCCACGTTGTAGATGTGGCAGCCCCTGAGCACGTGGTAAACCACGCCCTCCACCCTGAAGTCCTCTATCATCTGCTTGATGCGGCCGATGCGGGGGTCGTTGGGGGTGAAGCAGGGGCAGACCGAGGGCTGGAGGTAGCGCTCGGCCATGGCACGGAACATGTCGTCCCAGATCCACTCGTCGATGCCGATGGGGTCGTAGAGCCAACGGGTGCCGGAGCACAGCTCGTCGGCGACGATGACCCCTCCCGACTCCTCGACCAGCTGGGGTATCTTGAAGTTGGGCCACATCACGGGGGCCCCGGCCAGCATGATGCGCGGCGCCTCGGGGTCACTCACGGCGATGCCGTCCCGGGCCCGCTGCTCCAGCTCCTCCGCCAGCAAGGTGGCCCTGTCCACCCACTGGGACAGGTCCTCGGTGTGGGGTATCTGGTTGACCAGCAGGGAGTCGCGACCGTTGATGACCGGGGGGTCGGCCTTCCTCAGGTCGTACAGGCGGCGGGCCACCGTCTGGGCCCGCAGGCTCAGCTGT
>CP070808.1:20561-34900 GCA_020343715.1 Thermoplasmata archaeon
TGTCCTCTGGGCTCATCTTTCCCTTGTCCACCCTGCGGGCCAGGTTCCTCTCGATGGTTGCCATGCCGCCGTCGACGAACCTCTGCTCGATGTCCCTCATTATTACCCGGTAACCGGTCTGGGCCGCCACCTGGGCGATGCCCGCTCCCATCTGTCCGGCCCCAATCACTCCGAAGGTCTTGATCTCCATCCTATCCTCCTCCTCTCGGGCCTCACCAGCCCTCCTCTCGCTCCAGCAGCATGGCGGTGCCGTTCCCTCCCCCGATGCACAGGGCCGCCAGCCCCATGCGCTTGTCGTAGCGCCTCATCGCGTGGAGCAGCGTCACGACGATGCGGGTGCCACTGGCCCCTATGGGGTGGCCCAGGGCCACCGCCCCTCCGTGGACGTTGGTCTTCTCCAGGGGTATGTTGAACTCCTTGCAGATTGCCAGAGTCTGTGAGGCGAAGGCCTCGTTCTCCTCGAACAGGTCGATGTCGTCGATGGTGATGCCCTGCCTCTCCAGTATGGTCCTGATGGCCTCGATGGGCCCCGTCATCGCCGCGATGGGCTCGACACCCGACCATTGCTGATCGACGATGCGGGCCAATGGGGTGATGCCCTGCTCGGCGGCCAGCTCCTCCGACATCACCACTACGGCGGAGGCCACGTCGTTGATGGAGCTGGCGTTTCCGGCGGTGACGGTACCGTCCTCGTTGAAGAAGGGCTTGAGACGGGCCAGCTTCTCAAGGCTGGTGTCCCTCCGGGGCCCCTCGTCGGTGTCGAACAGCTTGGGCTCCCCCTTCCTCTGGGGGATCTCCATGGGAACTATCTCGTCGCGGAAGGCCCCCTCGTCGATGGCCTTGACCGCCTTCTGGTGGGACGACAGCGCGAAGGCGTCCTGCTGTTCGCGGGTGATGCCGTACTTGTTGGCGACCCAGTCGCCCGTGTGTCCCATGTGGAAGTCGCCGTAGGCGTCCCATAGGCCGTCGAGGACCATCTCGTCCTTGACCTCGCCGTCGAACATCTTGTAGCCGAACCGGGCCTTGGGCAGCAGGTAGGGGGCGTTGGACATGGACTCCATTCCCCCCGCCACGATGCAACGGGCGTCGCCGGCGCGGATGGCCTGGCTGGCCAGCATGATGGACTTCATGCCCGAACCGCATACCTTCTCCACTGTGAAGGCGCCGACCTTCACGGGAAGCCCCCCGTTGATGGCCGCCTGCCGGGCCGGGTTCTGACCCAGGCCGGCCTTGAGGACGTTGCCGAAGATCACCTCGTCGACCAGCTCGCCCTCGATGCCCGCCCTGGCCACGGCCTCCTTCACTACGATGGCGCCCAGATGGGGCGCGGTGAACGGTGCGAGGGTGCCGCCGTACCTGCCTATGGGCGTCCGGACGGCACTCACGATGACTGGCTTGCCCGTCACAGTAACAACCTCCCAATGGGGATTTCGGTGTACCGCGTCGGCCTATTATATGCTTTCGCCGGCCTGGCCGGTCAGAAAGGCGAACCCAAACGTATAAAAACCCCTTAAAATAATGTATTCCTTCCCGGGGGAACGTAATTCCGTGAAAGGTAGAGCTTTCCTTGTCCATTGGAGGGAGGCCGAGGCCGAGGTCTTGGCAAGAGAAATCCGCAACATGGGCTGGAACGTGGACATCGAGACGAACGACGGGGCCAGGGCGGGCAAGCGCATAAAGGCCGACCCGCCCGACGTGGTGGTGATCTACCTGTCCAGGCTCCCGTCCCACGGAAGGGACACGGGCCACGCCCTGAGGGAGCGGAACTCCACCAAGGACATACCGCTGGTCTACGTCGACGGCAACGACGAGGCCATTAACCGCACCAAGCACGTGGTGCCCGACGCAGTGTACACTACGACAGAGGAGCTGGACAGGACACTGTCCGGCTACACTCATTACTACTAGGCGAGGGGAGGTAGGACATGCACGTCATCGAAGGCAGCGAAGCCCTTGCCGAGGCATGCATGAACATAGCAAGGGCACTGCGCACCCACTTCGACGACAACGCGATGGTCCAGATGCCCAAGGACCTGCGGTCCCACCGGTTGTATGTAGCCGAGGATGAGGGCGATGTTGTTGGATTTCTAACCGTCAAGTCCGCTAGGGACGGGGAGGTGGAGATCTCATGGATGGGGGTCCATCCTGGCCATCAAGGGAAGGGCATCGGTAGGGCCCTCGTATCCGAGGCGGAGCGCGACCTCGTATCCGAGGGGGTCCTCAGGCTCGCGGTCAGGACCCTGGCGGACACCGTCGAGTACGAACCGTACGAGGCGACCAGGGCGTTCTATAGGGCGGTCGGGTTCGTCCACCAAGAGACCATAGACCCCTACCCCGAGTGGGGACCGGGCAACCCGTGCGCGGTCTACATCAAGGACCTAGGCTGACGGAGGCCTTGGGCTTCAGGCCAGGCGTCATAGCGGCCATGGAGGCGGGCATGACGGCGGCCACGAACGCCAATACGGGGCCCACGTAGAGGCCCGAATAGAGGCCCAGTGCGACCAACCCGACCAATACCATTCCCATCCGCCTCCCGGTGTCGGGCACCTCGGGCCCGCTGAAGGCCGGGACCAGGGCGTAGCGGGCCATCAGGACCGAGCCGGCCGCGAAGCCCATGGACACCAACGCTCCTCCCGACCAACCGCTCTTGGCCAGGGCCATGGTCATCTGGGTGAGCACCGTCGCAGCCCAGGCCAGGATGAAGAGGCCCGAGATCGCCGAGGTCCACTGGAACATGGACAGTGCCCTCTCCTGGCGTCGCAGGAACCAGAGCAGGGCCACCAAGCCGCCAACGATGACGATCAGGGCGGGGCCCAGGATGAGCGCCCACCCCTGGCCCTCCCAGCTGTAGATACCCAGGAGGGAGACGGGGAGCGAGAGCCATTCGACCAGCGTGAAGGACTCCAGGTAGCCCACCGCGATGCTGAAGGGACCCTCTCCCTCCTCTGAGACGACGGCCGCGTAGTAGGTGCCTGCGACCTCAACCTCCTCGTCGTAGACCGCCACGTGGTAGTAGCTCCCGGGGGTGAACGGCTCGAAATCCGCCCCCTCGGCCTCGCCCTCCACCAAGACCCAGCCGTACCCCTCAGGCACCTCCAAGTCCAAGGAGCCGTTCGCCGGGACCTCCCAGCCGGGGCCCATGACCACCAGGTCGGGGACGAAGTCCTCCTCGGTCGACAGGACCGATAGGTACAACCGATCCCCCTCGTCCAGGTCCATACTGAAGTACTGCACGTCACCGGGACCGTCCAGGTGACCGTAGATGGCCCACGACTTGGCGGGGTCCTCCACCTCGGTGGCGGTCTCCGGGCTCCTGCCGTCCTCGGCATCGACGGGTGAGTGGGCCGCCCCGCTCCCGGCCACCAGAGCGAATACGATGAATAGGACAGTGAACGTCAACTTGGGATTCGACATCGCTCGGACCATATCCTCCTAGGTTATTATTCTTATACCAATCAATAATGGGTAATTACTCGAATTCGGGGATATGTCTAATATGAAGGTTAATAACTCCCGTCCTTGGAGGAGACCATCATGGGAAGGGAGCTTCGGACGGAGATACTGATAGACGCCGCACCTGACCGCGTATGGGAGGTGCTCACCGACAAGGAGGCTCTGGGAGAATGGAACCCCTTCATCAAGGAGATGGACGGCGAGCTCCGGGAAGGGGAGCGGCTGAGGGTCATCCTGCAACAGCCGAACAGGAAACCCATGACCATCAAGCCCAGGCTGATGGAGGTGAGCCCGGGAAGGGAGCTCAGGTGGCTGGGCCACCTGGGCGTGCCCGGGCTCTTCGACGGCGAGCACATATTCGAGCTCCACCCGGAGGGACCGAGGAGCACCCGGTTCGTCCACCGCGAGGAGTTCGGTGGCCTCTTCGTCCCCATGTTCTGGAGGATGCTCGACACCGACACCCGGGAGGGCTTCGAGCAGATGAACCACGCCCTCAAGCAGCGGGCGGAGGCGGCCGCCTGAACTGGCCTGGTGCCCTTGTCGTCCGTCAACCTTTGAGACAGAACGGTTAAATAGGGCCTCCCACGTTAACCGCTCGCACCGTGGGCTCATAGATCAGCCTGGAAGATCGCCACCTTCGCAAGGTGGAGGCCGCGGGTTCAAATCCCGCTGAGTCCACTTCGCAATCCCCCCGCGCCGGGGGGGCCATCCACTAGCACGGGGAACCAGGCGTACCCTCTCCTTCGGGAGGTCAAATCGTCTATACGGACGTGCGAATGCCGGTGGGCGGCGCATCCAGGAGGTCCTTGGAGCCTCGGACGAGCCATGAAGCAACGTCCTCGGGGCCGAAGGTGGTCAAGGGGCCAGCCGGAGGGCGGGTCTCTCTCCTTCGATACGGGGAATGGGCCAGGCCCGGAAGGGAGCAGCCTTACCGTATACTCTCGGTGTCCGGGGAGTCACGGGGCCGAGCAAGTCCTTGGACTACTCCCTGGACTGACCTTGGCGTCCACCACCGGATGTGGGCCTAGACCCCGGCGCGGGCACAACCCTTTTACACCAGCCCAGCCCTTCGGGGCCCGTGACCGGCCCACACCACGACTGCGTGCTCGTGCGCTACGGCGAGCTGGCCCTCAAGTCCCGCAAGGTCAGGGCCAGGTTCACCGCCCGCCTCAAGGACTTCATCATCGACACCTTCGCCCACCACGATCTGGACTGCGTGGTGGAGGACGACGGGGGGCACATCTACGTCTACTGCTCTGACCTGCCCGCCGCGGTCCACCGCCTGTCCCGCGTCTTCGGCGTGGTATCGGTGTCCCCTGCGGCGCGGTTCGAGTTCGGTGAGATGGACCACGTGACCCAGGCAGTGGGGAAGTACTCCATGTCCATCGTCAAGGCCGGTGACAGCTTCGCCATCCGGGCCCGCAGGACGGGGGAGCATCCCTTCTCCTCCATGGAGCTGGCGAAGGAGGTGGGCTCCGCCGTATGGAACGCCGTCGACGGCGAGGTCACCGTGGACCTGGACGACCCGGACGTGGCCATCGAGGTGGAGGTCCGGGCCAACGTGGCCTACGTCTATCACGAGCGGGTGCCCGGGGTAGGGGGACTACCCCTGGGCAGCCAGGGCAGGGTCCTGTGCCCCCTGATGGAGCGCACCGACGTGGTGGCTGCCTGGATGATCATGCGACGGGGCTGCGCCGCCAACGCCCTGGTCAAAGAAGGGAACGAGGAGGCGGAGGGCCTTGTCGAAGCACTGAGGGCATGGGACCACGGCCTGTTCGTGCGGAGGGTCCCCGAGGAGGAATGGTCGTGGCCCACCCTGTACAGGGAGATGGGACGGTCCCACTCCATGGCGGTGGTCTCTGGGCACAGGGGTCCTGACGTGCCGGAGCTGCCGCCCGACAGGGACCGAGAGCCCGTCGTGTTCTTCCCCCTCATAGGATTGGACGACGAGGGGTATGCACAGCTGGAGGACCTGGTCTTCTCCTGAGCCCGCTCACTTTCGGAAGCCGAAGACCACCGCGACCACGACGAGCATGAGCACACCGCCCAGCAGGAGCCACGGTACGGGGGGGTCCGTCGTGCCCTCCACCGTCACCTCCAGGTCCCGCTGGGCGGAGCCCATGCCGTCGGTGACGACAACGGTAGCGGTATAGACACCAGGATCCTTGCCGGTGGCGTCGAAGGTCACCATGCCGGTCCCCGAGTCGATGGAGAAGCCGTCATCGGGAGCCGCCAGGTGGAAGCTGAGAGGGTCATCGTCGGAGTCGACGGCGCTGACGGGCACGTGGACCACCTCCCCCTCCTCCACGGTGAAGGCGTCCTCGGCCAGCTCTATGCTGGGCAGGGAGTTGCGCTGGTCGACCGTCAGCATGAACCGGACCTGGGTGGAAGCGCCCAGGAGGTCGGTGGCGGTGACCGTCGGGTAGTGGACCCCAACGTCGTCGGCGCCGGCAGTCCATACCAGGTCCTGCCCCTCGAAGGTGGCACCTGGGAGGGAGGTGGAGAGGAACAGGTTGCCGCCCTCGGGGTTGGTGGCGTTGATGAACCAGCTCAAATCCTCCCCCACCGCCAGGTCCATGTCGGGAACGGGTCGTACGATGGGCGGAAGGTTGACCTGCTGGACCTCAAGGAGGACCGTCATCGTATCGGCCTCCTCCCCGCCGGCCCACATAACCACATCGATGAAGGGGTCGTTGTCGGGGGCGTGGGTCACAAGGATGTGGAGCTGGTTCTCCGAATCGATCCAGGCTGAGACCCCATCGGTTACGGTGCCCAGTTCGAAGGTCACGTCCTCCGGGGCTCCCTCCTCCTCCTGGACGTACCCTTCCAGGTCGATGGGGAAGGGGAAGACCTGGCCCACCACCACGGCTACGGGCCCCGCATTCTCGGGCAGGGTGGGCAGCGGGCTCAGCGAGAGGTGGCGTATCGCATCGTTGTCCAGCTCGCTGGCCTCGGCGTACCTGTCCTCCGGGTCCACCCTGGCCATGACGTCGTACTCGCCCGGTCCGGTGTACCTGTGGGAGAACGACATGACGAGGGTGTCACCGGCACCGATGTCGACCACTCGGGTCTGGTTCCTCGCTGAGACCCCGCCGTTCTCCGGAGCCTTCAGGTCCCCCGAGTCGAAGTGGACGGTGACGTCGGACAGGGGAAAGTCACCGGTGTTGGACACGGATGCCTCGAAGGTTACGGTCTGGCCCTTGTAGGGCTCGACCGAGGGTCCAACCAGGTCGGCGTCGGTCAGCCGCAGGTCGCGGATGCCCTCCCCGACGGTGATTATGTGCCTGTCGGGGACCCAGTTGTCCTTGGTCACCGCGAGCCGGAGCTCCTCACCCAGCATCCTAGGGCCCTTGGGGAATGAGGCCCTGCCGTCGGCGTCGGTGATGGCCTCCAGCATGCCATTGAGGCCGGCTCCCCTAGCATGGACGGTGGCGCCCTCCACCGGCTCGCCCGTGTCCCGGTCGGTGACGCGGAACCTCATGGAGGGGGCGTTGAAGACCGCGCCGCCCTCGATGGTCAGGTCGAGGCGGGAGGGGGTCCCCACCCAAACGGGGACCTCCGGGTCGCCCTGCAGGTTGTAGGCGTACAGGTTGGAGTAGAAGTAGTCCATGTTGATCCAGTCGCCCGCGGGCGGCCCCTCGGTCAGGTAGTAGGTGTGGTACTCGTGTTTGAGGGTGTAAAGGGCCTCCCCCGGACGCACCATGCCCTCTTCGATGACCAGCTGCCAGAACCTCTCCGACAGCCACCAGTTGCCGAAGCTCTCGGTGGAGATGTTCTCCAGCCGGAAGGTGTCGCCGTCGCCAGCGATGAGGGCTATGGCGCCCCCCTCGGGGACGGTGATCATCTGCTCGAAGTTGGTGGTGTCGCCCTTGTCGAACTGGCCCGCGTAGCAGGAGCTGATGTAGACCAGGGGCAGCATGCCTCCCGTGGTGTTGACGATGGTGTCCTCCCAGACTATGAAGGGCCGGGCGGACTCGAACATACCGGACAGGCCCGTGCCCTCGTACTCGGCTAGGCCGCCGAAGGCCTCGTAACCGTGGCTCGCCCAGAAGACGAAGGCGTTGCCCCTCTCCCAGGCGGCGGCGGAGGCGGCCCGGTTGAGGGTGTCGTTGGCGGCGGTGTACCGGCACCCCTCGAAGAAGGGGTAGTCCACCAGCTCGATGATGTCCCGGTCCTCGCCCATGATGCCGCGGATCTTCTGGGTTATCTCGTAGGCGTTGTCCATGTAGGGGCCGAACCCCTCGTCGGAGTAGCCCGAGGTGGATGGTAGGGTGTACGGGTCGTCGACCCTGTTGGGCTCGTCCATCAGGGCCCCGCCCAGGAATACGTTGTCGTACCAGTCCCCGGTGGGAGGGTCCAGCTCATAGGAGAGGACCTTCGCGACGGCCGCCTCCACCTCCTCGGGGAGGGACGCCGCGATGCGGCCCACGAAGAGCTCTGGCATCAGGTCCTCCTCGCCGGGCTCTCCGAAGACGTCGTCCCCGTCGGTGTCCCAGTCGGAGTCCAGGCCCGAGAAGTAAGTGTCGCCCACGTACAGGTTCCGGGCCGCCTGGGTCTTGCCCGAGTGGTCCCGGTTCGCCCATAGGTACCGGACGGGCAGCTGGTCGCTGTCGCCAGCCAGTAGGAGCCACTGGGGGGTGCCCCCCGTGTGGTTGTGATAGAGGTCCTGCAGGAAGTTGTGGACCCGTTCGGCGTCGTCCCGGCCGCCGTAGTTGGCCAATATCTGCTCGTAGTTGAACACCTGGGCGGGGACGCCCCGGTCCATCTTCCACTCGACGAGGGGGGCCAGGTACCGGGCCAGGTGCGTGGGCGCGATGGCCACGTACTCCAGGCCGGGCTCGGTGTAGAGGCCGTTGCTGCGGCCAGAGCCCTCCCCTCCCGCGTCCGCCCCCACCACGGCGGCTGGTGCCAGCAGAAGTAGCGCCACGGCTAGGACGATTAGCCTTGAAGCTGGTCGGGGAGGGGAGGCTGGCACGGCCATCTCTACGGATGGGACCCATTTATAATTTATCCAACAACGTTCGAACTGGTGAACGTTCCTCACCTCACGCCCACGCGCGGGCATAGGTCATTCACGGGGCAACGATCGCACCCTGGGTTCCGGGCCTTGCACACCGACCGGCCGTGGTCGATGAGGATGTACGAGCCCTTGAACCACATCTCCCGAGGGAGCAGCTTCATGAGGACCCTCTCGATCTTGACCGGGTCCTTGTGGCGTGTGAAGCTCATCCTGTTGCTCAACCTGTTCACGTGGGTGTCGACCGCTATGCCCTCCACCTTGCCGAAGGAGTTCCCCAGCACGATGTTGGCTGTCTTCCTGGCCACTCCGGGTAGCGCGATCAGATCCTCCATCGTGTCGGGCACCTCGCCACCGTGCCTGTCCTCCAGAGCCCTACCGATGCCACGGAGGTGCTTGGCCTTCTGGTTGAAGAAGCCAGTGGCGAAGATGTCCGCCTCCAGCTCGCCCTCCGGGGCGTCGGCATATTCCTTGGCCGTCCTGTACTTCTTGAACAGCACCGCCGTGACCTCATTGACCTTCTTGTCGGTGCACTGGGCCGATAGGACGGTGGCCACAAGCATCTCCAGTGGGTTGGAAAAATGAAGGGCTACCTTGGCGTCCGGATAGGCCTCGTCGAGCCTGTCCATCATCCGCATCGCTCTTTCGCGACGTGCCCTGTCTGCCATGGTGATGGCCTACTCCTTCCTCGCGGCCTCATCGGCTGCCGTTTCTGCCATCTCGGAGCCGAGGCGCTCGAACACCTGCTTGTTCATGGCGTCACCGAAGTCTGCGGTCATCGCCCGCAGGGTGCCGTCCATTATCCACTTGGCGCCCAGCATGGCGGCTATCATGGCGCCCACCATGTCCATCACCAGGTCCTTCATGGTGTCGTCAAGACCGTGCTGCTCGTTGGTGCCGAAGATCTGGTCGGCGGACCACTCCAGGACCTCCCAGAAGACGCCCAGGAAGGCGGCGATGAACAGGGTGAAGACCATGATGGCCCTGATGTCCATCTTGAGGCCAGGCCAATAGACATGCATCAGGTACACGATGGTCAGGCCCACGACGGCGAGCATGAACGTCGACACGAAATGGGTCATCGTGTCCCAGTTGTCGAACTTCCCATAAAGGTGGAACACGCCTCCTATCACGTGCAGGAACAGCGCCAGGAATATCAGCAACTCCAGGAGCCATGGGATGGTTATCTGGTAGTGCTTCTTGAGCAGGCCGGGCACGAAGGTGAAAGCCAGCACGAACAGGCCCGTCACCACCCATACACCCTCGCCCTGGAAGAGGGCGACGATAGCCGATATCGCGATGCCTATCTTGATGAGCGTCGATATCATTGCGACCCGCTTGGCCTTCTTCACGTAGGCCTGGATCTGCTCCTCCGACATGCCCTCTACCTCCCGGGCAGACACTATTCCAGTGTCGTCCACCATCTCAGGCACCTCCCTTCGCCTTCTTGGCCCAGGTCGGTATCTTCATGAGCACGTAGATGTAGATTCCAGTTACGATGAAGAAACCTATCATCAGGTTCCTGAAGTTCACGACTTTGAGTTCAGGCTCCCGCTGGGCCCTCTCTGCGAAGTCGATGGCCAGGATGGTGCTGTTTTCATCCACTGAGGTCACGGCGAAGTAGTAGTAGACGTCGTTCTCCAGGTTCTGGGGGACGAACGTGGTGCCCCTCTCCGCCGCTTGGGCTTTCAGGTCCTCGACGCTGTCGAACTCCTCCTCCTCCCAGTAGATCCGATAGTGATCATGGGCCTCGTCCTCGTTTGCGGTCCAAATTAGCCGGACGTTTCCATCCTCCTCACGCTCGGTTCTAAGCTTGAAGTGCGAATCTCCTGCAGCCGGCAGCATGCCCAGGCTAACCATTAGCAATGCCACGAGGGCGACGAGAATAAGGGTCCTCACGCTAGCTCTATGAATCGACATTAATATCCTCCCGGTGGCCGAGAGAGCCCGGTGGTATATATTTAATTTATCCCGGCCTAAAAAGGTCACGAGGCACCGGCAACCGCCCGGCCCAGTACCCTGGACAGGTCCTTGGTCATGCCCTCCAGGGTACCGTTGGCGACCCATCTGACGGCCAGGAGGGAGGCGGCCAGCCCGCCCACTGCGTCCATCACCAGGTCCATGAGGGTGTCCGCGATGCCGTCCTGGGCCCGGATGTCGAACAGCTTGTCGGCGGCCCACTCCATACCCTCCCAGATGAAACCAAGGGACATGGCGATGACCATGGTCACCAGGATGACACGCCCGGGGGTCATCGTCATGAAGGCCCACTGGTGGTTGGCAATGAACACCAGGGTGAAGCCGAAGAGGGCCAGCATGAAGGTGGACACGAAGTGGGTGACCATGTCCCATGGGCCGAACATGTCGTATATCCCCAAGGCGCCGCCACCAACGTGGAGGAACAGCGCCAGGAAGAGGAGGAACTCCAGGGCCACTGGCATGGAGAGCCCCGTGGCCCTCCGAATGACCGTGGGGACGAAGGCGAAGACGGCGCAGAAGATGCCCGAATAGACCCATACCTCCGGGCCCCGGAACACCGCAACGATGGCCAGGACCACCATGACGGCCTTGAGGGCGGTGGTGGCCCACCAGAGGTGACGGTCGTAACGACCTGGAACGGGCTGGTCAGTGTCATGGGTGTCTGGAATCGTAAGCACACTCCTCTATCCTCGGCGGCCTTCCCTGCTTGGCCTTCGAGGTATATAAACGGTTCCCGCCGAGTGGGGAATCACCCAACGGTCGAGGGCATGGGCTCCTCCACGTCGTACGCATCGCATTATCGAGAGGCTTTCCTACCTCTTGTCCTTCTTCCGGCGGCCCGACTTGGCCACCGAGGGGCGCACGTGCTCGGCGCCGATGCCCTTCCGGGTCAGGCCCCGGGACTTCTTGCCAGAGGCGGTCAGGCCCCGGTGGGCCCGGCCCTTCTTGTTGGGCTGGCAGATCCAGTTGATGCGGGGGTCCTTCCTGATGACGGGGTGCTGGGGGTCGACCAGGATGATCTCGTAGTAGATGTGACGACCGTCGTCGTACACCCAGTAGGAGTTGAGGACCTCCAGGTTGGGGTAGTGGCGCATGGTGCGCTCCTCGGCCACCTGCTGGAGGGACTTGTCCAGGGTGATCTTGTTCATACCTCGGCTCCGGGGCTTGCGGCCTCCGGTGAAGCGGTGCTTGTGCAGCGAGCCCCTGCGGACCCGGGTGCGCACCATCACGTAGCCCTGCTTGGCCCGGTAGCCCAGCTTCCGCGCCCTGTCCAGGCGGGTTGGTCGCTCGATGCGAGTGAAGACTGGCTCGCGCCTCCAGGTTATCGCGCGGTCCCAGTTCAGGTCGCGCACGTAGCTCTTGTCGGGGTCCTTCCACGCATCAGCTATGTAGTGGTAGGTGCCTTTGGCCATGGTATCCACATCCGTTCAATCGTCGTGGGATTCACCGCCCCCAGCGGGACGGCACATTTCCGACCGGACGTTGTAGCCGCGCGATTACCCTCCTGGTATATAATTGTTGGGCATCTTCCCAAGCGGAGAACCATCCTATGGAAGGCCAAGGACGGGAGGGTCTGGATGCAACCTGGTGAGAGTGCTTATATATCCAGCTCGGTGCTATCACCTGAGGACGGAAGGTAGGGGAGGTCTGAGCCAACGGTTCACGATGTTAACGTCCCGGAAGGGAGTGCCAACGCCGAGGATTGGCGCACCAAGGTCCCGCAGAGGCTCAGGGCGGCCGAGGTGTTCTCGATGGTCTGCCTCGTGGCCGACCTGGGGATATTCGCCTACTCTGTCATTTACGAGCTGCAGAGGATGTTCTACGTGGCCATCATATTCGGCACCTTGTACCTGGCGGCCCAGATCTTCATGTGGGACTTCGCGGCGGCGTTGGGCCTCTCGCGGGAGACCTCGTCGAAGCGGGTCCGTTTCCTGGTGTCCATGGACCTGGATCACTTCCTCCGATGGATGAACGCGGTCATCTGCGGGATGCTCATCTTCATAGGCCTGAGCCTGGTCCGGCTCGTGAACAACATCTTCAAGGGCTTCCGGATCGACTACGGCGACCCTGTCGTCATCGTTCTCTCCTACAACGGGTTCCTGGCCCTCTTCCTGACAGTGGCGGCCATTGTCGTGGTCTATGCCATCAAGTGGTTCTACCAGCTCCGGATCAACGAGGTCCTCGGCGAGACCGAGTACAAGGATTTCATCGGCTACTTGAACTCCTTCGTGATGTTCTCCGTCATCATCGGGTTCGGCGGCAGGTTACTGGTGTCGTCCTTCATCATCATCTACATCACCCTGATAGTCCTCACGACCCTCTTCCGCTTGAGCAGACGGGCAGAGTTCTCGATCAGGGAGACGAGGGAGACCATCTACAGGATAAGGATGACCTTCTTCGGTATATTCTACCAAAGGCACACCTCAGTCCTCGCCCGGATAATGACAGCAGAGATGTTCGCCTCGTCAGTGATACTGCTCCTAAACGTCTCCTTCGTGAACATCTACAACATAAACACCATCACTATCATCGTACCGTACGTTATTATCATAATCTCGCTCCTGACCCTCTACTTCGGTCGTTTGTACGGGGCCGCAGCTACCTTGACGACGTCCCTGTTCTCCTTCCTCCTCGTACTGTTCTTCATCGACTACACATACCAGCCGATCCTTCAGTTCCTGGTGGACGACCTGGCGTCCGTCGGTGCGATTAGGCTCTACCCCGAGGCGGAGGAGGTGATCATGGATACCTTCTCCCGGTTGCTCATCGGGTTGTATCTCATGACGATCGTGTCTACGGCCGTCACGCTCATGGACCACGACAGGTCGATAGACGAGGACGTCGTCCGGCGTTATACTCTGTCAACGTACCAAACGATCATGATTCTGGCTTATTGGATGCTCATATTCGGGGCGATGTTCATCCAGATCCCCCCGGAGTACGGTATCGACATCTCGTACGAGTGGGGTATGTACCAACTGATTGTCGTACTCCTCCTATGCATAGTCGCCATCATGTACCTGGTCAACCTGACGACCTTCACCCACGACGTCAGGACCGGGACCAAGCAGGCCGGGGACAGCGCTGTCGTTAACCGTCTCACGAGCATCGTCTCGGTCCGCAGCTCGATGCGATGGGCCTACCGTCGGAGGACCGTCGTGGTGGTCGTGGCAGTCTCCATGTTCATCCTCGCTGCCAACGTCCAAAACGCCCTCGTCGAGCCCTCCGACACCTATCTCGACGGCGAGGGCTCGTTCAAGTACGACGTCGGCATCCGGTTCGAACCCATCAAGGTCGAGCAATGGCTGGAGGTCGACATCAGTATCCGGAACGGGAACGGGACCCTTTTCGTCCAACTGTTCCGTATCGAGGAGGATGAGGACATCCTTGTTTGGTATGAGCTGGAAATCAACGAGTTCAACAGGAGGGATGAGCTGGACGAGGGTGTCTACGCCCTCTATCTCACCAACTCCGAGCTCAAGGACGACCCCGACGACACGTACACCCTCGACATGATCATCAAGCGCGACGCGGACCAGCTGTTCCCGCTCCAACCTGGGTTCTGGACCCTCTTGACCCTATACATATTCGCGGTCCCCCCCGCTGCCTTGTGGTTAAGGTACAGGGAGTTCAGGGGTCAGGGCGCGGGATGAGACGAGGGATGTCGCAGCACAGGTCGTACTCCACAGTAGGTATCCCGAGATGTGCCATGCTTTGTTGTCCCATTCGCGACAAAATCCTTATATCCCTTTATACCGTCCCCGCCTTGTATATTGACCAGTGACACGGGAGGCAATGGATGAACGCAATAAGACCGCACATGTTCACCTCTGAGTCCGTCACCGAGGGACACCCCGACAAGGTGGCCGACCAGATCTCCGATTCGATA
>CP070808.1:35000-45770 GCA_020343715.1 Thermoplasmata archaeon
GACGAGAAGGTCGACGAGGACCACGTGGCCCGGATAGGGGAGGGCGGGATGGACCCGGCGACGATGAGGCCCATCGTCGTCATCAAGCACCCCAAGGAGGAGGTTTTCTCGGTCCTGGACGGGCACCACAGGTTCCGCCTCATCAGGGACATGGGGTGCGAGACCATCCGGGCCGCGGTGGTGGACGACTACGTGGGCCTGGGCTTCTTCCTCACCAAGAAGGGAGTTTTCCAGCCGACCCCGGAGTTCACCAAGTACGTCAGGGTCCCCATCAAGCGTTTCGTCTTTTCGATGACCGAGTTCCTGAGGGACCCATTGGCCCTGCTGAAGGACGGTCCGGACCGTTCTACGGAGACCCAACCCACGGGTGAACCCGACACCACGGAGTGAAGACGATTGGGACAAGGCCTCTCATCCCTTCCGCCTCAGCGACAGGGTGGCCAGCATCAGGTAGACAGCGATGAACACCAGCAAGGCCGCAACCTGGGGCCAGATCTCCCCCAGCCCCCACCCCCGCACCATTATCGAGCGAAGCGCCTCCACCGCGTGGGTCGGCGGTAGGATGTACGCCACTGGCTGCAACCAGGCGGGAACGGCCTCGATGGGCCAGAATATCCCCGAGAGCAGGAACACCGGCAGGACGATGAGGGGGATCATCTGGGTCGCCTGGGCCTCGGTCCTTGCGGCGGCCGAGAGCAGGATTCCGAAGGCCATGCTGGCTATCGCCAGCAGGGCGGCCACCAGGATGGCAAGGGCCAGGTTCCCCTCCACGAATATGTCGAAGCCCACGATGCCCCAGGAGATGAGGAGCACCGCCTGGCCGGTCCCGATGAGGCCGAAGGCCACCGCGTAGCCCGCCACGATCTCGGCCTCGGTCACGGGCGTCACCAGGACCCTGTCCAGGGTCTTGTTCACCCGCTCCGTGGTGAATGCCAGCAGCGTCAGCAGCGTGGTCAGCAGGAAGATGGCGAAGGCGATGACGCCAGGGATGAGGAAATCGGAGAACTCCGCCCCCTGGCCGTACACGGCCTGCGAGTCGTCGAACTCGACCGGGGGCCGGTGCCCGACCTCGTCCATGAGACCGTCCATGGCGTTACGCATCTCGAGCATGATGGTGGTGAAGATCTGGGTGTTGCTCTTGTCCGCCCTGATGGTGACGGTGGTCGACTCCCCCGTGAGCAGGGCCTCGCTGTAGTTGGCCGGGAAGTGGATGACGGCCCAGGCCTCGCCGTCCTTGACCTTCTGGACGGCCTCGTCCATGGACGACATGAACTTGATTATCAAGACCTCCTCGTCCAGGTGGTCGATGAACATGTCCGCGGCCCTGACCTCCGTCTGGTCGGGGGGGAACCCTACCATGGCCCCCTCGTCCTCGTTCACGATCACCACGTCGATGTTGGTCACCTCACCGCCGAAGGCGATGCCGAACACCGACATGGCCACCAGGGGGGCGATGACCATGAGGGCGATGGAGCGCTTGTCGTGCTTGAAGCCCCGGAACACCCTGAGGGTGATGGACGTGACCCTCCTGACGTTCATCTCAGCCACCCCCCTCCTTCCTTGAGGCCAGCTTTAGGAACGCTCCCTCCAGGTCAGCAGCCCCTGACATGCTCACCACCTCGGCGGGCTGGCCCTCGGCCACCAGCCCGCCACGGTGCATGAGCCCGATGCGGTCGCAGTGCTTGGCCTCGTCCATGTAGTGGGTGGTGATGACCACCGTCTTGCCCGACTCCTTCAGCCTGCCGAAGTTGTCCCAGAAGCTGGCGCGAAGCTCAGGGTCGACGCCCACGGTGGGCTCGTCCAGGAACAGTATGTCCGGCTCGTGGAGCAGCGTCAACGCCAGGCTGACCCGGTGGCGCATGCCTCCTGACAGGGTCTGCACCAGGTCGTACCTCCGATCGGATAGGGCGACGAAGTCCAGGACCTCCGCCTTGCGCCTGTCCAGGCCCTCGACGTCCAGGCCGAAGAGCCCACCGAAGAGGTCCAGGTTCTCCTCCACCGTCAACGCCTCGTACAGGGCCAGCTCCTGGGGCATGTAGCCGATGTGGCGGGCAAGGTCCTTGTCCCCCACGGCCCTCCCCATCACCGTCATCCTGCCCTCGGTGGGCTTGGCGAGGCCGACGAGGATGCGGATGACCGTGGTCTTGCCGGCCCCGTTGGGACCCAGGAGCCCGTAGACCTCCCCCTCCTCGATGGTAAGGTCGAGCCGGTCCACGGCCGTCAGGTCCCCGAATCGCTTGGTCAGTCCGGTGATCTCGATGGCGGGCATATCAGTCCACCTCCACCCTGGCTCCGTCCGATAGCATGCATGTCAAGCAGGAAAACCCTTTTCGTTCCCCATGTCGGTCCCGGTGGGTGAGGGAGGGTGACCCTGGACCCGGAGCACGATGTCATCGTGGTGGGCGCCAACGTCGCAGGTGTCTCCACCGCAAGGGAGCTGGCCCTGCGTGGCCTTGACGTGGCCCTGGTGGAGAGCCAGCCGGCCCCCGACGTGGGCTCGAGGAGCTGCGGCGACGGCATCGAGGTCTTCCAGTTCAAGAAGGTGGGAATCCCCATCCCCCAGGGGGACTTCATCCTGCGGGAGGTCCCCGTGGCCTACCTCCTCTCTCCAGACCGACAGACACGGTTCCGTGGCATGTCCGCGGGCATAACGATAGACAGGTTCACGCTGAACCAGCACCTGCTGTCAGAGGCCATCGACTCGGGAGTTCAGCTCTACGGGTCCACCGACGCCACGGCCCCGGTCGTCAAGGACGGGAGGGTGACGGGGATCCGCACCCGGGACCGTGCGTCCAGGGACACAGGCACTGTGGTCGCCCCTGTCACAGTGGACGCCAGCGGATGGAGGGGGAAGCTCCGTCGGTCGGTCCCTCCCGATTGGCCCATTGCCGAGGTGGTCCCCGACCATGAGACGGCCATCGCGTACAGGGAGGAGAGGCGAAGGCCCGAACCCGTCGAGGACCTCCACGTGGAGGCGACCTTCGACTTCGACATCGCGCCCAAGGGCCTCTACTGGTACGCCGACCGGACCGACGTCCTGGTCAACGTGGGCGTGGGCATGCAGCGGGTGCCGGGCGTCCCGGGTCCGAAGGCCGTCATCCGAGACAGGGTGCTTCCCCTGTACCCTGACCTGAAGGGGACCGCGCTCATCCGGAGCGGGGGCGGCGTCATCCCGAACAGGCGTGCCCTGGACTGTCCCGTGGCCGACGGCATGGTCGCCGTGGGCGACGCCGCGTGCCAGGTAAACCCCCTTTCGGGCTCGGGCATTGGCTCGTCCATGTTCGCAGCGGCGCTCATCGGGAGGACGGTCGCCATTGCCCTGGAGGCGTCGAGGAGCCCGAGGACGGAGGACCTCTTCCCTTACGCCCACGCCTATCAGACGGCGTACGGTACTGACCAGGCGGCCTACCACGTGCTCAGGGCGTCCCTCCAGGGATTGACCAACGCCCAGCTCAACCGCCTCATGGGCTCTGGCACCATCTCCGAGGACGACCTGGTGGAGGCGGCCCGCACTGGCGAGATGAACCTGTCGTTCACCGCAAAGGTCAAGGCGGCCTCGAAGCTCATGGGCGAGCCGCGTCTAATCCGGTCCCTCGCCCGTTTGCACAAGAACATGCAGGAGGCCCGTCATCTCTACTCGGAGTATCCCGAGTCGGTGGAGGGGCTGGACGCGTGGAGACGGAGGGCGGCCCAGCTCTTCGAAGGGATCTGAGCCCCGTCATCTGTGGAGAGGAGCCACGGCCTCCACGTCGTCGACCGCCTCCCAGGCGTCCTCCTCCTCGGGCTCGGGCTCCTCCGGCCTTCCCCCGATCCTCCCGGTCAGGACTAGGAACAGGACCAGCAGGGCAACTGCGAGGGCGATGCCTCCCGCCCACAGGACGGTCGACGCGCCGCCCTCCTCGGGGGCGGCCTCCACCTCGATGACGACCTCATCGAAGCCCACGCCCTCTCCGTCCGAGGCCTCCACCCTGATCCTGATTTTCCCCGAGGGGGGATCGACCCAGTGGCTGCTGGGGCCCGTCGTGATCTTCTCCCAACGGGAGTCCGGGGTGTCGTTGTAACGCCATAGCCAGGTGAAGGTGATGTGGTCCTCCTCCTCGTCCAGGCCGATGGAGCTTAGGAACACCTCCTTGCCCCCGCCCACCACCTGCCCCTCCCTCGGTGTCTTTATGTCCACCGTGGGAGGGTCGTTGACGGTGATGACGGTCAGGTTGAAGGCGAGGACGGATGAGCCCCCCCTGCTGTCGGTGGCCGTGAGGGTGACCAGGTGTTCCCCACCGTGCCTCTCCTGGGGAGTCCAGACGATGGTCCCCCCCTCGGCGGGCACGTGGAACGGTGCGCCCCTTGCACCGACCTGGACGGTGTCGCCCACGTCGTCGTCGCTGAGGACGATCGTGATGGACCACTCCACGTCCTCGACGGCCTCCTGGTCCGGTATGTGCCGTATGTTGGGCGGGTGGTTGATGCCCATCACCGTCAGCAGGAACGAGACGGTGTCGGAGGCTCCATAGGCGTCGGTGACGGTGACGGTCATCTCGTGCTCTCCCACGTGGTCGTGCAAGGCCACGTAGGTGAACGAACCGTCATGGGCCACCTGGAATAGGAGCGGGTCGACCTCCCACGTCAGTTCCTCCCCAGGGTCGACGGCCAGGTCCGGGTCCGTCACATGGATGCTGTGGGACAGGAGACCGTCCTCGAAGGTCACGATGTCGGCGACGTGGGACAGTACGGGCGGGTCGTTCACGTTGGCGATGACGATCAGGAACTCGGCAGAGTCCGTCGCTCCATCGGTATCCTCCACCACCATGGTCAACGTGTGCTCCCCCACGTTCCCGTTCCCTGGTGACCGCCACACCAGCTCGCCCAGCACATCGTTCAACTCCAGCAGCTCGAGGATGAGGGGGTCCCCTTGCAGCGACCACCTGAGCAGGTCGCCATGGATGATGTCCGGGTCATCTACCTCGAAGGTGTGGGCCAGGTACACGCCCTGCATCCCGTGGATTTCGCCGGGGTTCTCGATCCGGGGTTCGTCGTTGACGTTCGCGATGGTAAGCTCCAACCAGAACTGGGCCTGGCCCCCCATGTCGTCGGACACGGTGATGATGACCCGGTGGAGCCCGACCTGCTCGTTGTTCGGAGTGAAGGATATGACCCCGGTTACGGGATCGATGTCGAAGGCGCTGGTGTCCAGGGAGTAGTTGATCGGATCTCCGTCCACGTCCATGGCCACCATGTTCAGGTAGAACGGGACGCCCTGGGTCCCGTTCATCCGGCCGGGGGACGTACTCCTGGGCGCGTCGTTGACTGCGATGACGTCCAGGACAATCGTCGGGCTCGTGGTGTTCTCCCCCCACGGGTCGGTGGCGTTGACCTGGAAGGTGGCCCTGCCGTTCCAGTCCGCCTCCCTCACGTAGAAGGACAGGAAGTGGTCCGACTCGACCAACGCCTCGATGGCCGTCGTCGAGGAGTTGACCACCGCGTACGCGAGGATGTCCGCGGACCAGTCATCGTCGGTGTACATACCAAGGTCCACAAGGCCTGGGGCGTCGATGTCCTCGTACATGGTAAGGTCCGGCAGATCTCCCCATGTGGGCGCCAGGTTGACCACGGGCTCGTACACCACGCTCAGGTTGGACAGCCGGACGCGGGCGGCGGTGACGTTCTCGAAGGAGACGACTATGGGAACCGTGATGTTGCTGGGCAGGACCGCCTCGGCGTCCACGGCCGCCTGGAGGGCTTCTTTCAGGCCGGATCCGGCGCCAAGCCGGACCAACCCCGAGAACAGTCCCTCCCTGCTCCACAGCTCGCCAGAGGGGGCGATGGTGAGGTTCACGTCCTCGGCCTCCCTCCACACCCCCTCCATGGTGACGTTGAGGCGGACGTAATCGGTGTGGACCTCCCCGTCCCCGACGAAGGGATTTGTACCCCCTGAGAGCTCGGATGGTTTTCCAACGACCAGGACGAAGACGTTCCGGTTCACGTCTATGAAGTCCCTGTGTGGGCCCGACCATGCCTTCCTCAGCCTCCTCTCCTCCCCTAAGTTCGTGGCGGCGTAGGTGTCCACGGGAACCCAAGAGGTGGTGGAGTTCTTCCACATGTACATCGCCGCGCCGCCCACGGTGGGCGAGGCGGTGCATTGCCCGAACCCCTCCCACATCACGTCCATGGCCACGTCCGTGCCCGGTGGCATGGCGAACCGGAACAGGTGGAACGGATGGCGACCCGTGGTCCCCGTCCCTGTGGTAGTGGCCAGGTGGTCATCGTCGGAGGTGCCTGCGGAATCGTACTGTGTCCTGACCAGGTCGTTGCCCGAGGGAGAGTACGGGTCCCAGAAGGGATACGTGGGGGGGTGGTTACCCTGGACCCATCCCTCCCACGCACGATGGGGCGATGCGGTGTTCCACCTTTCGAAGTCCAGGGTCCGATCGTCGTCCTCGTGGCCCCCCAACCCCTCCACGTCCATGCGCGCTGACGTGATGTTGGCCCCTCGGGGGATCTCTATGCCGGCGGTGGCGTTGATCCCGTCCTCCTTGAACGTCAGGGTAACGTTGGCCTCCCCACCGGCGAAGGTGGTGATGTCGACGGGCCCCGCCGACGCCTCGGTGGCGGTCCAGGGTGCCGCTAGGAACCCCAGCAGGACCACTGACAATAGTGCCCAAGACCTATACGCAGACATAGCCCCAGCGCGCATGTGGGTCCCCCTTGGACCATTGTTGGTCGCGATTGATATTTGTTTCTATTCGGTCCACCCCGGCCATCGTGTCGAAAACTTCTCCACTCTTTATATATAAGGTGCACGACTAAGATAGGAAGCGTCCTAGCGACGTGTACACCGAGTGATACAATGCCTGGTTGGGAGGATGTACACCCGTGTGAGCCCCCGAACGGGTCCCCCGAGACCCCCTCCCAGCGTATGCTGGGAGGCTTGTCACCACGACGACACCCGTTCCGAAAACTACTTGAGCAAAGAAGCCCAAGGCCCGGAGTAGAAGTGGGAGCCAGGTCCATGGACCGCCTGTTGAACCCCCGGACAGTCGCACTGGTCGCCCTCGCCATGCTCGTGACGCTGGTAGCCGTGGCCATGTCCTCCGCCGCGGACGAGACCTTCGACGACTGGACGGTCAGGACCACCGTCGCCATGAACGACACCGTCATCACGGTGTACGGGGAGCTGACCATCGAGCAGACGGGCAACCTCAACCTGTACAACTGCGAGCTGCGGTTCATGGGCGGCGACGATACCAACAGGAGGATCCACCTGGCGGGCGGCACCCTCGTGCTCGAGGACACCATCGTCACCTCCGTGAACGGCGGCCTTATGACGGTGGAGGGGAACCTGGAGGTCAGGGGCACCTCAAGCATCGAGCACATGGACGTGTGGGTAGGCACCCGCGGCTCCATCGCCATGAGGGGCGCCTCCCTCACCCTCGCGGGCACGTACACCACTCCCCGCGACTTCGACCCCGTGGACATGAAGGTGGCTGGCTCGGCCACCATCGTCGACTCCACCGTCACCCTGGAGGTCGCGTTCATATCCTCCACGGGCACCGTGACCCTCACCCGGTCCACCATCGACTCGTCCTTCGACTTCGGCTACCAGTACGACCCCGCGAAGGAGCACCTGGGCTTCGACGGTGGGACCGTCTCCCTAGTGGACAGCACCTTCACCTCCCTCGACGGCGGCATCAGGTCCCTGGCTGACCTGTCTGCCCGGGACAGCATCTTCAACGACGCGGACCTGAAGCTCCACACCCCCGACTGGCTGGCAGGGCTGGAGGCATGGGTCGACGGCTGTACCTTCACCAACTCGGACCTTCTGATCATCGTTGATATGGCCCAGCGGGTCACCAAGTCCCTGGATGTACTGGTCGAGGATGTGGAATTCACCGGCGGCGTCATCGAGATCAACCTCCTGGAGGCCTACTCCGGCTCCATCGTGATAGACGGGGCCACCTTATCGGGCTATTCCGGCTACGGCGTGACGGTCCTGGCCAACGGCGTGGACGGAGACCTGGTCCTCGAGGACCTGGACCTGGACGGCCCGTGGGGCGTCCAGCTGGGCTGGGACTATTCGGGCATCCGCCTGGTCAACTCGACCATCAAGGCCCAGCAGACGGCCCTGGACATCCTGGGCCAGTACCCGTCGGTCCCCGCCTTCGTAGAGGGTGTCACCCTCAGCGGCAACATGGGCCTGAAGGCCAAGAACACCGTGGTCAAGGTCGAGGACTGCGACCTGACGATGGCCGCCGTCCCCGTGAGGGGAGAGGGCGGTGCCGCCGTGAGCCTCACCAACTGCATGGTGGACGATGTGACGATGGTCCTGAACGTCGAACCTGGCGAGAGGGACGCATCGATCAAGGTGGACCGGCAGCTGGAGATAGACGAGGTCCGGTGGCTCATCGGTGACCCCATCGAGGATGGTACCGTCCTGTTCTACGTCAAGTCCGGCGACACCCTCTTGCCCACGGTGAAGCAGTGGAGGATAGGTTCCCCCGACCTTCCCCTCATACGGATCCTCGAGTGGACGATGGACGACGAGGGCGTGGGGGTCCGCACCGTCTTCGACGACGTCGAACCGTCCCTCTACATCGACGGGAACACCTTCATCCCGGACGCGGGCTTCGCCCTCGACCCCTGGGACGAGGGCCCATTCGACCTGGTGTTCAAGGACGATGTGAAACCCTGGATCGCAGTGTCCGGAGACGTTCCGACCGTGATCAACGACCCCGAGTGGATCCTGTACGGGACCGTGGGCGACGCCGGGACGGGCATCGAGGGAGTCTCGTGGGCCCTCTACAACTCCACCGGCGAGCTGGTGGACTCCGGCGAGGTCGACTACCTCTCAGGCAGCCGTTGGCAGACGACGATATTCGTCACCGGCGACTTCCAGGTGGTGCACCTGTTCCCCATGGACAGGTCAGGCAACGAGGAGCTCCTCCCCCTCCAGGGCGTGGACGTGGCCGTTCCCCCTCCCACGCTGACCGTCGTCAGGCCTGAGAACAGGCTCTTGACGAACGTGGAGCTCATCACCGTCTCCGGTACGGCCGATTTCTACGCCAGCGAGGTCCAGATACAGGTTCTGGGCCACACCGAAGTGGTCTCAGTGCCCGTGGTGTCCGGCAGGTACTCCAAGATATTCCGCCTTCCCCAGGAGGGCCTCAACGACCTGATAATCTCCAGCCATGACCCCTACGGTGGCTTCGACGAGAAGCGTTTGTCGGTCTACCTTGACACCATCCCGCCGGCTATCATCCTCGACGACCTGTCCGATGATTCGATGAACTACCTGAACAACCCCTCGCTGGTGATCTCGGGCATGACGGACGACCCGAGGGCCGTCATCACCGTGCTCGGACAGGAGGTGGGCCTGGCCGACATGGCCTTCGCCACCACCGTGTCCCTGGCGAACGGGGCCCAGACGATCAAGGTGAAGGCCAGGGACGAGGTGGGCAACGAGAACCTGGTCAATCTGCAGGTCACCCTCGACACCCTACCCCCCCTGATCCGGTTGGTGAGCCCAGAGACCAGCCCATTCTGGTCCACCGAGTTCGAGGTGGAGGTGGTGCTGGAGGCCGACGAGGAGCTGGCATCGGCCTCCGTGAACGGCGAGGAGGTTGACGTGGATGACGGGCTCATCACGTACACCGCGAGGCTCGGGAGCGGCCCCTACGAGGTGAACGTGAGGGCGACCGACCTGGCAGGCAACTGGGCCGAGAGGCAGGTGGTGCTCAGGCTGGACGACGTACCACCCGCCTTGAACTTCGTCTCCCCCAGGCAAGGCCAGGTGGTGAACGCCACCGCCGTCCCGCTGGTCGTGGTGACCAGCGAGCCCGGTTGCAGCCTCTTCATAGACGTGGACGGCACTCTCGTGCGCGTCGACACCCACGAGCACGACATCGGCCGCTTGACGGGCATGATGTACCTGCCCCCAGGAGAGGGCGAGAGGACGGTGAGGATGGTCCTTGTTGACAGGGCCGGGAACACCGTTGCCGAGGACCTCTCCATCGACATAGACACGATAATCCCGAGCCTCAGCATCCGCGACATATACGACGGCAAGAAGGTCACCACCGAGCCCTGGAGGATCAAGGGCTTCACCGAGCCAGGCGTCAAGGTGGTGTGGGTGAACGACAGGATGGCGACCCTCTCTCCCAACGGGGAGTTCACCATCACCCTCGAGCTGGACGAGGGATGGCACATCATAACCTTCGTGGTCATCGACCGGGCCGGGAACACCAGGCACGAGAGCTTCAACATCGAGGCCCTGGGCGAGCCCAGCATCGACCCGCCCGTCACTGCCTTGGCGGCTGGAACGATCCTTGCGACCCTGGGCGCCCTGGCCGTCACCACCGAGGCGGGCAGGTGGAGCCTGATGGCCGTCTTCATACCCCTCTATACCAAGTTGCGCAAGGACAAGATCCTCGACCAGCGCACCCGTGGCCTCATCGAGGGTTACATCACCGCGAACCCAGGCTGCAACTACACCATCATACGGGACAACCTGAACCTGGCGGATGGGACCCTCACGTACCACCTCCAGGTGCTGGAGCGGGAGGGCTTCGTCTACTCCATCCGGGAGGGCCTGTTCCGGTGCTTCTACCCCCAGGGCGTCCCCCCGCCACGGCGGGGCAAGCTCCACCTCAGCGACACCCAGGCCGACATCGTCAGGATAGTCAAGCGCATCCCCGGCATCACTGTGGGCGAGGTCGCCACCGCGATGAACCGGCGTCCCAACGTGATCTCCTACCACCTGAAGCTCCTCAAGGAGGG
>CP070808.1:45870-56241 GCA_020343715.1 Thermoplasmata archaeon
GGACACCATATCAGAGGAGACGAAGGCCTCGGCCTCCCTTGCCATCCCCTCGTCGGCGTCAGCGAGGACCACAGCCTCCACGTCGGCGCCCCTGGCCAGGTCGAGGGCGACGGCCCTCCCCATGGCCCCGGCACCCAGCACCAGGAACCTCATCGTCACCGACGGTTTCTAACGTGCCCGGTCTATAAAATCCCATCGGGGGACCTGGGGTCGGTGGAGGGAGCCTCAACCCTCCCTCTCTTCCTCCTCGTCATCCTCTTCGGATCCTTCCCCGTCCTCGGACCCGTCCTCCTCGTCAACCTGGTCCTCCTCGTCGTCCCAGTCTTGGAGGAACGCCTCGTCTGGGGGCCCGCCTCGGAGCTCCTCCTCGGTGAGCTTGCGGAAGAGCTGGGAGTACTCGTCATCATCCTTCTCCTCGTAGGCCTTGCCGAACAGGTCGTCGTACGTCCGTGGCTTCCTAAGCCGGTAGGCCACCGCCATGCCGAAGGCGATCACCATGAGGGAGGCGAGGAGGAACAGGGCGTCGGGATTGTCCCATGGTCCAGGCTGATATTCCCTTTCCTTCCGGATGGTGACGTTCTCTACCTTGAAGTGCTCGTTGCCACCATCTATGGCCCTGAGGACCACCTGGTGGACCCCGGCCTCCAGGTACACGTTGGGGGCCCTGACGCCCGGGACCCAAGGGCCTGGCTGGCCGTCGTCGGTGAAGTCCCAGTGGAAGAGGAGCACCGAGCCGTCCGGGTCGGTGGAGCAGGAGGCGTCGAACCACAGCACCTCGCCCACGAAGGCGTCCTCGATGTTGTACCTGATGACCAGGTTGGGCGGGTTGTTCACGTTCTCGTCGGACAGCCGGCCCACCACCGCCATGACCACGTCGTCCGAGGGCAGGTCGCCCGAAACCGTCCTGGTCATGGGGTCGTGGTGCTGCCCCGTGGCGGGGACCCAAAGGCCCCTGCCGCCATCGTACCATACGAGGGTGATGGTGTCCTCGTCCACCAGGTGCCCCGTGGAGTAGGTCAGCTCCAGCCGGGCCGAGGACCATACACCGTCGGTGACGACGGTCCTTACCGAGGGGGAGATCATGACGGTCTCGGGAGGCTCGGAGCCCGGGGGGACCACCACCTGGGCGGTGACCCGTCCCAGCTGGGTCCAGTTGATGCTCACGCTGGCACCGATGTTGGGGAACGATATGGTCTGGAGGTGGTAGACCTCCGGACCCTGGTAGAGCGCCGTCGCGCATGAGTAGAAGGCATCACGGGCGGTGAACACGAAGGAGTACATCCCCGCGGGGATGCGGACCAGGGCATGGTACCTGACGCCGTCCCTGAAGTCCTGGTCCGAGGGGTCCGAGGGCTCCATGGGGTGTCCCTCCAGGTTGCCCGGTAGGCCCACCTTGACCTGGATGGTCGACGGTGGGTCGTTGTCGTCGTCCCTGTACGTGACGGAGAAGTTGAAGCCCCCCTCTATGTCCCAAGGCCCTATGGGGGGGTCCACGCGACCGTTGGACAGCTCGGGCGGGACGTTGATCTCCACCGAGATGTTGACCACCGCCTCCCCGGGGTCGCCCACCTGGTCGAAGACGTACAGCGTCACCTGGTACCTGCCCAGGGGGAGCCTTATGGAGAACGACGCGGTGGTGCCGATGGGGTCGATGGTCCTGTTGGTCTCCCATCGGTAGACCAGGGTCCCCCCGTCGGGGTCGAATGAGTCGCTCCCGTCGAAGTTGATGTTCCGGCCGTTGAGGAACCGTTGGCCCTCCTCGGGTGACGAAACGATGGCCACGGGCGCCTGGTTGAAGGCCCTGATGCGGATGGTGATGAAGGTCGTGCTCTCACGTCCCCCGACGTCCACCACCCTGAGCACCACGAGGACGTCCCCGGTGGTGGTGAAGGTCCTCTGGATGATGGCCTTGTCGGGGCCGGATATGATCTGTCCCGATATGTTCCACTCGTACGTGAGGTTGTCGGGGTCCTCGTCGATGCTCTCGCTGCCGTCGAAGGTCACGGCCTCGCTGACCATGAAGTCGTCGCCGTCATCGGGGCTGCTGATGATGGCGGTGGGCGGGGCGTTGTCGGCCACGGTGGGCACGGCCATCAGGATGAGGGCGAGCAGGCCCATCAGGGCGAGCAGGCCGATGGCTGGTAGCCGCCAGGAACCCGGCGTGTGACCCTTTTCATCGGGAGCGGGAACACCTACCATTCCATCCACCCAGGCAGTCCGTAGACTGCCTCGTTGTCCAATGCCGATGACCTCCGATAAACCTTGTGGTTACGTCTACAGGGGGGTCACGGAAAGGGTCAAATAGCCCGGGGACGATGGTATCTGAGGGAGCGCGATGACGTACAGGGAACTGCTGTTAAGCTATCTCCGCGAGGACCTGGGGGACGGGGACATCACCTCGGAGGCCCTCCTCGACGGAGAGGTTGCGGTGGCCCAGATCGTGTGCAAGGAGGATTGCGTCGTCGCGGGCATGAGGGAGACGGAGTTCCTCTTCAACCACCAGGGGCTGGGTTGCGACTGCCATACACGCGACGGTGACCACATCACCGCGGGGACGGTGGTCCTCACGGTGCGGGGGGACGCCGGCGACATATTCAAGGTGGAGCGCCTGGCCCTCAACATCCTGATGCGGATGTCTGGCATCGCGACGCTGGTGGCGGCGCTGACCGAGCGGGTCCAGGCGGTGAACCCGGAGGTGCGCATCGCGGCCACCCGGAAGACCACCCCCGGTTTCAGGATATTCGAGAAGCGGGCCGTCATGCTGGGTGGGGGCGACCCCCACAGGATGGCCCTGGACGACGCCGTTATCATCAAGGACAACCACATCCAGACAGTGGGAAGCGTCACCGAGTCGCTGAAGAGGGCGAAGAAGGTCTCCTTCTCCAAGAAGGTGGAGATAGAGGCCCAGAGCCTGGCGGAGGCCGAGGAGGCCGCGCGCCACGGTGCCGACATCATCATGCTGGACAACATGAGCCCGACCGCCGCCCAGGCGGCCGCCGACGCCGTCCGCGCCATCGACCCGGACATCACCATCGAGATCTCGGGGGGCATCACCCCCGAGAACTGCGTGGACTACGCACCCATCGCAGACGTCATCTCGCTGGGATGGCTGACCCACTCGGTCAGGTCCATCGATTTTTCGCTCAACGTGGCGTGAGCCCCTATCCCCGGAAACCTTTATTGCCCTCCCAGCTTCTGCTGGCCCGAGGCGATGGTGATGTTCCCGGGCGGACGCGGCATGAGCCCCAAGCAGATGAAGGCGGCGATGAAGAGGCAGGGCATCGACATGGACACCCTGGACGGGGTCGAGAAGGTTGTCGTCCTCACCCGCGACAAGGAGATCGTTTTCGACAGGCCTGAGGTCACCGCCATATCGGCCCAGGGCACCGTCACCTACCAGGTCGTGGGAAGCCCGAAGGAGCGGGCGCGCAGTGCCGCGACCGCGGGGGCGGCGGCCGATGCCTCCGCCGAGGAGCTGGTCGAGGCCATCGCGTCGGCCAAGTACTCCGAGGAGGATGTGGAGCTGGTCATGGGCCAGACGGGGGCCTCCGAGGAGGATGTCAGGGCGGCCCTGGAAGCCTGCGAGGGCGAGGTGGCCGAGGCTATAATGAAGTTGATTAGCTGAATTTGCCCCACGAGTTGGGGAAGGCTCACATGTCCTCGAGGAAAGCGGACACGGCGGGACGGGTCACGGCCAGCTTCATCTCCTCCACCAGCGCCTGGTAGTGGGCCAGCTGCTGCCGCACGATCTCCAGCTCGGCGCGCATCGAGCTCCGCTGCTTCCTGGGAAGGGTCGACATGCGTCTCTCCAGGTCCTGCTTCCGCTTGGTCCACTCGTCGACCTCGCGAATCGTGTCAAGGATCCTGCGCACGTCCATAACCATACACCTTGTTTTACCGCGTCCTGAGCGATACCGGGTACGCTATTAATAGCTTTTGGGGAGGGTTGGCACGTCCGGAACCCACGTGTCCAGAGCCCTCGGGGGGACGAAAGGGTTAATGGGCGGGCGGTGGATTCTGGGGCGTGTCCGAGGAGCTGAGCCTGACGATGGAAGCCCTGGAGGAGCTGTACCTGGCCCGGAGGGCCAGGGGCTGGGACCTCAGGGTCTACGACTACTCCTCGAACACCTGGCTCGAGGGGTCCGAGGCCTTCAGCACCCCAGGGACCTACGAGCGGGCCGTCCTGACGGGCCCAGGTAGGAGGCCCGTCCGCGTGCGGGTGCTGCCTGCTGGCGGTGATATGCTGCAGCTGGACGCGGCCTCCGTTCGGGACATGGGCATCTGGCGCGCCCTGGGTGTCCAGCTTCAGGGTCGGCACCTGGAACTGCTGGCCGGGCTCCTGGAGGGACGCGAGGACAGGGTCTCGCTGGAGGAGCTGGCTGCGCTGCTCAGGTCCTCCGACGACCCCCTGGCGGGTCAGGTCCTGGAGGTCATCGCTCCCCTGCTCAGGGACGGGGGTGGTGGTCCATGACGCTGTACTCCGCCTCGTCTGTGTCCATGGAGGAGCTGGCGACGGTGTTCAACCAGGCATTCACCGACTACCTCATCGAGGTGTACTTCACCCGCCACACCCTCAAGGAGTACGTGCGCCGGCACGGGCTGGACCTGGACGCGTCCGTCGTCGTGGGATCCGAGGGCTACATGGTGGGGCTGCTCCTGTGCGGCTCCGACGGAAGCACCACCTGGAACGCGGGCATGGGGGTGCACCCAAGCTGGAGGAGGAAGGGGCTGGGTTCCCAGCTCCTGGACGAGTGGCTGGTGGGCTCCCGGAAGGCGGGTCTCCACCGTGCCCTGCTGGAGGTCATCAAGCAGAACCTGGTCGCGGCCAACATGTACAGGTCCCGTGGTTTCCGGGTGGTCAGGGACTACCAGGGCTTCGAGGGAAGGGACACGTGGACCCGGGGCCAGCCCATCAACCCGGAGCAGGTGGAGAGGGTGGAAGTCGGGGACCTGTTGGAGGATTACCGGCGAGGACACAGCTGGCAGAAGCGGCCCGACGTGCTGCGGAGGATGAACACCTTCGTGGCCCTTCGCGCCCGGGCCGATACGGCCCCCCAGGGCGAGGGGTACCTCATCTACGAGAACGTGGGCGGCCTGATGTACATATTCGACATGACGCCCAACGCCGCGGGCAGGGCGCTGCTGGAGCACGCCGTCCGTAGGGAGGGGCCACGGCTCCTGCGTGTGGTCAACGCCATAGACCTGGTGGAGGAGGACTTCTACCGTGGTCTTGGGTTCAGGCCCTGGATAAGGAACGTGGAGATGGTGGCGACGCTCTAGGTCGTCCTGTTGGCCGGTGTCCTTTACCGCGACGCGGTCCCCTTGGCCGCCGCCGCCTTCAGGGCCGCCACGTTCTCCACCAGGCGCTGGTCGCCGAATATCGCGGAGCCCGCCACCAGGGCGTCGGCCCCCGCCGCCACGATCACGTCGGCGTTGTTCGGCTTCACTCCCCCGTCCACCTCTATGACCACGTCCACGCCCCGTTCGTCGATGAGCCTGCGGGCCTCCTCCAGCTTGGGCAGCTGGGTCCCTATGAATGACTGGCCCCCGAAGCCCGGGTTGACGGTCATGACCAGGAGGAGGTCCATGTCCTCGAGCACGTGCTCGATGGCAGTGAGGGGCGTCGAGGGGTTGATGGCGACGCCGGACCTCATGCCCAGGTCCCGGATGCGGTTGAGGGTGCTGTGCAGGTGGGGGCAGACCTCGGCGTGGACGGTCAGGTAGTCGGAGCCGGCCTTGGCCCACGATTCCAGCAGGTCCTCGGGGTTGGTGACCATCAGGTGGGTGTCGAACACGGCATCGGTCCTGTCCCGGACCGAACGCTGGACCACCGGGCCTATTGTCAGGTTCGGCACGAAGTGGCCGTCCATCACGTCCACGTGGATCCAGTCGGCGCCCGCGGCCACCACTGCCTCCACCTGCTCCCCCAGGCGCGCGAAGTCCGCCGAGAGGATGGATGCGGAGATCTTCGTCATGGCCGACTCACCTCAGCAGCTCGCCCCTAGCCCGGAGCTCCTTCTCCTTCGCCTTGTCCCGGTCCTCCAGGGTGTCCGCCAGGGGGGTCCTGGCAACCTGGTCCCGGGTCTCGGGCATAGGCTCCCGTGGGTCCGCCAGGGGCGGTGGGGCGCCCGCCACCAGCTCCGGGGGTGGTGCCGGGGGGGCCAGCTGGGGCAGCTCAGGGGCCTTGGGCCCGTCCAGCATAGAGGGGGTGGCCCTCCCCTCCAGCCTTGGCTCGGGAGCCTCTGACGAGGCGGCCAGCATCGTACGGGGTCCCAGCCCTCGCTGGGAGGCGTCGTCGAGGAGGTTGCCCAGGGCCTCCCTGTCAACCTCCGCGGGGCCGGTGTAGCCGCACTCGGCGCACTTGGCCGTTCCGCGGGGGGACTCGAGGTCGAGGGACCCCCCGCACACGGGGCACGGCGGTAGGTCCATGGTTCCCGATAATCCCCTTGCTAGATGAAGCTATCGCCGCGCCCTTCAGTGGGGGGCCAGCTCCCGGTCCGAGAGCCATGCGCAAAGGCATATATAGCGAACCGCGCCATCCATCCCCCTGCAGAGTGGATACTGGGGATACTGGTGGTTAATTTGAGGCTTTCCATGGTGATGGGGATCATCGTCGCGGCGCTGCTAGTCGTCCCCATCGCGTACTCCAGCTACATCGTGCCCATCACGGGCGAGGAGCCCACGGTGAAGCTGGTGGTCATCGAGCCCCTGGCGGCACCCAACGTCACGGTGCCGGACATCCTGGGGGCCTCGGTTGACTGGACGGACAACGCCAACGGCCTCTACGACGACCTCTCGGGGCTGTTGAACCCCGCGGCGGTATCCCAGCTCATCAACCTGGACCCTGGTCACCTGCGCTTCCCGGCAACGAGGCTCAGCCAGGTGTACGACTGGAGCGCTGGCGTGGGGAACCGCAACGAGAGGGGTTACAACCCCTCCCACGGGGATAAGCCCCAGCTGTCCCTCTTCGGAACCGACGAGTTCTTCAAGCTGGTGGACCACGTGGGCTCCGAGGCGACGATGGTGGTCAATGCCAACACCGCTTCGGCCATGGACGCCTCCGACTGGGTATCGTACTGCAACGACGACCAGTACACGAGGCTCGGTAGGGACCGGGCCGCCAACGGCTACATCACCCCCTACGGCATCAAGGACTGGGAGATCGGTTACGAGCCATATCTCCCCAAGTACTGGGAGGGTATCAGTAGCGTCGATAAGCCCGCCGGAACGCTGTACGGGCAGCGGCTGATCAACTTCTCGAAGGCCATGAAGGCCATAGACCCGTCCATCAAGATCGGGGCCTGGATGATCATGCACCCCGACCGGGAGCTCATGTCCGCCGACAGGTCGTGGAACCTGAACTTCCTCAACGCGGCCTCGGGCCAGTTTGAGCTGGCGGGGGATCTCTACTACCACTTCGACTACGTGGTGGTGAAGGTCCATCTGCCGGACATCGAGGTCCTGGTGAACTTCCCCGAGCTGTTCTCCTACTCGTACGCCCAGACCATGCGGGGGATGCGCGACGACCTGTCCCAGCTGCGGGGGCTGCTGGCCATCCACACTCGCGAGGAGGGTGACATCCCCCTGGCCGTGGCCGGTTTCAAGCCCGACTTCGGGAGCAGCGGGTGGAACACCCAGGTGCCCGCCTACGCTGCCTCGGCCCTCATCACGGCGGACATGGCCATGCAACTGCTCTCCGTCACTCTGGAGGACGGAAGGCAGACCGTCAGGTACGCCTGCTACGGTGAGCTCAACACGCCCACGTACTCGGCCCTCATGATAAACCCACGCTTCGAGGCGGCGCACATCGAAACATGGGGGCAGTCGCCCAACTACCTGGCCTTCGAGCTGGCCACTGCACTTCAGGGGGGCAAGCCCCTGATAGTGACGGAGCTGGCCGGGCCCTCGTACGACGTCGCCGAGGAGATGGGACTGCCTCCCCTGAACAACGTTCCCGTGGTGAGCGCCTTCGCCACGGGGGACATCGAGAAGGGCACGGTCCACATACTGCTCATCAACAGGGACCTGGAAGGGTCCGTCAAGGTCCGCATCAACGTGGACATGACAGGTCTCTCGCCAGCCCCCCAGCTGGGGGTGAGGCACCTGGAGTTCGAGAGCATCCTGAACACCAACCTGATAGACGAGGACGTGACGGCCCCGCTGCCCACGCCCAGGTCCAAGCGCAACGTGGACCCCCATGACTTCACGGTTACCCTCGATAGGGCGAGCGTGGTGTTGGTCACGCTGGAGTCCCAGGGGGTGACCTGATGGCCCTGAGCAGGTCCGAGACGAGGGCCCTTTCCGTGGCGCGGGTCGGGTTGCTCAGCGGCTTCGGCATCATCCTGGTATTCTGCTTCGTGGTGATTGCGTACACGGTGCTCCTCATCTTCTCGGGGGGCGACCCCCAGCCCTACGCCACGGTGTTCATTCCCATCCAGTGGCTGGTCCTCTCCCTGGAGGTGGTGGCAGGTGTATGCCTCACCATCGGGTTCTGGGCCTTCGCCATCCACCACGACACCATCCGCAACCAGGCCCAGAACATGGCCATCGCCTTCGGCGTTTGGACGGTCGTGACCCTCACCTGGAGGCTACGGCTCGTTCTCACCCCCATGGAGGAGATCAATCCCATCAGCAAGCGGCTGACCGACGGGGAGTACGACATCTTCATGCCCCACTTCGAGTTCTTCAGGGTCAACTACCCGGGCTTCCTCATCTCCAGCATCCTGATGTTCGTGCTGATGACGATGATGGTCAGGCTCATCCGGAACTACCGGGTGTACGAGAACTTCCAGGGCGTGAACCTGAACCTGTTCCAGATGTACGGGCTGCTCACCATGGTCGGGGCGGTGCTGATGGGCATCGGGTGGCTGGCGTTCAGCCCCGGGACGACCGGGACGGTGGGGGGCTCCCTGCTCCTGGTCATCTACCTGGTGGCTTGGCTGATCCTGTTCCTGGTGCTACCCATCCTGGGCCTTTGGGTGTTCTTCCCCGCGTTCACCATACACCGCTCTGCGGTGGAGACCCTCAAGTTCATACTGCGGCGCAAGTCCGAGAGGGAGAGGGTCGAGACCTCCACCGAGCCCGAGGTCGCCCGTGGTTGACCCAGCCTACGTGCCGTGCAGTGCCGTGGCTCCTTGAAGGTAATGGACACGACTTCTCTGCCTAGCCACCGGCCACGAGGCGCAACACGACCCAGGCCGCCAGCACCATGACGAAGCTGTGCTTGAGGCCGTTGGCGATCTTGCCGTTGGTGATTACGCCCGCCAGGATCCCGTCGCCCACGGCGTGGACGAGGGCCGCGTAGAAGTACAGCTCGCGGATCTTGGGGATCGACTCGGCGGATATGGACACCGTGGCCGCCGGGCTGTCGGAGATGTCCACGTCGGACAGGCCCGACTCGGCGGTGACCTCCTCCATGCGGGGCAGGAAGGTGGTGTTGAGGATGAGGACCGTCACCAGGAACACGAAGAACGCGATGTATATCACCATCACGTAGGTCGACATGGTGGTCCTCCGCTCCTCGAAGAGGGTCTGGGACTCCTTGGTGTCCACCGAGGACATGGTCAGCACGTCGGCGATGTTGCCGCCCGCGGCGGAGGCCTTGATGACCAGGCCGGTCACGCGGTGCACCAGGGGGGTGTCCACGCGCTTGGCGAACAGCACCAGCGCCTCGGTGGCGCTGACGCCCCATGAGATCTGGGACGCCATGCGGCGTATCTCGGGAGTAAGGCGCCCGTACTCGCCCTTGGACGAGGCGACGATGGCGCCCGAGAGCGTCATGCCGAACCTGCCCGCCTCCGCCACGTCGCGCAGGAAGTCGGGGAGGCGCTTCTCGATGTCGGCGATGCGGCTCTGCTCCATCGTGATCATCATGCCCACGGGGCCGACGGCGATCAGGACGGCGAACACCACGAAGTCGATGTAGGTGGCGGGCCCGATGCTGATGACGCCGGCCGCCAGCATGGCCGCGATGGCGGCGCACAGGGCTATGCCGAGGACGGTGAAGATGTACACCAGGTTCTTGACGTTGACGGTGCCCTCGCGCATCTGGTCCTGGAACTCCTTGACCAGGTCCAGGGTGTCGTCGTCCACCTCGGGCAGCTTCTTGACGGGGGCGACGGGCTTGCCCATCTCATCAACTGAGGGGGTCTCGGCCGCCATGATCACACCTCCTCCGTCATCGCCTGTATCAGGATGATGAACGCTATCTGGCTACCGGGGATCATGCCGAACACGATGGCATACAGGAACGTGATATAGTTGGTGCCTCCGCTCCCCACGGTGGCCATGAGGGATATCATGACGATGAGGAACAGGGGGGCCGCCACCACGACGGTCACGAAGGACTCTGCCAGCACGCCGAGGGTCTCG
>CP070808.1:56341-66675 GCA_020343715.1 Thermoplasmata archaeon
GGCGTCGCTGTCCGGTCCTTTCGGTGACTCGCCCTCGGAGGTTGGCGTCCTGCGCTTGTCGGACAGGAGGACCATGCCTATTCCGACGGCCATGAGGAGGACCAGGGCACCTACGATGACGTACATCCAAAAGGTCGTGTCGCCCCCTTCCTCCTGTACCGCCTTGACGTCGGTGACCTTGAATGTGATTATCTGGTCGTGACCGCCCGTCATGTGGGTGTAGGTGTCCTTGCCCATCACCGAACTGGACGGCACCTTGTTGACCTCCGTCCCCGTGACCTCAAGGGTCATGTCCTCGTCGATGTAGCAGATGAGGACGTACGTGGTGGTGTTGATGTCGAAGGGGTACACCTGGTTGAACTCCAGGACCTTCGAGTCCATGTCGAGGACGTAAGTGGTCTCCATCAGCAGCTCGGTGAACTCCGGAGTGAAGGCGGTGCGGAGATCGAGCCAATCCAGCACAGGGGTGTTGTTCAGGTCCGTGTCCTGGGTCATCGTCACACGCCACCGGAACTCGTTCCCCTCATGGTCGAACCCCAGTTTGACGCCCGGCTCGGGCACCTGCCAGCTGGTCCCGTTGTCGGCGGTCACCTCCAGGGTCATGTTATCCATTCCCGTGGCGTTGAGGGTTGCGTTCACACTCACCAGGTCCACACCACCTCTGTAGACCTTGCTGACATAGGTGGCCGTGGAAACATTCACGGCCAAACTCAGCTCGCCATCGGTGAAGTTCCATTCCTCCAACGACGTGAGCTCCGGATCTGCGTCCTCGAAGTCGGTCTCGCTGGTGAAGTTGAGGGCGTGGACCAGGTCGCGCTCGGCGTCATCGCCGAATCGCCAGTAGTGATAACCCTCGAAGCCCTCGCCCTCCTTGGGCCCGATTGCCGGGGGAGAGTCCGGGTTCTGGATCGCGCTGAAATCCCCGGAGATGTATATGGTGCTACCCTGATGGGAGTAAGGCTTGACGTGGTCGAAGGTGACGTTCCTGGCCCCGGGATGTACGTAGGTGTAGATCTCGTCAGAGTCCCATGGGACATACCAGTAGGACCTGTCGATCACCATTACCTGACGCCTGTCCTCCTCGAAGCTGGTGCTTGGGTCGTCGCCCTGTAGCACGTTGACCTGGTGGTACACCGACATGCCCACGGACGAGTCCCCCCATAGGGGGAAGGCCGCGGCACTAGGAGGGACCAGGAGCAGGACCAGTACCATCGTGGTCACCAGGATGGAGCGGCCCAATCGATTGCGAACCAGCGAACCCTTCTTGATAGGCATGACAATCTCTCCGGGGTCCAATATTCTCCGTATCGCGCAACTCGTTAAATAGGTTTATCCAGACATCTGGCATATGGTGTCCATCAATCCCGGGCATCACTTTCCTCTTTCGGTCCCACGGCCCTCTTCCCTGAGCCACGAAGGGAACCCATTCCGAGGAGGGCCACCAATAGGACGACCAGACCGACCAGGACCCACAAGACAGGGTTGATCCCCCCGGGCCCAGTGCCATCATGTCCACCCTCCTCGACGTCCATCGCCATGGTGATCAAGGATGCGTACTCACCGGACAGGTGCCTGTGGACGGTCTTACCCTCGTACTCCGGGTCATCCGTCATCTCCACGTCGGTGCCGTTGATGCTGAAGGGCATGTCCTCGTCGGTGTACACGTACACTATGAAACCCGTTCCGTCCCCATCGAAGGGCAGGGTGAAGTCAAACTCGACGCCCTCATCGGGGATGTCGAGGGTGTAGGAAGCCTCCAGCCACATGTCGTTGAACTCGGGGGTGTACAGCAGGTCGAAGGTCACCCGCTCCAGGGCGGGGAGCTCGGCCATCGAGCCGTCCTGATCGAAGGTGACACGCCACTTGAACTCGTTGCCGGACTCAGGGGCCTCCATGGGACCGTCGTCCGTGACGGGGAACCAGGTCGTCCCATTGTCGACGGTTATCTCGAAGGTCATCGACCCGGTGGAGGTCCCCTCGATCGTCAGGTCCACCGTTAGGAGCTCCAAGCCAGTGCTCTCGGTCCTGCTCACGTACGTGGAGGTGTTCGTTCCGGGGAGGAGCATGAGCATCCCGCCCGACGTGTCCCAATCCTCTGCGACCGTCAAATCCTCGTCGAACTGTCGGAAGTCCACCGTGCTGTCCACGTCCAGCTCCAAGGCCCTTCCCCTCTGGGCCCCCTCGGGGAACGTCCAGTAGTAGAAGGCCGTGTAGTTTCCCTGAGTCATCCATCCCGTCTCTGGGGGATTCTCCGGATTGGAGAGGACGGAGAACTCCCCGGACACGTACACCGACCTGCCTTCCTGTTCCATTGGGACCACGTGGTCGATGGAGATGTCCCTGGCCTCGGGGGGGATGTAGGTGTACACCTGGGAGTTGTTCCATGGGACAGACCAGTAGGTCCGGTCGATGACATGGATACGGTCCCTCGGCTCTTCCTCGGGGGTGTTGGGGTCGTCGCCCTGGAGGACCATGATCTGGTGGAAACGGGTCACGCCCACTGACAGGTCACCGGCGGGGCAGCATGGCAGGTTCGCGCCCCAGGTCGGCGAGACGAGGGTCAATACGACCAGTACGAGAGTTATGATGAGCAGGCCCCGTCGAACCCGAGGGGCCCGTGATGTTATCCTGTCCATCCCATCTTCTCCAGGATCCGAATGGATACGATATCGTTGACCAGATTAAATATGTTTCTCTGGACGTCTGTCCAGTGTGAACGATTCCAAGGGAAAAGATATAAACCACCCATCCTTCCTGGAGACCAATCATCAGATAGTACGAGGTGGTTAATACGAGCAAGGTAGGGAAGATAGACCTGGATACCTTCGAATCCTTCATCCGAGCCCGGTTGGGGGCGGAGGACCCGACGATCGTCGTCCCGCCCCTTACTGGCGTGGACGCTGGAGTGATAGACATCGGCAACGACCAGGTCCTCATCATAGCCGAGGACCCCATCTTCTCGGTGCCAGGCCAGCCCCTGGAGATGTTCGGCTGGTACACTGTTCACATAGGCGCCAGCGACGTGGCCGTCATGGGGGTCAAGCCCCGTTACATGACCTATACCCTCCTCATGCCGCCGGAGACCCCTGACGAGGACTTCCGCACCATCATCGACTCCATCCACGAGAACGCCGAGGACCTGGGCATCGCCATCGCCGGTGGCCACACCGGCTACTACCCAGGGTTCATGGCACCCACCATCGGGGGCATAACCGTCTTCGCCGTGGCGGGCAAGGACGAGTACGTGACTCCCGCGGGCGCCCAGGTGGGTGACGACGTGCTCCTGACCAAGGGACCTGCCGTAGAGGCGGCGGGCATCCTGGCAGCCCTGCAGCCCGATAAGTTGTCCGACTACCCGGACGAGATCGTGGAGCTGGCGAAGGCCCAATGCCTGCAGATGACCGTGGTAAAGGACGCCCTCACGGCTATGGAGGCCGGCGGGGTCCACGCCATGCACGACGCCACCGAGGGCGGCGTGCGCGGAGGCCTGTTCGAGATCGCGTCCGCCAGCGGCGTCGGGATGGAGGTGGACGAGAGCCTGTTCGTCTACCCCGAGGAGATACGCGCCGTCGCCGAGGGCTTCGGGTTCGACCCCATCGAGGCCATCGCCGAGGGCACGCTGCTGCTCACTGTGGACCCGGACCACTCGCAGGCCGTGCTCGCGGCCCTTGAGGGCGTGGACATCGCTGCGTCGGTCATCGGGACGTGCACTGACGACGTGTCCACGCGGACGATCAAGCGGCGCGACGGCTCAATGGAGGAGCTGTACATTCCCGTCCAGGACCCCTTCTGGCCCCTGTTCTTCGAGGCCTTGGGAGGTTAAGCATAGCCTAAGGTCTGGACAGTTAAAGAAAGGTGGCCCCCGGCACGGGGCCGGGGACCGGAGGCCGCCGGATATGGTCCGGCGAAAGGGAAGTCTAGAGCGTCAATCAGCACTCCTGATGGTGCTTGACAACTTTCTTGTAGGTCTCCATCTCCTCGTCACTGATCTCGGAGATGTTGTGGACCTTGGTGGTGTGGTCGAGGGCGTCCTCCCACATCTCGTCCATGGTGTGGCCTTTCGCTACATAGTTGCACTGGATTCCCGTGTCGCTGCACGCAAGGGTGTAACATTCGTGTTCCATCGTATCGCCTCGTACGGAAGGGTTTCTGGACAGGATCTCCTCCCCCTCCGTCTCAATGATGTTTCGACAATCAAGGTCCTATTATAGTTGTCACCGAACCAGGTGAGAAGGGACAAACCTAAATTTCCCTTATCTTGAAGGCTCAAAGGATATATAGAAGGGCCTGATATTTGGGTTCGAAAAGATTTTGGGTGAGGTGAAACACGTGGGCGATACCAATCTCATCGAGTTCTACGGGGCCGAGTGCGACCACTGCGCGATGGTGGCCGGGTTCCTCGACAGGATCGAGGAGGAGGAGGGTGTGAAGGTGAACAGGCTCGAGGTATGGCACAACTCCGCCAACCAGCAGAAGTTCTTCCAGCTGGGTCAGGGCAAGTGCGGTGGTGTGCCCTTCCTGATCAACACCGACACCGGAGCTTTCCTCTGCGGACCCAAGGACTACGACAAGGTGCGCGACTGGGCACTGGGCAAGTAGGGACCTGGTCAATACCGACCGATGGCCACTCGCCCCCAATCGCGGTACCCACCAGACCGCATCCTGAGAAGGAGAAGTGAGTATGATAGTCGACGAGTACGACCCCCTCGACGGGAAGATGTTCCAAGTGATAGACAGGGACGGGGCCCTCGTGGGCGAGGACCCAGACCTGCCCGAGGACCTCCTTAAGGACATGTACAGGTGGATGCTGCTCACCCGCATGGCCGACGAGAAGGCCGTGAAGCTGCAGCGGCAGGGCCGGATGGGGACCTACGCCCCCAGCAAGGGCCAGGAGGCTGCCCAGGTGGGCTCGGCCCTGGCCATGGAGGACGACGATTGGCTCTTCCCTGCCTTCCGGGAGCTGGGTGCCTACATGATCCGGGGATTCTCGCTGGAGTACGACCTGATGTACTTCATGGGCGACCCCCGGGGCAACCAGATACCCGAGGACGCCCTGAGCATGCCCATATACGTCCCCGTGGGGACCCAGATACCCCAGGCGGTTGGCTTCGCCCACGCCATGCGCTACCACGAGGTGCCGGACGTGGTGATGGCCTACATCGGCGACGGGGGGACGTCCGCGGGTGACTTCCACGAGGGCATGAACATGGCAGGGGTACTGAAGGCCCCCATGGTCGTGGTAATCAACAACAACCAGTGGGCCATCAGCGTTCCCCGTAGCAAACAGACCGCCTCTCCGACCCTGGCCCAGAAGGCCGTGGCCTACGGCCTCCCGGGCGTCCAGGTGGACGGCAACGACGTATTGGCAATGTACCTGGCCACCAAGGAGGCCATCGACAGGGCCCGGAGCGGGGACGGTCCCACGCTGATAGAGGCGGTGACCTATCGGCTCCTCATGCACACCACCGCCGACGACCCCACCAGGTACCGCACCGACGAGGAGCAGGCCGAGTGGGAGTCCCGAGACCCCTTAAAGCGCTTCCGGGCCTACTTGGAGACGCGGGGGATCTGGACCCCCGAGTGGCATGGGGAGATGGAGGCGGACGCCAAGGCCACCATCGACTCGGCCATCGAGAAGGCCGAGAACCTCACCGAGCTGTCCCCGGAGGTCCTCTTCGAGCACATGTTCGAGGAGATGCCCGACAACCTTCTGGAGCAGCTGGAGTACCTGGAGGAGAGCCTGGCGAACAAGGAGATCGAGGAGGATGCCGAGCAGATCCAGGGGGGCTTCCCGTGACGGAGATGAACATGGTCGAGGCCCTCAACAGCGCCTTCATGAACGAGATGGAGGCGGACCCCGACGTGGTGGTCCTGGGCGAGGACATCGGCATAAACGGCGGCGTCTTCCGGGTCACCGACGGCCTCTTTGACAGGTTCGGCGAGGACAGGGTGATAGACACCCCCCTGGCGGAGTCCGGCATAGTGGGCATGTCCATTGGCATGGCCCTCTATGGCCTGCGCCCGGTGGCCGAGATGCAGTTCATGGGCTTCATGTGGCCGGCGGTGGACCAGCTGAGCAACCACGCCTCCCGCCTACGCAACAGGACGATGGGGCGGTTCTCCGTGCCCATGGTGGTCCGAGCCCCCTACGGAGGGGGTGTCCGGGCCCTCGAACATCATGCCGAGAGCTTCGAGGCGGTGCTGGCCCACATACCGGGCCTGAAGGTGGTCATCCCGTCCAACCCATACGATGCAAAGGGGCTTCTCATATCGTCCATCAGGGACCACGACCCCGTGGTCTTCCTCGAGCCCAAGCGTCTCTACAGGCTGGGCAAGATGGAGGTCCCAGAGACGTCCTTCACCGAGCCCATCGGCGAGGCCAGGGTGCTCCGGGAGGGCAGCGACCTCACCCTCGTGGGATGGGGCTCCATGGTCCCCAAGCTCCTCAAGGCCGCCGAGCTGGTCGAGGGTAAGGGCATCTCGGCAGAGGTGATCGACGTTCGGACCATCGTACCCTACGACGAGGAGACGGTGAACGCATCGGTGGAGAGGACCGGGAGGCTAGTAGTAGTCCAGGAGGCACCGAGGACCCTGGGCTTCGCCTCCGAGATTTCGACCAGGGTCGTCGAGGACCTACTGGACGTGCTGGAGGCACCCCCGGAGCGGGTCACGGGTTTCGACGTGCCCTTCCCGTTCTACAAGATGGAGAACTGGGCCATGCCAGACGTTGATAGGATAATCAAGGGAATGAGGAAGGTGCTAACGTGGTGACCGAGTTCAGGTTCCCCGACGTGGGGGAAGGGATAACCGAGGGAACGGTGAAGAATTGGCTCCTCAAGGAGGGCGATGCGGTCGAAGAGGACCAGGTCATGGCCGAGGTGGAGACGGACAAGGCCGTCGTGGAGATGCCAGCCCCAGTGGCGGGTACCATCCTTAAGATCTACGTTCAGGAGGAGGAGGTCGTCACCGTGGGCCAGGTGCTGGTCGTGATCGGTGAGCCGGGGGAGGACATCCCAGAACCGGGGACCGCGCCTGTTCCTACCGCCGCTCCCGCGGTCGCTGCTCCCACACCGGCTGCCACCCCTGCACCCACTGCCCCATCGGCCCCTGTCGCCACGGGAGCGCCCGGGGGCAAGGTCAGGGCGACGCCCAAGGTCAGGAGGCTGGCCAAGCAGAAGGGTGTGGACCTGGCCACCGTCACCCCTACGGGGACCAGCGGCCGGGTGACCGAGGACGATGTCAACAGGGCATACGAGGTGATGCAGGCAGCCGCAGCGGCCGCCCAGGCGAAGCCCGCCATGAAGGTGAAGCTCAACTACGACTTCTACGGCCACATCAAGCACAAGCCCTTCAAGAGCCTGCGCAAGGTCATCGCCGACAACATGGTGGAGTCCAAGTACACCGCCCCCCACGCCACCGCCATGGAGGAGGTGGACACCACCGCCCTTTGGGACCAACGGACCGAGATGAAGGCGGAGGCCGAAGCGCAGGGGGTCAAGCTGACTTTCCTGCCATTCATCGTCATGGCCACCGTGAAGGCGCTCCAGAAGCACCCCTCCCTCAACTCCGAGCTGGACGAGGAGGAGGCGGACATCATCATCAAGGAGTACGCAAACATAGGCGTGGCCGTGGACACAGACGACGGCCTTATGGTGCCCGTCCTCAAGCGGGCCGAGCACAAGGACCTGTTCGGCATCGCCAAGGAGGTGGAGGGACTTACGGAGAGGGCCCGCAGCCGGAAGATCGACCTTGCGGACCTGAAGGGAGGTTCCTTCACCATATCCAACTATGGCTCTGTGGGAGGTATGTACGGCGTGCCCATCATCAACTTCCCAGAGGCGGCCATCCTGGGTGTGGGACGCATGAGGGACGTGCCCCGGGTCGTGGACGGAGAGATCGTGGTGCGGAAGGTCATGGGCCTGTCCGTCAGCTTCGACCACAGGATCGTGGACGGCGCCGAGGTCGCAGGTTTCATCAACACCCTCAAGTACCTATTCGAGAACCCGAGGGAGATCCTGGTGAAGGAGGAGCCCTCAGAGGACTAGGTTCCACCCGTCGGTCCCGTACTTGTCGGCCACCAGCGTCTCCGCCATCGTCAGCTCCGACTCGGTCCAAGATGTTGCCACACAAGGCGCTCCGTCCAGGAGGGACCGGCGCAGCGTCAGGTACAGGTCATCATAGCTGGTGTCGCACAGGGCACCGAGACCGATTACGGGATGGTGCCTCGATGGGGTCGCCCGCCCCTCCACGGGCTCGCCGGACCGCGCCCGAAGGACCGAGAACATGGTGGCATCGTCGGTGTCCACCAAGACGGTGCCATGGACCTGGAGTACCCCCCTGCTCCGCCTCTGGGAGTTCCCGGATACCTTCCTTTCGCCGACCATCAGGTTGTTGTCGTCCTTGACCCAGGCCTCGACTCCCAGGCCCGCTAGGCCTGACGACACCCTGCCCAGCACTTCGGAGTAGGCCTCGACGACGCCCCTGGGGAACTCGTCCTCGGACGCTGTTACGCTGTACACGAACTCCCTGGTAGAGTCGTGGAACACGGCACCCCCTCCGGACATCCTGCGGACCACGTCGATGCCGTGGAGGTGGCAGTACTCCAGGTCCACCTCCGCGTCCATGTCCTGGAAACGGCCGATGGTGGCGGCACTGGGGTCCCATCGCCAGAACCTGAGAGTCGGTGGACCGCCCGAGGCTACCACGTCGACCAGCACCTCCTCCAGGGCCATGGCCCAGGCTGCGGACACCGTCTCCATCGGGATGAGCCTCCACTCGGTCGTCCTATTCTCCCCCTGCAGGATGGTGAACCGCATGGGGTCCCCATCTAGTTTCTGGTGTTGGAAGTGATGCCCCAACCCTTATACCCGCCCTAGCGGATTGTGGGCCCGGAGCTACCCTCGATGGCTTGGCGACGTGGGAAGGGAAGGGACCAGGCATCCTCTGGGACGACGACCCCGCCAGCACCGCCACCCGACCCCATCGAGGAGCTGCCCGTCCTCAGGGAGGAGGGCACCACCAAGGACAGGGAGGCCTACAAGCAGATAAAGAAGGCCGAGGCCGACCTGAAGAGGCTGGAGCGGAAGGAGGCCAGGGCCCGGAGGAAGGAGGAGAAGCGCCTACGCCAGATCAATCGGAACCTGGCGAAGATCGAGAAGTCCAAGGACGCAGGTCCACTGCTGCTGATGGCCTGCCTGGTGGTCTTCTCGGGTCTGGCGGCCGCCTACATCATGATCTCCCTCTGGTGGCCAGAGTGGCAGCTGTTGCCTCCTTTGATCATCGAGTCCAACCACGAGTACGAGATGGTCGGGATCCTCTACATCGCCTTCTCTGGGGTCGCCGCGTACCTCTTCTCAGACAATAGGTCCCCTGCCTACCTGGAGAGGGCTAGACACGCGATGATGGTGTACTTCATGCTGGGTCTCAGCGCGATGTTCTCCGGGATGCTGATCGGCTTCATCGTGGTGGACCTGGAGATGGTGGATTTGGAATGGGTCTTCTGGCAGACGATTACATTATACGTGGTGCTGGGGTCTGGGGCTCCCTTGTTGGGCCTTTACCTCTACGCCCACCGGTCGGGCTCCCGGGACTTCCTCAAGGCATCCTACCACAACGCCATGGCCGTCCTCAGCTCCGTCCTGGTCATGTCCCTGATGGTATTGGCCTTCCTCTACATGGCCTACGAGGGCATCATGGAGGAGGTGGGGATATCCCTGGTCGTCATCGGCGTCCTCATGGGCATCTTCATATGGCCCGCCATGGTGAGCTCTTGGTACATCGAGGACCTGGGCATCAGGCTCCTGGGCCCAAGGGCGGCGGACGATTAGGCCTCAGCCCTTCCTGCGTGCCACGAGCGTGACGATCACCACGGTCAGGATGATGGCGACCCCCGTGGCCGCGAGCATCTCGACCATCAGCGATGAGGTCCCAGCTCCTCCGGACGCAGAACTCTTGGTCACCTCCATCGCATGGACGCTGGACTCGGCCTGATGAACACCATCGTCGACGGTCACCCATGCCCTCTCGTCCTCGGGACCGGGCGTGTACATGACGCTCCAGACGCCCTCACCTTCGGGCTCCATCGTCAACTGCCTCTCGTCACCCTCGGCACCTACGTGCAGGACCACGGACACGGGGCCCAGGTCCTCCTCCACAGTGGCGGTGAAGACGAACGGTTCTCCCTCCACCAGTTTCTCGTCGGGCATGTGGAGGGTCACGGTAGGGGCATTGACGTCTATGGAGAACTCGCCCGACTCGATGACGGAGACGTCACCGAGCCAAGACAGCACCGATAGGCGCAGCTGGCACCTGTCGGAGCTGGCCGTCAGCTGGGG
>CP070808.1:66775-77107 GCA_020343715.1 Thermoplasmata archaeon
GGCCCGCTGACCTGGATGTTGTCCGAGGCCCACGGGTAGTTGGTAAGCAGGACGGATGCAACGGGGTCCTCGCCGTCGTAGACGTGGTCACCGTCGTCGTCGAACAGGATCAGCCTGTAGTAGGTGATCACGAAGTCAGGCATGGCCGGGTCGGCGTCCCTATAACGGAACACTATCACCGGTGAGGTCCTGTTGACGAAGACCTGGAAGTAGTCGGTGCTGATGTTGATGGAGTTGGGACCCGCCTCCACCGTGGGCGCGTCGGGCGGGATCGGCGGCGGGTTCTCGGGCGCCTGGAACCTGGTGTGGTCATAAAAACCGGTGAGATGGGTAATGGTCCACTTCTCGACATGGTCCCACTTCTGGACCTCGATGTCCACCCTGAAGGTGCCCGACCGACCCGTCCTGAAGACGCTCTCCGAGGGCACCACCATCTCGACGACGTTCTCGCCCTCGACGAGCCATGGGTCCACCTTGACGGTGTCGATGACGTAGGTGTTGCCCGACGCCTCGACGGACACAACGGCGACCACGGTGTAGGCCCCTTCCAGGGTCACCTCCAGCTTGACCTCGATCACCAGCTGGTTGTAAAGGCCGCTTCCGTCGGTGTCCACCGGGTAGTCCCTAATGGACGTGAAGGTGACCTCGGGGGGTATCTGGCCCCCGGCCGGCCCTACCAGCAGCGCCAAGGCTGGCAGGAGCAGTAAGAGCACGATGACGGCGGACAGAGCGCGGGCCATTCTATCTTCGCTCCAATCTCCGCTCTGGGGACACATCTATGACTCCGTGGCTATATAAAGACTTTCGAACGTACTTCGAACACTGGCACCCCCCCGGACGGGCCCAAAGTGTCAATAGGCGGGAGGGGATTCCCCCCTCGTGGACCCAGTCGAGGAGGACCCGCGGGTGGCTTTCTGCCGCCTCGCGGCCATGTCCAACGGCCCGACCAAGCCCAGCCACGACTCGGAGCACGTGGCCAGGGTTGTGACCCTCTCCCGGCACATAGCCAGGGTCGAGGGCGCGGACGAAGCCCTGGTGGCCTGCGCCGCCTACCTTCACGACATGGAGAGGGGCCGAGAGGACGCCGGGGGAGAGGACCACGCCGTGGCGGGCGCCAGGGCAGCCCGGGAGTCCCTGGCCTCCAGTGGTGTGTTCTCCCCCGAGGAGGTGGAGCTGGTGGCCGACGCCATCGCCAGTCACCGGTTCAGGTCCGGGCCGGACCCGGCGACGTTGGAGGCCATGTGCCTCCACGACGCAGACAAGCTGGACGCCCTGGGGGCGGTGGGCGTGGGACGCGCCTACATGATGGCCGGCGAGCACGGCCAGATGCTCCACAGCGCAGTCGACGAGACGGCCAGGCCCCGTCACGTGGGCCAGATAGACCACTCCCGTTACTCCCCCTTGGAGGAGTACACCGTCAAGCTCCGTCACCTCCCGGAAAGGATGACCACACGGGAGGGCCGACGGCTGGCGCTTCGCAGGGCCGAGTTCATGGCCTCGTTCTTCGATGAGCTGGGTGCCGAGGTCGACGGCGAGCGCTGAACCTCAGTAGAACACTGCCCGGCTCCGGGCCTCCTCGAGACCGTCCAGGTAGACCTTGGTGAGGGTGGCCTGGTCGTCCTCCATGACATCGAAGGACTCGTACTCCTGCCTGTGCTGGTGCAGGTACACGTTGACGTCGTGGGACTGCACGTCCACCATGGAGAACCGAACGTCACCCCTCGACTCCTTCATCATCTCCAGGATCCGGTCGTCGGCCAGCTTGAACAGGACGTCCCAGAAGTCCTCGGGCCTCTCCATGCGCTGGAGGGCGAACATCACCTCGGAGGTCCCCACCCTCCCCGAGGCACCCTCGGCGGTGGTGATGGAGCCTATTCGGGACATGGCCGCCAATACTAGCATACCGTCGCGCCGGGAGAAGCCTTCGGGGAGCATCGAGGGGGGATGCCCGAGGGCGTATTTGGCCTTTTCCCAGGAGGTGGCCAGTGTGATGCGGCCAAGTCGCAAGATTGAGAACGGTGTGTCAACGGTTATATATGCCCCCGCCAGTGGATTCCACGCCTGGACGAGCCGAGCCAGGAAGGGCGCCGACACTAAGGCGACGGGGCGAACGAAGGTGTCTGCCGAGAACATTGTGACGATGGGGCTCCCACCGGAGATCCACAGGTTCTTCACCAACCCGGGAGGCCACTCCATGATAGTCAAGGGTGGGGCCGGTACCGGCAAGACCACCCTCGTCCTCCAGATGCTCGAGGAGATCTTCACGGGCCTGGACAACTTCTACCTCTCGTCCCGGGTCTCCGACACCGCCCTCTACAAGCAGTTCCCATGGCTCCTCTCGAAGGAGCGGAACGAGCGGCTCATCCATGCCTCCAAGAAGTTCCTCGACTCACTGGACAGGTCCAGGGAGGATGGCGAGGTGCCTGTGGCCGCCGAGGGCGCGGACATGGACGCGCTGCTCATGACGGCACCCCCCGAGTCCGACGAGGTCAAGTCCGCCAAGGCGCTCTTAAAGGAGTTCCGGCTCCTCAACGGCAGCTTCCCCGTGTCGGTGGACAGGACGGAGCTGTCCCGGGTGGAGGGGATGTTCGAGCCCCCCGAGATCGAGACGATGTCCGACGACGGCGAGGGCTTCACCCAGTTCCACAACCTGGTGGTGGACTTCGACTCGGACCTGCCCGAGCTGGAGCGCATCTACAACCGGGTGGAGTCCCAGTTGCCCAAGCAGATCTGCGTGGCCATAGACAGCATAGAGGCCCTTGCCGAGAAGTACGGCATCCCCGAGGGACGCATCATAAACATGCTCCACAAGGACCTGGTGGAGAACACCAACACCTACCTGGTCATCGTGCTGGAGAAGTACGAGAACGTGGAGCTGGACTACTACGTGGACGGCGTCATCCGCCTGGAGCACGCCGAGCTGGACGGCAGGGCCTACAGGGAGGTCGTCATCCAGAAGCTCCGGGGATGCGAGACACGGCACCACAGGTACCCCTACACCCTGGCCTCGGGTCGGATGAAGGCCTTCGGCCCCTACACCATCGAGTTCCCCGGGCAGGGTGCCACCTGGTCACCTCCCGAGGCGGTCGTCCCGGGCAGGATGCCCACGGGCTCCCCGCACCTGGACGCGATGCTTGGTGGCGGCCTCATGGCGGGCTCCGTGAACCTGCTGGAGGTTGACAAGGCGGTGCCAACGGAGGCCGTCCAGCTGTTCTGCATGGGCCCGGTGCTCAACGCCCTCAGCGGCGGGCAGGGCGTGGTGTGGCTCCCCTCTAGGGAGTTCGCCCCCACCATGCTACCGGACCTGGTGAACCGATACATGGGTGACACCGACACGGTGGGCAAGTTGCGCATCGTGGACCTTTATCCCACCGACATGGACTCCTCGAACCCCTACCTGCTGGGCGTGGAGGGTGACCCCATCGGGAACTACCTCAAGTGGGACGTGATGCGATTCAACTTCCAGGACGTGACGGGCCCCACCCTCAACATCATGAGCTACGACTCGCTGGAGAGCGTGTCGGGCAAGGTCGTCGACGATATGCGTGACTACTACACCGAGCTGCGCCAGAGCGGCAACGTTGACCTGACCATCGCCAGGGCCTCGGTGAGGTCCACCGACCGCATCGCGGACATCGCCCAGCAGCACCTGAAGCTCAGGAAGGTGCACGGCGCCCTGGTCCTCTACGGAGAGCGGCCCCACACCGAGCTGTACCACGTGGACATGGACTCCTCGGAAGGTCTGCCGCGCCTTCACCTGACGCCCATCGTTTAGAATTGGGGGCGGATCAGGTCCTCAACGTACCAGTGGTCCCGCAGTGCGGGCACTGGACCTCTAAGGGCCTCGGTTGCAAGGGGACCCTGAACACGCCCCCGCACTTGCACCTCATCGCCTTAGTGGTGGGGGCCGGTTCCGCTGCCTGGGCCACTGGGACCACCTGTTTCTTGACCACTGCCTGCGGGGCCGCGACCGCCGCGGGGACGGGTGGCGCCGTCGCAGCCTGGACGGGCTGCTGCTGGGGATACGGCATCGCCGGCGGTGCCGGCGCCGCTGGGGGCGGGGGCACCTCCTGGGCTGTAGGGGGGTCGGTGGCGTATGCGGGTGCCGCCGCTGACGGGTCCACGGCCTCTAGGACCGCCGTGTCGTCGGGCATCGCGACCGTCACGTCCTCCTCGGGATACGGCTCCAACCCCGTGGCGCCCTCTCCCAGGATCGCAGGCCCCTGGACAGCGGGACCCGCCTGGGGTATGGTGCCATTGACGGGGTCGATGGGACTGATGGCCTCGCCCAGGTCGATGCCTTCTGAGTCCATCGCCATGCCACGCCATTCCTTGGCGTAGATCTGGTAGCCCATAGCGTAGGACCCAACGACCAAGGCGATGCCCAGACCCCAGACCAGGTAGGCGTTGCCTCCCAGGGCGTAGAAGAGCCAGAAGAGGATGACGGAGATAAGGATGACCCTGTGGAAGAGGAGGACCCTCTCCTTGTCATTGTCCCTGGCCGCCCATTTGGGGAGCTTGATGGTGAAGTAGGTGATCCCAAGCATGAACAACATGAGTATGAGGGGGTTCGCGGCCATGTTGCTATGGTCGTACTCCATCCTGGCCGAGGGCGCACTGGAGACGGTGTAGCTGCTGTGGTACGTGACCACGGCCGCCAAGGGTGCCCTCATGTTGAGCAGCGTCCCCTCCTCGCGGACCCGGGTCTCGTAGGCCCCCATGCCCGCCGATACGATGTACGTCCTCTCGTCGACCGTGAGGGTGCCAGGGATGTCCTCGTAGGAGCCGTAGAGCACCGCCAGGGGCTCGAGGCCGCTGACATTGAACTCTATCTGGTCGTACTGGAGGCCACCTCGGAAGGTGATATGGAGATAAATCTCCCTCTTGTCGTCCACCTTCGAGCCGATCAACCCAATATCCTCGTCCACGTCCACGTTCTCCATCTTGACGCCACGGAGGATTATCATACGTCGGGTGAGGATGTCGTCCAGGTTCCGCTTGTAGGCCTCCCCCTCCGACTGGTCGATTATACCGTCGCCATCTGCCAGGCGGGTCTCGAAGGGGAACGTCACGTTGGGGTCGTCGATCATCTGCCGTAGGTCAGCGGCAGCCTGGCCCTTGATGCGGTACTCGATGTAGCCCCCGCCGTTCTTGAACACGGTGAGGAAGGTGGTGGATACCTCCACGTCTTCGGCCGCTGCCTCCCCTGGTGCCAGGGCCGGGACCATCATGACAACCATGGCCATGACCAGCAATCGGCCTCCCATCCCCTCTCGAAGCCGCCTCATCGGGTAATCCAGGGTAGGCGACGCCTTATATACGTTGGCTGGCCGTTCTCAGCACTGAAAGGGGCCTGGCCTACCTCATGCGCCTTGTGCCATAGGCCAGGAGGGCAGCACCCAGGATGGCCAAGGTCGACAACAGGGCCCCGGGTCCGGGGACCTCGCCCCTGTCATCGGGCGGCCTCTGGGCTGGCTCACGCAGGGGCGTGGCAGCCTCCAGCACGTCCACCTGGTATACAGCGACGGCCCGGGAGTCCATGTCGTCGATGACCATCAGGGTGACGTTCCAGGTCCCGGTACCTGTGAACACCACGTCCACCGAGCGGCCGTGGACGACCCCCTGGCTATAGTCCCAGACGTAGTCGACTATCTGGCCGTCAGGGTCCTCGGACAGGTGGGCGGACAGCCGCACGGGCTCCCTGGCCCTGACGGTGTCCGGCACCACTCCCTTCGCCACGGGTGGGGCGTTGACGATGACGTAGACCTGGTCCTGGTCCGCCAGACCCCACTGGTCTCTGGCTATGAGGAGGATGGGATAGGTCCCGGGCTCCATCCAGACGTGGTATGAGACCCGGTCCGTGTGAGCGGCCCCGTCGGATCCGGGGAGCAACCACATGAACTCGATGAATCCCCCGTCGGGATCGTACGAGGCGGAGCCGTTGAGCTCCGCGGGCTCCCCCACATCCACCGTCACGTTCCTGCCGGCGTCGGCCCTGGGGGGCCTGTTGACCTGGACCCAGACGTCCAGGTCCCGGAGGCGGACAACTCCCGGGGAGGTCGCCCACACCTCCATGTGGACGTTCAGCATCCCCAGCCTCGCCTCCCCGTGGTGGGTCAGGACGTAGCTGGAGAGGGCGCTGGTGAAGGGAAGGGTGACGGCGTCGGTGCCGAAGGGAAGGTCGATCCTGTCCTCGTTCCCGCCCTCGGAGAAGCCCACCTTGATCATCTCGGCAAGCCTGAACGGCTCCACCAGGACCAGCGACGGTGGATGCTGGCATGCGACCACCATCATGTCAGCCTCGTCACCGTTGCGCTCGACGACGGCCATGGCCACGGGCCGTCCTCCAACGGGCACGTCCACGGGCACGGTGTGCATCAGGTCACCACCGGCCAGGTAGATGGTCAGGTTGTCGGACCCGCTGCACACTGTTACCACGTCCGGGTTCCTGTCGTCCAGCTCGTTCGCCTGCATCCCCATGACCGCCCTGGGGGCCTTCCCCACGGGCAGGAGCTCGACCAGGAGGAACTCGCCATCGGGCTGCTGGCCGTAAACCCAGACCTCGTTGGACCCAGAGCACGCAACGGCGATGTCCACCAAGGAGTCCCCGTTGAGGTCGGCCACGTCTATGTCCACGGGGCCCACGCCGGTGGGCAGCGATGTGACGTTGGAGAAGTTGCCGTTCCCCTCGTTGTACCACACAGCTACGGTGTCGTTGCGGGACTCGGCCACCACCAGGTCCACGTCCAGGTCCTTGTCCATGTCCCTCAGGTGGACGGCGACTGGTCCATTGCCCATCTCGTCGAGGCGGGGATAGAAGGCCAGGTCGCCCCTGCCGTGGAGGACGGTGACCGAGGAGCCCCCCGAGTTGGCCACCACCACGTCCCTGCGGAAGTCGGGGTCCAGGTCCTTGACCGTCACGTCGCTGGGACGTAGTCCTACAGGGATGATGCGAGGCTCGGCGAAGGTGTCGACGGAGAGGGTCTCGAACACGTACAGACGGCCGGTGGAACCGCTGGTGACCAGCACGTCCTTGTCGTTGTCCCTGTCCAGGTCGTCGACGGTCACGGCGGTGGCGTCGGGCACGGCCAAGGACCGGCGCAGGGCCAGCGAAGGGGGATGGCCCGCCAGTGAGTAGAGGTCCACCCGCCCCTCCTCGGGGAACGCCACCAGCAGATCGTCGTCCATCCCGTCCCTGTCCAGGTCACCGCACCACAGCGCCCTGGGGGCTGCGTCGAGGGGCATCTCCGAGGTGCTGTACTGGACGCGGCTGACGTTCACCGTGGCCGACAGGATCCGGGAGCCGGCGGGCACGGTGATGTTGGCCACCGCGTGGTCCATGGTGCTGACCTGGGCGATCAGCTCCTCGGAGCCGTCGGAGAAGGTCTCGACATGCAGCTGGGTGGGCTTGATGGGGTCGGCGGAGGCGAGGGGCGTGCCCATTGGGCCGGGGACGACGGTGGCCATCAGGACCAGGACCAGGGCGGCTGCGGCCAGGGGTCGGGACCTCATGGGTTTATCACGTCCGTCTCCCAGGTGTCCTGGGTGTGGCAGTCCTCGCATACGATCCCCAGGGTGCCCCTGTGGATGTCGTCGTGGCAGTTCACGCAGTCGATGTCAGAGGCGTTGGACAGGTGGTGGTCCCAGTCCCTGATGGCCCAGTCGTCGGTGGCGTGGCACAGGGTGCAGTCATCGCTGAACTGGTCCTTGCCGTTGGGATGGGCGGTGTCATGGCACGACCGGCAGTCCTCCCCCAGGACATCGTGGTCCGCCCTGGCGGGCAGCCAGTACTCGGTGTCATGGCAAGCACCACAGGCGGCCTCCCATCCACCGACGGGGGCATGGGTGGCCTGGTGGCACGCGGAGCAGTCCAGCCCCAGGAGGGTGTGGTTGATGAGGGGCGTGTTCCAATCGGTGTCCGCCACGTGGCACGCCCCGCAATCCCTGGAGTGGGCGACATCGACGGAGAACTCCACACTCCCCCCCTCGTGCTCGACGGGGTGGCACTTCGTGCAGTCCTCCGTCTGGGGCGGGTGGGGCTTCATGACGTAGCGCACGTCGGTGATGTGACACCACTGGCAGTCGTCGGCGTAGGCCTGGTCGTGGAGGTCACTGGCCTCGCCGTGGCACTGTATGCAGGGCTGGGGGTGTCGGATGTGCTGTATCTGGCGGTTCCATGTGGCCCCCGGCTCGTGGCACGAATCGCAGTCCATAGGTGCGAACTGTAGGGCGTCCAGGTGCTCCGCCGGGGTGTCGTCCTCGTGACACCGGGTGCAGGGCGGGTCTATCTTGAAGTGGTCGATCCTCTGGGGGGTCCACGAGGTGTTCAGGTGGCAGTCGCCGCAGTCGTCGGAGCGGGCCCCGTGGAGCAGGTCCAAGGATTGAGGGTGGCACAGCTGACAGCTGACGTTGGTCAGGTTGAGCATGTCATGGTCGAACTCCGGCAGCAGCCAAAGGTCGACCCCGTGGCAGGCGTCACAGGTGGAGTTGTACTCCAGGTAGCCCGGGTACTTGTGGTCCGGCTCGTCCCCGTGGCAGTCGACGCACTCGTACGTCTCCTCGGTCTCGTGATCGTACTCCACCTCCCATGACGCCTGGTCATGGCACAGGTCGCACTGGTCGGTGAAGCCCACCTGGTGGCTTTCGGTTATGAACCGCTGATGGCAGGCGGAGCACTCGGGCTCGGGGGCTGCGGCCCAGTGACACTCGTTGCATCTGACGAACAGGTGGTTGTCCGTCAGCTCGATGTCCCTCTCCGGATGCTCCGGCACCTGGGTCAGGTCCGTTATGTAGTCCCGGTCCACGTGCTCGTAGTGGCACTCTGCGCAGTCCTCGCCCCCGTCGGCCTCCTCGTGCCACACCATCGCCTCCACGTCCTTGTGGCAGTCCAGGCAGAGCTCGTCCTGGACGCCTCCGTACGAGTCGTGGCACCGTAGGCAGTCCAGGTCCTCGTGGGCCGTGGAGAGGGCGCCGGGCTGGAGGAGCTGGGTGTTGTTCGTCGCCAGGGCGTAGGTCACCAGGGCGGTTCCCAGCACCACCCCCAGGGTGATGATGATCCAGATGAGGCGCTTTCGTTCCATCACAGACCCAGCCCCCCGAAGTAAACCTTGGACCATATGTGGACCAGAAGCACACCCACGAGCATCATGGTCCCGATGTTGTGGGTATGCCTCCAGAAGGTCCATGAGGGACCCCGCTCCTTGAGGGCGGCCACCTCCTTCTCCATGGTCTGGACCCGCTCGTGGGTCTCCATCAGCTCCCGGTAGGCCTCCTGCCCCTGGGGTGTCCCGGACCGACCCGCGGCATAGAGCCCCCTGTACTCGGCGTCGAGACGCTTCCTCTCCTTCCTCTGCTTGGCCAGGTCGGACGTGGCCTCGCTGAGGGGCCGCCTCGAGCGCCTCTCGAGGAAGTAGAGGCCGGAGGAGCCGAGGACCAGCAGGAGGAGGGCGATGATGAGGGTGCCCAGCCTGGTCAGGTTGCCCAACGTGTGGCCCAGCGCCAGCACGCCGCCGATGAAGCCCGCCCAGTGGTGCCAGGTTAGCCACCAGGTCATCTTCCCTTGCCTTACCAGCCACTTGCGCTTGCGCAGGGAGTAGGCCATGGAGAACACCATCAGCGCCATGCCGATGTACCCCAGCGCGTGGGCCGCTGCCGCCAGGTCGGAGAGCCAGTAGTCGGTCATCGTCCCTCACCCCCCCGACGTCGCGCCTCCGACCGAGACAGGGCGACCAACGCGACGAGGAGTAGGGCCAGCGTACTAAGGGCTGCCCCAGGGCCGGGCACCTCCTCGTCTGAGGTGGTGTCCCCGGGTGACGCCCGGACCGGCATGGTGACGGGGTCCGAGGCGGGCCCGTCGACCAGCCGGACGGTGAGGGTGGCGTTGTAGTCGCCCTCCTTGAGGTAGGTGTGTTCGACGGTGGGGGTGTCTACCCATCCCGACGAGGTCCCGTCGCCGTAGTCGAACAGGAACTCCAGGACACCACCGTCGGATACGGAGCCCGTCCCGTCGAAGGTCACCGGCTCCAGGGCCTCCACCACCACCCTCTGGCCAGAGGAGACCCCGTCCACCGAGAGGACCGCTATGGGGCCATCACCAGGTCCCGTGTCGACGGTGAAAGTGGAGCTGCCTAGGAGGGACACCGGTCCGTGGAGTGGTCGGACCTCAACGGCCCAAGAGACCTGGGCCCCGCTCTCCAGCTCTATTATGAACCATGGGACCGAGGCGTTGACCACCAATGGAGGCCCGTCCAGGGGATCGCCTCCAGAGGTGTTGACGTAAAGGGTGTAGAGGAGCGTGCGGTTTAGGGTGTCGTTGGCCTCCCAGGTCAGGTT
>CP070808.1:77207-85695 GCA_020343715.1 Thermoplasmata archaeon
GCGTAGCAGGTCATGACCTCGTCTCTCAGGTCCTCGTCGCCGATCCGGCGCTCCTTCTCGTCCCGGCTCTCGGGAGGGCTCACTCGCCCTCACCCCCGGGAGGACGGGCCCCGTCGTCCCACTTCTTGCCGGTGTTCATGATGTACTGTGGGTCGAACAGCTCCTTGAGGGCCCTGTAATAGGCCAGGGCATCCCCCGCCTCCAGCCTCATCGTGGCCCTCTTGATGTAGGTGTCGGACATGTAGGTGGTGGAGGTGCCACCCATCTCGATGGCCTTCTCTGACATCTCGACGACGAACGCACGGAAGGCGTCCACCTGGGCCTGGTCATGGTAGTCGACGAAAACGGCGCAGGACAGTGAGAACCCGATGGAGTTCGGGTGCTCAAGGTACGCGTTCATCCCCAGGATGCTGAGGCCGTGCTTCTCGATGAGGGGCAGGAACGCCTCCTCGTAGAAACGCTCCAGCTCCCCCATGGGCACTCCCACGTCGGCGGCTCCGAACTGTTTCTCCCCCTGACTTGCCGGCCACTTCTGCTGGAAGACCTCGAAGTCAAGCGTGTGCTTGGAGGTCCACCAGCTGTCCACGATGTCCCGCTCGGCCACGACCTTGCCTCCGAACCTCTCCTCTCCAGCTCGCAGCACCCAGTCAGCTTGGAAGTCCACGACCTCCGGGTCGCCGGCGATGGAGAAGGCCATCAGGGCGCCGGCCCACTCGGGGACCTCGGGCTCGTGGCCATGCTTGACAAGGTAGGCATGAGTGTAGAAATTTAGGCGTTGGCGGCAATTGATATGAGTGGCCTCGAGACTGATCCCGGACCCTAGGCAGTGGGTCACAAGGTCAACGGCCTTGGTGAGGGATGGAAGTACTATCATCTCCACCCGACGGAACGGTGGCAGCGGCTCGACCTTCAAGGTGGCCTCGGTAACGATGCCAAGGGTGCCCTCGGCTCCCACGAACAGGTCCTTGACCTTATAGCCCGAGGAGGTGAACCGGGTCTTGCGGTGCCCGAACTCAACTGCGTTGCCGTTCCCGTCCACCACCAGCACTGACAGGAGGGGCTGGAGTATCTTCCCGTGGCGCATCCCGAAGGTGGAGTCGTTGTCCGAGGCGATGGAGGAGCCCACGGTGCAAGACCACTTGGACTCGGGCAGGTGTGGCAGCCACAGGCCGTGGGGCTCCAGCTCGTCGTTGATGGACTGGAGGGTGGCCCCGGCCTCGACGCGGACGGTCTGGTTGGGCACGTCCACCTCCAGCACCTCGCCCATGGAGTGGGTGGCCAGAAGGATGCCTCCCTTGATGGGCAGGGCGCCGCCCAGCATGCCCGTCATGCCCCCCACGGGGGTTATGGGAATCCCGTGGCGCATGGCCACACGGACGACCTCCACCACATGGGAGGTGTCCTCTGGCAGTACAACCACGTCGGGGACCACCTCCTCGCCGGGCCCCATGGGCGAGAAGTCCGAGCTGTAGGAGAACCGGTCGAAGTCGGCATCGAGAACCCTGTCCGGTCCCAGGGCCTCCTTGAGCTCGTCGATGTAGGTCATCGCACCACCCGGGCAGCCTGAATCGGTTAGCTGGATATTAAGATTGGTCCTGAGACGGGGGAGCACCGGTCCCCTGACCCTTGTCTCCGGCCTGGGAGTCGACCCCCTTTTCCGGGCGACCCCCTCTCCTTCCCCGACGTCGTCCCCGGCGGCCCCGGGAGCGCCCCTCACCGGGGCCCTTGACGTGGATCCTGTCGGTGAGGCGGATGCGCATGAGGTCCTGACCCACCACCGTCTCGACACCGCTCTTCTTGGTGATCCACTCGGCCTGCATCGCCGGGTCCTCACGGAGCAGCTTCAGGCCCAGGTGGTTGAGGACGGCCAGCTCTGGCTTCACTCCGTTGACCAGCTCTGCGGCGTCCTCGGTGCACAGGTGGTGGTCTATGCGGGCACGCAGGGGGCGGGTGACCGGCACTATGAGCACCCGGACGCCCTTGTTCGCCTCGATGACGTCCTCGTGCAGGGTCGTGTCGGGCACGTAACCCACCTCACCGTTGGTGGTGGTTATGCGGAAGCCGACCGTGGTGGGGTCCGAGTGGTAGGCAGGTGTCGCGGTGACCTGGACGTGGCCCACCTCGGCCACGTCCCCAACCTTCAGCACGTGGACGTCGTCCACGGCGGCCTTGTGGTACTCCGAGACGGCGGGGCCGATGGTGCCATCCCCCTCCAGGACGCTTACGGAGCCCGCCAGGAAGCCTCTCTGGACGTGGGTCCCGTTGGTCATGGCCTCCAGCAGCACCTCGGCGTCGGTGTAGTGGTCGGGATGGCAGTGGCTGACCAGTATGCCGTCGGTGCGCATCGGGTCCAGCCTGGCTCGCTTCATCATGACCAGGGAGCCTGGGCCAGGGTCTATGTGGAGGGAGACTCCATCCTCTAGGTAGACGCCCCCCGTGGCCCTCTCCTGCGTCACGGTGGCGAAGCGGCCGCCCCCTGTACCCAGGAGGGTCAGCCGGGTCATGCCCCCGGCAACGACCTATTTCGTACAAAAATGTGCCGACAGTCCCTTCGTCACCTGTCGAAGAACGGGCTCTTGCCCACGGCGGCCAGGGGTATGCCCATGCAGAGGCCAGGGCCGACGAGACCCAGCTGGACGGCGATGACGGCGATGCGGTACATGATCCGGTTGTCCACGTTGTGCACCTGGGCCGTCTTGGCGGCGGAGCCCAGGGCGATGCCCAGGTCCAGGGACCGGAAGACGCAGGCGGGGGCGAAGTCCCCTGGCTCCACCTCCCTGCGGGCCCTCTCGAAGCCGGCGCAGTCGGCGTGGCCACAGGCCCCGCAGTTGAGCCCGATGGCGGGGTGGTCCAGGAGTCCCACCAGGAGTATGGCGTGGCAGCGGAGCACGCTCCTGCCGTCCCGGACGAAGTGGGCCTTGTCCTCGGCCTCGCCCTTGGCGATCATGGCCTCCCCCACCCGGGTCACGTCGTCGCCGGTCACCAGCCGGATCTCCAGGTAGTCCTGGCCCACGCCCTTGGGGGCGGTCCTGGCGGCCAGTGCCATCATACGGCCCACGTGCACCGTCGCCTGCTCGATCTCGGGTTCGCATCCCTCTCCGGTGGTCCTCTCTCCAGCGGGTTCCATGCCATCGCCGGCCTGGAGATGCCTTCAGGGGAGATAGACCCTTCCGTCGGAGGGCAATACCTTTAAATACCCAACCTCTTATTGGGGTTCCGCACGAGGTGAGCCATTGGCACAATGGATGGGTAAGTCCCGACGGAAGATAACCGGCGGCCTCCGCAGGCCCAACCGCAAGAAGAGGCGGAGCGAGATCGGCCGGGAGAAGCTCTTCACGTCCGTCGGGGAGGAGAAGGCCTTCAAGATCCGGACCCGAGGCGGCAACTCCAAGATGCGCCTGGTCCACGCGGGGAAGGCCAACGCCATGGACCCCGCCACCGGCAAGGTCCAGTCCACCGTAATCACCACCGTGCTCGAGAACTCGGCGAACCGCAACTACGTCCAGCGCAACTTCCTCAACAAGGGGGCCATCGTGCAGACCGAGCTGGGCGCCGCCCGAGTCACCAGCCGCCCCGGGCAGGACGGCGTCGTCAACGTCGTCCTCCTGGAGAAGTGAACCCGGGAGCGTGGCGTCCTTGGTAGGCGCCCGTGACGGCTACTACATCCTCTATCCCCAGTACTTCGACAGCCGCATCAGCCGCGGCGAGGGAAGGCGGGTGCCCCGGGACCAGTCGGTCAAGGCCCCCACGGCCATAGACGTCTTCCACGCAGCCCAGGCCGCGGGCTTCGACCCGGAGCTGGACCCCGACTCCCACCACCCTGCTTTCTGGTTCCACAAGGCGGGCCGGGTCCTCATCTCCGTGGACAACGTGGACGGTACCAAGATGGGGCTCATCAACGTCATCGCCCGCTACATGAAGAAGCGGTGAGGATAAAATTGGAAGGCGGGGGCCGCCGGTGCCGGCGACCCCCTGTTGGTGATGGATCAGATGTCAATCAGGTTGCCGTCCAGGTCCGTCCATGTCACCGGTATGTAGTCCACCTTCTCGTGGATCGAGGTGGTTATTTTGAGGACCGCCTCACCGGCACGGATGTCGTCACCCAGGGTGCACGACACCTTGAACTTGCCATCGTTGCCCGTGACCACCACGTCCGAGATTGGCACGAACACGTCCCCCTGCTCGAGCCAGACCTGGACCTTCATCGAGGTCTCGATGGGCATCCAGTCGCCGGTGTCGCCACCGGTGAACTCGGTCTGGTTGAACTCCACATGACCCTCAATATTGAAGGGCACGCCCTTGGTCACTATTGGGGGGACGAAGGAGCTCTGGAACACGTTGTTGCTCCGGATGCGGGACCATGCCAGGTAGTCGGGCTCCCACGTGCGGGGGTCGATGTCGTCCCGCAGGTTGTCGTGATCGGTGTCCGCCATGTTGGGATTGGAGGTCTGCCACCCGTTCAAGGGGTTACCCTTGACCTCGCGACCATCGGTCACGGTATCGTCGTCAGAGTCCCTGTCCTTCGGGTCGGTCCAGCCCAGGGGGAGCTGACCCTCAATGTAGATCCACTCCTCGAAGTTGGCCAGCCCGTCCATGTCTAGGTCATCGTAGTAGTCGGAGATGCCGTCCCCGTCGGTGTCCGCCCTGCGGGGGTTGGTCCCGGTGTAGCACCAGTCGAAGTTGTCCTTCATGCACTCCTGTCCGTCCAGGAGCCCGTCGTCGTCGGTGTCGGGGTCGTGGGGGTCGCACACCACCGCCACCTCGTAGCCGTCCAGGAGCCCGTCCTTGTCGGCGTCAGCCACATCAGGATCACAACCGTAGAGGGGTTCGTGGATGTCAGGCAGCATGTCCTCGTCACGGTCGGGGAGCGGTATGTCGGGGGTGGGCAGCGGGGGAGGGGGGTCCACGTACATGTCCCCGTCGGGGTGCAGCGGGTCGGGGTCCGTCGAGTCGATGGGATAGGAGTCGTCGTCGGTGTTCGCCTTCAGGGGATGGGTGCCCACCTGCCACTCCTTGAGGTTGTCCCAACCGTCCCCGTCCATGTCGTACGTGTCGTCGTCGGGATTGGTGGGGTCCAGTCCGTACTTCACCTCCCAGCCGTCGGGGATCCCGCCCCCGTCGGTGTCAGGGACGAGGGGGTTGGACCCGGCCCGGAACTCGTCCAGGTTCCCCAGGTTGTCCCCGTCGGGGTCGGCCATTTTATCTGAGGGGTCGTTGGGACCCCACGCGGTCGCCGAGGCCGCGCTGACGATCAGGAACAGAGACACAATCAAGGCCATCTTCTTCATCTTCCATCACCACCCTGTGACACTCAGACATGAATCTGGGCTTTTTCACTTATATACTTAATACGACACCCTTCGAACCTTTTCGAAGGATATAGGAGGATATCGGGGCGATTAGGGACGTGATTTCAGGATACTGGCCATCGAATTGGCCGATGCTACAATATTCGAATATTGGTACAAGTTTCGAACGATATGACATCGCTCCAATCCGAGGGGGGATCCCTAGGGCCCCTTAACCCTTCATGACGCCCATGGGGACGAGCCTCGCCACCTTGCGGGAGATGCCTCCCCTGTGGGTGACGTCGACGACCTGGTCGATGTCCTTGTAGGCGTCGGGAGCCTCCTCGGCCAGCACCTTCATGCTCTCTCCCCTCACGTAGATGCCCCGGTTGCCCAGCTCCCGGACGATGTTCTCCGCCCGGAAGGTCTTTACCGACCGGGTCCGGCTCATGCGCCTGCCGGCGCCGTGGCAGGTGGACCCCCAGGTGTCCTCCAGGGCCTGCTGGGTGCCCACTAGGAGGTAGGAGGCGGAGCCCATGTCCCCGGGGATGATGACCGGCTGGCCCACATCGGCGTAATCGGCGGACAGCTCGGGCCTCCCCGCCGGGAATGCCCTGGTGGCCCCCTTACGGTGGACCAGCAGTCTCTCCCGCTTGCCGTCGACTAGGTGCTCCTCCCGCTTGGCTATGTTGTGGGCCACGTCGTAGACCAGGCGCATGCCCAGGTCCTCGGGGGTGGAGCCCAGGACCTCGCCGAAGCTCTCCCGGACCCAGTGCATGATGAGCTGGCGGTTAGTCCAGGCGTAGTTGGCGGCCGCCGCCATGCCGCCCAGGTAGCCCTCCCCCTCGGGGGATTCGACCGGCACGCAGGCCAGCTGGCGGTCGGGAAGGTCGATACCGTACTCCTTGACCGCACGCTCCATGACCCGAAGGTGGTCCGAGCACACCTGGTGGCCGAACCCCCGGGAGCCCGTGTGGATCATGACGGTGACCTGTCCCTCCCTCTCGATGCCGAAGGCGCTGGCCATGTCCGGCTCGTAGATTCGGTCCACCCGCTGGACCTCCAGGAAGTGGTTACCGGCTCCCAGGGTGCCCAGCTGGGGCCTTCCTCTCTTCCTGGCCTTGTCGGAGACGTGGCCCGGGTCGGCCCCCGCCATGGATCCCCCCTCCTCGATGTGGGCCAGGTCCTCCTCCCAGCCGTAGCCCTCCTTCACGGCCCAGGTTACGCCCTCGGTCATCACCTCGTTGAGCTGGTGGTCGGTGAGGCGCAGCTTGCCCTTGGAGCCCAGACCCGAGGGCACGTTCACGAACATGGTGTCCACCAGGGTCCTCACCTGGTCGGTGATGTCCGCCGCGTCCAGGTCGGTGCGCAGGAGGCGGACCCCGCAGTTGATGTCGTATCCCACGCCCCCGGGGGACACGACCCCGTCGGACTCGCGGGTCGCGGCGACACCGCCGATGGGGAACCCGTAGCCGAAGTGGATGTCGGGCATGGCCATGGAGTCCCCCACGATGCCCGGCAGCGTGGCCACGTTTACGACCTGGTCCAGGGCGTTGTCCTTGATGATGGGACCGAGCATCTGCTCGCTGGCGTAGAACCTGCCGTCGGTGCGCATGCCAGGGCGGGTGGACCGGGGTATGGTCCAGACCACTTCGCCCCTCTGCTCGATGACCTCCCTCCAGTCCATGACAGGCCCTCCCGGACTGGCCACCAGTGCCTTGAACGGTTAAAATAGATTGTGCCGGTCCTCAGATGTCGAACAGCACCCGGGCCCAACCCTCGTCGGGACGCACCTCCAGGGTGTGGTACGTCACCGCCTTGATATCGTGGAGGAGCTGGTGGCGTTCCCGGTCGAGGGGCTCCCCCCTCACCCGGGCGACGGCGTGCCACTCGCCCTCACTCTGGTCCACGTCCACGTCAACCGAGGAGACCAGCATCCCGTCGGTCTCGAACAGGACCAGCATGTCGGTGAGCAGGTCCACCATCAGGCCCTCCAGGTCCTGGGATGCGACCTCCACCTCCCACGTGCGGTAGTCCTCTACTGTTGCGCTGTCGCAGATGAGGTCGAACATGCCCCAGGCCGCGTTGGCATAGAGCTGGCCCAGGGAACCGCCCCTGGCCCTAATCGCCACGTCGGCGGTGACCTCCACCAGGTCGTACCGCCGGCTCTCCTCGGACATCCGTCCCACCTCACATGCGAAGCTCGCCCAGGGTGGTGACCCTCTCAGCGAACGCGTTGTGCTTGTGGATCGATTCCTTGCTCTCCGACCTGACGATGACGGTGGCCTCGTCGGGCAGGTGCGGGTACTGGCGCACGACGGCGTCCAGGATGTCCCGGACGATGTCCTCCACGAACTTGGGGTTGGAGTGGGCCTGGAGCACCAGACGGGCCTCGTCGGTCCGCTTCAGGAGCTCCTTGGTGGGGGCGCTGAGCTCGGCCTCAACCAGGTCTATCATCGAGTTGGCCTCGATCTCCACGTCCTCCGGGACCTCCAGCATGAGGGTGGCCACGTTCCGCTGATTGTGGCTCATCATGGGCAGCTCCTCCACGGTGTCCGCCAGATCGGGCCTCTCCTCGGCGATGATCTGCCTGACACCCTCCATGGAGCAGGGACAGGCGGAGATGCCCACCACCTCCACGCCGATGAGCTTCTTGACCGTGACCGGGTCCTCACGCCGCGCCTGGGCACGGGCCAGCAACCGGTACCGCTCCAGCGAGGTGCGGCCGTTGCCCACCTCCCGTTCCAGGAAGTAGTCCGCCTTGGCCTGGGCCTGGGACCAGCCCGCGTACTCGTGGCGGACGAGAAGCTCCCTGGCCAGGCGCAGGCACAGGTCCTCGAGGCTGGTGACGGGGTCCCGGACGCTGGTGTCCACCGCCTCGCCCAGAACCTCCACGTTCCGGGACATGTGTGAGCCCTTCTGACCCGGTGGCAGGTCGACGAACACGTCTATGACGGGCTGTAGGACCACCTCCCCCTCGGGGCGACGCACCTGCACGGGCTTGACCAGGTTGGTCACCCCCACTCGGGTCAGCTTGTACCTACCCTTGGGCTCCCAGGCCTGGACGTCAGTGTCTCTTGGCACGACGTTGGGAATGGGCCGTCCCCTTTTAAAGGCTTGTGCCCCACCCATTCCCTGGTCCTCATCGATAGGCACTGGAAAGCCAACGGTCATATACCACCCCCGCGAATCGCTGGACG
>CP070808.1:85795-94083 GCA_020343715.1 Thermoplasmata archaeon
AGCACCATCAGGAAGACGGTCACCACCACCGCGGCGATGCCCATGGCGTTCCGCCTCCGGTTGGAGCGGAAGGCCCTGTAGATGTAGCCGCCCAACGCCACGGTCACTCATCCTCCGGCATGATGGGTGGCGAGGGAGGCTCTGCCCCTGTCTCCACCACCCGCCCGTCCTCCATGAGGATCGTCCGGGAGGCCTTGCTGGCCACCAGGGGGTTGTGGGTGACCATGATGAAGGTGACCCCCTCCTCACGGTTCAACCTCCCCAGGAGGTCCAGGATGGCGTCCCCGGAGGTGACGTCCAGGTCGCCGGTGGGCTCGTCCAGCAGGACCAGGCCAGGGCTGTTGGCCAGCGCCCGGGCTATGGCGACCCGCTGCTGCTCGCCCCCGGACAGCAGGGAAGGGGTGTGGGCTGACCTGTCCTCCAGGCCCACCAGCTCGAGGAGCTCGTCGACCCGCTTGGCACGCTCGGCGCCGTTCACGCCCTTGAACGCCAGGGGGAGCTCCACGTTCTCCGCCGCCGTGAGGGACGGGATGAGGTTGTAGAACTGGTGGACGAAGCCGATGCGGTCCCTTCGGAAGTCGGACAGGTCGTCGTCGGTGAGGTCCAGCAGGTTCACCCCCGCCACCCGGACCCGGCCCTCCGTGGGCCGGTCGATGGCGCCGATGATGTTGAGGAGCGTCGACTTGCCGCAGCCCGAGGGGCCCATGACGGCCACGAACTCGCCGTTCCTGACCTGTAGGTTGACTCCCGCCAGCGCACGCACTGGCACCAGGCCGGTCATGTACACCTTGTGGGTGTTGAGCAGCTCGACCATCACGTCGGAGCCGCCGCCGACCGCGGAGGGCTCTGCTGGGTCCATGCAACACCCAAGGCGGAGGTCATATATGAATATTCCAGGAAAAATCGGTCACCGGGAGCACGCGTTGGAGGGACGGGCCAGGGCCTTACGAGAATATTTTAACCGATGACGGTGTACATGGGCCCGTGTCAGAAACCAAGAGCGCCCTCATCACCGGGATAACTGGCCAGGACGGGTCCTACCTGGCGGACCAGCTCCTGGAGAAGGGCTACGACGTGTACGGGCTCGTCCGCAGGTTGTCGATCCCCAACTACACCCGCATCGAGCACATACTGGACGACGTCACGCTCATCGACGGCGACCTGACGGACCAGGCCTCCATCAACAGGGCCATCTCCATGTCCGAGCCCCACGAGATATACAACCTGGCGGCCCAGAGCTTCGTGGCCACCTCATGGAAGCAGCCCATACTCACCTCCGAGGTCAGCGCCCTGGGCGTGGTGCGCATATTGGAGGGCATCCGGTACCTGTCCCCCGACTCGAGGATGTACCAGGCCTCCTCCTCGGAGATGTTCGGCAAGGTCCAGGAGACTCCCCAGACGGAGCGCACCAAGTTCTACCCTCGAAGCCCCTACGGCATCAGCAAGGTGTACGGCTACTGGGCAGTGGTGAACTACCGGGAGAGCTACGACCTGCACGCCTCCAACGGCATCCTGTTCAACCACGAGTCGCCCCGCCGCGGGCTGGAGTTCGTGACCCGCAAGATATCGTACAACGTGGCGCGCATCAAGCTGGGGATGCTGGACAAGATGCAGCTGGGCAACCTGGACGCCAAGCGTGACTGGGGCTACGCCCCCGAGTACACCGACATGATGTGGAGGATGCTGCAGCAGGACGAGCCCGGCGACTACGTGGTGGCCACGGGCGAGTCCCACAGCGTGCGCGAGTTCTGCGACGTGGCGTTCCGCCACGTGGGCATAGACGACTGGGAGGGGCATGTGGAGGTGGCCGAGGCCCACTTCCGCCCCGCCGAGGTGATCGACCTTCTCGGAGACGCCACCCTGGCCAAGGAGAGGCTGGGCTGGACCCCGAAGGTCACCTTCCGCGAGCTGGTCCAGATAATGGTGGACTCCGACATGGAGCTCCTGACCTCCCACCGGCCCCTCACGGAGCCTAACATCTAGACGTCCTTTGGGGTGACCCGGATGGCGGAGACCAGGTCAGCGCTCATCACCGGCATAACCGGACAGGACGGCTCCTACCTCACGGAGCTGCTCTTGGGGAAGGGCTACGAGGTCCACGGCCTCATAGAGACCAAGCGGCCCGAGGCCCTCTGCCTCCTGGAGGACTGCCTGGACGACGTGCACCAGGTCTTCGGCAACCTCTCGACCAAGGCGGGCATCCACCGCATCGTCAGGGAGATAGCCCCCGACGAGCTGTACAACCTGGGCGCCATCACCAACGTGACCTTCGCCTGGAAGGACCCGGTGAAGGTGTTCCAGATCAACGGCATGGGCGTGGTGCGCCTGCTGGACGGCATCCGCAGGTACTCCCCCCACACCCGGCTGTTCCAGGCCTCCACCTCGGAGCTGTTCGGGCAGGTCACCGAGAGCCCCCAGAACGAGGACACGCCGTTCCGGCCCCGGAACCCCTACGGCTCCTCCAAGCTGATGGCCCACCAGGCGGTGGAGCAGTTCCGGGAGCACCAGGACGTCCACGGGTCGTGCGCCATCATGTACAACCACGAGTCCCCCAGGAGGGGCCCCTTCTTCGTCACCCGGAAGATCACGTCGGGTGCCGCCAGCATCGGCCTGGGCCTTACCGACACCCTGTCCCTGGGCAACCTGGACGCCCGCCGCGACTGGGGCTACGCCCCTGACTACGTGGAGGCCATGTGGCTCATGCTGCAGCAGGACGAGCCCGACGATTACGTCATCGCCACCGGTCGCCCCCACTCCGTGCGGGAGATGGTGCAGGCGGCCTTCACCAGGGCTGGCGTGGACGACTGGGAGGCCCACGTGAGGGTGGACCCCCGCTACTACAGGCCCGCCGAGGAGGTGGAGCTGGTGGGGGACGCCAGCAAGGCGGAGCGCGTCCTGGGATGGAGGCCCACCGTGTCCTTCGAGGAGATGGTCGGCCGGATGGTGGACGCGGACCTGGAGATCCTCAGGGCCCAGGGCTGAGGCGCGAAAGACCTTTCTCCGATAAGCCCGATGGGGGGAGCCATGCGACCCGCTGGCCCCCTGAGGCTGATACCCCTCCCCACCCCGGTGCTGGAGCCGGGGGACGACCTTCCGGAGCTGCTCAAGGCCTCCATCGAGGAGCATGGCGAGGCCCTCTCCGCGGGGGACGTGCTCGTGGTCGCCAGCAAGGCGGTGGCCATGTGGGAGGGCCGGGTGGTAGACCTGGACCGGGTCGAGGTCTCCGCCCTGGCCGAGGAGCTGGCCCTTGGCTCGGGCCTCCCCGCCGCCTTCTGCCAGGTGGCCATGGACGAGTCCGACATGGTGCTGGGCGGCGTCCCGGGGGCGCTGCTCACGTACGCCCGCGGCATCATGGTGGCCAACGGCGGGGCGGACCTGAGCAACGTGCCCGGGGGCAAGGCCATCCTTTGGCCCCGGGACGCTTGGCAGGCGGCCCACAGGATCCGGGCCGAGCTCGCGGCCCGGTGCTGCCCCGACATCGCCGTGGTGGTGGTGGACAGCCACGTGCAGCCCCTGCGCTTCGGCACCGTGGGAATGGCCCTGGGCTGGTCGGGCATAGCGGGGGTGGAGGACGTGCGGGGCCGGTCCGACCTGTTCGGAAAGCCCCTTCACGTCACCCGCAGGAACGTGGCAGACATGCTCGCGTCCACGGGGACGCTGGTCATGGGGGAGGCGGACGAGTCCACGCCGGCTGTGCTGGTGAGAGGTCTGGACGCCCGGCCGTCGGCAGACGGGGAGCAGGGCCCCGACGACGTTCTCGTCCCCCCGGGGGAGTGCCTCTTCACCCCCGTCTACATGGGCGCCCTCATGGACCTGGAGGACGACCCGGAGTGACGACCTCCCGGGCAGGGAAGTAACTACTTATCCCGCGATGACCCTCCAGGCGTACACCGGGGGGTACCCTTGGGACCCGAGGCGGACGTGGACGTCGTAGGATTCGGCGCGCTCAACCTGGATGTCATCTACAAGGTTGATGCCGTGGAGGAGGCAGGCCTCTCCCCCGGAGCGGAGGTCATCGGCGACGAGGGTGGGATGGACACCCTCTCCGCCCGCTTGGAGGAGATGGGAGGGCCCCCCGTCTCCGTCACCGCCGGGGGCTCCGCCGCCAACACCGTCCACGCCCTGCGCACCATGGGGGTGCTCACGGGCTACGTGGGGGCCGTGGGCGACGACGAGGCGGCGGGGGTGCTCACCGAGGGCCTGGGCGACCCCATGTACCTGGGCCTCGTCCGACGGGGCCGCAGCGGCAGGACCGTGATCGCCGTGGGCCCCGACGGGGACAGGTCCATCACAGTGTTCCCCAACGTGAACGATACCCTGGCCCCTGCAGACGTGGATCAGCTGCTGATGGCCCGCTCGCGTATCGTGCACATGTCCTCCTTCGTGGGCGACCTGCCCCTGGAGGCCCAGGTGGAGGCCGTGAGGAGGCTGCCCAAGGACATCACGGTGAGCATCGACCCGGGAGCCCTCTACGCCCTCAGGGGAGCCGAGGGCATAGCCCCTCTCCTGGAGAGGGCGGACGTGGTCCTCCCCGGGGAGGGGGAGCTTCTCCTGCTCACCGGGGCCGGGGACCGGCACGAGGCCGCGGGCATGCTCATGGACATGGGCGTGGGTACCGTGGTCGTTAAGCTGGGCGCCCGGGGCATCCACACCTACTGGGCCGAGGGGGAGCACCACCTGCGGTCCCTCCCGGTCAGCGTCGCCGGTGACAGCGTGGGCGCGGGGGACGTGGCCGACGCGGGCTACCTGGCGGGAATGCTGGCCCGCATGCCGCCGGCGGACTGCACGCTGCTGGCGCACATGTGCGCCGTGGAGAGCCTGGCGGGCCACGGCAGGGAGACCTATCCGGACAAGGACTTCCTCGCCACGTACCTGGATGAGATGAAGGCGAGAGGTAGATGAGGATGTTGCAGCTGGGCTGGTTCTCGAGCGGGAACGACGAGATGGCAAGGGAGCTCCTCCTGGAGGTCTGGCGGCGGAGGGCCCGGGAAGGGCTGGAGGTGGAGATACCCTTCGTGTTCTGCAACTGGGAGCCCAAGGGCGCCCCGACCACACAGTTGGCCCAAGAGCGGGTGAGGTTCTTCGGGATGGTCCAGGAGCTGGGCATCGACCTGGTCTCCCTCAACCACTTCAAGGTGGAGCCCGAGCTGCGGAAGAGGGGCCTGGCGGAGACCACCGACCACTCGAACCCCTCCCCCACGCTGCTGGAGTGGAGGAACATCTACGGCCAGCAGGTCATCGACGCCATCTTGGAACGGGGCCATGACCCCGACGTGTGCCTGTTGGCCGGTTACATGCTCATCTGGTCCGAGGCCGAGTGCGACCGGTTCGACGCCATCAACCTCCACCCAGCCCTGCCCTGGGGCCCGGCGGGCACCTGGCAGGAGGTCATTTGGGACCTGATGGAGCAGGGCGCCGAGGAGCAGGGGGCCATGATGCACCTGGTGACCCCTGAGCTGGACCGGGGGCCCCCGGTGGCCTATACCAAGTTCCCGATACAGGGCCCCGACTGGGAGCCGCTCTGGGACCACGTGCGGGATGCGGGCGTTGCCCGCATCAAGGAGGAGGAGGGCGAGTCCAACCCCCTGTTCCGCCGCATCAGGGCAGAGGGGGAGAGGCGCGAGCTGCCCCTCATCGGCATAACGGTGCGGGCGCTGTCCAACGGCAGGCTGAGGATAGTCAACAAGATGCCCGTCACCTTCGGCGACCACGAGGCGGGGGCGGCGGCGGACGTGACCGAGGCGATAGAGCTGGACATACAAGGGGTTGACTGGCGTGACGGATGAGGGAGCCAAGAGGATCTACTGCACCGACCTGGAGGGGCCGGTGACGAAGAACGACAACGCGGCCGAGATGTGCGCCGCCGTGGTGCCCTACGGGGACGAGCTGTTCCGCCGGATCAGCCTGTACGACGACTACCTGGCGGAGGTCATCAACATGCCGGGCTACCGTGCCGGGGACACCCTTCGCCTCATCCTGCCGTTCATGATGGCCAACGGCCTGACGCAGGAGCGGATGGCGTCCTTCTCCTCCCGGGGCATCCTCATAGTGCCGGGAGCGGACCACGCCCTCAGCTCCATCGTCCAGCGGGGGCCGGCGTACATAATCTCCACCTCATACTGCCAGTACGTGCACGCGGTCTGCAACGCCATCGGCTTCCCCAGGGAGCAGACCTTCTGCACCCGGGTCAACCTGGACGACTTCGCCATCCCGGACGACGAGGTGCCCCAGGTCAAGTCCCTGGCCACCCGCGTGCTGGCCCGGGACCCCATCGACATCCCCGCCCTGGCCAGCGGCCCCGAGGACCTGACCGAGGGGGACCAGGCCACCGTGGTAGACCTGGACGAGGTCTTCTGGGACCTGCTGCCGGAGCTGTCCGTCTACTCCATAGTGGAGGAGGTGAGCCCCGTGGGCGGCCCCGAGAAGGCGACCAGCATCCGTAAGGCCGCCCGGCACGAGGGCGTCCCCATCGACCGGGTCATCTACGTGGGCGACAGCATCACCGACGTGGAGGCCTTCCGCACCGTTCGCGACGAGGGTGGTATGGCCGTGTCGTTCAACGGGAACCGGTGGGCCGTGGAGGAGGCCGACCTGGCGCTGGTCTGCCCCCGGGCCGAGCCCATACTGCCCCTGGCCTCCGCGTTCATGGAGGGCGGGCGCGCCGCCGTCGAGGGCAGGGACTGGGCCGAGGGCTTCTCGGACTGCTCCGCCACCTGGCTGGAGGACGCTGACATGGAAGAGGTGGTCGTCTCCAGCGAGAAGATGAGGAAGGACGTGAGGGGAGAGGTCGTCGGGCGGCTGGGGTGACGCCCCGGGACGCCGTTATACGGGGAGGACCCGGATCTCCGTGGAGGTCTTACCCCGCTCCCCCGCCTGGTCTATCACCGTCAGCGTGATCGTGTGGACGCCTGGGTTCAAGAAGGAGTGCTCCACCTCGGCACCCGTCATGTGATAGCCGTCACCGAAGTCCCATGCGTAGCCCACCACCTTGCCGTCCGGGTCGTAGGAGTTGGTGCCGTCGAAGGACGCGGGCTTGTCCCTCCTGATGTAGCGGGGACCGGAGATGTCCGCCACAGGGGGCTGGTTGTCCATGTCGGGGCTGTGGGTCAGCGGGATCTGGTGGGTGAAGTGGTACGTGATGCCCCGGGCGAAGGCCCTGACCTTGGCGCTGCCCTCCACCACCAGCACAGGGTCCGGCAAGGGCAGGGGCACGTCCATGACCCTTACGGTGTACGTCACCGTCAGGTTGGTCTTGGCCGGTATGATGGTGGCCTCCTCGAAGGCGAAGGTGTCCAATTTCTTCCCGGCGGAGCTGACCTTCCCCTCCACCGAGGATATCGTCGCGTCGACGTTGTTGGTGTTGTGGACCGCCAGGTACATGCCGATGTAGAGGGTGTCCGCCGGGATGTCGATCTGCTCGACGGACATGGACCTGATGGTCAGCTCCGGGTAGTCGAGGCTGGCGACGGCCAGCACCGAGGCGAACAGGACGATGACGGCCACGCCGGAGGCGATGACGATACGACGCCTCCGCTTGCGTCTCCTCATCTCGTCCAGGGTCGTCTGGAAGTCGTACACCGCATCTAATTCGGACCTGACGGCTTATATAACCTTCGAGGGTGTCCGCCTCAAGGCACCAGGTCCGCGCCCTCCCAGTCGGCGTCCACCACGGTCCTGTCGACCAACACGAGCCGGATGGTGACGTCCTCGCCACGGTTCCAGGCGGCCACGGCCAGACGGACCTCGCGCATCTCGTCGTCGCCCATGGCCAGGAGGCCCAACTGCAGGTCCGAGCTGGTGAAGACCACGGTGAGGTTATCCACCGAGGAGTTGCTCACGGCCAGGACCGCCTCGTCGCCCTCTGTGTCGCCTGACATGAGGGTGTAGTTCTCCCACATGAGCACGCCCTGCCCGGTGCCACCGGCACGGGCCCGGTACCTCTCCAGGGCCAGGGCCAGCTCGTCCTCGATGTATGGCTCGGAGGTGTAGTCCACCGCGTCCACCACCGCGTACCTGGTCACCGTGAGGCCCGCGTATAGGGGGAAGACGTACGCCTCCCTCTGGGTGCCGTCGTTCAGGCGCATGGGGTACAGGTAGCCCTCGTGGATGTCCAGCTGCTGGAAGCCCAGGGCTCCCGATGACAGGTACTTCTTTATCTGGGCCGCCACGGTGTCCTTGTCCGCCAGCGACCTGTCCTCCCGGTTGAAGAAGGTGGCGTCGCCGGTGCGGGTGTTCACCCACACGTAACCCCCCAGGACGTGGGAGGTCTTCTGCACCAGGGGTATCTG
>CP070808.1:94183-102394 GCA_020343715.1 Thermoplasmata archaeon
AACCGTTATCTACGAAGATGGCCATGGGCGGGCCGGTGGACCCTTGATACCCTCCCACTGCAAGGTCGTCGGCAAGCTCCACATAGAAGGAGAGCTGACCGAGGAGACCATCAGGGCCCAAGTGGAGGGCAAGTCCGCCTACAAGCTCACCGAGTTCTACTGCGTGACGAACGGGGAGGACTGGGCGGTAATCTCCGTCAAGAAGGGCCTGGGGGCCCGGTTGTTGGTCCCCATCGAGTCGGTGGAGGTGCTGGCGCTGCCCGCTGAGACGGTGCACGTGGTGGACCCCTCCGTGGACACCACCAATCCCACGGCCATGTACAGTGCCGCCTGCGGGTTCGGTAAGGAGGTCAAGGCCGTCGTGGTCCAGGGGGAGTTCAACCACATGAGCTTCGTCGTCCGGGACGGGTCCGAGGTCTGCGTCCGGGTTCTGGACGTGGTCCCGCCGTACCCCAGCAAGGTGGCCGCCCTGGCAAGCCGTGGCCTGGCCTGCCGGCCCATGCCCGTGGTCCTCGAGGAGGAGACCATCGACCTCCGCGAACTGGCGGAGGATATCGACACCGGCGCCCGCCTCCTCTTCCCCTGTCGCGCCTCGGGCCTGGACCTGGACAGGGAGGTGGAGTACCTGGACGAGGTGCCCGACATGGGCGAGGAAGACGACGTGGTCCTTGTGGGGTGCAACCTTTCCGAACGGATCTTCCGGGAGCGCTACGGACGCCGGCCGGGCCGGGTCGTGACCATGTGCCCGTTGGAGCTGGCGAAGGAGAGGGATGACGGTTGCTGGACCCTGGTCAAGTGCTGCAAGGAGAAGGGACCCTTCGGCATCCATGGCAAGGTGGTGGCCATCCCCTGGAGCGCCTCCAAGGGCGACGCGGCGGCGGCGCTGGAGGAGATATACGACCGGGTCATCGAGGAGAGGCTCGACGGCCTCAGAGATGGCTCATGTGGGTGCCGGTCCTGCCGTCCAGAGCATCTCTGACCTTCTCGAGGGAGGTGATCACCACCCTCTCGCCCCCCATGCCCAGGAACTCGATCGCCGCCTCGACCTTGGGCCTCATGCTGCCCTCGGAGAACTCGCCCGCCCGCAGGTAGTCCATCGCCTCTTCCACCGACATGTAGTCGATGCCCTCCTGGTCGGGCTCCTGGTAGTCCAGGTAGACCTGCTCCACGTCGGTCAGCACTAAGAAGAGCTCCACGTCACAGCGGGCCGCTAGCACCGCCGAGGCCTTGTCCTTGTCCACCACGGCCTCCACGCCCCTGTACCTGCCGCCCCGGAACATCACCGGGATGCCGCCGCCACCGCAGGCGATGACCACGTCGCCCCGGGTGTAGGCCTCCCGGACGAAGTCCACCTCCAGCACGTCGATGGGCTCGGGGGATGGGACGACCCTCCTCCAGCCGCGGCCGGCGTCCTCCTTCATCACCAGGTCCGGGTCTGCTGCCATCATGGCCTCCGCCCTCTCCTTGTCGTAGAAGCGGCCCACCCGCTTCCGCGGGTCGGCGAAGGCGGGGTCCGATGCGTCCACCACCACCTGGGTGATGACCGAGACCACGTTCCGCTTGACCTGCCGTGCCCGGAAGATGTTGATGAGGGTGTGCTGTATCATGTAGCCGATCTGCCCCTGGGTCTTGGCCACCAGCACGTCCAGGGGCATCTCGGGGACCATGTCCGCGGCGGCCTCCCCCTGGCGCATGAGCACCCCCACCTGGGGACCGTTGCCGTGGGTGATGATCACCCGGTGGCCCTCCTGGACCAGGTCGGCCACGTACTCCAGGGCCGCCTCCAGGTTGGCGAACTGCTCCTCCGCCGTGCCCCGCTGGCGCTCCTTCAGGATGGCGTTCCCGCCGAAGGCGACCAGTATCGAGGTGGGGACGGGGAGTGGCATGGTCGGTCGTGGATGGAGGGTACGCCTAATTAAAGGTTACCGGCTGGCTATCGTGACTGGACGGGCTCAGCTTTCCGAGATGCGCTCCCTCATGACCCTCCATGCGAAGCCCGCGAACAGGATGACCAGCAGGAGGCTGATGATGCCTGTCCAGACACCGAAGGTGTCGGGCCACACCGAGGGGAGGCTGGCGATGAAGTTGAAGGTGGCGTGCATCAGCACCGCGGTCAGGTAGAAGGGTAGGGCCGTCACCAGCGCCTTCTGGGTCATCACCGCCCTGCCCACGCCAAACCCGGTGACGCCCGTGGCGGTGGCGTGGAGCAACGTGCTGGATATGATGCGCAGGAACGCGGTGGCGATGTAGGCGGCGATGCCACCGGTGGCCAGGGCGTTGAGCTCGTAGAGCAGGTTCTCGGTGGCGGCGAATCCCAGGCCGATGGCGGCGCCGTACACCATGCCGTCCTCCTCCCGCTTGATGGCGGCGATGACGAACACCAGGCCCAGGCCCTTGGCCAGCTCCTCCACGATGGGGGCCACCACCACCGCGGACAGGAAGTGCTCGCCCCCCACCTCGGTGAGGCGCTCGAAGCGCATCAGCTCCCCCAGGACCAGGGAGCTGAGTATGAGCGTTATGATCACGGCCACGAAGGCGCCGTACCCGAACATGAGGAGGAGTCGGGTGTAGGGCTCCCTCCCGAACCGCTCCCAGTTCCTCACCCGGACCATGTAAAGGAGGCTGGGCACGAAGGCCACGGCTATGATGAGCACGATCATGCACACCGTCGTGACCATGGGCCCAAATCCGCCCGCCCTCTCAAGTAGTTTGCCGACCCGTTCTCAACGGCGATGGTGAGGGGTCGTTTCCCCTTGGCCAGACCTTACATGCCAACCTTTTTATTTTTTATAGATGTTATCATGCCCAGTCAGTGGTAGGAGGATTTGGATGGGAGCATCTCGATATCGTCCACTGGCGGCCGTAGTCGTCACGCTGCTCGTGCTATCAGCACTAGCCCCGGTCATGATGGTCTCCGCCGCCACGGACATGTTCCCCGACACGGTCTACAGGGGCTCCCTCGACTCCCTCGGCCCGCGGGACGACTTCAACTTCACCGCCCGGGCCAACGAGTGGACGGTCCTGGCGTCGAACAACTACCAGGGGAACGGCGCCTACCGACACGGCCTCCGGTCTGACATCACCTCAAAGAACCCGATCCTCTTCGCCGAGGTGGGCTCCATCGCCAACACCCGGTCCGCCGGTGTCATCGCCGTCAACGGCTACGCCCTGCCCGGCGACACCCCGTTCACCGTGTCCCAGGAGCTGGCCGTCTACTCCCCCTCCTACGCGCTCCAGATGCGCAACGGCCTTATCACCCTGTCAGGGAACAGCCAGACGGTAACGGGCAACATGGGCACCGACGGCATCGTGATGGCCTACGAGATCAACTTAGCGAAGCGGGACACCCTGGACCTGCGCCTTCGGATACCCCCGGAGTGGACCTACAACTACCACTTCAGCCTCCTCCTGTTCGGTCCCACGGGCAGCTACCACCAGTTCGAGGGACAGGGCGGCACCCACCCCATCGAGTACTCCGACGCTGGGGAGAACTCGGAGCAGGCCCTGGTCCACGTGGCCCAGGAGGCCGGCACCTACCTCATCGTGCTGCTCAACGAGGGCGTCCCCGACAACATAAGGTTCCAGCTGGACGTGGGCTTCAACGGCATCCCCCTGTCCGACGGGCAGCTGGACGAGGACACGCTGACGGGCGTCAACCTGGAGGACTTCTACAGCATCGTCGCGCCCACGTCGTCGTGGAGCGCCACCGTGGTCAAGGCCAGGGGCGAGATCGACAGCACCTACACCCACAGCCTCCACTGGCCCACCGCCGACAGCAACACCATCGCCAAGGACGAGCTGACCGACGACAGCCCCGTGGGCATAATCGCCATCAACGGCCGTGCCCTCTCCTTCGTCGACACCTACTACATCCGCCAGAGGATGGAAAAGGGCGGCTCGGTGGTGCCCTTCAGCATCCAGTTCGCCGAGCCCACGTCGACCCTACCCCCCACAAACGCGACGACATCGGGCTCCATCACCGACGCCGACATCTTCAGGCTCTACGAGATCAACCTCCAGGCCTCCCAGACGGCCGACTTCCGGCTCCAGGTCGACCCGGACTACAACTACGACCACGACCTGGGCATGTACATCTTCCCCCCGGGGGAGAAGTACTACTCCATCTCCGGGGAGCTGCCCGACTACGCCAACGAGCCCATCGCCATGTCCCGGGCTGGCCTCAACACCGAGCAGAACGCGGTGTTCACGTGTGCCGTCACCGGTGTCTACGCCGTGGTCGTGGTGAACTTCGCCCCCAGGGACAACATACCCTTCACTCTGGACGTGACCATCCAGGGCAGGACCCTGGTGGACGACTCCCCCAAGCGAGGCGACCTCAACGATTTCAACCGCGAGGACCTGTTCCAGTTCCAGGCCCGCCCCGACACCTGGAACCTGGTGGGAAGCAGGCTATCCTCCGACGACGGGGCGCTTTGGCACAGCCTGCACAGTACCGCCCTGGACACCAACCCCATCCGCCAAGAGGCGGTGGGATGGCACCAGGCGCCCGGCGCCAAGCGGGGCGTGACCGCTAACAACCCCGTGGGGCTCCTTGCTGTGGACGGCCACGAGCTGACCTCCACCACCACGTACTTCATCAGGCAGGAGGTCGAGGAGGGCTCGCCCCACTACGTTGTGGAATTGGAGAACACGCCCACGGCGCTGACGGCCCCCTACGACAACCTGACCTTCTCGTTCAGGTCCGACGAGTTCCTGCACACATACACGCTGGACCTGGCCCAACGGGACACCATCGACATACGCGTCGCCCCGCCGAGGGAGTGGACATACCCTTACTCCTTGGGGGTCTATGTGCTCCCGCCCGGGGAGCTCTACCGCAACCTGGGCACCGAGGGCGACGTGGGCGCCATGGCCGTGCCCGGGGAGAGCGGGAACCCAACGCTGATGTACACCGCCACCACCGGGGGCGAGCACCTGGTGGTCGTGGCGAACCTGGGGGCCTTCGGCGATCTGGATTACGAGCTTACCTACGCCGTCAACGGCTTCCCCTCCTCCGACTTCAACCTGAACGAGGGCGTCCTGGACGCCGACAACGACGCCGACGCCTTCCGCTTCGACCCGACCCAGGGCACGTACACCATGGTGGTCGTGAGGCTGCCGGAGAACACCCCCGTGGCCCCGGTGACCGCCACCCTCAGGTGGCCCACCGTCGATTCGGTGGCCCTGTCCACCCTCCTCCTGACCCCCGAGGACCGGGTGGGGGCCTTCGTCATCGACGGCTCCTCGCTGCCCTCCGGGTCCCAGCGGCACTTCGTCCACCTGGAGGCGGACGTGCCCGAGGGCAGGACGCTGTCCTACCAGGTGCAGATAGCCAGGAGCGGGGGTGCGCTGCCGGGAGGGACACAGAACCTCACCGACCGGGACGTGGGCGCCCTCTGGTCGCCCTCGATACCCGAGGCCTCCACCGTGGACCTCGGGCTGCGGGTGCCCCCGGGCTACACCTACTCCTTCGACCTGGGGATGTACCTGTTCGCCCCCGATGCCACCTACATGTCCACCACCGATGCGGAGCTGGGACCCAGGTCCGTGAGCCGGAGCGGGCCCGGCACCGAGCAGGAGATCGTCTACACCTCCCGGGCCACCCTTGACTACGCAGTGGTGATCCTCAACCACGACGTGCTGACGGACCTGGCGTACAACCTGACGGCCACCGTCAACGGCAGGGTCCTCACGGGACCCTTCCGCACGTACGTCGACGACTACAACCGGAACGAGCACTTCAGGTTCACGGCCGAGTCAAACACCTGGTCGGTGATCTCCAGCGCGTGGATCTCCGGGATGGGGGAGCACGAGCTGAAGCTCCTCACCACGGGCCTTTCCACCAACCCGGTTGCCTGGGTCGCCGTGGGCCCCGACGACAACACCGGGGTCATCGCCATCAACGGGTGGGAGCTGGACGCGCCCACCGACACCATGTTCGTGAACGTCTCCCAGACCGAGGGTCGGCACTTCTTCGTGGTCCACGCGGACACCGACCCTGCGGAGTTCGGGCCCATCGGGCACGTGGAGTCGGGCCAGTTCGGGGCCAACGAGGTGGTGTACGTCTTCCTGGTCGACCTGACGGTCTCGGACCACCTGGACATCCAGCTGGCGTACGACCAGGGCAACTGGTCCTCCGACGTCTACCTGGAGTTGCAGGTATACGAGCCGGTGGAGGCCTTCTCCACCGCTCCCGTGGGCACCATCGGCCTCAAGGTTACCGAGGGCAGGACCCTCATCGACGGTGCGGGCGAGTTCGTCGCCGACAAGACGGGCACCTACGCCTTCGTGCTGGTGAACAAGGGTCCCCTGGGCCCCCTGGGCTTCTCCATGGGTGTCTACACCCGGTCCGTGGTCGACCAACCACCCATGTACCCCGCCATCCTGAAGGCCACCTCGACGACGGACAGCATCACCGTGGAGTGGGCTCCCAACCAGGAGGCGAACTTCGACCGGTACGAGGTGTGGCTCAGCACTGTCTCCAACGACAAGGGCGACAAGGTGGACGTGATAACCACCCAGAGCCTGGCCAAGTACACCATCACCGGGCTGGACGCCAACCACAAGTACTACGTGACCATCGAGACATGGAACGACGCGGACCTGTCCACGGCATCGAACCCCTACGCCATCAGCACGCAGGAGCTGGGGGTATTGTCCAACCCGCTGTTCTGGATGGTCCTCATCACCGTCCTGGTGGCGGGACTGTTCGTCGTAGGCTTCTACTGGCTCATCGAGCGGCAGAAGGCGGACACCGCCGCGGCATCGGAGCGTGGGGCGACCGCCGCCGTTACGGGCGCGCCCGAGGAGGCCGGCATCGAGGTCGAGACCATAGAGGAGGAGACGGAGCCCAGGCCCGAGCGACCGGCCCCAGGGGCCCCATCCGACGACGCCGTGAGGTTCATGCGCCAGATGCAGGGCGACGAGGAGATCTGACCCCCCGTCACCACCCCGACCGAGCGCAAAGGAGAGGACACCAGGAGCTGATGTGAATGGCCGACGAGAAGGGGGAGCTGATCGCCGAGTCCTCGGCCCAGGTCACCCAGCTCATCCGCGGTCGGTTCCGCTTCGTGGCGGGCTTCTTCGGCATCATCGGGGTCCTCATGATACTGGCCTGGTTAATCCTTTGGCTCGTCCTCGATGTGTGGTGGGTGGTGTACATCATCTTCCTCGCAGCGGGGGTGCTCATGCTGTTCGTGTCGGCCAACCTCCTCTACCTCTCGGTGAGGGTCCCGTCGGTGAGGATATACGAGGGCGGGGTGCTGGTCAAGCCCCCCAAGGGCAAGACCGTCTTCCACCCGTGGGCCTACTTCAAGGGTTACACCATGAAGGAGATGGGTCCGGCGGAGGTCATCGAGCTGCAGCCACCGGACGGGGAGGGCATAAGCATCCACCAGTACACCGACAAGTACGCCATCATCAAGGAACTGGTGGAGGCGAACGTGCCCCTGGTGGAGTGAGAGGGGGCCGACGGTCCGCCCGACCTGCTGGCATCCGCAACGTTTTTTAACCGTACCGCCTTTCTGGCCAAGTCTATTCAAAGGACGTGCTAGCATGACGGAGCCCAGCTCGAGGAAGTACGAACCCCCTGCCCTGGAGGAGAGGATCATGGAGTTCTGGAGGGAGCACGACTGCTTCCAGGCCTCCATGGACATTAGGCAGGGGGCCGAGCCCTTCGTGTTCCTCGAGGGCCCCCCCACCGCAAACGGCAGGCCGGGTATCCACTCGGTGGAGGCCCGCCAGTTCAAGGACATGGCCTGCAGGTACAAGACCATGCGCGGCTACCTGGTGGAGCGCAAGGGAGGCTGGGACACCCACGGCCTGCCCGTGGAGCTGGGCGTCGAGGAGGAGCTGGGGCTCCACGACAAGAAGGCCATCGAGGAGTACGGCATCGAGCGGTTCAACGCCAAGTGCCGGGAATCGGTGTTCACTTACGTGGACGAGTGGAAGCAGATGTCCGAGCGGATGGGCTTCTGGATCGACATGGACGACCCCTACATCACCCTGGACCCCAAGTACATGGAGTCCGTCTGGTGGTCCCTCAAGCAACTTTGGGACCAGGGCCTCATCTCAAAGGGTGTCCGGGTGGTCCCCTACTGCCCCCGCTGCGGGACCACGCTGTCCTCCCACGAGGTGGCCCTAGGATATCGCGACGCCGAGGATCCGTCCATCACCATTAAGTTCAAGCTCCGGGACAAGGAGGACACCTTC
>CP070808.1:102494-110672 GCA_020343715.1 Thermoplasmata archaeon
CTGGAGGAGATGGCCGAGAAGCGGGAGATCCTCAACGCCTCGAAGGACTTCCTTACCACCATCTATCCCCCGGAGGAGCCCCAGAGACAGGTGATCCGGGACCGCCTGGACAAGCTCTGCGAGAACTACCCTCTGCGGGAGCTGGAGAAGCTCTACGACAGCCTGGAGAGGAAGCTCCCCCAGCGCTGCTTCGTGGTGGTGGACAGCCTCGAGGGCATCGCCGAGAAGTGGGAGGTGCCCGTGACCAAGGTCATGTCAGCGCTGCAGAAGGACCTGGTCGAGGGCACCAACATCTCCGTGGTGGCCGTCATCGAGGGCGAGGGCGACAACAGCCTCGACTTCCTTGTGGACGGCACTACCACGCTACACCGGTCCCAGCTCAACGGGCACTTCATCCGGGAGCTGGAGATCCACAAGCTGCGGGGCATGATGCTGAAGACGTCCCGATGGCTCTTCACCCTCATGGACGGTCACTTCCGCCTGCTTCCCCCCCATCCGCCCCTGGACAGGGTCCTGGAGGGACCCGCCATCGCGGTGGACGACACCGACGTGGGCTTCTCCACCGGGCACCCCACCCTGGACGTGTACCTGGGCGGCGGTATCCCCAAGGGCTCCCGGGTCCTGCTGGAGGTGGGGCAGCACATCCCCAACGACGTGGTGTCGATGATCACCACGCCAATGGCGTGCAACTTCATGCTCCACGGGCGGGGCGTCGTCATCATCCCCGAGGGCGGCGAGACCGCCGAGGACTACCACGTGAAGTTCTCCCGCCTGGTCGACGGCAACCTGGTGGAGGAGAACATGCGGGTGGCGGAGAAGATCAACCCCAGCCGCGACCAGAACAAGCCGTACATCGTGCCCCTGGAGTACTCCGACGCCATCAAGGACTTCGGCATCTGGGACAAGTCGTCGATGCAGCTTCGCGAGAGGACGGGCACCGGCCCCCTGCGCATCCTAGGCCTGGAGACCCAGGAGTCCCGGTTCCCCGCCGAGGAGATCCGTGAGGTCATCTCCCTGGTCTCGGAGTCGGTGCGCGCCGACGGCGGCGTGCTGCTCACGGTGGCCAAGCCGGGCCTCGTCGACGCCACCCAGCGTGTGGCCAACACCTCATCGGTGCACATGAAGCTGGCACGGATAAACAACAGCTTCATCCTGTACGGCATCGAGCCCGAGACGGAGATCCTCTACCTGGACTTCTCCACCAAGGACGACACCCCCCTGGGCTTCGTCCCGGTGGTCTAGAACTCGTCGTCGGCCTCCAGCTGCACCGTCCTCTTCTGCTCCATCAGCGCGACCACCTGCTCGCGCTCGTAGATTGCCTCGTGGAGCGTGGGGTCGAACTCGAGGGCCTTGTTGAAGCACTGCAGCGCGTGGTTCAGGTCACCGGTGCGGGTCAGGAGGACTCCCATGTTGTTCCAGGCCACCGCGCTCCTGGGGTCCACCTCAAGGGCCCGCTCGTAGCACTGGAACGCCCGCTCCACCTGCCCGCTCTCCCGGTGGGCGACGCCCATGTTGATCCACGCTGCGGTGGCGTTGGGGTTTATGCGCAGCACGTTGGCGTAGCAGATCTGGGCCGCTGGGTACATCTCCAGCTGCTGGAAGGCCTTGCCCTTGTTGAACCACGCCTTGGTGTAGGTGGGCTTGACCTTGAGGGCCTGGGTGTAGGCATCGATGGCCTCCCTCACCTCGCCCATCTTGGATAGGGCCACTCCCATGTTGTTCCAGGCGATGTGGTCCCTGGGGTTGAGCTTGAGGGAGCGCTGGTAGAACCTGACGGCCCGCCGGGGCTGTTCCGCGCGCACCGACCTGTCCGCCTTCAGGCGAAGGGTCGCCGCCCGGGTGAGGGCCGATGGCTTAGGCACCATTGACTGACGCCTCGGTGTAACCCTCTCCCGCTCGTCTGCCATAGGCTCTCTCCCCCGGTAGAGAGGTGTGTATGTCCCTGGTCGTTTTTATGCATTCCGTGGCCTGGTCCCTTCTGACTGCGTACGAGCTCCCATAAGGCTACATTGAGTGGAAATGTCTCCGTAAGCTTCAAAAACGCTCGGCCACATATGGACAACGGGATGCATGGAGCCGGTAGGCGTCATTTTCGGTAACGTGCGCGCTAGCACGTTCAAGGTCGCGATATCCGCGTCCAACGTGCAGAGGAACGAGTACGTCCAGGCCAACCACAAGATGTACGGTCCCGTCCTGGGACAGCTCATCAAGCTGGAGCGGGAGACGGACGTGGACTACGACAAGGCCTCGGCCATATCCGGGGGCCAGGAGGTCGAGTTCCAAGAGAAGCTTGTGGGCATCGTGGACATCATCGGCTACCGTGACGACCGGGGCCTGCTACAGCAACCACAGACGCCCTTCCGCGCAGGCGAGGTTGTCACCCGGGCCGAGACCAAGCTGGTCTCCAGCGTCCTGGGCCTCAAGACGGAGGGCGGCTCCACCGCCTACATGGGTCTGCTCCGCGGGTACAACATACGGGTGAACCTGGAGATCGACGAGCTGGTGTCGCGGCACATGGCCATCCTGTCCAAGACGGGGGGCGGCAAGTCGTACACCGTGGGCGTGTTCATCGAGGAGCTGATGAAGCGCCTGGTGCCCGTGGTCATCATCGACCCCCACGGCGAGTACTCCTCCCTCATGTTCCCCAACGTGTCCGAGAAGGACCATCAGCTGATGGGGCGCTTCGGAATAAAGCCCCGGGGCTACGGCGAGAACATCTCCCTCTTCTCCGCCGACACGAAGCTGAACCCCGAGTCGACCCAGTTGTCCTTCGACTCCATCAACCCCTCCGAGTCCGACCTCTTGGAGTTCATCGAGGCCTCGGGCAACGCCAACAAGAAGCTGCTCGTCGATGCCGTCCGCAGGGTCAAGGAGGGCAAGCGCTTCTACACCATGGAGCAGGTGAAGGAGATCCTTATGGAGAGCCCCTCCGAGAACAAGTGGCCCATCATCAACCAGATGGAGCTCCTCGAGGAGATGGGCCTGTTCTCCCAGACGCCCACGCGCCTTTCCGACATCGTCAAGGAGGGCCAGACCAGCATCATCGACCTGAAGGGCTGCGACACCGACCTGCAGGAGACGCTGGTCAATCGCGTCGTGCGCAAGCTGTTCGAGGCCCGCAAATTGGAGAAGATCCCCCCCATGATGCTGGTCGTGGAGGAGGCCCACAACTTCTGTCCCCAGCAAGGGGTCGCCAAGAGCAGCGCCACCCTGCGCACCGTCGCGGCCGAGGGCCGCAAGTTCGGCCTGGGCCTGTGCGTGGTCACCCAGCGCCCCGCGAAGATCGACAAGAACGTGCTCAGCCAGTGCGCGACACAAGTCATCCTCAAGCTCACGTCGCCCAACGACCTCAAGGTCATCGCCCAGTCCATAGAGGGCTTCACCGAGGGGATGGAGGACGACATCCAGGGACTCCCCATCGGGGTGGCCCTCATCACAGGGGCCAAGCTCTCCCGGCCCATGATAGTGGAGATCCGCGTGCGAGAGACCAAGCACGGCGGCGAGGACATATCGGTCATCTCCGCCAAGGGCAAGAAGGAGGGCAAGGCGGCCGTCAAGGAGGCCAAGAAGGTGGCCAAGGAGGAGGCCGAGAAGGTCGTCGAGGACGACACGGCCACCGCCGACAGCAGCTGAGAGGTGACGGGATGGTCGAAAAGAAGATCCCGACCAGGAGGAAACCGAAGGGCCCCGTGCCGAACCAGCCCCTGGAGGCCGACCACGTGCTGGACTACCTGGAGCGGACGGGCGAGGCCCTGGACAAGCTGCGGGTGGCTGCCCCTCCCCGAAGCCACCTGGAGGAGGTGTCCGCCGACTTCCTGGAGATGGCCGAGGCCTACCACTCCGACGGCTGGCACTTCTTCAAGGAGGGCGACCTGGTGTCCGCCTTCGCCTGTGTCTCCTATGCCCACGGATGGCTCGACGCCGGCGCGAGGCTGGGCCTCTGGGACGTGGACGAGGACGACCGGCTGTTCACTTTGGCCAGTTGATGTCCTAACAAGATTCCATCAGTCTACAAGACCTTCGTCATGATGGCGATGCGCTCGGCCGCCTTCTCGGTCAGACCGCTCTCGCCCAGGATGGTGTATCGCTCCCTGATGCCGTGGGCAGTCGTCATCGCCTGGATCAGCTCGTCCCTGCTGATGTTCAACCCCTTGGCCGTTGTCGGGCACCCGATGGTCTCTAGGGCCACTTTGACCCGTTCCCAGTCGCCCCCGTGGAGGGCCATCATCATAATGGTGCCCACACCGCACTGCTCTCCGTGGAGGGCCCTTCCCGGGGCGATGCGGTCCAGCGCGTGGGAGAACATGTGCTCCGACCCCGAGGAGGGGCGGGAGGTCCCCGCGATGGACATGGAGACTCCCGAGACCAGCACGGGCTTGATCATTATCCATGCGCTCTCCTCCAGCGTCGGCTTGATGTGGGAGGCGTTCTCCAGGATCACGGTGGCCACCATCTTGCTGAGGGTGGCGGCGGAGGTGGAGTACTCCTCGTGCTTTAGCCGGTGGGCCAGCTCCCAGTCCATCACCGCCGTTATGTTGGAGATGACATCGGCGCATCCGGCGGCCAGCAGACGCCACGGTGACTTGATGATGATGCTGGTATCGGCGACGACGCCCATGGGCACCGAGGCGGTGAACGACATGTTGTCCTCGGTCTGGCTGCCCCGGATGGAGGCCCTGGGGGAGGCGATGCCATCGTGGGCGGCCGATGTGGGGACGGAGATGAAGGGGCAGCCCGTCTGGAAGGCGGCCAGCTTGGCCACGTCGATCTTGCTGCCACCGCCCACGCCCACCAGGTACTCGGCGTCGATCTCGATGGCCCTGGCCTTCACCTGGGCCACCGTGTCCTCGTCGGCGGGGCCAACCTCGATGACGTCCACGTCGTAGGCGGCGTCGGTGAGCATGTCCGCCACCAGCTGGCCCGCGACGACGCGGGTTGCGGGACCGGTCACGACCAGGGCGGACCCGTCCAGCTGGAACTCGCGGCACATCCCAGGGATCGCCTCGAGGGCGGCGTGGCCCGCGATTATTCGGCGCGGGAACTCCATCGCCTTCGCCTTGGTGAACAGGTCCTCCATATCGGTCCCTCCGGTGCTGCGCAATGTTTATCACATGGCCAGCGCTTCCGACCCACGAACGGGAGTGTGTAACTGGCTGTGGACTATAAAACATTTTACGACCAGCACTGGAAGCTGGTCTGGACGTCCATAATCGTGGTCCCGCCCGCCTTCATCGCCCTCGGATGCATCCTTTGGCCCGAGGTCTTTTGGGACAACTTCGTGTGGAAGTACATCTGGGGCCCCATCGTCGCTGACGCCAAGCGGGCGCCCCAGGGAGGTGTGGTGGAGGGTTACAACCCCGTCAACACGGCGGTCTACGCCATCATCCTGGCGGTGGCGGTCATCGGTATATGGCGGGCCTTCCACTACCTGCGAATCCGCCTGGACGTGGCCTTCATGGTGGCCATGGTGCCCTGGGTGCTCCTGGGGAGCAGCGCCAGGGCCCTGGAGGACGCGGGCCTGTTCAACCGTGACGGCGGCATCGTGTACCTGTTCATCTCCCCCCTCATCTACATCTTCATAGGCCTTCTCGTGTTCGGACTGGTCATCGCCTCCCACTACATCCAGCGGGTGGCGGCTAACCAGGGGACCATGGCCGGGATGCTGTGGTCGGGCTACGTCCTGCTGGGGTTCAACCTGGTGGTGGGCGTCGTCCACGGCATGGCCCCCGAGCAGATGGAGGCCCATGCGCCCTACTGGCTGCTCCCGGTGATCTCGGTGCTCGGGATGGCGGTGCTGTGGTGGTGGGCCCAGCGGCGCGACGGGCGCGTGGAGATGACGGCCCAGGTGGCCATGTACGGCTCGGTGATGCTGACCCTCTCCCTCTACTACGTGGTCCTCTGGGCCTCCGGCGACGGATGGGGCACCACCGAGCGGGGCCTGTCCCCGGAGGAGCTGGCCATCATACCGGGCATAGCCCTCATAGCCACCGGGGCAACGATGGGCCTCTTCTGGGCCCTCTCGAAACGCGACCCTCGGTTGGCGGCATTCATGCTGCCCGTGGCCATGATGCTCTTCGCCAGCCACTACCTGGACGGGGTGGCGACCTGGAGGGGGATCGACGTCCATGGCTACTCGGAGAAGCACGTGCTCCCCAGCTTCCTCATCGAGCTCGCTGGGACCGCGGTGATCATGCTGCCCCTCAAGTTCCTGGTGGTGGTGCTGGTGGTCTACCTGATGGAGGTGGCGCTCCGCGAGGACCTGGAGGAGACACCGAACCTGGCTTGGCTGGTCAAGGTCGCGGTCATGGTGCTGGGGCTCGCTCCCGGTATGCGCGACATGCTGAGGCTCGCCATGGGCGTCTAGTCGTCCTCGGCGTCCCTGTCCCTTCCGACCACGTAGTCCTCGTCCTCCGCCTCCGCCTCGCCGCCGCTGCGGGCGAAGAATACGATGAGGGCGATGAGTATCACGATGGCGATGATGATCCCGATGAGGATGTTGGAGCTGAGGCCCTCGTCCTCGCCGCCCGTGCCTCCGTTGCCACCGTTCCCTCCGTTGCCGCCGTTGCCACCCTCGCCCTCCTCGATGATGATGGTCACCTGCCACGGGACGAACTTGGAGTTGTCGCCCTCGGACCTGATGGTGAAGAGGGCCTCGATCGTACCTATCTCGGCGTCGTCAGCCGCCGTCACGTCGATGGACTCGGTCACGAATCGTTCGCGGCCCACCTCGTGGACGCTGTCGGCATGGGTGACGGTGATGCCCTTGATGGATAGGCTAGCCTCGTTGTTCAAGGTAATGGTGAAGTTGTCCGGGCCGTTGCCCACGTTGGTGATGCGCAGTCGGGTGTTCAGCTCGTCCCCCTGGTCCACCGTCATGGTGGCGTTCGAGTTGACCCGGACGCCGTAGAACTGCTTGACGGTTATGTTGGTGGAGGCCTCGTCGGTGTACTCGATGCCCGCGATGGTCGTGGTGGTGTTGGCGAAGACCCGGAGCAGAATCTCCCTCTCGGCAGAGGCCTTGGGGGGAACCCGGATGTTCAGGTTGATGGTCTCCGTGTGGGTCAAGGTCCCGCCTGATGGTACGGTGAACTGGGTGGGCTCCACGTCGACGACCCAAGTCTCTGCTGTGGCGTTCACGTCCACGGTGGCACCCAGGGGGAAGTTCTCCACCGTGACCTCCGCCGTGGTCTGGACGTGCTTGTACTCCACCGGGTCGGTCTCCACGGGGTTAATGTCCTCCACGGTCACCGATATCGCCGGCAGGCCAGGCGGTGCGACCCCGCTCATCGCCGCCAGGGGCAGCAGGGTCATCAGAAGGACCATCGTGATGGTCAGGGCCTTGGTTCTCATCGTCACATCCCTTCTCGGTAAGGAACGGTGCATGAATGAGTTAACCTTTTCCATCATGTCTGGTGAGGGCCGTCCTCAGTCTATCTCGCCCTCGAAGTCGTCGGGGTCCCGCTCCTCTTTCCACTCCTCGGCGTTGTAGCCTCGCCAGTCCAGCAGATCTCCCTCGTACGACTCCACCTCCTTCCGGGATCTCTTCAGGGCGAACCAGAGGGCCAGGGGCACGGCGATGACCACGACCAGGATGGTCGCCAGCAGGGTCCAGAAGGATAGGCTGGCCGATATCGCCGGTATGAGCATCATCATGACGATCATTACCATCATGAGGAATGCCAGCACCCGCTTGGTGGAGTCCTCCATCGGCCCACGTATCGGGCGGGCCGGGATATACCGTTTTCCCCCCTGGTCCCCATCGGTGCTGGGTTCACCATCAATTATAAATAGGAGTACAACTATTGCTGTAGTTGTAAAGGTATACAACCTTTGGTTCACTAGTGCGCGAGGAGGATGAGGACATGCCGAAAGAGGAGGAGCCAGTGGAGCTCGGGGACGGAGAGGTCGTCAGCGAGCCCACGCCCGAGGAGCAGCTCCTGGCCGAGAAGGACAGGTACCTGCGCCTCGCCGCCGAGTTCGACAACTACCGCAAGCGTGCCGAGCGCGACATGGCGGAGTACCGCAAGCGCGCCACCGAGTCCGTGCTGCTGTCCGTCCTGGACGTGGTGGACAATCTGGACCGGGCGCTGGAGACCTCGGACACGTGCTCGATGGAGGACCTGGTGACCGGCCTCCAGAAGATCAGGAACCAGATGGGGAACCTCCTCCAGCGTGAGG
>CP070808.1:110772-118891 GCA_020343715.1 Thermoplasmata archaeon
CAGCAGCTGCCAAGGGTGGGGTTGTTCGCCCATTAAAAGGGATCGTGAGATGGGTTTAGACCGTCGTGAGACAGGTTTGTTGCTTTTCGATTGAGTTGTCGGGTGTCTGAAGGGAAAGAGCCTTTAGTACGAGAGGAACAGGGCTCTGGAGCCTCTAGTCGACCAGTTGTCTGACAAGGCATTGCTGGGCAGCCACGCTCCAAAGGATAAGAGCTGAAAGCATCTAAGCTCGAAGCCCGCCCCGAAAAGAGACACCCTAAGGCTCTCGCAGAAGACGAGATTGATAGGACGGGGGTGTACGCACCGAGGTTCGCCGAGGTGTTCAGCCCGCCGTTACTAACCGCTTAAGGATCGCGCTGCGGTGCTGGTTGCACAGTTTCATGGGATGCGTATGATCACTTGCGACCTTCTCAGAAGGTAGTGGGTCAGCGTGAGCCCTGGCCACCCGTGCCAACCGTTATATACGTCGGTGGGGCATGGGACCGGCCATCGGGTGGTTGGATATCATGTCGAACTTAGTTTCCATCCCTTCTGTCATCAGGTACGCGATAGCGGCCGCCGCGCTCGTCGCCGCGGTCCTCCTTGTCGTGGGCGGTGCTGCGGCCCGCGACAACACCGGTCCTCCGGTGATCTTCGACATATCAGAGGGCGGGTACGCCTCCGATTGGTACGAGCTGAGCGTCTGGGTGAGCGGTGACATGATGATGGGCACATGCTACTACGGCATCGACACCGACGACCAGGGCCAGATGGTGGAGATGGAGGACAATGGGGCGGCCTACGTCGTCCGCATCGACCTGACTGGTTGGGAGGACGGGCCCTACACCCTCTACGTCAGGGCCTACAACACCACGGGCGAGACGGTGGAATCCAAGGTGGAGATCGACGTGGACAACAACTCCCCCTTCGTAGAGGCCATCACCGATCACAGCCCCGTGTACGGAACCTTCGTGTTCTCCGGGCGCGCCGTGGACGCCTACCTCAACGAGAGCGCCGTCTACATGATGATCGACGACATAGAGGCGGATGCGCTGGACCGGCCCATGACGAAGGTGGGGGACCACTTCGAGTATGAGCTGGACGCCACCACGCTGACCGACGGGGAGCACTTCGCCCGGATTTGGGCCCACGACCTTTGGGGTAACAACAACAAGAGCGGGGCGGTGGTCCTGTCCGTCTCCAACAAGGCCAACCTGGTCATCCTCAACGTCACGTGGACCAAGACGAAGGTCGAGGCCGGCGAGGACGTGGTCGCGGTCGTCACCATCAAGAACCAGGGAGGCGCGGCCGCCAGCGACTTCAAGGTAGGCATAATGGAGGGGGAGAAGGTGGTCGGCTCGACCAAGGTGACGGACCCCCTGGGATCGGGCGACGTCAGGGACGTGACCGTCAAGTGGAGCATGGACGAGGAGGACTCCCGCGAGCTCTTCATAACCGTCGACCCCGACGACGACGTCGACGAGACGTACGAGCAGGACAACCAGTGGCCCGACTCTCAGAAGGTCACCTTCGAGGGAGGCACACCCGGTTTCGGGGCGGTGCTCATGCTGGCCGCCCTCGCGATGGCCTTGGTGCCTATCGCCTTCCAGCGTAGGCGATGATGGTCGACCCAGGGTCATTCGGGACCGGTATCCGGCCGTGGCCATCCACTTGTAGCTCAAAGTGTGAACCTTCTACACCTTGTGTTAGAGAGTATATCAATCACAGGTCGTCTTGTTCGTGCTGAAGAGGTGAGACGAATGGACGAGAAGACGAAGAAGGCAACGCTGGCCTCGATCGCCCTGACCCTGCTCGTGATGCTCACGGTGGTCGCTGTGGCGCAGACCGTGTTGGCATCCTCCGCGGACATCTCCGAGGAGGAGGCCAAGCAGATCGCCGAGGAGGAGACTGGCGGCATAGCCGGCGATGTCACGACCGAGAAGGAGGACGGAAGGCTCGTCTACGAGGTCCAGGTCGAGACCGACTCGGGGCCCGCCGAGGTTGAGATAGACGCAAACACCGGCGAGGTCCTCGAGGTCGAGAAGGGCAAGGACAACGACTGAGGTTCCTATCCCACCTCCCCCCCGCATCGGCGCGGTGCTCCCTCCCGGGGAGCATCCGTCGATGCATCATCCCTTATACTCCTGCCTTCAATATCGGTCACGTCCCTCCAAACGCTCGGAGGATGTGGGAACCTTGGAGGTCACCATCTATGGAATTCGCTGAATGGTTGTCTGGTGTACTATGGCTCATTGTGGCCATCATCTCGATAGTACCGATCTCGATATTCTTCCGGGCCTACAGGTCGGTCCCGAGCCGGAAGCTGCTGTACACGACAGTGGCGTTCTGCCTGTTCTTCGTCATGGGCATATTGCTATCGCTCCACGTGATCTTCCCCGGGAGCGAGGATTCCACCATCTACCTCGAGGAGGAGGTCTGGTGGAGCGTCTCGGCCTTCCTGTGTCTGGCTATAATCGGCCTGTTCGTCATGGCCCTCACAACCAAGGAGTAGTCCCATGGACGGCGAGGAGCTCTCCCTCGAGAATCAGCGAACGATATTCAGATACATCTCGGAGAGCCCGGGGGTCCACCTCCGAGGGCTCTCGGAGGGCACGGGCATCCCCCTCTCTACCGTCAGGTACCATATCAACTTCCTAGAGAAGAACGACATCGTCATCTCCAGGACCGAGGGGAACCAGAAGCAGTACTTCATCAACGGCAGGATATCTTCCTCGGACCGGGCCATCGCACCGCTGCTCCAGCAGAAGCGGTTCCGTGATATCATCTTGTTCCTACTGATCAGGCCGGGCAGCGGCCAGAACGACGTAGCGGCGGAGCTGGGGCTCAAGACCTCGACCACCGCGAAGTACATGAGGATCCTGGAAGACAAGGGAGTCGTCAGGACGGAGAAGAACGGCCGGGGCAAGATGTGCTACATCACCGACGAGAGGCGCATCGTCGAACTGCTCCTCACCTACAGAAAGTCGTTCTGGGACCGGTTCGTGGACAATGCCTTGGAGATCTACTTCGAGCGCTGAGAAAGGTCCTCGACCCGTCCACACTTTGTGTCATAATCCCTTTTATCTCCCAAATCCTGTATGTGGTTGAGGTGAATAAATGGATAAGAACACCGCACTACCCCTAGTGGTAGCCATCGCCCTGTTCGTCGCCGGTGTGACGGCCGGGGCACTCACGATGACCGTAGTGGACGACACCGGGTCGCCGACCGGCAATCGGCAGCGAGGGATAACCTTCGACGACCCCTACGAGCCGACCATCGACCCTGCGGACTTCGTAAAGGGCATCGATAACCCCTACTACCCCATGGTCCCTGGGACCGTTTGGGTCTACGAGGGCACGTCCGAGGAGGGGCTGGAGCGCATAGAGTTCCGGGTCCTCGAGGAGACCCGGACGGTGATGGGCGTGGAGTGCGTCGTGGTCCGGGACACCGTATCGATCGACGGGGAGGTCATCGAGGACACGTACGACTGGTTCGCCCAGGACGTGGACGGGAACGTCTGGTACTTCGGGGAGGACTCCAAGGAGATCGAGAACGGCCAGGTGGTCAGCACCGCGGGCTCTTGGGAGGCCGGTGTGGACGGGGCCCTCCCGGGGATCATAATGTTGGCCGAACCCTACGTTGGGATCACCTACCGCCAGGAGTTCTATGCGGGCGAGGCCGAGGACATGGCCACGGTGCTGGACCTGGACGGCACCATCTCCATCCGAGGCGATGTCTACCACGACGTCCTCGTCCTCAAGGCATTCACCCCCCTCGATCCCGACTCGGTGGAGTACAACTTCGTCGTCCCAGGTGTGGGAATCGTTGCCGAGGGGCCCCTGGACAACCCCGTTGGGAGGGTCGAGCTGGTCGACCACACTCCTCCTGGATAGAGATAGAGAGGAAGTCGAACTGTCAAATCCGTCACAAATCTCTTTAAATACGAACCTGTGGTTCAATAACCCGCCTGGAACTGGGACTGGAGGGGCTGGCCGTTTCCCCAGAGGACCTCTCTCCCATGGCGGCCAGCTCCTTTCCGGGCGTCCTTTATTCTGTGAGTCAAGTCCACATCCAGTCAGAACGTTCCGAGATTCTGGTGAACATTCATAAGCAGGCAACACACTGGTGAGGCCGGTCCATTCCCATGAACAAGTACCGTGCAGTCCTTGTTCTGTTCCTCGTCATCATGGCGGTGGTCCTGGCCTGGGTCATCAACGACGTGGCAACGGAGGGGGAGATCACCCCCAACGACGAGTTCTTCGAGCTGTCCATAGGACGACAACCGGACATTGACGGGGACGCTTGGACCCTCACGATAACCGGGCTCGTTGAGAACGAGACCGTCCTCTCCCTGGCGGATATCAGGGCCATGAACTCCACCGAGGTGACGGCCATCCTCAAGTGCGTGGAGGGACCCTCGGGGACCGCTGTCTGGAGGGGGGTCCCCCTGGGCGAGGTCCTCGACGCCGTCGGCGTCCAGGATGGGGCCGAGGAGGTGGTGTTCCGGGCCTCCGACGGCTACCACTCCAGCCTCACCATGGAGGAGGCGTACGAGGGGGACGTGCTCCTGTGCTACGAGATGAACGGCGAGCCCCTGCCCCGGGGACAGGGTTACCCCCTCAAGCTGGTTGCCCCTGGCAAGTACGGCTACAAGTGGGTCAAGTGGATCCACACCATCGAGGTCGTCGACTACGACCACAAGGGCTACTGGGAGTCCAGGGGTTGGGACGACCATGCGGAGATCACGCCCCTGGCCGAGTGGGCGCCCCACGCTCTGGGCCTGACCGTCGCTGCTATCCTTGGAGGCTTCTCGCTTATTGGAGGCCTCCGGTTCTCCCGCGAGACCCGCTTCTGGAGGGACCTTCCCGAGTGGTTCAACAGGGGCTTCCACGTCGGCGTGTCATGGGGGTTCTTCGCCGTCCTCTACCCCGTGTTCGCGTACTGGGTTGTCACCACCGTCATTAGGAGAGGTGACATATTCTACTCCAGCCACGGCATCCTGGCCCTGCTGTCGGTATCGCTGCTGACCATCGGTCTCGTCATGGGTTATGCCCTCGAACGAGGCAGGGAGGATGTCCGCAGCTTCCACCTGGTCTCGAACCTGATGGGCTACCTGCTACTGCTGGCGACGATAGCCTTCGGGCTCATCAGGATTTAGCGGGGTGTGATACACCCATGTGGGACGTGGGATGCCACATCCATAGAGGACGCAGGTATGCCGCGTCCTATCGTTATTCTCGGAAGGTGTCTTCGCTGGTCTACTACCTCTTCAATAGCGCCGGGGTGGCCGGTGCTTCTGGAAGCAGTCCCTGCAGTAGACGGGCCTCTTGCCGTCCGGCTTGAATGGGACCTCTCCCTCCTGCCCACAATCGGAGCAGGTGATCTTGTGCATCTCGCGGGGGGCCCTGTCGTAGCCACCACGCCTGTCGTCGTACCTTCCGTTGCTCATGGAAATCCTTTCCTCGGGTTCGCCAAACAGGGTCTGGCGCCCGGTCGGGCATAGGGAGACGTGGTATATATTGATTGGTACTCCCGACGGGTAAGGTTCAACCTCCGTACTCGTAGGCCTTCACGAGCCATTTCCTGAACTCGTCGTCGAAGAAGTCCTCGGACTCGATGCGGAAGTTGTGGGCCACGTCGGTGTCGCACACCCGGGTGACGCTGTTGAACTTGGGTCCCGGGAACTCGCCGTTCAAAACCAGGTGTCCGGAGATGTGCCCCTTGCCCAGGGTCTTTATAGTGGCGAAGATGCGCCTGGTCTGGAAACCCATCCGGGTCTTGGCCGGGGCTAGCCTGAAGGGGGCCACGGATTCCAATTCCTCCTTGAACCGCCCGTACAACACAAGTGCCCTGTCGGAGGCCCCCTCCAGGAAGCCCTCCTCCGAGTACTCGCCACAAGAGTGGGGCTGACCCCTCCTGGTGAAAGCCCGGCCGCACTTGGGACATGTCCACAACGACATGACGATCCACCTTATGTTGATGACAATGGATTCCTACTATATAGTCGATGAGTCCCTTCCCACCACCATGTCCGGTATCATCTTCCTCGGGACCACGAAGCGTGAGGAGATAGTCGAGTTCTACAAGGATCGCTTCGACATGACAGTCTGGTTCGAGCAGGAGGACTGTACCATCTTACGGGAGGACAACCTGATCCTGGGGTTCTGCCAACGGGAGAAGCCGGACACCTGCGGCATCATCACCTTCTGGGTGGGCTCGAACAAGGAGGTGGACTCCCTGCACTCCAAGCACGCGGACATCGCCGAGGGGGAGCCAGTGGTCAACGAGAAGTACAACATCTACCACTTCTTCCTCCGCGACCCTGAGGGCCGCAGGCTGGAGATACAGCGGTTCCTGGACCTGTGAGGGATCCCCTCAGTCCTCATCGTCCTGGTTCTTGGCGATGACGGGCAGCAGGTTGTAGACGGCCCTCTTGCCCCTCTGGACCACGTCGATGTCGAAGGTGAAGGAGGCGGTCTCGTTGACGTCCAGGTCGAAGTCGCCCACGATCTTCAGCTTCCCGCTGGGCACGAACACCTCCACCTCCTCGCCGTCGACGATGCCGACCACGTCGGAGACGAACAGCTCTATCTTGGTGTAGTTGCCCGCGTCCAGGGTCAGGTTGCCGACGATGGTCTCGTTGGTTGCGCTGAGGTTGGTAAGGTCCACCGTCACGTTGTCCAACGCGACCTCCGTCCAGTTGTAGGTGGTGGTGTTGTTTGAGGTGTGGGCCTCGTGGACCCTCGCCTTGTAGAACGTGACGTTGAGGTGGTCGAAGGCGGTGATGTCGTTCTTGGCCTTGCCGATGGCCATCACCACGTGGGCCTTGTTCGAGGGGGCGGTCCCATCCCCGGACCCCCCTTCGTCGCCATCGTCGTCGTCCTTACCGTCGTCCTTGTCCGGGCCGTCCCTCTTGCCGATGACCGGCAGCAAGTTGTAGGTGTCCTGGTTGCCCCTCTTGACCATCCGCACGTCGAACTCGAAGGTGGCGGTGGCGTCCTCCTCTACTACGAAGCCGCCCACGACCTTGACCTTGCCACTGGGCACGAACACATCCACGGGCTCGCCGTCCACGGTGGCGGTGACGGTGTCGACCTCCAGCTCCACCTTGTCGTACTCCCCCTCCGCCAGGGTGAGGTTCGCGATGGTGGCAGTTCCGTTGGTGCCGTCGATCTTCAGCAGGTCCATGGGAGTGTCGTCCATCTCCTGCTCCGTCCAACCGTCCCCACTGTGGATGCGGGCCTTGGAGAAGGTCACGGTAAGGTTGTCGAAGGTCCCCTCGTCGGAGGTCACGGCACCGACAGCTAGTCCCAGGTTACCGGTCCCGCCTCCGGCGGGTCCGACGAACACGACTGCACCTAGGGCGGTCCCGAGAAACAACATGAGCACGGCTAGTAGGGTAGTGGCTTTGGGCATCCCTTCACCGGCCCCTTATTAATTCCATTTATTGATAAATGTTGTCCCTTCCAAGAGTAATTCTCACAAATTGAGAAAAATGGCGCGGGGTGGGGGATTTGAACCCCCGAGGTGAGAACACCACAGGATTAGCAATCCTGCGCCTTGCCAGGCTGGGCTAACCCCGCGCGGGGCCCGGGGTGATTAAGAACCATCGGATAAAAGGCTTTGCACCTTGAGGTGAACTTATAATTGTGGAGGCGTCGCATTCGCAGCGTACCTGTGCAGCTCTTGACCATCACCGACCTGTGGATTTTTATCTGATTCAATGATGAAAATACTGGCATTTATTCGTTTTAAAAAATATAATATTCAGACACATTGAACTATCTTATCCATAAATAAAAAATAATAGTTGTGCGCATGTGGTCCCCATAGGGGGGAAGGCGCCATGGGTGCCAAAGGAATCTCTTTGATAGTGCTCGTGCTTCTAGCCGTAGGACCGCTGTATCAGATTTCCAACTCACCAGCTGTGGAATCATTAACAGAGCCCTTCTTGATTGAGCAGCATGTGGACACTCCGATACCGCAAGCTGGCCTCAAGATGATGTTGTCTGACCTAGACGGTAACTTTATCGAGAACAAGGGCCAAGTAGGAAACAAGGATGTGCATTTCTATGCCCAAGGTGACCCACTATCGATCGGATTGACCAACTTTGGTGTACTCTTCACCCTATTCACCGA
>CP070808.1:118991-127077 GCA_020343715.1 Thermoplasmata archaeon
TACATAAGGTCGGACGAGTTCATGGGCCCGATGATCACGGGCGGCCATCAGGAGAGGGGCCTGAGGGCGGGCACAGAGAACGTCCTGGGTATAGCCGGCCTCGGCGTCGCCGCCGAGCACGCCCAGGACCTTCTGCCGGACATGGAGAGGGTCAGGCGCCTGCGGGACCGCATGGAGGAGGGCATAGTCGAGCTGGTCCCCGAGGCCAGGCTCAACGGCCATGTCGAGCATAGGCTGCCCAACACGCTGAACTTGACGTTGCCTGACATCCGTGGTGAGTCGTTGGCCATCGCCCTGGACGAGCATGGTATCGCCATCTCGTCGGGTTCCGCATGCCGCACAGGACAGACTGACCCCTCCCACGCACTTCTCGCCATGGGGATGTCCGAGGACGACGCCCACTGCTCCATCCGTATCTCCCTCGGACACGTTAACACCGAGGAGGACGTGGAGCGGGCCCTCGAGGTGTTCAGGGGAGTAATTAATAACCAAAGTGGGGTGTTGAGGTTCGTATCATGCAGATGATCGAGGGGGGAGCGAGATAGCCAATGGCGAGATACCAAAGGTCTCCAACGGCCGGTTGATCCGCATCGAGGAGACCGAGGGGACCTGCGGGTCGGAACAGTTCGCCGAGGACGTATTGACCGGCCTATCGGCCTTCCCCAAGTCCCTCCCCTGCAAGTACATCTACGACGGTGAGGGAGACCGGCTGTTCCGGGAGATCACCGAGCAGCCCGAGTACTACCTGACCCGAACGGAGTACTCCATACTGCTAGAAAACTCTGGGAGGATTGCTGCAAGGTTGGGGGAAGGTCCCTTCAACATGGTCGAGCTGGGTCCGGGCGACGGTGGCAAGGCCAGGGTGCTGATGGAGGAGTTCTCGGAGCGGGGCCTCGAGTACCGCTTCGTGCCAATAGACATCTGCGAGTCGTCCCTGGAGCACATCATCGAGAGGTCGGAGAAGCTCTTCTCAGACGTGCCGGTCGACGGGCTAGTGGCAGACTACCACGACGGCCTTTCTTGGTTGGCCAGGTCCAGCTCCTGCCGGAACTTCGTCATGTTCCTGGGCTCCAACATCGGTAACTTCGAGCCGGAGGCTGCCATGTCGTTCCTCAAGAACCTCCGCGAGGCCCTGAGGCCAGGCGACATGGTGCTCATCGGTTTCGACATGAAGAAGGACTTCGAGGTCCTGAACCGGGCCTACAACGACGAGCGGGGTGTGACGGACCGCTTCCACCTCAATCTACTGGGCAGGATCAACAGGGAGCTGGGCGGCCGGTTCCGGATGGACACCTTCGAATACAGCGGTCACTACGACCCCTCGTCAGGCGCCATCAAGAGCTACCTGGTGAGCAACACCGACCAGACCGTCCATGTCGACGGGCTGGGCACGTCGTTCTCCTTCAGGGCATGGGAACCCGTCCACACCGAGAGCTCTTACAAGTACACCCCATCCGACATCGAGGAGATGGCGGAGGGTGCGGGGTTCCGGATCGTCGAGGACTACACGGACCCCAATGGCTTCTTCGTGGACTCCTTGTGGGTCGCTCAGTAAGGGAATGAGTTATGTCCCATAGGCTCACACGTAATGGTAGCCAGTGGCCACGTACGCGCTCTTCTGTCCATCCTCCACCGCCGCCAGGATCTCAGCGGTGGTGCGAACGCCGTCCCGGAGCCGGCCGTGGGCCTCATCGACGTGTCGACCCAGCTCCGTGGTGATGCCCCTCATGGCCTCCTTCCATCCCGCCGGCTCCTTCCGGGCTATCTCCGCCGCCGCAACCTTGAGCAGCAGGTCCCGGATCAGGTCGGACGTCTCGATGTAGCGGGCCTGGAAGTCCTCGATCACCCACTTGAGGGTCTGTGACCTGGCATCGGCCTCGAAGTCGTGGTCCACCAGGTCCTCCAGCCTGACCCGCACCACCTTCTCCAAGGATAGGTCCGTCCGCTGCTCGTAGACTATCCAACGGTCCTCCTTGTAGGTCTCCAGGTCGGGGATGACGGGTGTGAAGGCCGATGGCCGCTCCAGTGCCGCCAGGGTGATGACGAGCCTGGGCAGGAACCCGTACGGGTTTATCTCCAGGATCGCGGTGGAGGCGTCGCCGCCCTCGAGGTTGACGATGATGCCCATGTCGCTGGGGACCGAGGGCGCCATGCTGACAGACCTGAGGAGGAACGTATACAGCAGCCTGGCGGAATCCGCCATGAGCATGGGCCGGACGTCGTGGGTGGCCCGAGAGGACAGAGAGTGCAGCTCGGCGGCCTGGGAGAGGCAGGCGCAGGACGTCTGGACGTACCTGTCACGCCACTCGTCGTTGGCCAGGTCCGTGAGGCGCAACGGCCTGGGGATGACCTCCTCTGCTCCCTCCAGATAGAAGGGCTTGAGGCTACCCATGGTGTCGTAGACCTCGTTGAAAGAGGTGCGCTCCTCCATGGAGGCCGCTATCGCCCTTAGGTGACGTTCATGACCGAAGGGCAGCCGGTGCTCCGAGAGGAGGTCCCAGATGTCGGCGTCCTCCCGCATCCGCTTGAGCTGGGACTCCAGCTCGGTCACCCTATTGACCATCTCGTACGGCACGGCGCCCCCCATGGGCGGGCGAGGTAATAAGGCGTACGTCGAGCCCCACTTACACCCACCCCCACGAAAGCCTTATCCCCCCCTCCAACCGTTTGTTGGACGCATGTTCAAGGTGGGCACGTCGGGGTTCTCCTACGCCGACTGGAAGGGTCACTTCTACCCTAAGGGCATCCAAGACCGCGACATGCTGGCGTTCTACGCTGAGCGCTACCCCATGGTGGAGATAAACGCCACCTACTACAAGGTGCCCTCCGTCAAGAACGTCCGGGCGATGGTGGAGAAGGTCCCCGAGGACTTCGAGTTCGTGGTGAAGGCCCACGGGTCGATCACACACGACAGGGAGGCTCCCGAGCGCTCAGTGCCACCCTTCCTCGAGGCCATCGAGCCCATGCAGGAGGCCGGGATGCTTGGATGCATCCTTTTCCAGTTCCCCAACTCCTTCCGGCACTCGGAAGGCAGCATCGAGACGCTGGTCGGCATACGGGAGCAGCTCCCCCGGGACTGGCCGGGTGTCGTGGAGTTCCGCCACTCGGGATGGCTCCGGGGCTCCATGTACGAGACGCTCACGGCGATGGGCTTGGGATTCGTCAACTGCGACATGCCATCAATACGGGGGCTCATGCCGCCCACGGACGTGGTGACCGCAGACCTGGCCTATGTCCGCCTCCACGGGCGGAATGCGGGGTCCTGGTACGACCACGACCAGGCATGGGAGCGGTACGACTATGCCTACTCGGACCAGGAGCTGACGGAGTGGGTCCCCCGGCTCCTGGACATCGCCAGGAGGTCACGGAAGGCGTACGTGGTCTTCAACAACCACCCCCGGGGCCAGAGCGCGCGGAACGCCGACACCATGCGACGGAAGCTGGTGGACGCGGATCCGGGCTCCGAATTCGTCACCGGTCTCGAGATGGCGAGGCAGCAGAAGAGCCTGGACGGGTATTGAGGGTTGAGAACCTATTTGTTGAATGTCAAAGGATATTTCTGATGGGTTTGGGTGTTGTCAGAGACCGCCTCGTCCACATCAACGATGGTCAGGGAGCCCTACCCGATTCCCCAACCCTTTAAATACATCCTAGAGATGTTTCTGGCCGATGAGCGCCATAGTCGAGCTGGCAAGGCCCGGGAACGCAGCCATGGCCAGCTTCTCGGCCCTGTTGGGGATGCTGGTCGTGATGGGGCCCGACCTTGCTGACGCCGAGATGATCGTGCCCGTCATCCTCGGGATGTGGGTCCCCTTCTCCGTCACCGCAGGGGGGAACGCGCTTAACGACTACATGGACCACCAGGTGGACCGGATGGCCCATCCCGAGCGGCCGATCCCCTCCGGTCGCCTGGCCCCGGAGAGGGCCCTGTGGTTCGCCTTGGGCTGCTTCATCGAGGCCGTGGTCGTGGCTGCGCTGCTTGTCACGTTCACGGACATCGACCTCCTGCCTCTCCTCATCGCGGTCCTGGCGGTCACGTCCCTGGTCGGGTACGAGATAGCCTTCAAGTATAGGGGCCTGGGTGGCAACGTGACCGTGGCCTACCTGTCGGCCCTGACCTTCGTGTTCGGGGCCTCTGTGGTGGCCGAGCCCGACCACGAGGCGTGGGCCACCGTCCTCATCCTCTTCACCCTGGCGTTCTTCGCCTCGGCCGGGCGCGAGGTCACAAAGGACATCCAGGACATGGACGCGGACATGGGCTCCCGGGTGACGCTCCCCATGACGACGGGCGTGGGCCTGGCCGCCGGCATCGCGAGCATCTTCATCGTGGCCGCCGTTGCCATGTCACCCTTCCCGTTCTGGCCCCTGGAGACGATGGGCTGGCCCTACCTGGCCGTCGTACTGGTGGCGGACGTTGTCTTTTTATACTCGCTACCTCTTGTCAGGAAGGAGCCGGCGGGGGCCCAGCGCTTGCACAAGTACGCAATGGTCCTGGCGCTCCTGGCGTTCCTGGTAGGCAGCCTCGTGGAGGGATGAGATGACCGTCATGGATGATATAATGGCGAAGCTGGGGACTCGCAAGCTCCACTTCACCCTCATCGATCCCGACAAGCAGGACCCCGCCAAGGCCAGCAGGATGGCGTGTGCGGCCCACAGGGCTGGCACCGACGCCATCATGATCGGGGGTTCCACCGGTTACTCCGCCGATGAACTGGACGCCACCGTGGTGGCCATCAAGGAGAATTGCCCCCTCCCCGTCATACTGTTCCCCACCTCCGCGGGACTCCTTTCACCCCACATCGACGCCATCTTCTTCATGAGCATGCTCAACAGCTGCTCGTGCGACTACCTAATCAGGGAGCATGCCAAGGCCGCCCCCTACATCCAGAAGCTGGGGATCGAGCCGATATCCATGGGCTACCTCATCGTCGAACCAGGGATGAGGGTTGCCGAGGTGGGTCAGGCCGAGTGCGTGCCCAGGGCTGACACGAGCCAGGCCATCGGCTATGCCATGGCCGCCGAGATGCTGGGCATGAGCATGGTATACCTGGAGGCGGGCTCGGGCTCGCCGGAGCCCGTCCCCCCCGAGATGGTGAGGGGTGTCTCCGAGGCGGTCTCGGTCCCCGTCATCGCCGGTGGTGGGATCACTAAACCCGAGCATTCCAAGGCGGCGGTGGATGCGGGAGCTGACATCGTCGTGACCGGGACCGTTGTCGAGAGGTCCCAGGACGTGGAGCGCGTCCTGGAAGAGATCATCAGAGCTATGAGGGAGTAGTTCCTATGGCCGAGGAGGCGCTGATGGACGGCAAGGAGAGGTCCGTCCAGCAGGAGACGGACATGCTCGCCGACGCCTCGAAGTTCCTCCCCGACCTACCTCCCTTCTGGATTTCCCTTCTGCTCGTCCTTCCCATCTCCCTGATCCTGGGAGCTGCGACGATCCAGTGGGAACCCGTGCTCATGCTCGAGGACCAGCCATGGGCCCTGCAGCTGGTGGTGGCATCACTTCTCATCTTCGCGGTGCCAGCCTGGGCAGGGGCCCTGTTCTCCTACTCGTGGCTCAAGGCCCTGGGAGGTCACTCGTACCTGTACAGGTGGTCGATGCTCGTCGTGGCGCTGCAGGTGGTGCTGGGACTGCTGCTCCTCTTCGGTTTCGTGGTCTCAGTCATCGACGCCGAGAAGCTGCCCATGCCCGAGTACCTCCTCTTCTGCTACGGCTTCGTGGCCATGTTCTTCCATCTGTTCGTATACATGACGTCGACGAGCCGGTGGGTTGCGGCCCTGCCGGCGACACTGATGATGCCGGTGCTCGGCATGCTCGGGGTCCTCCTGATGTACGAGGACATGGCGGACGCTGGCACCGCTGCCCGCGAGCACCTCCCCCTGGTCATCGTCCTGCTGGTCACATTCGTGGGTATGGGCCATCTCGCCATGTGGATCGGTACCCGGACCATGTCTCGGAGCTACGGTATCGACGGTGCATCCGTCTTCAGGTCGTTCCTGGAGCACTGGGTCAGCGGTGGCGACGCGGGGCGTCGTGACATCGAGGCCTTCTTCAGGGTCTTCTCGGAGCCCGCCATCGTGAAGGCGGAGGTCATCGCCTTTCGGGAGAAGGGCGGTGAGCCCATAGCGACCCTGGTGGTGCCGTCCCTTCACCCCGGTCCCTGGGGCGAGCTGGGAGGTTCCGACCTGCCTCGAAAGATGGCGAAGGTCATAGGTCCCGGTCATGGGTCCATACTGACCTTCCACGGGGCCTCGGACCACGACCTCAACCCCGTAGACGAGGAGGAGGTCGAGAAGATGGCCGTGAGAATACGGGATGCCCTGAACTCGATGGAGGGATGGACGGACAAGGCATCCCCCTCGGTCAGGGTAACTGACGGTACCGATGCCTTGGCCCAGGCCTTCAACGGTGCAGTCATGGCGGCCCAGACCTCCTCCCCCCTGCCCACGGACGACGTGGACTGGGCGGTGGGCTACGCCATCGAGCAGGAGATGGAGAAGCTGGGGGCCGACCCGGGCGCCTTCATAGACTGCCACAACTGCCTGGTGCCCGGTGCGGGTCACGTGACCTTCGGCTCATCCAAGGCCAGGAGGATCCAAGAGCGCGTGGCGGAAGGTACGAGGCTGGCCCTGGAATCCCAGCGGTCCGGCTTCCTAGTGGGAGTGGGACACCTGGCCAACGACGGGAGCTCAACAAGCCTCGGGCCTACGGGCATCCAGGCCCTCGTCATCGAGGTGGAGGGGAAGCGGACGGCCTGGGTGCTGGCCGACGGGAACAACATGGAGCAGGGTCTCCGCGAGGACATAAGGGGATGCTTGCTCAACAAGGTGGACGAGGCGGAGGTGCTGACTACCGACAACCACATCGTCAACGTGACCGTCGGGGGGTTCAATCCAATCGGCCTGAAGGACGACGCGGCCCTCCTGTCCAGGCTCTGCGAGGAGACGCTGGACGAGGCCATCGCGGACCTGAGGGAGGCCGAGGCCGCCTCGGCCCGTATCGAGGTCCACGACGTCCTGGTGTGGGGGAAGGGGAACACCTCTCGCATGACATCCAATCTGAACGCTTCGGTCTCCACGTCCAAGTCGGCGCTCCTGGCCGCCGTGGTCATCGGGATGACCATCGGTTTCTGGGCCATCTGGTACGTCTGAACGGTGGAGGGCCTCACTCGGCGCCCATGAAGGGATACCTGTAGTCCCGGGGCGGGTCGAAGGTCTCCTTGATGGCCCGGGCGCTGACCCACCTCAGCAGGTTCATGGCGCTTCCTGCCTTGTCGTTGGTGCCCGAGGCGCGGGCGCCACCGAAGGGCTGCTGGCCCACCACGGCCCCCGTGGGCTTGTCGTTGATGTAGAAGTTGCCCGAGGAGTTGACCAACGCCCGTTCGGCGGTGACGATGGCCTGCCTGTCCCGGGCGAAAACAGCACCGGTGAGGCCGTAGGGGGAGGTGGTGTCACAAAGTTCCAGCGTGGCCTCGAAGTCCTCGTCCTTGTACACGTAGACGCTGAGGACGGGCCCGAATATCTCCTCGACCATCGTCAGGTACCTGGGTTCCTTCGCCTGGATGACGGTGGGCTCGATGAAGTAGCCCTCGGACTTGTCGTAGCCCCCTCCGATGAGGATCTCGGCATCGTCCCTGTGGGCCTTGGCGTGCTCTAGGTATCCGACGATGTCGTCGAAGGCCGACTCATCGATGACGGCGTTCATGAAGTTCGTAAAGTCCTCCACGTCGCCCATGCCGATGGACCCAACCTCGGTCAGTAGGTGGTCCCGGAGTCCGGGCCACATGGACGACGGGACGTAGGCCCTGCTGGCCGCGGAGCACTTCTGGCCCTGGTACTCGAAGGCCCCCCTTACGAGACCAGCGACGACGGCGTCCTCGTCGGCGGAGTTGTGGACGAAGACGAAGTCCTTGCCCCCCGTCTCGCCGACTATGCGCGGGTAGGTGTCGTAGGTGTCCAGCTTTCCGCCGATGTCCTTCCATATCGACTGGAAGGTGGGGGTGCTCCCGGTGAAGTGGAGGCCAGAAAACTCCTTGCGGGCCAGCACCTTCTCGGTCATCATGCGCCCGGAGCCGAGCATCAGGGT
>CP070808.1:127177-135114 GCA_020343715.1 Thermoplasmata archaeon
ACGAGCCCACGGGCAACCTGGACTCCGAGACCACCGAGAGGATATACCGGCTGATGCGGGACCTCAACGAGGAGCTGGACACCACCTTCCTCATCGTTACCCATGACAGGAAGGTGGCAGAGCAGACGGACCGCATCATCGAGATCCGTGACGGCAGGATAATACTGGACATCGAGAGGTAGGACCATGCTGTCAAGGTCCGGATATGGACCTTTGCGGCATTAGATTCCCGTCCCTTCGTTGTGCGGCGGTAGACTTTATTACGATGTCTCACTCACAGATTCTTGAGGCACTAACCATCCGAACGATTTAGCAAACAAGGAGACAAATACGGGGAGGTGCGTGGACATGAGCTTAAGAGAACAGAACGAGACGATCATATCCGCCAATGACGTGGTGAAGGTTTACGACACCACCGAAGTGAAGGTGAGGGCGCTGAACGGGGTCTCCCTGGACATCAAGAGGGGAGAGATGGTGGCTGTGATGGGGCCATCGGGTTGCGGCAAGACCACGTTGCTCAACACCCTTTCCGGTCTGGACGAGATAACCGAGGGCGTCATCGACATAGAGGGCAAGGACATCGCCAAGATGGACGACATCGAAAAGTCCTCCTATCGGGCGAACAACATCGGCTTCGTCTTCCAGTTCTACAACCTGCTGCCGGTGCTTACGGCTCGGGAGAACGTGGAGCTCCCCCTGTTGCTATCGAAGGTGTCCCCGAAGGATGCCAAGAAACGGGCCGAGGAGGTCCTCGACCTGGTGGGCCTCAAGGACTGGGCGAACCACAAGCCGGCTGAGCTGTCTGGGGGTCAGCGGCAGCGGGTTACCATCGCCCGCGCGCTGGCCAACAACCCGGCCATCGTGTTCGCCGACGAGCCAACGGGCGACCTGGACTCGAAGACGGGCAAGGAGATAATGGACCTGATGGTGGAGCTGAACCAGTGCGAGGGCACCACCTTCCTCATCGTCACCCACGACGAGCACATCGGCGAAAACGCCCCCCGTCGCATATCCATGATGGACGGGATGGTGGTGGCAGACGAGAGGAACCCGGAGTACAGCTACGAGTGCCCCCTCGCCCACACCGACGAGCGCTTCACGCAAGACGCATGAACGGGAGTTGGTACCGATGGAGACAGTGACCCTGATGCTCATCGCGTTCATCGCGATAATGGCGGGTCTTATGATCTCAGCCCTAAGGAACAGGATAATCGTTACCCTTGCGTTCCGCAATTTCCTCCGGAACAAGGGCAGCACCATCACCGTTGTGATGGGCCTGATGGTGGGTACCGCCATCATCATGTCCTCCATGGCCATCAGCGACAGCTTCGAGACCGTCATCGCCGCCGACGTGATAGACGAGTACGGGGGCACGGACCTGTATTACGGCTTCCAGGTTGAGGGTTCCCGTGAGGAGGTCGAGTTCCCGGAGAGTGTGTACGATGACATGCAGGCCGGACTCGCTGGAAGCGATTCCATCGACGGCATTGCGCCCGAGCTGCGCAAGGTCCTGGGAGTCATGAACGTGAACGAGGGATTGGTCGAGCCCAGGGCTAGCGTGTCGGGCTTCATTTTCAAGGACATGAACGCGCTGGGCAGGTTCTTCGTTGATGGCAACCCGGTCTCCGAACTCCCTGAGGGGACGGTGCTGGTTAGCGAGGAACTGGCCCGCAACGTAGGGGCCGGACCCGGGGATACCCTCTCCCTCCTGTTCGTGAACCGCACCGGGAACTTCACCGTCGAGGGCGTGCTCGACGCCGAGGAGAGGGGCCTCAAGTCGATAATGATCTGGATCAACCTGTATGAGCTGCAGGAACTCCTGGGCATCCCCGACACCATCAACGAGGTGCACGTGTCGGCCCAGGGCGACGTCCTGGGGGGAATGGACCAGGTGGAGGAGGTAAAGAGGGAGGTCGAGGCCCTGGGGATAACCCACGAGGGCCTACCGCTCAAGGTCCTCGGTGACAAGAAGGAGCTCTACGATGCGGTCTTCGAGGAGGGCTTCTTCCTGGGGGACCTGCTCCTGGTGTTCGGCTCGTTCACCATCATCGCGGGCGTCATACTCATAATCAACATCTTCGTGATGCTGGGCGAGGAGCGCAGGTCCGAGATGGGCATGTCCCGTGCCGTGGGGATGAACCGTAAGGACCTGCAGCGATTGTTCCTCTACGAGGGAAGCATCTACGGGGTCCTGGCGGCCCTGGTGGGCACCGTCCTGGGTGTGGCCATCGCGTACGTGCTGCTCCTGGGCATCGGCAGCGCCTTCGACTTCGAGGGAGGTGGAACGGACATCGTCCGGGCCTTCACCGTCCAACCCGAGAGCTGGGTCATGTCGTTCATCGGCGGATTCCTCATCACCATAGCCACAATATTCTACGCCACCCGCAAGATCGGGAACCTGGATATCATAAGGGCAATCAGGAACCTGCCCGAGCCAGTACCCTCGCAAAAGGACACAAGGTCGTTCCGCATCGGTCTGATGCTGCTCGGGCTCGGACTGCTGGTGACCGTCTTCGCCCTCTACCCCCTCTTCGACGGGAGCGACAACAACGCCAACGGCATGGTGGACGACGCGGCCGAGGGCTCAGCCACCACCATCCTCGTCGGACTGACGATGGTCTTCTTCGGGTTGCCGCTCCTGCTCCGCCGTGTCATCTCCGACCGCCTCTCCTTCTCGGTGGGGGCCATCCTGGTCATCGCCGTCTGGAGTGTACTGCTGACCCTGGCGGGAGACCTGGAGATCGATTTCTTCACCTTCACCTTCGCGGGGATCTTCCTGGTGGCGGGCACAGTGATACTGCTCATGGCCAACTCCACCTATGTGGTCAATGCCTTCGAAGGCCTCCTCGCCCTGGCGGGTAGGGGCAGGGCGGTGACCCGGACCGCGATGAAGTACTCCCTGTCCTCGGGGTTCAGGACCGGTCTGACCATCGCGATGTTCTCCCTGGTCATCTTCATAATCACGTTCATGTCGGTCCTGCTCGCGGTGGTCGGCGAGAACGTGGACACCCAGCTGGAGGAATCCTCCGGCGGCTTCGACATCCTGATGAAGATGGTGGAGCCGGCGGACGACTTCGAGGTCCTCTTCCAGTCCTCCGAATCCGCCGACAGGGTCGAGGCCTATTATCCCATGGTCACCACCCAGGTGACGGTGAACAAGTACTCTCTAATACTCGACACCGACATGGTGCCCTACCCCGTGGTGGGCATCAACGACGAGTTCATTGCCAACAATGGCTTCTCGATCTCCGAGATGCTCCCCGAGTTCGGTGGCGACGAGGAGATGCTCTACGACGCAATTCGGGAGGACGGTAACTACGCCATCGCCGACTCGGGCACGGCCGGTGCTGGCTTCGGCCCTCCGCCCATCCTCCCCCTGGAGCTGGGCGAGACCCAGGAGGTTGTCCTGGCCGATGGTTCCACCCGGTCAATCCGAGTAGTGGCCTACATGGACACCTACCAGTCATTGTCGGATTTCTCCATGTCCCTTAATGGCATCTTCCTGTACGAGCCGTACGTCGTCAACGAGTACGACGCCAGCGGCGTGGGTGTTGCCCTCTTGAACCTGAGGGACGAGGGCGACTCCCTCACCGTACGCCAGGACATGGAGAGGACCTTCCTCCCCTACGGCGCCCAGACGGTGGACTTCCAAGAGGAATCGGCGGAACAGTTCCGGTCCGTGCTGGAGGTCTTCAACCTGCTCAACGCCTACCTGGGCCTGGGCCTCGTCGTCGGCATCGCTGGCCTAGGGATCATCACCGCCCGCTCGGTCTCGGAGCGGCAGACCCAGATCGGAATGATGAGGGCCGTCGGATACAACAGGAGGCAGGTGTTGGCTTCGTTCCTGATTGAGAGCTCGTATATCTCGCTCCTAGGCATACTCATCGGCGTGGTCCTGGGCCTGGTGACCTCCGTGATCCTCTACCTCCAGCTGTTCGAGGGCTCTAGCCTGGACGGCCTCATAATCCCGGGAGCCAGCATTGCGATAATCATCCTGATCTCCCTTGGGGCCACTTTCCTTTCGATAGTGCCCCCTGCGCGCAGGGCCTCCATGGTGGCGCCTGCCGAGGTGCTGAGGTACGAGTGAGGACGGGTCCGCGCTAGGTTCATCAACCCCTTATGACCATGGGTATCCGTGGTCAAGGGACGGATAATGGCCCAGGGTCGATATGCCACCGTGTACGAGTGGGACGAGGGAACCGTTCTCAAGCTCTTCCGGGAGGGGCTCCCGTCCCATCTGTCGAAACGGGAGATGCTGGCGACGAGTCTCCTCTATGAGGAGGGGATGCCCGTGCCGGAGCCATACGAGCTGGTCACCGTTAAGGGCAGGGACGGCATCGTGATGGAAATGGTCGATGGACCGTCCATGCAGGACCGGCTCGACCGGAGCCCTCATCCCAGGATGGACGAGGTTACAGGGAGCGCAGGTACGTTGGCCACAATCCATGCCTCCATTCACGAGCTCACTATCCCGCGCCTCCCTTCCCAGAGGAGGAGCCTTATCGAGGACATCGAGATGACTGCGGTTCTCGACGATAGGCTACGGGACAGGGTGCTGGCGATACTGGAGGACCTCCCTGACGGCGACGCCGTATGCCACGGGGACCTGCACCCCCGGAACCTGATGATGACCCCGTACGGTACCGCCGTGATCGATTGGCAGATGGCGTGCAAGGGAAATCCCCATGCCGATGTGGCCAGGTCCCTCCTGGTCATGGAGGCGGGTCAAGGGTGGGATTCGACGCGCATCCGCCAGCTTCGGCGAACCTTCAGGAGCTCCTACCTCCACAAGTATTGCTTCGCCGCCATGACATGGCCAGAGGAGGTGTACCTATGGCGCGCCCCCGTTGCGGCAGCGAGGCTCGGCGAGGGCTTCCCAGGGGAGGAGAGATGGCTCATCCAAACGATCAGGGATGGCCTCGTGTGAGGGCATCACGCCCATGTCTGCCTTAAACTACATATATCCCCCTTCGCTTCGCCAGGTCGGATGATGAGGTACGTCATCGTTGGAGGCGGCGTGGCGGGGACCGCTGCGGCCGACGCCATCAGGAAGCGGGACCCGGAGGGTTCCATCACCATCCTGACCGACGAGCCGTACCCCCTGTGGTCCAAGATCCGGTTGCCCGAGCTGTTCTCGGGCTCCATCGGGCCCAAGGGCCTGATAATTCGAAAGCCCCAGTGGTACGACCGGCGTGACATCCTACTCAGGACCGAGGTGACCGTCACAGAGGTGGACCCCGAGGCCAAGATGGTCACCACGTCCAGCGGCGATTGCCTGCCTTACGACAAGCTCCTGCTCGCCACCGGCGGCCTGCCCTACGTGCCCCCGATAAAGGGGTCCGACAGGACCAACGTGTACACCATACGGAAGCTGGAGCAGGCCATCGACGTTTATGACCAGCTTCGGGACCTGCGGAGGATAGTCATCATCGGAGGAGGCACGCTGGGGCTCGAGCTGGCCAGGAACCTCCTGGAGACCAAGGCGGAGATCCACGTGGTGGAGTCCCACAGCCGATTGCTACCCACGTTAACCGACCCCGCGTCCTCGGAGATGCTTCACCTGCGGTTGGTGCACATGGGCATCCATGTGCACCACGACTGTAACACCCGGGAGATAACCGGGGGCGACGCCGCAGACATGGTGGTGATGGAGGACGGGCGGGAGCTGGACTGCGACGCCGTCATCATCGCCACCGGCATGAGGGCCAACAAGTCCCTGGCCGAGGACCTGGGGCTGGAGATGGAGCGGGGCATCGTGGTGGACGACCACATGCGGACCTCCCTCCCGGACATCTACTCCGCCGGGGATGCGTGCGAGCACCGGCACGTGAAGTACGGCTCATGGAGGGCCGCCGAGGAGCAGGGGACCATGGCCGGCGCGAACATGGCGGGCGACCCCATCGTGTACGACGGGACCGTGCCGTCCAAGTACGTGCGGGTGGCCGGCGCCGACGTCTTCTCGGCAGGTCACCTGGACGAGGAGGGCGTCCTGGAGAACAAGCTCACTGTGGACTGGGAGAACATGGTGTACAAGCGCATCGTACTGGACGGGTGCCGCATCGTGGGCTCCGTCATGGTGGGGGACCTTCGCGACGCCCAGAGGGTGCTCCGCGCAATCGAGACGAACATCGACGTCTGTCCCTACATGGACCGAATAAGGACCTGGGACATGGAGTTCGTCTCCGAGGCCGTGAAGGGCAAGGAATGAGACCCGGATCGGAATGCCGTCATCCGTCCATCCGCTTGACGCTTATAGAGACCGCATCCTCGTCAGGGGAATGCTTGTAGAAGTTGCCAAAGACGAAGGAGGTGTCCAGGTCCGGGTGGTCGGCCAGGAGCCGGTTGAAGTCCCCCGAGGACCTGAAGGCCACGTTGTCGGTGAAGAGGGTGCCTCCGGGTCGGAGGAGGCGAACGCATTCGGGCAGAGCCTCGGAGTACATCTCCTTCTCGAAGTCCATGAAGATGAAGTCGACCGAGCCATCAGGTAGGTCCCTCATCATCTCCCTGGCATCGCCAACACGGAGGTCGATCCTGTCCGAGAGACCAGTCCTCTCGAAGTTACCGCTTGCCTCCGCCGCTACATCCTTGTCCCACTCCATCGCTATGATGCTGCCCATCTCAGGAAGAGCCCGTGCCATGTATATCGTGGAGTAACCGACGGATACGCCAAGCTCCAACACCCTCCTGGCCCCCGTGGCCTTCACCATCACATGGAGCATATGGCCCACGGCAGGTCCGCAGATGCGCATGTCCCTCGCCAAGGCGTCGATCTCCAGGTCGTGCATGAACTCGTCGTGCTCTGGGAGGAACTGGGGGAAGTGGTCTGGACCGAAGAAGTCTGAGGTCATGCCGGTACCAACCCAACATCCATTGAAATACATTGTGGCGGCACTGTGGGGTGACATCACATCTTATATACCGGGGTACCGTTCGACCTGCTGTGCCAATAGACAAGCCGACGATTGAAGAACTGATAGAGCACGACAAGGCCCACCTGTGCGCGGGTGACGACTCGGACGTGTGCGTCAAGGTGGTCGCCATCGCCGACTTCCCCAGCAGGTTGGGCGACTTCCAGATCGTCGGATTCTACAACAACCACGACGACAAGGACCACATCGCGGTGGTCAAGGGTGACATCTGTGACGAGGAGGCGGTCCCCGTCCGCCTGCACTCCGAGTGTCTCACTGGGGACGTGCTCGGGTCGAAGCGCTGCGATTGCGGAGAACAGCTCGAAGCAGCCCTGAGGCTCATCGAGGAGGAGGGCAGGGGTGCCATCCTCTACATGCGCCAGGAGGGGCGGGGCATCGGTCTGATCAACAAGATCAAAGCGTACCAGCTCCAGGACTTCGGCCTGGACACCGTGGAGGCCAACGTGGCCCTCGGCTTCGAGCCAGATGAGCGGGACTACGCCATCGCCGCCCACATGCTCAAGAGCCTGCACGTCAAGTCGGTCAGGCTCATCACGAACAACCCGAAGAAGATACATGGCCTCGAGGCGCACAACGTGGAGGTAGTCGGGCGGATCCCGATCATCATCGATCCCAACCCTCATAACAAGGACTACCTGCGAACCAAGGCGACCAAGTCCGGTCACCTCCTGGACAATCTGTTTAACAAGAACCCGGAATAGTCCTTACCTAACCCTTCGTATGGTACGGAAACGGTAGTCATGGACCACGTACAGGTACGGCAGCAAAGGCTTTATAGTCGGTGGCTTGGAGTATATGTGGACCTTTGACCGGGTGCACCAAGAACAAGGGAGGAAACTATAATGAGCGACTTCTACGACCTCAAAGCCACGTCCCTTCAGGGGAAGGAGATATCGATGGAGGAGTACAGGGGGAAGGTGGTGTTGGTCGTCAACACCGCTAGCAAGTGTGGCTTCACGCCCCAGTACGAGGGACTGCAGAAGCTCCATGAGACCTATCAGGACCAGG
>CP070808.1:135214-143036 GCA_020343715.1 Thermoplasmata archaeon
AAAGAAGGACAAGATGGTCATCCGTACCTCCATATGGGAGGACCGCAGGACGGTGGAGTTCTTCGTGGCCGCAGGGAGGATCGAGTCGATAACCGGCCTGCTGGCCGAGCTGGGCCAGAACCTGAACAAGGCCCTCAAGGACAAGTACCTCGGCAGGGTGTCGGCAACCCTTGTGGTGGACCCCGAGCAGCAGGAGGAGGTCAAGGGCCTCGGCCTGCTCATCGACAAGTACAGCGAGGGCGAGATGGCCGCCGGAGAGGTGGAGCAACACCCGTAGGGTGGCACCATGGGGCCCGTTCTCCTCCCGGCATTCTACGTCGCAATGCATAAATATCCCCCTTCCATAGCTATTCCAGCACCTGGCCTAGCCAGACTGTTGTGTCCCCAATGAGGTGAACGCATGGGAAGTCAAACCCGTTCCCGGTCCAGCATCGTCGTCCTCGTGGCGATGATGACCACGCTCCTGGTAGCATTGCCCTCGGGCGCCGCCCTCGCGGCCCTGGAGGATTCGGCCCAGGAGACCCTGGCCGAGGAGCGGGCGCTGGCCATCCTCGACCACCTCCACTCATTGCCCGAGACGGTGGAGTACGTCCCCCCGGCCCCTTGGTACGCCGAGCAGCTGGAGGAGGAGGGCTACGGCCACGACTTCGTGGAGCCCGACACCAACGCCATCCTGGCGTCCGACCCGGCACCCATGGCCGAGACGGGCACCCGGAAAGTCCCCTCGCTGGCCATCGAGTTCACCGACGTGAAGCACGACAGCCGCAGCACCATCAACGCGCTGCAGAACAAGATCACCGGCGGCAACTCGATGAAGTCCTACTTCGACGAGGTGTCGTACGGCAAGCTGACCATCGACGGCTCCGCCTCCGGCTGGTACGAGGCCGCCAACGACATGGCCTACTATGGAAAGCCCGAGGGCGGCAATCACGACAGCCGGAAGTTCTACGAGCTGGTCGCCGAGGCGGTCCGGGCCGCAGACCCCACCGTGGACTTCTCCCAGTACGACACCAACAACGACAGGATAATCGACGGGGTGGTGCTCGTCCATGCGGGCCGGGACGAGGCCACCGGCGGCGGGCAGAACACCATCTGGTCCAAGCAGTCGGTCTACCCCTACACCCTCAGGGTCGACGGGGTCTACCTGGGCTACTACGTGACCGTGTCCGAGTACAGCCCCGTGGGCGTCTACGTCCACGAGTTCGGCCACCTGCTGGACCTGCCGGACCTCTACGACACCGACTACACCTCCACCGGGGTGGGCGTCTGGGACGTGATGGGCTCGGGGGCCTGGAACGACTGGGGAAGGACCCCCAGCCACCCCAGCGCCTGGTCGAAGATGTTCCTGGGCTGGGTAGACCCCACGGTCATCAACAACTACGTGGAGGGCTACCAGGTCACCAACATGGCCGGCGACAGCCCGATGATCATCAAGCTCCCCACCGAGGAGAGCTCCCAGTTCTTCCTCCTGGAGAACAGGCAGACGTCGGGGTACGACCGCTATCTGCCGGGGGGAGGCCTGTTGATATGGCACATCGACACGGCCGTCATCAACCAGTACAAGTGGTCCAACCGGGTCAACAACAACGAGGCCCGCAAGGGAGTGGACCTGGAGGAGGCCTCGGGGACTCAGGACCTGGACACCAGGAGCTCCAACGACGGCGATAGCTCAGACCCGTGGAAGAACAACCTGAACGGATTCTCGTCCACCAGCAACCCCAACTCCAACCTCTACGACGGCACCGTCACCAACATCAAGGTATTCAACATCTCGGCCTCGCTGCCTGTGATGACCATAGACATCGATTTCGGCGGTGACAGCTTCAAGATATTCATGGACACCATCTCCTCCCTGCGCGAGGCGGCGCCGGGACAGGAGATCCTCTACAACATCACCGTGGGCACCAGGAGCGCCACGGGCGACATCCTATACATATCACTGCGCGGCACCCACGCGTCCTGGGGAACCCTCGACGCCCAGTACCACACCATCTCCCTCGGGCCCAAGGGGAGCAGGATCGTCCAGATCCGCGTGACCCCTCCCGCGGGGACCCCCAAGGGCGTGGAGGGCCAGGTGATACTCCACGCATCGTCCCAGACCGCGGCGCAGACGGCGGACCTGGAGACCATAACGAGAGTCATCCAGGTACACGCCCTCACGGCCGACCCGCCGGACCTGCAGGTCCATGTCAAGCCCGGGACCCCGAAGACGGTCGCCATCAAGATAACGAACTCGGGCAACGGCGTTGAGAACATCACATTGTCACTAGAAGCGGAGAGAGGCTACTGGGGCTCCGTGAACCCCTCTCGGATATCCATCGGCGTGCTAAAGGAGGAGACGGTGCAGGTGACCTTCAGCGTCCCCGAGGGCGTGATGGCCTTCGAGGAGGAGCCCTTCCAGCTGACACTCCTTTCCGAGGTCATCACCGCGGGCGAGACCGGCCAGCAGATCACCTTCATGCCCACGAAGACCATCGATATCAACATGATGGTCGAAGAGGTAGTATCCCTCCGCTGGGGCAACATACCCACCGAGAGCATAGTGCCCGGGGGCACCGTCCCTTACGAGTTGCTCCTGTTCAATGAGGGCAACTCCGATGTGGAGGTCATGATGGGCTACCAGGCCCCGGAGGGCTGGTCACTGGACTTCGAGAACGGTGACAACCTGACCATCCCCGCCTTCCAGGTGGCCACCGTCAACGCCACCGCCACCGCGCCGCTAGATGCCGAGGCTGGTATCACCGAGCACCTGGAGCTCTCGGTGGCGAAGGGCGTCTACTTCGAGTTCGCCACCATCGCCCTTCGGGTGGAGCAGCTATACCTCCTGGAGGCCACCGGGGACACCGACATGTTCGCCGACCCCGGTGAGAGGGCCATGTTCACCGTGTCCGTCACCAACCTGGGCAACGGCGACGACAGGGTCACGATGGCCGTCGTGGGCAACGGTTGGGAGACGGAGGTCTCCCCCAACCTCATCGACCTGGGAACGGACGATGTGGACAGAAGCCGGGAGATCCTCGTCTACATGACGCCCCCCGACGACGCCGAGGCGTACGACGAGAACACGGTGACGGTGGCCTTCACCTCCTCGAACGGCGAGGTGACGGCGGTCCACCCCATCACCCTCAACGTCAACCCCGTATCCAGCTTCCAGGTGGACACCGAGGTGGTGGCAGACCTGGTGGACCCTGGTGACAACACCAAGTCGAGGGCCACCTACTTCGTCCACGTGGACAACACGGGCAACCTGGAGGACCTGTTCCACATCGGTCTCATCGGCCTGCCCGACGGATGGACGATGGACTTCGACAGCAGGATGCTATCGGTCCCCGCCAACAAGCGGAAGATGGTGGAGTTCTCCATCATGCCCCCCACCGGGGACTCCCCGGCGAAGGCGGGCACCTTCAACTTCAAGGTCCACGTGGCCTCCGAGCTGGGCTCGAGCCAGCCGGTGGAGTCAGCCCTGGCAGTCAAGGTGGCTTCCAACAGGGGGCACTCGGTCATGCCCCTGGAGCCCTCGTACACCGCCCCATCGGGTTCGAAGCTCACCTTCCGCGTGCTGGTGACCAACGAGGGCAACGTGCCCGAGATGGTCAGTCTGTCCGCCGTGGGCGAGTTCGAGTCGTACTCATTCGAGCACCTGGAGATATCATTGGAGCCCTTCGGACAGAGGGTCGTCAACCTGACGGTGGAGCTGCCCTCGGTCACCGAGGACACCGAGTTGAAGGTCCAGGTGGTGGTCACCACCTCCGACCTGTCCTCCCAGGCCGACGTCCCCGTGCCCATCCTCGTTGAGGGCCGGTCCGGGGCGCCCGGGCCAGGTGCCGTTGCGGCCCTCTTAGCAGTCGTGGTCGTCGCCGCCGTGTCCTTGGCCATCTCCCGCCGTCGCCTTCGTTGATGGGACCCCGGTCCGGGGAAAACCCTGATAAACCTGCTCCACGTTTCACAATGGACGAGGGAGATATATGAAGGGTAAAGGACATAGGGACTGTACCACCATGGCCTTGGACCTCCTGGCTGATATGGAGGAGTACAACGTCAGCTTCGCCGAGGACAGGAAGGCCATCATCGCCCAGTCCATCGCTGTGGACACCCAACACGACGTGGAGATGGTCCGGGTTAAGGGATTGGGTCCAACTGGCCGGGACAACCCTCATCAAAAGGAGTGGTACATACCTGACCACTACCACGACACCTCGGGCTACACCATCGACAAGAAGGAGAAGTACCCCTTCATATACTGGACCACCCTGAACCATTACATCGACCTGCGCAAGGGCTCCGGTGAGTTCGACGACTACGACGGTTACAGCTACTACAGGGGCTCGGGACAGGACGATCAGAACCAGACCCTAATAGGGAAGAGCGAATCCTGGGGCGTCGACCACGTGACGGCGGTCTACCTGAACAATCGGTACATCCACGCCCCGCACCATCCCCACTACCAGGACTGCTCCCCCGCCCTGGAGAGGTACTCCTTCCCCGAGGACAAGGGCAAGTACGCCACGCCCCTTGAGGAGATCTCGGACCGGTTCCCCCTGGCCCGATGGTACCCCGCCCCGGACAAGGGTTTTCCCTACAGCGTCTTCTTCCCCATCGACAACCTGGTCCGATACTGGTACGGGGAGTACATAAGGACGCGGGACCCCGAGCTGGTCGGGTGGTTGGCCCATCCGATGCAGGACTGCACGGTCCCCCACCACGCAGTGGCCACCATCGGCAACTGGCACTCGAAGTACGAGAAAGACCTCAACGAGAACCTGGACGAGTGGGTCCCCGACGACACCTTCCGCGAGAAGGCGGTGGAGCACTTCAAGGCCTGGTCCGGCAACGACGATGACCCGCCCACCACCATAACCGAGAGGGACACCGACAGGACGCCCTGCATGAACTGGCGGATCGACATGCTGGCAACATGGCTGGCCTTCAACGCCTTCCGGGAGTACGAGGACACGTACGACTACTACCGTAGCAAGGAGTACGAGTTGAACAAGGACAGCCAGCGCATGCTGACCGAGATGGCCGTGGGCATGTCGATGGTCGTCATGGTGAAGGCCGACAGGGACCAGGGCTGAGCGACCTATCCCCTACTATCACCCGAACTGCTCCAGCGTCAGCGAGGTCTGCACCACCTCGCGGGGCCTCTCGGACTGGGCGTCCAGGGCGTCCAGGAGCGTCTCGTCCAGCAGCCGGTCGACCTCATCGCGGTCCAGCTCCCGGGCCCGGAACATGGGCTCCCCCTCCCGGACGCTCACTCCGCACTTGGCCAGGCGCTTGGCCTCCTCGGCCCTCTCCTTCTTGCCCAACTGCCTCAGGTTGCCGGTCCGTGAGAAGCCCGCCTCGGCGATCTCCGACATGAACACCGCCCTGTCCAGCACCCTCTCCAAGGCACCCACCGTGAGCTCTACGGCACGGGTCTCGCTGCCGTCGGTCATCCTCCGTGCGCATGCCCCCACCACACCTGGTAGGTTCCTGCGCGACGAGGCCTTCAGGGAGAAGAGCTTGGCGGGGGGGACGGAACGGACCTCCAGGTAGCCCGTGTCCGCCAGGGCGTGGAGGTAACCGGTGACGGTCAGCCGGTGATGCTTCACGTTGCGCTTGTCCAGCTCCCGAACCATCCCCGCGATGGTCAGGTCCCCCTCCTCGCGGAATATCTCCAGAATGAGGTCCCGAAGCTCCATGTCCGCCTTCATTCGAGTCACGTCGGACGCCTGTACATGCAGGCTCTGGGTAACGCCCCGGATTGTTACCAGGTCTGGTAACGGCCGACATCCTCATTAACCTTTCCCCGGGCGTGGACACAGGGCCCTGGGACCCCTCTCGTACCCGAAAAGGTGGCAGGGCAACACTTATCTCGATGAGTGACCCATGCATCTGGTCATGTCACCGCTCCTAGGGAGGGAAGGTACGGTGTTCGTCGTCATCGACGTCCAGGACACCCTCCTCAAAAAGTGCCACGAGTGGGAGCGGGTGACGGACCGGAACGTGGTGTTCCTGAAGTTCTGCCACGTGGTGGACATGCCCATAGTGGCCACGGAGCAGTACCCCAAGGGCCTGGGCAGGACCAACCTGGAGGTGTCCGAGGCCGTGGGCGCCGACTTCATCCCGAAGACCACCTTCAACTGCTTCGGCGAGCCGGCCTTCGTCAAGGCCTTGGAGTCCCTGGAGCCCAAGACCCTGGTCCTGGCGGGCATCGAGGCCCACGTCTGCGTTATCCAGACGGCCCTCGAGGCGGTTGACAGGGGCTACACGGTCCACGTGCTGGCGGACGCCGTTTCCTCAAGGGCATCGTGGATGGCCGAGAACGGCCTGGCCAGGATGGCCCACGCCGGGGTCGTGGTCTCCAACACCGAGTCGGCCATGTTCGAGATCGTGGGCGATTCGGCGGACCCGCTGTTCAAGCGGATGCTGTTCCTGGTGAAGTGAGCCCGCCCTCAGAAGCCGCCCATGTCCACGTCACTGTCGCTGTAGTCGGTGCCGTCGTTGTACATCTGGTTGTAGTACTGCTGCTCCGAGGCGGCGGTGCGGCGGGCGTAGCTGGGGCAGTGGGACGTGTCCGCCTTCATCATCTCGTGGACGGTGCAGTAGCCGGTGTGGGTGTCCACCTCGGCCTCGATCCGGTGGTCCCAGTACAGGCAAGTTCGACAACTTTCCCGCGAGGACATTCGGTCCCTCCCGTCGCAATATATTCGGGAGGTCCGTATTTAAACGTTTATGCTGGGCCTCACTTCTCCATCTTGATGAGGTCCCCGAGGGTGACCCCACCAGAGCCCACCTGCTTCTTGGCGGGTTCGACCTGGTACTCCATCCTCTCCTTGAGCTTGATGTCCAGCTCCTTCTCCAGCTTCTTGATAAGTCGGTCCGAGGGTCGCATCTCCCCCGTCTCCAGGCGGGAGATGACCGATTTCTTCTCGTTGATGCGCTTGGCCAGCTCCTCCTGGGTAAGGTCCTTGCTCCGCCGGCCTTTGATGATCCGTCGGTTGTAGTCCTCAGCCAGGTCCATCTCGCCCCTGGAAAGGGCATCCTTCCTCTTCCCGTGGTGGGAGGGAACCGATGGGGGTCTGGGCTCGGCCACCGCGGCCGGGCCCGACGAGACCGGCGCCGGAGCGGGGGCCTCCGAGGGGGCGTCCTCCCGGAACTTGGCGCAGTCGTTGCACACCTCGAGGGTCGAACCACCTATCTGGACCTTCCTGAGCCGCGGCACTTCCTTCCCGCACATTTCACAGGGCATCTTCGCTCCTCCCCAGTTTGTTCGTACGCCAGAAAACAGTGGGACAAACTATATAACGCACTTTCGGCATAAGAAGCTTACTAAGGTTACTGGCTCTTGGCCAGACCCCCTGTTGGAGCGGTGTTGTATGGAAGATACTGAGCTCGAATCCGAACAGGTCGAGGAGGAGGCGATACCCTCCATCGTCGCCGACAGGATTCAGACCCTTGAGGCCCGGAACGCACAGCTGCTGGAGGAGCTGCGACGGGCCGAATCCGAGCGCCGCTTCGTGGAGAGCGAGCTGATACGCCTGCAAAAGGAGATAAAGCGGTTGCGGGTCGAGCTGGACCGCCTCAAGACCCCTCCCCTCATCGTGGGCACCGTGAAGGACCTACTGGAGGACGGCCGCGTGGTCGTCAGGTCCACCACCGGCCCCGACTTCATCGTCTTCGCGGTGGACTTCATCGAGAAGAACGAGCTGAAGATAGGCTCCCGCGTCGCCCTCAACAAGCAGTCCCTTTCGGTCATCTCAGTCCTCCCAGGCTCCAAGGACACCCTGGTGGCCAACGCCGAGGTGCTGGAGAAGCCCGACGTCACCTACGACGACATCGG
>CP070808.1:143136-150855 GCA_020343715.1 Thermoplasmata archaeon
TGGGCTCTATGCCCTCATCCCGGAGCATCCGGTCCATTTGACCCCTTATGATGTCCCGGACCTCCCGGTACTTCTCGACGCCCTGGCCCATGGGGTCCTCCAGGTCCCAGTCCTCAGCGTCGTCGAGCCAAGTGGCGGGGCAGTACCGCTGGGCGTCGCAGCCCATGATGAAGACCCTGTCGGCCTCATCGAGCATCTCCTTCGTCAGCTGCGCGGGCCGCTGGTCCGAGACGTCGATGCCCAGCTCGGCCATCACCTGCACGGCCTTGGGGGCCACCTGGTCCGCCGCCATCGTGCCTGCGCTGACTGCTTCGATCCGGTCACCGCCCATGGCACGGGCGAAGCCCTCGGCCATCTGGCTTCGGCACGAGTTGCCGACGCACACGAAGAGTAGGCGGAGGGGAGTGTTAGAGGACCTATTAGACACAATCAGGACAACTGTGTTTTTTTATATTTCACCCCTTCGCCTGACCTGTCCATACAGGGATGCACGGAACGGTCGGACTACCATCATTCCGGAGTAAGGTGGTTCGGGAAGACGCGGACTGACCTCCCGTCGCGACGGGTCTCCAACTGCCCCTCCTTCTTCATCCTTCTGATGTGGTAGGAGACCAGCTGCTTCGAGGAGCCCAGGTGCTTGGCGATCTCCTTTTGGGTCATGCCCGGGTGCTCCCTGATGGTCTTGGCGATGGTCAGCTGGAGGGACATGGGCTCCACCTCGCTGGCGGAGGGTCCTCCGTTGTTGGCGAAGTAGCGCTTGTAGATGCCGTCCTGCTTCGCCCTGATGAACTCCTGGCGCTCCAGCATCGACAGGTGATAGGTGACGGTACCGTTGGTCAGCTTGAACTGGTCCTTGATGGCCGAGTAGTTGACGCCAGGGTTCTGGCACACGAACTCGTATATCCGGCCACGGACGAAGTGGTCCATCACCTTCTCCCGCTTTATCTTGGTGTAGAGGGGCACGAGTATGAGGCCCAGGAGAGCCACGCGGCCCACCTCGGTCATGAGGATGAGAATGATAGCCCCCGCGGTGATGGTGACCCCTGCTCCCACCTGCCTCGCCTCGCTCTCGGTCATCATCGGTTCCGCTGGCTCGGGTTGTACGACCCTTTGCATGTTGAACTCCAGTTGGGATATCTCAGAGTCGGACAGCAAGGCTCGGGCCACATCGTCATGGTAACCGGGGAAGCTGACGGTGACGGCGACCGCGTCCCATGCCAACGGGACACCGCGGAACTCGAAGGTCCCCGCGGGACCGGTGACCGCCTCGAAGGTCCAGGTGCTCGATGCCGACCTGGACAGGCGGACCGTCGCCCCCTCCAACGGCTTGCCCGAGGAGGCCCTCATCACCCTACCTGCCACGGTGGTCGCCTCGGAGTCCATAACGTCCAGCACCAGGTCGACGCTGACGGTGGCCCCTGAGGGGACCTCGATGATGTGGAAGGTGTTCTCGAAGCCCGAGAGGCTCGCCGACACGGACCACCGTCCCTCCAGGTCCTCGCCCACGAGGACGAAGGTGCCGTTGGCGTCGGTCACCACGTTCCAGGTGCCGCCGATGCGGACCACGGCGTTGGCCACGGGTGTCCCCTCGTTGTTGGTGACGGCACCGTGGATCGTCTCCACCGACGTCACGTCCTCCTGCACCACCAGGTTGTACCAGGTCGTCCTTCCACCCTGGACGCTAGCCTCCATGGTTATCCCGTTGTAGCCCCCGGCCACGACGGACAGCTGGTACGGCTGGTCCGAGGTGGGCACCAGACGGAAGGCGTAGGACCCGTCGGTCCCCGTCGACGTGGTCTGCCTGAACGCCCCGCCCATCGAGAGCTGGACCTCGGCGCCTGCCAGAGGCTTCTCCCCCGAGGTCCTGACCGTGCCCAGCAGGTTGCCATGGTCGGCCCCCAGCGGGAGCGTCAGGTTCACCCAGTTGGTGGCCTCGGTCCATATGACGGCGTTGCGCGTGTTGCGTCCGTAACCGTCAGCAGTGGCCGTCAGGTCCATGTGGATGAACTCCTGGTTGGACAGGAGGGAGTAGAGGACGATCATGTAGTGACCGTCCATCGTGAGGGTGCTGCCAGTGCCCCGCTCTCCCACGAACGAGACCATGGCCGCATCGATGGGGAATCCGTCCGGGTCCCTCACCCATCCCTCGATGACGGTCTGGGTCTTGGTGGCGGCCTCCAGGGTCAGTTCGACCGTCACCCTGCCACCACCCGCGGGTGGTTCGAGGGTGTGCTCAGCCGTCATGAAGTAGAAGTGCTCCACGCGGTAGGTGAAGGTCCCGCCATCCACCGGCAGGTCCGTGAACAAGAAGGTTCCGGTCTCGTCGGAGTGGGCGACGGCCATATGGCCATCGGTGTTCCACAGGGTGAGCCTGGCACCCGCCACTGGATCGGTCCCGTCGGTGATAGTTCCGTCCAACGTCATCCTCTTAGGGGCCTCGGCCTCCAGCTGGATGAATACAATGTTCGCCTGGTACTCCTGGAGGACCGTGTAGACCTCGGCCATAACGTACCCCTCGGCCATGATGGTGACCGTCGTGGTCACGCCCGGTGGGAGGTTATGGACCTGGAACGCACCGTTATCGTCGGTCCTCGTGGTCCACAGGATGCCACCGGAGTTTATCATGACGGATGCGTGGGCCACGGGCAGGTCCGTGGATCCGTCGACGACCATTCCAGATAGGGTCACGGCGTTGCTCGCCCGGGTCATCCAGAGCGTCATGACGCCAGTGCCCCCGTTCTCGAGGTTGAACACACCCCGGGAGCTGGTGTGGCTCGTCTTCGTCGTGACCACGGTGACGTCGCCCTCCAGGTCGGGTCCCGTCAGCATGACCACCCCTGCGGAGTCTGTGACCTCCTGGACGTCCTTGCCCTCCAGGGACACGGACACTCCCGGGATCGGCTCCCCCGTCCATTCGCTAAGCACCTGGACGTAGAGGGTCTCAGGCCCTCCCTCGCCGGAGGTCATCATCATGAGGTCAACCTGGGCCATCCCAGGGTCGGGAATGAGCACTGCCATCATCACGTCCCCGTACCCGTCGAGGGACAGGCTCACGTTCCTGGTCCCCATCCTGCCCTCCATGAGGGCGGTGAAGCGACCTTCCAGGTCGGTGGTCCACCACGAAGGGTTCCCCTCTATCACCACGGTAACCCCCGGGAGGGGCAGGTGACGTCCGTCCAGCACCCTCCCTCGGACGAGCTCCATGGGGCTCTCTGGGGCCATGGTAAAATCTACAACGCTGGCCAGGCCAGACAGTACCGTGACCTGAGCGGTTTGGGTCAAGAATCCAGGGGCCTCCACATTGACAGTGTACGCCGTTTCCTTGGGTGGAACCTCCAGAATGGTGTAGCGCCCCTCGACATCGGTCACCGCCGCCAGGTCATGGTCGCCTTCTAGGTCCACGACGACCAGGGCACCCTCTATGGCATCCCCGGTGAAGGACGTCACGGTGCCGGTCACGCTGCCAGGGACCACCTCGACCTCGACCAGGTAAACCGAGAAGGACATCTCGCCACCGTCCTCCAGGGAGTAGTCGAGGTTGGCCGTCAGATAACCCTTCTTGCTGAACACCAGGGTCCGGTCCCCGTCCAGGTCCGGCCCAGTCAGGGAGAAGAGGCCGTGATCGTCGGTGGGAACGCCCACCTGGGTGCCGTCCACGCGGACGAGCACGCCCTCGGCCGCCAACCCCCTCTCGTCGAAGACGATCCCGCTCAAGGTCTCCTCGGCGGGCCCGGTTGACGCGGCGGTCAGGGCCAGGGGCGCGACCATGAGGATCAGGACCAGCAGAAGCACTGGAGCTCGACGCCGGCGTTCGAAGGGGGCAAGGTGTTGGGAGTGGGGTCTGTGGGACATGGCTTCTTCACCCTGTCCAGCATGGACTGTGCTGGGCTCACATCCTCGGTCTGCTTATATATAAACCATTATACAGGCTTTGACCTTGTTAAGGTACACCTGCTGGCATATAGTGGTTTCCCCTTGGTTCTCCTCCATTGTCTGGTGTCAGTAACTATATGACCGTACCTTCTACCACGCTCCTCCAAACGCATGGGATTGGAATTTACTTATGGTCGTCACCAGACGCCAATGAGGAGAGCCAGGACAGAAGCCGAGGCGATTCCGTAGACAAATCCGATTACCACCTCGATGGGCCTGTGACGTTCCAGCGCGAGCCGGGACCAGCCTATGGGGATTCCGACCAGGAACAGTGGTAAGGCGTAGGGTCCGTGGAGGATGGCCACCACAGTGCAACCCCCCGCCCACGCCGACACGTGACCGGAGATCTTGAACACCGAGGTGGCGGCAAGGGTCACCGCCGCCATGAGGAATAGGAGAATGGCCAGTCCGATCAGGTCCTCGGATGCCCCGATGAGGTGGAGGACGAGGAAACCCACGATGGAGCTGACGGTGGTGACGGCCAATGGGCGCAACCTGGCCCCTCTGTCGTATATGTGGATGTCATCCACCTTCCCCCGGCGGACCAGGCTAAGCGTGTAGAGGAGAGGGATGACGACGGTGAACCCAACGGCAACCGCTCCGTACAGGACCAGCTCAAGCAGGTCCTGCACGTAGGCGAGGCCCGCCAATAGGATGAAGAACGGGACCGAAAGGTAGGGCGAGGTGATCCTCGAGATGTGGGCGGCAAGGGTCGTATCTGCCACTGGCCCCTAATGGTCGCCCATCTACTTGGGCCTTGCGAGTTTAGGTGCACCTAACGTTCTGATTATCCCGCAGGGCACTGACGACGGCATGTTTTTTATATCACTAGCGAATGGTTTGATAGGGCCCCGCTTACAGAATTCAATCGACCCTGTTAATCCCTCCCTGACGTGCGGGTGGACGGGGTCGGACAGCGTGACCCCAGACGCGATGGATGAGTTGGCCGAGATGTCCGAGGATGGGAGGACCAGGGAGGAGCTGCTCGAGGAGATAGATCGACTCAGGGAGGCCGACCGGGAGAGCGGGGAGCGTTACAGGTCCCTCGTGGAGGCGGCCCCCTTCCCCATCGTCGTCGTTGGTCGTGACAGGAAGGTCAAGTTCGTAAACCGTCTCATGCCCGGCTTCAAGCCCGAGGACGTGATAGGTCGCCCCATATTCGACAACGTGAGCGCCGAGGACCCGGCCGAGGTCGAGGCGATAATCGACGAGGTCTTCGAGACGGGCGAGCCCGGGGAGTACACGATCACTGGCCCCCGATTCGAGGGCGGCAAGGGCATCTACAGGACCACCGTCAGTCCTATAATCAAGGAGGGCAAGGTCGTCGCCGTGACGAACATCGCCCGGGACATCACCGAGGAGACCAGGACGGCGGAGGCCCTCCAGGAGTCCGAGGAGCGTTACAGGAGGCTGGCCGACTCCAGCTTCGAGGGCATTGTGATCCATCGTGACGGGGAGATCCTCGACGTCAACAAGGCCGTGGAGGACATCTCCGGCTACACCCGGACGGACCTGGTCGGTCAGAACTTCTATCAACTGCTCGAACCTGGGTCCAAGGAGAAGGTCTCCAAGGTGATCAACTCGGGGGCCGAGACCCCCTACAAGATACAGGCCAGGGCCAAGGACGGCAGCATCCTGGAGCTGGAGGTCCTGGGGAAGGAGGTCCCCTTCGAGGGCACCACGGTCCGTGTGGCCTCCGTGAGGGACATCAAGGAGCGGCTGGAATCGGAGGCTGCCCTTCGGGCCTCGGAGGAGAGGTACCGGCTCCTGGCCCACAACGTCCACGATGTCATCTGGACCATGGACCTGGACCTCAAGTACACTTTCATCAGCCCCTCCGTCGAGGAACAACGGGGCTTCACCCCCGACGAGGTGATGGAACAGACCATCGAGGAAGTGATGACCCCTAAGTCCTACGAGAAGGTCATGAGGATGGTGGAGGAGGTTCTCCTACCGATACTGGCGGGTGAGGCCGACCCCCACACCAGCGTCACCTTGGACCTGGAGATGTACAGGAAGGACGGGACGACCATCATGACGGAGATGTCCATCTCGGGCATCCTGGACGAGGATGGCGTACCAACGGGGATAATGGGTGTGACCAGGGACGTGACGGAGCGCATGGCTGCAGAGGAGGCCATCGACCAGAGCGAGTCCCGGTACCGCCTCCTGGCCGAGAACGTGGAGGACATAATATTCGTCCTAGGCAACGACCTGACCTTCAACTATATCAGCCCCTCCTTCACCCGACTTACCGGCTTCTCCGTCGAGGAGCTCATCGACATGGGCTGGGAGGGCCTCTTCGCACCCGAGGCCCTGGAGGCTATCATGGAGGCCGTGATGGAGGACGCCTTCGGGATCATGGAGGACGGGAGGGAGGCCACCAGGGAATCTGTGATGGTCGAGGCCCAGCTCAGCCGGAAGGACGGCTCCCAAGTTTGGGTCGAGGTGAACGTCTCCGCCATCAACGACGAGGCCGGGAATGTGAAGGAGCTCCTGGGCGTCGCCCGTGACATCACCGATAGGAAGGCCACCCAGGACAGGTTCATCGAGGAGAAGAAACGGGCCGAGCTCTACCTGGACCTCTTCGGTCACGACATCCGCAACATCAACCAGGGTATCATGTCGTACCTGGAGCTGATGCTGATGCGGCCAGGTGTAACCGCCGAGGAGGCGGATTACGTCAAGGCCGTTCTGGAGCAGGCCACCCGCATCAACGATCTGGTGGCCAAGGTCCAGCGCCTGACCCAGTTGAGGTCACATCGGATCCAGGTCGAGGATGTGGACGCCCAGCCCCTCATCATGGCCGCCATCGACTACGTCCAGGCCAAGTACCCCGACCGGGCCATCCAGGTGAACACCACCTCCAGCTGCTCTGTCCACCGGGTCCTAGGCTCCCGCATGCTCACCGACGTGTTCACGAGCATAATGGACAACGCCATCAGGTTCAACCGGAGGGAAAAGGTCGAGGTGGACGTGTCGTGTCACCTCACCGATGACCAGGGTTCTATCCAATTCATCTTCGAGGACAGGGGGCCCGGGATCTCCGACGAGATGAAGGACAAGGTCTTCCGTCGCCTGGAGCTGCCCGAGGGAGGCATCCGGGGCTCAGGCCTGGGCCTTACCGTGGTGTGGGAGATAATCCGCCAGCTGGGTGGCAGGATCTGGGTGGAGGACAGGGTGTACGGGGACCCGACCCAGGGTAGCAGGTTCGTCGTCGAGCTGCCCGTCAGCGAGGTGTGAGGCTCAGCCCAGGTATCCCAGGCCGCGGAGGCGCTCCTTGAGCAGCTCCTCCTCCTCGAGGGTCATGGACGGCCCCTCGCTCTCGACGCCGACGAACTCGCCATCACCCACCTCACGGACGGGGTTCCGGGAGAGCCAATCGTCCTCCATGGCGTCGGCCATGACGCTGCCGTCCATGTAGCGGGGCACCCCCACACCGCACAGGTGGAGCACGGTGGGCGCGATATCCTCGATGAGGTGCTCCTCCATCTCGACGCCCCCCTTGACGCCCGGTCCATGGATTATGACGATCCCCTCCCGCTCGTGGTCGGCGGACTTGTCGTGCCACCCGTCCCCCACGTCCTGGAAGACGTGGTCCTTCATGTCCTTGAGGGCCAGGTAACCGGACGCCGGCTCGGTGACGACGTCCGGCCCGTTCTCCGCGTAGGGTCCGTCGTACAGGTCGGCCCGCTTGTGGATGGCGGAGAAGGGGCTCTCGCCCGTCTCGGGGTCACGCAACCGCTCCAGCACGGCGACCAGCTCGTCCACGGCCTCCTCGTACTC
>CP070808.1:150955-158439 GCA_020343715.1 Thermoplasmata archaeon
CCATGACTCGCATGAAGGTCTCCAAGAAGAGGCCATCGGACCTCCGCAGGAGGTTCGCCTTGTGTACACAGGTCACCCGGCGGCGGTCCCTCTCCACCGCCAGCCTCGCGGCGGCGCGCACCAGGCGCTCCGTCCCTGCCTCGGTGACCAGGCGTTCCGCCATCACGCCCCCCTCCACCTCGTGCTCCCTCCTCACGTAGAGCCCCTCGGTGTTCTCCCTGACGATTACCACGTCCAGGGCGGGGACCTCCCCGTCGTGGTGGGGGCCGATGCGGGAGAGCCACGGAAGCAGGGGGCGCGCGGGTCTGATGTTGGCGTACAGGTCCAGCTCCCGTCGCAGGGTCAGCAGTGGGGACCGGTACCCCTCGGTCCCGGGTGGCGGCGAGGTCACCGCCCCGAAGAGGATGGCGTCGGCCCCCCGGGCGATGTCCACCGTCTCGTCGGTTATGGCGTCTCCCCTCTCGGCGTAGCCCGCCATTCCCACGGGTTCCATGACCAGGTCCAGGTCCAGTCCCAGGGCTTCGACCACGTGGAGCGTGGCCTCCACGACCTCGGGCCCGATGCCGTCGCCCGCACAGACCAGGACCCTCGCCATCGCCCGTACCTCCCGAGAATCAGTCCCCTGGGGTGACCACGGTGCCCACGAAGTCCTCACCCTCCAGGGCGGCGGTGACCTGGGTCAGGTTCCGCCCGTCCAGCACCTTCGTTGGGATGGCCGCCCTGTGGATGATCCCCGCGGCCACGGGGTCGACCACGGTGTTGGAGCCTGCCTTGTAGGCGCCCCCGCTGACTATCTCCAGGAGACGGCCCGTGGTGATCTCGGGGAGGCGCATCGCGTCAGGGTCCTTCCGGGGGTCGGCAGTGTACACCCCGTCCACGTTGGTCAGCACCAGCATCTCCTCCGCCCCGGACCTCTCGGCTAGCATGGCGCTCACGGCGTCTGTGGTCTGGCCCGGGTGGGTCCCGCCCATTACCACGATGCCGTTCGAGTCGGCCGCCTCCATCGCCTCGTCAAGGGTGATTGGGACCCCCTCGTAGACGCCCTCCTGGAGGGCGGAGATGAGCAGGCGGGCGTTCATGCGAGTGGCGTCGATGCCCACCAGGTCCAGGTAGGTCTCGTCGGCGCCCAGCTCCCGGCACGCCTCTATGTACCTGCGGGCGGTGTGGCCACCACCCACCACGACCAGGAGGTCCCGGGCATTCGCGTAGTGGCTCAAGACGTCCGCCAGCTGGCTGAGGAACATCTTGTCGATGTGCTCGGGCGCGACTATTGAGCCGCCCGTGTTGATCGCAACCCTGGGTCGTCTGGCCATCCCGCTCACCGCAAGCTTAATCACTGGCTCCCCTTTTATGGGTTTCGAGAGGGCCCGAGATGGTCGAAGACGAGCAGATGGCCAGGTACGAGTTCAGGAAGCTGCTCAAGCAGCTTCAGCAGATCAAGGGTAGGGGAACCGAGTTGGTGACGGTGTACATCCCTCCTGACAAGTCGATACCCGAGACCACGGCCTACCTGCGGAACGAATATGCCCAGAGCCAGAACATCAAGTCCCGGGTGACCCGGAAGAACGTGATGTGGGCCATCGAGTCCCTGCTCAACCGCCTCAAGATGTACAAGAGACCCCCCGACAATGGCCTCGCCATGTTCGTGGGGCATATGGACGTGGGCAAGGACGTGGCGGTGCCCGTCTCGTACGTCCTCGAGCCCCCCTCCCCCGTGCGGGTGTCCGCCTACCGGTGCGACAACCAGTTCTGGCTCGAACCCCTCGAGGACCTGCTGGTGGAGCATGACCTGTACGGCCTCATCGTCATAGACCGGTCCGAGGCCACCCTGGGATGGCTCCGGGGCAAGCACGTGGAGACCATCTCGAACATCCAGTCCCTGGTGCCCTCCAAGCACGGTCGCGGTGGCCAATCCCAGCGAAGGTTCGAGCGCCTCATCGAGGGTGCTGCCCACGAGTTCTTCAAGAAGGTGGGCGACATCGCCAACGAGGAGTTCGTGGGCGTCGAGGCCCTGAGCGGTCTCCTCATCGGCGGTCCGGGCTACACCAAGAACGTTTTCGCCGAGAAGGACTACCTGCACCACGAGCTGAAGAAGAAGATAGTGGAGATCCTGGACACCTCCTACACCGACGAGTCGGGCCTGAGGGAGCTGCTCAACAAGGCCCAGGAGGTCATGTCCGAGCTGGACCTGATGAAGGAGAAGGGTGTGATGCAGGACTTCTTCGCCGAGATAAGGAAGCCCGACGGGGGGCTCTCAGCCTACGGCGAGGGGATGGTCCGCACTGCCCTGGAGATGGGGGCCGTGGACCGGCTGCTCATCTCGGAGAAGTACGGTAAGGACCGGCTGAGCCTGTCATGCAACAGCTGCGGGAAGGCGGTGGAACGGTCCGTCGAGGAGGGCAAGGACGAGGCGGACATGGACTTCACGTGCCCCGACTGTGGCTCGACGATGGAGCTGGTGGGGAGGAAGGACATGATCCAGGAGCTTAACGAGCTGGCGTCCCAGTTCAGCTCCGATGTCGTGCTGGTCTCCACCGACTCCGAGGAGGGCTCCATCCTGGTCCAGGCCTTCGGCGGCATCGCCGCCATCCTAAGGTACCGCATCAACTAGCGGCTCACTTGGGCGTCGGTGCCGCACCGCCCCTGCCCAGACGCGCCTTGGTTATCTCGAAGTCAGTCATGTCCGAGTGATGGATCAGTATGGCCTCGGGGGTGCGGGTCACCATGTTGCCCTCCCCCGCGTGAGCGGCTATTATGTGCACGATGGCCAGCGGGAGGCCCAGCTCCTGGGCCAAGGCCGCCCCGGACACAGGGTGCCGCAGCCGCTTGCCCATCTCGGACTTGACCACCGTGCCGTCGGGAGCGGGCTGGTACTCCAGCACCTTGCCCACGTCGTGGAGTATCGCCCCGGCGATGACGGTGTCCATGTCCAGGTCACCCCTGGCCTTGGCCGCCGCCATGGCGGCCTTCGTCACCCTGCCAGTGTGCTCTATTAGGGTGTCGTCCAGGTCCTCGATGAGAAGGGTAAACGGGATACCTGCCAGGTCGTCGAAGGCCGACCGCTCTAGGGCCACATCCCATACGCGGGCCACCATCTCACGCAACCCGTGGTCTCCGATCCGATCTATCTCAGGTATAAGTCCGTAGATGTCCGAGTCACCCATCTGACCCACCAGGAGGGGTGATTCGCACCAGGGTAGATGAACTCTTGGGCTTGCCAGCTGGCATGTCAATCCAAGACATGCCATTTGATGTCACGCGGCCAGGGTGGTCGTGTTGGCGGTGAAAACGACCATTTCACGTTCAACCATATCGATACTTTTATATTCAGACCCGCCTTACGGGACAGGTGGTCTGATAGCATGGGCAAGAAGGGTCTTAGAGTAATACTTCTAGCTCTCGCGAGTTTCTTCCTACTGGCAGTGATACTGGCCCTGTCATCAGGGGCGGAAGCATCCAACGAGGCTACCATCACCGGCTCCCAACCGCCGTTCATCGGCCCTTGGTACATCACCGAGAACCCCACGATGATAACCGACGGCGAACTGAACCTCTCGATGGATGTGTACGTAACCAAGGGCGTGGAGCTGACCATCTCCAACGTGACTCTGAACATAGTCCGCGACCCGGGGGTGTTCCATCAGTACTCGTTCAACGTGATGGCTGGATCCACGTGCACTGTATCCCTGAGCACCCTGATCCTGGACGTGTTCACCGCCGAGAGCCAGGCATCATTGAACTTCGAGGCCGACACGGTGGTCAAGACCACTGGCCTGTTCTACGGGACGTGCAACTCCTTCTTCGCCGAGGACACGGTGTTCGAGAACAAGGCCCCAGGCGTCGGGACCGACGAGAAGGGTATGGACGCGGTCTTCATCGCCGACGGCAAGGTGAACTCCGAGTTCCTGCGGGTCACCATCAAGAACGAGGCCAGCGATGCGGGCCTGACCAGCCCTGGCATCGATGGCAAGTCCGGCGGCATGGCCATCTTCATCTCCAACATCACCACGTGGATAGACTGCTCCATAGAGAACATGGCAGGCAACTCCCGCGGCGGCGGCCTCGGCCTGACGGGGTCCAGCGGAGGCAGTGGAGGCCTGGGCGCCGACGTCGTCGTCCGCATGTCCGCCTCGTACCTGGAGAACGTGATGATCGACACGATAGCTTCCAACGGGGGCATCGGTGCGCGTGGCTCGCGGAACACCGCAGGCAATGGCGGCCACGGCGGGGACGGCGCCGACGGCGGCAACGTCCACTTCTCCTTAGACAGCCCCTCCATCATGGAGCTTTACAATGTCACGATCTACGCCAAGTCCGGCGACGGCGGCTCCGGCGGCAACGGCGGCGAGGCCATCGACGGCGACGGCGGCACCGCTGGCACGGGGGCCCACGCCGGCTTCTGCAACGTCGAGATCTCCTGCATCGATGACATCATAATCGAGGAGTCCTCCATCACCGCCCAGGGCGGCGAGGGCGGCTATGGCGGCGACTACGGCCGCCACGAGGGCGGCACCGGCAGCTTCGGGATACCCCGACCCGGTGGTAACGGCGGTGAGGCCACCGTCGAGGTCCTCGGACAGGTCAGCCTCTTCCTGGAGGACCTAAAGGTCGAGTCCCGCGGCGGTCACGGACTGGACGGCGGCGGCGGCTACGACCAGGGCGACACCGGCGGCGACGGTGCCGAGGGCAGGATCATCATCCACGCTGAGGCCAGCATAGAGAGCAGCGGCGTCGACCTGACGGCCGTGGGAGGCAGCGGAGGTCCCGGCGGCCCCGCGTTCTCCGACATCCGCGGCAACGGCGGCGACGGCGGCGACTCCATGGTGGAGTTCACCGGCCTGCTAGAGATGTACATGGACGCCTTCTCCATCTACGTGACCGAAGGCCAGGGCGGCATCGGCAGCAAGACCATCTACGACGGCCTACCGGGCATCCCCACCCTGGACCTGGACACCGAGCTCCTGGACGCCAGGGAGGGCACCTTCAACATGCCCCTGGACGACCTGCACGGTAGCGCCCGCGGTACCCTTTACAACGTTCACTTCGACATGGAGTTCGGCATCCACGTGCTGCCCATCGAGGACGCCATCGTTTGGGAGGTGTTCTCGGTGAGGGTCCTGGTCGTCGACGACCCCGACCCGTCCAAGGCGACGCCCCTGGAGGGCTACGAGGTCTCCGTGTTCCACATCGAGACGGGCGCCTTAGTCACCCAGAGCACCACCGACGACCACGGTCTGTGCTACTTCGACCTGGAGGCCTTCGAGTACACCTCGCTGGCGGTCAACTACCTGGGCTCTTACCACTTCATCGCGTCGACCCCTGACCGCAAGACCACCAAGAAGGTGCGGGGCGAGATCCAGGGGCAGACCACTATCACCATCTCCATCCAAGAGAACGTGAAGACCCCCATCATCGAGATCGAGAACCCCGTGGATGGGACCAACTACCCCTTCAACAAGGAGGACGCGCGAGTGATGGAGGTGACCGGCTTCGTCACCGACGACGACGGGAGTCCCATCATCGCCATGTTCGTCCACCTGCATCCCGAGCGGGACGACCCCAACGCGTGGCCCGAGAACAAGCTGGGCCTAAGCCCGGTCCCCCTGGAGGACCTGACGGACCAGGAGATCCGGTGGGGCAAGTACTTCCCGCCCGACGAGCACAGCAACAAGTGGCGGTTCTTCTACCGCTTCGAGATCATCGGGGGCGACGTGCTCTACGAGAGCGATGCCTACACCTTCGCGGTGACCGCCAACGACGGCGTCCACATCGCCAGGCATTCCGTCTCCATCGACGTCCAGATCGAGCCAGAGAAGGAACCCCCTAAGATGAGGGTGTACGCGTCGGTCAACCCCGGCGTTCAGGCCCTGGACCTGGTGGAGTTCAACGGCACCGTCCTGAACACGGAGGAGCTGATGACCAATGGCGTGGAGGTCAAGTACTACGCCTGGGACTTCGAGTCCGACGGCGTCCTCGACTACTACAGCACCGAGAACGCCGCCACCTTCCACATCTACGAGGACGAGGGGTCCAAGGTCACCAAAAGAGCCACCCTCAAGATCGAGGACAGCCTGGGCCGCCACATCAACATCACCAGGGAGATCACTGTGGAACGCCCTCCAGAACCACCGGCGCCGAACCCTCTCATCGAGTACCTCCCTTGGATCATCATGATCTTCCTTGTCGTGCTGGTCGTCGTGGGCGTCCTGTCCGTCCGGTCCCGCCGGATGCAGGCAGCCGCTGCCGACGAGGAGCGCAAGCGCATCGAGGAGGCCATGGCCAACATCCACGAGTGTCCCCGATGCGGCGATCTCTTGGAGACCAGCTTCTCCACCTGCCCACGGTGCAAGGTGGAGGACGACCTGCTGGAGGCCCAGGAGCTCATAGAGGAGCTCAAGGAGGAGGGCATCATCGTCCTCGAGCAGGAGGACCTCTTGGAGAAGTCATTGATATCGTTCGAGGGCCGCGACTTCGACACCGCGGGGCTATTCATCACCCAGGCGACCGAGCAGGCCAACCACAATGCTCTTCGCTTCCATCAGACCACCGAGGAGCTGGAGCGTGTCGAGGAGCTCATCGAGTCCCTCAAGGAGCGGGAGGTGGACATCCCCGACGTGGAGATGCGCATCTACCACTCCAAGCTGGCCCTTGGCCGCTCAGACTTCGACGGGGCCAAGGAGATAGCCGACGAGATCCTCGCCGAGATATCCAAGCTGGACGCGGAGAACCGGAAGGACCAGATCTTCGCCGACATCCAGAGGATCGAGAAGGAGGTCCGCACCACCAAGGCCCTGGGCGAGATAGATGCCGCCCCGGCCGGCAGGGCGGTGGAGGCAGCGAAGGCCGCCTTCGGCATCAAGAACTACGTAGAGGCCGAGGTCCAGCGTCGCAACGCCCAGAAGCTCCTGGAGGACCCCGAGTGGTCCCCCGAGAGGGAACGCGAGGAGGAGGAGCGTCGCAAGGAGGAGGAGGCCAAGATGGCCGTCTCCGCCGAGGAGACCGCTGCCATCCTCGAGGCCGAGCGCCTTCGTGAAGAGGAGCTGGCAGCCATCTCCACCGGCAAGACCGACGAGGTCAAGATCATGTCCTTCGAGGGCGAGGAGGAGGCCGCCGACCAGGAGGTCCAACTGGACAGCGGCGAGATCGTGGACCACGAGGTCTCCAGAGAGGAGGTCGTGGACCACGAGGCCGAACCCACCCCCGACGTTGTCTCCATGGTGGAGCCAGAGGTCGAGGCCGAGCCGGAGCCCGAGCTGGAACCGGAGCCCGAACCGGAACCAGAGCCGGAACCGGAGCCTGAACCCGAACCCGAGCCGGAACCCGAACCGGAGGCCGAGCCCGAGGAGAAGGTGGCACCCGCGCCCGTGCCAGTGCCTGTGGCCAAGCCCGCGCCCAAGCCCGTGGCCAAGCCTGCCCCGGCCCCTGCGCCTAAGCCAGTGGCAAAGCCTGCACCAGCGCCCGCACCGAAGCCCGTGGCCAAGCCC
>CP070808.1:158539-165936 GCA_020343715.1 Thermoplasmata archaeon
ATTGATATCCGGACGGGTGACGTGCCTCAGGCGGCCCGGTCCCTGTCGTCATCCAGCTCGTCGATGATCTCCTCGATCTCGTCATCGATGCGTGCCAGCTCGGCCTCCTCGGAGTCGATGTCCTCGTCGATCTCGGACAGCTCCTCCTCAAGGCGGTCCACCTCCTCCTCCAGGCGGGCCATCTCCTCGGTGTCCATCACGCGGACCTGGTCTCCTGCGCCGACAGTGCCTTCGTCCTCGTCCGAGGGCAAGGCCTCCTCGTCACCCTCGCCCTCCTCGTCGACCATCTCGGTTACCTCTTTGCCGGGCTCGATGTACTCGACCTCGTCCTCGCTGTCCAGGCCGTAGTGGGCCTTCTTCAGCTGGTTGTACCTCTCCGAGGTGGTCCTGATGATGAGTATGATGATGATCGTGGCGATGATGGTGGCGATGATGATGGCCATCTCCTGGTCGGTGACCTCGATGCCGAAACTCTCGACCGTGACCTTGACGGGCTCCTCGGTCTCGGTGGTCCGGGTCCCGTCGGAGGCCTGGAACCATATCTTGTGGTTGCCCTCCTCGAGGCGGACGAACACGTGGTAAAGGACGCCCGCCCTGTAGTCGTCGTCGGTGAGGTTCACCGGGATGAGCTCCACAGTCTCGTTGTCACCGAAGTGGGCCCTGACGTACTCCGGCGGGAGGTCCTCGGGGCTCATGTAGACGACCAGGATCTCGAAGTGGGTGTAGGTGTCGCCGTCGGGCGGGTCCACGGTGCCGCTCTCCAGCCTCGGGGGCCGGAGGCTCCCGTTGACGGACAGGGTGATGGTGTGCACGTCGCTGAGGTCGCCGATGTCGATGGCGATGAGCTGCAGCTCCCACGAGTCCGCCTCCTCGGGCGCGGTGCCGGTGATGCGGTGGGTCGTCCCGTCCATCCTCAGGAACTCGGGCAGGTGGGTGACCTCCAGCCTCACGAAGCTGGGCAGCTCGTCCTCGATGATGAAGAACAGGTCCACCGGATCCCCGGGCCCCACCTCCACGTCGTGGGGCGCCACCAGCTGGTCCATCTCCTGCATCCACAGGCGAGGCGGTACGTTCTCGGGCATGAAGCCCATGACCGCATAGAGGCCCAGGGAGTCCACGCTGGCCGTCACCGTATGGGTCTCGGTGTCCACCGAGGACCCTGGCACCTCCTTCCAGATGCCACCGTCCTCGAAGGCGATGACCAGGCTCCCTTCGGACATGCCGTATGGCAGGAGGGTGGGGGAGTAGGTCACGGTCATGTCCGCGCCCGCCATGATGGCGTCGCCGTCGGTCCTGAGCCGGAGGAAGATGCCGATGAGCTCCCTGGGATGCGGCTCGGGGTACGAGGACTCCTCGAACAGCACATCACCGCTGCCCCCGAAGGTGACCTCCAGGGTTGCGATGTACAGGGACTCGGTGACCGTCAACGTCCTCTGGCTGGCCTGCAGCACCTCCACGCCGATGGTGGTGGAGTTGACGCCTCCCTGGCCATCGGAGACGGTGAGGGTGATCAGGCTCTCGCCCAGCAGCAGCGAGGCCTCCATCACCGCCTCGGGGCCCGAGTAGAGGAGCCGGTCCCCGATGTCGGTGGTCCAGTTGAAGGTCATTGGGTCCCCGTTGGGGTCGAAGGTGTCCGACGCGTCGAAGGTTATGACCTGACCCATCACCACCCTGGTGCCTGGGGTGGGTGACCTGACGGATATGAAGGGGGCCAGGTTGGTCAGCACGGAGACCTCCCGGGTCATCGTGACCGTCACGTTGAAGGTCACCCGGGCGTGGTAGCGCTCCTTCTCCACCCAAACGGAGTGGAGGTTCCGGGTCTCCCGGGTGGTGTTGGTGATGATCGCGTCCAGCAGCTGGATATCCACCATGCCGTCCGCCGCCGTCGTGCCGGTGAACACCGTCACCCCCCGGGTGTCGTTCACCTCCACCGTTGCCCCCTCCAGGGGCTGGTAGGCCTGGTCGGTGACCCGCAGCGACAGGGTCCAGTGGACGTTCAGGGTGGACGAGGTGTCCGAGATGTTCAAGTTGTACTGGTCGAACATCACGTCCACCACGTCGGCGGTGCTCCTTACCAGGGTCAGGTCCGTCCCGAAGGGGGAGGACTCCAGGAGTCCGCCCGTCATCGTCATCTCGGCGTCGAACAAGGTGAGGGGGAAGAAGCAGTTGGCCACGTCGGTGTCCACGAGGATGGGGGCCGGGTCACCCTTGGCGTTGACGCCATAGTAGCAGTTGAGGATCGTGCTCGACTCCAGGAGGGCCGCCGAGTCCTCGAAGTAGAGGCTGGACGCCAGGTCCCCCGTCATGCGGCAGGACAGGAAGGTGGGGGACGACTTGTTGGCGAAGATGGAGCTGAAGGACTCGAACAGCACATGCTCGAACAGCACGTCGTCGGAGCCTATGTCCAGGCCCACGACCACGTCGTCGCCCAGGTCCTGTATCTTCGACCTCTTCACCGTCATCGTCGCGCCGTTCTTAACCTCTATCGTGTAGCGGGCCGACTGGAACCAGGACCTGAGCTCGGACCTGTCGTTGGTGGTGGTCCAGTCCCCGTCGGTGTCCTCCACTATGAGCTCGCCGTTGGTGAGGACCTCGATGGTGTACTGGAGGTCCTCGGTGGCGTTCATGATCAACTTGACGCCCCGTAGGGTCAGCGTCCCCCCGAACTCCACCGTCAGGTTACCGTTGACGAGCAGGGTGAGGTTCTCATACGTCTCCGTCTCGTTGACGGTCCAATCGCCCTCAGTCTCCCACTCGCCGTCGCCGGCCGGGCTGCCGTTCGCCTCGTCCTCGGGGGCGCCCTCGCTCATGGCCAGGGAGGCCGTGAGGGCTAGCGCCACTAGGAGGATGAGCAACGACCACATGGTAGGTCTGGTCCAAGCCACAGGCTCCACCGCTGGCGGCAATGGCCGCCCGACCACATAACCTTTGGGGCATAGGGCCACACCAGGTGACCATGGGGGCGCTATGGCGAAGGTGGCCCGACGGGGGGTCCGTCGGGGGGAGCGTCCAAAGGCTTAATATGGGACCCCCTCATATACACGCGGGATGCGCGGCAAGGTCGTGAATCTTTTCTCAGATGAATCCCACCTACTGGATGACAGGGCTCTCGCGTTCCTCGTCTCTCAAGAGGACCCGATGGAGGTCTCGAGGAGGGTCCTGGAGCGGATGAGCTGCCTCGAGACGGTGCCCCTGGTGCTGGGCCTTTCCGACGTGAAGGCCGCCCTCGAGGGCAGCAGCACCAGCGTGGTGATGGTCCCCTCATCCAAGGACGAGAACCCCCGGGTGCAGAAACTCCCCGACGACCTGGGAGGGGGGCACAAGATCTCGACCCAGGCAGCCCTCTCCGGGGACAGGCCCGTGCCCCCGAGCAAGCAGGTCAGGCGGACGCCGCCCCCGCCGGCACCCCGCACCCACGTGACCTCCTCCGTCAAGCGGCTGGACGCCGAGTGCTCCATCGACATCCTCCAGGACATCACCGGCGACTCCACCTGCTCGGGCTGCATCTCGGACTTCACCAAGTACTTCCAGGACAGGTTCGCCCGCCTCAAGCGCCTCATCGTCAACCGCAGGGAGATGCTGGGGGCCGTCCCCGTGGCCGCCATCCGGAACCGGGGGGGCGACGTGAAGGTCATCGGCATGGTGGTGGAGAAGCAGACCACCAGCAAGGGCGGCGTCATCTTCACCATCGAGGACGGCTCGGGGCGCATCAAGGTGCTGTCCACGGGCACCAAGGGCACTCCCACCGACATCGTGAACGACGAGGTGGTGGGGGTCGTGGGCACCACCAACCCGAAGCGGGACCTGGTGTACGCCGAGCAGATAGTAAGGCCCGAGATCCCGGTGCGCCGCATCCCACATCACACCGACCGGGACCTGCACGTGGCCTTCGCCGCGGACATCCACGTGGGCTCCAACACCTTCCTCGACACCCAGTGGAACCGTTTCATGGACTTCCTCAACGGCAGGCTGGACAACGGCAACGGCACCAACGGGATACTGGACTCCCTGGAGGTCATCATCGTCCCAGGCGATGTGGTGGACGGCATCGGGGTGTTCCCGGGCCAGCAGGAGGAGCTGCTCATCGACGACATCTACCGGCAGTACGAGGCCCTGGCGGAGCTGCTCAAGGACGTGCCGGACCACATCGAGGTCATAATGTCGCCGGGCAACCACGACGCCGTCCGTCTGGCGGAGCCCCAACCCGCGCTTCCCAACGACGTCCAGCGCATGTTCGCGGGCAAGGTGACCTTCGTGGGCAACCCCGCCCTCATCGATATCGAGGGCGTCAACATCCTGGCCTACCATGGCAAGAGCATCGACGACTTCGTCACCCACGTCCAGGCCTGCACCTACGAGGACCCTGTGACGGTGATGAAGGAGATGCTCAAGCGCCGCCACCTGGCCCCGATGTACGGGGGTAGGACCAACATCGCGCCCGAGGCCAACGACCACCTGGTGGTGGAGACCATACCGGACATCTTCGTGACCGGCCACGTCCACGGGACCGGCGTGGAGAGGTACAGGGGCACCACCCTCATCAACGCCTCCGCGTGGCAGGACCAGACCAGGTACCAAAAGTCCATGAACTTCGTGCCCGACCCGGCCAAGGTCCCCATTGTGAACCTGAAGGACATGTCCATCAAGCTGATGGACTTCGCCACCTGAGGGCGCAAAGGCTTATTAAGGGGGCGGGCCTACCCTGGCTTCGGTGCCATCATGCCGATGCCCCTCTCAGCCCTCGACAAGGCCATGAACAGGAAGGTCCAGCTGCTGCTCAAGGACCGGCGCATCCTGGAGGGGAACCTCCGGGGCTACGACGAGCACATGAACCTGGTGCTGGACGACACCGAGGAGACTGACACCGAGGGTAAGCGGCGCAAGATCGGCACCGTTGTGCTGCGCGGCTCCAACGTGGTCTCTATAAACAGGGACTGAGACCCTCCTTCCTATCCATCCTCAGAAGCGCTCAGTGCCCACCAGGTCCTCGAACATGTCCTCCACCTCCGAGTGGTGGACTTCGTCGGGTACGTCTGTGAGAACTAGGGACAGCATGCCGTCGTCCAAGGAGTACAGGCCCTTGAGCTCCATGCTCGTCTCGGGGAACCTCTTGAGGAACTCGCCCTCACTCTCGGTACCTTCGAAGACCACGTGGTGGTCGATGCCCCGCAGGCGCAGTCCCATTAGAGCCTTCCTTGGCTCTTCCTCTAGTTGGTAGGTGAGGACCCTCCCCATGGAATCCCTAAAACATCATTGACAGATACACTTGATAAAGTTTGCCTAGTTCTCAATAAACGACAAAAACCAGAGCGATGCGGACGGCAATATTCTCATCGACGGTGCTGTTCCCGATATCCTTATCTCACCCTCCGTTGTTCACGCGACCATGGAGGCGGTCATCCTCGCCGGTGGCTTCGGGACCCGGATGCGTCCCCTAACCGACACACGGCCGAAGCCGCTGCTGCCCATCCTGGACCAGCCCATGATAGACCACATCGTACGATGGCTCCCCGACGAGGTGGACCGGGTGATACTGGCGGTCAACTACATGGCCGACGCCATCCGGGAGCACCTGGCAGAGGCGGAGCTGGGCGTCGAGGTCGTGGTGGTAGAGGAGGACGAGCCCCTGGGCACGGGAGGGGCCTTCAGGAACGCCCTGCCCGAGGTGACCGACGACACGTTCATCGGCCTCAACGGCGACGTGATCACGTCCCTGGACCTGACCGAGATGATGGTGCGCCACTGGCGCATGGGCGGCATCGGCACCATCGCACTATGGGAGGTGGACGACCCGTCCCGCTTCGGCGTGGTGGACATGGACCACCAGGGACGCATCGGCCAGTTCGTGGAGAAGCCCGAGCCCGGCACAGCCCCGTCGAACCTGATCAACGCCGGCGCCTACATCCTCCGGTCCGACATCCTGGAGCTGGTGGAGCCCGGCGTGAAGACCTCCTTGGAGCGGGAGGTGTTCCCGAAGGTGCTGGACGAGGGGCTGTACGGCTACCGCTTCACCGGCTTTTGGGTGGACGCTGGCACCCCCGAGGCGTACCTGGAGGCCCACCGCCACCTGCTGGCCCGCATGGAGGAGCGGGGCTGGGAAGGCTCCGTAATGGACACCACCGCGCACATCAAGGGACCCTCCCTCATAGGGCCCGGTACCGTGATGGGTGCCGAGTGCCAGGTTGGCCCCTACGCCACCGTGGGCGAGGGGTGCGTCATCGGCAAGGGCGCCAAGGTGGTCAACTGCGTCCTCCTGCCTGACGCCAAGGTCGACAAGGGGGCCCGCCTATACAACTGCATCCTGGGAGAGGGTGCCGAGGCGGGTGAGAACGAGGTCCTGGAAGGGGTCGTCCTCGAGGACGGACGGACCCCCTGAGTCCAAGCCAATATCGACAATGATTTATACCCTTGAGGGACACAATGTTCCCGTAAAAGGGGTTTCCGCTTGCGGAGCTTGACGAAGACTACCGTCTACGTACTCACGGTCATGTTCATCGTCCCTAGTTTGCTCGCCGTCTCGGCCACAGCTGTGGACGGTGTACCAGACGTGAGGGAGGTCCGCTCGGTGGAGGACCGGTCCGGAAAGGACGACCTCCTCTACGGGACCCTCTTCGGAGGGGCCAGCATCGAGTCGAACTGCTTCGTGGACGTGGACGCATCGGGCAATGTGTACCTGGCCGGGTCGACGCTGAGCTCCGAGTTCCCCACCACCGTGGGCGCCTACGACGTTTCGCCCAACGGGCACTACGACGTGTTCGCCATGAAGCTGTCCGCCGACGGCATCGTCCTCGAGTTCTCCACGTTGATCGGCGGCAGCATCTCCGACATGTGCCAGGCCATGGTAGTCGACGCCTCTGGACATATGTACATCGCGGGTTACACCCTCAGCAGCGACTTCCCCACCACGGACGGGGCATACGGCGAGGCCTACACGGCAGGTCCCAACGACCTGTTCGTCCTCCGCCTCGACCCCACGGGCAGCTCCCTCGAGTACTCCACGTACCTGGGCGGCGAGGGGACCGAGCATGTGGGCGACATCTGCTTGGACGGGTCGGGGAACCTGTTCCTGACCGGGGAGACCGACAGCGTCTACTTCCCCACGACTGAGGACGCCTACGACTCCACCATGTCCGGGGAGGAGGACTGCTTCATCACCAAGCTCTCCCCTGACGGGAGCAGCCTGGTGTACTCCACATTCGTGGGTGGTAACAAGATGGACCTGGGTGACGCCATAGAGGTGGACGCCCAGGGGAGGGCGGTGGTCGCCGGCGTCACCTGGAGCACTCGGGGCTTCCATGTGTCAACTGACGCCTATGACAACGACCGGTCGGGGGCAAGTGACGGCTTCGTGCTGAGGCTGTCCGCCGACGGGACGGATGTGGTCATGTCGACGCTGC
>CP070808.1:166036-173051 GCA_020343715.1 Thermoplasmata archaeon
TTCGATGCTTCTCGGACCTGTGACTGCACAGGATTCGTCCGACGACCTGGGGATTGTGCGCTCTTACAACCCCGGCGACCTCGAGGCCAAGGCCAGCGACGTGGCCGTCGACGAGGGGATGGGGTTCGCCCTCCTCACCAGGGGCGACGACGGCGTAATCGCGTGGGACCTGGAGTCGGGGCAGGCCACCCAGGTAATGATACCCTCCAGGGCATGGGCCGTCAGCGTTGAGATCGCCCGGGGCTGGATGATGGTGGGCGACGTCACGGGTCGCCTTCACGGGGTCAACGAGGACCTGGGCAGGATAAGCTGGTCCAAGAGCCTGCTGGACGGCAACCTCCGTGTCACCGCAGTGGACTCCTCCGAGAACATGCTGGCGATGGTGGGCATCGACAAGGACTTCAGGATGGAGATATCCGTGGTGGCCCTGCCCGACCTGGTCGAGTACTCCAGCTGGTCCGTGGAGGTCCCCGAGGACATGGCGTACACCACGCCAACCGCGGCTGCATGGCTCCCCGCCAACGTCGTCCCCAGCTGGAGATCCGACACGCTCCTCATCGGCACCAACGAGGGGCAGATATACTCGTGGAGGGCCAACGGCGAGGCCACCACCATCGTCGACCTGGACGAGCACGTGGTGGGGATGGCCTTCGACGAGTACATCGGAAGGCTGGTGGTCGCCACCGCCAAGGGCAGGATCTACACCATCGACGTGGCAGACAGCGACGTGGTAACCATGTACTCCACCGAGTTCACCTCCCCCCGGCAGCTGGTCAGCTTCGACTACAAGGACCGTCGCATGGTGGTGGGCGGTTCGGACGGCCAGATCGAGGTCTGGGACATGGTGGAGTTCCGAAGGACCCAGACGATACGTCATCACAACTACACCCTGGCCGACGCCGCGTGGGTGAACGGCACCCACATGGTCAGCGCCGGCCGGTTCGCAATGCTGGTCATGTGGGGGCCTGACCGGGACGAGGACGGCTTCGCCAACGAGGTGGACGCCTTCCCCATCGACAAGACCGAGTGGAGGGACTCTGACAAGGACGGCGTCGGGGACAACCGGGACATGTTCCCCAACGACCCCGAGGAGACCTGGGACACGGACGGGGACGGCGTGGGCGACAACGGTGACGTGTTCCCCGATGACCCCACCGAGTGGGCCGACTCCGACGGGGACGGCTCCGGGGACAACGGCGACTTCATCCCCAGCGTGCACAACACCTTGGCCCTCGGGCTGTTCCTAGGCGCTGTGACCGTCGCGGCGGCGCTCCCCGTCGCTCGCATGACCTACATCAAGCGCGAGGGTCAGCGCAGGCGTCGTGAGGCCGTGATCGAGTGGCTGGAGGAACTGGGCGTCAGCCCGGCGCCAGAGATGGTGTCCCCCAACGGTAAGGACCGTCTGGACAGGGCTTACACCGCATATTGGATCAGGGCGGCTGCGGACCCACCTCGCCTGACAGAGACGGTGGAGGCCTACGACACCACGGTGCTCAACACCGTAGTGGCCCTGCGGGTACAGGACGAGGTGTCCCAGCGTGGGGGTGTGGGCGCCGACGCGGCCATGGCCCGCTCAGTACGGCTCCGGGACCAGCTCCAGGAGCTGGACGGCGAGAGGGAGCGCCTGGACGCCATATGCAAGTCCTACTGGAAGGTGCAGGACGACATAGACGAAGAGATGAAGGTGAGCTGGCCCCAGATGATCGACCTGGCCGAGTCGATGAAGGGCCACCGGGACCGGGTGGAGATGCTGGACAACACCCTGGAGCACTTCCGCAAGAGCAGCATCATCAAGATCGGGGCCGACGCGTCGAAGATCTCGCGGGGCGCCTACGTGGTGGCCGCCAAGGAGGTCCGCGTCAAGGGTTCCGAGCGGCCCCTGGGCGTGAGGGTCGGCGTGCCCCCCAAGCCGGAGATCGAGGTGCCGGAGCCCGACGAGAAGGGGGAGGAGACGCCCCTTTCCATCACCCCGCCCCTGGGTAGGCTCCGCGCGCGCCAGGCCATGCTGGTTCGGGACGACCTGGTAGAGCTAATCGTCACGGTGGACAACACGCTGGCCGAGGACCTGGAGGAGCTGGCGGTGGAGATGACCATCGCCGGGGACCGCCTGCGCCACAAGGGACCCCACAAGGTGGAGCTGGGCACCCTGGTCACCGGGAGGAGCGCCGGGGCCAAGTTCCAGATGAGGGTCATGCCTCCACCACCCTCCGACGAGGAGCCCGACGAGCTCACCCGGGTCCTCGCCCGAGTGACGGGCTCATCCGGGAGCCACAAGGTCAAGCATGAGTTGCCCGCCAAGGCCACCAACCTGGTCTCCTCCAACCTGGAGAGGCCCGCGGGATACGACCTGGGAACGGTTGGCAAGGTGACCATCGGCCGCCGCGGCGTCAGGTTCCCCCGCGTGCCATCCCACGCCGTGCTGGCGGCATTGGAGTTCCCCCACGGCATGCTGCCGCTGATGGACGGGTCCATGGAGGGCGGGGGCTCTTGGCGCATCTTCGTCTCGACCACCGACGCGGAGGAGCCAGTGATGGTCCTGGTGGCCGTTGACACCCGGGCCGAGTCCGTTGACCTGATGGTGGAGGTACGGGGACCTCCCAGGTTCCCCTCCAGGGAGCTGGCCGAGGAGGTCATCGATTCCGTCAGGTTCTCCATCCTCAGCGACCGTCGCCTGAGGCTCCGGGGCGATGACAAGCCCCTCTCCCCCGAGAGGGTCAAGGAGATGGCGGAGAAGGTCGCAGAGGCCTACATCGGCCACCCCGACGCAGACCTGGTCGTCGGCGGGTCCGAGGGCGATGCTTGATTGTTCCAAGTTGGTCACAGAAGCTCATGCCCGCATTCTGGACACTGCTCGGTCCCTGCGTCCACGGACCGACCGCACTCGTCGCACCTCACCTGGAACACGTACGAGCACTCGGGGCAGTTGCCCGAGCCCCCCGGCACCCGGCTACCGCACTGCGGGCACTCCATGTCCTTCGTCCTGGCCGTCTCGGCCTCGGCAGCGGCCCGTCTTATCTTCCGCGTCTGACGCATCATGTAGCCGAAGGAGATCCCCATGGCCAGGAAGATGAACAGGACGGTGAGCACGGTAATCAATTGGGAGTCCTCGTCCTCCTCCTCAGGAGGGACCGGATCCATGACCATGTCGATGAAGAGCACCTGACCTGGGGCGATCGTCACGTTCCGCTCCAGCTCGTGGAACCCCGCCTTGGTGATGTGGAGGCTGTACGTCCCCGGTTCGAGGAGGTCCCGGAACTGACCCAGGTCGTCGGTGGTCGAGGTGCCCACAATAGTGCCCTCCGAACGGAACTGGAGCACGGCTCCTGGCACCGCCTCCCCATCGGGGTCCTTGACCGTCCCGATGATCTCCTCGATGCGGACCACCGTCAGGTTCACCCAAGTGGTTCCACCACCGGTGATGGTGAACGCCTGCCGGGCCGAGTTGTGATAGACCTTGGCCCAGGCGTACACCGTGTAATCCCCACCGTTCAGCTCGATCTCGAAGGAGGGGTCGTCGGATGAGAACGTCGCCGTGGCCGCAGACGTGTTCGTACCGGCAAACGATACCACCACCTCTCCGTCGGTGATGGGGTCGTCGCCGACTATGGTGACCTCGCCACTGAGGAGGCCGAAGCCGTCCTGGGCCTCGGCTCCCGCCGATATCAGTACGACCGTCAGCGTCAGACCCGCAAGGAGCGCAAGGACGGCCATCGGTCGAGGGACTGACATGGTTCAACCCCTGTGCAGGTCGAAGGTCTGGTTACCGCACTCGGGACAACGGGTCTCGTCCAGGCCGATGACGGCACCGCAGTCTGGGCAACGGAAGCTCTTCCAGGGGAAGGCGGCACCGCACGCGAGGCAGCTGTCGTCCTCGGGCGAGGCGAGGGCGTCGCACGAGGGACACCGCAGCTCCTCCTTCCGGGCCGCCTCCTCCGCCTCCTCTGAGGCGGTCCTGCGACGGGTCACCATGGCGTAGCCGATGACCGATCCCAGCAGGGCCAGGACGGCGATGAGTACAGACCAGAAGACCAAGGGATTGCCGTTGTCCCCCGTCTCCTGCTTCACAGTCATGGGGAAGTGCAGGTTCACACCCTCCCCGAGGACCACGTCCACCCCCTCGCTGAGCTTGGCGTACCCCTCCGTCTCCACTGATATCCTGTAGGTTCCGTTGGGCAGCTGCATGCTGAAGGAGCCGTCGGTCCCGGTGACGGCCTGGTAGGTGCGGGTGCCGTTCACCGGCTCGGCCACCACGGTGACGAAGGGCATTGCGAAGCCGTCGTCCTCCACCGTCCCGTTGACCCAGCCGTAGGTGGGCTTCTTGTTACCCGTCATGTCCAGGGCCACCGTTATGCGGTCGCCCCTGTCCACCGTCACCACCTCGGTCAGCGGGTAGTAGCCGGGTCGCGTCGCCGTCACCATGTAGGTCCCCGGGGCGGGCACGACGACCTCCTCCTCCGAGGAGGTCTCGGACCACTCGAAATCCGGGGTCCCGTCCATGTTCTCCACCGTCATGACGTCCTGGCGAAGACCGTAGTTGGAGCCGGGCTGGTCCCAAGGGAGGATCTGGATGGTGAGGGTGGCCCTGGGCGCCTTCTCCACCATCGTCACGTTCACGGTGACCCAGCCGTCCTCCACCAGGGGGCCGGTGCCCACCTGCCTCCGCTGGAGATCGGTGTGCTCGAAGGAGAGGGTGTGGCCCACCTCGAGGAATGGCACCTGCATGCTGTAGTAGCCGTCGCCGTCGGTGGTGGCGTTGAACTCCTCCATCCCCACCACCTCCACCGTGGCGCCCTCTACGGGTGCCTCACCGGGACCGAGGACCCAGCCGTCGACCACGACACCGCCCACGAAGACGCCGGCCGCCGATGACGTCAGCGACGCCACGACGACCAGGACGATGAGGATGCCGACAAGACGACCGGACCTGTCCATCACTCCTTTCCCCCGTTGCCGTTCCGCTCCCACCTGGGCCTTCGGCTCATCAGGCGGCCATAACGACGATGCCTCGTGACGACCACGTACACCGTCAGGACGCAAAGGAGCAGGATGAGGATGATGGTGAGGGGCGGTCCGATGACCTCCCACGTGCTGGGTCCCTCCTCCTTGGGCACGGGAAGGGAGACGGAGGCCATCTGGGGCGGTCCGTCGCTGGTCCTGCCGCTACCGTCCTCGGTGACCACGCAGAAGTAGTAGGTTGTGCCCACCTCCAGGTCGGTGACAAGGTGGGTCGGCTCGGTGGTGGGCGTCACGTTGCCCGCCATCAGCACCCCATCGGCCTCCAGGTCGACGATGGGCTCGGTGGACACGTAGACCTGGTAGTTGACCACCGGTGCGCCGGTCCTGTTCACAGCGGGCCACGAGAGGCGGACGCTGTCCTCGCCCGCCTGCACGGCCACCAGCCCGCGCACGGGCTCGGGGGGCTCTGCGGTCGAGGCGATGGCGCTCACGGTGTACTTGGAGGGGCCCTCGTGACCGCTGGTGTCCAGGGCCGTAACCGCGAAGTGGTAGGTGGCCCCTGCGTTGAGGCCGTCCACCACCAGGGAGGTGTCGGGGGTGTCTACGAAGCCCCAAGGCGCGAAGTTCTGCAGCGTGGTGATGGGGGTGAGGGAGAGGTACACGTTGTAGCCCGCCACGTCCTCGGCGCCCGTGGCCCTCCACTTGAGGAGCACCTCGCCGTCGGACTCCGGGTCCTGGGGCGTGGACGCGTCCAGGCCCCTGACCTCGGGCGGTGGCATCACGTCGGTGGGGGTGGCCGAGACGCTGGTGACCTGACGGTCGGCGTTGTCCTTCCAGTCCACGGGCACCACGGCCACGTGGTAGGTCTCACCAGCCTCCAGACCGCCGATGCGTAGGCTATTCGACCTGAGGCCCCTGACCACGGTGTGGGGCTCGAGGGCGGTGGTGTCGTCGAAGGCGGAGGTCTCCATGAACACCTCGTAGCGGTCCACGTCGGGGCAGTCCGCCACCTCCCAGGACACCAGGATGTCGCTGTCCAGGTTGTCGAAGGCCTTGACGACGCCCAATGCGGGCGGCGGGGTGTCGTCGGTGACGGTGATCCGGATGGGAGAGATGCTGGCAGGCACGTTCTTGTTGTCGTCCACCGCCACCACGGCCACGTGGTACTCGCCGGGCCTGATCCCCCTCATGTGCAGGTGCTCGACCGAGGGGTCCGATATGCGCGCCTCGGGCACCATGCCCTCGAGGGTGGTGAACTCCTGGTCCTGGATGTACACCCTGTACTGCCCGAAGTCCTCGTCGGCCGAAGCGTCCCAGTCGAAGGTGATGTCGCTGTCGCCTCCGTCCTCGGCGACGACGCCCGTCAGCGGTGTCGGCGGGGTCTCGTCCTCGGGGTCCGGCTCGAACCCGATGCTCATGGGGAAGGTGATGAACACCTCGTCCCGGTCCGACGTCCACAGGGCCATGCGCATGACGTACGTCCTCGCCCTGTCCAGGAAGGCGACGTCACCGTCGTCGTTGCCGGTGTCGAAGGCACGGGAGAGCACGAAATGACGATACTCCCCCTCCCGCCATGTCCATCCATCTAGGTCGTCGGGGCCCGTCCCGTCGATGCTGGCGGCACCGTCGAGGATGCCCCAGTCCGTGGCGACCCCCTCGGGCTGCGATGTGGAGTTCCACTGGAAGTTCCAAACGTCGGCCACGCCCTCCTCCACGGCCATGTGGCCCAGGATGTCGGACCAGTCCAGGAGGTTGAAGGTCTCCTCCACGGAGACCATCCCCGGCTCGAGCCAGGCCAGGTCCAGCTCGTATGCCTCCGAGCCGTTGGGATCGTGGTGGGAGACGTGCAGGTAGTACCGCTCATCGTCGTACGCCGTCGACACGTTCATCCAGTCCCACGGGTCGTGGATCTCCCCAGACCTGTGGATGAGCTCCTGCAGGTAGCGGGTGGACCGTGCGTCCCACTCGGCCCCGTCCCAGAGGTCGACGTCGGGGGAGGTCGTGCTCTCGGCCTTTATGACGGGCCTGAACCGGAGGCCGATGGTGTTGGTGACCTTGT
>CP070808.1:173151-180155 GCA_020343715.1 Thermoplasmata archaeon
CCGGGGAGCGGGGGTCGCACAGGGGGTTCGTGTGGTTGAGGTGGGTGAAGGCTATCCGGGTGCCTCCCTCCAGGGCCGGTCTCAGGCGCTCCATGGTCTCCTCCACCGGCGGGTGGGGGACGGTGCCCATGGCGCCCGGTATCTCGTCGGCGGTGTAGAAGGTCCCGTCGATGATGGCCATGTCGACGCGGGACACCAGGTCGACGAAGTCGTCCTCCACGTGGTCCATGTCGGGGGCGTACAGCAGGTGCCACTTGGGTCCTAGGACCAGCCATGCGACGGTGTCGGAGAAGTCATCCCTGTGGGGGACGGCGATGGGGCAGAAGGCCACGCCCTTCGCCAGCGTAAGGTCGTCTCCCGGCTTGACGGACCTGATGTCCAGTGCCCCCCACGCCGCCATGTCCTTGAAGGGTCGGTTCTCCCGGAGGAACTCAGCCGTCCTGGGCGGTCCCAGCACCGGCAGGCCCTTGGGCATCATGCCCTCCTTCCCCAGGTGCCCGAGCCCCCAGTAGTGCCCCATGTGGATGTGGGTGAGCAACACGCCGGACAGGGGGATGCCGCTGAGCTTGGGACCCGGGAGGGCGTCGGCCACGACCTCCAGCTGGGCGGGCAGGTCGGGGGAGGCGTCCACCAGCCATGCCCGGCCTGACCCCCTGTGCACCACCGCGGCGCTGGACGCCAGGCGTCGAGGGACGGTCCCCTCCCGTGCCCCGACGCACGTGCTGCACTGGCATCCCACATGGGGGACGCCCCCGTCCTGGGCCGACCCGAGGATTATGAAACGCACGCACAGTCATCGGGGCCCCACCGAAAAAAACCATCGGTCGCTCAAGGAATACCGTTTTAGAGACGGGGGACGATAACGATGCGATACGATGTCGCATCATGGAGAGGGCCATTACAAGCTAGAGGTCAAGGGGCTGAGCCTCGAGCTGGGCGGGAGGAGGATCCTCGAGGACATCACCATCGGCATCCAGGAGGGCGAGTCCTTCTGCATCCTCGGTGGCTCCGGCGCGGGCAAGAGCATGCTGCTCCGGACCATCGTCAGGCTCCACGAGCCCGACGAGGGCGAGGTGATGCTGGAGGGTTCGACCATCTGCGCCCTGGAGCCTCAGGACCTGCGCAGGAAGGTCAGCCTGGTCCAGCAGTCCCCCGCCATGCTTGAAGGCACGGTGGAGGACAACCTGCTGTACGGGCTCCGCCTGGCCGGCCTTCCCGAGGAGGAGGCGAAGCGCAGGGCAGCCCAGGCCCTGGAGGACGCCGCCATGGACGCGACCTTTCTGGAGAGGCGGGCCGACAAGCTGTCGGGGGGCGAGCGGCAGCGGGTGGCCATAGCCCGGGCCTACGCCCTCCGGCCCGAGGTCCTGCTCCTGGACGAGCCCACCGCCGCCCTGGACCCCCGACGGACCCGTGAGGTGGAGATGTCCATACATGAGCTTAGGTCGGCCTCGAACCTGACCATGGTCATCGTGACCCACGACATCGAGCAGGCCCGCCGGTTGGGTGACCGGACGGTCCTGATGCGCCGGGGCCGGGTCGTGGCCGAGGGGGACTCCGAGACCCTCCTTGAGGACCTGGACCCCGAGGAACGGGCCCGCTACCTGGGCGAGCTCGAGCAGTGGAAACCAAAATCAAAGGACGGTGATGAGTGTGACTGAGTTCGACTTCGACCCCTTCAGCCTGGACCCCTTCGGCGGTCTATGGATACTGCTGATGTCCATCGTCCTCCTGGTGATAGCGGCAGCGCTGTCCCGCTCCCGTTCCCTGGGTCTCGAGGCCGACATGGCGATCTCATCGGTCCGAGGTGGAGTCCAGATCCTGGCCATGGGCTTCCTGCTGTTCTTCATCTTCCAGCTGGAGGACCTACTGCTGGCGTCGGTGATGCTGGCGTTCATCGCCGTCATGGTGGTGGTGGCCACCTACACCTCGGCCAAGCGGGCCAAGGACCTACCCGACCCGGCACGGGCCACGTTCTGGGGCATGTTGGCCGCCACCGTCGTGACGCTGGGCACCATGGTAGGTCTCCAGATCCTGCCCACCAGGCCCGAGTTCCTAATCCCCATAGCGGGGATGGTGGTGGGCAACTCCATGAACACCACGTCGCTGGCCCTCAACAGGCTCCTGTCCGAGGTCAGGGGACACCGGACCCGCATCGAGGCCCGCATGCTCCTGGGCGCCGACGCCCAGTCCGCCCTACAGCCCCACGTGCGCTCGTCGGTCCGGAGCTCGCTGATACCCACCATGGACAGCATAAAGACCCTGGGCATCGTGTTCATTCCCGGAGGAATGACCGGCATGCTCATGGGCGGCGTGGACCCCATCTGGGCCGCCCAGTACCAGTTGGTCATCTACTTCATGATCTTCTGCTCGAGCAGCATCGCCACCACCGTTGCCACCGCTATCGCGTCGAAGCAGCTGACGGCCGAGGGCACGGCCCTGGTGGACCTGCCCGACCCTGAGGATTGATAGAAGGTGTGAGGGGGGCTCAGTCGATGAGGTCCAGGGCCTCCTCGAGGCGCCCCAGCTCTATGCCGGTGGAGGCGGTGCCGGTAACGGCGCCCCGGGAGTTGGCGACGCAGCAGGCGCCGATCATGGGCGAGCCGTAGTTGAGGGTGCCGATGTCCACCTGGACGCCGAAGAACTCCCGCAGGGCCTCCAGCTCGTCCTTCCTTGCCTTGGGGTGGACCAGCACGCCCTTGTTGGTGGCGGTGCCCACGGAGCCGACCACGCCCATGCCCGCCAGGTCGCCCTCGCCCACCTCCACGTCCAGCACGTCGGCGATGTCGGCCCTCACCTCATCGCCCAGCCGGGGGTGTACCCAGGCCTTCGAGTCGTTGGCGAGGATGAGGTTGCCCGCGCAGTTGAGCCGTCCGTGGAGGACGACCACGTCCCGGTGCTCGGACAGGCGTTCCAGCTCGTCGTCGCCGATGATGTCGCCCACCACGGCGCCGCGGCTGTTCATCGTTATCATGGTGCCCAGCAGGTTGGTGCCGCCCACCGTCATCGGGACGGCGGGGACGTCCAGGGTCTCCGATATCAGCTTGACGTGCTCGGCCTTCGCCTCGTTGGGGACGAGGACCAGGTCGTCGGCGGCCTCGCATACGACGCCCACGTAGGGGTTGCCGTTCACGTCCACCTGCCGAAGCGTCAAAAGGTGTTCCCCCGAGCCCTCAGTCCTCTTCCGGAAGCGTGACCTCGACCAGGTCCTCCTCCTCGTGCCGGATGACCCTGATCCGGATGTGGGAGGGTGGCTTCTGGATGCCGCGGGCCCATACCGCCTCGTTGACGGCGGGGGCTATGTAGAGCTCCTCGTCCTCTTCGTCCACCTTCATGTGGCGTACGACGAATTTGCGGATCTGCTTGATGGCGTAGGGCGCCCGCTTCGTGCGGGGGACGTCCTTCACGTGTCCCAGGGGGACGTTGTAGATCCGCTCCACCTCTGCCATGGACCACACCTCCTGAGACCAGCTAGCGCTGGAGCTTGCTCCGACGCCACATATGACGCTTGGGGTGGCGCTGGAAGTTGCGGTTCGTTCTCATCATGATCCACGCAGGGACCCGGCGGTTCCGCTTGGTGGCCTTGTTCAGCCGGATCTTCTTGCCGAGGGGCTTGTGGGAAGACATCCCAATCACTTCCTTTGGATAGTTATCTCGCGCTTGGATGGTGCGACACGGGCCAGGATCTCCTTGAGGGTGGCGTCGTCGATCATCGAGTTCAGACGACCGCTCTGGACCAGCATTATGATGCGGTCCTCCACCTGCGCCGCGACGTCGGGGTAGGCGATCTTGAGATTGCCCAGGCGCTCCCGGGCCTCGGGGGTGAGGATGCCGCGCAGGATGTGCTGGCGCTGGGCCTCGACCATCTCGGCCTGGCGCGTCGCCTGCTCCTGGTAGTCCTGCTGCTGTTGGATCTCGGCCAGCTTCCGCCGCCGGATCTCCTCCAGCTCAGGGTCCTCGCCGCCTCCCATATCGCTCAACCTTCTCGTTCCTTCAGTAGTACTTGGACAGCTCCGGGTCGGCGCTGGCCAGGTCCTTCATGATCTCCCGGGCCGTGTTGTCCAGCAGGGACTGGCCCTTGGGGGTGATCTTGCGGCCCTTGTTCTTGTCCGCCTCCACGAGGCCCGCCGTCTCCAGCTGCTGCAGGGAGTGCCGGATCACGGACCGGGAGCCCTTGACGGCCTTGTACGGCTTGGCCTTGCGGTCCTTGGCGCCGCCGAACTCGCCCGACAGGCGCTCGGTCCCGATGGGGCCGTAGAGGTAGATCTTCCGAAGCACCGCGGCGGTCCGGATGTGCCACCAGTTCTCCTGCACTGGCTGGGTCTCCACATGGGTGCCGGTCTTGACATCGCGGGCCCACTCGGGCTCCTCGATCTCCTTGTAGTCCCGCAGCTTCTCCGCCGTCAGGTCGATGAGCTTCTGCGGGGGCACGTCGTATACCGTGGTCATGGTTCGCATCTCCGGACCGTTGTCCTGACCGGTGCACGCCAGCGCAGGCCGTCACAGCCTTGGCCAGGGCGTACCCTCCGGTCGCGGGTTCCGACGTAAGAGATAACTCCTATTTAATTTTGTCCGTATGTCGAGAGGGCGTTGGAACTTCCTCCGGGGCATCTGCGGGGCCCTTCCGGAGGGGTACTGGTCCGGGGGCCTCCGCGACCTTCGGCGTACGCCGGAATCCCAGTCTAATTTTGGCGGTACAAGTGAGAAGCCTTTTATAAGGTCCGCTCCTATCTTAAACCGGGTTCGAGATTGCAGACCGTCATCTTCGCCATAGACCGGGATAACGACTTCGGAGAGAAGCTCGGTTTAAAGGGTCCCATAGTTGGACGAAGGGCGAACCTCAAGGCGGCCGTCTCGATGGGTCTCGAGGACCCCGAGGAGAGCGATATGAACGCCCTCTTCGCCGCCATCAAGCTTTACGACCAGCTCAAGTCCGAAGGGGAGGACGTGGAGGTGGTCACCCTCCTGGGCGACGACCGGGTGGGCTTCCGGTCCGACCGCGCCCTGGCCAAGAACCTGGAGGCCTACTTGAAGGACCACTCCCCCGACGAGGCCATAGTCATCACCGACGGTGCCGAGGACGAGCAGATCCTGCCCATCATCCAGTCCCGCATATCCGTCAGCTCGGTGCAGCGATGCATCGTCAAGCAGTCGGAGTCGGCGGAGTCCACCTACTACATCCTCAAGCGGGTGGTCGACGAGGAGCGCATCGCCCAGAAGATCTTCGTGCCCATATTCCTCATCATGATCGTCTACTCCCTGTTCGCCTTCACAGAGTACAGGGAGTACGCCTGGTACGCCATCGTGCTGGCGGTGGGCATCTACGGCCTGCTGTACTTCGTCAACGCCAGCGAGCTGGTGTCGGAGTGGTACCGGAAGACCAAGGTGTCCATCGTAACGTCGCAGATCTCCTTCTTCTCGAACATCATCGCGGCGGTGCTCGTCATCCTGGGTGGCCTGTTCGCCCTCAACCAGACGGTGGACCCCGCGGAGCCCTTCGTGTTCACCTGGGAGGGCTTCTTGGTGTTCTTGGCCTGGTTCGCCTGGTTCGCCGTGGCGGCGGCCCTGGTGCGCAGCTTCGGTCAGTTCCTGGACGCCTTCATCGGCCGCAACCGAATCCAGTGGTCCATAGTCTCCCAGACCTTCGCCCTCCTGGCCCTGGGCATGATCGTCTGGGGCTCGGTGGTGGTCATAGGGACCATCCTGGCGGACAACTGGGCCTTCCAGGACTACTACCAGCTGGGCCTCGCGTCCATGGTGGCGGGCATCATCATCGCCCTGCTGGGCGCCGTCATCTTCCGCAACATCCGCGACCGGGTGACCCGCAGGAAGGAGTCCTCCTCCGAGAACGTCAGCGAGTGAGGGCGGCCCTCACCCCTTCATCTTCCTGGCCACCGTTATGTAACCAGTGTGACCCAGCATGTCGAAGGAGGGCCGGGTACCGCCCTTGCCCACCACCAGCTCCCTCTCCAGGACCTCGAAGGTCCGGACCTGGGAGAGCCCCTCCGCCCTGGCGGCCTCGTGGGTGCGCTCCACCTGTCCCACCGTGGGCGAGTAGGACACCAGGCGGCCACCGGCCCTGAGGGCCGACGCGCCGGCGGCCACCGCCTTCCAGGGCTCTGGGACGTCCAGCACCACGGCGTCCACACCGGTCTCGGCGATGTCGGTGGCCACGTCGCCGAGGCGCAGGTCGTGACCCTCCGAGAGGCCCGCCCTTTCCACGTTGGCCTTGGCCAGCTCCGCGTGGTCCTCGCGGAGCTCGTAGGTGACAAGGCGGCCTCCGGGCCGGAGAAGGTGCAGGAGGACGATGGACAGGGCGCCGCTGCCGGCGCCGCCCTCGACCACCAGGTCCCCCGCCTTCACGTCGGCGTGGAGGGCGATGAGGGCCGCGTCCGTGGGCACCACGATCTGGGCCCTGCGCTCGATGGCGGCCACCTTGTCCATGACGGTGGGGGTCAGCACGGTGAACTCAGCCGAGCCCACCTGGACCCGGGCCCCGTCCTCCAGGCCCGCCAGGGCGGACGTGTCGATGACGCCCACCTTGCCGACCCGCTCCTTGCCCCCTGTGAGCCGCACCAGGTGCCGTCCGCCCTTCCGGTCGACGAGCACCAAGGTGTCACCCATATCGAAGGTCATCGATGGGGGAAGGGGGCGTTCCGTTAATAAGGTTCTCGGGGGGTGCCAGGACCCCGTACTTCACGTTCTATGATTTTCAAACTTAATAATCCCATACTTATGGTAATATATATGGAAACACACAATATGGGGCTGATGGAGCCACAAGACCTCGTAGATTATCTTGAGGAAGCCCTTGGGAGGAGCTACCACAAGGGAGAGGCGATCGTAGGTATCATTCTCGCCGGAATGGGGAAGGACCCTGACTGCCTGACGTCCCGGGACTGCAACCAGCTGCTCGTCAGCGTGGAGCCGTTCATCAAGAACCCCCGGGACCTGGAGCACATAAGGACCCTTCTGGCCGGCGGGAGAGCACCCGGCGTCAACGCCTA
>CP070808.1:180255-187212 GCA_020343715.1 Thermoplasmata archaeon
GACCCCCTCGCGCCAGTTCTTGATGGCGTCGTGGAGGGCGTCGGCGGCCAGGTTGGAGCAGTGCATCTTGATGGGCGGCAGCCCGTCCAGCGCGTCTGCCACGTCGCTCCGGGTCACCTTCAGGGCGTCGTCGAGGGTCATGCCCCTCACCAGCTCGGTTATCATGCTGCTGGTGGCGACGGCGGAGCCGCAGCCGAAGGTCTGGAAGGTTATGTCCTCGATGCGGTCGTCGACCACGCGGATGTATATCTCCATAAGGTCGCCGCACACGGGGTTGCCCACCCTGCCGATGGCGACGTCGTCGCCCTCCAGGGTGCCCACGTTGCGGGGGTTTCGGAAGTGGTCCAGCGTCTTCTCGGAATAAGTGGTTGACTTCATTGTCATTCATCCTCCTTGTACAGGGGGGAGAGGTCCCTAAGGCGGCGGACCACCTTGGGGATGGCCTCGAGGGCGGCGTCCACGTCCTCTTGGGTGGACCACCTGCCCAGGGTGAGCTCCAGGGAGCCGTGGGCCTCCTCGTGGAGCAGGCCGCAGGCGATGAGAGTGTGGGAGGGCTCCAGCGTCTTGGACGAGCAGGCCGAGCCCGTGGCCACCTGCACGCCCTCGTCCCGGAGGGAAAGGAGAAGCGACTCGCCCTCTATGCCCTCGAACCTGAAGTGGGCGTTGTTGGGGAGCCGTTCGGTGGGGTGGCCGTTGAGGTGGGACTTGGGGACCGACGCGAGCACGCCCTCCATGAGCCGGTCGCGAAGGGCGCGGATGCGGGCGACCTCCTCCTCCTGCTCCTCGGCCAGGATGTTGACGGCGGCCGCCATGCCCACTATGCCGGGCATGTTCTCTGAGCCAGACCTCAGGCCGTTCTCCTGGCCCCCTCCGATGTTCACGGGGGTGAGGCGGACGCCCTTGCGAACGTACAGGGCCCCCACGCCACGGGGACCGTAGAAGTCGTTGGAGGAGAGGGACATCATGTCCACGCCCAGCTCATCCACGTCCAGGGACATCAGGCCCTGGGCGGCGACGGCGTCGGTGTGTATGGCGATGCCCTTGTTCCTGACCAGCTCGGCGATCTCTTTAATCGGCTGGATGGTGCCGATCTCGCTGCTGGCCATGCCCACCGATATGAGGATGGTCTCGTCGCGGATGCGGGAACGGAGCTTGCGCATGTTGATGCGCCCGTACTGGTCCAGGGGGACCCGCGACACGATGAACCCCTGCTTCTCCAGGTGCTTGGCGATGTTGTGGATGGAGATGTGCTCCATCTCCGAGATGATTATGTGGTCGCCCTTCCGCTTGTTGCGGGTGGCGTAGCCGATGAGGGCCAGGTTGTTCGCCTCGGTGGCGCTGGCGGTGAACACTATCTCTTTCGGGTCCGCGCCGATGTACCCGGCCACGGCGGCACGGGACCGCTCCAGGGCGGCGGTGGCGTGGTCGCCCACGGAGTGGAGGGAGCTGGGGTTGCCGAAGTTCTCGTGCAGGAACTCGGCCATCTCCTCGATCACCCGAGGGTCCACCGGCTTGGCGGACTGGTAATCGAGGTACACAGAGGTGCCCGTGATGGGATCACCCTAGAACCACTGGGTGGCTCCAGCATCGAGGGAGAGGTCGTTGAGGGTGCCCGCCCCCACGATCTTCGTTCCCTCGACCAAGTCCACCGTTTCCCACCCGAGCATCTGCTTCGAAGCCTCGCAGACGAGCACCGGGATGCCCATCTCGATGGTCTTGTCAAGCATCTCCCTGACGCTGGGGAATGTGCCCAGCTTGATCTTGTCGGCCTCGCCTGGCTTGAGGATCCTCAGGCCCTGCCCCAGGTAGTACACCGTGGGGTTGAGGCCCATGGCCTTGGCCGTCTGGGCGAGCACGAGGGGGGAGTACTGGCGCTCGGGGTCGTCGCTGGTCTGTACATACAGGATCGCATTCTCGTCCTTCATGGTTGGAACCTCCTACTTGAGTCTCCGGATTAGGAATCGCATCTCGCCGTCGTCGTTCTCGAAGCTGACCACCTCGTGGCCCGCCCGCTTGGCGAAGGCGTGGAGGTCGGGGTCGGCGGCGGGGTCGTCGGCGATGACCTCCAGGATCTCGCCCACCTCGATGCCCTCAATGGCCTCCTTCGTTTGGAACAATGGCTGGGGGCAGTACAGCCCCACGCAGTCCAGGGTATCGGCAATGTCATTCTCTTCGGTCAAACCCATACCTCCTTATCATTTCCAGCGCGCTCTTCAAGATATAGTTGGCCCCATACGTTTCCGGGTGATTTTCGGGTCGTTGGGAAAAGTTATATCCGTCGTAACCTTATCACACGTCCAGCCGACCCCGGGGGAGGAAGTCCATACCGTATTGGTAGTCGTGCTGGATGACGGGAGAGAGGTATCCTGGCCAAGAAGAGGGGCATCGAGTATTGGCTCAAGCGTTGGGTCACCACCACTCACCACACCGACATCGGAATAATGTACATCGTCTCGGGCTTCGTGTTCTTCATATTGGCAGGGATACTGGCCATACTGATGCGCATCGAGGTCTCGTTTTGGGGCGAGACCCTGGTGTCCGCGGCCACGTACAACGCCATGTTCACCGTCCACGGGACGACGATGATCTTCTTGTGGGTCATACCGGTCCTGGTGGGCCTGGCCAACTACCTGTTGCCCCCCCTGGCGGGTGCTCCAGACATGGCCTTCCCCCGATTGAACGCCTTCTCGTACTGGACGTTCCTGCCCGCAGGCATCCTCATCTGGGTGGGCGCGCCCGCTGTGGGATGGACGGCGTACGTCCCCCTGGCGGTGCTCCAAGCCGGCGTAGGGATGGACCTGTGGCTCATGGGGATGGTACTGGTGGGCGTCAGCTCCATCGCTGGTGGCGTCAACTTCACGGCCACCATCATCATGCTCCGGTCCCCCGAGGTGGAGTTCGCCAACATGAACCTGTTCCTCTGGGCGGTCCTGGCCACCGCGGCGATGATACTCCTGGCCACCCCGGTGCTAACCGCCGCCTTCATCCTCCTGCTCATGGACCGGAACCTGGGGACTTCCTTCTTCAGCTTCACGGAGACAGGGGCGGGGGACCCGCTACTGTGGCAGCACCTGTTCTGGTTCTACTCCCATCCCGCCGTGTACATCATGATATTGCCAGTGATGGGCGCCATCTCGGTCATCATCCCCGCCATGGCCCGCCGGCCAATCTTCGGGTACAAGGCCATCGTGATCAGCACCGTGGCCATCGCCGCCGTTGGCTTCGGCGTGTGGGCCCACCACATGTACACCGCCAGCATGGACCTCAGGTTGAAGGCGTTCTTCATGACGGCGACATTGATAATCGCGGTGCCTACAGGCATCAAGGTGTTCAGCTGGGTGGCGACCCTCTGGAACGGGCGCATCCAGTTCAAGACACCCATGATGTTCAGTTTGGGCTTCCTTACGATGTTCGTGATAGGGGGCATAACAGGGGTCTTCAACGGCTCCTTTGCCCTGGACCTCCAGATCCAGGACACCTACTGGATAGTGGCCCACCTACACTACGTGCTGTTCGGAGGGACGGTCCTGGGCGTCTTCGCGGCCATATACTTCTTCTTTCCCAACATGACAGGGAAGATGTACGACGAGAAACTGGGCCACGTCCACTTCTGGTTCACCTTCGTGGGCATGAACATCACGTACTTCCCCCTACACTGGATAGGGCTACTGGGCCTCCCCAGGAGGGTGTACGAGCTGTCCAACTTCCAGCTGGCGGACACCTTCACATGGGTGACCCAGATGTCCATGGTGGGCTCAATGATCATGGGCTTCGGCATGCTCTTCTTCTTCTACAACATGCTGAGGAGCTGGCGGCACGGCCCGGTGGCTCCCGAGAACCCGTGGGAGTGATGCCTTGGACGAGGCGCTGACGGGAACGCCCTCCCACGACGCCAGCGCACATCAGGGACAGCTGGCGATAGTCAAGCCCCGGGTCCTGGGCCTCCTGGTCTTCTCAGGCCTTACCGGTTTCCTGCTGGCCACCACCCAGGAGGACGCAACCTGGGAGATGCTCATGTGGCTGATGGTGGGGGGCATCCTGGCCACCGCGTCGGCCAACATCTTCAACAACATCCTGGACCGGGAGAGGGACAGCCTGATGGAGCGCACGATGTGGCGCCCCCTTCCAGCGGGCAGGGTCAGCCCCAAGCAGGCGGGTTACGTAGCCGTCGTCCTGGGGCTAGGGGGTCTGGCCGTCATGTACCTGATGCTCAACCCCCTGACGGCCGCCCTTACGCTGGCCGGTATGCTCTTCTACATCATCGTGTACACCCACATCCTCAAACCCATCACCACCGAGAACATAACCATCGGTGGCGTGGCTGGTGCCTTCCCACCCCTCGTGGGATGGACCGCGGTGACGGGCACGGTGGACCTTCCCCCCCTGCACGTGGGCCTCCTGGTCATATTGTGGACCCCGCCCCACTTCTGGTCGCTGGCCCTCTTCCACCAGGAGGACTACCAGCGGGCGGGGGTGCCGATGCTCCCCGTGGTAAAGGGGGAGCGGACCACCCATAGGAGGATCGTCGCCTACACTGTGGCTCTTGTCCTGGCATCCTTCCTGTTCGTATACTGGGAGGAGCTTTTCTACGGGTACTATTTCGGCATCATCGTCCTGAACACGCCCATGCTGGCCCTTGCCCTGCGCCTGGCATGGGTCGGGGGTGTGAGGAACGCTCGAATGCTGTTCCACTACTCCAACTTCTACCTGATGGCGCTCCTGCTGCTCCTCATCCTGGACACCCAGGGTGTGTTCTGGGAGAGGTTGCCCATGGAATGAATGGGCATGGGGGATCCCTCAGACCCAGAGCAGGATTACCACGAAGAAGATGGCCGCGAAGAAGGGCACGATGACCAGCCACCTGAGCACCCGGGACTCCCAGCGCAGGTGCATGTAGTACAGCACCACCAGGGTGGCCTTGGCCATCATCAGGGCGATGAGGGTAGCGATCTGGCCGTTCTTGTCCGCGATGAGGTCGCCCACATAGAGCTCCAGGATCGTGAGGACGAACAGCGCACCGAAGACGACGGTGTAGATCTTCCACCGCTCGCGGGCCTCGGCCTCGTGGGGGTCCAGCTCGGGGGCCTCATCCGCGCCCTTCATCCCGCGTTCGGTGACTGTCTCGCTCATTTAACTCCCTCAGATCAGGTAAACGATGGTGAACAGGAATATCCATACCACGTCCACGAAGTGCCAGTAGAGACCCATCATCTCGATGGACTCGGTGTTCTTCTTGTCGTCATACTTGCCCCTCAGGGCCTTCCAGTTGATGATCGCCAGGGCCAGGACCCCGCCGGAGACGTGCCCGCCGTGGAAGCCCGTCTGGACGTAGAAGGCGGAGGCGTAGTTGCTGTGGTCGGGGGTGAAGCCGTGGTTGATGAGCTCCAGGTACTCGAACACCTGGACGCTAACGAAGGTGATACCGATGCCCATGGTGGCCAGCAGCCAGATCCTCATCCTCCTGTTGTTCCCCGTCTCGGCCGCCCTGAGGGCCTCGACCATGGTCATGGAGCTGCAGATGAGGAGGAAGGTGTTGGCCGCCGTCAGGGGCACGTTCAGGTACTCCCCCGGCTCGGCCCACCAGTCGGACCGGACGCGAAGGGCGATGCCAGTGCCGATGAGGCCTGTGAAGAACAGTATCTCCGAGACAAGGAACATCCACATGCCCATCTTTGCCGTGGAGGTGCCCCCCAGCATATGCTTGTCCTTGGGCATGTCCTCGAAGCGGCTCTTGAACTTGGGCAGCCCCTCGGCGTGTATGGCCAGCTTGACGACGGAGTAGAGCACCACCAGCATGCCCGCCACGAAGACGGCAGGATGGACAGCGATGCCCGTCAGCGCCACGGCGGCACCGATGGCGAGGAGGAACGGGTAGTAGCTGTTGAACACGTGGGGGTCGATGTGCTCCTGGGTCTCGCTCAAGCCTCCCCACCCCCTTCCTCGCCGGTCGGCCCATCATCGGCCGCCCCCTCCTTATCCCCTTCCTCGGCGCCCTCTGGGACGTGGAACTCCTCGTGGTGGTCCTTCATCTCGACCTCGTGGTCCTCGTGCTTGGCCCCCTTGGGCTCCCGGAGGGCGACGGCCAGGACAACACCGAGGAGGAGAAGGCCTAGCCCGTAAAGGATACCGGCCGATGCCATCCTCTCGTCCACGGTGTCGGGCCCGCCCGTCTGGGGTGGCTGCTCGACCACCATCGAGGCCTTCATCCCCCGGACCCGGTGGTCGTCGTCAGGACAGTAGGCCAGGATCCCCCGTGTGGGCATGTCTGCCGTGAAGTTGAGGTACGCGAACTCCCCTGGAGGTATCGCGGCAATCGTCAGGTCATAGGGCGCAGCCAGGTAGAAGCCGTGGGCCTCGGTCCCGTTGTTCCAGACCCGGAAGGACACCTCGGCGTCCATGGGGACCTCGATGAGGGAGGGCCTCACGGACCAGGGAGCGGCCGTGCCGGGTCCGCCGTCCTCCCGCAGCTCGATGTCCACCTTGACCTCCTCGACCTCGGGTGGCGGCGGGACCTCGCCCGGAGGCGGTCCATAGGGCTTGTCGTGGAGTCCCTTCTCGTAGATGTGGAGGGTGCCCAGCATCTCTGAGTGGATGTCGCCGCAGAACTCGGCGCAGACTATTTGGTAATCGCCCACGGGCTCTGCCACTATATAGGCCTCGTCCACGTAGTTGGGGAAGGCGTCTACCTTGAGACGGAAGTCCGGAAGGAAGAAGGAGTGGATCACGTCTGTGGCCCATATCTCGAAGATGACGATCTGGCCCTCCTCCACCCAAACGTCGTTCACCGTGGTGGTGTTGTCAGGGTACGTGAACAGCCACTCGAACTGGCGCCCCACCACCTGGATGCGGATGCCCTCCTCGGGGATGTCCTCGGTGGTCGAGAGCACCTGCATGGAGAGGACGATGACGATGACGACCAGGATGACCGGGATGATGGTCCAGACGGTCTCGAGCCGG
>CP070808.1:187312-194264 GCA_020343715.1 Thermoplasmata archaeon
AGGCACCGCACCTCATGCAGATGCTCTGGTCCACTGCTACCGTCATTCCAACCCCTCCTCGTTCTCTCGATCAGTCCTTGTAGGTGTCCTCGACGTACTTGTCCAGCGCCTCGGGCACGGTGGCCATGACCTCGGGGGAGATCAGCCTGCCCGTGCGCTTCCTCTCGGCCATGAGGGCCTCCTCCCGCTCCCGGAACCGCTTGAACTCCTCGTTGGACATGGCGTACTCCTGCTCCACCTCGTCGCGGAACACGGGTCCGCTGTTGTAGGCGCAGAACGGGATGATGCGGCCGTCGGGGACCGCGTAGTGGATGGTGCACCGCTTCACCCGCTCGATGTCGTAGTTGTAGCGGTCCTGGAAGTGCATGCCGCCTATCATCAGGCTGTGCCACGCGAAGTCGGCCAGGGCCTTCTTGTCCGCCTCCTCGTAGAAGGCCGCCAGCAGCTCGGCCATGCCGATGCCGCCCGGGGACTTCTTCTTGTTGATGTACTTGCCCTCCTGGAGCTTGAACTTGAGGAGCTTGACCTTCGCCGCCGACTTGATCTTGGCGCTCTCGATGCCCTCGGCGGCCTTCTCCACGTCCGCCAGGAGCTTGGGCACGTCCACGAACTCGTTGATGGGGATGGGGGTGCCGTTAGAGTCGACGAAGATGAAGGTGGCGAGGCCGCAATGGGGGTGGGCGGTGAAGGCCACCTTCGGGTCGTTCTGGAACACCGAGGCGAGCTCGGACAGGACGGAGACCGAGGGCACCGGGAAGAAGTGCTCGGGCTTCAGGAAGTCGGTCTGGGTGACGGACCGGTCGACCAGGTCGGCCAGGGTGAAGCGCTTCTGGGCCAGCTCCGACTTGTCTATGCGACCAGTGAAGGCGACGGGCTGGAAGTTCACGGCGTGGATGACGTCCACGTTCTCCACGGCGAAGTTGATGATGTCGCCCACCATATCGTCGTTGACGGTGTTGACCAGGGTGGGGACCAGGCAGATGGACATGTTGGGCTCGGCCTCGCGGACGGTCTCGATGGCCCTCATCTTGATGTCCAGCATGGGCTTGCCGCGGACGTCCTTGTACATCTCGTCGTCGAAGCCGTCGAACTGCAGGTAGATGGTGTGCACGCCCGCTTCGACCATTGCCTGGGTGAAGCCCTCCTCCTGGGCCATGCGGACGCCGTTGGTGGCCACCTGGATCTGGGCGAAGCCCAGCTCCTTGGCCGCCTGGACCGCCTCCAGGAAGTAGGGGTACACCGTGGGCTCACCGCCGGCGAACTGCACCGAGGGGGTCGGGACCGGGCTGTTCCTGCGCAGGACCGCCAGCATCTCGACGACCTCGTCGAAGGTGGGTTCGACGATGTAACCGGCCTCATTGGCGTTCGCGAAGCAGATGGGGCACTTGAGGTTGCACCGGTTGGTCAGGTCCAGGTTGGCCAGCACCGTGTGGGACGTGTGCATCTGGCACAGCCCGCAGTCGGTGGGGCACTCCTCAGCGTCGGGATAGAGGGGGTTGTCCAGGCCCACGCCGTCATGGGCGTAGGTCTCCATGCGGAGGTACAGGTCGGTGTCCGAGTAGTAGATGTCCTCGAAGTAGCCGTGCTCAGGGCACTCCTTCTCCATCATGACCCTGCCGTCGCGGTCGACGATCGTGGCGTCGATGATCTTGCAGCATTCTGGGCACAGGGACTCCACCTGCTTCGGTAGACCTGTCTGGGATTCGTACTCCTTGATTATCATGGGGCCAATCTCCCGCCATTCGTCGATAACCGGGGCTATGTTATAATACTTTTGTAGCATTCACTACTACTAATTACGGGCCCTCCGGTGGGGCCTCGCTGGGGGGCCAGCAATGCTCGAGACGATAATGCAGGACCTGGGCATAGACCTGAGACAGGAGTTCGACCGTGCCGCCGGGGACCTGGAGTCCACGGGCCTTTCCTCTTACGAGTCCAAGGCCTACGTGGCCCTGGTGGCCATGGGGTTCGGGACCGCGGACGAGATAGCGGGCCTCTCGCGCATCCCACGCACCTCCGCCTACAAGGTCCTCAAGGCACTGGAGGAGAAGGGCTTCGTCCACTCCACCGCCGGCAGGCCCATAGTCTACAGGCCCGAGGACCCGGGCCTGGTGTACGGTCGCATCAAGGATAGGCTGGACGAGACCTTCGCCAAGCTGGAGTTCCTCCACGAGGTCGTCAGGGAGAAGGGAACGCCCCAGCTCATCTTCACCATCTCGGGCAAGTCCCGTGTCCTGGACAAGATCGGGGAGCTGCTGGACACGGCGGAGAAGGAGTTCATCATCTCCACGCCCGTCTACGGGGAGGTCCGGGCCAGCATGCAGGACCGGGTGAAGAACGCCCTCAAGCGGGGGGTCGAGGTCACTGTGGTCGTGGAACCCGGCGTGCGGGTCCAGGAGGGTTGCCGAATCATCCGGGCCGAGCGCCTTGTGGCCACCGACGTGGTCTCCGACGGCAAGATGGCCCTCATCGCCTCGCCCGACCTGACGGCCTGCGGTTTCTCGGAGAATCCCTTCCTGGCCCAGCACCTGATGAGGTTCCTGGAGATCGTCATCCGCGACTTCGAGCGGTCCACTGAGTGAGGCCTACTCCGCCTCCAGGTCCTGCCACTTGTACACGGGGTTGCGGGCCCCGTAGACCTCGTCGACCCGACCCACGGGGGCGCTCTGGGGCGCCGAGTGCAACGCCTCGGGGTCCGTGTCCGCCTCGCCCGCGATGGCGATGAGGGCGTCGGCGAAGGCGTCCAGGTCCCTCCGCGCCTCGGTCTCGGTGGGCTCCACCATCAGCGCCTCCTCGACGATGAGGGGGAAGTACACCGTGGGCGGGTGGAAGCCGTAGTCGATGAGCCGCTTGGCCACGTCCAGGGTCCTCAGGCCCTTGTCCTTCAGGGCCGAGCCCGACAGCACGAACTCGTGCTTCCGGAGCTTGCCGTACGGCATGGGATAGTGGGGGCTCAACCTGTGGGCCAGGTAGTTGGAGTTTAGCACGGCCAGCTCCGCGGCCTGGCGCAACCCGTCGGCGCCCATGAGCTTGATGTACGCGTACGCCCGGAGCATGATGGCGGTGTTGCCGTAGTGGCTGTGGATCTTGCCGATGGAGTCGGGCCGGTCGTAGTCCATGTAGTACACGTCCTCCTCGCGGGCCACGATGGGGACTGGCAGGAACCGGGACAGCTCCTCGCTGACCCCCACCGGGCCAGAACCCGGGCCCCCGCCGCCGTGAGGCGTGGCGAAGGTCTTGTGCAGGTTGAAGTGGACGATGTCGTAGTTCATGTCACCAGGGCGCACACGGCCCATGATGGCGTTGAGGTTGGCGCCGTCGTAGTAAAGGAGCGCCCCCTTGTCGTGGAGGATGCGGGCGATGTCCAACACGTCCTGCTCGAACAGGCCCAGGGTGTTCGGGTTGGTGAGCATGAAGGCCGCGGTGTCCTCGGACACCGTCTTCTCCAGGGCGTCCAGGTCCACCGTGCCGTCCTTCGAGGGCACCTCCAGCACCTCGTAGCCCGACATGACCGCCGACGCTGGGTTCGTGCCGTGGGAGGTGTCGGGGAGCAGGACCTGCTTCCGCCTCTCCCCGATGTGGTCGAAGTGGGCCCGCACCAATCGCATCCCCAGGAACTCGCCGTGGGCACCGGCGGCGGGCTGGAGGGAAACCTCGTGAACGCCACCGATCTCGGCCAGCATCCCCTGGAGCTCGTACATGATCCTCAGGATGCCTTGGGTAGAGGCCTCGGGCTGCCTCGGGTGGACCCGGGTCATCCCCGGGTGGGCCGCCAGGGCCTCGGAGACCTTGGGGTTGTACTTCATGGTGCACGAGCCGAGGGGGTAGAAGCCCACGTCCACCCCGAAGTTCATACGGCTCAGCTGGGTGTAGTGGCGGACCAGCGAGGGCTCGCTGAGGGACGGTATCGGCGGAGGGGCCATGCGTCGCATGCCCTCGGGGTAGTCACCCCAGTCGAAGCCCAGCTCCTCCACGATATGGCAGCACTCCTGGTGCTCGTCGGCCTCGTTGAGGAGCGGGACGTTGTGGCGGGCCGCGTGGTATCGTTCGTCCACCATCACAGCTCACCCCCCGCGAACCAGGTGGACTCACCCGAGTGGTAGGCCCTCAGCGCCACCACCAGGTCGTCTATGTCCGCTTCCGTCGTCCTCTCCGTCGTGGCCATCATGAAGGCCTGGCCGATGTCGGGGAAGTCGTTGATGAGGGGAACGCCCAGGAAGATGTCCTCCATCAGCATGGCGGCGGAAAGTTCGCCCACCTCGTGCTCGGTCCCCACGGTGAACTCGTTGAAGAAGGCTGACTCGAACAGCGGGGCCTTGAACCCGTCCAGGGCGTCCACGGCCTTGGCCAGGGTGTGGGCCCTGTTGGAGCTGGCCTGGGCCATCCTCACCAGGCCACCGCTTCCCACCGTCGCCAGGTGGATGGCGAAGGCCAACGCGTTCAGGTTCTCGTTGGTGCAGATGTTGGAGGTGGCCTTGCTCCTCCTGATGTGCTGCTCCCTGGTCTGGAGGGCCATGTGGAAGGCCCTGTTGCCGTCCACGTCCCTGGTGAGGCCGATGATCCTCCCCGGCATCTGCCGGGCGTACCGCTTGGCGCACGTGAATATCCCCAGGGTGGGTCCTCCGTAGTTGACGGGGTTGCCCAGGGGCTGGCCGTCCCCGACCACGATGTCGGCGCCGTAGTCGCCCGGGGGGTTCAGTATGCCCAGCGAAACGGGGTTCACACCCACCACCAGCAGGGCCTTGCCCAGGTCGTCCTTGATGTCCACGATGGTCTCCTCGAGGCATCCGAAGTAGTTGGGGTTCTCCAGGTACACCATGGCGGTGTCGTCGTCCACGGCCTCCGCGAGGGCGTCCCGGTCCACCTGGCCGGTACGTCCGTCGTAGGGCACGTCCTCCACCTTCACGCCCGCGCCGTAGACGTAGTTCCAGAGGACCGACCGCTTCACGGGGTCCAGGGCGCTGGGGACGATCACCTTGTCCTTGCGGGTCACCCGCACCGACATCAGTGCCGCCTCCGCCATGGCGGTGGCCCCGTCGTACATCGAGATGTTGCTCACGTCCATCCCCGTGAGGGCGCACACCAGGCTCTGGTACTCGAACATGGCCTGCAGGATGCCCTGGGAGGCCTCTGGCTGGTACGGGGTGTAGGAGGTGTAGAACTCGGCCCTGCCCGCCAGGGCGGGCACGGTGGCCGGCACGTAGTGGTCGTACATGCCACCACCCAGGAACGACAGGAACTCCTGGGTCGTGATGTTGTCCGACAGCAGTCCCTCCACGTCCGCCGCCACCTCCTGCTCGGGCATGGCGTCGGGAAGGGCCAGACCCTCGATGGAGACGTCCGTGGGCACATCGGCGAAGAGCTCTTCCATGGAGCGCATTCCCATGGCCTCGAGCATCTCCGCGATCATCGATTCATTCGGTAGGTACTGCATTACGCACACCACCTGACGCGTTTCGGTGCATCGCTTCTGCTAATGTAAATGTTTGCCTACACCAAGGACGAAAGGGCTCAGTAGAGGGCCTGGTCGCAGAAGGGACAGAGGATCCACTCCGGGTCCAGCTCCTTTCCGCAGTTCGGACAGGTAGGTGCCGCGGCCGCCTCCTCAGCGGGTTCCTCGGCGAGTTCCTCAACGGGCTCCTCAACGGATTCCTTGGAGGGTTCCTCAACGGGTTCCTTGGAGGGTTCCTCAACGGGTTCCTTGGAGGGTTCCTCAGCGGGTTCCTCTGAGGGTTCCTCGACGGGCTCCTCAGCAGGTTCCTCGGGGAGCACTTCCTCCTCGGCCTCGGGCTTGATGGGGCTGCGACGCAGGAGGGCGGTCATGACGAAGAACACCACGATCCCGACGGCGAGCATGGCGCCAATGATGAGCCAGTTGGCTCCCTCGGCCTCCTCCTCAACGGATATCTCCGCGGTGCCGTGGTTGTCCTGCTCGTTGGTCTCCTCCACCACGTGGTTGCGGTCGATGAACACGGTCAGGGGCGCGGAGCGCTCGAACACCCAATCGATCTCGAAAGAGGCGTTCCCCTGGACGGGGAGGGCGTCGATGGTCCATATCCCCACCGGCTCGCCGCCCTGGGTCGGGTCACCGTGGAAGAGCTCCACCGATGCGGGGGTGTAGAGGGGGGCCTCGCCCAGGTTGAGGATCCTCACGTGCACGGTGGCGGTCGCGCCCTTGGAGATGGTGTCAATGGCCTTCTCACCCTTGGTCACCCAGATGTCCTGGAGGAGTAGGTTCGGGAGGGCATCGGCGTCCACATGGATGAGGGCGGACATGTTGTTGTTCGCGTCCGATGACTCCTCTATCTCGTTACCCGGGTCTATCACGGCGATGATGTGGTGGTCTCCGCCCTTCACCTTCAAGGGGTTGGGGGACCACGTGACCTTCTTGGTGATGGTCTCGCCGATGCCCATGGTGGACGTGGATACAGTGGTGATGCGGGTGCCCGGGTCCACCTGGTCGAGGTAGAGGGACAGCTGCGCCACCTGGAAGCTGATGTCGGTTCCGATGTTGGTCGAGACAACGGTGATGTCCACGGAGGTCCCATAGGTCATCGACGCCGTTGGTACACCGTCGGCGTCGGTGATGGTGACAGAGACCACGGTGAGGTCGGGCAGCTTGGTCCCGACTATAAGGGGGCGCAGGTCCAGGTTGTTGAACTCGGTGACCTCGGGCTCTATGTCGGTGCTGTCCACCATGACGAAGAGCACGGGCACCTCGCCCCTCTGCTTCGGTCTCTCCGCGGTCCAATAGATCGATGCTATGTACACCTCGTCGGGGTTCAGGCCCTCGGGGACGGAGAAGTGGCCCACCTCGGTCCCCTCGCCCATCTCCGGGTTTCCCAGGAACAGGGTGGTGCGGGTGGCGCTCTTGGTCTTCTCGTTACCCGAGTTCCAGACGGTGATGTTGACCTCCACGTCGGCGCCCTCGTTGGTGCCGACCGAGGGGTCC
>CP070808.1:194364-201253 GCA_020343715.1 Thermoplasmata archaeon
ATATGCGAAAGCCCCTTACTCGAGGAGGACGCGTTGCTCATCAAGAGGGTGATGGACGGCGAGGAGGTCTGAACCATGCTGGACGACTTGGAGGCCATGAGGGAGCTGGACAGGAGCGGTATGCTGGACACCGTGGGCGCCTTCCCCGACCAGCTGAAGCACGCGATGCTCATCGCCCAGACCGTGGACTACCCGGCGGAGACCCCTCGCCACATCGTGGTGGCGGGCATGGGGGGCTCGGGCATCTCGGGCCAGCTCCTGGCGGACTGGGCCTTCGACCGCCTGGACGTCCCGGTGACGGTGGTGAACGACTACCACCTGCCAGCCTTCTGCGGCAACCGCACCCTGGTCTTCGTCGAGAGCTACTCGGGCAACACCGAGGAGACGCTGAGCTGCTTCGAGGAGGCCATGGTCAGGGGCTGCCCCACTGTGGCCATCGCCAGCGGGGGAGAACTGGCCGCCAGGGCGAGACAGCGGGGCGTTCCTCTGGTTGAGATCCCCGACGACCTGCCGGTGCCGAGGGCCGCCACCGCGTACCTCTTCGTCCCGCTCCTCGTGGGAGTCGAGGGCGTGGGCCTGGAGTACGTCACCGACGAGCTCAAGGAGGCCCACAGGGTGCTGGACACCATGCAGAGCGACATGGCGCCCCACGTGCCCACCGCCAGCAACCCAGCCAAGCAGCTGGCCATGTCGTTGCAGGACACCATCCCCGTCATCTACGGCCAGGGCCTGCTGAAGGCCGCGGCCCGGCGGTGGCGGACCCAGCTGAACGAGAACCCCAAGATGCTCGCACGGGACGACGTCTTCCCCGAGTGCAACCACAACGACACCCCCGCGTGGGGCGAGTCGGGCAACACCGACCTGTTCTCGGTGGTGCTGCTGCGGGACAACGTGGAGTCCCAGGAGATGGTGGACCGGGTGGAGCTTACGCGGCAGATAGCTCTGGACCGTGCCCGTGTGGTGGCGGAGGTGCACGCCCGCGGGGATAGTCCCCTGGCACGTCTGATGTCCGCCATGTACGTGGGGGACTACACCTCCCTCTACCTGGCATTCCTCCGGGGTATGGACCCTGCACCCGTGGAGATGATAGAGGACCTGAAGAAGGCCCTCAGGGCCCGGCGAGAACAGCGTGAGGGCTGAGCTCAGTCACCGCGGCGCCTGGAAACCGTCGATGCAAGCAGCGCCAGCCCGATGACGGCCAGGACCATCATGGCTCCCGGCCCGGGGGCGTTCTCGCTCTCGCCGTTCACCGTCATGTCCTGCTCGGCGCGGTTGTTGTCGTCGTCCTCCTCGTCGACCAGGTCGTCCACGTCCACGAAGGCGACGATGGCGTACTCGCCCCTGGTGTCAGGGGCCCAGGTGATGAAGCCCTCGTCCTTCTCTCCTGGTGCGATGGGGCCCACCCGGGTCTCGCCGATGACCCTCTGGAAACCGTTCACGTCCCGGTAGTAGAAGGTGAGGATCACCGACTCGACGGTGTTGTTGCCCTGGTTGGCCACCACGGCGCCTATCCTCGTCTGGGCGTCCCGGTTGGTCTCCCGGGGGGCCGACATGTCCTGGATGACCAGGTCGGCCCGCAACACCTCGACCACCAGCGTTATCTGGCCCAGACCCAGCTTCACGTCCACCTCGGTGCTGTTGGAGAAGTCTCCGTAGACCACTTCGAAGGTCCAGGGGTTGTAGTCGACGCTGGCGCCCCCGTCGGTCCACTCCACGATGGCCAGCTCGTACGTCTGCGTTGATCCCTCGAAGCCGGTGGTGTAGGGGCCCACAGCGATCTCGCCCGAGACAGCGGTGACCTGGGCATGGGAGAGCCACTTGCCCTCGTGGTCCGTCACCCGGGCGTTGATGGTCATGTTCATGCGCACGTCGGCCATGTCGTTGCCCCAGCTGGTGCCCAGGTCCTCGGGCTCGAAATCGAAGCCTAGTGACTCGATGCCCCACCAGGCGTTGCCGGAGATCTCGCAGTCCTCCAGCGTGGGTGCGCTGTACACCAGCATCAGGCCCGAGGCGTTGCCGTCCACGAAGGAGGACCGGGTGGCGTTCACGTAGCTCCAGTAGGCGGAAACGGCGGGCCCGTTGCTCTCGGTGATGGTGACGTCGACCAGCTCCACGGCGGAGGTCTCCACCAGGATGCCCGTCCCGGTGGCCTTGTAGCTGCAGCCCCAGGGCCTGCACTGGGTGGACTGGGTGATGGTGGTGTCCACGAAGGTCACTCGGGAGCTGGCCACGTTGATGCCGTCCCCGCAGCCCTCGATGGTCAGGTTGTTGATGGTCACGTCCCCGGTGCTGTCGATGTCCAGGGCCGCCTCGGCGCCGTTCCGCACCGTGACGTTGTCGAACTCGAAGTCCGGCTCCACGGAGGCGTAGCCCACGAAGGACAGTACTATGGACATGTCGGCGCAGCCCTCCACAAGGGTGTCGACGATGCGCCCCTCGGCGTACAGGATCTCGATGGCCGTCCGGGTGTCGTCGAAGTGGCAGCGGGCCACCTCCATGTAACCCAGCAGGGCCACCGCGCCCTCCTGGCCGTCGTAGAAGTACGAGTCCACGACGGAGGCGGTGCAGTTCTCGAAGGCCAGGTGGTCCCCGTAGGGGCGGGAGTCCATCCCGCTGACGGTGACCTCCGAGGCCATGGCCCATAGGGTCCAGTTCACCCGCTCCGCCATGGCGTCCACCAGGTCGACGGTGCTGTCCTGGATGACGAAGGCCATGATCATGTCGGTGATGGTTGCGTCGGCCACGTGGGCCGTCGCTCCGTCCATGAGGATGCCGTACTCGCCACCGGCCACGGTGAGGCCTTCGATGGTGAGGTCGCACTCGAAGGCGGAGACGCCCACCCCGTTGGAGGTGATGTCCACGTTCTCCAGGGTTAGGCTCCCGGAGTTGGCCACGACGCCACCCACGACGCCCACGAAGCCCTCGTCGTCCTGGGCCGAGAACAGGCCGGTGAAGGTGGTGTTGGTGATGACGGTGGTGCCGTCGGATGATATGAAGTACGGATACACGGGTGCCGAGGCGGTCACGCCATCGATGACCAGCTCGCCGTCGGGCATGACGAGCAGTCCGATTAGGGCGCCCTCGTCGGCGTCGAACACCAGGTCGGACCCGTTGATGAGGAGGGATCCACCGGCGGCGATGGTGACGTTTGCCGAGATGGTGACCTCCTCGTCGTTCCACTCGGTGGGGGTGTCGATGACGGTGTCGGAGTCGATGACGGCCCCCGCGGCCATGACGGTGGCCGTCAGGGCGAGGGCTGCCAGCAGCAGCAATGGGAGCGACCGGACGAGCGCCCCGTGACGCCTGCTGGCGGCGTCCCCTGGGCGGTCCTCGGGCTGGGTCATGGCCAATGTCATGACGGGACTTGCCCTAAAGGCTTTCGGTTCCGTCGGCCGGGGCGTCCAGGGGGGCCTAAACCTCCTCCCACTCCTCCATGTTGTCCCTGCGGCGGTACATGACGTAGCCCGCGAAAGTGATGGCGGCCAGCACCACGACGAGCAGCACCCACCAGAGCACGCTGGACGTCTCGGTGGTGGGGGGGATGTACTCCTCGACGGTCACCTGGACCGAGATCTCGTCCACGGCGCCCACGTCGTCGGTGACCACCAGGGTCACGTTGTACACGCCTACGGGCAGGCTCACGTCCAGCAGCTTGCCGTAACCGATGGGTTCCACCTGCAGGTCGTGGTACCAGGTGTAGTTCAGGGTGTCGCCGTCGTCGGGGTCGGAACTGAGGGTGCCGTTGAGGGTCACCTCCTCGTTCTCGCTGAGCACGTCCTCGCCGGTGGGGCTCTTGATATTCGCGGTGGGGGCCCTGTTGACCCACACGCTGCCAACATCCGACTGGGCGGAATTGCCCAGCAGGTCCATGGCCCGGAACTGGACAACGTTGTCGACCCCGGGGGCGAACTCGATGGTAACCTGGGCCTGGAGTTCGTCGCCAGGGCCAGATGGGGCGAGGGTGGCGTCCATCCAATCGCCCATGGAGGACTCGCCCTCGGTGCCGAAGCGGTACTGGAAGACCGCCGTGTCGACGCCCACGATGGCGTCGGTTACCGTTATCGTGACGACAACCTCGCTGCCTGGCTGCTTCTCGTTGGCCCCGGGGGTGATGACCCCGAACTCGGGCCCGGTGGTGTCCACCGTGAGGTAGTGCTCCTCGGAGGTGGACGGACCGTTGCCCGCCACGTCGAAGCCGCGGAACTGGACCCGGTTGTTCTCGCCGTCGGAGAAGGTGGCCTCGGCGGAGATGCGGTTGTGGGCCGAGCTGCCGGTCATGCCGATGTTGATCCACTCGCCCCACTCGCCGTCGGTGAACACCCGGTAGTCGATGGTGGACAGGGCGATGCCGCTGCCCTGGTCGCCGTCGGTCACGTTGGCGCCCACCAGCATGGTGGCGACGCCGTGGGGTCCCACGTCGGGGAACAGGTCGAAGAACCGGATTGGGGTTATGTCCACACGGACCTTGTAATGGGGGGACGTGGTGTAGCCGTTGCCGGCGATGTCCTTCGCCCGCCACTGCACGTAGTTGTATGGGGAGTCGCCCATGGTGATGAGCTGGCTGACGGAGATCTCCTGGGTGTCGCCAACGGAGGCGCCCCAGGACTGCCACTCACCGTAGCCGGACAGGTTCGAGTGGGAGACGCGCCACTGGATGGAGGCCACCTCGATGCCGGCACCGTCCTCGTCGCGGATGGTCACGCCGCACTCCACCATCAGCTGGGTGAACCAGTCGTCGGCGCTGGGGAAGGCCGCGGTGTAGGTCACGTTGATGGTGTCCACCTTGATGCGCATGTTGGCAGACACGGCCGGGCCGTTGCCCACCAGGTCCTTCGCGCGCCAGCGGACGAAGTTGTCCTCGCCGTCAGGGATGGTCAGTAGCACCATGCCGTCGACGGTCAGGCCGTCGGGACCCACCTCCAGGTTGTTGGTGGTCCAATCGGTCCAGGTGACGCCCCCGTCGATGGAGTACGAGTACTCTAGGGAGCTGGCCAGGACGCCTGCGGTGACCCCGTCGTCGGCGGTGATGGACGTTAGCACCTGGGAGCTGGCATGCCAGTCCTCGGGACCCGGCACGGCGTTGGCGAAGCTGGGCGCGTCCCCGTCCACCCGGAGCCGGAAGGAGGGCTCGGTGACGGAGGTGGCGCCGCCCGGCAGGTCCTGGAGGCTCAGGTTGAGGCTCTCCTCCAGGTCGGTGGCGTCGTCTACCGCCATCGCTATCGAAACGACCTGGCCCGCCACGTGCTCGATGGTCGAGGTCCTGCCCTCGTTATCGGTGAGCACCACGCTGCACACGCCCGAGGGCGGGAAGATGTCGGTGGTGCCCTCGTAGACAACTACGGGACCGGTAACGGTGACCGTCTCACCCGCAGCGACCCAGTCGTCCTCCTCCAGGTCGCCCTGCACGGCGGCGGAGGCGGACAGGTCGCCCAGGAGCATGAGGTCGTTCTCGACCCGGAACAGGTCCCGGGTGAGGAAAGGTGTGGTGATGTCGTCCAGAATGGTGCCAACCTTGGCGTCGCACAGCTCCTCGTGGGGCCATGCCCAGTCGAACTCCACCTTGAACAGCACCCAGATGGTGTTGTTGTCCGAGTCGTAGATGATGTCATCGAGGGTGGAGGTGAGGGAGACCAACTCGTCCGGGTCCTGTACCTTGTCGAAGTACGCGCCGCCTGCCTGGAGGCCCGCCTCCAATATCACGTTGGCGCCATCGGGGTCCAGGGTCAGCTGAGCTCTGGTGGGCAGGCTGGCCAGCCCCGTGGGGTTGACGTTCACGCGGAAGGTGTACGATTTGTAGCCAGCGTAGAGGTCCGGGCCCTCGCGGAGGGTCAGGGGGCGCATCAGTTCCATGATGCCGCCCGCGTTGATGATGACCACGTGGCCCATGGAGTACTCCATCTGGCCGTCGTCCCACCACACCCACTCGCCGGGGGAGGGGATGGCCACGTCCACGTATCCGTCACCGTCGAAGTCGCCCTTGTCGGCCAATCCCAGTTGCGGGACGGTCCAGGACGTCCTGTACTTGTACTGCCAGCTGGCGTCCTCGGGGATGGCGTCACCGGAGTTGAAGTGGACCTGGAAGCGGATCTCGTCAGACTCCGCCTGTCGGGTCTGGAGGCCAGCGTAGACAAAGGCGTCGTCCAGGGTGTCCCCGTTGATGTCCGTCATCACCACCTTCGGGCTGTGGTCGGCGGAGATGTCCTCCAGCACCAACCGGTACTCCTCCGAGGGCTTGGTGGGGATGCCCAGCTCGGAGCCGGGCAGGATGTACAGGAACTGCACGTAGTCGAACAGGCCCTCGGCCTGGCCGTAGGAGATGACCACGTCGTCATACTCGTCGCCGTTGACGTTGACGGGCGCGTGGAGGGTCCAGCCGTAGGAGAACTGGGTGTTGAAGGTCACGGTCATGTCGGGCTCCAAGGAGATGCCGTCGTCGGAGCCGTGGTAGACCTGTATGTGGGGCGCGGTGGTGCTGGCAAGGATGACGTCGGAAAAGCCGTCGTTGTTCACGTCGGCGTGGTGGATGCTGTTGAGGTAGTACCACCGGGCCTCCAGCTCGGGGGTCCCGTTCCAGGAGGGCTCGGTGGGGAGGCCATCCTCGGACCCGTAGTAGATCTGGAAGTCCGGGGGGTAGTAGGTGGAGTTCCCGTCGGGCCAGGGCTCTGGTGGGTCCTTGTCCGGGGGCTCGTCGGGGTCGTCGGGGTCCTGCGCGGCGCCGTTACCGGGTTCGGTACCCCTGCCCCCGCCCGGCGGGGGCTCGCCGCCGCCGCCGTTGCTCCAGTTCCAGACCTCGAAGCCGTGACGGTAGACGAACAGGTCGTTGAACCCGTCACCGTTGACGTCGCCCACGCCTCCGAACTGGAAGGTGAAGTACGTGTTGTTCGGCTCC
>CP070808.1:201353-207923 GCA_020343715.1 Thermoplasmata archaeon
AGGTACTACCTGGACGTCTGGGGCCACGGGGGCGGCTGGCGCGACGGGACGTGCAACGACTACACCTCGGGCTCGGTCATAGACACCGACGAGCTGGGCGTCGCCCTGGGCGAGGCCCGGGACCGCACCAACGTTACCTTGGACGGCCTTGGGTTCGACCAGTGCCTCATGGCCCAGCTGGAGGTGTTCTACGAGATCAAGCAGTACGGGGACGTCCTGGTGGGTGCCGAGAGCCTCATCCCCGCCGACGGGTACAACTACACGCGCGTGATGATGGCCCTGGTGGCCGACCCCGACATGGACGCGTCGGCCCTGGCGGACGTCATCGTCACCGCCTTCTTCGATGAGTACGGTCACGACAACGAGCGGGCCCACTCGGCGGTGGACGCCGAGCTGATGGACGCCCGCCTGTCCCCGGCGCTGACCCGCATGGCCCAGCTGCTCCGGGCCAACGCCTCCACCTACCACGACGAGATCAAGCTGGCCCGGGACCTGGCCCAGACCTACTCCACCCTGGACTACATCGACCTGGGTAACTTCACAGAGCACCTGCTGCTCAAGCTGCCCCAGAACGAGACGGCGCTCCGGCAGGCCGTCGTGAAGGTGCAGGAGAACGTTACCGCCTCCGTCATCGCCGAGGACCACGGCATCGGCAGGAGCGGCTCGACGGGCCTTACCTTCTACTTCCCCCGCTACGGCGTCGCCTGGAGCTACGCCAACCTGGAGATCAGCCTCGAGGGCCGTTGGGACGAGTTCCTGGACGCGTACTTCGACCGGAAGGACAGACCAAACGTCGCGCCCACCGTCGAGGTGGAGAGCCCACTCCCGGGGTCCGTCGTGGGCCTGGAGTTCACCATGGAGGGCACCGCCAACGACACCGACGGGTCCATCGGGCACGTGGAGTACAAGTTCGACCGGGGGCCATGGCAGAGGATGGAGGCGGGCGATGAGTGGAGCGTCGACGTCTCCACCGCTGGCCTAGACCCCGGGCTGCACCGTGTCTCGGTCCGGTCCCGCGATGACACGGGCGACTACTCCCCCGAGGTGCAGTTCGCCCTTAACGTGGAGAGCAAGGGGCTGGAGCTGTCCGTTGACCCAGGGTCCGTCCGCACCTACCCCGGTGGCTCAGCGACCACGACGCTGGAGATCTCGGCCTTCGGCAACGAGGGCGGCAACGTCCAGGTCGAGGTGGTCTCCTCCGTCCTGGGCTGGTCCGTCGGGCTGCCGTTCACCGTGCTGGACATCCCCGCCAGGGGGTCGGAGAACGGCACCATGATGGTGGACGTTGACCCCGGGTCATCCAATGGGGTCCACCAGGTGGTGGTCAGGGCGTGGATGACCGACGCCCCCCTGATCCAGGCCTTCACCGTGCTCACCGTCGAGGTGGTCGACCGGATGCCGGACCTGGTCGTCGAAGGCCTCACCATAGAGCCGGCCACGCCCCTGGAGGGGGACGACGTCATCATCGGCCTGACAGTCAGGAACAAGGGTCTGGTCCCGGCCATCGGGTTCGACGTGGAGCTTTGGCACGTGTTCGACCCTGGGGTGAACAACACCACCTCGTTGCTCCTGAGGGAGCACTTGAATCAGCTGCCTGTGGGAGAGGCCTACGAGGTCTGGGCGGAATGGAAGGCGTCCATAGGCCTGCACGAGTTCGTCGCCAAGGCAGACGCGGCGGCCAACAACTCGGACCTCCACCGGGACGACAACGAGCTGTCCCGGCTCCTCCTGCTTCAGGGGTACGACGTGAGGCTCGAGGCTGCTCCCACGTCATACAACGTGACCCCAGGCGAGGAGGTGCTCGTCAACCTGACGGTGCACAACATGGGTAACCTCAGGGACTCCCTGGCCCTGAAGGTGGAGCGGAGCGACCTGGGATGGGACGTCCGCTTCAACGAGACAGTGTTCTTGTCCGACCCGCGGCAGGTCCACCCGGCCGACATGTGGGTGACAGTGCCCGAGGGCGTCACGGGAGGCACCGTCGAGACCATCACCGTCCGGCTCTACTCCTCCTCCGACTACAGCAAGTTCCAGGACGTGAACGTCACCCTCAGCTACCCCGAGGTGTTCGGCATGCGGGTGGAGCAGGACCGGGAGACCGAGACCCTGGGACCCATGGCGACGGAGTCGTTCAACATCACCATCGAGAACACCGGCAACGGGTACGAGAACTACACCCTGGACTACATCCGTCAGCTGGACCACCTGTTCATCAGCGCCGTCAACGACACCGTGGAGCTGCCCCCCGGCGCCTCGACGACCGTGGAGGTGTTCTTCTCCACCCTGGACACCGACGTGGGGGGCCTCACATTCTCCTTCGACGTAAGGGTCCGTTCGAGGGATAACCCCACCGTCGTAGCCGATGTCTCGTTCTCGGTGGAGGTGGAGCGCGTCTTCGGCATCGAGGCCGAGTTCCTGGAGCCTTCGGGGGGTTATGAGGTCTTGCCGAGCGTCGGCCTGGTGGTCACCGTCAAGGTGACGAGCCACTCCAACTACCCCGTCGTCCTGGAGGTGCACATGGACACGGGCAGCGAGGTCTTCGAAACCCCGGCCGCCACCCAGGGCGAAGTTGGTTCCGGGGCCACCGAGGAGTTCAACATCGTGCTGGTCGCCTACGCGGATGCGATCATGGGCACCTACCCGTTGGCCCTTTCGATCACGGAGTCCGTCAACATCCACAACGTCACGATGGTCACCGCCGATGTGGAGGTCCTCAGGGTGGACGAGAGCTCCCTGCGGGTGGAGGACGCCAACGCCACGGTCCTCAGGCCCGGGGTCACCTGGAGCGCGCGACTTGAGCTGGTCAACGACGGCAACCACCCGGAGACGTACACCGTCAACACCTCCTTCGTACCCAAGTGGCTGAGGGTGGAGCTTTCCCAGGAGGAGGTGACGCTGGATGCCTATTCCAGTACGTTCATCGACGTGACGGTCTCCCTCAAGGGCGACGGGGGCGAGGGCAAGGAGACGGTGATGCTGGTGGTGAACGCCCACCCCGCCAACCGGACCGACGGCTCGCCCCAGGTGGTGCTGGACATCGCCATGGACGTGCCCGAGGATGAGGGGTCCGTCTCGTGGGTGATGGTGGTCGGTCTGCTCGTCGCTACCGTTGTTGTGCTGGCGGTGCTGGTGTACGTGAGGTCGGAACGCCTCAGGTCTTGACCAGCTCGAAGCCGTCCTTGTCGAAGATCAGGGGGAAGTAGCCCCGCTCGTGGTGGGTCTTCCTCATCTTCACGACGCCCATGAACAGGTTGACGGCCCTGTCCTCCCGCTCCATGTCCAGGTGGACTATGCCGTCGGACAGGAAGGACTCGACCTCGTAGGTCCCGAACTCGGACTCGCCCTGGGTGGCGACCTCGGAGACCAGGAAGGTGGTCATCTTCAGGTCCCGCAGGCTCTCGAAGAAGTGGAACAGCTCGGAACGCAGGTTCTCGAACTTGGACAGGGTGTACAGGGCGGGCAGCGAGTCGATGACGCAGATGGAGCAACCGAAGGTCTCCTTGTAGCTGCGAAGCTGTGTCCTAAGTGTCTCCATCCAGTCGATGCGCTTGGTGGTCTGGCCCTCGGTGCCGTGGACCACCTTGCGGAGCTTGCCCAGGTCCACGATGATGATGTTGTCCATGTCGGTGACGTCCATCCCGAGGCCGATCATGTGCTCGAGCAGGCTCTGCCGGTTCTGCTCCAGGGAGATGTACACACCCCGCTGACCCTCCTGCAGGGCCTGGTTGTATATGATGGAGAAGCAGAAGCTGGACTTCATCGAACCCGCCTTTCCGGCCACCAGAACGACGCTGTTCTTGGGCACGCCTCCCTCGAGACGGTCGTCCAGCCCCTTGACGAAGGTCTTCATCCTGTCCTTCTCGGTCAGGCGCGTTATCTTCGTCGAAAACTTGGTCTCCACCATGTCTCCATCTCTCCTTTTCCTGAGACCCCCAGATTGCCCTGGGTGCCCCGAGCCTTCGACGGTCGCCTTCATTTAAATACGTTTGCGCACCTTTCTCAGGCGTTTGAAACAGCCTCGGAGCGGCCTCCTGGCCACACCTCCTGGACACCCCCTCAAAACCATTATTCAACCGTATAATCGTAGGCAAGGGTTTATTAAACGAATAAGCGGTTGCCTCCGATAGAGAGAGCGGGGACTGGCTGTACAGTCGTTTGAAGGTGGATATCAATTGGCAGATAAGGGCACGGAAGGGGACCGCAAGAAGCGGGTCGTCGTAAAGAAGGTGGCCGTCGATCCAGGCACGGATCCGGACCGCGAGCCCGAGCCCGCCACCCCCAAGAAGGTACAGCGCAAGGTGGTCGCCAAGGTGCCCTCCAACGACCCCGCAGCGGTGCGCAAGGTCCCTCCCGACCAACAGCCTCCCCAGACCGTCAAGAAGAAGGTCGTCCCCCGACCGGTCGCCCCCAACGAGGCAGGCAAACCGGTGCAGGTCGAACGGGTCGTGGTGCGACAGAAGCCCCGGGAGCCCGTGCCCACCAGCCCCGACAAGCTGGAATCGGGCTACAATTACCTCATCGAGGAGCCCCAGCCCAAGAGGTCCTTCGAGTTCTTCAAGGCGAAGGTGGGCAAGGGGGCGAAGGGGCTTTGCATCTCCACGTCGTACCCCAAGAAGATCATAGAGGAGTACGGCCTCCACGGCACCACGGTGTACTGGCTGTCGGAGCTGGAGTTCGACAACCAGTCCCTCCATCCCCGGCGCCTCGACTTCGAGGTGACCCGCGCCATCCAGAACTTCGTCAAGTCCAACCCGTCCTCGGTCCTCATCATCGACGGGGTGGAGTTCCTCATCCTCATCAACGGCTTCGAGCGGGTGATGACCTTCATCAAGAAGATGAACGACATCATGTCCGCCACCGCATCGACTCTCATAACGTCCATCAACCCCTCCGCCTTCTCCGAGGAGAAGCTATCGATAATCGAGAGGGAGTTCGACAGGGTGTACAAGTTCGTCAGCAGCTGACCCGCGGGGGGTAAACGATGAAACTGCCGGTCCCGATAATCATAGTGAACCTGAAGGCCTACGACAGGACCAGGGGAGAGGGGGCCCTGGCGATCGCCAGGGCGCTGGACGAGGTGGCCCGGGAGACCGGGGTCTCCTTCGCCGTGGCCCCCAACGCCTTCGACGTTAGGCTCCTTTCCCAGGGCACCTCGCTGCCCATCCTTGCCCAGTCGGTGGACGCAGTGCCCGAGGGCAGCCACACGGGCCACCTGACCCCCGAGGCCGCCCGGGACGCGGGGGCCTTGGGCTCCCTGGTCAACCACAGCGAGCACAGGCTCCGCCTGGCGGACATCGAGCACGTGGTCGACCGGCTCCGGGGCAGCGGCCTGGACTCCGTGGTGTGCACCAACAACCCTGCGGTCTCCAGGGCCGCCGCCGCCATCCACCCCACCTTCGTGGCCGTCGAACCGCCGGAGCTCATCGGCGGGGACGTGTCCGTCACCACCGCAGACCCCGGGGTGGTCTCGGACTCGGTTGCCCTGGTCAAGGCCGTGGCCTCCGACGTGAGGGTCCTTTGCGGTGCCGGCGTCAAGACCGGGACCGACGTTGGGAAGGCCATAGAGCTGGGCACCGACGGTGTTCTCCTGGCATCGGGAGTCGCCTTGGCGGCGGATGTGGGTGCCGTGGCGAGGGACCTGGCATCTGGCGTCCCATAGGGTGCAAAGCCTTTTCTACCGTCACCGCTTCTCGGGCCCCCGATGGCCAAGAAGGTCCGCAAGGACGGGGAGAGGAAGGAGGAGAAGAAGGTCACCTTCGAGCCCCCCGAGTTCGACGAACGGGAGTACCTGACCGAGCAGATGCACAACATCAGGTCCAACCTGTTCTTCATCATCCTGGCCATCCCCATGGGAACCGCCTGGGCCTACACTGCCATCGCCACGGAGAGCAACCTAGCAGGCCTCACCGTGTCGATCCTGGGCTACATCTTGGGCGTTCAGTTCCTCAAGTACGTCCTAAAGGAGGACCTCCTCGAGGGGCCCCGCAGGCTCCTCGCCACCACCTTCCTCATGTACCTGTTCACCAGCCTTGCGTTCTCGGTCGTCATGTCAAACGCACCTGCGAACGACGTCACGCCCCCGTCCATAACCGACGTGGTCGTTCTGCACGAAGGGGAAGGGGCAGATGGCGACGGCTGGGTCCTCTTGATGCGGCACCGCAGGACCCTGGAATTGAACAAGACCAACGCCGACCGCAAGGAGGCTAATCCTGACCAACGGCTCTTCACAGTGATGGATGGTGAATACGCCCTCGAGGGGGACAACCTATCCATCATGATACGGGCGGGGGACGCATCGGGTCTCGATACTGTGATAATGTACTGGGGCTACCAGGAGATCAATGAGACACCGTACCAAATGATTCGTGTGTCGGAGACACGGTGGCAAGAGCTGGGTATGGACCGAGACTATTACCTCTGGGGCGAGCACTATTACGAGCACGTGATCGAGGACGTGGTGGAGGGTAACATATGGTTCGAGATCGTCGTCACCGATAACGCTGGTCACGATGGCTCATTCGAGACGGCAATCTTAGAGGATTCTGTCCGCATCAGGACCAGCTGATCGTT
>CP070808.1:208023-214548 GCA_020343715.1 Thermoplasmata archaeon
AACCTCATGCGGTTCTCCTCCACCCGGCGCGAGAGCAACGGGTAGGGGACGTCAAGCTTGAGGTCCTCCTTGATTGCCTTGAGGTCGATCTTGAGCCCAGCGGGGAAGCCGTCGAGCACACAGCCCATCGACTCGCCGTGGGACTCGCCCCACGTGGTCACCTGCAGTAGGCGACCCAATGTGTTGCCGCCCACGGGGATCAAGCCTCGGTGACGGGCACGAACTCAAGCCAACGCTTGTCGGAGCCTTCCACTGGGTCCTTGACCCAGAACACGCCCTTGCCCGACCTCTCCAGGGCGAAGCCGATGGCCACTATGAGCAGCCCTGCGGCCAGGAAGCCTATGGAGAAGAGCCATGCGTAGGCGAGGCCGAAGGTCAGGGCCAGGTATATGGAGATCCCGATGAACACCAGGAGCCCCATCCAGGTGGCCTTGCCCTTCAGCAGGATGGGCTTTCGGACCCTCTTCGCCCTCAGCATGGTGCCGGTGGCGGCGATGACCAGGAATATGGTACCCACCATCAGCCCCAGGACGATGTAGAAGGGGTCGTAGTCGTAGTACTCCGCGTACTCGTAGCGGATCTTGCGCAGCAGGCTGAGGGAGACGATGAAGTACAGCAGGGGGAAGAAGGACACCTTGGCCCACCGCATGACGTAGGGGCTCTGTCCCTGCTCCTCCTTCTTCTTCACCATCTTCTTCCATGCCTCGCGCCTCTCCCTCAGGGCGGCCATTCCGCTGGTGTCAGTCTCATGGTCGGGCCTGACACCCACGTCCTGGTTCACCTGCTCGGCCAACGCCCTGCGCGTCGAGTACATCTGGGACGAGGTCTCGGGGATGTGGGCCATGTTGGTCTCAGGCTCATCCTCGTATTCCTCATCCAGGTCGAAGTCCTCCTCCAGGTCCAGGTCGTCGTCGACGGTCGGCGGCTGTGGCCTGGGCCTGGGGGCCGGCGCTGGCTCTATGCCCTTGGCCCTACGGGCCTCGTCCGCCTGCCTCTTGGCGTAGGACTGGCCCGCCATGGGCACGCCGGTGGCCTGCTTGGGCTTGGCCACGGGCTTCGGGCGTGGGGCTGGCGCCGGTGCTCTAGCTGTCTGGCTCGTGGTGGCGTCACGGTTGCTCGGAACGGGCTTCCGCTTGCCTCCCTTGTCCGGTTCCTCCATCGGGGGCACCTCCGTTTCTCTCCTTGGTTGGTGAGGCCTGACCTCGGGTCGGTGTCCCGAGCTCAGTTCCTCCACTTCTTCAGCTGGTCGATGAGGGGTCTGTGTCCCCCCATGACGAACAGGACGTCGATGGCCACGATGACGCCGCCTATCGCCACGATCATCGGCTGCACCTCGGGGACTCCCCTGGGCGCAGGCGATTCGAGGCCCGGGATCAGGTCGATGCCTGTCGCGTACCTCTGGTAGTCGCGGTTGTAGTCGACGAACACCATCACGTCCTTCTCCGCATCGACCGTCAGGGTGGTGCCCTTTGTGATGTTGTCCCAGGTGAGATAGACCTCCTCCCGCTTGTTGTTGTCCACTACGATCTTGTAGACGTACGGGTGGTTCTTGTTGGACCAAAAGGCGTCGGTCTCACGCTGGTACTGTCCCTCCAGGTCGAGGTATTCGTAACTGTTCTCTGAGATCTCCATGGTCATGGAGCTGTAAGGGGGAAGGTCCACGTACAGGGGAAGGCTGAGCTCCGAGAAGTCCACCTTCACCTTGTTCTGGGTCCCCAGGTTCTGCACGGTGACGTACGACCGGCTCCGGATCGGTATCTCGAATTCGGTGTCGGCCGGGTGGGGCCAAGTCCCCTCCGCCTCACCGAGGGAAGACTCCCTATAGGTGGTCAGGTAGTCCTCGCCGGCCATGGTGCCGGTGTAGTCCTCGTTGAGGGTCCAAGGATGGTCACCTAGGGTGTACACCATCACCGGGTTGGAGGACCTGAGATGGGCCCACTCGAAGGAGGCCATGCACCTCAGCTTGTACATCACCTTGAAGTCGAAGATCTTGGTCTCGCCGGGGGCCAGGTCCCCCTCCCAGGAGCCCTGGTTGCCCTGGTTGTCCTTGAGGATGATATGGGAGCCCTCTGGCGAGTAGACCAGCACCTTGCTGAACGTGGGGAACAGGTAGTTCTTGCCGTTCTGGCCGTACACCTGGCTGAACCCGTGCTTGTCCTGGATGCCGCCCACCACCGATACCGGTCTGTTGGCGCTTATCAGGACCAGGTCGTCGTCGAAACCATCCTGCTGCAGGATGGGGTTACGGGTGTACTCCCAGCCCTCGAAGCGGTCCAGGGTGAACTTGGCGTTGTCGTCGCGGTCGGACATGTCCCAGACGCACACCTCGGTGGGGCCCTCGAGGGCCGAGATCCAAAGGTCACCCGCCACCCGGACCATCAGCTTCTCGCCGTAGCCGGCGAAGATGCCGTTCCACCAGGACGCGGCCCAGTGGTCGTCGGGGTTCTCGGTGGCGGCCCCGGGGTTCAGCTTGTGGTGCATGACCGAGATGGGCACGTCGGAGGTGACCCTCACGGTGCCCGACAGGATGTGCCAGCCGGGAGCGACCTCCCACTGGATGATGGGGATCTCGAGGATCTCGAACTCGCCCACGTCGTACTTCCAGGTGGTGTGCAGCGTCACGTTGTCGCCCACGATGGACGGGATGTCGCTGGCCCAGACCACCTTGGCGCCCTGCTCCACGCGCCAGCCGTAGTACTCGTCATAGTTGCACTTGACGGCGGTGGCGTTCTTCCACTCGACCTTCACGTCAGCGGCCCGCTCGTAGGCGGAGATCATGATGGTGGAGCAGTTGGCGATGGGGGTGTAGTACTCGTTGCCCCTGGGCCCACCGCTGGCGTAGGAGATGCCGTTGTCATCGTTACCGTTCCAGTACCATGCGTCATCCAGGTACCCGAAGTTGGACATCTCGATCATGTACGCGGGGGGCACGTAGAACACGTACTCCCTGTTGGTGAACGGGGTGATGTCCGTGGGGCTCAGGTCCCTGGTCTCATCCTTGGTTGTCGCGGCCCTGAGACTGTCGGAGACCCCCGATGACATGGGGGTATCGTGCATCATGACCGTGGACACTGGCAGGAAGAATATCCCCAGCACTGCCACGAACAGCATGAAGGCCGGGATTATCTTCTTCATCGACGACACTGGCTTGTTCCTCCTCTTATGGCGCCTTGCCATTGTTGCTTTGGTTTGGTGGTTCCTTAACCGATCTTCTTCGGCGTAGGATAGTTCCTATGAACCAGCCCCAGCACCCCCGCGATACCGCGGCGGCCGGTGCCCACCAGGGCCAGGTCGGTGACCATCAGGGTAGAGATCAGCAGCGGGATGAAGTACGGGTACTGCATCGACGCACGCTGAACGGTCGGGTTGATACTGATCGCCAGGTCCATGTCCTGAGGCTCGCAGGAGTAGTCCACTCCGTAGCGCACCTCTACGATCACGTCCTTGTCGGCGTTGATCATTATCATGTGGATGTCGCCCTCGAGCTCGTCCTCGTTGTCGGCCTCGGAGTCGTCCCCGCAGTCGCCGTCGTAGTCCTCATCGTCGTCCATGACGATGCGGAACACCTGGTACTGGTCTAGGGTGTGCTCCTCGGGCTTCGCGTTGATCCACGTGCCGGTCCAACCGACGTGGGTGTCAGGCTCCAGCGCGACGATGTATACGAGCGCGCGGTGGTGGAGCGCGACCTGCCAGTTGGTGTCGGCGGGGTAGTAGTCGAAGCCCTGCTCGAAGATGGTGATCTGGGTGTTGTCGAAGGCGTTGTCATCGTTGGCCTTCCACAGCTCCACGCGGATGGGGTGGTCCGAGGTTATCTCGGCCCACTCGATCTCTCCGATGTAATTGTTGGAGAAGGGGCAGGCATCCATCGAGTCGAACGTCCACTGCTCGCCGGGTCCGATGGTGACCTCCATGTCCTTCTCGGTGGTATCCTGGAAGTCGATGTTCACGTGGGCCTCGGCGTCCAGACCGGTGATGGTTATTCCGTACGCGTACGGGATGTAGTACTGGGAGCCGCGGGGTCCGAAGACCTGCATGTGCCAGTTGTTGTCCCAGATGCCACCATAGATGGTGACGGGATGCTCGGACCTGACCAGCACCCAGTCGGACTCGAAGTTACCCGAGTCGATGGCCCGCTGGATGGCGGGGCTGTTCATCGCCTCCTGGGCGGCCACGGGGTCGGACCAGTCGGTGTATCGCAGGATGCCGTAGGACTGGAGCTCGTAGTTGTCGCCGGCGTCGTCGTTGCCGCAGTAGGTGTCCTGGACGAAGTTGGAGACCCACATGAAGTTCTCCCAAGCGCCCAGGGTTATGGTGCGGGTGTCGTCGCCGTCGGACATGTCGACGATCTCGATCTCGTTGTCCTCGTCGTAAGAGGCTATCATCATGTCACGATGCACGAAGCCGAAGAACTCGTCCCCGTAGAAGGACCACACAGCGTCGGCGGAGAGCTCGTTGGCGAACCAGGCGTTATCGATGCCGTGGGCGACCTCGCAGTCGTCACCGCCACCGTTGCCGCCGACCCAGCCCTCTCCGATCACGTAGGAGCCGTCGCAGTCGTCCTGCACATCAGGGATGCCGTTGCCGTTCTTGTCGATCCAGGCCTCGGCCACCGTCGACTTCAGTACCATGGACCTGCCCGAGGAGACGACCTCGATGGTGCCGGCCCACAGTCCCAGGTCGCGCGTGGTATATAGCATGCGACCGTCGTACTTGGAGGCGCCGCCCGAGGGGCTGAGCACATCGTCGCCGGTGGACCACAGCTCGTAGTCGTACACCTTCTTCAGGTGAGGCGAGAAGGGGACCTTGTCGGGGTATCCGGTGATGGTCCTGAACTCGTCGTCCTCGCAGCACACGAAGGTGGTGTGGTGGAAGTTGATGCGGACAGCGGTGTTGGAGTACGTGGGGCTGGCCCTGATGACCATCTCGCCGTAGCCGCGCTCGGAGGGTATGATCTCGTAGCCCTCCTGGCCGGGACCTGCCTTCTTGAGGTACTCTTTGTTGTCACCGTTGTTCCGGTCGACCTTGCATATCGAGGCAATCTCGCTGAGCTCGGTCGGGATCTGGATCTTGACCTCGTTCATGGGGAAGTTCTCGTCCAGGTCGAACATGTAGTACTTCCGGCTGGTGATCGTCTCGTGGTACGCGTCGTTGTTGGCGTCGCAGTCCAGGTCGATGGGCCACTCGCTGGTTGGCGTCTTCGTCAGGTCGACGCCGTTGTACACGGTTATCAGGCCGTAGTCGATGACGTTGAAGGGATAGTCGGACATGAACGCGTCGGTGAAGATCCAGCCGTCGCGCAGGATGATGTCCACCTTGTTATCCCAGTCGTAGCTCGAAAGCGCGAGGACGCCCATGTCGGACATGGGGGAGTCGCCGTAACGGTTCACGCCAGGCATCCGGTCGTTGTTACGTTGCCCTGCGTTGTTACGCATTCCCCATCCGTAATCGTCCTCCTCATCCTCCTGCTCATACAGAGCGTCGATGGGAGACCAGTAGAACACGAACCTGTCGTTGACGAAAGGAGTGTACGTACTAGAAGACCTCTCCGAGGACATCTCCTCGGCGAGCGGGGTGTCCTGTGAGCCGATACGGGTCGCCGGCAGTAGCAGGCTCCCGAACAGCATCAACATTATAGCCAGGGTGACCGCGAACTGGATAGCCAGAGGCTTCGCGGATCCCCTCTGTCGCACCTTCTTGCTCATTTTCGGATTTTCGTTTTGCCTAGCCAATGGAAACGCCCCCCATTGGGATGACTCGCTGTGTATTGGACCCATGGCGGACCCATATTAATATACGGTTTTGTCCAATTCTTGAGAATCGCGAAAAATGCCGATAAATTCTCAAGAAATGAAAAAAACCACCCATGCCCTCACCTCACGTACGCTGGCCCTATGCCTCGACGCCCTCCGGTTCGGGGGTCGCAGAGGGCAGATCTAGGGTGAACGGAGTCGAGAACTCTAGGGATCCCGTCGAACACGCCGATATGCACCTGCCGCACATGATGCACTCCATGCGGAACATGAGGTCCTGCTTCCGCGGGTCCACCCCCATGGGGCAGATGCGGGAGCACTCCTTGCAGTCCGTGCACCACTTCCAATCGTGCTTGATCCTCATCAGGGAGAAGGGCGCGAACAGTGCCAGGGCACCGCCCAGGGGGCAGAAGTACCTGCACCAGGCCCTGCCATGGGTGAAGTAGGCGAAGGTGATGTACGCCGAGAACACGCCCAGGTGATACAGCAGCCACATCCAGCTGACGGTGTTCCACGTCAGCCAGTAGGGGAATATCCCCAGCACCGCTCCGAAACAGAAGTACCTGCAGTAGAACACGCTGAGGGTGACATAGGCCAGGATGATGAGGCCGATGAGGTATATGTACTTGAACACCCGGAGCCAGTGGGGAGGCTCGTACTTGTGGGTGCATGCCTTGTTGACGACGTCCAGGATGAGGCCGAAGGGGCAGAGCCATCCGCAGACGGTCCTTCCCAGGGTGGCCCCGAATATCAGGAACACGCCGATGATGTAGAA
>CP070808.1:214648-221057 GCA_020343715.1 Thermoplasmata archaeon
GCTCCTGGTGTCCCCTTCGGTGGTACTTTCCACCCCGGACGACGACAGCGAGGACAGGGCGAGCTGGACGGTCAACGACTTCATCGAGGGCAAGACGCCCGTGGCCGTCAGCTTCGAGGAGAGCAGTGAGAACTCCACCTACCATCTCTCGGTCCCCAACTCGGCCCTGATCACCCATGCCAACATGGTCATCGAGGGGGTGGAGAGGCCCGAGCTCGTGGGAACGGTTTACGACTTCCGTGACAACACCAGCACCTACGGCTGGGAGGGCTACACCAAGAGCTACCCGCCGGCGGGGAGCCCTTCCACCCTGGGGGGGACCCCCTTCTCAGACCTGGCCTACCAGGAGGTGGCCCGCCTCGACGGTACTACCAGGATGACCTCCACCTCCTGGCAGAACAACCCGCCGCCCCACGAGTATCCCTTCCACCTGCTCAACATCAAGGTAAACATGACCGACGCGGTGCGTCTCAAGCTGGAATGGCATGGGTACGGGCGATGCGACGGCAACGACTCCAACGACCACGGGGCGGAGCTATGGGTGTGGAACTACACCAGTACCGAGTGGGAGAAGCTGCGGTCGTACGCGGGCAACGACACCGGCGACACCATCCAGACCCTATCGTACGTCATCAGGGACATTGACCACTACAGTGACCGCTTCGGGAACGTGTACATGCTGGCCTTCGGCATGAGGGACGAGAAGGGGCCGATCAGGCCGGAGCTTGGCTCCATCGGCACCGACTACGCAGCGGTCTCGGTGATGAAGAACGGCTCCCTCCAGCAGCCCGTCGACGTCGCGGTCGCCATCGGGGACGATGATGCCTTCTGGAGCCATAGCGGGCCCTTCACTACGAGGGTGACCCTCTCCGACACCGAGGGCCTGAAGGCGGCCATCCAGGCCTACGTCGCCAGCGTCCCACCCTCGATGGTGAACCTGTCGGTCCCGTTCGTGTTCAGCGTCGGGCGGGCCACCTTCGCAGAGGTGCGGGTCCTGTCGATATCCGTGGGTGTTCAGGAGTACGACAACCAGGCACCTGAGTTCCTGGGGGCGAGGACGGTCACGATGACCGAGGACGAGGAGCTGCTTCAAGGCCTGGACCTCCGGGACCACTTCACCGACGACCTGCAGGGGTCCGACCTCACGTACACCGTGGAGTACATGGAGAACGCCTCGCTGGTGCTGGCCGATATCCACGTGGACGGGTACAGCGTTAACTTCTATCCCGTGGAGAGTGACTACGCCGGCACCCTGACATTCCGCTTCGCCGCCACCGACGGGTGGGACATGACCACCGTGTCGGGGGACTTCTGCGTCACCGTCGAGGAGGTCAACGACGCCCCTAGGCTTTACAGCCCCGGCGACCTCATCCTGGACGAGGACGTGCCCTTCGGGTTGAACGTCTCCTACTGGGACCCGGACGTCAGGTACGGGGACGTGCTGACCTTCTCCGACGACACGGAGCTGTTCGACATCGACCCCGACACCGGCAGGATCGAGGTGACGCCCCGGCAGGCGGACACGGGGACCTACGACGTCACCATAACCGTCACCGACTCCCACGGCCTCAAGGACGACATCACATTCGTGGTCACGGTCATCGACGTGAACGATGGACCTATCATCGAGGACCCGGGGGTGCTGATGGCCGAGGAGGACGCGCTCCTCGACCACAAATTCAGCGTCTGGGACGAGGACGGGGACTCGGACTTCACCTGGGTCCTGGTGGGTGGCGTGGGCACCATGAAGCTGGGCCGGTACGACGGTCGCCTCACGTGGATACCCGAGGGCGAGCACGTGGGCCTGACCAACGTGTCCGTCATCGCCACCGACGTGAGGGGGGCCTCGGACCAGGTCAACATATCCATCCACGTCGTGAACGTCAACGACCCGCCCGTGCTGGACGTGCCCAGGCCCTCCCAGACGGTGGAGGGGCAGCGGTTCACGTACTCCGTGTTGTTCACCGACCCGGACCTGGAGGAGGACCCCGAGGAGGAGCACACATTCTCAGTGGACCCGCCCCTGTTCCCGATACTGCCCGGGGGTGTGGTGGACTTCACGCCCACCAACGCCGACGTGGGGACGCACACGCTCACGCTCACCGTCACCGACAGGGCGGGCGCCAGCGACTCCCTGGAATGGGAGGTCACCGTCGCCAACGTCAACGAGCCGCCCACCCTTCAGCCCGTGGAGGACCAGATTTGGAAGGAGGACGAGCCCGTGCTCCTGGCCATGATTGCATCCGACCCGGACCTGCACGACGTGCTGACCTTCACCGACTCCACCTCGGTGTTCGACATCCATCCCAGCACCGGGGAGATCAACTTCACCCCCCTGGAGATGAACGTGGGCCGCCACCAGGTCCGCATCGTGGTCACCGACTCGGGGGGCCTCTACGCGGACATCTACTTCGAGGTGACGATACAGGCCTACAACGATCCGCCCACGGCCTCCATCCGGGTCGTGACGGTGGACGACGTGCTGGAGGAGGGCGACCAGCTCTCGCTGGCTGCGGAGGTGGAGGATCCGGACAACATCAACCTGGATTTCTCCTACTTCTGGTACGTGAACGGGAAGGAGCGGGGCAACGATCCCACGCTGGTGCTCAACGACCTCAAACCGGGGGTCCATCACGTGGAACTGAGGGTGAACGACGGGGACAATGACGCCACAGCCACGTACCAGTTCTCGGTGAAGGAGGTGGACGACCCGTTCCCGTGGGCGTGGGTGATCGGGGCCATCGTGGCTGCCCTGGTGGTGGCGGTCCTGGGCCTGCGGTCCTTCAAGGCGTTGCAGGACACGGGTGGCGGGAAGGAGGCCGTGGTACCCGAACCCGAGCCCGAGGAGCCCGAGCCCAGCATATACGACGAGGATGGTACCTTCGAGGGCTGGGGAAGACGCTAGCGCTAGGCGGAGTCGTCCCGGTCCCTAGCCTCCTGGTTCTTCTGGTCGGTGTACCGCTTGTAGAACAGGAACAGCACCAGGGCGACCACCACGACCACCGCTATCATCACGACGCCGGCGACCCAGTTCTCCCTGATTATCTCCATCCCCTCCTCGGCCACGGTGCCGATGAGGAAGCCGGCGATAAGTGCGCCCACGCCTACGGCGGAGATTACGTGGGAGGCACGCATGCCGATGGCCCGGCCGATGATGGAGGCGGTGATGCCTCCGGAGCCCTGGAAGGGCACCATGACCCAGAGGACCAGCCCTATCCATGAGACGGTGCGCAGGCCCGGGTTCTTCTCCAAGGTCTCGCTGCCCTTCTTCTCCACCCAGGTGATGATGCGGCCGATGCCGGGTATCTTCTTGGCCAGGGGAAGGTTCCACGATATGAACATGGCGCACACCACGTCGACCATGAAGATCAGACCCGTCATCTGCCACTTGGTGAAGCCGTAGCCGATACCGATGGGTATGATGGACTCCTTGCCCAGGGGCGGGAAGAGGTACGAGAGGGCCATGGCCCCCAGCTGCAGGAACTTGGTGTAGTCCATCACGAAGAAAAGGAAGGCGAAGATGGCCGCGGGTATGGCGAAGGGTATGAGCACCTTGAACAGCTTCATCGCCGTGGTGTCCCCGACCTCGATGCCGTCCAGGGACTCGGCCCAGGTGTGCTTGGTCCCCGGGCTCCTGTCAAGGGGCGAGGCCGCGGGCTGCGTCTCCTCGTCAATCCCCTCAGGTTCCCCATCCTCCCTCGGCGTCCCGTAGGGCGGGGGCGCTTCGCCTGCCAATGTGCTGGGCCTCCGTTATTGTGAACCCCGAGTGGGGATTTAACCTTTCGCTCCCCCGTTCAGCGCGATGAGAAGCTGTCAGCCCTCCTCCTCGGGGACCAGGGAGCCCAGGCGGCCCAGGTGGATGCCGTCCACCAGGTAGACCTCGGCGTTCTCCAGGTCCACGTAGCCCCTGGTGAGGAGCGGGCCCAGGCCCTCGTAGTCGGGCCGATTGAGGGGGGTCCCCGAGAGGAGCTCGTTGAAGGGAGGCATCAGGATGACCTCCGGGTCCACGGGCCCGTACCTCTCCACCACGTGCTCGCCCGTGAGGCGGGTGCGGAACCACGCCGGCTCCCGCAAGCGGTGCCCCAGCCTGTCGGTGAACTCCACCGAGGGGTGGTTGTGGGCCAGCACCAGGAAATCGGCGGACATCACCTCCTGCAACGGCCAGGTGTGGCCGTGGCACAGGCCCAGACCGTGGACGCGGGCCCCGCGGGCCCCGTGGACCGTCAGGTGCTTGCGGTAGGGGACCCATGCCTCCAGGTCGCCGTCGTGGTTGCCCTTGATCAGGTGGATCTCCCCGACCATGTCCGCCAGCTCGCCTATGGCGGTCGGCAGCTCCGACTCCTCCTGCCGGGAGGGTGTGTGGACGGAGTCCTTGATGTCGCCCACCAGCGCCAACACGTCCACCCCGTGGGCCTCGACCAGGGCGTGGAGCCGGGCGACGATGCCCCTCGTCGAGGAGGGCATGTGCCATCCCTCCTCGGCCATCCGCCGCTCCAGGCCCATGTGCAGGTCCGCCGCCACCAGGACCGTCGCGTCGTCGGCCCTGGCCAGCAGGGCCCGCTCGCCTGGGACGGGCTGGACTTCCATGGGGTTCGAATGCCCCGGTCCAGAGATAAGGGTTTGGGGGTGCTGGCGGGCAGAGAAGCTTATTATACGAAGGTACGCATAATCGACCGACCGAGGGGGCCGAAGAACATGCCCGAGGACAACGGCACCGACAAGTGGCTCAGCTCCGCCAGGGAGCTCCAGGCCAAGGGCCTGACGGTAGCAGAGATCGCCCAGGAGCTGAACGTGTCCGTGGCCACCGTGGAGTGGCTCGTGACCAGGCAGCTGGAGAAGGAGACCCCTCCCCCCGCCGACGTGAAGATCGGATGGCGCTCCATAGGCGTCAGGGGCCGGCGCATCAACCAGATATCCGAGATACTGGTGGACATAATAATCGAGGAGATGGAGAAGGGGGACATGGAGATGGACGCCGTCTGCGGCGTGGCCATCAACGGCATACCCTTCGCCACCAGCATCTCCACCAGCCTCGACACCGACCTGGTCATCGTGAGGCCCCACGTGGGCGACCGGCAGGACGTGGGCATCCTGTCCTCCAACTTCGCCAGCGTGGCGGGCAAGAAGGTGGTGGTCGTCGACGACGTCATCGGCAGCGGGGACACCCTCAGCCAGGTCCTGGGCCTGCTCCGGGATGCGGGTGCCAACCCCATCCTGGCCGTAGTGGTGATCAACAAGACCTCCAGGGACAGCATCGAGGGAGTCCCGCTCCGGGCGTTGGTGCGCGCCCGGACCGTGCTCTGAGCCAACGAGGGACCGGCGTGCACTGGGCGGACGTCATTGCAGCCAAGCTCCTGGAGCGGGGGCGCCGTCACCGTGTAGCCAGCGGGACGTCCATCTCGGGCCAGCCCCACATCGGCAGCGCCGCCGACGTGATCTTCGCCGACATCATCGTCCGGGCCGTCAACGACGCCGGCGGCGAGGCGGAGGGGGTTTGGATCCGGGACGACATGGACCCCCTGCGGAGCCTCCCTCCCCAGATACCCCCCGAGTTCGAGGAGCACTTCGGCAAGCCCGTCTACGACCTGCCCGAGGTGGAGGGCGTGCCATACGTGGAGTACTTCACCCGGCCCTTCCTGGAGGGCCTGGAGCGGGTGGGGGTGCGCCACGAGGCGGTCTCCGGCTCGGACATATACAGGGGGGGCCAGGCCGTCGAGCTGGTGCGCACCGCCCTGGACAGGGCGGACGACGTCCGGCTCATCCTAGAGGAGGTCTCAGGTTCCCAGCGCCCGGACGACTGGCTGCCCTTCTCGGTGGTTTGCGAGAACTGCGGCCGGATCGCCACCACCAAGGCCCACGGCGTGGACGACGAGGGCCGGGTCATGTACCGCTGCGAGGGGGGAGTCGCGGGCAAGCGCAGGATAGAGGGCTGCGGCCACAAGGGCGCCGCCGACCTGGACCAGGGGAAGCTGACCTGGCGCCTGGACTGGGCGGGGCGGTGGAAGCTCCTGGGCATCACGTGCGAGCCCTTCGGCAAGGACCACGCCGCCGCCGGCGGCAGCTGGGACACCTCGTCGGTCATCGTCGAGCGCATCTTCGACTACCCCGCCCCCTTGCCCCTGGCCTACGAGCACTTCATGGTCGAGGGCGGGAGGATGTCCAAGTCCATCGGCAACGTCGTCACCCTGGAGGAGATGCTGGAGACGGTGCCCCCGGAGATCGTGCGCTACGTCCTGGTCAGGACCGACCCCAACAAGCACAAGGACTTCGACTGGGCCAAGATACCCCAGCTGGTGGGGGAGTTCGAGCGCATCGAGCGCATCTACTACGGCGAGGAGGAGCCCACGCCCAGGGAGGACCTGGCGGACCTCAGGCGGATCTACGAGCTGTCCCTGGTGACCCCGGGGGC
>CP070808.1:221157-227506 GCA_020343715.1 Thermoplasmata archaeon
TGTGGGGCCTAAACCCCCTGTCCGACCTGGACGCGGCCACCGACGTGGACGGGGACTCGTTCACCAACCTCCAGGAGTACGAGGCGGGCACCAACCTCAGCAACCCGGACACCGACGGTGACGGTGTGATAGACGGCGCCGACGTGGCCCCCCTGGCGGACATCGCCGTGCGCGTGAACGTGACCCGCGTGAGCTTCGACCAGATGGTGGAGGGGGCCATAGACAACCCCACGGTGAGCAAGCCCTACGAGATCTACGTGAGGGTGGTCATCGCTGGCGTCGCCGTTTGGTCCGGGACGGTCTCCACCACCGACCTGGAGCTGGACACGGACTTCTCCATAGTGGTGGACATCGCCGACGACGTCTCCGAGGTGGGCATCACCATTGAGCTTTGGGAGAACGACACGGTGGAATCATCGGGCCTCAACGCCGACGACCACCTGGACGTGGACGGCACCTCCGACGACCTGGACTGCGACATCGTCTACGACCTTATCCTTGGCACCTGGAGGGGCGACACCGCCGACGGGACCACCGACGGCCACGACGACGGCCTGCCCCCCGACGAGGACCATCCCGACGGGGCCCTGGAGTTCACCGTGGAGGTCGTACCGGCCTGAGGAACGGTTTTTCAGCGACGTGACAAACCGCACCAATTACGGTATATATACTCCGGGTGCTCGGTTTCTATAGAGAAGGTGGTGGAAGGAATGATAAACGGTATCCACTCGGACATCTCGACCCGTGCCAATGTGGCCGGACCCGTCAACCACTGCGTGGTTGAATCGGTTACTGGGGACACCCTGATGGACCCCTGGTACCTGAGGATTGGCCGGCGCCTCAACGGTAACGGCAACGGCAACGGGAAGAAGTCCAAATGAATCTGACAACCCAGGCATAGGGACGTGGGCCTTCTCTGTTTACCCTCCCCCTCCTGACGGTCCACCCCTTCAGCACTCAGGGGCGCCATCCGGGTGCCCCTCGAGTGCTGTTCTACCTATGTACCTGGTCACAATGACGGACGGCGCGACAACGCTGTCCGCCCCCACCTTCTTCAACTTCGGTATGTTCTCTGGCAGGCCGGCCATGGCTATCGTGAAGATGTCAGGCCGGATCTCCTTGGCGGTGATTATGATGAAAGCGTTCTCCGCATCGTCGGCGTGGATGGCCACAAGGGTCTTGGCGGTCTCGATCTTCGCCTGAATCAGCGGTTCCTCGGTGGCGGGGTCGCCGTAGACCGCGTTGACGTTCTCCTCCTTCAGCGATTCGACGTAGTCCTTCTCTCGAGAGATGACCGCGAACGGGGTACCCCTCTCCTGGAGGAAGTCGATAAGTAGGTCCGTCTCGTTGCTGTGCCCGCACACAAGGATGTGGTCCTTGAGGGGGGTCTCCTGCATTCTTGAAAGCACGCCAACAACTCCCATGAGTCTGCGCTCGATGTATGGTCCCAGCAGCACTCCGACGGCTACCAGGAAAGAGGTGATGCCCATCACCATGAGCCCGATGGTGAACCACTTGGACACCTCCGTGGTGGCAGCGTAGTTGGAGTTACCGAGGGTGGTGATGGTGTCGACAGTGAAGTAGAGGGCATCGGTGTACGACTCGATCTTCGGCTCGAAGCCAGGAGGGTCCTGGTCGCTCAGGTACAGGGCTCCCATGACCCCGTAGAAAATCACCAGGGCCAGGGCGGCGAACGCCAGCGTCTGCTGCGGGCCGAAGCTGTACCGCGTGGTGACGGTGAACAGGCCTCGCCTAAACCAGAGGTACAACAAGAGGGCGATGACCAGAGCTCCCGTGGTGATGGAGGTGAAGGTGCCCTGGATCACCCCGGCGATGAAGACGAAGATGAGCAGTAGCATGGTCATCATCCACGCCTCCCGCTCCCTCCTGATCAGTCGGTACGCGAAGTAGATGATGAGGATGCCGATGAGGAGCATCAGCGTGCTCCCCAGGGCCAGGAGCTCGGGTGGGACGAATGGCAGCTGGGTCCCCGTCAGGACAGAGACCGGAACGCTGGCCACGACGATGATGCCGAACAGCAGGATGATGACCGATACGATGTACAGGTCGGGGGCGGTCTCACGGATCTGACTCCATGAGAGGCGAGTGGCCTCCCCATCTTGGGGCTCCTCCTCGTCCTTGAGATAGTCGGTCTCCGGAAAGGGGATCCCGTGGTAGTGGACCTGCCCCTCCTCGGAGCCTTTCGCCTTCTCCTCCCCGCTCATCGAGGGGTCAAATCCAGTATGTGGGGATAAATACCTTTGCCATGTATTGGCTGCGGTCAACGTCGGGGTTCAGAGCCAATCTCCCGAGTCCCGTCCGTCGTCGGCCCGAACGAAATCATCTGCGACCGCGCCCTCCTTGAGCAGCTCCTGGGCGCGGGGCCCCAGTCCGGCGACCAGCTTTGCACCGGTCAGCACAGCGGCCTCGACGGAGGGGTACCTACCCTTCTTGACCTCAGCACCCAGCCGCTCTGCGACCCACGGTGGCAGGTCGACGGTCACCCTGGTTACCGTTCCCCTCGATGTCATGGGGAAACCATGACCCCGATGGGAGATATCGGTTTCGGCAATCTCGACCGGGGGTCCCCACCCAATTGATAACGTTTTTATCAGGACACTACCTCGAAGGGAGGGGGTCGAACAGACCTTCATGGGGTCGTGTGTTGACAGAAGGCAGTCCCTTCACCAAGCTGACCAAGGCGGTGTCAGGCCTATCGAAGCCCAAGAAGGCCTTGGCCGTTCTGATGATGGGGACAGTTGTCATATTCGCCATCAGCGACTACCAGCCCGACGACGGGTGGTTCTACGGGGAGGTATGGGGCGACCTTGAAGCGACTGGTCGCATCACGCAAGAGTACGAGTACGACCGCCTCTACGTTTACCACTACAACGTCCCACCCCAGGGGCAGACGAGACGGGAGATGGAGGTGACCGTCACAGGCGTCGAGGGGATCCTCATCAGCAACCTACCCGATTGGAACGGCAGCTGGGTGAACGAGACGGTCGACGTCGGTTCCGAAACCGTCACAATCAGGATCGACGAGGGCCACTTTACCTGCCACATCCGGGATGTGACCATGGTCTACAGGTACTCCGAATACAGGGGCCAGGCTTTCCCCAACGGCGGTTTCAACGACCCCGATTACGAGGTCTTCATATCCACTTCCGACGTGGAGGCGACGGGGTACTTCAAGCCGGGTGACACCTTCGAGCTGTCCGACGCGACCATCACCATAGATGGTGAGGACCATTACCTGCGGAAGGCGTCCCTTAACATATCGGGTGACGGTCTCCTCCCCATCCACGTATGGAGCGAGGCAGGCCTGGCAGGCGATAGGGGCCCACTGCCTGGGAAGTACGACCACCCGGTCAGGATCGATGGGCGGCTCGTGATAGAGGACTTCGTCGAGGTGAACGAGCAAGGGTCCCCGGTGAGGTCCCACGAGCGCCTGGTCATCGATGGCGACAACATCGAGATCTATGACCACGGCGGGCCGTACACCTGGGAGAAGTGGAGCTTCAACCTGGAGCCATGGACCCTGGAGATAAGAACAGACGACCTCGAGGGTATCTCCTCTACGAACTACACGAGGCCCTTAATCGGTTCACTTCTCCTTTGGGGGCTCGCCCTCATCCTCATCGTAGCCATCGTTAGCAGACCCCGACCAACACCCGATACAACTGCCCGGAGGCCCCCCGAAGACCCGCCAATCCCCATCAGTGGCCAAGAGGTCACGTATCCAGTCAAGGTCTCGGAGGACGGAACGACCGTCTCCCCCGGCAAGGTCAAGGCCGCCTTCGCCGCGGGTGTCCTGTGCATGGCCAACTGTCTGATGGCCTTGATCCTGACCATCTCGAGCGGAGGTTATCTCATCGATACGCTTTGCCTTTTGGTGGGAGTGATACTCCCTATCATAGGAATCATCGGTGGGGCATTCGCGGTGATGCGCAAATCCTTCGGGTTCGCCGTGGTGGGAGCGGTGGCGACGATGTTCAGTCCCGGCTTCACCGTGATGGGACCCGTGTGCGTCCCCCTCCCATGGATAGGTCTTATCGCCCTGGCCCTCATCATACATGCGAGGGAGGCGTTCACACCCGTCATCGACATGAGAGCCAGGACGGAACAACTCCAGGGCGGATGGCGACCGTAGGCCCCGGGCGGCTCCAAGCCCGCCATTGACGTCAGGGGAAACCTATATCAACGGATGGACGCTGAGAACGAACGACCCTCGGGGTCAGGAGGAAATCAGATGTCAGAAGGCGTGGCCAGCGTGGCGCGGGTGGTTAAGGGCATACATGTGACCGACGGGGCGGGCGTCCACCTCAACCGCATCATAGCCCAGCCTCAGCTGGACCACATGGACCCCTTCGTCCTCCTGGACGAGTTCCGAAGCGACAATCCCGACGATTTCATGGCCGGCTTCCCGTGGCATCCCCACCGGGGCATCGAGACCATCACCTACGTGGTCTACGGCGCTGTGGAGCACGAGGACTCCCGGGGCGGCGGCGGCGTCATCAACGACGGCGACGTCCAGTGGATGACCGCAGGTGGCGGCATCCTGCACCAGGAGATGCCCAAGAAGCGGGACGGCAAGGTGTGGGGGTACCAGCTGTGGCTCAACCTGGCCGCCAAGGACAAGATGGTGCCCGCCCGGTACCAGGCCCTGGACGACGACATGATACCCGTGACCGAGGGCGAGGCCATGACCGTGAAGGTCATCGCCGGTGCATGGGGCGGCGAGAAGGGCCCCGCTGACACCTACTACCCCATCGACTACTTCGACGTCCGGATGGGCAACGAGGGTCGGTTCGCGCACAAGGTGACCGACGAGCAGCACAAGGCCATCTACGTCCACACCGGCAAGCTGATAGTCGACCCCGACGGCGAGGCGAAGGAAGTGGAGGAGGGCAACCTGGTCATCCTCGGTGATGGCAACGACATAGTGATCGAGGGACTAGACGCTGACAACGGCTTCCTGTTCCTGGCTGGCGTTCCCCACAAGGAGCCCATCGCCCGGGGCGGCCCCTTCGTCATGAACACCCGCGACGAGATCCACCAGGCCTTCGCCGACTACCAGAGCGGCAAGCTGTTCTAGGGTGAGACTAGGCACAATCTCCAGGAGACCCACAATCATCTGCGGGCCCGGACCAGCTGGACCGTGGGGGACTCCCATATTCTCTCGTTCTCGACGATGGCGAAGCCCAGGTCTGTGAAGTACTCCGTCAGCTCGATGGCCCTGACTCTCGACCAGTAGGACGGCTTGCCGAACCTCAGCACCCACTTGGCCAGCTTGAAGGTCTCCCAGCTGCTGGAGTCCCCGAAGGTGTACGTTACGCTGACCACCTCTCCCCCTTCCCGGAGCACTCGATGCGCCTCCTTGACGGCACGTTCGGGGGACTTCATGGTCTGGAGCACGTTGACGAAGACGACCCTGTCGAAGGACCCGTCCTTGAAGGGCAGGTCGTAGGCGTCGCCCACCTCGAACTCCACGTTGGTCAATTCCGTCCGGTCCAGCTTCCCCCGGGCCACCCCGACCATCTCCGGGGAGATGTCGACACCCACGACGGAACGGACGTGGGGCGCTATGTGGAGGGCGATGTTACCGGTGCCGGTCCCCACCTCGAGGACGCGGTCCTCTGGACCGAGGGCATCCTGGAGGTGTCCCCGGAACTCGACGTACTGGTCCGCGTATGCCTCGGCCACCCACTCGTCGTAGTCGGGTGCGACCTTGGACCAGAACCTGCGCTCCTTGCGCACCCTGTCGGTGACCTCGTCGGTCCTAGAGCTCATGGCGACGGTGCCCAGGCTGCCCTTGATGAAGTAGTTGGTCGCGAAAAGGGCTGGGGCCCAGCTAGATCTCTATGTACTTCTTGGTGGGCCAGTCCGTCCATCCGATGTAGGTGGCGAGCTCCCGCAGCCAGTCCGAGGCGTCGTAGCCGGATATCTCCCAGAAGTCCTCGGTCTTCAGGTTCTTTACTATGTCCCGGGTGGCCTCGAGCCAGATGGGCAGGTCGTACGGGATGGCGCCGAACAGGAGGGTGACCAGCAGGGCGTCGTCGAAGCCCAGCTTGCCCCCCTCTGTGGGGCCCGGGATGGGCTGGGGCTTGAGGTTCGCCGAGTGGCTTATGACGCCCAAGGTGAGGCCCACCCTGCCGGTGATGAAGTTCAGGTTGTCGGAAACCTGGGGGAACCAGCCGTCGGCGACGAAGTCCGAGATCTCGTCGAAGTACTGGCTGCCCTCGGGGTAGACCGGGATGCAGTACAGGCTGGTAACCCGCGACTCGTAGAGGCGCGCGGATGTGCCCGAGAAGGTGAACAGGTCCGGTATACCATCCTCGTGGAGCAC
>CP070808.1:227606-233953 GCA_020343715.1 Thermoplasmata archaeon
CGGCGGGCCAGCTCCTCCCTTACGGAGACCAGGCCCCGCTGGCGTTCCACCTCCTCCGCCACGTACTCGGGGATCCTCCTCAGGTCCTGGACCCCCTTGGTCTCGGTGCGGACGCCCCCGGTGATGGACACGTTCAGGTCCTGCCTGATGGTGCCCAGGCCCCGCTTCACCCGCTTGGTGGCCCGCAGGAGGGTGCCCAGCCTCTCGGCCACCACCCGCATCTCGGCGGGGGTGCGCACCTCGGCCGAAGTGGCCAGCTCGATGAGGGGGATGCCCAGGCGGTCCAGGCGGAAGGTGGCCTGTCGCTCCTTCCCCCTGGCGACACCCTCCTCCATCCTCCGGGCGGCGTCCTCCTCGAGCCATAGGCCGTAGACGCCCACCCTGTGGCCGTCCTCCAGCTCCAGGTGGCCGTCCCGGGCGTACAGCGCCGTCCGCTGGAAGCCGGTGGTGTTGGACCCGTCGATGACGATCTTGCGCATGTAGTGGACCTCGTCCACGGGCCTGGCGTGGAGCAGGTGCGCCACCAGCAGGGCGATCTCCATCGCCTCGCCGTTGACGGGGTGCGGGGGCTCCTCGTCCGCCTCCATCAGGCAGGAGGAGCCGTTGGTCTCGTACGAGAACACCAGGCTACGCCCGGCCTCGGCCAGCGCCGCCGCGTCCAGCTCACCCATCTCCGACTGGGTGGGGCTGAGCCTCCGCAGGAGGCTGGCCTCCACCTCCTCCAGGAGCGTGGAGGGGCAGGAGCAGAACAGCTTCGCGGTGTCCAGCTGCTGATGGATCTCGATGCCTGCCCGGAACCCCAGACCCTGATAGTATCCCAGGTCGTCTCTGGCAGGTCCCTCGCCGGTCATCCCTCTCCACCCCCCAGGGGGCGTCGCTCGGACAGCTCCCCCGCCAGGTCCATGCCCATGAGCATACGGACCTCATCGACGGGATGGTCCCGACCCAGGAGGCAGCAGAGCTTCACGTACGCCGTCTCGGGCAGCGTGTCCCCCGCAGGCACCACGCCCGCGGTGAGCAGGTCCCGGCCGTTGGAGTAGACGTTCATGTTCACGGCGCCCCACAGGCACTGGCTGGTCATGGCCACCACCTTGCCCGCCGCGGTGGCCTCCCTTATTACCTCGAGTACCCGCATGGTGATGTGGCCGAGGCCCGTACCAGCGATTACCAGCCCACGCCGGTCAGCGAGGGCAGCCTCCAGAAGGTCCGCCTCGATGCCAGGGTAGGCATAGACCATGGCGACGGCCTCCTCGACCCTGTCGTCGATGACCAGCGAACCACCGCTCTTGGGCCTTACTGGCAGGTCCCACCGCACCTCGCCCCCGTTGACGGTACCAACGGGCTCGCTGTTCACCGACCGGAACGCGCTCCTGGCCGAGGTGTGCAGTTTCCTCACCCGGGTGGCCCGGTGGATGGTGCCCGTCTCGTCCGAGTGGTCGCCGTGCATGACCACCAGCACCTCTCCCGCGTCGGAGGTGGCCACGGCGCAGGCGTCCCTCAGGTTCTCCACCGCGTCGGAGGAGGGCCGGTCGGAGCTCCTCTGGGAGCCCACCAGCACCACGGGTCCTGGCAGCTCGGGTAGCATGAAGGCCAGGGCGGCAGCGGTGAAGCCCATGGTGTCCGTCCCGTGCCCTATGACCACCCCCTGGGCCCCCGCCTCGAAGTGGGCCTTGACGGCCTGGGCAATCTGGGCCCAGTGTCGCGGCTTCAGGTCCTCCGAGTGCACCGACAGCAGCGCCTCGGCCCGCAGGTTGTACATGTCGGCGAGGCCCGGTACCGAGAATGCCAGCTCCTCGGCGGTCAGGGCGGGGTGCACGGCGCCGGTGCGGTAGTCCACATAGGACGCGATGGTCCCTCCGGTCCCGATGATGGCCAGCTCCGGCAACCCCTCGGTCCTGGGGATCTCCTTGACGGGGGGGGCCCGCCTGTCCGGGCGTTCCACCACCGTCACATGGCTCCCCTCGTCGACGCGGACGCCCACGTTGTAGCCGTTGGGGAGCTTGAGCACGATGATGTCCTCGTCGGAGAACTCGTGGTGGGGCATCAGCAGGCCCCTGTCGGTGCCTCCGTCGTCGGCCCGCCTGACCTCCAGCACGTCACCCACCTGGGCATCGGCCCCCCTGAGCAGCTGGCCGGCGACTCCCACGTATCCGCCCTCGGCGGCCTCCTCGTCCAACCTCACTTCACGGCCTCCCGGCTGTTCCGTCCCACGGTAGTGCCGAGAAGGGTTATGGGGTTTGCGGCGGCGGGACCCCCCGGTCACTCGGAGGGGGTCTCGCCCGTGAACTCCGCCACGGTGACCCGGGACACGTATATGTCCGAGTTGGGCGTGTCGGGGGTACCGTTCCGGGTGTCGCACCAGATGGAGATGATGAAGCCGTCTGATGTGGCGCTCCCAGTGTAGTCGCCCATGAAGGGTGTCCCTGTGAACACGCCACCCTTGCGGCGGCCGCCGGCGGCGTTGCCGTCGAACTGCACGTCGGTGATGGGGATGTTGGGCAGGAACGTCAGCCCCCCGTCCACCGACTGGGCGTGGTAGATCATCAGGAGGGTGTTGTTCGGGTCGTCGCGACGGTCGTAGAAGCTGATGCAGACTGTGCCGTTCCCCCCCACCGTTATCGACGGGAAGAACTGGTCGACCCCCGCCTCCGGGTCGTCGTCGTTGACCAGCACCGCCTCCTCCCATGAGTTGCCGCCGTCGTGGGAGGCTATCATGTAGATGTCGGCGTGGCCGTTCCGCTGGTCGTTCCAGGTGAGGTAGAGGGAGCCGTCCAGGGGACCGCCCGTGTTGTCCACCGCCAGGGCGGGGAGGGTGGGGGTCCGGTAACCGCCGTTGGGCAGCTCGTAGTCGATAGGGGTCACCGCCCCGATGTCCACCGGGTCGGAGAAGGACTGCCCCTGGTCGGTGGACCGGACGTACCTGTGCTGCAGGCCCTGGAAGTCGATCCACGTTATGTGGATGACCCCGTCGGCGTCAACGACGACCTGGGCCCCCTGCAGCTGGAACTCCAGGGAGAGGATGTCGGAAAGGATGGTGGGCGGCCGGGTCCATGTGCGGCCCCCGTCGGTGCTCCGGGAGAACACCATCTGGGAACCGTAGGGCTGGAACATCGCCCAGGCGCAGTAGATGTTGCCTCTGCCGGGCCCGTCGGAGTTGTCCACGGCGATCCACTCCTTGTCGTGGAAGGTGCCCGCCGTCAGCGACTGGGCCACCATGGTCACCTGGCCGAAGGTGCGGCCCCCGTCGGTGGACTTGGCCACGAATATGGAGGAGGCGCGTCCCGCCGCCGGGATCGACCGCTTGAAGGCAATGCCAGCGTAGTAGAACTCCCCGTCGGGGCCCGCGGCTATGACCGGGTCACCGGCCGCCTCGAAGCCCGTCAGCGCGCTGACGGGGCCTGAGGGGTAACCGGGTATCAGGTTGCGCTCCCAGCGTTTCCCTCCGTCGAAGGTCCAGTAGTAGCCCACCCAGGCGTCCGACTTGGGTGAGGAGTAGTCGTTGGAGCCCGCCACCATGTTCATGGGGTTCAGGGGGTTGACCGCGATGTGGGGCTCGTTGGAGCCCTGGAACGCGTCCTGGACGGGGTGGTTGAACCCCTGCTCGTCCAGCACGTAGGGGGGCGTCTTCTCCTCGGGCCCGTCGGGCCCGTCGCCGGGGCCGTCGTCTCCGCCGGTGTCCCCCCAGGAGGCCATCAGTATCACGATGGCGACGATCAGCAGCACGCCCACGAGGGCCAGGAAGGTCCTGCTGCGTGCCAGCTCGTTGAGGTTCATCGACTTCCCAAAAGGTACGGCCCATCAATAAGGTTTACGCCATCGTTGGCCCCTGGACCGCAAACGTGAACTTGCCGGGAGGCCATCCAGCCGCGGTGAAGGCGTGGACGTGAGGGACAGCATCCTGGATTGCGTGGGACGGACGCCCCTGGTGGCACTGGACCGCTTCGCCCCCCCGAAGGGGGACAGGGCCCGGGTGATGGCGAAGATGGAGATGATGAACCCGTACAGCGTCAAGGACAGACCTGCCCTGTGGATGCTCAGGGAGGCCCAGGCCCGCGGGGAGATCGAGCCAGGTAGGACGACGATAATCGAGGCCACCTCTGGTAACACTGGCATCGGCCTTGCCATGGTGTCCACCATCCTGGGTTACGACCTGGTGCTGTGCATGTCCGAGGCCATGTCCGAGGAGCGGAAGGCGATCCTCAGGGCCCTGGGGGCGAGGCTGGAGCTGACCCCGGGGGAGCTGCACACCAAGGGGGCGAAGATCAGGGCGCTGGAGCTCCTGGAGGAGCTTCCCGACGCGTACTACATCCGGCAGCACGACAACCTGGACAACCGGCAGGCCCACATCGACACCACCGCCGAGGAGCTATGGGACCAGACCGACGGGGGGATGGACGCCTTCGTGGCAGGCCTGGGGACTTGCGGGACCCTGACCGGGGTTTCCACCGCCCTCAAGCCCCGCAGGCCCGAGCTCCTCATCGTGGGCGTGGAGCCCGCCGAGGCCCCGTACTACAGGACGGGGGAGTTCGTGAAGCACCGCATCCCAGGAGTGGTGCCCGGTTTCACCCCCGAGATCTACGACCCCGACCTGATCGATCGCCTGGTGGACGTGCCCGCCGACACGGCGTGGCAGAGCGTCAGGGACCTGGCCAGGGCCGAGGGCATCATGGCGGGCATCACCTCGGGCGCAACCACGTGGGCCGCCAGGGAGCTGGCCGGCGAGCCCGAGTTCGCGGGGGGGATGGTGGTGTGCGTCATCGCCGACACTGGCGAGAGGTACCTGTCCACCGAGGGCCTCTGGTAGCCGGTCAGGGTGAGACCTCACCTGTCCCGCACACTTTATTTATACCCTTGGCCCCGTAACCCGAATCCCTTCCCATGGGGATGGGGAGGACCGGAGGGAGAGGCTGCATGATAGGCGGCGATATAACAGATGAGCTCTCGAGCGACGAGGAGGCCCAGAGGGGCTTTCGGAAGATCCTTAGCCACAAGTACCAGGACATGAAGAGGGCGGCCCAGATCATGGGTGCCCTGTCGAAGTACGGTTTCTATAGCCTGGGCAGTGGCGGCAAGAAGACCGTGAAGGACGCCGGCGCGGACCCCGAGGAGGATGTCAAGGTCAAGGACCTGTCGCAGGCTGTCAGGTTCCGCCTGATGCTCGAGAGCCTGGGTCCTACCTTCGTAAAGCTTGGCCAGATGCTTTCCACCCGCCCAGACCTGATAGACGAGGAGATCGCCGACGAGCTGGGTCACCTCCGGGACAACGTCCCACCAGAGCCTCCCGAGGTGACGAGGGCCATCATCGAGAAGGAGCTGGGGGCTCCCGTGGAAGAGCTGTTCGACGAGATCCCCGAGAACCCCTTCGCAGCCGCCTCGATCGGTATGGTGTTCAAGGCGAAGCCGAAGGGCAAGGACGAGTGGGTGGCGGTGAAGGTCCAGCGACCGAACATCGTCAAGGTCATCCGGTCCGATATTAGCGTCCTCAAGGACATGTCCAAGATCCTCACCTCTGCCTTCAAGTCGATTGAGAGGTTCAAACCGGTGGAGGCGGTGGAGGAGTTCGGCATCATGATAGTCAGGGAGCTGGACTACACCTTGGAGATGAGGAACATCCTCCGTTTCCAGGCCAACCTGGCCGATATCGAGGCCGTACGCGTACCAGAGGTGTACATGGACCTATCCACCAGCAAGGTCCTGACGATGGAGTTCGTCGAGGGGTTCACCTTGAACGAAACGGAAAAGATGCAGGCGGCGAACATCGACCCTTTGGAGATCGTCCGTCCCCTGACCACCGCTTTCATCAAGATGCTGTTCATCGACGGTTTCTTCCACGCGGACCCGCACCACGGGAACCTCATAGTGGACAAGAACGGGACAATCGTGCTGATAGACATGGGCGCGGTGGGATACCTGGAGGGTACGATGAAGAGCGACATTGCGGACTTCTACATGGCTATCATGCAGGGCGATGAAGAGAAGGCCGCCGACGCGATCATGATCATATGCGATGCCCAGCCACGAGATGTCAGCAAGGCGCGCCTCTCCCTTGACATCCGCGATTACATGGACTACTTGGCACTAAGGGAGAAGGGCATCGAGATGGACAAGGGCATCAACCAGAACGCGGTGACGGTTCTGCTCAAGAACGGGCTACACCCTCCCACCGCCTTCGTCCTTCTGGAGAGGGCCATGGTCCAGATACAAGGGGTCGTCGAGACCCTGGACCCCTCGATCGACTACATGAACGTGGCGGCTGAGAACGTAGGTATGCTGATGAAGGACAAGCTGATGCCCGACCGGGACCCCATCAAGAGACTATTGGCAGCCCGGGCCACCATGGAGTTCCT
>CP070808.1:234053-240350 GCA_020343715.1 Thermoplasmata archaeon
GGAACACCTCGAACACCTGCCTGATCGCAGGTCGCTTCATCAAGGGAGCGACCTGCTCGTAGAACTCCAGGAGGTCCCGCTCCCTCTCCACCGCCATCATGACCGCGTTCTTGCACATCTCATCGAGATCCATCTGCCTCTCCTCGAAGGAGGGAGTCGCTGCCTTTTGAAAAGGTTTCCCCCTCCCGGTTCAGGGAGGCACATACCAAGGGGGAGACCAACAGCGTCGTACTGCAAATGTATTATTAGGGAGGAGCCAGTACATTCCTGCCATAAGGGTGATGCCCATGTTACTGCGGAGAGCGCTCGTGTTGGCGTGCTTGCTCTGCTTGGTGGGTCCGTCCCTGATGACGGCCACCGCAGAACCGATCACTATTGATACCTTCAAGGGGGGTGTGGACGAGGCGACCCTCACGTTCACCGAATCCCTCCTGAACGCGAGTCTGGCCCTGGAGATGCCACCGGGCTCGACCATAGTCTCGGCCTCTGTCACCATAGAGGGCGTGGGAGGTCAAGGCGCCGAAAGTTCCTTCCTCAACTTCACCAACGGCGAGCTGGACACCGACGTCTTCGCCCACTGGAACGAGGGGCGGGGACTGTATCCGCCCTCAGTGGACCCTAGGAACCACCGTTGGAATTCGATAGCCAACCTGGAGGTGATCCTCATCGCGAAGGACGACTCCATCCACTGGCAGACCGACACCCGGGACCAGCTGGCTGGCCAGCCCCCGGGCTCCTGGCCCATCCAGCTGTACAGGTTCATCCCAAACACCCTTGGCGCTGACAACGTGACCGTCACCTGGAACGGATGGTCGGCCTGTGCCTTCAACAGGACGAACCCCTACCACGCGGAGATGTGGCTGTACGACCATTCCGACTCGGCGTGGGAGGAGGTTGCGGACTACGACCAAGACACCATCAACGACACGTGGATCAACTACACCATCGACCTGCCATCGTCGTACGTGGACACCGACGGGTCCATCGACGTGGCCATGGTGGGCCTGCCCTCCCAGTGGGCGGGACCCATGCTACCGGCATACGACGAGGGCCACCTGGCAACCGACTTCATCGGGATCGAGGTGGTCTCAAAGGGAGGTATCCAGTACCCCACGGACGTGGCCCTTTACATCGACGACACCGAGGTGACATCCCTCACCGGTGAGCTCACGACGCCCCTCACGATCGACGACACCTTCGGCTTCGCCGACAGCCTCCAGGCCATCCTGGACGAGCACCCCGTGACCCCCGACAACGTGACCTTGGGAGTCACCTTCGCCCTGGGTAGTCCCTCCGCGGGACAGCTGACGGTGCGGGACCTGGTGATCGAGTACGACCCACCCGTCAACGAGGCCCCGACCTACGGTGGGCCCGACACGTTCCACCTGGTAGAGGACGGTGGCCGTCAGGAGGTCATGGACCTGGACACCCTCTTCGACGACGACTACAACAAGGGACTCCTCGAGTTCTCCATCGAGGACGTGGACGACTCCCAGTTCCCCAACAGCATGCTCATCAGCGTGGGGACGGGCACCGGTGGTAACACCACCCTCTTCGTTACCCCTGAGGTGGACTTCTTCGGGGGCCCAGTTAACGTTACGTTGCGGGCCGTGGACACCTTCGACGCCCATGTGACCGCCGTGGTCTCCCTGATGGTGGACCAGGTTGGCGACCGGCCTGTCCTGGCCGCGGGCGGTTCGATGGAGGCCTTCGAGAACACGCCCTTCCACCACGTGTTCACCGTGGAGGACGTGGACCTGCCCGACGACTCCTTCACCTTCTCCGACTCCTCCGACATGTTCGATGTGGACCCGGAGACCGGTGTGCTTGACTGGACCCCGGCGTCGAACCAGATCGGGGAGCACCGCTTCGGGGTGACCGTGACCGACAGGTTCGGCCTCGAGGACACCCAGGTGTACACCATCGACGTCAAGAACTCCAACGATCCACCCGTGATAATCTCGGGCCTCACCCACTCGGCGGTGGAGGACACCGAGACCGTCTACACCATCCGGGCAGAGGACCCCGACGTGCCCTTCGGGGACACCCTCAGCTACTTCGCCTTCGCCGACGGCGTCGACATCGACGTGGACCAGGCCACGGGACGCCTGACCTTCACCCCCGCCAACGCCCAGGTCCCCTCCTTCGATATCCTCATCCGGGTGCAGGATGCCATCGGCATCACCGCCGAGGAGGTGCTGGTGGTGGACGTGGAGAACGTGAACGACCCGCCGGTGTTCGAGGACCCGACGGAGCTGGTTTACGACCAGGGCGAGGACGTCGCCTACAGGTTGAAGGTGGTCGACCCCGACGCCCTCGTGGAACTCCCAGTCCCCGAGACCCTCACCTACTCCGGGCTTGGACCTGACTTCCTGATGCCCGACTCGGAAGGGATGATAGCCTTCACCGCCGACCAGTCGATGGTGGGTGACCACGAGGCCACCTACACGGTGACGGACTCGGCGGGGGCCCAGGACGTGATCACCATCACCTGGACCATCAACAACGTGAACGATGCTCCGGTGATATCCACCAGCTTGGCCGACGAGGTCCCCGAGGACGAGCTCGTCAACATCACGATGGAGGCCACGGACCTGGACGGCGACATCATATCCTGGTCCGTGAACACCGACCTGTTCACCATTGGTCAATTCACCGGGACTTTCACCTGGATGCCCGCCCAGGCCGACGTAGGCAGCCACCTGATAACCTTCACCGCCAGCGACGGGAAGGGTGGCGATGCCATGCTCACCTGGGACATGGAGGTCCTCAACGTCAACGACGACCCCGTCATCGACACCTTCGGACCCGAGGACGGTGGCTCCTACGATGAGGGAAAGGGCATAGAGTTCACCGCCACGGCATCGGACGAGGACGGTGACTTCCTCACCTACACCTGGAAGCGAGGCAACAAGGTCCTGGGCACCGGGGCGGTCCTCACCGTGGACGACCTGGAGCCCGGCGAGCACACCGTGACCCTGCTGGTCGAGGACGGCAACGGCGGCGAGGCCACCCGTCAGGTCAAAGTGGAGGTCACCTCCTCCGGTATGGCGACCTCGACCCTCATGTGGCTGCTCTTGGTCGTGGTCATCGTGGTGATTGTGGGCACGGTCGTGTACATGAGGCAGCGGTACTCTGCGCCGCCCCCCGAACCTGAACCCGAGCCGGAGCCCGAGGAGGAGGCGGACGGTGACGAGGACGAGCCCGACGAGGACATGGCCCCCGAGGAGGAGGGGGACGAGGAGGGCGAGCCCGACGAGGACGTGACGCCCGTGGTGGTCCAGTGCCCCTCGTGCGACACCTACAACAACGTCACGACGAGCCAGCGGCCGTACGAGTTCCGCTGCGAGAAGTGCAACGCGCTCCTCCGATTGAAGGATTAGGCTACCCGGGTCCGGTCCCGGGAGCGCCAAGGGGGGACAGCCCACGGAGTACCGCCAGCTCGCGGAGGCATACGGGGCCCTGGAGGCCACCTCCAAGCGCCTCGAGATGAGGGACATCCTGGTCGACCTCTTCCAGGCCACCGACCCCAATCTGATGGACCGGGTCGTCTACCTGACCCAGGGGGTATTGGCCCCCGAGTGGGAGGGCCTCGCCCTGGGCCTGGGGGACAAGCTGGTATCCCGGGCCATCGCCGTCACCGCGGGCATTACAGACGCCGCCCTGGAGGAGCTGGTCCACAGGGAGGGCGACCTGGGGCTGGCCGCCGAGGCGGCCTTCGCCTCCAAGGGGCCCAAGCAGGTCCAGCTGTTCGCCGAGGAGCTTACGGTCGACCGGGTGTTCGAGTCCCTGGTCAAGGTGGCCACCGTGGAGGGTTCGGGCTCCACCGAGAAGCGGGTGCGCCTGCTCCAGCAGCTCATGATGGACGCCGACCCCCTCTCTGCCCGATACATCGTCCGCACAGTTGTGGGCAAGATGCGCCTGGGCATCGCGGACATGACGATCCTCGAGGCCCTGGAGAAGGCCTTCCTCTGGGAGGAGGACGAGGAGCGGGTAATGGGCTCCCACAAGGCCGTGGAGGCGGTGTACAACGTGCACCCGGACATGGGCGCCATAGCCCTGGCCGTGGCCACGGGAGGAGCCGAGGGCCTGGACGGCTTCGGCGTCTCGGTGGGCGTGCCCATCCGGCCCATGCTGGCCGAGCGCCTGGGCTCAGTCCCCGAGATCCTGGAGAAGATGGAGGGCGTCGCCGCCTTCGAGTACAAGTACGACGGCATGCGCATCCAGGCCCACTCCGACGAGGGGGGCGTCCACCTGTTCTCCCGGAGGCTGGAGACCATCACCTCCCAGTTCCCCGACGTGGTGGAGGCCATGGGCCCCGCGTTCCGGGGTCACCAGGTCATCCTAGAGTTCGAGGCGGTGGTGCACAATCCCGAGACGGGGGAGCTGCTGCCCTTCCAGGAGGTCAGCCACAGGCGCGGTCGCGTCCACGACATCGCCGAGTCGGTGGAGGAGTACCCCCTGGTCCTGTTCGTCTTCGACGTGCTCTACCTGGACGGCGAGGAGCTGCTGTACGACACCTTCGACCGTCGCCGCGAGGCCCTGGAGGGCCTGCTGGAGGGCTCGTCGGAGCCGGGCCCCTTCCGCCCCTCCACCCTCAACTGGGTCGAGGACCCCGAGGCGGGCGAGGGCTTCTTCTTAGAGGCCCTCTCGGCGGGCTGCGAGGGCATCATCGCCAAGTCCAAGGCAGCCGACTCGGTCTACCGGGCGGGCGCCCGGGGCTGGCAGTGGATCAAGTACAAGCGGGACTACCAGGCCGGCATGACCGACACGGTGGACCTGGTGGTGGTCGGGGCCTACGCGGGTACGGGCAAGCGCACTGGCTACTACGGCGCACTGCTCATGGCCGCCCACAACGACGAGGACGGGACCCTGGAGAGCGTGTGCAAGCTGGGCACCGGTTTCTCCGACGAGGAGCTGGCGGCCCTCCACTCCCGGCTCTCCCCCCTGGTTCTCACAGAGGCGCCCCGCACCCTGCGGTCGGGCCTCGAGCCGGACTTCTATGTCCATCCCGAGCTGGTCTTGGAGGTGCTGGGCGCCGAGGTCACGCTGAGTCCCGTCCACAGGTGCTCCTTCGGGTCGCTGCGGCCCGGGGCGGGACTGGCCATCAGGTTCCCCCGGATGGTCCGGGTCCGGGACGACAAGGGCTGGGAGGAGGCCACCACCTCGGTGGAGATCGAGGACATGTACCGCCGTCAGTTGAAGCGGGCGGACTAGTTGGGGCAATCGGTCAGATGCCCATCGTCCCTATTGTCATCAGGGCCATCACGAACCCTATCGCGACCATGATCAGGAAGATCAGGAACCAGGTTAGGAACATATATCCAAAGGCCGAAGATGATGACATGTCGTTGGCGACGGATTGAGCATGGCTGTGGACCCACAGGGCCCAGAAGAATGCCACAGACCCTAGACCGAACAATATGGCCATGAACCCGCAGAGCTCGCCCAGGACCTGGCCAGGATCGTCTGGATCGGCGACGACCCCCTCCACGTAACCGATCAACGAAATCGGGATGAGGATGGACATAACAATTAACACCAAGAAGGCCGGGAACTTGGCGTACCCCATCAGTCCGAGGGTCTTGTCCATCGAGGGGACCCGGGCCTTGTCCTTGATGAAGGCAAAGAACATCCATGCCGTCAACCAGAAGTAGAATATGCCCAAGAATATCCCGACGACCGAGGAGACAGCGCTGGACCCGATCAATCCGGGAACGGCGGCCTCATCCGGCAGGTCGAACGAGCCGAGGATCATCAGGTTCGCCATCAGGCCCACGACGGAATAGATGGCCGTGAAGACTATGGCGAGGATCCAACCCTGGGTGGCCGAGGTGTGGTCGTAAAGGTCCTCGAAGGCCTCCTTGGGACGGAACAGGAGCTTGAAGAGGGCCCCGACGTCGATGTAGGGGGCCTGCTGGGGCCTGTCGTATATCCCCGGATGGTAGGTGGGCGGATAGGCGGCCGGTGCACCGTAGTACGGTGTGGGTCCCTGTGCGTATCCAGGGGGTGGATAGGGCTGTCCCCCGTAGGGCTGGGTCCCGTAACCGGGGGGTGGTTGTCCGTAGGTCGCCTGGCTGGGGGGTGGCTGTCCGTAGGCGGTCTGGCTCGGGGGCGGTTGCTGGTATGCCGTCTGTCCAGGAGGTGGTTGCCCGTACTGCTGCTGCGGGGGCGCCTGCTGCTGTGGTGGTGCCTGCTGCTGTGGTGGTGCCTGCTGCTGTGGTGGTGCCTGCTGGGGTGCCGCCGGTGGGGGTGCCCCGTCGATGGACCGCTGCAGGTCCTCCATGGGGGAGGAGC
>CP070808.1:240450-246639 GCA_020343715.1 Thermoplasmata archaeon
AGTACCTGGGCAGGATAGCCGAGAAGGAGGGGCTGGACATCACCGACGACGGGATGGAGGCCCTGGTCTACATCTCCCAGGGGGACCTGAGGAGGGCGACCAACTCCCTGCAGGTGGCAGCTGCCCTGGGTACCAAGATCGATGACGAGGCCATCTACAGGTCGACCCAGACCGTGCGCCCCGAGGAGATCAAGGACCTGATAAACACCGCACTGGAGGGGGACTTCGCCAAGGCCAGGAAGTCCCTCGAGACCATCCTCATCGACTACGCGCTCTCCGGTGAGGACCTCATCCGGCAGATCCACAGGAACGTGTACGACCTGCAGATAAAGGAGAGGGACAAGGTCAGGCTGGTGGACCGCATCGGCGAGGTGGAGTTCCGGATGGTGGAGGGGGCCAACCCCAGGATACAGCTGGAGTCTCTCCTGGCCCACTTCGCCCTGGTGGGCGAGGACATCCTCTGATTTTTCCCTTTGGGAAATGAGCCAGCAACCGTTAAGTAGCCCTACGCCCCCTGTACGTCACCATGGAGGAAGAGGAGAGCCAGGTTGACAAGAGGAAGCAGAGCAGGATGAGGCTCGTCTCCATCATGGTGCTGCTACTGCTCCTGGGGATCGGCCTGTACGTCATGCCCATCTTCCTGTACCCGGACAACATAGTCCACGAGGACTCACTCAGCGACTTCAACAATCACACGACGAACGCCCAGGTCACCATGGAGAAGGGGACCTACGAGGTGTGGATGTCCACCAGCTTCTGGACCTGGTTCAGCCTGGACCGGCCTGTGGTCTCCGTCAACGACACGACGGGCCAACCCCTCCACGTGGACTACGAGCTGGGTAACGACGAGCGGAGCATCGACGGGACCGAGTGCAAGCACTTCGCCACCTTCACGGTGAGCGGGAAGGGCGATTACAACGTCACCGTTGTCGCGCTCCTCAACTCCCTGGGGATGCCCGGGTCGGAGAAGGTCTACGTCGTCGAGGAGAGACCCGCATCCTACGCGCCGATGCAGTGGGCCGGCATCATCATGATCATCGTGGCCATCATAGGATTCATCGTGATCCTGGTGCTGGTGAGCCTCACCTCCTCGGAGGAGAAGCAGAAGCGCATGAGGGCTCAGCAACCCCCCGGCGGGTACCCTCCCCCCGGGTACGGCCAGTACCCTCAGCAGCATCCCCCGGCCGGGTACGGTCAATACCCGCCACAACAGCCCCCTCCTCCCCCGCCTCAGCAGCCCCCGCCGCCGGGCTACTCGCCCTATCCTCCCCAGCAACCGCCACAGCAGGGGCAGGCCCGGAGGGGACCGCCTCCATACTGACGACCCCTCCGAAACCACCAAAAGGGGCCGGGACAATTCATGTACGATGACCGACGAGGCCGGTGAGGGTCGTGCGAGCTTCCTGAGGATGGCGTACGACGTCCTGATGGTCACCTCCGCCCAGTTCTGGGTCGTCGCCATCGCCCCCTTCTACATAGGATGGTTCCTCGAGACCCGCACCATCTGGCCCGACGCACAGCTGATCCTGGGCATGGTCATCGCCGGCCCCCTCATCGCCGGTTCTACCCTGGCGTACAACGCCTACACCGACGTCCGGGTGGACATCTTCAACCCCCGCAAGGCCCACCTGGCCTACGTCACGGGATGGATAAGCCCGGAGCTGGTGTTGGGGATCGCGAGGGGGATGGTGGTCCTGGGCCTCCTCCTCTCCCTGCTCCTGGGGTGGGAGTTCACGGTGCTCATCGCCATCGCCATCACCCTCTCCTTCCTCTACTCCTACCCCAAGACCAAGCTCAAGAGCCTCCCGGGCGGGGACGTGCTGGTCAACATGGTGGGCCTGGGCATCGTCATGCCCCTGGCGGGCTGGGCCTCCACCGGTACCAGCGTTTCCGAGTTCCCCCACTGGTACCTGGTCCCCATCTTCTTCGCCCTGGGCTCCCTCTACATTCCGACGCTGGTCCCCGACTTCCAGGCGGACAGGAGGGCGGGGTACCAGACCCTGGCGGTCTTCTTGGGACAGCGCCCCGTCCTGTGGCTGGGGTTCTCCTTCTTAGCGGTCTCCGTGCTCACGAACTTCATCAGCGGGGCGTGGGGGTACGTCCTCTCCCCCGAGCTGGTCGCCCGGGCCTGGCCGGTATACGGCGCCCAGGTCCTCATGTACGGGTACTACGCGCGCGACCCCTCGTACAGTGGGATGCTGGCCACCATCGGCACCCAGTGCATAGGCCACGGGGTGGGCGTCGGCTTCATGTTCTACGCCCTCTCGGGCGTCTGGGCCCTGTGAGAGGACTACCTGGGGGCCCTGCGCCTGTACAGCAGCACGGTGTGCCCCCTCCGCTCCACCAGCTCCGCCCCGAGGCGTTCCGCCAGTTCGCGGGCCTGGGCGTCCTTGCTCCCTGGACCCTCGGCGATGGCGGTCCTCTGGATCCTGACCTTGACCAGGTGGTGCCGCTTCAGCTGAGCGTCCAGCTCGGCCTCGACCCCCTCGGTCAGCCCGTCCTTCCCCACGTGCACCGTGGCGTCCAGGCCCTGTCCCTCGGTCCTCAACCTCCGCCTCTGGTCATTGTCCATGGCCCACTCCCCCGTCGCCCAGCGGCCTCCTCATCACGTGGCCGCACCTGAGGCAGGTGGTCACCGCCCGGCCCCTGTTCATCCTGGTCCGGGACGTGGAGCCGGGAAGGAGGTAGCGGTAACACGCCTTGCAGAACCTTCGCCTGTGGGCCTGCCTGAACCGGACGTTGTACCTCATCCCGACCCTGCGGGCCAGGTCCACGTAGCGGTCCGCCAGGTCCATCTGGCCGGCCAGAGCGGCCTGGTCGGCCTGCTCCATGAGCAGCTCCATCCGCTCTCGGGCTATGACGACCATCTCCTTGGTCCTCCGACCGCGTCCCCTGCGTGCCACGGCCGTCGGTAGGCGCGGTTGCCTAGATAACGCTTGTGGGGGGCCAGAATCGTTCGAATCCTGCTCCGTGGACGGGGGGCACCAACGTGGGCCTCCGGGACAGCCAGCTCCCCACCCGAGGTCTGCAAGGACCTGTGTCGGGTCCCGGTGATAGAAGGGGAAACCGATAAATATGGATGCCAGGGTACCTTTCGACCGTCATGGTCCCCAGGTCCCTCGCTATACTGGCAGTCTTCGCCATCACCCTCTCCCTCCTGCCACCAGCGGTCGCTTCCACCCCACAGGAGGAACCGACGGCCCAAATCGGAGAGTGGTGGGAGACGTGGCCAAGCGACATGGACAGGGACGGACTGCACGACTGGCTAGAGGAGCTGGCCGAGGAGGCCCTGAACGAGGACCCGGATGCCCGCCTGGACGTGGTGGTGGACCTGGACAGGACACCCACCGACCGGGACGTCAGGAGGCTCGAAGCCCTGGGGATGGGGGTCCAGTTCGTGTCAAGGCACGTCGACGCAGTAGCCGGCTCACTACCGGTGACCGTGATCGATCGGGTCAGGGACCTACCCCATGTGGTAATGGTTGAGGCCCAGGGGCGGGGATACTCCATGATGGCATCGGCGGGCCCGGCCATCAGCATCGGCCTGGCCAGGGACCACCTCGGCCTGTACGGGGACGGCGTCACCGTGGCCGTGCTCGACACCGGCGTCAATGCCGCCCACATCTACCTGGACGACCTGGACGACGACCCCGGCACCGACGACCCCAAGCTGGTGGCCTTCTATGACGCGTACACCAACAAGACGACCACCCCCTCCGACAATGGCGAGCACGGCACGTGGGTGTCGGGGATCGCCGTTGGAACTGGCGGGGGGACCTCCGACAACGTGGGGATAGCCCCCAGAGCGAACCTGGTCGGCGTGAAGATAGGCAGCTCGGGCGGGTTCCCAGAGTCCACCGCCCTGCGCGGCCTTGAATGGATCATCGACAACAAGGACACCTACAACATCTCTGTCGCCGTCTGCTCCTGGGGAATAGTGCTGGGAGGTCCCAACGACCACAACGGGAACAGCGCCATCTCCCGCCTCGCCGACGAGGCCGTCGCGGCGGGCATCAACGTGGTCGTGGCCGCCGGCAACTCGGCCCTGTCCGCCACCGTGACCGCACCCGGTGACGCCCACGACGTGGTCACCGTCGGAAGCGTCAGCGACGACGGCATCCTTTCCACCTTCAGCTCCGAGGGGCCCACGACCGACGGACGTACCAAACCTGACGTTTGCGCACCCGGCGAGGACATAACCGGGCCCTGGTCCCGGAACAACGGGGGCACCTACGAGGGCGACGGGACGTCGGCGTCCGCCCCCATAGTCGGGGGGCTCATGGCGTTGATGATGGAGGCCAACCCCTACCTGACGCCCGCCCAGGTCAAGCAGATCCTCCACGAGACCTCGGAGCACAACACCGCCTTGGCACCCAAGTACCTGTTCACCCCCAACAACGGCTACGGATGGGGCGTGGTCCACGCGCCGGGGGCGATAAGCCGGGCCAGGGACATGATGCCCCCGTCCCTGGACATCCCCGTCAGCATCGATTCGGGAGAGGAGCTGGACCTGGTCGTCGAGGGGACCTACACCCGGACCCCCTACACCGAGCGGGGCGAGGACGGCGACGACCGCTTCGGCGAGGACGTCATCGAGATAATGGTATCGGTCCCCAACGAATGGGAGAGGCCTTCGCGGGTGACCTACACCATGGAGGGCGACATCATCGCCACCCCCACCTGGGAGCCCATCGCCGAGGAGGACGGGGCGTGGCACATGCACGCCACGTTCCGCGTCATCAACGACGTCCCCAGCCTAACAGTGGCCCATCCCACCATCAGCTTCACCACAGTGGCGCCACGCACCACGACCCCCGAGACCTTCGCCTTCACAACCCAGGAGTCCATCAACAGCATGATGGGCCACGAGGGCAGGACACGGGTCTCCGTGGGGGGCAACGTCCAGCCGGAGATAGAGCTGACCAGTCCGAACGGGGGTCCCGACCTGGCGGACACCTTCTTCGTCATCCGGTGGACCGACGATGACCCCGACGACAACGCGCGCATATCGCTGTACAACGACCTGGACAGCGACCCTGACAACGGGAAGGTCCTAATCGCCTCCAACATCCAGGAGGACCCCGAGGGCGACGGGGACTCGTACCTTTGGGACACCTCCACCCTGGTGGAGGGTCGCACCTTCTACGTCCACGCGGAGATCGACGATGGTACGAACGACCCCTTCATGTCCACCAGCACGGGGACGGTGACCATCAGCCACACCGGTGGGAACGCCCCCCCGTCGGTGGAGGTCCTGGAACCCGACGGGCAGGGCGACAGCGCGGACCAGGTCTTCAACATAGAATACACCGCTTACGACCCCGACGACGAGGCCACCGTCTCCCTGTACTGGGACATCAACTCGGTGGGCTTCGACGGGAACGCCATAGTCCGGGACCTGCCGGAGGAGGACGGGTTCGGCACCTACGCGTGGGACACCTCGGACCTGGAGGACGGGACGGTGGCCTACGTGTACGCCGTGGTGAGCGACGGTCAGAACCCCCAGGCCAGGGCGTACGGCGCTGGACCCGTGACCATCGACCACGACACCGGTCCCCGCATGGTCGAGTACGGACCCACCGGCGGTGACGTGCCCCTCGACAGACCCATCCGGGTGACCTTCGACTCGGAGATGGACCGTACGTCGGTGGAGGCGGCCATGTCCGTCGTCCCCAACGTCGCCGGGACCTACAGCTGGACCGGCACCACGGTGGAGTACTCCCCCGGCGGGGGGTGGGCAGGCGACACCACCTACACGGTCCAGGTGGCGGGTTCCGCCAAGGACGTGCTAGGCAACCCCATGGGCACGGACCAGGTCTGGTCCTTCCGCACGGTGCCCGACCCCCAACCCACCGACCCGCCAGTGGCCATCATCACTTCGCCCGCCGAGGGCGCCACCGTGTCCGGTTTCATCCTCATAGAGGGCACCGGTACTGACGTGGGCGCCCAGGGGAGGGTTGAGGTCCGCATCGACGGGGGCGACTGGAGGACGGTGGAGGGCACCAACGCCTGGCGCCTCGGGTGGGACACCGAGCAGGAGCTGGACGGTGACCACACCATATCGGCCCGGGGCACGGACTCCAGTGGCAGGTCCGGTGGCGTCCGCACGGTGAACGTCACCGTGGACAACGCCCCCAACGAGCCACCCCAGGTGGAACCCGTTGAGGACAGGACCGTCCAGGTGGGCGA
>CP070808.1:246739-252625 GCA_020343715.1 Thermoplasmata archaeon
CGGTGACGGTGGGGTCCATGGACGCGTTGACGGGGTCGGCCTCGTCGTACCAGTACTCGACCCAAACGCCCTCGACGGTGGCGTCGTCGACGACCTCGGCCTCGAACACCAGTCCCTGGCCGGCGGTGGCCCTGGTGGGCGTCAGGTCGTCGACCAGCTGGGGCGGTTCGAAATCGGCCGCCGAGGATGCGAACGAGAGGCAGGTCAGGGCGAGGAGCGCCAGAAGCAGATGATGGGCCCTTCTCATGTTATCGCACGACTATCCGCTGAGGGTGTATATAAATCCAGGGGGCCAGGGCCGGTCAGGACCCGCGGATCTCCTCCAGCTTCTCCCGGGCCTCGGGCGCCACCGACAGGATGCCCTCCAGGGTGTCGCATCCGTACTCATCGCACAGGGCGCAGCTCTCGACGCCGTGGTCGGTGGCGCATATGCGCACCTTGCACGTGGTGCAGGTCACGCTGAGGGTGCCGGTGGTGGACTTACACCCGTGGCATCGGATGGAATCCGCCGTCAGGTCCTCGTCGTAATGTTCCGACCACACCTTGGCTGCCCTCTCCAGGAGCTCAAAGTTGTCGTCACGGGTTCCCTGGAATGCTGGGCACTCGGCGCATACCAGGCCACAGTAGGCTATCTCCTCGTCCATGTAACCACGTCACGTCATTGTCGTATCGGAGATATATGATGCGCTGCCGATGGCACCTTGGACCATCCCATAGGTCACCAGCGACCATACATCTACTGAAATCGACCAACTCTATCAGGACTGACGGAAGGGCCGATGGAGCGTAGCCGTCGGACTATAGTATCTCTTTGTAGTAGATGCTCGAACCAGGTGCCGTGCTGAAAGCCTCGACGATACCGGTCCTCAGGGTACCCGGTGTCAATACCACCCTCGATCCTTGGTTCTCACTAATGTCGGCCGCACCCGTATGAGGATCGATGATCACCCTTGCGTCATGCCGGTTATGGATTTGCAGTGGAGATCCATCTTCCGGAAGAGGCTTGTCTTTCCATCCGTCCTCTGGCCTATGTGGGTAAGGTCCCATAGCTATTCACCTCCCATTGTCTGGCTTGTCGGTCCGGGAGTCATACGATGGCACACGTATCGGAAGTACATGTCCCCCTTTGACCCCAAACCCCCGTACTGGAGCCTGACTCCTCCCTAAAAGAGGACCTCTCTCGATGGTGAGTGAACCCAACTTACGGGATCACCCAAGTCAAGTCCCCAACGGGATTCGTCGCTATGGAGGGTCATTGTTTATATATTTATCGTGGGGAAAAAACAATATAAGTAGTAGTTCGAATAACAATGCGGGTGAACCTTTGAGGGGGTCCGCTAGAGGCGCTGTATGTTTCGTGCTCATCGGACTACTCGTGACAATAGGTCCGATCTCATCACTCGTAGTCTACATTCCCTTCGGTGACATCGTTGATGCCGATGTAACCAGAGCGTTCGATGAGGGTATCGGAACTACAGATGTTGAGGACTCGAACCGACCGCTCACGGACACGGGTGCCTCTCCAGGCCTTCATTACCTGTCGTACATAGGTGGATCGCACACGGAGGACGTCCTGGCATCCACGGTCGATGAAGAGGGTGACAGGTACATCGTGGGGACCACCCTATCATATGACTATCCCACAACACCTGGTGCCTTCAACCGTAGCCTCAACGGCATCGACGGTGGTGTCTGGAGGGACGGTTTCATCACCCGAGTCGACAGCAAAGGCAACATCACGGCCTCCACGTTCTTGGGCGGGAATAGGAGGGACATAATTTCCGACATAGAGGTCCTCGAGGATGGTGATGTCCTAGTGGTGGGATACACCAACTCGACGGACTTCCCCACCACGCCCTCGGCGATGAACAGGACATTCATCGGGGGTGAGCGGGACGTCTTCATCGCCCTGCTGGATGCCAACCTCACGAATGTGAAGTACGCCTCATTTTTCGGAGGGGACGGCTACGATGGGTCTAGCACCCTAGCGGTGGACGGAAGCGGCAGAGTATACGTCTGCGGTGTGACAAGTTCCTCCGACCTTCCGACCTCCATCGATGCCTACCAGCGGTCCCACTCCAACGCCAGCGTTGAGGAGGACCTATTCGTAGCCGGGTTCTCGCCTTCCCTGGATTCTTTGACCTTCTGCACGTACCTCGGGGGAGATGGCAACGAGTCAACACCGATATGCGACCTGGATTCGGAAGGGAACATTGTCACATCTGGCCTGACGGATGGAACTGGCATGCCAGTGACCACTGGCGCGTACGATACAAAAGCGGCCGGGGTCAACGAGAGTTTCCTCGCCATCATCTCCAACGACGGTAGGAGCCTTATGGCGTGCACCTACATCGGTGGTGATGGGGCCGACCGGATCGCAGCGGTCCTCCTGAATCGGACGGATACCGTCTACATAACCGGGGCGACAGACTCCAAGGATTGGGACTTCAACGGTCTCAATGGCCCAAATCCCACTCGATTGCCCAGGTTGGACGAAGATGATTCCTTCGTAATGGCTCTGGACCCGGACCTGACAACGTGCACCTTCGGTACCTTCCTCGGGGGAAGCGAGGGCGACCTAGGGCTCGACATAACCCTGGACGACTCGGAGGAGCTTCTGTACTTCATTGGGCTGACGGGGTCCACCGACATCGCGATGAACTGCACGAAGGGTGCCTACGACAAGAAGTTCCGGGGAGGGTTGTCCGACCTGTTCGTGAGCACGATCGACCTCACTGACGGAACCATCGATTACACTTCCCTCCTGGGCGGGAGGGATGACGAGCAGGTGACCCTGGCTGCCCAGGTCCTCGACGTGGACGATGAGGGTGTGATCCACTTCACCTTCGAGACCAAGTCCGACGACATCCCCACCACGATGAACGCGGCATGTCACACCTTCAGCGGTGGGGAGTGGGACATGGTGGTGGCCTCGCTCAATCCGAGACCCTGCCCCGTGCCCGAACCCCTCAACGTGACAGCCATCGAGGGGAAGGGCTGGATCAACTTCACATGGGAACTTCCCCCGTACGAGATGTGCAGGCTCGATTGCGTGAAGGTATTCAAAGGCATCGAACCCGATGACAGCGAAAAGTTGAGGGAAACTGTCCCATTGGGCATCATGTACTTCAACGAGACCATCGCGATCTCCAGGAACATAACACATTACTTCTGGTTCAGGCTGAAGAACACGGCGGGGCTGAGTGAGCTTCAAGAGCCCATCGAATGGCTTCCCCTGGAGCGGGCGACCGTACCCCGGGACCTGGTCGCCTGGTCCGGTGACAGCAACGTAACGCTGAACTGGTCCCGACCGTTGGACGACGGGGGCGAGGTATCTGGGTACCATGTCTTCAGGGGACCTGACGATAGCACAGTGGACGACCTTATCGCGACCTTGGGCCCGGACGCCCTGTCGTATAACGATACCATTGACATGGTCAACGGCACCACGCTCCACTACGGGGTTCGGGCCTTCAACATAAAACACAACGGGACCATTTCGTTCACCAGGTCCCTGGTCTGGGGCCCTCCCACGGTCCCGAGGCTCGTGGTGGGTGACCCGGGAGACACGAACGTGACCCTTAGCTGGAGGCCCCCGAAGAGCGATGGTGGCATCAACATCTCCGGGTACCGGGTGTGGCGTAGCACGAACTTGGTGAATTGGACGCTGACACCAGGACCGGTGGGACCTGAGACGGTGTACACTGATGTCAACCGGATGAACAACGTCACGTACCACTACCGGGTCGCGGCGTACCACGATCGCGCCGATGGACCCAACGCCACCACCATCGGCCACACGCCCTTCGGCAGACCAGGGCCCCCGGAGAACCTGACCGTCACTCCAGGCGAGGGGTTCATCACCATCCGATGGACCCCTCCCCTCGACGGGAACGGCATGGACCCCTATGTCTACATCGTCTACTACGGCACCGACACGAGGTTCCTGAACTCATCGATGGCCTCGGTGGGCACGCGCAAGGTCCACCAGGTCCCGACGCTGAACGTTACGTTCTACTACATGGTCACGGCGAAGAACGATGCCGGTGAGAGCATCTCCACGGAGAAGCTCCCCGGCCTTGCCCTCGACAGGCCCGGCACGCCCACGGACTTCGAGCTCGATAGGGATGATAAGGGTATGATGCTGACGTGGAAGAGGCCAGTCAACGACGGTGGTCATGGTATCCTCCGCTTCGATGTCTACAAGCTATCGACAGACGGCGGCTTCATCAACATAGAAAACGTGACGAACAGAGAATGGTACCTGGACGAGGAAGTGGACTGGGGCATCAACTACAGCTACTACCTAAAGGTCAACAACACGATGTACGAGAGCGATCCCACATCGACAATGACCTTCGAGTACACGACCTTCCCGGGTGAGATCGACTCCCTATTGGTGGTCCAGTATAGGACATGGTTCAACATCACTTGGGGCTATCCCGATGAGGACGGTGGCAAGAAGGTCACGATGTTCGAACTCTACTGGTACTCCATCGACGACGACCTGGTGGAACAATCGAGCAACTCCACGGGCTTCTTCTATGTGAACGAGACCCACTACGGTCTGATCCCTGGGAGGGAGTACCACTACAGGGTCATGGCCAAGAACGACAACGGGTGGGGACCGTGGTCGGACTACGTGAGCGTGGTGTTCAAGGCGCTACCATCGTCCCCGATCGTATCGGCCGAAGTCGTCGAAAAGGAATACATCGTGATCAACTGGACGATGCCCCTGCGTGCCAACTGCACCGACTGCACCGGTTACCAGGTGTTCAGGGGGGAGAAGGAGGACGAGCTCGACCTGGTCGCGAATGTGACCATCGGTCGATCCTGGACCGACTACGACGTGGTCGAGGGGGGTACCTACTGGTATAGGGTAGTGGCCGTCAGCCCCATCGGTCTCGGGAACCCCAGCGAGGTGCTCGAGGTCAAGATCCCCGAGGATGGGCCCGGTCCCTCCCCCACGACCCTGCTCATAGCCGCCGTCATCATTCTGGTGATGTCCGGCACAGCTTTCATCCTCTACTCGAGGTCAAGAAAGCGGGATATTTCAGAGGAGACGCCGACGATTCCCGCGGGTGAAGTCGTCGTGGAGCCGGCATCGATCGTGCCGGTCCCCCCCTGGTCGAGGTCTGAGGAGGAGCCCACGACGGCACACGTCGCACCCGTGGCAGCTCCTCAGTCGGACGCGGCTGGCCTACTTCCTTACATAGTGGAGGAGGTGTTCGTGGTGTACGCCGACGGTCGTATGATCACCAGCTGTGCCCGGGAGGAGTGCGGCACCGCCGACGCGGACCTGATGTCGGGCATGCTCATCGCCATCCAGGGGCTCATCCAGGACGGCCTGGAGAGCGGGGGGAGGCTCGAATCCATCAAGTACGGGGAGAACCTCATCAGCCTGGCCAGCGGGGACCACGTCGTTGTGGCCGCCGTCGTCTATGGCAGACCTGACGACCAGCTCCAGGAGGACCTGAAGAAGACCGTCTCCAACATCGAGGGGACGTACGCGGGCATCATCGAGGAGTGGACGGGCGACCCATCGGCCATGGCAGGGCTGGACGACCTGGTGATGCCCCTCATTGACAAGACGGCGTACCTGACCCGGGACAACGTGGGCGACGTGCTGGCCGACCACGGGGTGGCACTCCTTTCCGCAGTGGACTTCCACAGGGGCTACGTGCGGCTCAAGATGGCTGCCGTCAACGCCACGTACGACACCATCATCGACTCGGCCGTGGAGGTCCACTACGACGATGACATGCTGAGGATGGAGCGGGTGGAGCCCGACTCAATTGTGATCAGGGGCGACCGGGTTACGCTGGGAAACATCCTGCCCGGGGAGCGCAAGACCGTGGCCCTCCTCTTCGACCCCCAGATCTGCCA
>CP070808.1:252725-258581 GCA_020343715.1 Thermoplasmata archaeon
AACAACGTCTACTTCTTCGACAACTCGAGGCGCATCAAGCGATTCGCATGGAAGTACAGGTTCGACAACTCCACCTCGGCCGTGGCGATGTCCAAGAAGGGCAACTACATACTGGCGGGGTCGGACGACCATGGCATCTACGCCCTGGACTCCGACGGCCAGCTGATGTGGAAGCACACCGCGAAGGGGGCCATCACTTCCACCTCGGTGTCCAAGTTCGCCGACTACCTCGTGGCAGGCTCCCAGGACGGCAACATCTACTGCTTCAACATCGGAGGGAAGGAGACGTGGGCCCAACCCACGGGAGGCTCCGTGGTATCGGTGGGGGTCGACCTTCGGGGCACCACCATCGTGGGATACTCCCAGGACGGGAACCTCTACTGCCTCGACGAGCGAGGCACGTTGCTCTGGAAGCTCCACACCGGCGACCCCGAGGGCAGGGTATCCATCACCGATGACGGTGGGCTGATAATGTGCCTCGTCGGCGACGGCCGCAACTTCGTGGTCACCAGGGAGGGCGGCCTGCTCATGGAGTTCCAAACCCGGGAGAGCACCTGGGGCGCGATGTTCGCGGGTGACGGCGAGAACTTCATCACCGTAGGAGCCAGGATAATCAATTTCTTCGACACCAGGCCAGCGGTAGTCAGCCTCATCCAGAGCTGCCGGGAGGCGATCAAGAGGGCCAACCGCCAGGGCTCCGACATCCAGGACGCCATGGACCTGCAGAAGCACGCCGTCCAGGCCTACAAGGCCCACGACTACGTGGAGGTCTTCGAATCCTTGGTGGAGGTGGAGGACGCCCTCCAGGAGAGCAAGCAGGCGGCGGACGAGATGCGCTCCGTGAGGAACGATGCCTCCAAGACCATCAACATCCTCCAGACGAGACTGGAGGAGGCGAAGGAGCTCTCCATCGACACCAAGTACCTGAAGCGAGAGATAGACTCCGCCATGGAGGCCTTCCGCGACGGGGACTACGAGAAGGCCCTGGAGATCGCCAGGGGAGCCGAGCCGATCCTCCAGGACATCGGGAAGGCCGTCAAGATGCGCCAGCGGGCGAAGTACGCCCTCGAGCAGGCCCAACGGGAGTTCTCGAAGGCCCAGATGTACGACGACGTGCGTCTGGACGAGGTGGAGAAGTACCTGGGTCGGGCCATGAAGGCCTTCGAGAGCGGCAACTTCCAATCATGCCTCGAGTACAGCTCCCTGGCCTACGAGTTCCTCCTCAAGGCCAAGAGCAAGTCGCCCAAGGCCATCGAGAAGGAGCTCAAGCGGGCGAAGGAGCTCATCGCCCAGGGCGATATCAAGGAGAACGCCAACACCATAGAGGGGGCGCTGCTCAACGCCATCACCCACTACATGGAGGCCTCCGACTTCGCCTCCCTGGGCTCGTGCTACGAGACGCTGGGGAACTACTGGAAGGCGAAGGAATCGGGCGACGTGGGCGAGCGGGTCTACCGTAGCTCGATGGAGGCGGCCATCTACGCGTACTACGACTCGGGTGACCTGGAGCGCTGCGTGCTGCTGGCCAAGGAGATAGGGAACTTCCGCGCCGCAGCCAAGTACCAAGAGGTGGCCAAGAACCCCGAGCAGGCCAAGGCCCTCTGGGAGATCGTCGAGACCCGCGAGGCCGAGGAGGAGGCCGCGGTCAAGGAGCGGGGCGAGCCCGCCCGCAAGGAGGCGGAGGTGCTCACGGAGACCCACAAGCCCTTCGAGGCGGCCACCGCGTTGGCCAAGGCGGGTCTCTACGACGAGGCCGCCGAGGTGCTCAGGGGCGAGTCCGACCTGAGGTCTGTGCTGTTCCTCACCAGGATCCTCCACCAGCAGTCGGACTACGACCGGCTGGTGGGCGTCCTCAACTCCACCGAGTCCTCCTTGCGCTACGAGCTGGCCCACGGCAACACCGGCGTCATGTCAGCCTACGGCACCGTCCTGCTGGGCCACGAGTACCTGGCCGGACTGTTGAGCATGGGCAAGGAGTCGGAGCGGGTGCGCGAGGAGATCGCACACTTCGCGTCGGACTACCTGTCCCGGGTGGCGTCCAAGGAGGCCACCGCAGAGGAGGTATCCGACGGCGTGGTGGTCTACCACTACCTGAAGGAGCACAACCGTGAGGACCTGCTCCGCCTCATCAGGACCCGGAGCGGTCCCCTTTGGGAGCTCCTGGAGACCCTGGAGGACCGGCTGGAGAAGAAGGACCTACGGGGCTTCAAGCAGTTCTTGCAGGTGTTCTGGTCCGAGTTCGTGCCCAAGTACTATCCCGTCATGAGCCCCCTGCCCCAGGTGATGCCTCCCAAGCACGTGGTGATGGGCTTCCAGCAGCTGTTCCCGTTCAACGTGATGGGCCGGATCCACGAGCTTTACAGCATCTACCTCAACCGTGACTACTTCGTTAACATGAAGAACACGGCGGACCAGCTGCTCATTGACGAGAAGTACGACGAGGCGGGCCCTATGTACGAGGAGATGCTCGAGCTGGACAAGTTCGCCTACATCTCCACCAAGGAGGTGCGCATCCGACTTGCTGGCGCGCTCCTGGGCCTGGACCGGAGGGCCGATGCCGAGGCGGCCCTAGAACCCATCCAGCTGACCCTGGAGGAGGGCTTCAGCCAGCTGGAGACCATCCCCGGCCTGGAGACGGTGGTTGACCGGCATCGCAGCTTCGGCCTGGAGGGCCAGAACTGTCCCAACTGCGGCACCGAGGTGCCCAAGGTGGCGGTGCGCTGCTACAAGTGCGGGACCAAGCTCCTGTAGGCCTCGTTTAGGCCCGCCTGATACCCAGGCCCAACCTATTTATCGCCGAATTCCGATGACGTGGAACCCTGCACCGCAAGGGAGGTGGACCGGTGAAGAGGAAGCGTGTGGTCATCATGGGCGCCGCTGGGCGTGACTTCCACAACTACAACGTGTTCTTTCGAGACGTTGAGGAGTACCAGGTTGTCGCGTTCACTGCGACGCAGATACCTAACATAGAGGGCCGGACGTACCCGCCGGTCCTGGCGGGCGACCTCTACCCCGAGGGGATCCCCATCATACCCGAGGAGGACCTGGAGGACCTCATAGCCCAGGAGGACGTGGACATCGTGGTGTTCTCGTACTCGGACATCAGCCACGAGACGGTGATGCACCTGGCGTCCCGGACCATGGCCGCGGGGGCCAGCTTCATGCTGTTGGGCCACGACAAGACCGCCATCAGGTCCTCCAAGCCCGTGGTGGCCGTCTGCGCCGCAAGGACCGGCTCGGGAAAGTCCCAGACCACGCGGGCCGTCGCCTCGATCCTCAAGGACCTGGGTATGCGCATCGCGGTGATCCGCCATCCCATGCCGTACGGCGACCTGGCGAAGCAGGCGGTCCAGCGCTTCGAGACCTACGCGGACCTGGACCTTCACGACACCACCATCGAGGAGCGGGAGGAGTACGAGCCCCACATCGACGCCGGGAACCTGGTTTTCGCTGGTGTGGATTACGAGGCCATCCTCCGGGAGGCCGAGGAATCCGCCGACGTGATCCTCTGGGACGGGGGCAACAACGACTCCTCTTTCTACAAGACGGACCTCTATATCACCATCCTGGACGCCCTGCGCCCTGGTCACTCGACGTCCTACCATCCGGGGGAGGTGAACCTCCGGCTGGCGGACGTGCTGATCATCAACAAGATAGACTCGGCCGACCCGGAGGACATAACCTCCGTCGAGCAGATCGCGGCGGAGTACAACCCCATCGCCGAGGTGATCCTGGCCAGGAGCCCTGTTCGACTCGATGACCCGGAGGCCGTCCTGGGCAAGCGGGTGCTGGTCATCGAGGACGGACCCACCCTGACCCACGGAGGTATGACCTTCGGGGCCGGTTACGTGGCCGCCAAGACGGCAGGGGCGGAGAGCATAGTCGACCCGCGCCCCTACGCCACCGGCTCCATCAAGGGGGTCTTCCACAAGTACGCCCACCTGAAGGACGTCCTGCCCGCCATGGGCTACGGGGACGAGCAGGTCAAGGAGCTGGAGGACACCATCAACGCCGTACCATGCGACGTGGTGGTGGCAGGCACCCCCATCGACATCACCAGGATAATCCAGGTCAACAAGCCGATGGTCAGGGCCAGGTACGACCTGGGCGAGGTGGGGGCCGGCAGGCTCAAGGCCCATATCGAGAGGATACTGAGCTAGGATGCCCCGGTCTCACGCGTCGTGAATCGAGGTCCTGCTCATCTTTGCCCTTTCCTTCTTCCAACGCTCGTCAGCCTCAGCCGATTCGCGGCGACGCCGGTCCACCTGGCCGATGATGCGCTGGGCGTCCTCGGCGTAGGGACTGTCGGGGTCGGTGCGCAGCGCCTGCTGGGCGTGGTAGAAGGCGTAGGTGTGGTTGCCCATCCCCAGGGCCGCCTTCGCCTTGGCCAGGCCCTTCTGTATCGTGAAGGCCTTGTCGAAGCAGCTGACGCAGAGGGGGAGCTCGAACCTCCAGTCGTAGTAGTAGGGCGCGTCCACCTCGCCCGAGGTCTTGATCTCGCACGTCTCGCAGGCCACCGTACCGCAGTCGGTGCAGGTGAGCAGTCGGTTCCGGGCCGTTATGCGCCTCCCGCAGCGGGGGCACAGGTCCGAGGCGGAGGCCATGTGCTCGAAGCCATCGATGTGCAGCTCGAGGCCGGTGTCCGAGGGCCACCTGTGGGAGTGGGCCAGGCCGGTCATCCCCTCGTCGGTCTCCGTCTCGCCCACCGTGGCCTCGCCCTCGTCGGAGATGTCCATCTCGTGCTCGTAGGTGAGCTTGGGCTTCTCCCGCTCCTCCTCCTTTCCCTCCTCCGTCGCTACCGGGACGGCCTCCATGGCGCCGTCCATCGGCTCCATCAGGTGGGTCGGGAACTCCCCGCCGGACTTCGGGATGTGCCCGGGCCTTCCCTCCACCACCACGTCCTCGACGGTCTCCGGCACCGGTTCCGGCTCAGGAGCTGGTTCGGCAGGCACCGGTGACGCCACGGGCGCGGGAGGGGGCGCGACCAGGGCGGCGGCCTCCGCTAGCATCTCCTCGGCGATGAGGTCCTCGGCCTCGGGTATGACGCCTGGCTCGGGCTCCGAAGGGACCCCCACGGCCTCCTCGTCCTCCCATTCCTCGCCCTCGTCGTCCTGGAGCGTCGCCATGTACTTGGTCAGGGCCGGTCGGGGCTCGGGGGGCGTGTCCCAGTGGTCCTCCTGAGGGGGCACGACCTCGTCGGAGGGACCCATCTCCATCGGCTCCATGTCCCGGTCCCACTCGAAGACCTCGAAGGCCTTGCGGGTGCTGGCCTCCCTGGTGGGGGTCAGTTCCCTCTTGTGGCCCAGGCGAGCCCTTCGCTTCCCGGGGGGTGACATGGCGGCGATTATGGATGCGTGCTTCCTCGAGATGTTGGCCGAGTAGGGGGACCTGTGCTGCGCCGTCTTGGCCTCGATGCGCTGGAGCAGCTTCTTGTCGTCGGTGGGAGGGGGCCTCCTGGAGATGAGCAGAGCGTCGATGTAGTCCTTCCGGCCCCGATCGCCCTTGTCTTCATCCTCGCCGTCCCGTGAGTGCCTGGCCATGCGCAGATTCCCCCCTGGACAGGGTCGACCTTTTAAATGGCCCTACGGGTAGATATATCTATGTACCCACCCCGGCCGGGGGACGGCCATCAGTCCTGCTCGATGATCCTGGTCAACCCGGGACCGTACACGTGGTTCTTGACGGCCTGGAAGCTGGGGAACGTGAACGCCATAACCTTGGGGTCGTGGTCGATGACCCCCTGTCCCCGGAGGTGGGACACCTTAAGGTTCAGGTAGTCGTCGAACTCCGAGTAGTCCCTGGTAGCCACCAGCTCGACCCCCTCCAGGTTGGTCTCGGCCTTGAACACCAGGGGCA
>CP070808.1:258681-264390 GCA_020343715.1 Thermoplasmata archaeon
CCGTCTTCCCGGGGGACCGCCTGGAGGTCAAGCGGGCGTCCGCGGAGGCGGTCCTCGGGCTGCTCCGCGAGGTCCTTGGCCGACATGTCTGAATCTTCTCTACTGGCCAGAGCTGGCTCCCGGGGCCCATCCTTATATACGAATCCCCTGAAAACCAAAGGTGTTAAATACCGGACCCACGCTTGAGATGCCAACGACCAGACGGAGTATCGCCAGTACACCCTAGTTAGGTCGTGGGGAGTACGGGTGTGTTCCATGGTGTCGTCACATATGACTTGCATGGAGGAATAAGGGTGGCAAAACTTAGAACCCTCGTGATAGTAGTGTTGATGACCCTCTCGGCCTTCGCCGTGTTCGCGCCAGTGGGTGTGGCGGCCGAGGACGGTTCTCCGGGACTGTACGACTTCGGTCCGTGCACCACCGATAGGATCGTGATCTTCGAGCAGTTCACCGCAGGAGGCTGCGGCTTCTGCCCGCCCGTGTCCCAGGGGCTCCAGATGATGGAGTCCAACTACGGCCGGGACGAGGCCGTGATACTCTCGTACCACGGCACCATGGGCGGGGACCCCCTGGCGGTGCCCTACACCCCCACCAGGATGAGCATGTACGGCTACGGAGGCTACCCCAGCGTGTCCGTGGACGGCGTGCTGCACAAGGTGGGCGGCGGAGGCACCGGTGCCCAGCAGTACACCGCACTGCAGAACCTGTACAACCAGAGGACCAACGTGGGCAGCGAGCTCAAGATAACCATCGAGGGCGACCTGGACCAGTCCATGGAGACCGGTGACCTGTGGGTCAACATCTCGGCCATCGACACGGTGACCGAGGACAACCTCAGGCTCCACGTGGTGGTCTTCGAGAACGACGTGGACTACAACGCCCCCAACGGCGAGACGGTCCACGACTTCGTGGTCCGCGAGATGCTGGACGGCGTGAACGGCAAGAGCATCTCCATCTCCAACGGTCAGGACCTGAGCTACTTCTACAGCTTCAACTTCCCGAGCAACCAGGACCCCGCCGAGGTGGGCGTGATCGCCTTCGTCCAGACCACCGACAGGACCGCCGACGGGAACTACTGGGACAACCCCATCCTCCAGGCGGCCTACGTGAACGTCATCCCGATGCCCAACGTGGCACCCCAGATCAGCCAGGGCATAGTGGAGATGACCGACGGCGCCACCGAGGACGACGAGGTCACCTTCAAGGTGTTCTACAAGGACACGGACGACTGGCGCGACAACGGCCCCACCCAGGCCAAGGTGTTCATCAAGGGCGACAACGCAGGCGTCCTGGAGAGGGACCTGACCAAGGTGCCCAGCGGCGTGCCGTGGACCGAGGGCAAGTGGATGCAGCACAAGACCAAGCTGGCACCAGACACCTACAGCTTCCGGTTCAACTGCACCGACGGCGAGGACTTCGCGACCGGTGACGACGGGTGGAACCCCACCACGTTCACCATCCTCCCCAGGAACAAGCTGCCCGAGCTGTCCACCCAGAGCTTCGCCCCCCTGGAGGGCGACACCAACACCGAGTTCCGGTTCGACGTGATGTACCGGGACATGGACAACGACGAGCCCGTGGACGCCAACATCTACATCAACGACGTGGCGTACACCATGTCCACCGACGAGACGGCGGTGTTCAACGACTGGGTGACCTACTACTACACCACCACCCTGTCGGTGGGAGACACCCACAGGTACTACTTCACCTTCTCCGACGGGAAGGACACTGTGAGGATGCCGGCCATCGACGCCAGCCCCAACTGGCTCCGGGGCCCAACGGTGACGAAGCCCAACAACGAGCCCACCCTGACCACCGCCCTGTTCGACCCCGACACCGGCACCAGGATGGACCAGTTCACCTTCACCATCATCTACACCGATGGAGAGAACGACCATCCGACGATATCGTACATCTACATCGACGAGGTGCCGCACATCATGAACCCTGACGGGTTCAACTACGACAATGGCGAGGTGTTCAGGTTCCGCACCGCCCTGGACATGGGCGACCACGTCATCAGGTTCATGTTCAACGACGGAAAGAACGAGGTCCGGTTCCCTGCCACCGGGACCATGCCCGGACCCACCGTCGTCAACCTGGACCCGGAGGGCGTGATCGCGGCACCCACCGATGGAATGCGGTACACCCCCGACGATTTCGTGCCGTTCAGCGCCGTGGGCTCCGACGACCCCGAGGGCGACCCGCTGGACTACATGTGGACCTCCAGCATCGACGGCGTGCTGAGCACCCAGGAGGCCTTCGACAAGCGCCTCTCCGAGGGCGAGCACGTCATCACCCTGGAGGTGACCGACGAGTACGGCGGCCTGCAGACCCTCACGGTGACCGTGGACGTCAAGGCGAAGATGCCCGAACCCTTCGTGGTCGGCCACACCAGCTCGGTGACCGACCCGGTGGAGATGGACATGATCCGCTACACCATCACCATCGACAACAGGGGCGAGGCCACTGCTCAGGGCATCGAGGTCAAGTTCATCGTCGACGGCACGATGATCAACAGCGACACCCTGTCGGTGAGCGTGGGCAACCAGGTGGAGGTGCGCTTCACCTGGGAGGCCGAGGTCGGTCCCCACACCATCCGCATCGAGGTGCCCGGCGACTCGTACGAGTTCACCGAGAACGTCAACTCCAACACCCCGCCGACGGTCACCACCGAGATCGTCAACCCAGGCGGCAAGGAGTCTAAGTACAAGGAGGGCGAGGAGATCTACTTCAAGGCCTCCGGCTCCGACGACAACGGCGACTCGATGACGTACCTTTGGGACTTCGGCGACGGCATCACCTCGACGAAGGCCGACGCCAGCCACATCTACGCGGCCCCCGCGACCTACACGGTGACCCTTACCATCACCGACTCCAGAGGTGGCACCACCACCGACACCTTCACGGTGGAGATCACCAAGGAGAAGGCCGAGGGCGACGAGGCCCCTGGCTTCGGTGCCGTGGTGGCGATAGCCGCCTTCATGGCGGTCATCGTGGCCGTATCCCGCCGCAGGATGTAGGTCGTCGACCGACGAACAAGCAGGGCCCGATAGGGCCCCTGCCACCCCTTTCAGCCAGCGCGGGCCATGACGGCGCGACAGTTCGAATCCTGCGCGAGGGCGACCCCTGTTCGCCATGGCCAGCTCATCCCACAGGTCCCCTTCAACCGTTCAGGCGGCAGTAACATTAACCAAAGGACTTTTTAATGAATTCATACATGGGCAACGGTAATCCCACCGGAGGTAAGGGAATGAAACGACTCAAGGCGACCGCCGTCCTCGCCATGCTGCTGCTCTCAGGCCTGGTCCTGCTCGCGCCCGCGCCCGCCGCGGCCGATGCGGGACCCACGGACCTCCTCACCACCACCGACCGCACCGTCCTCGTGGAGTTCTTCACCGGCGCCAACTGCGGCCCCTGCGTGAACATCGACCTGGGCCTGGAGGCCTTCTTGGACGACCACACCAGGGACGAGGTGGCCGCCCTGGTGTACCACCGGAACATACCCACCGCCGACAAGCTCCAGGTCCTGGAGGGCGCGGACAGGCACGACTTCTACGCGCCCACCGGCCCCCAGTACGCACCGGAGTTCGTGGTGGACGGCACCAACTACGTCATCGGGGGCGTCGCGACCCCCGCCATCGCCCAGCAGTGGTTCGAGGACGCCTACACCGCCCAGTCGACGAACATGTCCCAGATGACCATCGACGTGGACGCCCAGATCGCCCCCAGCATGTACGGCGAGGTCTGGGTCAACGTGACGGCCCTGGAGACCCTGGACTACGCCAACCTCTACCTTCACACGGCTATCGTCCGCAAGCACTACGGCCCCTGGAACGGCGGTAACGGCGTGGTCGACCACATCTACACCGTCCGCAAGATGCTCCCCGACGCAGGCGGCGACGCCTTCGTCATCGGCCCCGGCCAGACCCAGAGGTTCTACTACGACTTCAAGCTGCACCTGGACGGCGACCTGTCCGACTACGACGACATGGCCGTGGTCGCCTTCGTCCAGACCCACTCCCAGAACGGCATCAACCCGCCCAGCCGCCCCGAGGTCAGGCAGATCGCCGCCGTGCTCCAGTCATCCTACGCCGACATCAGGACCATCGCCAACGTGGCCCCCTACCTCGCCTCGGGCCAGGCGGTGCTCGACGGGAGGACCACCGAGGACGACCCCCTCACCTTCAAGGTGATGTACACCGACCCCGACGACATCCCCGAGCGGGGCCCCTCCGAGGTCATAGTCCACTACAAGAACGAGACTGGCCAGGTGATGAGCAACCCCCTCTCCCCCGTCCCGGCGGCCGAGTCGTGGACCGAGGGCCGGTGGCTCCAGTGGTCCACCAGGCTGAACCCGGGCATCTACACATACCGGTTCACGGGCACCGACGGCTTCGACGACGCCTACGGCGACACAGGATGGAACTCAACGACGTTCCAGGTGTTCGAGCGGAACAAGGTCCCGTTCCTCAGCAACAACGGGGTCTCCCCGCCCAGGGGGGACACGTCCACGATGTTCCGGTTCGACGTGATGTACCGGGACGATGACAACCAGGAACCGGTGTCCGCCAAGATCTACATCAACGCCGTGGAGTACAACATGCAGACCACCGCCACAGGCCCATGGACGGACTGGCAGCTGTTCTACCTGGACACCACGCTGCCCGTGGGCTACAACCACAAGTACTACTTCGTGTTCAACGACGGCTACGACGACAGGCGGTTCCCGCCCATCATGGACAGTCCCAACTGGTTCAGCGGCCCCGAGGTGGAGCCCCCCAACAACGAGCCCTCGCTGACCACCGCCCTGTTCGACCCCAAGGAGGGGACGCGGCTGGACGAGTTCACCTTCACCATCATCTACACCGACGGCGAGGACGACCGGCCCACCCTCACCTACATCTACATCGACGGGACCCCGTACATCATGGACGGGTCCGGCGAGGACTACAGCGCCGGTGTCACCTACAGCTACAGGACCACCCTGGACCTGGGCCCCCACGAGGTCCACTACGTCTTCTCCGACGGCACCACCGAGGTGCGGTTCCCGCCAGCGGGCGAGATCGAGGGCCCCGTCATCACCAACCTGGACCCCATGGCCGACGTGGCCTCGCCCTACAGCGGCCATCGCTACACCCCCGACGACTACATCACCTTCTCCGCCATCGGGTCGTCCGACCCCGAGGAGGACGACCTGACGTACGCCTGGGAGTCGGACATCGACGGCCACCTGTCCACGCTGCAGGTGACCGACAAGCGCCTCACCGAGGGCGAGCACACCATCACGCTGACGGTGACCGACGAGCACGGTGCCACCAACAGCACCACGATATCGCTGCTAATCAAGCCCTACCTGGCAGAGCCATACCTCGTCGACTACCTCAAGACCCCCGAGAACCCCACGGAGCAGGACCTCATCAGGTACACCGTCTACGTGGGCAACAGGGGCGAGAAGCCCGCCACGGGCCTGCTCGTCTCGTTCCTGGTGGACAACACGTACATCAGCTCCGAGACGGTGACCATCGCCGAGGGCAAGACCGTGGAGGTCAAGTTCACCTGGGAATCGGTGGCGGGAGAGCACGACATCGCCTTCGAGATACCCGGCGACACCCTGGGATTCTTGGAGTACGTCACCACCAACTCCCTGCCCAAGGTCACCCCCGAGATCCTCAACACCCCCGACGACAAGGGTCGGTACAAGAT
>CP070808.1:264490-270111 GCA_020343715.1 Thermoplasmata archaeon
ACCATGTCGTCCCCCTCGGTGGTGGAGATCACCACCACTCGCTTGTCCGTGCCCAGTGGGAAGTCTGCAGGGCAGACCAGGTTGCCCACGTTCTCGATGAAGAGCACGTCGAACCGGCTCAGGTCCATGTGCTCCAGCGCGTGCTCCACCAGGTGGGCGTCCAGATGGCACTCCTTGCCGGTGTTCAGGTTCTCCGACACTATGCCCGCCGCCAGGAACCTCTGGTGGTCGTCGTCACCGGCCACGTCCCCAGCGATGGCACCCACGCGCACTCCCCGGGCCGATAGCAGCTCGGTGAGGCGCTCGATGAGCAGCGTCTTACCCGAGCCCACGGCTCCCAGGAAGTCGTAGGCGCGGACACCCGCCCCCTTGAGAAGGGCACGGTTCTGCCTCGCCAGGTCGCGGTTGGCCTCCATGACCGACTCCGCCAGGTCCACGGTGACCGTCTTGTGCATGGTGCCGGGAAGGCCCGCCAGTCTATATCACGTTTGTCCCCGCAACCAGCATATATCCCCTCGTCCCTTTACCGGCCCATGGCAGAGAAGGTGACCCGCATCGGCGTATCGCTGGAGCCGGAGCTCCTGGAGGCCTTCGACCGGCAGGTGGACAGGGTCGGCTACAAGTCCCGTTCCGAGGCCCTCCGGGACCTGGTCAGGGAGTCCCTGGTGGCCGAGAGGAGGAGGGCCGACGAGGAGGTCATCGGTTCCCTCACCGTCCTTTACGACCACGACGAGGTCAAGGGCGAGGACTTCACGCGGACCCAGCACGAGGCCCAGCACTCCGAGGACCTGGAGATCACCGCCACCCTCCACGTGCACGTGGACCACAGGAACTGCCTGGAGGTCATCATCCTCCGGGGGAGGGCCGGGGCGCTGGAGGACTTCTCCGACAAGCTCCGTACCCTAAAGGGGATCAAGCACGGCCAGCTGACGCTGACCGCCGTGCCACCAGGCTGACGACGGCCATGGCCACGATGACGGCCCACACGCCCACTGAGGGGCTGGCCGCCTCGACCTTCACGGCGACGGGCTTGGCAGCGAAGTCGTCGCCCTCGGCGATGGCGGAGACGCTGTGGATGCCTTCGCCACGAAGGGTCCAGTCCGTCTCGACCACCACCTCTTCACCGGGGGCCAGGTCTTCAAGGGTCGTGTTCGCGACGATGGACCCGTCCACCATCAGCTCCACGACTTGCCCCGTGGTGGTGGCGTTGCCCCGGTTGCGTACCACCGCCTCGATGTGGATGCTCCCTCCCGACTCGACCTCCTCGGGCAGGGCGGAGATGGTGACGATGTCCAGGATGGGGCGCGGTTTGACGGTGATGTTCAGGTCGCCGATGGTCCCCGGGGGCAGGGGACCGCTCACCAGGTAGACCTCGACGGTCACGTTGGAGTAGTTGGGCATGATGGAGACGTGGAACGTGTGCTCCCCCAGGGCGGGGACCAGGTTCACGTGCTCGGTCCCGACGATGCGACCGCCGTACCTTATGTCCACGACCAACTCGGTCGCTCCCTTGCCACCGTCGTTCACCAGCAGGACGGGGAGAGAGCCCCATGCGAGCTCGTCGTTCTCCCAGGTCCCGTTCTCTGTCCCGATGCGGGCTGACAGCAACACCCTGTCCTCCTGGACATTGATGCCGTGGGCCATCTCCAAGGGTCCCTCCCCTGTGTCCATCTCGGCGACCACGACGGTGTTCGTGACCTGGGGGAAGACCCGTGTCCTGGCGAACCAGAGGCGCTGGATGTCCGGTTCCCCGTAGAGGTCCTGGTACCTCATCACCATGGTAACGTTATCGGGCCGTGCAGCCTCGTCAAGCCCGATCCGGGTCGTCACCGTCCTGTTGGGATGCTCCGTGAGGTTGAAGACAGGCCACAGCGCACCGATCACGAAGGGCTCGTTGCCGTAATAGGGGTCCAGCTGTCCCATGACCAGCTCCCCCGTTATGTTCTCGGTGCTGTTCCAGTCCATCGTCCAGAAGGGACCATAGGTGACATTGACGTCCTCGGCGTCGTACAGGATGTAGCTCCCGTCGTCGCCGTCGGCCGATGCCGTCACCGAGAAGATGACGAGGGCGAAGGCCACCGAAATGAGTACCCAAGACCACCGCACGCGTCCTCTATCCGTCGGGGACCTCATAAAACCGTCGACAGTCTGGGTCCCATCCGTTCTACCCAAGGGTTATATATCCAGGGCCTTTATTTACCACCATGGCACCGCGCCAGGAGGCTGATTCTGATTCCCTTGACGCCGAACGCGCGCGACTGGCCAAGAAATTGGACGGCTACGAGGCCATGGGCCTTGACGTCGATGACCTGAGAAGGTTGCTCGAAGAGGACATCGACGAGTTCAAGGCCACCTACCTAGGGTCGATACGGTTACAATTGGAGGGCGGAGAGGAAGGACCGACCGAAGAGCCCTCGGAGCCTGAACCCGAGGAGGTCCAGGTCGAGGTGACCCCCGAAGAGGAGGAAGAGGCTGAGGGGGAGCCTGAAGGGGAGCCAGAGGAGGAGCCAGAGGAGGTTCCCGAGGGCGAACCTGAGGAGGACTTGGAACCCTCCGAGGAGGTCTTAGAGGAGGAGGCCGACGAGGACATGGAGCTCCAGCTGGAGGGTGCTGGTCCCGAAGAGGCCCTGGCGGCGACGGACATCCCAGAGGAGTCTCCCGAGGAGGAGGCCGAGGAAGGACCCGAGGAGGAGCCCGAGGAAGAAGAGGTTGATGGGGAAGAGGAGGAGGAACCCAAGGAGGACCTGGTTGAAGAGGAGGTCCAGATAACCATCGATGAGGGAGAGCCTGAAGAGGAGCCCGAGGAGGAACCCGAGGAGGAAGAGGCTGAAGTGGAAGAGGAGGGGGAACCCGAGGAGGAGGCCGAGATAGAGGTGGGGGAGGCCCCAGATGAGGAGGTCGAGGAAGAGCCTGAAGAGGAGGTCCCGGATGAGGCCCCGGAAGAGGAGGCCTTGATCGTAGTGGCCGAGGTCGTCGAGGAGACTCCTCCGGAGGAGTTGGAGACCGAGGTCCGCCTGGCAGGCCTGACGCCCGAGGAGAGGGCCGAGGAGGAGAAGCCCGAGGCACCCGAGGAACCGGCGCCCGTGCCGCCCCCGAAGAAGACCGTCAAGAAGGTCGTCGCCAAGAAGCCAGTGGCGAAGCCATCACCGCCCAAGGAGGAGCCATCAGAGCCAGCTGCTCCCAAGAAACCTCCTGCGAAGAAGCCCCCGGCCAAGAGACCACCTGCCAAGAAGGCACCCCCGAAGGAGAAGGCACCCCCGCCCAGGACCCGTAGGAGGGCCATCCCGATGTCGGTCATCGCCATCCTGGTGGTCGCAATGCTGGTCGTCGCCACCACGGGAATCTACTTCACAGTCCTCAGGAATGAACCGCCCATCGCCCTGTTCACCTTCGACCCCAGCTCACCCCTGGTGGGCGAGATGGTCACCTTCGACGCCCTCAACTCCCACGACCCTGACGAGGGTACGATCGAGAAGTACGTGTGGGACTTCGGGGACGGGACATCGGACAGAGGACGGGTTGTAACCCACTCCTTCATCGAAGCAAAGGACTTCTCTGTGAGGTTGACCATCGAGGACGACGGTGGCGCCAAGGACTCGACCCTTCGGACCGTCTCTGTTGAGGCGCTGGAGATATCGATGGAGGCGCCCTTCGTCAGCGACCTCTTCCAGTACGAGGTGGAGGGCAACGTGTCCCTCTCGAACTACGTGGACGGGCTGTTCAGCTTCGAGGGCCCCACGGGGAACACGGAGTACATCTTCGCCGCCGAGGCCAGCGTGGAGGGGGAGAAGACCTTCGAGGTCATCACCCTGCGGACCGCGCTGGACGGGTTCTTGAAGGAGCACGACAACGCCAGGACCGAGAGCACCATTTACGACCTGGACCCGATCAGGGGGAACCTGGAGACCTCGATGGCCGTCAACCCCTCGTTCACCGGTTCGGTGTATGCCACCATCGAGGAGGACGTCTGCCAGCACTGGGAGCGGGGGATCCGCAGCTCCTTGGATGTGGAGGCCGACTTCTCCGCCGTCGTCGCTGGTCAGGCCTGGGCGGACCTGAGCACCTTCGACGAGGGCACCTTCTACGCCCAACTGACGGACATCGACGAGACCTTCAACCTGAACGAGTTCCTGCGGACGACCACCTTCTCCTCGGAGGACAGGGAGACCCACGACATGGTCATAGGTGGCAGCACCTACCAGTGGCAGGTCAAGGGGATGGAGAGGATCCCAGGCAGGGTCACCCCGTCCCTACACATCAACGTGACGATGGACCGGGACACGCTCCAGGCCAACGACCTGGACAACTTCTTCATCGACGTGTGGCTCGAGCCCGGGTTATCCCAACCCGCGAAGCACCATGTCTACGTGTCGGGTAGGGATGAGGGGAACCGGTTCAAGGTGGACCTGACCGAGACCCTGAGGGGTAGCGACATGGGATCGGACCCGGCCTACGGTCTCCCCTGTCGTGCGGACCACGCCTACACCGTGAAGGGGGATTATCCCGACGACTTCAACCCCCTGGACAGGGTGCCCGAGCAGGGCGGCACCACCGGCGGGTTCCAGTTCAGTCCCGAGGAGGCCTACCAGGAGGCCTTGATGGTCCCTGACTTTGCCACCTACGCGGCCACGAACCCGACGGCGTTCTTCCACCTGGGGAACTACTCCGAGTCAGGTGGCATCGGGACCTGGGTGATGCTCTTCGGCAAGAAGGGCTCGTCGGATCACAGGGAGGTGACCGCCACGGGCATGGACGGTGACACGCTGGATGTGGACGTGGACGACATCATCGACGACTCCCTGCCCTTGGCCTCGTCCGCCGAGATCGGCGAGGTGGTCACCCTCAGCCGCGGGCTAAGGCTCATGAGGGCGGAGCAGAGTATCGGGTCCCTATGCTTCAACGGGAACGAGGTGGACTGGACGTCCTACACCTTCAACGTCACCGAGGGCGTGTCCACCATATCATTGGACCCATCGTCCGTCCTTGTGGGCTCCCAGGAGACGGGCTACGTCTACCTGCTGGTGACCAAGACGGGACCCGTCCACCACAGGGCGGCCCTTGACGCCACCAACGGTCAGGTCCTGTTCACCTGGCAGCACACCCAGACCTGGGACACCTTCGATGCCTTCGGATGAGGTGATGGACTATGGAGATGGATGAGGAGGGATTCGAAAGGAGGGTCCTGGTGGGCCTGTCCGGTGCCTCGGGCGCTATCTACGGAGTCAGGGTCCTGGAGGCCCTGGCGTCCAAGCCCGACGTGGAGGTCCACCTCATCGTCACCAGCGCTGCCAGGTCCATCGTCGAGGACGAGACGGGTAGGGACATGGACGAGGTGGCGGAGCTGGCCGACCAGGTCTGGGACGACGGCGTCATGGAATCGCCCCTGGCGTCGGGGAGCTACCACGTGGACGCCATGGCGGTGGTGCCCTGCTCGGTGTCCACTGTGGCCAAGATCGCCACCGGGGTGGGGGACACCCTGCTCACCAGGGCCGCCGCGGTGACGCTCAAGGAGCGACGACGCCTGGTCATCATGGCCAGGGAGATGCCCCTATCCACCATAGACCTTAGGAACCTCACCACCCTCTCAGAGGCGGGGGCGGTGGTCGCCGTGGCCTCTCCCT
>CP070808.1:270211-275672 GCA_020343715.1 Thermoplasmata archaeon
AATAGAATAATCACGTTTCTCTCCTAATGCTGCCTTCCAGGAATTCCAAAGAATATCTAATGCAGCTCGTTTCCTATGAGTAGGATTGAATACCTTGGATTTTACTGTTTTAACCAGCTTCATCTAATCTATATTGTCGGTATGCCATTATATACCCAAATGCAGGGGATGTGTGAAAGTGTAGTGTTTTCCTTGAAGAATCACAAAAATATTCTTCACATTACATGAGATATTGAGAGGAGGGTGGGACGGCCCGGGGTTCGGGGTGGTTGGTTGGGAAAAGAATCCAGGAGTCCGCCGCTCACCCTAGGGGTCCCGACGTCCGAATCCTATATGAACGATTTGCCTAAGTCATCAGGCGTAGGAGGGACCGGAAGGTTTTCCAATTCTTGGTGAATTCCACGAAAGTAAAAGGTTGGATTAGAGGAAATATTGAATTCTTCGAATACTGTCTGAAAACGACTTTTCATGTCAAAAGCTTCTCCAAAATCCAAGCTCTGGCACCATGTCAAATATGCGTATGCCAAAAGGTGTCATGCCGTAAAAGCTTAAATACCGAATCCTATCGGTAATCCCCTTCGAACACGGAAGTACGGGACCCGGATACCTTAGGGATGTCGTCCCCCCGGGGCGGCGCTCGGGTGGTGGGGTCCAGGCGTGTTCCTAGAGGTGTTGCTGAATGCGCAGGAATGACATACGAGCGATAGCCATAGCGCTGCTCGGGCTGGCTTTGATGCTGCCCGGTATGCCGCTGCCCGGCGGGGTGTCGGGCGACGCGGAGGCGGCGGGAGGCAGCGACCTCGTCCCCGACGAGGCGCCGATGTGGGCCGACGAATATGACGACTCGACCAAGGTTTACATCCCCCCAGGCGGACTGGTGGGAGTTGAGCTGTCCGGGGGGGCAGTCCAGCTCATCCCGGGCCGTGCGGGCGGTTGGATAGCCTCCGAGGTGATCACATCCCCCACTGGTTACAGGTACGACTACATCGTGCTGGTGGCCGAGACCCCCGGCGACAGCCGGGTGGAGATCTCCATCCTGGACGCCACTGAGGAGGCGTCCCAGGTGGGCTTCGCCAACGCCACCATCCCCAACTTCGTGAAGGTGGAGGGCACGGACCTCTCGGTCTACGCCATCGCCCCGACCACGTACCCCGAGGTACGCATACAGGTCAACCTGGTGGCCGAGGGCGGCGACTCCCCCAGGCTCCTTTCCACCACGCTTTACTACATAGGCCTAGAGGAGTGGTTCGACGACTTCCTCGGCGATGCTAAGCTCAAGGAGCACAAGGGCATCAACTTCACCGACGGTGCCCTGGAGGTCAACCTGACCAAGAAGGGCGTCGCCGGCGGGCCGGGAGTGTACGACGACTATCCACCGATCGTCTTCGCATGCTCCATGGCCGACTTCCAGGTGGCATACCCCAATTCGGCCAGGTCCGACTACCTGGGCCTCTCCGGCATATCAATCGACGGTTACGGTTACGGTCTGGACATAGACGACCTCAACGGGGACGGCTACCTGGACCTGGTGGTGGCGACCAACGTGCAGAAGGTGCACATCCTCTGGGGCGACGACACGGGGTCCTGGAGCACCACGGGCAAGACGGACATCGACATCTCCGCGGCCTACGATATCGCCACCGGCGACTTCGACGGCGACGGGTGGGTCGACATCGCCGTCGCGTGCTACTCCTCCTCGCTGACCGTCTCCTCCAAGATCTTCCTCAACAAGGAGGATGGCGAGTTCAACTCCGTCGCGGACACCACCTTCACCGACATCGAGAGCAGGGACCTGGTCGTCGGCGACCTGAACGGTGACGGCTACGACGACCTGGTCCTCGACCAGAGCACCGGCGTCTTCATCTACGAGGGCTCCGCCGACGGCGTGGACACAACGAGCGACATGGTGATCGCCAACAACCCCAACGATATCCACCTCGAGGACCTGGACGGCGACGGCTACCTGGACCTGGCCATGGGCGACAGGAACAACGGAAAGTCCAACATCTACATGGGGACCGCGTCCGGCATGGACACCACCCCCGACCACCAGCTCGCTTGGACCGGGACCTTCTGCTACGGTGTGAACGCGGGCGACTTCAACGGCGACGGTTACAAGGACATCGTGTACGTGGGGTACAACTCCGGCGATTTCCCCGTGTACATCTTCGAGGGGACCTCCAATGGATGGCCCGACTCCAAGAGGCACAGCGGCGTGATCGCCGACTACACCTACTCCGTCGAGATGATCGACATCGACCAGGACGGCAAGGAGGAGATAGTCATGGGTTGGTACGACACCTCCGCCACGGAGTACAAGTGGTCGTACATCAAGGGCGCCACCACCTGGCCCACCGGCTTTACCAAGACCTGGTCCGGCGAGTACATCTTGGACATCGCCGTGGCGATACCCAAGAACGGTGGCGGCGCGCGCACCTACCGGGGTTCTCTCGAGACCAACCAGATCAGCATCGGCCAGGACAAGAAGTGGGACATGCTCAAGCTGGAGGGGACCCTACCCCAGAACACCACCGCCAAGGTGTCCATCCTCGACGGCCAGGGCAGGCCCATCATGGGATACCAGGGCCTGGAGTCGATGAACGTGGACCTCTCGGGCATCACCGGCACCAAGACCATCAGCGTCCAGGTGACCCTCACCAGCGAGTTCAACTGGACCACCCCAGTCCTGGATAGCCTGACCGTCAAGTGGATGGACCTCCGGACCTGGCGCGACGAGTTCTACGGCATGGCCAAGATCGACTCGCTGCTCAACATGAAGGTCATCGACGGCGCCCTGGTGGCTTCGCCCCCCCCGGCGGACAGCATCCAGATGATCTTCGCCGAGTTCGACGTCCCTGACCAGCCGGGCCTACTCAGCACCTCCGTGGAGAGCGGCCCCTCCCAGGGCATGAGCGACCCGCGCATGTCGCTGCCTAAGTACATGACCGCGGTCGACGTGGCCGATGTCAACGGCGACGGACTGATGGACCTGGCGTACGCCCGCCTATGGGCGGGACCCAACAGCTACCAGACCTCCAGCCCCCTCTACCTGGGCTATCCCGCAGGTTACCGGGCCACCCCCGACCACGAGTTCGACACCACCGGCGCCGTCGACGTCCTCCTCGAGGACCTGAACGGCGATGGCTACACCGACGTAGTCTTCGCCCAGAACCGCGACGGCGACTTCTTCGCTGTGCAGAGCACCCTGTTCTGGGGCACCGCCACCGGATGGAGCTCCGTGCCTGACGTCGAGTTCGTCACCACCGGCGCCTCCGGCGTCGACGCGGCGGACCTGGACGGCGATGGCGACATGGACCTGGTGTTCTCCTGCTACAAGGGGGCATCGACGTCCACCGACAGCATGGTGTTCCTGCAGGAGTCCGCTGGCTTCTGCGGCACCACCCCCGACCACAGGCTCCCGACCAAAGGCGCCTCCGGCTTGGCCGTGGGCGACATCGACGGTGACGGCAACAACGACATCGTCTTCGCCAACAGCTTCTCCGGCGGCTTCGCCGAGATCGACAGCTTCGTCTACTGGGGCCAGTCGGGCGGCGGCTACGAGACCACCCCGGGCACCCTGCCCACCGTGGGCGCCTCTGCCGTCACGATGGCGGACCTGGACGACGACGGGAACCTGGACGTGGTCTTCGCCAACGCCCAGGACAACAACCAGGACCCCTACGTGGACAGCTTCGTGTACATGGGCGACGGCAGCAGGACGCTGCCCGACGCGCCCGACCACTCCCTCCCCACCTCCGGGGCGGCCGGTCTGGCCATCGCCGACCTGGACGGCAAGGGCTGGCTGGACGTGGTCTTCGCCTGCGCCGTCAACGAGTCGGTGGCGTACCTGTCCAGTGGTTCGGGCTACGACCCGGCCTCCAGCATGGAGCTCCCAACCAAGGACGCGAGGGACGTGGACCTGACCCCCTGGCTGGAGGACGGCCACGTGGCATACATGTCCGAGACCATAACCCTCAACCCTGTCCAGGTGGGAGCACTGCACACCCTCTCGTACATGGTCGAGATGGCAGACACCCTGGAGGGCACCCTGAGCCTCATCGACGCCGACACCTGGGACCCGCTGGCGTCCACCGACCTGATGGACGGTGAGCACGACTGGGACGTGTCCGAGGCCTTCAAGCTAAAGGAGCACGGCTCGTTCAAGGTCATGGTCACCCTCGACGGGATACAGCCCGGCGACCAGTTCTCCCTCTACAGGGTCGCGTTCAACTGGACCGACAGGGTGTTCATGCCCCCGGTGGTCAGGGACATCCACGTGTCCGATGACAGGGTCTACAGGACCCAGTCGTCCCTCATCACCCTGGACCTGTTCGACGAGTTCGACCCCGAGAAGGACCTCCGCATCACCGTCAACAGCCGCCTCAACGGCACCGAGGAGTGGGGCTACAAGACCATCTCCAAGTACAGCTTCGACGGCGAGCACTGGACGGTGGAGATCCGACCCAAGGTCGACGCCCCCCTAGGGATGTACGACTACCGGATCAGGGTGCGAGACTCCGACGACATGCTCTCCGAGGACTTCGTCTTCGGGGGCATCGTCACCGTGCTCAACAACCTGCCCACCGAGCCCAAGGTGCAGCTCATGCCCGCGAGGCCCGTGGCGAACCTGGACCTCCAGGTGGAGCTGGTGACCCGGTCGTCGGACATCGAGTCCAACGCCCTGACCTACATCTACCGCTGGTACAGGGACGGGGCCCTGGTGGAGGAGCTGACCTCCGACTCCGTCCCCGCCGAGATGCTGAACAAGAGCGAGAACTGGTCCGTCGAGGTCTCCGCCTTCGACGGCGAGGAGGAGGGCCCGAGGACCAAGGCCTGGTCCCTCATCCACAACGCCGCCCCCTACGTGAAGCACCACATGCCCGACCCGGACATGATGGAGGACACCAGCGACTCCGAGTGGCTGAACCTCACGACCGCCTTCGGCGACCCTGACGGGGACTCGCTGACCTGGTCGGTCGGATCGGTGCCCCAGCACCTGACGGTCACCATCGACCACGAGACCGGCACGGTCACCATCGTCCCTGAGGCCGACTGGAACGGCGCGGAGAACGTGACCTTCGTCGCCTCCGACGGTGAGCTCCAGGTGTCCCAGGAGGTCGAGGTGATCGTGCACCCGGTCAACGACGCCCCCAAGTACGTGGCCGTGGACGGCAACCCCATCGTCTCCGACCCGGTGACCTACTCCCTCCAGCAGGGAGGCCTGCTGGTCATCGACGTGACAGTGCTGGACGTGGAGGGCGACGAGCTGGTGTTCACGGTGAACACCACCGCCGTGGAGCTGGACGACAGGACGGGCGAGATCCGCTTCTCCCCCAGCATCGACGTGATCGGCACCCTCCGGTTCGGCCTCAAGGTCTACGACCTGTCCTCCCCGGACGTGAAGGTCCCCCTCAACTTCTCCATCACCGTGGAGAACGAGAACGACCCCATGGACGACCCC
>CP070808.1:275772-281204 GCA_020343715.1 Thermoplasmata archaeon
CCTCTGCCAGGCCCAGGACGGCCTCGGCGGCCATCAGGGACGCGAAGGTCATGGCCCCCGACATGCCGAAGCCCTGTCCCACGGGCAGGTCCAGCTCCAGCCCCACCCTGAGGGAGACGGGCTCCTCGGACCGTCCCAGGTACTCGCCCAGGGCCGTGGCCATCACCGGGGACAGTCGGCTGCCCTCCATGGGGGAGATGCCGGCCGCCCCCTCCGGTGCCATCTCGACGGTCGCCTTGGCACCCAGGGCCACACAGACGCCGGCGCCCCTGCTCCCCGTCGCCTCGGGGCCGGGCCCGGGCTCGGGGGCGTAGAAGAGGGCGGTGACATGGCCGGGGCAGAAGGCCCTGGCCGACATTACATGGACGCCTCCACGGTGTCGAGGATCGCCGCCGCCAGTTCCGACTTGGCCCCGTCGAAGAACCGGACGTTCCCGTCCATGGGGACTATGACGGCGGGATGATGGTCTGCCGAGACCCTCTCCAGGTCGTTGGCCACCACCATGTCCATCGGGCCCGCCACCAGGCGCTGGCGTGCGATGGACTCCAGCTGCTCGTCCGAGGGGCCCACCTCCAGCTTGAAGGACACGAGGAAGGCGTCGGGGGCCGCTGACCTGAGGGCCGGCAGAACCTTCGGCGTGGGCTCGAGGCTGAGGTCGAGGGAGGGCTTGCCCGAGGCTATCTTGCCCCTCACCGCCGTCCCCTGCCTGTAGTCGCTGATGGCGGCCACCGCCAGCACCACCGCGGTGTCGTCGGCGACGTCGTCCATCGCCTCCATGAGGCTCTCCACGGTGGTGAATGGGACCACGTCCAGGTAGGGCGGGGGGTCCACCGTGTGCCTCCCCATGAGCATGGTGACCTCGGCGCCCCGGGCGAAGGCCTCCTCGGCCAGGGCCACGCCGAGCCCTCCCGACGACCTGTTGGAGATGAGCCTCACCCGGTCGATGGGCTCCTCCGTGGAGCCCGCCACCACCAGGACCCTCCGGCCCCGGAGAGGACCGTCGCCGGTGATGGCACGGATGCAGTGGGCGACGATGGTCGGGACATCGGCCAGCTTCGCCTTCTTCTCCTCCTCTTTGGGATGCACGATGTCCACCCCCTTCCCCCGGAGCGACTCGATGTTCCGGAGCACCCCCTCGTGGCGCCACATTGTCCCATGCATTGCGGGGGCCACGACCACCGGGACCCCAGTGCCCAGGGCCGTGGTGGCGAAGGTGGTCACGGGGGTGTCGTCGATGGCCAGGGCCATCTTGCCGATGGTGTTCGCCGTGGCGGGCGCGACGAGCAGCAGGTCGGCCCTGTCCTCCCTGTCCCCCATCCACCTCACGTGCTCCACGTCGCCTGTGAGGGTGAGGATCGGGGGCTCGCCCGTGGCGAACCACAATGCGTCCGGGTGGACGATGCGGGTGGCGGCGTCGGTCATGGTGGCGATCACCCGGGCCCCGTGGCGGGCCAGCTCCCTGGCCAGGTGGACGCACTCCACGGCGGCGATGGAGCCGGTGATGCCCAGCACGACGGTCCTGCCCCCGAGCCGGTTCGACCGGGTCCCCCTGATGTCGTCCACGGGATGCACGTCCGGGGGATGTACGGCCGGGGTAGATAAAGGATGCCCTGTTCCTGTGATTATCAGAGAACCATACCGATTCCTGTATAACCATATCGGGGTAGCCAGCATCGTCGCCGTGCGAGGGATTCACACGGACTTTCAGGACTTTTGGTTATCACCCCCGATAATGAGGTCATCAGCCATATATATGGTATTGAGCCTGGTTCAGTCGAGAGAGAACATTCTGGAGGTGCCGAAACCATGAAAATAAGTCCGTTCGGGTCCCGGAAAACCCGTGACGACGGTGTCTCTGAGGTCGTAGGGTCGCTCTTCCTCTTGGTCATGACGGTGGCGTTCTTCAGCGTTATCCTGCTGTGGGTCTATAGCTTCGACTCCCCGGACAGCGAGGCCCGGGTGGTGCTGTACCCGACTATGGAGCGGATCAACTCCACCTCAGCCAACATCACCATCGTGCACCGCGGTGGCGAGCCCATGTCTGAGAACGCAGCCCAGATCATAGTAACCATCCAGAACACCACGACACGTACATTGCTTGGGCCGTACAACTACTCTGACGGCTGGGAACAACCCGGCGACTGGAGCATAGGGGACACTTGGGCCCACATTTTCACCAACTGCCCCGAGGACTCCCAGGTGGTCATCTCGGTGGTGGACAAGACCGAACAGAAGCTGGTCCTCAGGAGCGAGCTCCAGCGCGGCATCTTCGCCGGCGGCTCCGCCTACCCGATAATCGGCATCCCCATCGTGCTGCCCGACGACCAGGTCATCGCCGACGGGAAGGACGAGTTCTTCATAAGGGCCGTCGCAGCGGACTACGACAACGACCTGCCCCACAACGGCCTGGTGGCCGACCTCACCCCGATCTGGCCTGGCCTGGGCAGCGTCGTGCTGGAGCACCGGGGCTTCGGCGTGTACGAGTCGACCATGGTCACGTGTCCCACCACCGCCATGCCTGGCGTCTACGACCTGAACGTCACGGCCACCGATAGCAAGGGTCACACCGACACCAACTGGGCCTCGATAACCATCAAGTCCCCCGACAAATCGCCCCCCCTGGTCATCATCACAAACCCCACCTCGGGCGAGATCGCCGCAGGGACCGCGAACCGCATCATCGCCTCCTACACCGACCCCAACGGTATCAACACCAAGACGGTGACCATGAGCGTCTGGGAGGACGGCATCCCCCTGGACACCACCTCCAAGATCGTCACCGACTCCCGTGTCACCTTCAAGCCCTTGGGCGGCTTCCGCACCTCGGCCCTTTACCGGGTCAACGTGACCGTCGCCGACAACAACGGCAACGTGGGGGACGCCGAGACGGTGTTCCGGATGTCCACCTACTCCCAGCCCGGCAACCCACAGGGCGAGACCTCCTTCGACCTGATGGACCGGAACTGGACCTTCACCACCACCTTCTGGCACGACGACCTGATACGGGTGCAGCTGTGGTCCGAGGTGCTGGAGAGGGTGGACTTCTCCGAGCTGCGCCTCGTCAAGACCGACAGCTCCAACGTCTACATCTACAAGGACAGGTTCATGCCCAACCTCTCGGTGCCACCGCCGTCGATGAGCTTCCCCTTCTACGTGTACGACGCCACCATCGACATCCAGCTGGGTGGTGCCTACGGGGCCCCCGTCCCGCCCGGCTACTACACCCTGGAGATCATCGCCGAGTACGCCGCGGAGGGCCTGATGTTCACGGACAAGATCACCATCGCCATCCTGTACGAGGACGGCTCGATGCCCAATGCGGGCAACTTCCTGACGTTCAACGTCACCGGCATCTGGATCTCCTCCACCGATGACTTCAACTGGCAGGAGATGCTCTACATCGAGGTCCACACCGAGGACCCCCTGGAGGAGGGCGACACCAAGCTGGAGAAGGCCATCATAAGCATCTCCGAGATCTACGGTGACAACATCCTCTACAAGGAGCTGCCCGCCTCCCAGGTGACGTACGTCGGCCTCACGCCCGACGGCCACGTCTACCGCATGCAGGTGCCGTTGACAGGCACACTTGACGGGGCCCAGTGGTTCTACGGGGCCAACTGGTACCCCATAGAGGTGGCCATGCAGGTCGTCAGGTGGCACTGGCGGCCCCACCCCGTCTTCGGTTTCAAGCTCAAGAAGACCGAGGACATAGCCTTCGAGGCGGCCAACCAGATAAAGATCACCCGACCGTCTGACATCGCCGTCAGCGAGGACTACATAACCATCTACCACTCCGACGGAACCACCCTGGACGTGAACGCCACCGTGAAGTTCGGCGAGGACCTGTTCATCAACGTCACAGTGTGGAACTACGGGGAGGTAGACGTCCTCAACGCCAAGCTCAAGATATGGGCCATATCCCAGGGCGTGACGCTGGACTACTGGGAGATGGACAAGTCCGGTAGCTTCTGGGACCCCAACGACAACGGCGTCCTGGACTCCGCCGTGCCGAACAACTTCGTCAACATCGAGGTCACATGGAACACCAGCAAGACAGGCTTCGACCAGTACACACTGGAGAGGGCCAAGATCGTGGTCCACGTGGACATCCTGGAACCCATCATCGGCGGCTACGGGTCACCCCCGATCCCCGAGACCAACTACAACAACAACGACGCTGAGGTTGAGCTGGTGCCCGAGTCCACGGGCCTGCTCACCGTGAGCAACCCAGGCTACATCACCCCCGCTCTAGTGGACGTGGGCAGGATGTTCTTCCAGGTTGACGAGGTCCTGTTGACCGCCTCTGGCGGCGGGGTCCGCCTCCTGGGCATGAACCTCACCCTCTTCGGGTCCGCCGTGGACTCCGACGTGGCCACCGTCCGGGTCTACAGGGACATCAACGGAAACGGCTTCCTGGACCCCAACGACTACCTGGTGGACCAGGACGTGTTCGTGGGCAACCGCATGCACGTGGACGTGGCCATGTACATCCGAGACGGCCGCCAGATCAGGTTCTTCATCATGTACGACATCGCGCCTGCGGCGGTCGCCGGAAGGAACCTCGGAAGCTCCATCGATACCACCAACGACGTGTACGTGGACCCCACGGCCACCGTCGACCCGACGGGCTTCTCCATCGTCAGCGAGCTGGCGACAATCACCGGCAACGTAAACGAGCTCACGGGCAAGATCGTCGGCCCCCACAGCGCCTTCCCCGGCTACCCGGTGGTCTACAGGTTGGACCTCAACGCGTACAACACCGACCCGGTCAAGCCCCTGGAGGGGACGCTGACCATCACCGATCTTAGGATCCACGTGACGGGGTCCGCGTCCATACAGCTGGTGTGGCTCCTGGACCACAACCTGGACATAATAGGCTTCCAGCCATCGGCGCCCACGGTGACCTTCACCAACATGGCCTACGTGGTCCCAGCCTGGTGGACCAGGCCCATGTTCGTGGTCCTCAATGTTGACCCGTCGACGGCGTCGGGCACCATCGTTGGCATATCCATCAAGGACGTGGACGTGAGGCTGTCGACGCCGATGGACCTCATCGACCCGGCCCTTGACCTAACGATGACGTCCACCATCGCCGTGATGTCCGACTACTTCGAATGGCGGCTGGGAGACCCGCTCCTGGAGCTGGACAACACGGCGATCTACAACATGAACATGGCCAGCAACGACCCCACGGTGCCCATCGAGATCTCCGGCCTCTTCGTCGAATGGTCCGCCGACGACATGCCGGCGTACACGTTGAGGGTCTACATCGACGGTGTGCTCAAGTTCGAGGACGACGGCCTCAACCACATCGGCAACGGCATCTACATCCCCTTTGCCACACCAGCACAGCTGGACGGGTCGGACAGTAGCTTCCGCATCGAGTTCAACATCCACGTGACCAAGAAGCAGCCCAAGAAGAAGATCTACAA
>CP070808.1:281304-286496 GCA_020343715.1 Thermoplasmata archaeon
TGGGACACCGACGGGGACGGCGTCGGGGACAACGCCGACGCGTACCCTCGTGACAAGGACCGGTGGAAGAAGGAGGCGTCGGAGGACCCAACGGGCCTCCTGGCGGGTGACGTTTGCTACATCGCCGGCATGGCCTTCTTCATCCTTGTGCCACTCCTGCTCATCGTGGGAATGCATTTCAGCCAGAAGAGGAAGACGAAGGGCAAAGGTTGAAATGGGGCCAGCAACCTACCATCAATGATAACCTTGAGGACCAATACCATTGTCGCGTGCGTGATGCTCGCGATCCTCCTGACCCTACCCATGACAGTACTGGGAAGCGAATCCGACGGCAAGCCCGAGGCCTCGCCTCAACCGATAAGCGTCAATGCGGGCGACTCCTTCGAACTCGAGGTCCCCATCCAGGCATGGGCGGACTCCAACTACACCGTGACCTTCATGGAGCGGACCCGGTTCTCGTTCCCCGGCGACCGGTCCAAGACCCATCACATGGCCGTATCCGACGCCATCCTGTTCAAGGTACCATGCAGCGTGGACGAGGACACCCCTGACGGGGAGTACAAGGTCGCCTTCGAGATCTCCTGGAACGTGGACGGAACCGACAAGAAGGTCTTCGGCGAGGTCGAGGTGGTGGTGGGCGAGGGCACCGGGGACGTCACCTGCAACACCATGATAATGCTGGTCGCCCCCGCCATCCTCGCGTTCTCGCTGCTCATCGTCCAGCGCCGGCGCTATCCGTGATGGGGTTGGGGAAGGAGCCGTCGGAGGGGATTGAACCCTCGACCTTCTGATTACGAATCAGACGCTCTACCGCTAAGCTACGACGGCCCACTGGTATGATGGCGAACTGCCCCTCCGTATATAGCCTTTTTCATGAGGACCCCGACCTTACGGGGGGATGGCCGTCACTGTTCGGGCTTGAGGGCGAACTCGCCCTTCTCGTACATGACCCTCGACAGCTTGAGAGACTCGATGACAGGCATCTGGCCGCCACTGAGGTAGGTTATCAGCGCACCCCCTCCCGTGGAGATATGGCTGGCCACCTGGTCCAGGCCCAGCGACCTGGAAAGGACGCCGGTGTGGCCCCCTCCCAGAAGTGTGTAGCCCGAGACGCGTCCTATCTCGGTGAACACCTCCTTGGTGCCGAAGGCGAAGGCATCCTCCTCGAACATGCCCATGGGCCCGTTGCACACGACGGTCTTGGCCTCCTTGATTGCGCGTATGTAAGCGACCACGCTGTCCACGCCCAGGTCAAGGATGGGCAGCTCAGGGTCCATCTCCTCGATGCGAGCGCGGACCCTGCCCCCCTTCGATGTCTTCTGTGCCACGTCGATGGGCATCATGATGTTGTCACCGTGGTCCTCCAGGACGGCCTTGGCGTCGTTGAGGAGCTTGGTCGAGTCCCCCACCTCCCGCTCGACGACCTGCATGTTCACCTCGCCGATGTCGACCCCGGAGGCGGCCAGGAACACATTTGCCACGACGCCTCCGGTGAGCACCCGGTCGGCACCGCCCGTCTCCAGCACGTGGCCGGCCACGCGGACAGAGTCGTCAGCCTTGGCCCCTCCCAGGACCACAAGCACGGGTCTCTCCCCCTCCCCCAGGGCGCGGGAGACACCGTCGATCTCCTGGGCGAACAGGCGCCCGGCGATGCATGGCAGGCGCTCCGCGAATCCAACCAGCGAGGGCTGGGCCCGATGGGCTGCTGCGAAGGCGTCGGTGACGAAGGCGTCCGTTGCATTGGCCAGGTTCCTGACCATGTGGGTCCTGCCCAGCTCCTGGATGGACTTGCCCTTCAGGGCCACCTCCTCGGCGTACATCCTGGTGTTCTCCATCACCAGGACCTCGCCCACCTCCATGGTCCGGATCTCCCGCTGGGCCCGCGAACCGATCAGGTCGTCCACGTACTTGACAGGACGGTTCAGCAGCCTGCCCAGGACCCGGGCGTGCTCCCTCATGGTCATGTAGTCGGCCTTGCCCGGCCTGCTCTGGTGGGCCAGGACCACCAGCTTCGAGGCGGCGAGCTCCCTGAGGGTGGGAAGCGAGCTACGGAACCTGGTGATATCCAGGAATGATCCGTCGGTGGGGTTGACGGGACTGTTGATGTCCACCCGAACGATGACGGTGCGTCCCCGAAGGTCTATGTCATCGAGGGTCAGGACCTCCCCCAGCATGGTCACGGTGACGGGAACGAGCTCGGCCCACTTAAGGGTTTCTGGGGGGAATCAGAGGACCTCGGCAAGGCGCAGAAGGAAGAGGGCCAGGAGCATGCCACCAGCGGTGTAGTCGGCGTACGCCTCCATGGGCGCGTAGCGCCTGGCGTAGAGACCGAACGCCACCGCCGCACCCCCGCACACGAGGAAGCCGTATGTGCTCCAGGAGAGGACCCCGAGTATCGCTACGAGCACTCCCGCCCAAGCGGCCATCCTGGCCTCCCTGTGCTTCTCCTCAACAGCGTCGATCAGGGGACACTCCGCCGTCGGGAGGGGCTCTACCGGCGTTATGTCCGGGACCTCCTCGTCGGTCATCAGCAGTGCCTCCTGTCCTCCTCGTACTTGGCCTCGGTCCCCTCGGTCTCCAGGTTCTTCACCTCGTAGTAGATGAACTCGGAGAGGGGCAGGTCGAGGCCATGGCGCTTCCCCAGCCTGATGATGTAACCCGTGATGTGGTCGATCTCGGTGCGCTTGCCCCTGTCCACGTCCTGGAGCATGGAGCTCTTGTTGTCGGCGGTGAGGCGGGCCACCTCCTTGACACGGCCCAGGACGTCGTCGGTGGGCAGGTTGACCACGGCGGCGTGGATCACCGATATCGCCTCCTCGGCCAGCCCCGTCATGTGCTGAAGGTACGTTGGATTCTCCAAGAGAGCGCCGTTCTTGCACCTGTGGATGACGGTGAGGGGGTTGATGCAGTGGTTGACGACGCCCTTTAGCCATACATGCCCACGGATGTTGTCCACCCACTCGATGGGGAACCCGCCCTCCGTCAGCTTGTCGGCCACCAGTCGTGCCTCGCCTGGGGACGAAGCCATGCGCCCCAGCACCGTTGAACCTTCGCCAGCGTGACGGATGTGACCTGGACCCTCCAGCGTCACCCCGAAGGAGGTGATGGCGGCACAGCTCTTGAGGCCCGGTGCGGCCCTGGCCACCGCCTCGTCGTTGTCGAGGCCGTTCTGGAGCGTCACCAAGGTCGTCATGGGGGCGGCCTCGGCCACCAGGCCTGCCGCCTCCTCGGTGTCGTAGGCCTTCACGGTGAGGAGCACGATGTCGCAGTCCTCCAGGGCGGCGGGGTCCACGCTGGCGTCGGGTCGGACGTGCATCTCCGTGCGTCCTGAGATCCGAACACCGCGGTCTTTGATGCAATCGACCACGGCGGGCCTGCCGATGAGGACCACGTGGTTCATCTCGGACAGCAGCGCCCCCACGTAGGTCCCGACGGCCCCAGCTCCCATGATGCCAATTCGCATCATGGACGGAAACCAGATGGCCGGCCTTTAACCTTGCGGCGGAGGCCTCGCCCCGGCGCCCGTGTGACCAGGCGGGCGGGGGACCGGGCGAATCCGGGTGGACTTGATCCCAAGCCTCTCCTCGATGAGGAGTATCTCCTCGTCCAGGACGGCCAGGTAGTCCATGGCCTCCTCGAAGTACCAGGCTATCGCCCCCACCATTGAGGTGAGCTCCTCCAAGCGCTGCTCGATGCGGTCCAGCTGCTTGCTCAATCGTGAACCCCCTTTCGCCATCCATTCTGCGTTAATGGTAGAAACCCTTTGTGGAACGAACGTCGAAGGGACAGCCTGGGTCGGGCTGAGCGAAGGGTATTTAATGCCACGAACACTATAACACATGGGATACCCATGGCTATCGGTTTCGTGCTGATTAGTACTTCCCCCGCCAAGGAACACGAGGTCTACAACGAGCTGCTCAAGGTGAAGAACATCGTCGAGCTGCACCCGTTGTTCGGAGAGTACGATCTCATCGCCAAGATCTCGGCCGAGGACTTCAACGCCCTGGGCCAGATAGTGGTTGACAAGATCAGGTCGATCCCCGGTGTGGTCGAGACCAAGACCCTGACGGGAATCAAGTTCTGAGACCTGGTAGTCCGGTCTGCCGGGGGGGAAACGGAGACCCGCTCCAGCCTGGAGCCATTGCCATATCAAGAGATGGAATCGATGGATTCGTGCCGATTCTGACGAAAGCTTTATCCCCCCTGAAGGACAAAGGGAAGCGGGTTCGCGATGGCTATAGGATTCGTTCTGATAAGCACATCCCCCGCTCAGGAGCACGTGGTCTACAACGAGCTGCTCGGCGTCAAGCACATAGTCGAGCTCCACCCCCTGTTCGGCGAGTACGACCTGATCGCAAAGGTCAGTGCCGAGGACTTCAACGCCCTCGGACAGGTCGTGGTCGAGGAGATCCGCGGAGTGGACGGCGTCGTCGAGACCAAGACGCTCACGGGCATCAAGTTCTGAGGACATCCGGCCGCCTCCGGGGGGAGAACCGGCCACCGGCGTCGAGGGAGGACGCGACCACGCATAGCTTCAGCGATTGCCGTTCACCTCCCATCCGGGTGCGGCAATCATATTAAGTGGGAGTCACCAATCACCCCGTTCATGAGGGAGTTCTACGTGGAGTTCCTCGAGGCGTTGGACCGCGAGGACAAGGAGAGGTGCGTGCAGCTGGTGGTGGAGCTGCTCGAGGCGGGGGATGTGGGGATCGTCCAGCTGTACACCGAGGTACTGGCGCCGGCCCTGAACGACTGGGAGTGCGACGAGGACGCCGACCCCACATGCATCTGGAGGGAGCACGTCAGGTCACAGATCATAAGGTCCATACTGGAGATCTCGTATCCCTACGTGCTCAAGGAGAGGCGGAGGCGCGGCGTGACCGATAGGGGCATGACCGTCGCCGTGCTGTGCCCGCCCGAGGAGCTGCACGAGATCGGGCCCAAGATGGTGGCCGACTTCTTCACGTTGGCGGGCTACGACGTGACCTTCGTGGGGGCCAACACACCCATCGAGACCTTCATCGCGACAGTGGGTGCGATCAAGCCCCGTTACGTCGCCGTCAGCGTGACCAACTACTACAACCTGGTGGCCCTCAGGAAGGCGATGGAGCGCATCAGGGACGTGCTGCCTGAGGAGACCGAGATAATAGTCGGCGGCGGGGCCTTCGACACGAAACCGGGTCTGGCCAAGG
>CP070808.1:286596-291767 GCA_020343715.1 Thermoplasmata archaeon
CCACAGCAGGGTCGCCCTCCTCCTCGGCCTTCCGGAGGATGGAGCAGGCCCTGGTATGTGAGTACTGGATGAACGGGGCGGAGGCTCCCTCGAAGCTCAGGGCCTCCTCCCATTTGAAGACCATGCTCTTCTCTGGCTGCACCCTCATTATGTTGTAACGGACCGCCCCCAGTCCCACGGCCTCGGCGATGGCGTCGATGGCGGGCCCGTCCAGCTCGGGCCTCCTGGTCCGGGTGTCCTCCCTCGCCCTGTTGACGGCCTCGTCCATCAGGGCGTCCAGGTATACGCCGCGGCCCTCACGGGTGGACATCTTCCCCTCGGGGAGGGAGACGAAGGCGTAGAATACGGGCTCCACCTTGACGTTGGTGTCCATGATGTCAAGGGCCAGTTGGAGCTGGCGGGCCTCCAGCTTGTGGTCCTCGCCCAGTACGTTGACCAGGCGGTCACCCTGCCGCTGCTTCCAGATGTGGTACGCCAGGTCCCGGGTGGTGTACAGCGATGTGCCGTCCTTCCTCCGGAACACGAACTTGGTGTTCCTCCCCTGGATGCCGAAGGACTCCAGCTCCAACGCCAATGCGCCGTCCTCCTCCTCCACGGTGTAGTCGGAGGAGGCCAGGCGGTCGATGACACTTGACACGGTGCCGTCCAGCACGAAGGTGCTCTCGGAGACCACCTGGTCGTGATGGATGCCCAGGCGCTCGAGGGATTCCTGGATGCCTCCGAGGCCCAGTAGGGCTGGCTCCCTCACGGCCTCCACCGCCTCGGCGTCGCCCGTCTCAAGCCGTGTCATCATCGACCTGACCTGGGCATCGATCCCCTCGTCCTTCTCAGCCATCTTGTTGGCCCTCTGGTAGTGTCCCACCACCACGTGGTCCGCCTTGCCCTCGACAGGGGCCTGTCCCCCGTCCTGGTGGCTCCATCCCCAGTGCAGAAGGACGACCTGGCGGCCCATGTCGTTCAGGTAGTACTGGGTGGTCACGTCGTAACCCGCCATGCGCATGACACGGGCCAGGGCGTCCCCCAGGATCGGGTTGCGGGCCCTGCCCACGTGTAGGGGGCCGTTGGGGTTCGCGCTGGTGTGCTCCAAGACGACCCTGGTCTGCTTGTCCTCCAGGGAGCCGTATCCGTCGCCGAGGGTCTGGGTCGCCCGGAGGGTCTCCTCGACCAGACGGCTCGGCTTGATGGCGAAGTTGATGTAGGGTCCTGCCAGCTGGGGAGGTTCCAGGTCCTCGGGGACCTTGATGATCGGGAACAGACGGAACGCCACGTTGTTCGGGGGGGCCTCGTAGAAACGGGTCAGCTGGAAGCAGGGGAAGGCGAAGTCGCCGTAGCCCACGGGCGGGACCTCTAAAGGGATGTCCGCCGAATGCTCCTTGCTGTCCACCGACACCGCCGAACCGGAGCCCTTGACGATCAGGTCCCGCCAGCCCTCCTCGCTCAGCTCCTCCATGGCGCTGGCGACGGTCCTGGACACCTGGTCGGCGAAGTAAGACATGGGGTCCCTGAGCACCATGGGCAATCGAAGGGCCCTTGGCGTAGATAATGCCTTCGATGGGCCTCCTCACGCTTAAGAATCCTCACGAAAGGTTTATCGCACCTGTGGGCGTTATCTGGATGGGTCCCCACTCTGGGGACCGAATACCTAACCCCGATATCCGTTGGTGGGTACATGTGTGCACCCGACCCGGAGCGCCGCCCTCCGGGGGATAGCCCGCCGGAGGAAGACCTTCCCCTAGTCATGCCTACGTCGGGAGATCGGGTCAGGCCCATGGAGGAGGAGCGGAAGGCCCTCAAGGTCCGCCTGGAGCTCCAACGCCTGGTGTACGACTTCTCCAGCAAGATGCGCGCCCAGCGTGACGTGGACTCCATCGGGCGGATCCTGGTGGAGGCCGTGTCGGAGCTGACGTCGTTCCGAAACGCCATCATCTCGGTGTTCGAGGAGGACGGGAAGACCCTCAGGGGCGTCGTTGGCTCTGGCCACAAGCGCACCTTCGAGATAGGTCAAAGGCTGGCAAAGTACCAGTTCCAGCGGGTCCGGATGGACGTCTCCCAGATCCCCCAGTACGTCCAGGCAATGGAGTCCGGTGAGATCTACTACCACCGCACCAAGGAGGACATCGTCAACACCCTTCACTCGTTGACGGGCCTGAACCCTGGCATCCTGGAGATTATCAGGAGGACCACCAGGATGAACCTGGCCCTGACGGTCCCCCTGTACATAGGTAGCCCCGGCGAGGACATGGTCCCCCTGGGCTTCCTGGGCATCTCCTCCATCAAGAACAGAGTGGCCGAGGAGGAGGTCCAGGTGGTCCGCATCCTGGCGGACCAGGCCTCGTTGGCCATCTACAACGCCCTGCTCTTCGACCGGGTGAAGCGACAGGTGAGCCGGGCCAGGGCGTCCGAGGGCCGGTTCCGCCGCATCATGGACACGGCCCACGACATGATCATCTCCTACGGCACCGACGGGAAGGTCATATTCGCCAACAACGCCATCCGGGAGTCGAATCTCTACTCGATGACCGGCGAGCTCATCGACAAGCAGACCCTGGACCGGATCCACTCCCAGGACCAGGCCAGGCTGGTCGAGGCGTACCTGGGGCTTCAGGAGAACATCCCCATCCGCGGCATCGAGTACCGCATCCAGAACACGGAGGGCGAGTGGCTCACCCACAACCTCAACGCCGCCATTGTCCCCGACGGCAACGGCGACGTCAGCGAGGTGGTGGCCTTCATCAGGGACGTGACCCTGGAGAGGCAGAGGGAGAAGCAGGTGATCCGTCGCAACAAGGAGCTGGAGATCCTCAACTCCCTCATCATGAACCTGACGTCCTCCACAGACTACGACGAGATGATAACCAGGAGCCTATCGATCATAGCCGAGTTCACGGGAGCCGACATCATCTCACTGATATCCATCGGTGAGTCATCGGGGGAGTCCTTGATGCACCTGGAGGGCCACTTGTGGGTGCCAGACGAGTACTTGGAGTTCCTGGAGAAGGCCTTCCCCAAGGTCCCCGCCACTGGCCTGTTCTCGGGCTCCGAGGTACAGGTCCTGAACGACCTTAACCAGCTACCTCCCGAGTTCAAACACTACATGGACAAGTACGGCATCAAGTCCATACTCTCCGTACCGGTGGTCAGGATGGGGAAACCGACAGGTTACGTCATCGCGGGCCTGAAGGAGCCGTACAGCGTCGACGACGAGTCGATAGCCATCCTGCACGCCGTGGGCGACCAGCTGGGACTGGTCCTCGAGACGGCCCGCCTGGTCCGGGATACCAGCGGTTGAGACGACGATAACCCTGCACCGTCCATGGATTCTAATAGAAGGGGTGAGGTGGGGGCACTGGGATTCGAACCCAGATCAACGGGTATCCCCCGACGGAGGGAGCGACCCTCCGGGGATATTACGGTCGCCGCTCCAGTTATTCATCATCGGTGCGGAGACCATCAGTATACCCGTGTAGCGTCATCCACGTAACTGGAGCCCGTGAGGATGCCTGATTACCCTATGCCCCCACGAGGGACGACGGGCCCAGTATTCCGGGGAAGGCTTGGCATGTATATGAAGGCTTCGCCACGACCTAGGTCGGCCTAGAGAGCCCGCGGAAGGAGGGCGTACGGTGCCACAGTAACAAACAGAACCAGAAAGGTTATCTCGGATGGCGGACGAAGGAAGAGACGGGCTTGACACGTGTTAGCATGCTACATGTAGCATAAAGGGGTTTATAGCGCAAAGTCGAGTCCTGCCGGGGTTTCGAAATGGACGTAGTGAGAAAGGCCTTCGTCGCGTGCGTGCTCGTTTTGTCGACCGTCCTTGTCCCGTCTATGCTCTCCGAGGGGACACAAGAACCACCCGTCGTTCTGTCCGAGAGCTACATGGTCCGGATCATAGACGCCTATGCGGTGACCGATGTCGAGAGGGTCCTGTACAATCCGGGGGAGTCCTCCATCGACCACACCTTCCGTTTCGTCATTCCAGAGGGTGCCTTGATATCCAACTTCTCGATAAAGGTGCGGGGGGTCACATATTACGCCGATGTGCTGGAGAGGGAGGAGGCCGAGAGGGAGTACCAGGAGGCCGTCTCGGAGGGAAGGAACGCAGGGTTGGTAGCCGCGGTGGGAAGCCAGACCTTCGCGTACAAGGTCTCCCTGACGGCCAAGGAGGAGATGACCGCGACCATCAGGTACGAGCAGGTCCTCCTTAAGGCGAATGGATGGCACACCTACTGGTTGCCGATAGTGAACGGTACCGAACCATACGAGGTGGGGTCCCTACATGTGGACATCTACGTCGATTCGGCAACCGAAATAAAGGAGATGAAGACCGATGGCTACGACGAAGACCTGAGCATCGTGGGACCGACGAGTGACAAGGCCCGGATATCGTTGGACGCCAAGGACCTCACTCCCGATGACGACCTGGAGGTCAGGTGGAGGTCGATCGGAGCACAGGAGGAGGGGAAGATGTACTTCGGGGAGAAGGACGGCATGGGCTACTTCGTGCACGTCTTCGACCCCGACATCGACATCTTCGGTGACGCAAGGGTGCCGAAGGACTTCATCTTCATCCTCGACAAGTCCGGTTCCATGGGAGACCTCAAGTTCAGCCAGGCGACCACCGCCCTGCACCACATCTATGGCGGCCTGGCAGGGGACGACCGTTTCTCCTTCGTCGAGTTCAACGGCCACTCCTATGTGTACAGCCCGAAACTGAAGAGGGCGAACGAGGAGAACGTCAAGGACGTGAAGGCTCACATCGACCGCCTCAGCTCGGGCGGGAGCACCAACATCCATGCCGGTGTCATCGACGCCCTGGACATCTTCAAGGAGGCGGGGGACACCGTCCCGATCATTGTGCTCCTCAGCGACGGACGCGCCAACACCGGCCTATACCACAGGTCCACATTCAGGCAGGACGTCATGCAGAAGAACACCGTGGACTCCTCCATCTACTGCATCGCCCTTGGCAACGGTGCCGACTGGACCTTCCTGGAGGCCCTGGCGCTGGAGAACGACGGTCGTGCGATCTGGGTACTGGAGCACGAGGACGTGGTGACCGAGATCAGCGACTTCGTGGACTCATTCTCGTCGCCCCTCCTCGCCCAGCTCAGTTTCGACTACGGTCCCATGGTGACCGACGTCCACCCTTCCCGCGTCGCGGCCCACTT
>CP070808.1:291867-297033 GCA_020343715.1 Thermoplasmata archaeon
GTACTCGTTCAGCATCCGCAGGGCGCCCTTCTTCGACTCGCCGAAGTAGTCGGCGCCCAGCACGTAGGTGGTGTAGTTGTCCAGGTCCACGATCATCGCCATGTCCCCGGGCATCCCGGTGGCGGGAAGGTCGGGGCAGTATACCAGACGGATGACCGGCTTGAAGGGCTGGGCCAGCTGCTCGGGCGTCTCCACCTGCTCCCGGGGGAAGCTGAGGGTCTGCTGCATCCCAGCCACGTTCGCGCCCTGGAGGGTGTAGAACCACTGGATGGGGAAGGTGTGCTCCCCCAGGCCGTAGTACGCCTGGACCTCGATCATCTTGCCCTTGAGATGGATGAAGTCCCATGCCCGCTGGATGTACTCCATCGCCTTCTCCGGCGATATCGTCTGGCCCGAGTAGAGGTGCGAGTCCTCGTCGGGGGCCACCAGGTACGTGTACTTGGCGAACCGCGCCTTGTTGCGCGATATCTTGTTGATGCCGCCGTACTTGGTCTCCCAGCAGGCGAGCGTGTGCTCGCAGGCGAGCTTGCGCAGCTCGTCCTGGGAGGGGTTGGTCATATAATGGACGTCGAAGGGGTGCAGAACCTCCGTGGGAGGCATCCTCTTGGCCTTCTTCATTTCCTCACCACCATGCGGAAATCAGTCCAGGGAAACGCTGAACTGAGCGTTGGGGTGAACCGACAGTATCGTATATATAGTCGTGGTTCAGGGGCTCCGGCCCTGAAACAGAGAGGCAGGTCAGGTCACAGGTCCATCTTCCGCTTGAACCTCTCGAGGAGGGTGCGGCTCTTGTCGGCCTCCATCTCCTCCAGCTTCTCCGCCGCCTTGTAGAACTTGTCGCCCTCGAAGCCGGCATCGGACACGTTCTGGAGGTCGGCCAGCTCCCCGGCGTCGAGCCAAACGCCTCGGCAGTCCAGGCACACGTCCACCTCCACGTCCTCGGCGTGCTGGTAGTCCATGAGCCCTCCGCACCTGGGGCACACCAGGGGGCTCTCGGTCTTCGTCCCGATGTCCTTGGTAAGGTAATCGGCCAGCTTCCTGTCGCCGATGATCTTGCGGAGCTCGCCCTTGTCGAGCCAGATCCCGTTGCAGTTCGGGCACGCGTCCACCATGACGGCCTTACCCGGGATCATGGCATCTATCTCGTTTAGCTTGACCTGGCACTTGGGGCACTCGACCGGTTCCTTGTCCTTGGCGAACACCTTCACCGCCTCCTCTTGAGAAGGAATCCGCCTCCAGGTATAAACAATCGTCCCTACGATTCTGATTAATCGCGATGGTTCTCTGACTTTCCATATATATGCTCTCCACCGTCCGAATCCCCGATGACACGAAAAGGCGACGACAAGGGAACGCCCCTCGTCACGGCGGACATACCACCCTGCAACTACGAATTGCGATCGGATGGGAACGCACTCAACATGCGGGTGCTGTGCAGGGAGTGCGGTCAGAGGGAGCTCAAGGACCGCAACTGCTTCTCGTCCCTGCTGAGGGCCTTCGCCAACGAGGTCAACGTGGAGCGTATCACCCTCTCCAACCACGTGGAGACCCAATATTTCGGCAAGGCTCTGTCGATCCTCAAGGGGATCACGGCGCTCTCCTACGAGATGAGACAGCTCTCCCTGCGCACGCCCGCAACCCCCTCGGGCAAGGCCCCCAAGGGGTGTGGTGACTGCCAGTTCCAGCCCCGACGTGTCTTCACCAGGCTCAACGAGCAGTTCCTCCGGGACGTGGGCCTGTTCTACTCCCTCTTCCACGACACCACGGTGCGCCTCTACGAGGAGGACGCCAGGGACTACACCTGCGGCGAGTGCATGCTGGCGACCCGGGAGGACTTCGACTACGTCTACTCCAGGTTCGAGAGCCTGCTGCGGGAGATCGTGAAGGAGGGCTACGCGGTAGTCGTTTGAACATCAACAGTGAAGCGAGGCGGACGAGGAGGCGGAAGGATGATAGGCGGCAAGGAAGAGGGACCCACCCTGACCATCCGTGGGCGGGCCAGGAGCTCCCTGGCACCCCGGGTCAGCAGGACCTTCGAGACGGCCAGGACCACGGGCAGCAAGCGCCCGAGGCTACTGGTGAGGATGGAGGCGTTCAGCGCCCAGCTGGGAAGGACGGATGAGGAGGTGCGCTCGAAGTTGAACGGTGCCCTCCGGTCAATCCTGGCCTGCAACAGGAGGGTGAGGCCTAGCTTCTCGGAGACGTTCGTCGCCCCCCACCGCCCCCAGGGAGCCTCCGAGGTGCTCAAGTACACCGTGGGGAAAGCCTCGGTCAGGATCAACACGCTCACCAACGAGACCGAGGGGTTCTACCTGCTGGAACCCCCGGAGTACCGGTACACCAGGACCGAGGTGGGTCTGGTGGAGGGCGCTCGCAGCAGCCTCCTCGATGAGGCCCCCGAGGACATGCAGGTGGAAACCCCGGGCCACGTCAGGGCCTGGGTCGAGCGCCGTGGAGCCGAGCTCATCGGCGAGGACGCCCGTCAGAGAGGTGTGGACCTGGGCTCCGACAGGACCGCCCAAAGGCAGAGGGTCCGGCAGCTTACCTCGACCCTGGGCCGCTACACCGCCGGTCTAGGGGTCATCGAGCACCTTCTCTTGGACCCACGGGTCCAGGACGTCTTCGTGGACGCGCCCGCGGACGCCAATCCCCTGTACGTCAACCTGGGTGGGACCGGGGACGATGGCGTACCCACCAGGTGTCGCACGAACGTCTGCCTCTCGCAACCCGAGGTGGAGGGCCTGGTCGCCCGTCTCCGTCACGCCTCGGGCCGTCCCTTCTCCGAATCGCGCCCCTACCTAGAGCACGACCTGGAGGACCTCAACACCCGTGTTACGGTCATCGGCCGGCCGCTCTCGCCCTCCGGTACCGCGATCGCCTTCAGGAGGCACGCTACGACCCCCTGGACCCTTCCCAAGCTGATCGCGGCCGATAGCCTCTCACCCCTTGCGGCCGGCCTCCTCTCATTCCTCGTGGACGGGCAGTCCACCATCCTGGTCGCCGGCGGCAGGGGGGCAGGCAAGACGTCGCTCCTCGGGGCCCTCGTCCAGGAGTTCCCCAGGTCCCAGCGGATACTTACCATCGAGGACACCCTGGAGCTGCCCGTGGCTGAGATGCAGGAACTGGGTTACAAGGTCCAGTCGATGCGGGTGCAGAGCACCCTGGGCACCGATGGCGAGATGTCATCCGACGACGCTCTCAGGCTCGCCCTCAGGCTAGGTGACTCGGCCCTGGTCCTTGGCGAGGTCCGGGGCCAGGAGGCCAGGACCCTGTACGAGGCCATGAGGGCAGGGAATGCTGGCTCGGCGGTCATGGGTACCATCCACGGCACGTCCGCCAGGGCGGTCCACGACCGGGTTGTCCACGACCTGGGCATAGCCAAGGAGGCCTTCAGGGCCACCGACGTGGTCGTCGTGGCCGGCCTCAGGAGGCCCGGCGGGGCCCAACGTCAACTGCGACGGGTCGTCGAGGTGGCGGAGGTGGACAAGTCGTCCGCCAGGGCCGGCAAGTTCAGGGACCTCCTGACCTACGACGGCCGGATGGACGGCCTGAAGGACAAGGGCCTGAAGCTGTCCGACAGGATCGGTGACATCGCCGAATCGTGGGGGCTCTCCATGGATGAGGCGATGGACAACATCCGTGCCAGGGCACGCATCAGGGAGCTGATGGTGGAGACCTCGGTCAGGGAGGGACGGCCCGAGCTCCTGGAACCTGACTGGGTCGCCGAGGCCAACAACGCGTTCTGGTCCCTGGTCGGGGACATGGACACGGAGGGCGACACCGACTTCTCCAGACTCGCCGAGGACTGGAGGGCATGGTGGGAGGAGGTGACCCGGGATGGCTGAGACCGGCGACAGGGCTCTGGCAATGGGCCAGATGGTGGACGCCGTGAGCTACATGGCCATGTCGATGCGACAGACCCCGTCACTCCACAAGGCCCTCCTGTTCGCCGCTCGGAACGTGGGTGAGCCCCTGGCCGGCCGCCTCAGGCAGGTGGTCCTGGACGTGGAGCTTCGGAGGTTCGAGACCCTCGAGGAGGCGTTCCTGGACCTGGCACGGACCCTCGATCCGGGCAATGAGGGGTTCCAGCAGGCGCTCCGGTCACTGCGTACCGCAGAGCTCCAGGCGACCGCCGACGGCGTCGAGCGGTCCCTCGAGCGCGCCACCGGCTCCGCCTTCGATGGTACCAGGAGGAGGGTCCGGGAGTTCGCCGACGGGCTCCAGAGGCCCGTGTTCGTCCTGTTCTCGATTGGTGTCGTGCTGCCCCTTATGGTCGGCTCGATGCTGCCCCTCATGTCCGCTGGAGGTCTGGGTGGGTCCTTATGGACCGCCGTCCTCCTCATGGACGTCCTCTTCCCGCTCCTGTTTGTCCTGGCCGCCCGGCGGATCCTCGACCGTCGACCCCTGGTGCGTACGCCTTCCCGCGTCGAGGGTCCGTCAGGGCGGAGCCTCGGTAGGGTCATCGCCGCCGTCACGGTGGGAGCGGCCCTGGTGGGTCTCGGTCTGTTCTTAGGCACCGTTTCGACGGAAGTGACCTCAGCGGAGGCACGCCTGGACGCCGCCCTGGCTGACGGCAGCCTCGTGGGCATGGACCCCGACGAGAGGGCGCGGCTGGAGGCCGAGGCGGGGGCCGCCGACCGGGAGCCCCTGGTGGGCCTAGCCGTGATGGTCGGGCCACTGCCCGTCATCTGGGGTGTAGCGGCGGCGGTCGCAGTGTACCACCTTCCGGCCCTCCGGACGACCCGACAGCGTAGGAAGGAGATCAAGACCGTTGAGGACGCCCTACCCGACGCTCTTTTCCAGATAGGGAGCCGGATTGCCGACGGCGTGACCCTGGAGTCGGCCATCAGGCGCACGGCCAACAGCATGGGGGATGAACCCCTGGCCCACCTGCTCAGGCGGGTGCTGGCCCACATGACGCTCAAGAGGTCCTCGGCCACCGAGGCCCTCTTCGGGAGGGAGGGGGCCCTGACGGGCTTCCCTTCCGAGAACGTGTCCGCCTCACTCAAGACCATCGTCAGCATGGTCCGGAAGGACGTATCCGGCGCTGGGCGGACCATCGTGGCGGTATCCGACCACCTGCGTGACCTGAGGAAAGTGGACCGCGAGGTCGAGTCCAGGCTCCGGCCCGTGACCGACATGATGCGGTCCACGGCGGTGCTCTTC
>CP070808.1:297133-302281 GCA_020343715.1 Thermoplasmata archaeon
CCCGCGCCGTTGGGACCCAGTAGCCCGGTGATGCCCGGGGGCACCTGGGTCGAGAACACGTTGAGGGCCACCACGGGGCCGAACCTGACGGTGACGTCCCGTGCCTGGACCAGGAACTCAGTCTGGTCCTGCTCGCTGGTAGGGGATGGTTGGGTCATCCTATCGCCTGCTGTCCACCCGATGGGATGTGAGCCTCCCGATGACATATAAGGGGGCTCGCCACAATCTTCCGCTAACACATTTATACTATAAGAACGCGCAGCCGGACGGAGGGTGGATCCATCAGTGATGGAAGCGACGACGCCTGGTGGCGATGAGCCACACGACCACGGCGATGGCAGAGAAGCCGATGACGAAGGCAGCTCCGACCAGACCGTAGATCCAGAATGGGATGCACAGCACGAGTACCCCTAGAGGGTCCCTTTGTTCTGCGACCGTTATTACAGTTGGCCGGTCGTTGACCTCGTGGTCACTTCCCACCGTCGGCGTCGATGGCGTAGTTTATGACAAGCTCGCCTATGTCCTTGAGGTAGTGGGCCGTCCTGTCGAGGGAGTCGGCCACGATGGACATGGGCACGCTGGCCGCCTTGGGGGAGTCGGCGATCTCCGATTTGAGGGCCTTGATGTCCACGAGCAGGGCGTTGGCCCGCTCGATGGTGTCGTTGGCCAGGACCCCGTCCCGCTCGAAGAGGGCCGAGATGACGTCGTCGAAGATGGGCAGCACCTCGCCCGACAGGTCCTTGACCCGCTTCAGGTTCGCCTTCTTGGCCCCCGCCTCCTTGAGGTCCCCCACCTGGCGCGCCATCCGGGACGAGTGGTCACCTATCCGCTCCAGGATGCGGGCGATGAGCATGAAGTTCACCGCGTGCTCACGGGAGGTGCCGATGCGCTCCATCAGACCCACGTCCCGGATGAGCAGGTTGTACTGGCGGGCCACCAGCCAGTCCAGACGGTCGACCTCGGTGTCCCGCATGATGACGTCGTGGGCCAGGTCCGTGTTCAACTCGCATATCGCCAACGCGGCCTCGCGGTGCATGGACGAGCATATGCGGTACATACGCTGCACCGAGGTGCGGAAGGGCAGGTCCGAGGGGCTGAGGAGGTCCCGGGTCTTGATGTCGTCGATGTCCTCGTCGATGATCTCGGGCCCTATCACCAGCTGGGTGAACTTGCGGACCACGTTACGGACCTCGGTGGACATCCGGGGCGCCTGGTGCACCTCGATGATGTCGTAGCCCGTCACGTAGGCGCCGATGAGGTTGCGCAGCAGCTCCCTCTCGTCGGGCTCCTCGCGGAGGTCGAAGGTCTTCTGACGGAGCTCCTCACCTGCCGAGAGGCGCGGGGACAGCACCAGGGTACCGTCCGCCTGGGGCAGGATGGCCACCGTGTCGTTGGGATTGAGGCCCACCTCGCGGACCCACTTCTTGGGAAGGGAGACGATGTACGTGGAGCCCCCCGTCACCTGTACCTTACGCATCTCCAAATCGCCCACCACCGGACAGCGGGCGGGGTACCGGATTGGGATATATATGTCGTTTGGTTTCTATATAGATGGTCCGGGAGACCGATGACGTCCTGGTCAGTCACGCCTCCGCACATGCAGGACGATCATCGCAGCGGCGACGAATGCGAGGAGAACGAGGGAGGGGCCGACCGCTGGAAGGAAGTTGCCGGGATCGGTACCTCCCCCCGACTTGGAAACGGAGAATTCGTGTAAATGTGTGTTAGAGTAGTCGTATCCGTCGAAGGTCCTAAACTCGATCTCATGGGAACCCGTTGCCAACCCCGCTTTCGACCGGTTGTCAGTCCATTGAACGTACCTTGGATTCCCGTCTATGAGCTCGAACGGTAGCTCCATCCAGCGACTTCCGTCGATCCTTACCTCTACCTTGACTATAGCGTCGATGTCGTCCCACGAAGTGCCCTCGATCAATACGTACTTCTTCGTCTCCTCGACAAGGGTGGTATCGATGTCGGGCTCTTCGTTTGACCCCGCCCTGAACTCGGAAGAAACGATGTCGGAGTACAGCTCTCCATCGAAGGCCCTGGCCTCAATCGCATGAACGGCATCGGGCGCCAGTGTATGCAGGGCCAGTCCGGCGGACCAAGTTGTCCCGGTAACGGTGGCCGGGAACCATTCGCCCGCTCCGTTCACCCGTACCTCGACATCGACGACCGCCCCGTCATCGAAGACCTCACCCTCGACCGTGGAGTTGTCCAGGGTCCTATCCACACGAACACCGACTCTGGGTTCCGTGATGGTGACGGTGGGAGGGTTGTTGTCCGGCAAGACGTAATTGACCACCGAGATGGTTATGACAAAGGGGGATGAAACCGCCGAGGCGTATCCATCAGCACGCGCCTCCAACAGATGTTGTCCGTCAACCAGATGTCTGGTGTCCAGCGTGTATGTCCAGTTGTATTTTCCTTGAGCTGGCATCCAATCCCCCGAGTCGACCCGGACTTCTACCAATGAAACCCCATTGGGAGGACCAGCGGTCCCGCTTATCGTGATGACGCCGTCTACGGTCTGGCCGTCCACGGGGTCGGTGATCGCTACGTCCATCGGATATACAGAGCCAGGAACGTTGTCCACGACTAGTAGTGCGAACTGCTCACCCGATTCCTGGGTACCATCGTGGGCCTTCACGAAGAGATGATATACGCCATCCGGTAAGACCGTCGTGTCCCAGCTGAAGTTCCAAGACTCGGTACCGGTGGCTACCTGCCATGGTCCATCGTTGACCCTGATGGACACCTTGGTGACGGCCCTGTCATCGGTAGCCACTCCAACGACCTTGACAATGCCGCTTACCGATGATCCACTGATAGGTTGGGTGATATAGGCCGTCGGGGGGTCGGTCGCCGATCCGAGGTTGTCGACTATGATCCTGATGGAAACAAGGGCTGAACCCGAGTAGCTATCGAATGCCTGGACTGTGATCTTGTGCTCCCCGTCGTCCAGGGTCGTTGTGTCCAGCTCGTGGGACCAGACCTCGGCACCGGTCGCCACCTCCCAGTCATAGGTGTCGACGCGGATGTAGACCTTCATGACGGCCATGTCGTCCGACGCCGTACCCGAGATCGTGATGGTCCCCGAGACGGTGGCCCTGTTGGTCGGCGAATCCAGAGTCACCGTCGGTGGGTCGTTCAATGGCCCCGGACCGTCCAACGAATCCTCGAGCAGGACGCCCGTGGAGTTGGTGACGAAAGAGTAAGCCGAATCGACCGCGAGGCCGGAGACCACCGACAGGAGGGGCGTGGACACCTCCCAGATGGCCTTGCCAGGGTCGAACCATCCCAGGACCGCCACCGAGAGTCCGATGGGGTCCTGGGCGGCGAAGCTCCCAGACTCCGAGTAGGAGAAGGTGAACAGGTCAGCTCCGTCCACGAGGATGTTGACCGTATATGATGCGTTCACGATGTGGGAACCTGCCAGGCTGAGGGAGACCTCCAGGTCGCCGTTGAGGTCGTCCACCCTGACGTTGATGATGTCTATGCCGGGCTCGTCCACCGTGTTGTTGGTTCCGCTCTCGATGACGTCGTCAAGTGGATCGGTCTGCTGGTCCTCCAGGGTCACGCCCGAGGTGGGCAGCGCGATGGCGAGCAGGCTCAGGACGATGGCCAACGTCAAGACTCGTCTTACAGGAATCAATGTCGGTCCCTCCTCTTCGACGGATAGGGAATGAAGATATAAAACATCTTTCGTCCATTAGGAATCACGCATATTCATCGAACACAAGCGAGTATTTATTCAGGATTATTGGACAATCATCCTTTTTCATAGGAACTTCCGTGTGGTGAACGCCCCCTGTCCTTGGCCTCAAGGGTACCGGCATTCGCCGGACTCAAGGTTGTTATACGAGTAATCCGTTCCCGCGGGCTGATACCATGACCACCTATGTATCGCGCTACCGGGACGCGAGGCAGAGCTTCTACCAGTGGAGGGACGAGACCGAGACCCTCAACAGGTTCATGCTGGCCTTCGTGTTCGCGTGCCTGACCGGACTGGGCGCGTACCTCCGCGTCTACACCCCCCTCTCGCCCGTGCCCTTCACGGCCCAGGTGTTCTTCGTGCTCCTCTCGGGCGCGGTCCTGGGAAGCCGCTGGGGCGGCGCCAGCCAGATGATCTACGTGCTACTGGGCGCCGTGGGCGTGCCCTGGTTCGCGGGCGGCGCCTCGGGCCTCGAGTACGTGGCGGGCGCAACGGGCGGCTACCTAGTGGGCTTCGTCCTCGCCGCCGCCTTCGTGGGCCTGATGGTCGAGCGTAGGACGAGGGACGTGGTGAACCTGGTACCCGTCATGGTCGCGGGCGTCCTCATCATCTACGCCATCGGCGCCTCATGGCTGGCCGTCGTGCTGGGCCTCTCCGCCGCCGAGGCCATTGCCCTCGGCGTCGCGCCGTTCCTGCTGCTGGACGTGGTCAAGTCCATCCTCGCCGCCGGCGCGGCCAGGTTGGTGACGACCCGGGCCTGAGGCCCCGGGCCGAGCAGAATATAAACCACAGGTCGGGGAGCCCATGTTTCGGGACCATTTAGATACCGGATGCCAGTCCAAGTCTATCACGGGTGTAAACACGGCAATGGACGTGGTATGCCACTTGGACGTGGACGAGGACGGTGCCCTATGGGTGAGCGAGCACCACGGGGAGCTCTACTACTTCTGTCACCCCACCTGCAAGGACCTTTTCGACCGGGACCCAGACGTGTTCGTGGACTGAGACGTGCACCGGGGCTCCCGATGCGGCACGGGCCCTCCGGCCAACGATAAGATATACGAGCAAGTCTTTCGGAATCACCGATGGGCTTCGATGAGGAGACCCTCTTGAAGATGGAGAAGACCGTGGACTGGAACCGACGGTCCAACATGGTGCTCGTGTGCATCGCAGGAGCTTTGGCCTTGGCGCTCGTGGCACTGATGGTCCCCATCCATCCCTTCCTCCTGGCCCTGATGGCAGCGGCCCTGGGCCTGGCGAGCGTCTACGTCGTAGGCCGTGTGCGATCGATGCGACGGGAGAGCATCACGATTACCAGGAACGGGGTCTCGGTAGTGATGGAGAGGGAGCGGAGGTACGCCATCGACCCTTCGACCAAGGTCCACCTGGACACGGGAAAGCGCGGGTTGACCGAGAGGATAGGGCCCATCGAC
>CP070808.1:302381-307509 GCA_020343715.1 Thermoplasmata archaeon
GTCTCACAACGAGCCCCAATCCCACAAGGGCGTACGTGTACAAGGACCAGGAATGGATGGAGTGGACGGGCTCCACCGCTACTTCGGGCGGGACCGTTCGGCTCACCCTGGTCTACGACATGAAGCTCTACTCCACCGTGTGGGACGTGGACGAGTCCGACTCAGCTGACGTCGCCGACATCCCCGCCGAGTACAACAAGTACCTGGGCACCGAGTGGAAGATAACCCCCAGTGACCCCCAGGTGGTGGCCCTGTCAGAGCAGATCGTGGGAGAGGAGACCAACGTGTACAAGATCCTCCTCAAGATCTACAAGTGGATGGACGACAACCTGGAGTACAACACCCAGCGCGACGCGGCCCCCAAGTCCTGTTCTGCGACGCTGGCCGACGGCAACGGTGACTGCGACGACCAGTCCATTCTCTTGGCCTCCCTGGCCCGGGCGGCGGGTGTGCCTGTCTGGCTCAACCTGGGCATCATCTACGACCCCGTCCGCAACTACTGGGGCGGCCACGGTTGGAACAACGTGTTCATCCCCATGAAGGACGGGAACCACGTCATCGCCACCGTGGACATCGTGAACAACCAGTTCCTGTTCCGCGATCCCTATCACGTTTCCGACTATATCGACAACGGCAACGGCGCCGACCTGGAGGACTACTACACCTCTTGGTCGTACTCGTACAGCACCGGTCCGTTCAACCCCACGCCCCGGGTCTCCTCCGAGGAGGTGTACACCATCCTCGACCTCAAGACCACGGGCTCCGTCGTCTACACCGCGCCGTAGCGGTCCGGACGTTTCTGGACGATCTCTCCCTCGTCCAGCATGCGCGCCAGCGCGTCCTCCGCTGCATGGCGGGGCCAACCCGCCGACTCCAGGACGTCGGCGAGCTCGTCGGAGGAGAAGGTCCCACCCTCGCGGGAGGTGAGCAGGCGGACCGCCTCTTGCAGCTGGCGCTGTCGCCCCTTTACCAAGGAGACCCTGGAGACCACCGACTCCAGGTCATCGTCCACTGGTCCCCTGCGGGGTTCTGCCGCACGCCTGTCCGCCTCGTAGCGCTGGAATCCCTTCTCGAGACGGGCGTTCATCTCGCCCACCAGGCGGGCGACCTCCGCTGGGTCCTCGGACCTGTGGTAGGCGCGGCTGCGACGGGGGTCGTACGTGCGCTGGCACCGGGGGCAGGTGGCGCTCTTCTGGTCCTCCCGGACGGCGGTGGCGCCCTTGCATCTGGGACATACCACAACGAGGTGCACGATGGGTCATCGCGAGGGCTGGGGATATACCTTTGCCGGGGGTGGGTGAAGGGGCTCACTGCTCCTCGTGGAGGCCCTCCCAGAGGCCTGCGAACCCCTCCAGTGTGCCCTCCTCGGCCCCCAGCAACCGCTCGATCTGCTGCTGGAGGGGACCGATGATGTCCGGGCGGATGCCGAAGGTCTCGGGCGTGCGGTCCAGCATCTCCACCATCTCGTTGAGGAGCATGATGCCCGCCGCCGTCGCCTCGGGGTGGTCGGTGTCGAAGACGCCCTCCTCCACCCCATCCTCGACGAGGCGGGTGTAGAGGGGTAGGAAGTCGTTGTACCGCTTTCGGTAGATCTTGTAGTGGAGCTTGGCGTTCTGCTCCAGGTGCAGGTAGTCCAGCACCCGGTGCTCCACCCGGCGGTTGATGCGGATCTGGTAGACCATCAGCAACTTCGACGGGGCGGAGAAGTCGTCTCGGTCCAAGACCCCCTCCACCGTCCTGTAGTCGGCCTCCAATATACGGCCCACCAGGGCGTCCAGGCACTCATCCTTGGACTGGAAGTAGTAGTAGAAGGTGCCCTGGGCCACTCCCATCTCGGCCACGATGTCCGAGACGGCGGTCTCGTCGTAGCCGCGCTTGGAGAAGAGGCCCTCTGCCACGTCGAGGATGCGCCCCCTCATGATCTCCGGGTCCTTCTTAGGCCTTGCCATGGTCCGCACCGTTTTCTGACTTGGAGTCAGTGGTCGTGTGGCCTTATCTATCCTTCGGTCCCCTCGAGGGACCGCCTCAGTCCAGGTACTCCTCCTTGACTATCCTGCCGGTGCTGGCGTTCACGACGGCCACGCCGGACTCGCCCTCGATGCACCACACGGGCATGTACACCAGGCCACGAGGCACGATGTCGATGGCACCGTCCCGGGGCTTGACATGACGCTTGACGAAGACGGTGACGGTACCCCGCTCCTCCACCCGCTCAACCACGCGGGTGTGTAGGTCCTTCACCGCCCGGTTGGCCTGCTCGTAGGCCGCCATGGCGTCGATGGTGGGGCCCAGCACGTCGGCGTCCGGGTCCGTGGGCGCGTCGGGGGCGTAGGTGTGGGTGAGGTTCCACTCCTGGGCCTGACCGGTGAGGGCGTTCACGGCCAGCGTGCCGTTGTCGCGGACCACCACGTCCCCCACCTCGTCCTCCAGCTCCACGCCGTAGTCGAACATGTGGTAGGGGATGTACTGGAGATCGCACCGCTCGGCCGCCCTGAGGCGGGGCGCCTTGGCGACGGCGGCCTCGGGGTCCAGCTGCACGCGCACGAAGCGGTCCTTGGTCCCCCGGACCACGACCCTCTCCTCCACGTCCGCGAAGGTCATGATGTCCGCCTGACCCCCTGCCGCGATGGCTTTCTCGCGCACGAAGCTGGCCTCCACGGGGCGGGTGACGGTGACCGTGGGCGGGACGGGGGTCTCCTCCTCGGTCACCTCAGTCCGCTTGTCCACCAGCAGGTAGTCCATGAAGGCCAGCTCGGGGCCCCTGACGTCCCCCTCGGCGGCCACCAGTAGGGCGCGGCCCAGCTCCAGGGACAGGCGCTCCCTGTCCCAGAGGACCACGTTGTATCGTTCAAGCAGTGCCCTGGCCTCTGGGGCGACGTTGCCCGTGTGGACCAAGAGGATCCGGTCGAAGCCGTCCTCGCCGGCGGATTTGCGCAGCTCCTCGATGTACGTGCCCGTCAGCGTCTCGGCGTCGGACTCGATGCGGACCACTATGCGGATGGAGCCCTTGCTGGCTGCCAGGAACCTCTCCTCCCGACGTATGGAGAAGCCGTTGAACCTGAGAAGCTCCTCCACCAGCTCCCCTATCGAACGCAAGCTCTCCGCCTCGCGCCAGCGTCATGGGGTGGGACCTCCATCAACCTTTCGGTGGGGGGTCGGTGGATGTGCCATCAGAGGTCCTTGAGGAGCCGGACCGGGGTCCTCTCCACCTCGAGCCGGTCCCATGTGGGGTACTCCTCGACCAGGTAGCAGTCCCCATCGATGTGCTCCTCCAGCTCGTCGATGACCCAAGGGGCCAGCTCGAGGAGTCCCTGCTCGGCGTCCACCACCATCAGGTCGGGCGGGACGTCGAAGCGGGTCTGGAGCGCCCTGGCGACCCCCTCTGGGTCGTCCGTCTCCACCACGCCCTTGAGCAGCGTCTGGTCCTCCGTCACCAGCTCGTGGGGCCGCACCACGTTCTTGGCCCGTCGCCCCAGCCTGCGACGGAGCTGGACCCCGTCCTTGAAGGCGGCGCTGCAGTAGTGGACCCGCAGACCGGAGGTAGCGAACTCCTCCACCAGCCTCCTCCCCAGGTCCTCGCTGCCCGCCACCGCCGCGGAGACGTCGTCCCGTACCAGGAACTCCCGGGTGCGCAGCTCGTCGGCGTTCGAGGTGGAGTACTCCAGCTCGTTCAGGTTGACGAAGGGCCGGTCCTCGGAGCCCGCGAGGGTCTCTAGGAAGGCCCGAAGCTCGTCCTCCCGGTCGGGCAGGACGGGCACCTCGTAACCCGCCTCCATACCCATGGCCGTGGCACGGGCCACGGCGTCGGCGTAGCCCGCCCCCTCCACGTCATCGAGGGCGTCCACGGGGGGGTGGAAGCGGACCTCGTCCAGGCCCGCGTTGCGCAGCTCCCGGAGCTCCTCCTCGCCCAGGGGCCGTGCTGTGTACAGGTGCACGTGGTGGCCCTTGCCGAAGGCGGCCTTGAGGGAGTAGATCATCCCGGTGGTCCTGACCATGGCGTCCACGGGGTCGCCGCCAGTGACGCCGGTGCCCTCGGCGTCGATGGTCCTGGCCTCCTCGATGGCCTCCTCCACGCCGTCGATGGGCCGCTCGTTGGCGTACGAGACGTCCCGTCCCTTCTTCGCCTCCGATAGGGGGCAGTAGAAGCAGCCCGAGCTGCACCTCCCCGTGACCAGGAGCACCATCTTCGAGCCCCGGGCGCAGAGGGAGCATCCCCTGGGGAGCTCTCCCGCGTAGGTGCTGCCCCTCTCCCACTCGTGGACCTTCGCCAACGCCATCACCGGTCCTTGGCCCCGACGCGCATCATGACCAGGACCAGGAAGGCGATGATCCCGAATATGATGAGGGCCGCCACCAATGTCCAGGGCAGGCCCTCCTCCTCGCCGTCGGTGTCCACCTTGGGGACGAGGGTTATGTCCAGGTTCCTGTCGCCCGACTCGGCCGACAGGACCACGTTGGTGCTGAAGGTCTGGAAGCCCTCCTGCCTGACCTCCAGGACGTAGGTGTTGGCGTAGAGGTCGTCGAAACGATAGCTGCCGTTGGCGTCGGTGACGGAGGTCAGGCCCTCCCCAGGTAGGTCGACCTTCGCCCCTTCGATGGGGTCTCCTCCCGAGGCCTTGACCACCCCTTGTATCGACATCATCCGCTCTGTGACGTTCAGGAGGTACGTCACCTGGGGTGCTCCATCCGGGTCGGTGGCCACGTTGCTGGAGGGAGGCAGGTCCTCTGCCTCGAAGTAGTACATCACGTGGGGCTGACGCAGCTCGCCCTCGGCCAGGGTGTACGCGTAGGTGTCGTCCTCCACGTTGTCCATGGCCAGCCGCCTGAACGAGGCGGTGGCTGTGAGCCTCAGGTAGAGCCACACCTCCTGGACGCCCACGTTGTCGGTGACCATGGCCTCGAAGGTCACCTCCTGACCCTCCACCAGGTCCTGGGGTGGGACGTGGGCGATCTCCGGCGGGTCCACGTCCTGGATGACCATGGTGCGGGCGCCCGTCTGCTCCAGGTTGCCCGAGGGGTCGGTGGCCTTCAAGTGGTAGGTCATGCCGCCACCGCGGGTCTGAACCGGGATGCGCCCCTCGTAGATGTCCGGGAGGACCTCTAGCATCTCGACCATCCCCTGCTGACC
>CP070808.1:307609-312704 GCA_020343715.1 Thermoplasmata archaeon
GTTCTCCATGGCGCCACGATGGTGTACAGGGCACATAAGGATGCCGGGGAGGGAGTACCAGCGCAACCTATTTCTCCGGTGGGGGCCATCAACATTGGCGAGCTGTCGCCACGGAGGATTCCGGCGACGGCGAAGGGTACCTGGCGCCGATTGCGCAGGGAGGCTAGAACGGGATGCACTCTGAGGCGGAGGGATATTGAGTGACCAATTCGGAGGCGGAGTACGTCACCCTCCTGGTAGCCTCCGTCATCGCATTCCTCATGCCCTACGTGGCGAATCGCTTCAAGTTCCCGGTCATCGTTGGTGAGATAGTCCTTGGCATCGCCGTGGGCTTCATCGCAGTGGGCATCGAGCGGGTCTTCCACGTCACATTCCTAACCTTCAGCCCCGAATCGGCGGTGTTCTTCCTCTCGGAGATAGGGCTCATCTTCCTGCTGTTCCTCGCGGGACTGGAGATCGACTTCAACATGATCTCGGAGAGGGGCGCCAGGCCGATGATGATGGGCATCATCGCCTTCGTGGCCACCTTCACCATCGCCCTGGCCATCGTGGCCGTCTCCCCCATCGAGACGCCCATCTTCATGGCCCTCATAATCTCCACCACCTCCCTGGGGGTGGTGCTCCCGGTGCTGAGGGAGATGGGCATAGGCAGGACCCAGTACGGCCAGGACGTCATCCTGGGGGCTATCATCGCCGACTTCGGAACGATGATAATGATACCCCTGGTGGTGGCCGCCCAGAAGGGAACGAGCCTCATCCTGCCCCTCATCGTGCTGCCCTTCGTCGCGCTGGTGTTCGTGGCCCTGTACTACCTGGGCGGCTACCTCCTTTGGAAGTGGCCCGAGTCCATGTCCCAGTTCTTCGCCAACGAGGACCCCAACGAGACGGGGGTCCGTGCCAGCTTCCTCCTCATAATGATATTCGTGGTGCTGGCGGCGCTGCTGGAGACCGAGGTGATCCTAGGGGCGTTCCTGGCCGGAGCCGCCATCTCCTTCCTGTTCCGCGAGTCGGGGACGTTGGAGTCCAAGCTCTTCGGTTTCGGTTTCGGCTTCCTCATCCCCCTGTTCTTCGTCCGTGTGGGGGTGGAGTTCGCCCACTCGGTCACCGAGGAGGGCGGTCTGGCCGCCCTGTGGATAGTGCCCGTGCTGGTCGGCGTGACCCTGGTGGCCAAGGTCATTCCGCAGCTGTACCTGGTGCCCACCTACGGACTCCGTAGGGCGGTGTCCCAGGGAGTGCTACTGTCCGGCGGCCTCAGCCTGGCGATCGTGGCCGCAGAGATCGGCAGGGCGGAGGGCATCCTCGACCAGGCCATCAGCGCGGCAGTCATTTTCTTCGCGATCGTCATGGCCATCCTGTCCCCCATCATCTTCCGCAACATCGTTACAGAGAAGGACGCCGAGGTGGACGAGGAACAGGTCTTCGAGCTGGTCACGGTGGACGGGAAGCCCCTAGAGGGTGGTATCGACCCCGATTCGGAGTTAAATCCCGATAACTGGGTGGAGGTGTCCGATTGAGCGACGTCACCGTCATCAACCCCTTCTACTCGCTGCTCATCGTGGCCATCATAGCCTTCTTCATCCCGCTGCTGACGAAGCGGCTGGGGGTCCCCGTCATCGTGGGCGAGATTGGATTCGGCATCCTGGTGGGCATCTTAAACGTGGTCATCCGGGACAACTTCGACGTGGTCATAATCTCCTTCGAGCATGGCTCGGGCCTGGACTTCTTGGCCGAGATAGGCCTCATATTCCTCCTGTTCCTCGCTGGTCTGGAGATTGACATCAACATCATAGAGGAGAGAGGGATCCGTGCCGTCCTCTTCGGCGTCATCATGTTCATGTTCGCCTTCATCCTCTCCATGGTTTTCATGTGGTTACTGGACATGGGCGTCTACATGGCCCTTATCCTGTCCACCACCTCGGTGGGGGTGGTCATCCCCATCCTCCGGGAGATGGGGATATCCAAGACGCCCCTGGGTCAGGACATCATCCTGGCGGCCATCGTGGCCGACTTCGCCACGATGATGATGATACCGCTGTTCAAGCTCATCGAGACCGACCCCACCGCCTCGGTTTTCGACTACGCGTGGTTCGTCATCATCATCCTGATAGTCTTCGGGGCCTTCTTCGCCATCTTCCTGCTGGGCGGCATCGCCATGTGGAAGTGGCCCCACGACATGGCCAAGTTCTTCAAGGCCGACGATCCCACGGAGATGGGTGTCCGGGCCAGCTTCCTCATCATCATGGGTTTCGTGGCCCTTTCCGTCGCCTTCCACATGGATGTGATCCTCGGAGCGTTCCTGGCGGGGACGGCCATGAACTTTATATTCCGCGAGACGGCCCTGCTGGAGCGCAAGCTCTACGGCCTGGGCTATGGGTTCTTCATACCCATCTTCTTCATCCAGATCGGAGTGGAGTTCACCGACCTGGTGGAGCTCTCGGGCCTCGCGCTGGTGCCGGTCCTGGTGGTGATGGCGTTCGTCATCAAGATGGTCCCAGGCATGATGTTCGTAAAGGCCCACGGCGTCCGGAACTCCCTGGCGTCGGGCATATTGCTATCGGCCCGTCTGAGCCTCCTCATCGCGGCGATCAAGATCGGCATCGACGCCGGGATCCAAGAGGTCATCGACATGGCGGCCCCGCTGATACTGCTGGCCCTCATCATGTGCGTGGCCGCACCCATCGGATTTAGATACCTGTACGTCCCTCCACCCGAAATGGAGGAGCCAAAGGAAGTGGAGCCCATCTACGAGATGATGGAACAGGAGGACCCCAGTAAATGGCGCGCGTGGTGATCGTGGGGGCCGGCGTGACCGGCCGGGAGGTGGCCAAGCGCATGGACGACCCGGTGGTCATCGAGTCGGACGTGGAGAAGGCCACCTTGATGAAGCGGGAGCTGGGCGACATCCGGGTGGTGGTGGGCGACGCCACCGACGAGCGGACCCTCCTCCAGGCGGGCATCTCGGAGGCGAAGTCGCTCCTGGTCTGCCTGGGCAACGACAGGGATGCCTACCAGACGGTCCTCAACTCCAAGCCCTACAAGAACCTCGCCAATATAATCGCCGTCCTCCAGAAGCCCGAGGAGGTGCCAAGGTTCCAGCGCCTGGGGGTCCAGAGCATAATCATCCCCGACCTGGCCACCGCCAGTGAGGTCCTGTCCATCCTCAAGCCCTCGGAGAAGCGCATCTCCGAGATCGTCATCACCAAGGGCGCCGCCGCCATCGGCATGCGGCTGGACGACCTGACCCTGCCATGGGGCACCTCTGTCATCGGCATCATGCGCGGGGACAAGCTGATAGCGCCCACGGGTGACATGATCCTGGAGACCATGGACGTGGTCCATGTGTCGGCCGACGTGGAGGAGCTGAACGCCGTGCGCAGCGTCTTCTTGGGCGACCATCGGCAGCTGCTCCCCTTCTCCAAGATCCTCGTCCCCATCATGGACGAATCGTGGTTCGAGACCGAGTTCATGGAGGCCATCTCCATAGCCATGTTCTGCCAGGCGGGGATCGTGAGCATGTTCCCCGCCGAGACCCCGTGGCTCATCAAGAAGGCGGCTGAGACGTGCGCCTCCATGCAGGTGCCCTTCTTCTCGCTGCCCGGGTACACCCTGGACTTCCAGGCCATCGACGACGCGACGAGGGCAGCGGCCCAGGTCGACATCGATGCGCTCCGGGAGGAGGGAGAGGCGGACATCGTCGACATGCTTAAGAAGGAGCGGACGGGCACCGTCCACCTCCACGAGCACGGGGAGGAGGAGGACGTGGACCTTCTGGTCCTCAGGGCCGAGACCCTGCGCCTCATGGACCGTGTGGGCAGGAAGCCCATCTGCGTCCAGGTCGCCGAGGAGAGCGTCATCCCCATACTCGTGTCCCGCCAGGTGGACCCCTACCAGTCGGTGCTGTTCATGCTGGACGGCTCCCCCAGGTCAAACAACATAGCCTCCCTGGCGCTACGCATCGCCATCGCCTTCGGGTCCAAGGTCACCGCGCTCACCGCCCACGACCCGGAGCACGAGGAGGCCCACCAGATGCTCAAGCACATCAAGCGCACGGGCGAGATGTACGGCCTGGAGATCGTGGAGGACGAGGTGGAGGGCAACCCCACCCTGGAGTTCGTCTCGCTGGTCAAGTCGGGAGAGCACGACCTTACGCTGGTCAACCGGGCGTGCAAGACCATCAAGAGGGACATCATCAGGCGCGTCTACATGGGCGCGCCCAAGTCAGTCATGGTAATATGAGGGGTCCCGTCAGTAGGACCCGTCCTGCCGGAATAGGGTGCGGGTCTTGCGCTGCTTGCAGACGGCCTCAGCCTGGAAGTCCAGGGCGTTGATGAACCTGTGGCCCAGGTCCAGGTCCCTCCCCTTGGGGAACCTTCCCACCCGCACCACCTTGCGCTTCAGGTGGGCCCTCCCCTCCAGGTTCACGGTGAACTCCACGTCCTTCATGTGGTACACCGCTATCATCGGCCTGAGGAACACGTCCTCGGGTTGCTCCATGTGGTCCAGCTTGAGTCCGGCGTCCTCGGTGGCGTCGTCGATGGCCTGCTGGAGCTCGAGGGTGGACATCTGGAAGCTCTTCGAGTAGGTCCCCCGACGGTAGTTCATCGACCTGAGTATCAGGGTGGCCAGCACCAGCATCGTCGCCAGGTAGCCGCCCCACAGCACGTAGGCCCACAGCATCCGGTAGTTGTATATTACCTGCACCGCCAGCGCGATGAGGATGGTGTACACGAACAGGTACCAGAAGTAGTCCCTGAGCGAGGGCATCTTCCAGTCCGTCAGGTCCAACGTGTCCTGGAGCCCCGCCTCGGCCCGCTCCCTCAAGGAGGCGTCGACACCGTCCACGCCCTCGTCCACCCCGGGCACCATCAGATCGAGGCCGGTGTCGTCGTCCTCCACCGATGAGATGTCCTCGGGGTCCATGGGCTGGACCTGCTCGTCCTCGAGCTCATCGTCCTCGGGGGGGACCATCAGGGGCACGTCCATATATATCCAGGCCTTCTATTTATAACCTTTTATGGAATGATATTGTTAATGGTCCCATCCTTTACGTTCACCTACCCCCCCGAAAGTCTATTGACCCCCCGCCACCATCCGA
>CP070808.1:312804-317854 GCA_020343715.1 Thermoplasmata archaeon
CCGTAGTTGCCGATGAGGGGGTAGGTGAGAACAAGGATCTGCCCGCAATAAGAGGGGTCCGTCAGGCTCTCAACGTAGCCCACCATGCCGGTGTTGAAGACCACCTCACCCGCAGTGGGCTTGAAGTCCCCGAAGGCCTCGCCAGAGAAGCTGGTCCCGTCTTGGAGTTCGAGTGTTACGCCGCTCGATTCCATCCGGGAGCAGGAGATGGGATAGTGGCATAATATACTTACGTATGGGCGTGCAATGATAGACCATGGATTGGGGACTCGTCGGTGTGTTCGTGTCGATCATCGGAGGGGTCATCGCCTTCGTGGGCGTCCTCGTCCTGGCCAACTCCGAACACGAGCGTACCAACATGATCGGCGAGGTGGGGGAGGCCTCCGGCCCGGGCCTGCACCTCATCTACATCGGCCTCGCCGCCGTCGGCGCGGGAATAGTCATCATGCTGGCCCAGTGAGCATCGGAAGACCGGGGACCGTCAGGGCACAACTTAGATAACCCTCTCCTCCATCCACTGACCATGGACTGGGCGGACCCCGCGCGCAGGTGGAACCTCGTGGCCAGGGTGGCCCTCGTCGCCTTCGGTCTCTCATCCCTCATGTTCTGGGACCACTTCGCCGCCCACTTCAGGGCCCACCTATCGGGGTCCATCATCGACGACGTCATCACCGGCGAGTGGCACGTGGTGGTGTTCAACATCGCCCTGTTCACCAGCTTCCTCATCCCGCTGACCTTCAGGAGGAAGGCGGACTGGAAGGAGTACACCATCGTGGTGGCCTTCATCGTCAGCCTGTTCATCGAGATGTACGGGATCCCCCTGCTTATCGTACTGGTCGCGGGAAGGTACGCCCCCGAGTCCACGCCCCCCCTGGAGGAGGCCTTCGTCATCGAGTTCCTGGGGGTCGAGTTCTACTTCACCGTCCCCATGGTCTACGGGGCCGTCCTCATCATGGCGGGGATGGCCCTCATCATCGTCGGGTGGGTCCAGCTGTTCAGGGGGGTGAAGGAGGACGCCCTGGTCACCACCGGCGTCTACGCGGTGTCGCGTAACCCCCAGTACCTGGGCTTCATGATGATAGTCCTCGGCTGGTGGGTGGGATGGCCCACGCTGTTGGTCACTGTCTTCGCCCCGATCCTGTTCTTCCTCTACTACCGGCTGTGCAGGGTCGAGGAGGGGGAGGTGGGGGACCTGCCAGGGTTCTCAGAGTACCAACGGACGGTGCCCCTGGTCATCTAGGCGTATCCCCACCTTCAAATACATGCTCATCGTTCCCGGGGACATCTAGGAGGTCAGTGACATGGACTCGAAGGGCTACATGGACCTGGAGGGCACCTGGGGCGCCCACAACTACCACCCGCTGCCCGTGGTCATCGAGAGGGCCGAGGGCGTGTGGGTCTGGGACGTGGAGGGCAGGAAGTACATGGACATGCTGTCTGCCTACTCCGCCGTGAGCCAGGGCCACCTGCATCCCCACGTCATCGCCGAGACGAAGGCCCAGCTGGACCGCCTGACCCTCACCTCCCGGGCCTTCTACAACGACCGCCTGGGCCCCTTCCTCAAGCGGCTGTGCGAGCTGGCCGGCATGGAGATGGCCCTGCCCATGAACACCGGCGCCGAGGCGGTGGAGACGGCCATCAAGATGGCACGCCGTTACGCCCACCAGCGCATGAACGTGCCCGCGGACAAGGGCGAGATCGTGGTGTGCGACAACAACTTCCACGGCCGCACGACCACCATAGTGGGCTTCTCCTCGGACCCCGACTCGCGCAAGGGATTCGGTCCCTTCACCCCGGGCTTCACCTCGATACCCTTCAACGACCTGGACGCCTTCCAGGAGAGCATCCACGACGAGACTGTGGGCATCCTGGTGGAGCCCATCCAGGCGGAGGCGGGTATCTTCGTCCCCGACGAAGGTTACCTCCGGGGGCTCCGGGACATCTGCGACGACAAGGGCGTCCTGCTCATGTTCGACGAGATCCAGACGGGCCTTTGCAGGACGGGCAGGATGTTCGCCTTCCAGCACGAGGACGCGAGCCCCGACATCCTCACGGTGGGCAAGGCCCTCGGCGCGGGCGTGTTCCCAGTCTCTGCCGCCATCAGCAGCCGGGAGATAATGTCGGTGTTCACCCCGGGAAGTCACGGAAGCACCTTCGGGGGCAACCCCCTGGCCTGCGCCGTGGGCGAGGCGGCCATCGACGTGCTCGTCGACGAGAGGCTGGACGAGCGGGCCACCCACCTGGGCGGTTACCTGATGGACCGGTTGGAGGACGTCCGCACCGACAACGTCAAGGAGATCCGCGGCAAGGGGCTGCTGGTGGGCATCGAGATGCACCTGGGGGAGGGCGAGACCGTCCGGCCCTACTGCGAGAAGCTGATGACCATGGGGATGCTCTGCAAGGACACCCACGAGAGGACCATCCGGCTGGCGCCACCCCTAACCATCACCGAGGAGGAGCTGGACTGGGCGGTCGGCCGGCTGGCCCAGGTGTTGTGAGCGGGCAAAGTTTAATCAACGCCCAGGGGGCTTGAGCCCCAGAAAGGGTGCTCCCAATGAACGCCTTCGATGATAATATGGAGCTGGCCGGCCTGCCCCGTCTAACCTGCCAGCGCATCGACACCCTGCAGGTCAACGTAGGTCGGAAGTGCAACCAGGCCTGCGCCCATTGCCACCAAGAGGCGGGACCCGACAGGGATGAGCTGATGGACTGGGGGACGATGGAGCAGGTGATCGCCGCCGCCGATGTCATGGGCGACGTGCTGGTGGACATCACGGGTGGCGCACCCGAGCTGAACCCCCACCTGCGCAGGTTCGTCACCCAGCTCCGGACCCACGGGCACCCCGTCATGGTGCGGACCAACCTCACGTGTCTCCAGGAGCCCGAGGGCAAGGGCATGGCGGAGTTCTACGCCGAACAGGGTGTCGAGCTGATAGCCTCCCTCAACTGCTACGAGGAGGAGGAGGTTCGTATCCAGCGCGGCGAGGGGGTCTTCGAGAGGAGCCTGACCGCCCTGCGCACGTTGAACCAGCTGGGCTACGGCACGGGAGGTGAACTGGTCCTCGATCTGGTGTACAACCACATCGGCGCCTGCCTGCCCCCGCCCCAGGACAAGCTGGAGGACGACTACCACCGCATCCTCCAAGAGGAGTTCGGTATAACCTTCGACCACCTGTTCACAATAACCAACATGCCCATCGGTCGGTTCCGCCGGCACCTGGAGGAGACGGGACAGATGGACGACTACATGGCCCTGCTCCGCGACGGTTTCAACGCCGAGACGGTGGACCCCCTGATGTGCCGGACCCAGGTGTGCGTCCGCTGGGACGGGGCGCTGTTCGACTGCGACTTCAACATGGCCAGGGGCATGCCCGTTGATTGTCCCACCGGCCACGTGGCGCAGTTCGACCCCAGGGCGCTGGAGGGCAGACCAATCGTCACGGCGGACCACTGCCTGGGGTGCACCGCAGGAAGCGGCTCATCCTGCGGGGGGGCGCTCCTGTAGGGGGTGGTTCCACGGAGAGGAGGGGGACAGGGGGGAATGGCACCGTCGTCATCATGGCCAAGGACCCCACCTCGGTCCCGGTCAAGACCCGCCTGGCCGCCTCCCTCGGTGACGAGGCGACAGTAGGTCTCTTCAGGGCGTTCATCCTGGACGAGCTCAGCGCCATCGAGGACGTCGGTCTCACGGTCTTCATCTCCCTGTATCCCCCCGGTGAAGGAGGCGGCTTCAGGGAGTGGCTTGGACACCCGGTGACCACCCTTCCCCAGGGAGGTGCTGACCTGGGGGAGAGGATAATCAGCTCCCTCACGGAGGCGATGGACAGGGTGGAAGGACCGGTGGTCACCATCACCAGCGACGTGCCCGACCTGCCGGTGGGGCACCTGGAGGAGGCCCTCCTCGCCCTCGAAGGCTCCGACGCCGTCCTCGCCTCCAGCTCGGACGGGGGCTTCCACCTTATCGGCCTCAGGAGGGACGCGCTGTCCAATGACCTTTTCAAGGGGGTCCCCTGGAGCACCGGCAGGGCCCTCGAGGCGGTCCGGGAGAGACTGGAATCCAGGGGCCTCTCAGTGGTCGATGTATCGCCCTGGTTCGACGTGGACGACGGGAGCGACGCTGAGGCTCTGGGGGTCCGGCTGTCCAAGGACCCATCGGCCGCACCCAGGACGGCAACTGTCCTCGAGGAGTTCCCCATCCACGGGCACACCGGTCCCTGGCTTTCGGTGGTCATCCCAGTGCTCCACGAGGAGGAGCTGATCGGGGGGACGGTCGACCACGTCCTCTCCATGGGGGACCCTGGGGAGGTGGAGGTAATCGTGGTCGATGGCGACGTCGAGGGCAGCACCCTGGCAGCCCTGGGAAGGGATGACGTGGTCGGATTCACGGCCCCTCGGGGCAGGGGCACCCAGATGAACGCCGGCGCCTCCAAGGCCCGGGGAGAGGTGCTCCTCTTCCTCCACGTGGACACGAGGCTCCCTGACGGGGCCCAGGACCTGATCAGGATGGCCCTGGCCGGGGATGGCACGGAGGTGGGCGCCTTCGATATTAGCTATGGATCTGGGGGGACCGTGGAGAGGATGATGGCGAAGCTTGGGAACACCCGGGCCCGTCTGCGCAGGGTTCCCTATGGGGAGAACGGGGTGTTCATGACAAGACGGGTCTTCGAGGAACTGGGGGGCTACCCGGACGTCCCGATCATGGAGGACGTAGAGATGATGCTCAAGGTAAAGAGATCTGGCCGTGACCTGGTCTTCATCGACCACCCGGTCAACACCTCGGTCCGAAGGTTCCACCAGGTGGGTTTCTGGAGGACCAACGCCAGGAACATGGCGATGCTGTGGCTCCATCGGTTCGGGGCACCTCCCGAGAAGCTGGCGGCATTCTACCCTCCCCAGTCGGAGGAGAGGCGCAGGTGGGACTGGCGTCCCTACCTGCGCCGTGGAAAGAGCCGGTCCCGCCCCCGCGAGTTGGAGGCTGCGTACGGGGACGGGAGTCGGCCTCCGTTATCCTAAGCTCCCGACGCGCCGGTCGGGTTGACCGGGGGCATGT
>CP070808.1:317954-322998 GCA_020343715.1 Thermoplasmata archaeon
GGGCCACCGTCATCGAGGCCAAGGAGAAGGACCTGGAGCTGAAGAAGCGCAAGATTCTCAGCCAGATCAAGAAGCTGAAGGAGGAGAAGGAGAAGGCCGCCTCCGCCGAGAGGGAGGCCCTGGACGAGCGCATGTCCCAGCTGCCCGACCTCCAGCAGCAGATCATGGAGAAGAACGAGACCATCCGCGACTACCGGCTGCAGATCGACCAGCTGTCCGCCGATCTCAACAAGATCAAGAAGGCCGTGGACTACAAGGACGACGAGTTCGACCGGCGCAAGCAGGAGCTGGAGTACAAGGAGAAGCTCCTGGAGAAGGAGACCGCTGCCCTCAAGGAGGCCAAGCTATCGGCCGGCGGCTCCACCGAGGTTCTGGCCGCCAAGAAGGAGGTGGAGCGCCTCGAGAAGCTCATCGCCGAGAAGGAGAACGAGCTCAAGACCAAGGAGACCTTCCTGGCGAACAAGGAGAGGGAGCTGCAGATCAAGGAGCAGGCGGTCATCGCCGACAACCTGGAGACCTCCGCCAAGGAGCGGGACGCCGAGATGCAGGCCGAGAAGGCCAAGACGGGCTCGACCCGCCTGGACGACCTGCTGTTCGGCGGCATACCCCTGGGTGGGAACGTGCTTCTGACCGGTCCCCCGTTCATCGGGAAGGAGGTGCTGACCGAGACCTTCGTCGTCGAGGGCATCACCAAGGGGGTGCCCGCGGTCCTCATCCTCTCCGACGTGTCACCCTCGGAGATGCGGGAGGCCCTGGCCACCCACGTGCCCTCGGTGGAGGAGTACGAGCGCCTCGGCATGATCAAGTACATCGACGCCTACAGCATCCCCATGGGGGTCGAGCAGGAGGAGGACAACGAGAACGTCATATACATCTCGGAGCCCACCGCCTACGCCGACATAATCGCCGCCATGGACAAGTTCACCAAGAAGCTGAAGAAGCAGCACCAGTACTTCCGCGTCGTCGTCGCATCCATCTCCACCTTCATCACCTATTCGGACGTGAAGGCCACTTACGGCTTCTTGCAGAACCTGACCGGCCGCCTCAAGCGGGCCCACGCGGTATCGCTGTTCCCCATTGACGAGGGCATGCACGCCCACACCGACATCCAGATGCTTGGCCACGCCATGGACGGCAGCTTCCAGTTCAAGGCAGAGAACCTGAAGACGTACATCGCAATCCAGGGCGTGTGCGACACCCAGAGCCGGGACTGGATCCAGTACCAGTATACCAAGAAGGGCCTGAACATCGGGTCGTTCACCCTGTCCCACATCCGTTGATGGGACTGTTCACTAATAGGCAAATTGACACAGCCTCGGCTCCATCGCGGGGGCTCAGAAGTCGGATTCGTCGAGGGCGTACATCAGGTTGTACCTGATCTTCTCCAGAAACTCCTTGGGTACGGGCTCCTGCCCCTTCGCCCTGCGGATCTCGTTGACCTTCTCGGCGAAGGCGTCCAGGTCCCGGTGTCGCAGGAGCTGTATCTCCTCCCGCGAGAGGATGTCCTCCAGCTCCTCCTCCAGCTCCTGGGCCCGCTTACTCTCCCGCTGGCCCTTCACGACCGCCCATACGATCACGCCAGCCCCAGCCACGGCAACGGCCAAGATGGCGATGGCGATCCAGAAGTTCGGGTCCGTCAGGTCAACCAGGTCATCACCCCACCATCATCCCATGAGCTCCCAGAAGGTGCCGTTCCACGCCGCCTCCAGGTCGGCGACCGGGACGTTCACCAGGACCTTGCTCCCCCACGTTATGCGCAACATCGGCGTCGGGGTCGCCTTCGGCCTGCCCCTGATCCCGGACGGCCTGGCCGCCACCTTGCCCAATGGCGTTAGCGTCACACCGTAGCCCTTGAAGAGCTTCTCGACGCTCTTGGCCCTCCCGGGGGTCACCTCGATCACCCACCGGGTGTTGGACTCGGAGAAAAGATGGGCCACGGGCCGGAGCTTGCCCAGGGCGGCGATGTCCACCTCCGCCCCCAGCTGGCCCCCTATGCACATCTCCGCAAGGGCCACCGCCAGGCCCCCGTCGGACACGTCGTGGCACGACTTGAGCATCCCCTTGCTGGCGGCCTTCAGGATCGCCTCCATCGAGGAGGAGAGCTCCTGGAGGACGACCCCGGGCGCTGAGTTGTGAGGCGCGTCGTGCCTGGCATAGAGGGCGGACCCGGCCATCTGGTCCCTGGTCTTGCCGACCATGTACAACCGGTTGGCGTTCTTCTTCAGGTCCGAGGTTACGGCCTTGGATGCGTCGGCCATAAGGCCCGCGCCCATCATGGACGCGGTGGGCGGCACGTAGCTCTCCGCCGTCTCGTTGTAGAAGCTCACGTTGCCCGATGGAGCCGGCAGGTTCAGGTGCCGGAGCGCCTCGCCCATGCCACGGAGCGTCTCGACGAACTCGCCAAGCCGCTCCTCCACCTCGGGGTTGCCGAAGTTGAGGCAGTTGGTCATCGAGTGGGGTCGCGCCCCCACGGCCACCAGGTTGCGGCACATCTCGTCCACGATCGAGAGGCCCCCCCGGTGGGGGTCCACGGAGGTCAGCCTCGGGTTGAAGGCGGTGCTGATGGCGATGCCCTGGGACGAGCCCTCGATGGGGGCCAGGACGCATGCGTCCTGGGGGCCCGCGTGGCCCACGGTGCCGGCCAGGGGCGGCACCACTGTGGCGCCCCGGACCTGGTGGTCGTACTGGCGGATTACGTACTCCCGGTTGCACAGGTTGATGTCTCCCAGAAGGCCCAACAGCTCCTCCCCGTAGTCCATGGCCCGGGGCAGCTTGCCCTGGGGCTCATGCTTCTCGACGCCCTCCACCTTGTAGGGGCGGCAGTACTCGGGGCCCTTGGTGTAGAAGTTCAGGTCCATGTCGACGATGGGGACCCCGTGGTAGTACACCTTCGCCCGCTGCTCCCTGATGGTGTGGCCCAGCACGGTGGCCTCCACGTCCCACAGGTCGAAGACGGCGAGCACCTCCTCCACGTCCTCGGGGTCCACGGCGAGCATCATCCTCTCTTGGGACTCGGAAACCCATATCTCCCAGGGCTCGAGGCCCTCCTCCTTGGTGGGGACCCGCCCGATGTCCACGGTCACACCGTAGCCGGCGGCGTGGGCGATCTCGCCGCACACGCACGAAAGGCCTCCACCACCCAGGTCCTTCATCCCCCGCAGGAGGCCCCTTTGGTTGACCTCGAGGCAGGCGTGGATGAGGGGCTCCTTGGTGATGGGGTCGCCCAGCTGCACGGCACCCCGGTCCTCCTCCTCGGACTTCTCGGTGAGCACGGTGGAGGCGAAGGTCACGCCATGTATGCCGTCACGGCCCGTCTTCCCTCCCACCAGGATGAGCACGTCGCCCGGGCCCTTGACTGCGCTGAGGGTCACCTCGTCCCGGCGCACGACGCCCAGACATCCCACGTTCACGATGCAGTTGCCCACGTAGCCCGGGTCGAAGTACAGGCCACCGGACACCGTCGGGATTCCGATGCGGTTGCCGTAGTCGCGGATGCCCGCCACGACGCCCTGCATCAGGTACTTGGGGTGCTTGACGCCCACGGGAAGGTCCCGGTGTCGCATCTCCAGGGGGCCGAAGTACAGGGGGTCGACCAAGGCCACGGGCTGGGCACCCATGCACAGCACGTCGCGGATGATGCCGCCGATTCCCGTGGCGGCACCGCCGTAGGGCTCGATGGCGCTGGGGTGGTTGTGGCTCTCGATGCGCAGTGCATATGCCCACTCGTCGTCGATGGCCATCACGCCCGCGTCGTCCCGGGCGATGACGTCATCGTTGTCCACCATCAGGATGTGCTCCTTGAGGTAGTACAGCGACGACTTGTAGCAGCAGTGCTCGGACCATGCCTGCCCCAGGGCCTGCATCTCCACGTCGGTGGGGTTGCGCCCCTCGCCCCGGAAGTGCTCTTGGATGCGGGTCATCTCCTCCACGGAAAGGCCCAGGGCCAGTTCCTTGCTGATGACCTCCAGGTCGTGAGGATGGGACTCCCTGAGGTTGATGTCCAGGAGGGGAAAGCCGCATTGACGTTCGTTGAAGTACATCTTCCACCGACCCCGGCTCACAGGATCCTGACTGAGTAGTTGTGAATGACTGGGTTCGCCAACAGCCGCTCGCACATGGACTCCAGCGTCTCCATCGCCCGCGCATGGTTCGGCTCGTCCAGCGAGATGTGGTACACCTTCACCGTGCTGACCGACCCGATGCCCTCGAACCCCAGCAGGTTGAGCGTCTTCTCGACGTTCTTCCCCTCTGGGTCCGCGACTCCCTTCTTGAGCTCTACCCTTACCTCTGCTTCGACCACGGAATCACTCCACTGGATGGGCCCTAGGCTCCCTTGGTCACGGTAATGTGGAGGGCGATAATAAGCCTGTCGCGTCGACGGCCGCCGGATGGTCATTCCGACCGCTTCTCGACGGCGTCCTCGACCATGCGCATGGCGCAAAGGTCGCCGCACATGGAGCAGGCGTCCACATCCTCGGGGTTGCACCGCTCGCGCAGCTCCCGGGCCCTCTCGGGGTCGAGGGCCAGTTGGAACATCCTGTCCCAGTCCAGGGCCTTCCTGGCCTCGGCCATGGCGTGGTCCCGGTCCACGTCGATTCCCCGGGCGATGTCGGCTGCGTGGGCTGCGATGAGGCTGGCGATGACCCCCTCCCTCACGTCGTCCTCCCCGGGGAGTCCGATGTGCTCGGTGGGGGTGACGTAGCACAGGTAGTCGGCGCCCGCCCACGCGGCGAGGGTCCCGCCGATGGCTCCGGTGATGTGGTCGTAACCGGGGGCCAGGTCGGTGACTATGGGACCCAGGACGTAGAAGGGGGCACCCTTGCATGCGGCCTTCTGCAGGCGCACGTTGGCCTCGATCTCGTGTATGGGGATGTGACCGGGGCCCTCTACCATGACCTGCACGCCCGCCTCGCGGGACCGCTCCACCAGCTCTCCCAGGATGAGGGTCTCTTGCACCTGCGCCCTGTCGGTGGCATCCGCCAGGCTCCCGGGCCGAAGGCCGTCTCCCAGGCTCAGCGTGAGGTCGTGCTCGTGGGCGATGTCG
>CP070808.1:323098-328112 GCA_020343715.1 Thermoplasmata archaeon
ACCCCGTACATCCTCAAGGCGCCGGACATCGAGGAGGTGAAGGTCACCGTCGTGGCCAGCGAGCACGTGCTCCTATCCGGCAGGACCATCATCTTCAAGTACCCCCTGTACCACGGACCCGAGTCCGAGACCATCCAGGTGTCCATCTCCTTCAAGGAGTTCGGCGACTCGACCAGCTTCAACGTTCGCATCCTGAACGCCGAGGACGACTTCGTGCTCACCGAGATACCCGACGTGTTCGTGACCGAGACCGTCCCAGAGACGTTCAACATCAAGCAGTACATCATGAACGCCGACGACATCGACCGGATCAAGGCGACCACGGACTCCCCCTACGCCGACGTGAACCGCTTCGACATCCAGCTGACCTACCCCGAGGGCTTCACCGGGGACGAGAAGACCCGCGAGGACATCGTGCGGGTCACCATCTCCGACGGCATCAGGACCTACACCCGTCCCGTGACCGTCACCGTGGAGCGCCTGGGCAAGACGCTGCAGCTCAGCGGCATCGGGGACCGTACGGTGTACGTGGACACCGACCTGGTCATCGACCTGGAGCCCTACCTGTTCAACGTGGACGATATCGGGGACGTGACCGCCTCGGTGACGCCGGACACCCACGTGACCAAGGAGGGCTTCGTCTTCACCTTCAACTACCCCTCCATCGTCAGCTTCACGTTCCAGACGGTCACCTTCCGCGCCTACGAGGGCGACGACGTGGCCGAGGAGACGATAACCATCTACATCGAGCAGATCCCGCTGGTCTTCGCCTTCGGTCCCATCGGCTCCATCTCCGTCCTGGAGGACGTGGCATACGAGCTGGACGTGGAGCCGTTCCTCAAGAACATGGAGCCCGGGGTGGAGTACGTCCTTGGCGTCCACTCCGACTATGCGTCCATAGAGGGCTTCGTCATCACGTTCTTCTACGATGTGGAGGAGTCCATGAACCAGATCGTCCGGGTCAACGTCACGGGCGAGAACGGTGACTTCGAGGAGCAGGACGTGTACGTACAGGTCAACGCCGTCAACGACCCGCCCGAGATGATAAAACCCCTGGAGGGCAACTACGACGTGGTGGAGGGAGAGCCCGCATTGGTCATCGACCTGACGGACCACTTCACCGACGTGGACTCTGCCATCATCGCCTTCGATTGCAACAAGGAGCTCCTGGTCATAGACAGCGAGGCGGGGACGGCCACCATCGTGTACGAGGATGGGGCCGTTCAGCCCGAGGATATGGTGGGTGTCATCGTCTACGCCTTCGACCCCGAGGACCCCACTTCCATGTCCGAGTCCAACAGGTTCAACATCACCTTCTACAAGGCGGGTGAGGACCCCGGGCCCGGACCCGGACCCTCGACCCCCGGCGTGCAGGGACCCTCGGGCGGAGGGGGATGGATCATCATCGCCCTCCTGGTCCTCGTGGCAGCCGTGGGGGCAGGTTGGATGTACTACCGTCGCCGGAGACCACCGGTGGAGCTGTGAGGTCCGACGGTCAAATGAATCCCGTCCCAGGGGTACGCTGGGCCTTCGGAGCCCTTAACCAATCTTTATAAATAGCCGTGGGCTTGTATCTGCGACCCAGCCAGTGCTTGGCATACTCCAGGGGATGTACCTATGAGGAGAAAGGCCATCTTCGCCCGCTTCAGTGCCATCGTCGTCGCCATCATGTTCCTGCTCGTGCCCACCGGCACCACCGATGTGGCCACGGCGGACACCATCGACACCTTCGCCTCCGGCAAGGCATCGGAGACCTACGACTTCTCCGGCTCAGGAATCAAGGACACCATCTACGTCACCGTCCCCGTGGACGGCACCGTCATATCCGGTACCATGGACGTGACGGGCCAGGACCACGGAGGGGCCATGTACCCCACGGCGGTCCGGGTGTTCATGGGGGTCCTGAACAACGAGATATACCGATACCAGGGTCCCGCGTACGGCTCCATGGGCCACCCGCCCATGGTCAATGACGGCCTGACCAAGAAGACCATCGTCTTCGAGGACTCGGGCACCGACGAGACCATGAAGGTGCGCCTGCCCCGTGGTGCCGACATAGAGACCGCGGAGATCCGGTTCGCCGGCGAGATACAGGACGCGGGATGGGCCGACCCGGTCAGGCTCTCCCAGCAGGTGGGCACCAACACCGTCCCCATCTCGGTGGGCTACCGGGCGATACCCCAGCTCCTGGACTATGATGGCGACGGGGACCTGGACCTCCTGTCCGGCGGCAGGATGCAGAACCCCAACCGCTTCCTATTCTTCTACGAGAACACCGGCACCAAGACCAAGCCGAACTGGACGCTGAACATGGACGATTTCTCCAGCCTGTCCACCTCCGGAGGTTGGTACTCGGCGCCCAAGCTGGTGGACCTGGACGACGACGGCGACCGGGACATGGTGTTCGGCACCTACTACGGCACGCTGCGCCTTTATTGGAACATCGGCTCTTCGAGCAATCCCAACTGGCACTTCAACGGAACCGGCGTGAACAGCGTCTTCTATGGCATAGATGAGGGTTACTACGCCACCCCCGACTTCGCCGACATGGACGACGACGACGACGTGGACCTGGCCTACGGCCGGTGGGCCTACCAGGGCAGCAGCTCCAACGTGGGCGTCTCCTCGTACCGCAACGACTACAACAACGGGGTCTACAGCTGGACCACCCACAACTTCTTCGGGGGGGTGTCCACCGACTCCATGTCCCAGCCCCACCTGGTTGACTTCGACTCCGACGGGGACAACGACCTCTTCGTGGGCAACTACAACGGGACCATAGGTTACTACGAGAACACCGGCACCAAGACCAAGCCGAAGTGGACGAACGTGCCCAAGGTCCAGGGTAACCTGGACGTGGGTACCATGGCAGGCCCCACCACGGGCGACCTGGACGGCGACGGTGACCTGGACCTGGTCGTCGGCGCCAGCGACGGGTACTTCTACTTCTACGAGAACCTCAAGTCCTACCCCACCGACCCCAAGCTGGACGTGGGTGCCGACGGCGACAACGACGCCTCCTTCTCCGGGGAGTTCAAGGGGCCCTCCACCGCCACCGGGATGGCGGACGAGTTCGAGAGCCACCTAAGCGTCAACCCCCGCCCCGCGTTCCGGGACGGCTGGGGAAACGTCTTCGACGACATAACCCTCAAGGTCTCCTCCGAGAGCCCCGGCAGGCTCGTGGTGGACCAGATAAACATCACGTACAGCTACACGAAGACCACCCGCGACTTCGCCGAGACGCTGACGAACTACATCTCGGCCAACAAGGACAAGGCCGACGACGAGGGCAACCTGAAGGTGCCGATCATCGTCATGTCCTCCACGGCCGGCAAGGTCAAGCTCGACAACCTGAAGATCGTCATCGACCGTGCCCCCAAGTGGTCCGTCATCCCCTCCATCTTCGCCATCGACGAGGACACGAAGGACCTGGACCTCATCGACCTGCACGACTACGTGATCGACGACTTCGACTCCCTGGACAAGCTCAAGCTGGAGGTCGTCCAGGTGGACCAGGTGGGGATAGTGCATGTGACGCTGGAGGACGGCCACTTCGTGGGCGTGGACGCCGAGACGGGCACAGCCAACGACAACTGGAACGGGAAGGTCACCGTCTACGCCATCGCGTGGGACACCCGCAACCAGCAGTCCCAGACAAACAAGTTCACCATCGAGATAAGGCCCGTCAACGACGCCCCCACCCTGAAGGCGGACCTCCCTGCCGAGCTCCTCGAGGACCAGACCTTCACGGGCCGCCTCGAGGCCCATGACGTGGACGGTGACGCGCTGAAGTTCGAGGCCTCGGGCTTGCCAGAGGGGATGGAGTTCTCCGAGGAGGGGACGATAAGGTGGACCCCGACCAACTGGGACGTGGGCACGTACACCGTCAGCTTCAAGGTCACCGACCCCTCGGGCGAGAGCGCTGAGATCGTGTGGTCCTTCACCGTCGTCAACGTCAACGACCCACCGGTCATCGACCTACCCAAGGAGATAACTGTCACCGAGGCTCAGCCCTACTACCTGGACATCGGCAGCGCCATAACCGACATCGACAACGACATCTCCGAGCTGGAGATCATGGTCGAGGGCGCCTCCGGCTGGGCCATCTACGACGACGACACCATGATGGTCACCATCACCTACCCCAAGGAGTCGGGCATCGAGGAGGACTTCCTCAACGTGATGGTCATGGACATCGAGGGGGGTGTGGCCGCCGCCGAGGTGTACATCAAGGTCATCCGCGTGGAGAAGCTGGTCCTCCTGGGCATCCCGGACCAGCTCACCGTTGAGGAGGCCACCCTCACCGTCGACATCAAGCCGTACCTGTACAATGTGGAGGACTGGAACTCCCTATCGATAACCACCACGTCCTCCTACATCGTCGTCTCGGGCACCAAGCTCATCCTGCATTATCCCCAGGACTCGATCCTCGAGGAGAAGGTCACCGTCACCGCGAAGCAGGGCGACGAGACGGCCAAGGACACCTTCTACGTCACCATCAAGCAGCTGGGCGAGGACCTGGCCCTGGGCATCATCCCCGACCAGGACGTGCTGGAGGACGAGGTGCATCTGCTGGACATAACCCCGTACATCCTCAAGGCCCCCAACATCGACGAGGTAGTCGTGACCGTGGAGGCCAGCGAGCACGTGAAGGTGGAGGGAAGGACCCTGGTGTTCAAGTATCCCATGTACTACGGACCCGAGTCGGAGCAGGTGACCGTGCGCATCGGGTACCGGGACTTCGGCGACTTCGCCAACTTCAACGTCCGTATCCTAAACGCCGAGGACGACTTCGTGCTCACGGAGATACCCGAGGTGTACGTGACGGAGACCGTCCCAGAGACGTTCAACATCAAGCAGTACATCCAGAACGCCTACGACATCAACTACATAACCGCCACCACCGACTCGCCCTACGCCAACGTGAACAGCTTCGACATACAGCTTGTCTATCCCGAGGGCTTCACGGGCGACTCGAAGACCCGGGACGATATCGTCCGGGTCACCATCAGCG
>CP070808.1:328212-333209 GCA_020343715.1 Thermoplasmata archaeon
CACGGCCAGGGACTGCTCGGGGGGAAGGGGTCCCCTTGTGTGGAGCTCCTGCCGGGTCAGGATGCTCTTGAGCTCGTCGCCCAGCATCATCCCGGGGCTGGCTATGCTGACCGTTCCCACGGTGGGCTCCTCGTCCTTCCCCCCTTCCATGGGAGGGGTGCCCTTTATGTCGCCCACCTTGCGGGAGCCCACGGATATGGTGAACCTGGGGTTGTCGATCTCGGCCATCTCCATCAGCACCTCCAGGACCCTGACGATCAGGTCGGGGAGCATATCGTTGGCCATGACAATGACCGGCCCCTCGGGCTCCCGCAGTTTGACATCTATGGAGACGTCGTCGACCTTGTGGCGGGCCACCATGGACGGGATCCGTTCGGAGAGCATCTTCCACAAGTTCACGGGCTTCAGGTCTTGGGCGCTCTCCAGGGCAGGTAGGTCCGATATCGTCTCGCGGGCGGTGCTCAGGGTGGCCCGCAGGTCCTCGAGCACGGTGGACAGGTCGTCCACGCCCGCCCCTTCCAGGCTCTCGATGGACCTCTTCAGTCCCGGGAGAAGGTGCTGTTCCAGGTGGTCCATCATGCGCTCGTTGTTGCTCTTGGCCATGAGCAGCTGGGCCTCGAATCGCTGTCTCTCCTGGGTCTTACGGGAGATGACGACGATCATCGCCAGCTCCCCCTCGTCGTCCCGGACGACGGACCCGGCTATCTCCACGGGATAACGGTTGCCGTGCCTGTCGATGGCCATGGCGTCCCCGCGCCACCAGCCCCGCTTCAGGAGCTCCAGCATCCCCTGGCTCGCGTACTCCTCCACGCCCTCGGGTGCGGCGAACATCGTGATGGGCTGGCCCACCACCTCCTCCAGGGTGTATCCTGAGTTGTTCAGCGCCGCCGGGTTGGCGTAGAATACTCGGCCCGTGGCATCGGCAAGGACCACGGTGTCCTCCACCCTCTCGATGGCCATCACCATGCGGTTCTGCTGGTCCAGGGCCTCCCTCACGGGGGTCAGGTCCTGGATGAAGGAGATGCCCAGGTGCTCGTTGGGAGGCGAGAGCATGGAGTTCGATACCTGGATGTGGACGATCTCGCCGGAGCTGTCCACCGCCCGCATCTGGATGGGGTGGCTGTTGGCACCGGTCTCCATGAGCTCTTGCATCATCTCCTCCATGATGGGATGGTCGTCTGGGTGCATCCACTCCATCGGGTTTCGGCCGATCATGTCCTCTTGGGACCTGTTGAAGATGGACACCACGTGCTCGTTGAAGGACCGGGGCAGCAGCTCCCCCTCCTTCGATATCTCGAAGACGCCCACACCGAGCCCGGCGCTGGCAGCGAGGCCGAGGAGCGCAGACAGCTTGTCCTCCACCTCCATCAGCCGGTCGTCCGGGTCCTTGCCCTCCATGGAGGGCAGCCCTATCGACATGTAGGTGAAGCCCCCCCGGGTCTCGCCCCTGATGTTGAGCTGGGTCGGTCCCAGCAGCTCGTCGATGCACTCCACCTGCCCCGAGACGGCCTCGCCCTCCACGGCGTTGACGCGGGCCATGAGGTCGTCGAGGCCGACGCACTCCTTGCCGGGGAGCACCTGTTCCAGGCTCCTACCGACGATGGGGGTCCCTGGTCGGGGTGAGATGTCATCGAGACCGCGGTTCGAGTAGATGACCCTCTTCCCCTCCAGGACCAGAAGCCATTCCGAGGCCATATCGAGAGCATGACCTAGATGTTGTTCGACCATTAATCGTTCGCCCCGTGTCAAGGTAATGAGAGGGGTGATTAATAGTTTGCGTCCCTTAAGAGGTGGCATCACGCCAGGGGGAGCTCGACCTTGAACACGGCCCCCTCACCGGGCTCGCCAGGGACCCGGTCCTCTATCCACACCCGTCCCTTGTAGCGGTCCACCAGTGCCATCACCAGGGAGAGGCCCAGGCCCGTCCCCTCCGCCTCCTCCCTGCGACGGACGAAGCGGAAGAACACCTGGTCCTTGTCCTCGTCGACGATGCCCGGGCCCCGGTCGGCTATCGACAGGGTGACGTAGCCGTCGTCCTCACGGGGTGCGAGGGAGATCTCCACCTTGGGCATCGGGATGGTGCTGAACTTGACCGCGTTGTCCAGCAGGTTGAGCACCAGGTCGTTGAGCAGGTCGTCAGCCATGACCGGAACGGGGCCCTCGGCCTCATCCACGACGATGTCCAGCTCCTGGTCGGCGTACTTGTGACGGATGTCCGCCACCTCCTGGTCGATGACCGCCCGCAAGTCGACGGGCTTCAGCTCCTCGGGGTGCTGGGCCTTGGAGATGGTCCTCACCCGCTCGATCAGGTCCGAGACGCGGCTGGCCTGCTCGTTGGCCTGTCGGACGTACTTGGCCTGCTCCCCCTCCAGCTGGGACTTGCCCAGGAGGTCCAGAAACCCTATTACGCCCTGTATGTAGTTGTTGATGTCGTGGGCCATCAGGTCCGTGAAGAACTCTGCCCGCTCCCGGGCTCGGAGGATGTTGTGCTCCGCCTCCTTGCGCTCGCTGATGTCCCGGGAGTGCACGGCCACCATCTCCGGGTCGCCGTTGGGGTCCGTGGTCATCGACACGGCCACCTCGACGGGATATCTGTGGCCATCCTTTGCGATCGCCATCCGCTCCGCCTTGTAGTAGCCGGTGTCGAACAGCTGCTGTATGACCTCCAGAGGGTCCATCTGCCCGTCGTCCAGGCTGGCGAAGATGGACGCGGGCCTACCCATCACCTCATCCCAGGTGTAGCCCGAGCGCTTCAGGCCCGTGGGGTTGATGTATATGACGTTGAAGTCCCTGTCGGCCAGGACAAGGGTGTCCTGCAGCATCTCGAAGCCCTGCTCGAACCTGCGAAGCTCCTCCACCATCAGCTGCCGCTCCGTCTCGTCACGGAACAGGCAGTACACGGCGGGCTCGCCCTCCCATACGGTGGAGCCCACCACGGTGTCCAGCATGAGGTAGTCCCCGGCCGGGTCCAAGAACCGCATCTCCCGGTCGCCCTTTGCTCGGGGGCTGCCGGTGCCCTCACGGCACCTGACGAGGAACTCGTCCCTGTCCTCGGGGGCCACGAACCCCCCCAGCTCCAGGCCCACCAGGGCCGAGGCCTCACGGTCCAGGATGACGGCGGCCTCGGGGCTCACGTAACGGATTACGGCCTCCCGGTCGTCCTCGTCCTGCATGATCATCATGCCGACGTTCCCGTCTACCAGGTAGTTGCGCAGGATGCGGGACGACGTCTCCAGGTCCCGGAACCTGTCCATCAATGGCAGGTCCTTCCTGGTCCGGATCACGATGAGCTCCACGTCCTCCAGCCTGATGGCCGTCAGCGTCTCGGAGTCCAGGGGTCCGCCCTTGCCGGGCCTCAGCTCCAGGATGCCGAACCGGTCCTCCCGGGCGCGCAGCTCATCGTACCACTCCCGGACCTGGGTCTGGTGCTCGTCGTCGAACACCTCGCACACGTGATGGCCCTCGGTCTTGGACCATCCGCGGGAGACCTCGCCCCTCTTGCTCAGGCTGGGGTTGGCATAGAGGATGCTGCCGTCCTCCGTGACCATCGCGTCCACGGAGACGAGGTCAGCCAGGGACCGTGCGACCTCCAGGTCCATTCCAGAAGTTCCTCCAAGGACCAGCCTGGTCGACCCAGAGATTCCAACTTACCGTTCTTAAAGGCTTCCCCCCAGCTCTCAAAGCTGGATACGGCGGGCCTAAAGGCCACGGTCACAGGTAGCCGCCGTCACGGAGCTTGCCCATGACCATGTCGGCGGCCTCCTCCACGGTGACCTCCTCGGTGGGGATCACCAGCTCGGGGTCCTCGGGAGCCTCGTAGGGGTCCTGCAGGCCCGTCAGGTCATGGATCTTGCCGTCCATCGCCATCTTGTACAGGCCCTTGGGGTCCCGCTCGATGCACTCCTCCAACGAGGTGTCGACGAATACCTCCATGAACTCCCCGATCTCCTCCCGGGCGAAGGCCCGAAAGGCGCGGAAGGGGGAGATGAGGCCCACCAGGACGATGACGCCGTTGCGGGAGAGCACCTTCGCGACGAAGGTCACCCTCTTGGCGTGCTGCTGCCTGTCCTCCTTGGAGAAGCCCAGGTCCGAGGACAGGCCCTTGCGCACCTCGTCCCCGTCCAGGATCTCCACGTTCCTGCCCATGTCCCGTAGCCGGCTCTCCAGCTCCAGGGCGATGGTGGTCTTGCCGGAGCCTGGCAGCCCCGTCATCCAAACCGTGACTCCTCGGTCGTCGCTCACTGGCTCACCTTCGAAAGTTCAATGATGTCGTTGATCGGCCTGCCGTCCAGGTCGGGCGGCACGGAGGCACCCATCAGCTTTAGGATGGTGGGCGCCACGTCTATCAGCTTGGCCCCCGCCATGGGCCGGCCAGCCGGCCGCCGGGGGTCCTTGTATATCATGATGCCGTTCCAGTCGTGGACGGCATCGTCGGGCCCGGTGTCGTTCTCCCGGAGGTACTTGTCGGGATGGCCCACGGTGCCCGCCGCCCTCCAGTAGAGGTCGTCCAGGAACACCATCAGGTCAGGGTAGTCCCCGTTGGTGACCTTGTATACCTGCTCGGGCTTGAGCACGAAGTTGTCCATCTCGCGGCCGTCCATGTCGGGGATGGCCTCGACGCGGGAGATCAGGTCGTTCCGGACCCGCTCGTAGTCCGTCTGGGGCACGATGCCGTTGGGCTCCCGGCCCTCCACGTTGATGAAGATGCGGGCGTAGTAGCCGCCCCAGCCCCATGCGGTGGTGTTCTCCCAGTCCACCTCGCACTGGTCGAACTTGGCGATGCCCTCGGGCTTCGACTTGAACTTGAGCAGCCCCTCCTCCTCCAGCCACTGGTTGATGCACAGGGCCCCCCTCATGCCCTTGGCGCCGTGGTCCGAGGCGGCCATGACCAGGGTGTCGTCGTCCAGGCCCTCCATCAGCTCGCCCACGATACCGTCCAGGTGGCGGTAGTAGTCGGGTATCGCGTCCTCGTACTCGTTGCCGGGCTCGTACAGGTG
>CP070808.1:333309-338177 GCA_020343715.1 Thermoplasmata archaeon
GACTCCGACGGCGACGGCATGGGCGACGTGCTGGACCCCGACGACGATAACGACGGTGTTCTGGACATCAACGACGCCTTCCCCCTCAACAGCGGCGAGCACTTGGACACCGATGGCGACGGTATCGGAGACAACTCCGACGGGGACGATGACGGTGACGGCGTTAGCGACGGTGTTGACGCCTTCCCCAAGAACCCCACGGAGATCCGCGATTCCGACGGCGATGGAATCGGTGACAACGCAGACCCGGACGCCGATGGTGACGGCACCGACGACTTCGTCGAGCTGGTGACGGCCCTCAGTTCCATCCAGTCGGACCTTTACAACCTGGGCCAGGCGGTGGGGCAGCTGGACGCTGACCTGGACTCCTTCGAGGCCGAGCTGGGCAACCGCTTCGACGACGTGGTGGGCGACCTGGACGGTCTCAACACGTCCATGAGGAACACCCTGGACCTGCTGGAGGGCAATCTGCTGGACCGGCTGGACGAGGTCAACTCATCCCTTGCGGACGACATCGACCAGATGCTGATGCAGATCTCCCTTGACCTGGCCGAGGTCAACTCGTCCCTGTCCGAGGAGCTGGCCACGGGGATCGGTGACCTGGAGACCTGGCTGGACACGGTGATGATGGGCCTGTCGGACGAACTGTACCAGACCAACCGCACGTTGCACGAGCAGCTGGACGAGCTGGACGCGAGCACCGGAGAGTTCTACACCAACCTGGCCGCGGACCTGGACAACGTCCTAAGGGACCTGGCCATGGTCGAGGGCAACCTCACCGACGAGAGTGTCCAGACCAAGGCGGACATCCAGGACCTGTTGGACCTGCTCACGTCCATCGACGAGCACACGCTGGAGGATCTGGCCAAAGCCCTTGACACCCTTTCCGAGAACCTCTCGGACGTGGACTCGGCCCTCTCGGACAAGCTGGCAACCATGTCCGACGACATCTCCGACTTCGAGACCGAGACGATGGCGCAGACGGACCAGATAGACCAGACGCTCCTGGACCTGGCCAAGTTGGAGACCATCATCGCCGACGTGGAGGCCCTGGACGCCTCGCTGAACCAGGCCCATGACGAGATCGAGCAGACCAACGACGACCTGAAGAGCGCCAACACCGTGAACATGGTCCTCATCATCATCGTCATCGTGCTGTCTGCCCTGCTGCTGGTCATGATCCTGTTCGGCAAGGGCGGCGGGACGGGTCCCGAGGAGCCCGAGGCGGAATCCGCGGACGAGGTGGACATCGAGATGCGGGAGATCTTCCTCGAGCAGGAGGGGCCTTCCGAGCCACCGGAGCTGTGAGGAAGAGCCATCCTCCCCCGGCTCGCCCGTGGCGGGCAAAGGGTTTTCTATCAGCCCGTGCCATGCGGGCGTCATGTCACGAGAGGGCCCCGCTTTCCCGACCCTGCGCTGTCCCGACTGCGGCCATGCCGACCTGCTCTTCAAGGCCTCGGACGAGGTCCGCTGCGGTCACTGCCTGAGGGTCTGGCGGAGGGACCAGCTGGTCAGGTCGGCGGGCACCGCGGGGACCAGTTACGACAGCGACATCAAGGACGGAGGGGAGTGACGGCAATGGTCGACCTGGAACTTGTGGAGATAGAGAACCCCGAGGAGCTGAACCTCATACTGGGAATGTCCCACTTCATCAAGACCGCCGAGGACGTGCACGAGGCGATGGTGGGCACGGTGCCGGGGGTCAAGTACGGCATGGCCTTCTCCGAGGCTTCCATGGACCGATTGCTGAGGACCGAGGGGACGGACCCGGAGCTGGTGGACCTGGCGGTGCGGAACATGGAGCGCATAGCCTCTGGCCACACCTTCATCATATTCATGCGGGACGCCTTCCCCATCAACTTCCTCAACCGCATCCAGGCGGTGCCCGAGGTGGCCAACATCTTCTGCGCCACCGCGAACCCGGTGAGCGTCGTGGTGGCGCGCAACGAGCGGGGCGGGGGCATCCTGGGGGTCATCGACGGCTACGGGCCGCTGGGAGTGGAGGACGAGGAGGCGAAGGCCAAGCGGCGCGACTTCCTTCGCATGATCGGCTACAAGCTCAAGTGAGCGACGCCTCCGGGTGTGGAAAGCCATAAGTATCCACAGGTTGTAACGCCCGGCAGGAGGGATGAAGATTCCCAAGGGCGAAGAGCTCCATTCGGGGAAGGCCAAGACGGTCTACGAGTGGGACGAGGACCATGTGCTCGTGGAGTTCCGCGACGACCTTACGGCCTTCGACGCAGAGAAGAAGGCGACGGAGGCGGGCAAGGGCAGGGTCAACTGCGAGATCTCGGCCAAGATGTTCAATCTAATGACCGAGTACGGCATCGAGAACCACTTCGTGCGGCTCGTATCCGAGACCGAGATGATCTGCCGGAAGGTCGACATCGTGATGCTAGAGGTCATCGTCCGCAACTACGCCACCGGCTCCCTGGTGCGGAGGTATCCGTTCGAGGAGGGTCTGAAGCTGGACCATCCCATCGTCAACATGGACCTGAAGAACGACGCGTACCATGACCCGCTTGTCAACACCGATATCGCGCTGGCCTTGGGGTTGGCGAACCTTCAGGAGCAGCGGGAGATGCGGGAGATGGGTCTCAGGGTCAACGAGATCCTGGTCCCTTACTTCGACGAGCTGGGCCTCATCCTGGTGGACTTCAAGATAGAGGTGGGAAGGTACAAGGGCAGGCTCATTCTTGCCGACGAGATCTCCCCCGATACCATGAGGCTGTGGGACAAGGAGACCGGCAGGTCGCTGGACAAGGACGTGTTCAGGTTCGACAAGGGGGACGTCATGGAGACCTACCAGATCATACACAAGATGATCATGGAGAAGTGAGGGCTGCCCCCTCCGCACCGCCGCGTCGGACAATGTCTAGGTGAACTTGGAGGTCCCGGCCTCCTTGTAGGTGGTCACCACCATCCAGGTGGCCGTCTCCTTAACGCCGGGTATGCTACCGACGGCGCTGACCACGAATTGTTTTAGGTCGGAGTACCTGCCGAAGGTGGCCTTCAGGATTATGTCGGTGTCACCTGTCACCAGGAAGGCGTCGTCCACCGAGGGGTGCTCGCTGACCTGCATGGCGATGTTGTCCACCTCCTTGGTGTCCACCTTGAGGGTTATGATGGCCGTCACCGGCTCCTCGCCATAGTAGGAGGTCACGACATCCTCGTACTCAGAACCAGATTCCTCCTCTTCTCCCATAGTGAAACTCCCCTGAATCTATCGACTCGAGAAGAGGGGTTGGCGCTTCAAATAGCTTTTGGAGCGTCATTCACCGGACTAGAAGGTCTCGAACTCCTCTTGTAGATCCAGGAAGAGCTGCTCGAGGAGCTCCTCGAAGCTCTCGCCCGCGTACTCGCGCAATCCGCCGAGCTCGGTCTGAACCTTGGCCATGAAGTCGCCGTTGTCCTTGGAAATGGTGATGTTGCATAGGGGCTCGATCATGGAGACACCGGTTGGGAAAGGGAAACCTAGTCATCGTATTTGAATTTTTTTCAAGGAGCTTCCCCGGCCTTTTAAGGGCCCGGCTCAGCACACGTCGAAGAAGCTCTGCGCCGTGAGCGTCAGGGGGTCGACCAGGGCCGAGACGGGGGGCGCGTAGCACGTCTCCACGTGGGCGAAGTCGTCCACCTTCATCTTCGCCGCCATGGCCACAGACAGGGTGTCGATACGGCACTTGACACCGCTCCCATCGGAGATTATCTGACCGCCCACGATCCTCCGGGAGTGGTCGATGAGGATCTTCGAGGTTATCATGTGGCGCTCGGGGTAGTATCTCGCGGCCGATGGGCCGGTGTTCACCCGGGACTGGGTGACGATGCCCGAGGTGTTGGCGGCGTGGGTGGTGAGGCCCACCGAGCCTATCTTCAGGTCGCCCACCACGCATACGTTGGGCGACGTGAAGGGCGCCAGGTAGGAGTTGCGGCCCATGATGTTGTCGGCCACCACCCGGGCGAGGCGCCACGCCGAGGTGCCCAACGGGCTGATGGTGCGTTGGTACGTGAAGTCCTTGATGACCTCTACGCAGTCCCCGGACGCGTAGACGTTTGGCAGGTAGTCCCGGCCCAACTTCACGTGCAGAGAGCTGTCGGTGACGATGCCACCCGACGGGCCCAGCTCGACGCCCGCCTCCTTGGCCAGGCTCGTCTCGGGCCGTACGCCCGTGGACATCAGCACCATCTGGCAGGGGATCTCCTCGTCGCCCACCTTGACGGCCCGGACCCGGCCGTCGTCGTCCTTCAGCACCTCGGTGACGGCGGCCCCGCATATGACCCGGGCACCCAGGTCTATCAGGTGGTTGTTCACCAGCTGGGCCATGTCGGGATCGAGGATGAGGGGCAGCACGTACGGTAGCAGCTCCACCACCGTGAGCTTGATGCCTCGGGACAGGAGGGCGGAGCCAACCTCCAATCCGATGGCCCCAGCGCCAACTATGACCGCCTCCTCGACTTCCTCGATGTGGTCGGAGATGCGCTGGGCGTCCTCCATGGTCTTGAGGACGCACACGCCCTTGGCGTCCACGCCCGGTATGGGGGGTACGAAGGGGAAGGAGCCGGTGGCGATGACCAGGGTGTCGTAGTCGATGGTGCCGGCGGTGGACTCCAGCCTCTGGGCCTCCAGGTCGATGCTCTCCACTGTGGTCTGGGTGAGGATCCGTATGTCCACCATCTCGTAGTCGTCGGGGGTCTTCATGATGCAACTGTCGAAGTCGTCGATCACCCCGTGGAGCACGAAGGGCAGCGCGCACGGGCTGTACGCCACGTGCCTGCCCTTGGTGATGACGGTGATGTCGATGTCCTTGGTCTCCTTCCTTATCTGGGAGGCGATGGGCAGGCCCGAGGCGCCCGCCCCGATTATGACGACC
>CP070808.1:338277-343100 GCA_020343715.1 Thermoplasmata archaeon
GTGGAGGGGACTGTGACCTTCTACGACGACAACAACAACCCCCGACACCTGGAGGTGCCGAGGAGGGAGTTCGACGTGCTATTCCCCGACCTGGCCATGGACGTGCCGAGCATGGAGGCCCTGGACGGGGCGGACGAGGCGATGCGGTCCTGGCGTTACCCGGCCAGCCTAGGCGGGGTGGACGTGATGAAGACCGCCCGGACCGTGCTGGGCACCCGGGGACTGGTGCTACAGGAGGGGATCGGCGACGAGGGCCCTCCCCCCTCATGGAGGGTGGAGGGCAGGGCCTACGCGGGCCGCGCGCCCCTATCCATGGGGCTCACGGTCACGGGGGGCGAGGAGCGCCGACTGGAGATGCGGGCCGCCTCCACCGACGCCGCTGTCACCGCGGGGGCGCTGGCGGAGATGCGCAGCCTCATCTCCCAGGCCTTCTTCAAGCGGTGGAAGGGCCAGGTGGACCTGGAGGAGGAGGGCCTGGGCGATGGAAGGAGGGCCCCCGACCTGCCGGAGACCGACATCGACGATTACGTGCCATGGCGCTAGCCAGCCCCAACAGTTAGGCATCCTACCACAACAGCCTTATAAACCATGGGGCAAGATATCAACAGCGGCCGATTCGGGTCAAGGGGTTTCGTCGATGACCCAAGGTGTTGAGGGCAGGATACGACGGTCGATGCCAGCCCTTGTGCTCATCGCCTGCCTTGCAGTCATGATGTTCATTATCACCGGAGAGGGTGCAGAGGGCGCCCTCGACGACCCCGAGGCCCCCAGTCAGTACGGGGACTGGGACCACGCGTACAACCTGTCCATGGGGGAGCTGGGCACTCCCTTGACGATCCGGAAGGACGGAGGGGGAGACCTGGACTTCGTACGGATCCCGTTCCTCTCCCTGGGCGACCGGGTGACCATCGATGTGGTCATCCGTACGCTCGATTCCAACATCGAGTGGTGGACCTCGGACCCGGGCCGTTTCCCCATCTGGACCTACCAATACAACCCTGGTCAGGCGAACCAGAACCCAAGGAAGCTCGATTTCCTCGTCACTCTCCCTGGTCCCTATTGGTTCCACACTGGCCAGGGCTTCGGTGTGTCCATTCTGGAGGTGAACATAACGGTCGTTCCCACCAGCCAGACGGGTGACGGCAATGACCGACCGGAGGATGCCTATTTGATCGGAGGGACCTCCACGGTGACCAGTTCCATCGGTCCCCCGGACGACTGCTCGGACTTCTATCTGTTCCACCTGGCCCCGTCGACCAGTACCAAGTTGTTCCTCACGATGTCCATGGCGGTGTACGCTGGTGCGGCCGTCAGCTGGGAACTCTACAATTCGACCGGTATCCTGAGGGAGGAGGTCTTCTATTCGTTGGACTACCTACTTGCCGGGTCCAAGGGCACCACCCTGGACATCCAGATCCATCAAGATGACAACTACTACCTGAGGGTCTGGAGCAACAGGGACATTAGCGAATACAGGCTGGATGTAGGCATCATCGAGTATACCGATGACGGCAACGACGAGATGGAGGGTGCCCAGGAGCTGTACGACGGGGACGTGATCAATGGCACAATCCACACCAAGTACGACCTTAGCGACTTCTATTGGGCATACCTGTTCGAGGGCAACTCGTTGGAGCTGTCGATGGACGTCGACGAGGACCTGGACCTCTACGTGCTCAACCGCCATGGAGCCCAGGTGGCGTCATCTGATAACTGGAACGACGAAAGCGAGCTCATCCTCTTAAAGGTTCCATCTGGTGGCAACGGCACCTATTTCGTACTGGTGAGACCGTCTACGGAGCTGGACCCCATCCCAGACAGGCAGATCGCTTACCAGCTCCGCGTGGTTCTGAACCATCCGCCCGAGATCGACGAGGCCTACGCCAACGTCTACGCCTACTGGCCCATCCTGGAGGACAGGGTCGACACCGGGATCTACCTGCCGAACCTATTCAAGGACCCCGAGGGAGGGCCCCTGACCATCCGGGTGGTGCCGGGGCACGACGAGGTCCGCCTTAACGCGACGGTGACGGGCTTGGAGTGGCTCCGGTTGGAGCCCGCCGAGAACGTGTCGGGCTTCAACGAGGAGATTGTGCTGGAGGCCTGCGATGACCACGGGAAGTCGGTAAGGTTCACCGTGTCCGTCTGGGTCGAGCCCGTCAACGATGGGCCTGTGGTGGGCAACCCCGCTGCACCGCCACCCCCGGTCGACCTGGAAATGGACGAGGACTCCACGGGGGGACCTTGGGACATCCTGTTCTGGTTCTGGGACTCCGATAACTCCATGTCGGAGCTGGAGGTGGAGCTGAGCACCGGTTACGAGCTGGTGGCGGACCTGGACGAGATGGACCGGCTCCGCATCAGGGTCCTGGTGCCCGACTGGAACGGGCTTACCAGCGTCACGGTCCTGGTAAGGGACCCCGAGGGCCTTGAGGCGGCCATCGCCATGCCGGTGCTGGTCCTCCCCGTCAACGACCCCCCTGTCCTGATCGGGCCTGACATCAGCATGTCCGTCTCGGGGCAACTGGTGGCCGCCATCGACGTGGCCTCCTCGTTCTTCGACGTGGACGGGGATGACCTCACCTACCGTGCCAGTAGCGAGTACGACCTCGAGTTCACCGCTGTAGGGTCGACCATCTTCCTGGAGGGCCTTCTGGAGTACCAGCATGAGGAGGTGACGTTCCTCGTCGACGCATATGACCCCAGTGGTTACGTGACGAAGAAGCTCACCATCGTCCTGGAGATAGGTGACGTTCCCGAGAGTCACATGCTATCGACCGACGTGGAGGGTTACACGATGGTCCGGGGCAGGGGTGAGTACTTCGTCGACTTCACCCTCACCGACCCGGACGAGCCTCCGACGGAGTATATTGTCTACCTGCTCGGCGAGGGCCACGGCAGGTCCTTCCCGCTCACGTGGGATGGGATCAATTTCAAATGGTACGACGGTGCACCCTACTGGGTCCCGTGGCTGGGGGACGGGACGGCCGATGTGGAGGTGACCCTGTACGTCGCGGACGAGTTTTACAATGTGAGCCTGTCATGGAAGGTCCACGTGAGGGAGTTCAACTCGCCCCCCGAGATTCTCGGATTCCATCCCGATAGTCAGGGCCCCTACAGGGTGGGCGATTCGGTGACCTTCTTGGTAGAGGCCATCGATCAGGACAACGACACCCTCACGTACACGTGGTACGTCGACGGAAGGAGGTACAATACCGAGGAGGCCGAGTTCACCATCACGGCCCAAGAGGAGGGTGAGATGAGGGTCCGTGTTGAGGTCCATGATGGCTTCGATTCGACGAATGCCGAGGACAAGTACACGGTATGGAGGAACGTGGACGACCCCATGCCCCCTGACTGGACGCTCCCACTGTTCGTGGTCGCGCTGATGGCAGTCGTGCTCCTCATCGCGGTCCTGATAACCAGAAGGGCCGAATAGGTCGACTAGTCCCCATCGTTCCCATTGAGCTTCTCCAGCGCCTCGTCGGGTATCATGGGGATGGGCTTCGGCTCCGGTGCCGCCTTCATTGGGCCGTTCGCCCCCTCGCCGGCAGCCTGGGCACGGAGCGCCCTCGCCTCCAACCCCTCGCACTCGGGGGAGAGGATGCGGAGTCCCTCCAAGGCCATGCCGATGCCGTAGACGACGATGGAGATGACCAGGGCGAAGAGGTGCCTGGGGCCAAGGCTGAGCTGGCTTCCCTGGAGCCAGTCGTACGAGACGGTGAACAGAATCATCGCCACTCCGAAGCCCGCGATGATGACTCCCACCCGGTTGCAGACCATGTCATAGAAGGTCTTGTACGCCAGGGACGACCTGAGGGTCGAGCCGTTGGACCGCTCCATGCGCTCCACCTCGCGGTCGAGACGCCTCTGCTCACGCTGGGCCCTCTTCTCGGCCCTGGTGAGCCTCTTGGGAGCGGGTTTCTCCTCCTCCTCGACCACCTCCTCGACGGTCCGGCGCTCCCGGTATAAGGTGGAGGCGGCGGCGTCCCGCTCTTTGCGGGCCTTGCCGGTGTCCACCCCGTCCTCCTCCCCGTCGTCCACCTCGACGACGGGCTCCATGAACTCTGGGGCCCGCTCCTCCCTCTCCGCGGCCCATTCGTCGGCGTCTTCCGGTGCATCCTCTTCCTCGGGAGGCATGGTGCTCCTTCGCCCCATCCTTTGTTGGGCGCACTATTAAGGCCTTCTCACGAACGGTTCAGGCGTCCTCAGTCGTCCCCGTTGGTGTCCAGGTCCTCGAGGTCGCTCAATAGGTCCTCCAGCTCCTTGCTGAACTTGGGCTTCGGCGTGGGGTCTGGCTTGTCCTTGGGGACCTCTATCTGGTAGGTGGGCCTCTCATCCCGCTTGACGGGACCGTTTGACTCGATCTTGGGTTTGGTGCCGTCCTCGTTTGTGAAGAACTTGCGCTTGATCTCGGGTTGGGGGGAAGGCACTGGCTTAGGGACCGGGGCTGGCTTGGGACGTGACCCATTGACCGGTCGAGGTCCGTTGACGGGCTTGGGCACCGGTGCCTGCTTGGGCTTGGCCACCGGGGCCGGGACGGGAGCGAGCCTCGGTCTTGGATCTGGTGGGGCAGCCTCCTCCTTCGGAAGGTCCAGAGGCTTCGACCAAGCTACGGGTGCGGGCTCGGGTTCGATGACCACCTTCGTCTCGGGCTCGTCCTTGGGCTCGGGTTCGGGAACGGGTTCGGGCTTCGGTTCCGGTTCGGGCTCGATCCTCGGTGCGGGCTTGGGCTCCTCCTTGGGCAGGTCCAACGGCTTGGACCATGCCACAGGGGTGGGTTCAGGCTCGACGATCTGTTCCGGTTCGGGCTCGGGTTCCGG
>CP070808.1:343200-348001 GCA_020343715.1 Thermoplasmata archaeon
CGCTACCGGCGGACCAGGTGTTGGGGACCAGCACCTCGCCGTCCACGATGATGTCGAAGGTCCTGTTCTCCTCGGGCGCGGGTGTGGACAGGACCACCGAGTCGGTGTTCAGCACCAGGTCGTATGAGCCCACCATGTCCCAAAGGACTACGGTGTCGTTGTCGTACACCTGCAGGTTCGATATCTGGTACGAGGTCCCCCCGAACTCGATGCGATGGGAGGGCTCGTACTCGAACAGTCCGTTGTCGATGGTCCACGACCGTATGGGCACGTGGTCGACCTGACCGTCCTCCTCCGTCACCTCCTGGGGATGGACCTGTCCGCCCTCGCTGTTGTATATCCTGAGGACCAGGTTCTTGTCCGGGTCCCCAGTCCTGTTCAGGAGGAGGAAGTCGATCCAGTAGTGGTGGATGTGGACTGTGTCCTCGGCGAAGGTGGACCGGGGTGGCACCGGCCCGTAGCTGTACACGACGGAGCCATTGGTTACGGAGCCCTGGGAATAGGTGGAGCTGATGAGCTCCAACGAGGAGTTGAATACGTTCAGCTCGGCCAAGGTGATCTCCTCCAGGACCACCGTGGCGTCCCTGGCGCTCAGGTCGGGGATGGCACCCCGGCTCCTGTCCGGGTCGTAGATGGAGGTCAGCACCTCCAGGTAGCCCCCGTTAAGGATGGCCAGCTCGGGGGTGGTGATTACGCAGTCTATAACCACCGCCTCGTTGCTGTCGCCCAGCAGGTGGAAGGCCACGCTCTGTACGGACGGGCTGTAGACGTCGTCGGTGCTGAAGGTACAGTTCTCGGCGATAACGAGGCCAGCGGCCGAGAGCATCACCAACTCCGTCCCGGTGTCCGCCGACACGTCGGTGCCCGAGAGCCCCACCATGCCGCCGTCGTTGATGCGCAGGGCGATGGACGCCCCGTAGAGGCTGCCGCCAACCATCACCACCGTCCCCGTGTCGTTGACCACCAGGGCGTAGCCCGCTGTGTTCACCACGTGGGTGTCGGTCAGGTTCAGGGTGCCCTCGTCGAACACCACGAAGCCCCTGGCGACTATCTTGTTCTGGTGCTCCTCCTCCAGGTCCGTCACGTTCCCCCGGACCATGTCCATGTGCCCGTGGACCTGGATGCCGTAGGTGCCGCCGGCGGAGGATATGTCCACGTCCGAGAGGACCAGGGCTCCTCCCTCCTCCACGAGGATCGTGAACTGGCCCGCTGCGGTGGCGTTGACCATCAGGTCGCCGTCGGCCATGTACAGGTACCCACCGGTGGCCACCGTCAGGTTGCCATCCAGGGTCACGTTGGTGCCCGAGAGGGTCTCCATCGTGTCGATGACGGTGTCGCCCCAGGTCACGTCGTCGGCCGCCACCGACCCTGCGAGGAGCAGGGCCGCCGTCGCGAGCAGTGACAGCAAGAGCACGGTCGCTAGGCGTGACCCGATGGAGCCGACTAGCGGCTTGCGACCCTCCTTCAACACGTTCCCTGTCCTCCGGTGGAGCCCTGGACCAGGGCACTTGGTCATCTATGAGGCACTGGGTACTTAAACCTTATCTGTTCGGTCATACAAGGTGCCCGATTAGGGTCTGGTCCTACCCTTCGAGGTGACGACGAGGGCCACGAGGACCACCGCGATGAGCAACGCGATACCGAATCCAGGGGACTCGTCTGAGCCCTCCACCGTCACCACGATGTCCTGGGTGACCTGGGTCGTTCCGTCGTCCACCACCAGGGTGATCGTGTGCTTGCCGGTCCCCAGCTTCACCGGGGGCGGGGCCATGCCGGTGGTGAGCACCTCGTCGCCCTCCATCCACGTGAAGGTCAGGTCGTCCCCGTCTTCGTCGGTGGCGGCGGCGGTGAAGGCGACCTTGCCCTGTTTCGTCCTCGTTCCCGTCGCGGGCGTGACCCCGGTGATGACCGGGTCGTCGTTCACGTTCGCCACGTAGAGTGTGAAGGAGGTGGTCCTGAACAGGTCCCCGTCGCTCACCGTCACCAGGATGGTGTGGGTACCCACATCTGCCTGGGTGGGTGTGAAGGATATCCGCCCGGTGGACATGTCGATGTCGAACATGTCTGTGTCATCGGACCACTCGATGGTGTCCTTCTCGGGATCCTCGGCGTCCAAATCCAACACGAAGGGCTCGTCCTCCGTCGCCTCCACAGGGGAGCCCAGCTCGGTGGTTATCACGGGAGGATCGTTGATGTCCAGGATCGTCCACTCCACGACTATGGTGACCTTGGCGCCCTCCCGGTCGCTCACGGTGTAGCTGACCGTGTGGTCGCCCACCATGGACTGATCGGGGACGAACTCGATGAGGCCGTTCTGGTCCGCTGCCATCTCAATCGTACCCTGGGTCTCTATCGACAGGACCTCGGGCTCCTGGAGGTCCAGGTCCAGGTCGGGGTCGTCGAAGGTCAGCCTGATGGACACCATGTCGCCCTGGTTGAACTGAAGGGGTCCAAGGGGCTGGAGGGTTGGGGCGTCGTTCCTGTTCTCCACAGTCACGACCAGCGTGGCCTCGTCCCTGGCGAAGGCCCTGTCCTCCACCCGTAGCGTTATCTCGAAATTCGGCACCTGGTCGTTGCCGGGCGTGAAGGTCAGGTAGCCCGTACGGTCGTTGACGTTCACCTCCAGCCCGTCGGCGAAAGCCGAGAACGTCAGCGAGTCCCCGAAGGGCACGTCGGGGTCTTCTGCCCTGATGGTGTACACCACCTGCTCCCCTTGGACCGCGTCCACCGTCAGGGCGGAGGTGATCGAGGGGGCCTGGTTGACATCAAGGACGGTGATGGTGAACTGGATGGTGTCCGTAAGGCCGAACCTGTCGGTAACGGTGACCCTGATGTTATGGCTGCCCACGTCGGTGGTCCCCGGAGTCCAGGTGAAGTAACCGGTGTCCTCGTCCACGTCGAAGAGGTCTGTGGCGTCCGAGAACGTGTGGGAGTCGTCAGGGAGGTCCACGTCGGTCAGCGTGAAGGTGTATGAGATTGCCTCTCCCTCGTCCACTGTCATGGGTGCGGGCACGTCGAGGATGGGCGAGTCGGCCCGTTGGAGGACGTTGACCGTCACCAACTCCGAGTCCACGAAGGCGTCGAAGAGGTCAGTCGCCCGGACCATCAACTGGACCTGACCGAAGAAGTCGTTGGCCCCCTGGCCTTCCAGCGTCGTGTTGCCACCGGGACCCTCGCCCAGCTGTACGGAGAGGTTCACCGGGTCCGAGACTGTCATCACCTGGTAGGACAACTCTCCCTGGTTGTGGTCGTCGGTGAACGCGGTGTCCAGGTCCATGACGACCGTCCAGGGCGAGTCCTCGACCAGGTCCACCGACGCGGGCCCCTCCCAGTGGGGGGCCAGGTTGACCACGGGCTCGTACTCGATGCGCAGGTCGTTGACCTGGATGGTGGCGTTCAGGGGAGTTGGGAGGGATATGTTCAGGGGTATGGTCAGGTTCCCGGGCATCACGGTCTGGCCGTCGATGATGTCCTGGAGCGACCTGACGAGACCCTCGGGTGCTCCGATGGTGACCTCGTCCGTCAGGTAGCCCTCGAGGGTTGTCACGTTCTCACCGCCCAGCTCCAGGGTGATGTCGAAGGGATGGACCTGGGTGGTGTCCGACGTGACCTTCACCTCGATGTAATCGGAGTGCAGCTCGCCGTTGGCGATCATGTTGCCCATGGTCATCGACACCGACCCCACCATGGCCACGTCTATGGAGCCGTTGGTGGACAGGTAGGGCGTGGGGGTGTCGGCGGTGTAGTTGATGACCACGTCCTTGGCGTTGGCCGTGGTGGATGTCCTCACCTTCTCCCACTTTGACCCGGTGTGGTTGTACAGCCACATCTCTACGTGGTTCGGGGTGGTCCTGTTCAGCTGACACCACCCGTGGCCCGTCCATGAGACCAGGATGTTGTCGATGGCCGCCACGCCCGGGTTGAAGTGGAACAGTTGGATCGGCCACTCCGTCGGCGGCGCTGGGGGCGGCATGCCCTGTACGGTGGTGGAGGTCTGCCAATAGTTCCCATCGTTGGCCGGGAGGCTCATTATCTCCTTCTTGTTGGCGTGGGTCCAGCCGGACCTGTAGGGGTCCACCTTGGGCGGGTATATGCCCGCGTCACCCTTGTGGTAGGCCCACACCGTCTTGCCCACTACGCCGTTGACGAAGTCCAGCTGGGTCTCCGTTGCCTGGTAGCCAGGGATGCCCAGCAGGTCCAAGGAGGCATCGACAACGGTTGCACCTCTAGGGATCTCCACCGATAGGCTGCCGTTGACCGGGTCCTCCCGGAACGTCAGTTCCGCCTCGGTGATGTCGCCGACGAAACTGTCGATGACCACAGGGGCACCTGCCGCCGACGGGAACGTGGACATGAGCATGAGGGTAGATGTGAGGAGGACCACGCACACTAAAGACGAACGGGACTTTGATGGATGATGGGACATACTACCACCGTCGGCTTCGAGCACCACCGGCGTATATCACGTTTTGGGTTCGGTTTTGCCAGTCGTACCCGGCACCGGCCCCCGCCCGTCCGACAAGGCTTATCTAGCGCGGATGCATCTTGCGGGCGATGGCCCGAAGGAAGGGACGGAAGTCCTCCGTGCGCACCCCCGCCAAGACGATGGAGCGGGAGCTGATCCACCGGGCCGAGCAGCTCGCCAAGGACCCCGGCAGGGCGCTTCCCACCGTCCTCCCCCCCTGTCCCAAGGACCCTTTCGCCAAGGTGCGCAAGAAGATGGAGGGCGTGTCCAGGTTCGCCGACGACGAGAAGAGGCTGGAGAAGCTGGCGGGAAGGGGCGACCCGATAGTCAGGGCCT
>CP070808.1:348101-352835 GCA_020343715.1 Thermoplasmata archaeon
AATGATGGGAGGACAGACCCCGATACTCATCCTCAAGGAGGGCACCAGCCGTGAGAAGGGCAAGGGCGCCCACAAGAACAACATCGCGGCGGCCAAGGCCATCGCCGACGCCATCCGCAGCACCCTGGGTCCCCGTGGCATGGACAAGATGCTCGTGGACTCCATGGGCGACGTGGTCATCACCAACGACGGTGTGACCATCCTCAAGGAGATCGACGTGGAGCACCCCGCCGCAAAGATGCTGGTGGAGGTGGCAAAGACCCAGGACGCCGAGTGCGGCGACGGGACCACCACCTCCGTCGTGCTGGCGGGCGAGCTGCTGAAGAAGGCAGAGGAGCTCCTGGACGCCAACGTGCACCCCACCGTTATCGCGGCGGGCTACCGGATGGCGGCCGACAAGTCCCTGGACGTCCTTGAGGCCAACTCGCTCAAGATCTCCACCCGGGACACCAAGAAGCTGAAGCGCATCGCATCGACGGCCCTGCGGTCGAAGATCGCTGACCAGGCGGGCGAAATGCTGTCGGACATATCGGTCCAGGCCGTCAAGGCCGTGGCCGAGAAGAGGGGCACCCGCTTCGTAGTCGACGTGGACAACATCCAGATCGTCAAGAAGCAGGGCGGCTCCATCAACGACACCGAGCTCATCGAGGGCGTCATACTGGACAAGGAGCCCGTGCACACGGGCATGCCCCACCACATCCCCGACCCCAAGATCGCCCTCCTGGACTCGTCCTTGGAGATCAAGAAGACCGAGGTGGACGCGAAGATCCAGATCCGCGACCCCGCCCAGCTCCAGGCGTTCTTGGACCAGGAGGAGGCCACCCTCAAGGAGATGGTGGACAAGATCGTGTCCACCGGCGCCAACGTTGCCTTCTGCCAGAAGGGCGTGGACGACCTGGCCCAGCACTACCTGGCCAAGGCTGGCATCTACACCGTGCGTCGCGTCAAGAAGTCGGACATGGAGAAGTTGTCCAAGGCCACCGGTGCCGACATCATCACCGACCTGGACGACCTGAAGAAGTCGTCCCTGGGGAGCGCCGGCGAGGTGGACCTCAGGACCATCGGTGACGACAAGATGACCTTCGTCTCCGGGTGCAAGAAGGCCGCGGCCGTGTCCATCATGCTCCGGGGCGGCACCGAGCACATCGTCGACGAGATGGACCGGTCCCTCCACGACTCCCTGTCCGTGGTGGCCGTCGCCATCGAGGACGGTCGCATCGCCGCCGGCGGCGGTGCCTCTGCCATCGAGATCGCCCTCAAGCTGCGCGACTACGCGGCGACCGTGGGCGGCCGCGAGCAGATGGCCATCGACGCCTTCGCCGACGCTGTGGAGATCGTCCCCAAGACGCTGGCCGAGAACGCCGGCCTCGACTCGATCAACGCCATCCTCGACCTGCGCCAGGCGCACAAGAAGGGCCAGAAGTACGCCGGCCTGAACGTGCACACCGGCAAGGTCGTCAACATGGTCGACGCCGAGGTCATAGAGCCCCTCCGCGTGGGCACCCAGGCCATCCAGTCCGCCACCGAGGCGGCGGTGATGGTGCTGCGCATCGACGACGTCATCGCCGCCAAGGCCGGCGGCGGCATGCCCGGTGGCATGCCTGGCGGCGACATGGGCGGCATGGGCGACATGGACTACTAGGCGGGTAGGGGGAACATCCCCCACCCCCCTCAATTTTTTTTATACCTGCAGACCCCAGCTTCAGCCCTGGCCCTGCTCAGTAACCGCACTTGCCCACCAGGGGGACGAAGACGCAGCCCCCCAGCCCCTCCTTGCGGAACTTGGTCCCCACCCTCGTGATCCGGGTCAGCTCCTGCACGTGGCGTCCCCCCACCGGGATGAGGAGCATCCCCCCGTCGGAAAGCTGCATGAGCATGGGCTCGGGGACGTCGGGTGCCGCGCAGGCCACCGAAATACGGTCGAAGGGAGCCAGCTCCGGCCATCCGCAGGAACCATCACCGACGACCACCGTCACCCGGTCCGCAAGACCGGCGACCTCCAGGTTCGCCCTGGCCCTCTCCGCCAGGGGCTCCAGCCTCTCCACGGCGTAAACGTGGCCCTGAGGCCCCACGACCTGGGCCATGACCGCGGCGTGGTATCCGCTCCCACCTCCGATCTCCAGAACCGTATGGCCCTCCTTGGCCCTCATGGCCTCCACCATGATGGCCACCATGTGGGGCGCTGAGATGGTCTGGCCATGCCCGATGTCCAGGGGATGGTCTGCGTAGGCGGCCCTCCTTACCTCGTCTGGCACGAACTCCTCCCGCTTGACGGTGAGCATCGCGGTGGCCACGGCCTCGGACCTCACGTAGCCGGCACGCTCCAGGTGACCGACAAGGTCCCTCCTCTGCTCTTCGAAGTCACCGCGACGGACGCGACTCCCCTCCGCGCCAGTCAAGGGACTGGCTAGGACATATCCTTTGTGGGCCCCGCTTTCAACCAATCCGAAAGGTATAAATCGAATCATGTGGTTCAAAAGGTCCGGCCCAGAGCCAGTATTCAATCGATTCGGGGGATACTATGATACGAACGCGGCACTTAATCTGCCTACTAATTCTTGTCGTCGGCCTCGCAATTGTCGTGGCTTCCGAAGCCGCCGCCGCCGATGAGCTCGAGATATTCGCGGGCCAGGACAAGACGGGTAGGGTCAACGTACCGGTGCAGTTCAACGATGCACAGATAATCAAACCTGACCCGCCGAACCCCGAGCGGACCTACACCTTCTCATGGGACTTCGATAGCGACTGGGACAGCAACCTGGACGGTATCAAGGACAACGATGGCCAGAGCTTCGACCGGTTCACCGAGTGGACCTTCCACAAGCCCGGCAAGTTCCTGGTCACCCTCACCGTTGACGACGGAGTGAGCACCGCCAAGTCCACCCTCTTCGCCACCATCAGGGAGAACCAGCCCCCGGAGATCTTCGCCAACGAGAGCGAGACCGTCTTCCGTGAGGTGGAGCACATGTTCTATGCCGATGCCGTGGACGACAACGCCCAGGCCCACCTGCTCAGGTGGCACTGGGAGTTCGGCGACGGTACATCCTCCGACGACCCGCCGCCGGTAGCGCACACCTTCATGGCCACCCGTGTCTACGAGGTCAAGATCCGTGTCACCGACCCCGAGAACGCGGTGGCCGAGCACAGCATCCTGGTGTCCGTCACCGAGAAGCCCGGTGAGATGGCCTCCCTCTACACCGTAAAGGACGGCAAGATCTCGCAAAAGGGCAAGGAGATCCGAGAGGACGGTTACATCGCCTACAAGCTGGCCATCCGCGACAACCACGATGTGGAGGTCAAGGTGGTCGTCGGTAGCAACTCACCACCCGTCGGAGTGCTCATCTTCGACGACGAGGACGCGTTCCTCGATTACGAGGTCGGCGTGGGCGGGACCTGGAACGGCGACCTGTCCAAGGAGGATCCCGAGTACGACCACAAGCTCTCCTGGAAGGCAGAGGAGGACTCGGACATCTACATCGTCATCGACAACGGTTACAAGACCGGTGGCGGATTTGGCAACCTGGGCGGAATGGCCACCGTGGATGTCTCCGTGACCGACGTTGACCACGGCAAGTGGTACGTCGACATCCCCAGCTTCCTCTGGTGGGTGATAGGCGGGGTCGTCATCGCCCTGGTGGGCGTTTTCGTCGGCCTGAGGGTCATTGAGATTCAGAACACCAGGCGCCAGCAGGTCCAGGCCATCCAGCAGACCAAGGTCCAGAAGGACCAGGCCACCCGTTCCCTGGCATCGTTCCTGGACAACCCCGAGGCCACCACCGTGCAGGCCTCCGACAGGGCCAAGCAGCAGGTACGCGCACCCCCGCCGGGTGCGGGACCGATGGCCGCACCGGGTGGACCGCCGCCGGCCGCGAGACCTGGTGGACCGCCGCCGGCCGCGAGGCCGGGTGGACCGCCGCCGGCCGCGAGGCCGGGTGGACCACCGCCGGGTGCGAGGCCGGGTGGACCACCGCCGGGTGCGAGGCCGGGCGGACCACCGCCGGGTGCGAGACCGGGCGGACCGCCGCCGGGTGCCAAGCCCGAGGGGGCACCGCCAGTGCCCAGCGCCGATGCTGCCCCCATGGAGGAGCCGGCCCCCGAGCCCGAGGTGGAGGAACCACCCGAGGCCCCGACCTTGGAGGATGCTCCTCAGCCGGAGAAGGAGTTCGCAGCTCCTGACGTCGTTGAGAGCAAGGGCCCCGTCTACCTGAGCACTGAGCAGCCCAAGCGGCTCTCCGACTTCGAGGACGCTTCGAGGCTGGACATGGTGGACGAGGCCGAGGGCGAGGAGCCTGAGGCCGAGGAGCCCGAGGACAAGGAGGAGGAGTGAGCCAGGGGGCCTCGGATTGCCCCTCGAGACCACCTCCGAGACCTCGACAGTCAACATCGAACCCAGACGCATCACCGTCATCGGGACGGGCTATGTCGGTCTGGTCACGGCCCTGGCCTTCGCCCACCACGGTCATCATGTCACGTGCGTCGACGTCATCCCCGAAAGGGTGGAAACCGTCTCCAGGGGTGAGGCCCCGTTCTTCGAGCCAGGTGTCCCCGAGGCCCTGCGTAGACACGTGGGGGACGGGAACCTGGAGGCCACCACGGACACCGTCACTGCCGTGCGGTCCTCGGACGTGACATTCCTTTGCGTCGGTACGCCATCGGCGCCCGACGGAACGTACGACCTGACCCACCTCCGGTCCGCAGCCCGGGACGTGGGCTCGGCCCTCAGGGGCCACGACC
>CP070808.1:352935-357650 GCA_020343715.1 Thermoplasmata archaeon
ATACGGGGGTTACCCCGACACCCTGTGGCACAACGAGGGGGACGGGACCTTCACCGACGCGTCGGTCTCCTCGGGCATTCGCTCCGCCGGGAGGGAGCCGGGCCGCGGTGTGGCCTTCTGCGACTTCGACAACGACGGGGACGCAGACATCCACGTCTCCAACTACAGGATCCGCCCCAACTTCCTCTGGCAGAACGACGGGACGGGCCACTTCACCAACGTGGCTCCCCAGAAGGGCGTTACGGGGGACGACCTCTACTACCAGGGTTACGGCCCCTACTATGGCCACACCATCGGCTCGTCCTGGGCCGACTGGAACAACGACGGCTACATGGACATATGGGAGGCCAACCTGGTCCACAAGTACGTGGGCGGGGGCGACATTCGAGGCTACATCTGCGACGACAGCAAGTTCTATCGCAACAACGGGCCCCCATCCTGGGACTTCACCGACGTCCGCCCCGAGACGACTATCCCCACCAAGCCCGTGGGCGGGATGGGCACCTTCATCGGGGACGAGCTGTACGACGGCATAGCCTGGGCCGACTTCGACAATGACGGCGACCTGGACGTGTTCATGCCACAGGTCTACGACCTGGACTATGCCTACTCGTACCTGTACATCAACCGGGGGGACGGCACCTTCGAGGACGTGGGACCCTCCCTGGGATTGAGGGTGTGGAACACATACGGAGCAGCATGGGCGGACTACGACAACGACGGCGACCTGGACCTGGTGACGGGCGGCAAGAACCCGTCCTACGGCCCCTCGAGGATCCACCTGTTCGAGAATTCCGGTAACTCCAACGGATGGCTCAAGGTCCAGGTGGAGGGCACGATGTCCAATGTCATGGGCCTTGGGACCAGGGTGACCGTCGTCGCGGGCAACACGACTATGACCAGGGACTTCGAGGGCGGTACCGGCTCCCACGCCCAGATGAACGACCTGCCGGTGGAGTTCGGCATGGGCAAGGCCGAGAAGGCGGACACCGTCATCGTGAGCTTCCCGTCGGGCAATGTGCTCACGTACATTGACGTGCCCGTCAACACCACGCTGATGGTCAAGGAGGTCAACCCAGGCACGGGTGTCGCCATTGACGTCTCCGATGCGGCTCCGTGGGAGGACGAGAACGTGACCATATCCACGACCGCCTCGGCGGCGACCACCGGCACCTACTCGGGCTACTACTGGGACATAGACGGGAACGGGGTCTACGAGACCCGGACCACGGGACCGAGCATCAACACCACCTGGACCCAGCGGGGGATATATCGTCCCAGCCTCGCCGTCGCCAGGACCGTTGCTGCCGTCAACTTCGTCGTCATAGCGGACCCCGTCACCGTGGACGTGAGGAACGTGGTGCCCACGGCCGTGGCAGGAGACGACGTCACGATAGGCGAGGAGGAGGTGCTGGTGCTCAACGGTTCCGGGTCCTACGACTCACCCTCGGACTTGGACGCCCTTCAGTACCGATGGGAGGTCGACGGGGTGGACAGGGGCTGGTCGAACGACTCCACTACCAACGTGAGCTGGCCAGAATCCGGAACCCACCTGGTATCCCTGGTGGTCAGGGACGACGACGGTTCCGTGCACTCGGATTCGGCGATGATTACAGTGGTCAACAGGGCCCCCATCGTTTCCCACCCGGGCGACCAGACCGTCAACGAGGACCAGCAGGTCCTCATCCACACCACGGCCACCGATGCCGAGTCGGACATGCTGGGCATCCGGTACCGCATCCGCTACGGTGACGGCAACGCAACAGGGTGGATGCAGGACGCCCGGAGGACATACGTGTACAGGGACGCGGGCGTGTGGACGGTTCAGGTCGAGGCCCGGGATGGTGACGGCGCCGTCGGGAGCGTACTGTTCAACATCACGGTCCTCAACGTCGAACCCACCTGCCTGCTGGAGCTGGAGGTCCTCGAGCTGGACGAGGACGAGGAGTTCTCGGTCTACGGTGAGGCGGTGGACACCCAGTCGGACCTGGAAACCCTCAAGTGGCGATTCGACTTCGGCGACGGGGAGGGGAACGACTGGCGCTACCGTCCGATCCAGAGGACATATCACGCCTACGAGAACTCGGGCACCTTCACGGTGACGCTGTACGTCATCGACGACGATGGTGCCGCCTCCAGCGAATCGGGCACTGTCGATGTGGTCAACCCACCTCCAACGGCATCGCTGACGGGACCGACCTCCGCGGTGGACGAGGACGAGGAGGTGGACCTGACGGCCCACGTGTCCGACACGATATCCGACGTGCCCGGGCTGCAGGTCCAATGGGATCTGGGTGACGGTACCGAGATCGCATGGTCGGCCACCACCGAGGTGTCCCACAGTTTTTCCAAGGCGGGTACCTACGTGGTCGAGATCCAGGTGCGGGACGACGACGGCGTAGTAGTGATCGCCCAGCATCCAGTAAAGGTGGAGAACAGGGCCCCGATCGCCGAGGGGACCCAGAGCGCCACCTCGGTCCTGGAGGGGACCACGGTCGTCTTCGACGCCACGGGGACCCGCGACACACCGGGTGATATGGAGGACCTGTCCATCGAGTGGTCCATGGGATCGGAGGTCAAGACCGGTACACAGGTGGAGTTCCAGTTCGACTCGAAGGGGGCATTCACCGTCCTCCTGACGGTGACCGACGACGATGGGGCGATAGCCGAGCTGTTCTTCACCGTCAACGTGAGGAACCAAGCCCCCGATGGGATTCCCTCGGTCGATCGGCAGGAGGCCAAAGTGGGCCAGATCTTCAACTTTGCGGCCCTGGACATCGTCGACACCTCCAACGACATCGAGGACCTTGTGGTAACGTGGTCCTTCGGGGACGGGACCCTGGACACGGGTGTCACGGTGGTCCACCGATACGACGATCCCGGGGATTACACGGTGACCATGACCATCAGGGACGACGACGGTGCCAAGAAGGAGGCGATGCTCTACGTCACAGTCACCGAGGAGGAGGGCATGCTGTCCGGGTCGGGAACGACCATCGCCCTGGCGGCGGCGGCCGCCGCCGTCATCATCGGCCTGCTCATCCTGTTCGTCGTCAAGAGGGCGCAGCTCCAGGAGGAAGATGCCGTCGATGGTGAGGTACCTGATGAGGCCTCCGAATCCCCCAACGATAGCGAGGATGACGAGGTGGATACTGAACTTGACGACGAGGGGACCACATAAGGTAGAGCGACCCCCCAGAGCCGTCAATTCAGAAAGGCAATTATATCACCCCAGCGAATAGTGAAGACCCCCGGGGTCGGGTATATGGAGAGCCCTCGAGAGTCCGTCAATCGCATCGTAAGGAGCCGGGCCTTCATCTTCCTGGTCGTCGTCCTTCTCCTAGTGGCGATCATATCCGTGGCGATGGGCGGGGGCGAGACCCACGAGGAGGACGGCCTCAAGGCCGTGGCCTCGGCGTCGGGGACCCTGTTCCGCACCGATGAGGACGTGCTCTTCTCCTCCGAGGGCTCGACGGGCCACATCGATTCGTACTTCTGGGACTTCGGCGATGGCACCACGGGGAACGGCACCGAGGTCAGCCACGCCTACGAGATGGGCGGTTGGTACAACGTGTCGCTGACCGTGATCTGCGCGTCCGGGAACAATGACACCGCCGTCGTGACCGTGGGCGTCCAGCCCGAGGACGTGCACAACACCCGCGACCTGGGACGACAGCGGGACGTGAGACCCCTCTGGATGCACGGGTGGGGCCTCCTGGGTGACGTGGGGCCCAACATCGCGTACCCCACCTCCACGCTGGAGTACGACGTCGTCAGGGCGTTCGGCACCTTCACCGTCACCGTGGAGGTCTGGGTCTACAGCGAGGACAGGTACGAGACCACCGAGCTCCACAGGGAGGACCACACGATGACCGGGGGCGACCTGCGATTCTCGTACACCGTGGACCCCGAGGACCTGCCCCCCGAGGCCGCCACGAACTACACAAGGGTCCACGTGACCACGATGATCGACCAGGGCAGGTGGGCCAGCTCCGAGATCCGGGTCGACGTCCTGTTCCCATGGGATGAGCTTCAAGACGACGGCGACTGAACAGCCCCCAGTCACCCGTGGAACCAAAGGTCTATTAACGCCGTGGCTCATGCCCGACGATACCTAAGGAGGAGCATTCCATGGACTGGGGAATGAGAAACCGCATGAACAGGATAATCAAGCCGGACACGGGTAGGACCGTGATGCTGGCCGTTGACCATGGCTACTTCCAGGGACCCACCACGAAGCTGGAGAACCCCAGGAAGACCATCACCCCGCTGCTCCCCTACGCCGATGCGCTCATGATCACCCGAGGGGTGCTGCGCACCTCGGTGCCACCCGAGTGGGACGGCCCCGTGGTCCTCCGCGTGTCGGGCGGGACGAGCATGGTGGGCGAGACCCTCAGTAACGAGACCATCACCACCGCCTTCGATGACGCGCTGCGGCTCAACGTGGCAGCGGTGGCCATCTCGATCTTCGTGGGCACCAAGCACGAGCACCAGACCCTTGCCAACCTGGCAAGGCTGGTCGACATGGGAGAGGAGTATGGCATGCCGGTGCTGGCCGTTACCGCCGTGGGCCGGGAGATGGCCCGTGACGCCCGGTACCTGGGCCTCGCCTGCCGCATCGCGGCAGAGCTGGGCGCCCACATCGTCAAGACCTACTACACCGAGGGCTTCACCGATGTGGTCAACGGTTGCCCCGCGCCCATCGTGATGGCGGG
>CP070808.1:357750-362427 GCA_020343715.1 Thermoplasmata archaeon
CCTTAGGAACCTGACCACCCTTTCGGAGGCCGGGGCCGTGGTCGCGGTGGCCTCTCCCTCCTTCTACACGGGGCCACAGACGGTGGAGGACCTGGTCGATTTGGTAGCGGGAAGGGTCATCATGCTCATGGGTTTGGACCCCGGACCGCTGCTCCGACGCTATGAACCGTGAGCTCGGCGCCCGCCGTACCGGTCGTACCCTGGCTCGAAAAACTATTTAAATGAAGTACGCCCTATAACGCCATGCCAAAGGCTGGCAAGGATGGGATGCACTAGATGGACTACCAAACCATCTCCAAGCTGATAATGGATGATGTCAATATGAGGATCCTCTCAGCGACGGCCTTCGAGTCGCTGTCCGCCCGGGACCTCGCATACATGTTCGACATCCCATTGGTCTCCTGCTATCGCAAGATAAACGAGCTGGAGGAGGCAGGGCTCCTCAAGTGCGTGGAGAAACCCCTGAAGGCCAACGGCAAACGTGTGCGCAAGTACAAGTCCCAGCTGATCAAGGTGGTCCTCACCTTCGAGCGGGGCAAGCTCCGCATCGCCCTCGACGTGTCATGGAGGCGGACCCAGCACTTCGAGGCATCCTGGACCAAGGGACTGGACTCTTCGAACATCGACCTGCCCATCGGTGGCTCCATCCCGGTGGACAAATTACCAACCAAGAATTGATTAATAACTGAATTCGGGGTAGTTTCAATCGGTGATTTTTTCTGTTGAGAACGCGATTCCGCATCTGCCAGAAAGAAAATCCCAACTGTCATCGGGTGATTATCAGCCTTGAAAATCAAACGGGGACAGTTATATATCCTACCTTAGCTAAATCGGGGTTACCTAACCGCAGCCGCTCCCCAAGGGGGGGGAATATATGGAGAAAAGCCTAAACCTACCGAAGATCCTGATGGACGAGTACAACATCAGGATTCTCTCGGCGACGACCTTCCAAGCGCGCAGCGCCCGGGAACTCTCTTACATGTTCGGGATCCCGCTCGCGTCGTGCTACAGGAAGATCAATGAGTTGGAGAAGGCCGGCTTCCTCAAGGCCGAGTCTCGAGAGCTCACCCGAGAAGGAAAGCGCTACAACACCTATAAGTCCCAGGTTGGTTCGATCAACATCTTCTTCGAGAACGGTAAGCTCCGCATGCGCCTGCAACTGGCGTGGCAGAAGCCTATCGATATCGTGGAAACCGCCGAAACGCTGAGGATGAAGAAGTAGGTGGAACGCCCCCATTTTCTACATTGGCCCTTCGCCTAGCGGGGGCCATGTACCCCTTTTTTTCTTTTCAACCCCAATCTACCTCCAGCGGGAGCGAGGATAACCTTTTCTAGCCAGCCCTCCATTGGGGGCGCCGGTGGACACAGTGACCCGTCATCTCATCTCCGTCGCCGACCTGGCAGGTCGCCTGGAACAGCTGATCGATAGAGCCATCGACATGAAGAGGGCCTTCAAGTCGGGGGACGCACCCAAGGTCCTGGACGGCCGGGCCCTGGCCATGATCTTCGAGAAGCCCTCGACCCGGACCCGTGTCAGCTTCGAGGTGGGCATGCACCAGCTGGGTGGCCACGGCCTGTTCCTCTCGCCCAACGACCTGCAGATGGGCAGGGGTGAGACGGTGGAGGACACCGCCAGGGTCCTATCCCGTTTCGTGGACGCCATCATGTACCGCGCCTTCGACCACGGCGTAATGGAACAGCTGGCAGGAGCCGCCACCGTCCCGGTCATCAACGCTCTGGACGACCTGGAGCACCCCTGCCAGATAGTGGCCGACCTTATGACCATCAAGGAGCACTTCGGCCGTTTGAAGGGCGTCACCGTGGCCTACGTGGGCGACGGCAACAACGTGGCCAACTCCCTTGCCATCGGTTGCGCCCTGGTGGGGGCCAACCTGAAGATCGGGACCCCTGCGGGCTACGACGTGGACAAGGGCATCCTCCAGATCGCCCAGGACTACGCCAGCGCCAACGACTGCGTGGTCGAGACCGGCAGGGACCCTGCCTGGGCCGTGGGAGGGGCCGACGTGGTCTACACCGATGTCTGGACCTCCATGGGCGACGAGGCGGAGGAGGGGGAGCGGGAGGCCATCTTCGCCCCCTACCAGGTCAACGCGGAGCTGATGCACAAGGCCGCCCCCGGCGCCAAGTTCATGCACTGCCTCCCCGCCCACCGGGGCCACGAGGTCACCGACGAGGTGGTGGACGCCGACTACAGCATAGTGCTCGACCAGGCGGAGAACAGGCTCCACGGTCAGAAGGCCATCCTCGTCGACCTCATCCTCGGCTCCGGGTAGTTCACGCGTCCGTCCAAGGACGCCTTCCAGCTCACCTCCCGAGGGAAGGCGAAACGTATTTATAAGACATGTTATATTACATTATACAACTAGTGGTTAACTAATTGTTCACCGTCGAATGAGGGGTCCAACCATGATAAAGAAGGTCGAGAAGATACTGAGGGTCATCGAGGCCCGGCCAGTGGACGTGGACAAGGGAGTGGCCAGGATCGATCCGGCCCTGATGGACATCCTGGACATCGAGGACGGGGACGTGGTCCTCATCGAGGGCAAGGACAAGACCGTGGCCGTGGCCAAGAAGGGCTTTCCCGAGGACGCCAACCGGGGTGTCATCCGCATGGACGGCGCCATCCGCAGGAACGCGGGCGCTGGCATCGACGAGAAGGTGGGCGTGGAGAGGGTGGAGGCCGTCAAGGCCTCCAAGGTGAGCTTCGCCCCCACCGAGCCCCTGCGCATCATGGGCGGCGAGCAGTTCCTCCAGCAGCGCCTGGCGGGTCGCGTCCTGGCCCGGGGCGACGTCATCCCCATCAACATCATGGGAAGGGTGTTCGACCTGGTTGTGACCGGCCACACCCCGAACAAGGCGGCCGTGTTTCTGACGCAAGAGACCAAGGTCAGCCTCTCCGAGAAGCCCGCCACCGAGAAGATGCGCACCATCCCCCGTGTGTCGTACGAGGACATCGGCGGGCTGGACGAGGAGATCGCCAGGGTCCGTGAGATGATAGAGCTGCCCCTCCGCCACCCCGAGATCTTCGACAAGCTGGGCATCGAGGCACCCAAGGGCGTCCTGCTCCACGGGCCCCCGGGCACGGGCAAGACGCTGCTGGCCAAGGCGGTGGCCTCGGAGACCTTCGCCAACTTCGTATCAATAGGGGGGCCAGAGATCGTCTCCAAGTTCTACGGCGAGTCCGAAGAAAGGCTCCGGGAGATCTTCACCGAGGCCGAGGAGAACGCCCCCTCCATCATATTCATCGACGAGATCGACTCCATCGCCCCGAAGCGGGACGACGTCCACGGTGAGCTGGAGCGTCGCATCGTGGCCCAGCTCCTGGCCATCATGGACGGGCTGGAGTCCCGGGGCAAGGTGGTGGTCATCGGGGCCACCAACCGGGCCAACGCCCTGGACCCCGCCCTGCGCCGACCCGGTCGCTTCGACAGGGAGATCGAGATCGGGATACCCGACCGCAACGACCGCCTGGCCATACTGGAGATCCACACCAGGGGCATGCCCCTGGAGGAAGACGTGGACCTTCACAACATGGCCGACCTTACCCACGGCTACGCGGGCGCCGACCTGTCGGCCCTGTGCAAGGAGGCCGCCATGAACTCCCTGAGGCGCCTCCTTCCCGAGATTGACCTGGACCTGGATGCGATACCCGCCGAGATCCTGTCGAACATCACCGTGACCCGGGAGGACTTCGAGCAGGCCTTCCGGGAGCTGGTGCCCTCGGTCATGAGGGAGGTCATGCTGGAGACCCCCGATGTGGGATGGGAGGACATCGGTGGCCTGGAGGAGGCCAAGCAGCAGCTGGTGGAGGTCGTCGAGTGGCCCCTCCGGTTCCCGGACCTCTACAAGCACATGGACGCCAAGCCCCCAAAGGGTATCCTCCTCTACGGCCCCCCCGGTACAGGCAAGACGCTGCTGGCCAAGGCGGTGGCCCGGGAGGCGGAGGCCAACTTCATCTCCGTGAAAGGCCCCGAGTTCCTCTCCAAGTGGGTGGGCGAGTCCGAGCGGGCCGTCCGGGAGACCTTCAGGAAGGCCAGGCAGGCGGCACCCTGCATCATATTCTTCGACGAGCTGGACTCGATAGCCCCCCAGCGGGGGACGGGCTCGGACGCCAAGGTCACCGAGAGGGTGATCTCCCAGATCCTGACGGAGCTGGACGGCCTGGAGGAGCTGCACAACGTGACGGTCATCGCGGCCACCAACAGGCCCGAGCTCATCGACCCGGCCCTCCTACGTCCAGGGCGGTTCTCCCGGCACATCCTGGTGGGCGAGCCTGACCTGGAGGCGCGGAAGGCCATCTTCGAGATACACCTTAGGGACAAGCCCGTGGCGTCCAACGTGGACATCGACAGCCTGGCCGCCCGCACAAATAACTTCTCCGGTGCCGACGTGGCCAACGTGGTGGAGGAGGCCGTGATGCTGGCCATCCGCGAGTACATCATCGAGTCCGGGGGCCAGAACGGCGGCATCGGCGACGTCCAGACCTACCAGCTGGACGCCCGCCACCTGGAGAGGGCCCTGGAGAAGATGGGCCCCAGGTCCAGCGTGGACCTGGGCAAGTACAAGGAGTTCGAGGAGGACCAGGCCTACCAGTGACCGCTTCCGCTGGATGACTTCATAACGGGTCGATGAGCCTCGACTGGTCGCTCACACCCA
>CP070808.1:362527-367202 GCA_020343715.1 Thermoplasmata archaeon
TCCGTGTTGGGGTTCAGGGGGTTGGTACCCTCCAGGAACTCGCGGTAGTTCGACCAGCCATCGTTGTCGGTGTCGAACAGGTCGTCCTTGGGATTCGAGGGATCGAGGCCGTACAGGACCTCCCAACCGTCCCAGCAGCCCGCACCGTCGGTGTCGGGGTTCAGGGGGTTGGTGCCCGCGCGGAACTCGTCCAGGTTTCCCAGCTTGTCGCCGTCGGGATCAGCCTTCTTGTCCGTGGGGTCGTTTGGGCCCCAAGCCAGAGCGGCTCCTGCGAACAAGGAGCTGACCATCATCAGCACGATCAGAATTGCAGCCTTCTTCATGGCACTCACCTTATAGTACCTTCTCTGTGTCAAAAAGTACTCTCGGTACTCTATATAAAGGTTTTCAGACACTTTTCGAATGTTCCCAGGGGTAGCCAGTACTTATTAAACTTGCCCCTTGCGACCCCTTCGGGTAACCAAGACCACGAATGAGGCGACGGCGACCGCCCCCAGGGCGGCCCCGAGACCGGGTCCTGGCAGCAGTCCCTCGGGCTCCTTCACGTTGAACTGGACGTCGGTGGTGGTCGACTTGGGATGATGGCTGTTCTTGAACTCGAAGTGGTAGGTCCAGTCGGCGGCGTCGAACTTCTTGTTGAAGAAGTACTCCTTGCCGTTGGCGTAGTTGACGTCGCCTGGGTCGACCTCCCTGAGGGGCTCGGTCTTCCAGTTGTTCCCCTTGGTGTAGACCAGATTGGCCAGGGTAGGCGCGTCGTTGTCCAGGTCTGTGTAGACGACCCGGAACTCGATGAGCTTGTCAGTGTAGGCCTGGCCAGGTAGCTCGGTCTTGTCCACGAGGGTGAACTTGGAGTTGGCGTTGATCGTCAGGTCCCGGGAGACCGCCTCGGACCAGGCACCGTCATCGTCCTGGACCTTGAATATGATGGTATGGGTCCCGATGGACAAGGTGCTCGTCTTCAGCACCGCGGTGTCGCCGATGATGAGGTCGAAGGTGGACTCCCAGCTGTACGCCACGACGGTTCCGTCTTCGTCGGTGCCCTCGCCCGTCAACGTCACCTCCTCGCCGACCAGGGCCGGGTTGGGCTGGATAGACACTATGTTGGCCACCGGTGGGTCGTTGGTATCGACCACGGTGATCTGGACGGAGTCGACGGGGGACTCGGCCCCCTCGTCGTCCCTGACCTTGAGGGTGGCTACGAACACGCCCTCGCTGTCGTAGGAGTGCTTGACTGTGGAGGTGGACACCCATCCCGAGTTCTCCCCGTCACCGAAGGTGAACAGGTACTGGGCGACGACCCCGTCGGTGTCGAAGCTGGAGGTGCCCGAGAAGGTCACATCATCGCCAACCTCGGCCGAGGTGGGGGTGGCCTGTATCACCGCGGTGGGGGCCTTGTTCGCGGTCGACGAGGTCACGACGACAGACACGGTGTCGGAGCTGCTGCTCACCAGGCCGTGGTTGTCCCGGACCCTCAGGCTGGCGGTGTACGTGCTGGCCGCCGAGTACGAGTGGGTCACCGTCTGGGTGGTCACCCACCCGGAGCTGCTGCCATCGCCGAACTCGAAGTTGTACTCCTCCACGGTGTCCTCGTCGTCGGGGTCGGTGGAGTCACGCCCGTCGAAGGTCACCGTCTCGTCGATCACGGGGTCGATGGGTGAGAACGACAGGGAGGGCACGGGTGGGCGGTTCGCCGCCTCGGCGGTCAGGGTCACCATTTGAAGGTTGTCGCTCCTGCCGAAGAAGACAGCACCACCGGTGTTGGTGGCCGCCGGCCTGCTCGTGGTGCTCGCGCCGTCCCCCTCGTTGACCTGGACACGGTCGTCCCAGTTGTCGTCGTCATACCAGTAGACCTGGGTGAACAGGTTCCACGGGCTGCTGATTGGGGCGTCCCGGACGGCGAAGGAGATGAACATGTCACCGTTCTTGGCAACAGCAATGTCGGGGGCCATGGCCTCGCCGATGAAGTCGGAGTACAGGGTTCGGCTCGAAACCGAGTCTCCGTCCCGGTCCAGCTTCGCGTACTGGGCGTCGTTGCCCTCCATGTAGACCACGTGGAGCTCGTTGTCCGCTGCATGGGCGGTGGCCTCGAGGAACAGAAGGTCGGTGATGGTGCTGGACACGGACTCCCGGGGGTCCACGTCGACGGTCCCTCCGGAGTCCAGCTGGGTGTACCAGATGGAGACCCTCGCCAATTGGTTGGACTTCTGCTGCCACACGACCATGCTGTCGCCGTTGGATGCCACGCCGATGCGTGGATATGACACAAAGCCACCTATCTGGAGGTCCCCCGAGATGGTCGTCGCCTGCTTGGAGATGGCACCCGCGGAGGAGACCTTCGCCCACATTATGGAGGTGGGGTCGGTGGTCTGTTCCCACACTATGTATGCGTTGCCCATGCCATCGGCCTCGATGTCGATGCCCATCGGGCTCGTGCCATCACCGTCCTCGTAGATCTTCTTGGCGGAGACGGCCAGGGTACCGGCGGCACCCACCTGGGCGTAGAACACCGAGTAGGCGTCCACGTTATCGGTCCTGATGACCATGGCCACGTGGGCTCGGCCAGCGTCGTCCACGGCGATGGCTGAGTTCCGCAGGCTGGCGTCCATGTTGGACGGGGTGAGCTGGATTGAATCCACCATGACGTCCCCGGCGGGGCTCAGCTTCTTGTACATGAGGTCGAACCAGTCTCCACCGGGCTCATCGGAGAGGTAGATGACGTGGAAGTTGCCATCGCCGTCACCGTCCACCCTCTGGATGAAGTCACGGTCGTTGGTGTCGATCTCCATCTCCTCTGAGACCTCAACGGCCATAGAGGGCATCGGGACCACCGAGAGTACTAGCAGAGCGAGCATCACGATGGGCAGCGCCTTCCCAAGATTAACCCGATGGACCATCAGCATCACCACTGGATATGGTTGAAACATCCTAGCTCTAAATAAATTGCGGTTTGGGGGGTCAACGTACCAATCGACCTCCTATGACCTCCCTACCAGGGACTGGACAGGTCTTATTGACTGGCCATAAACCGCGAAGGTTTGAAATACGACCGATGCCAATCGGCGGCCCACGGGCCCGTAGCCTAGCCGGACAGGGCGCCGGCCTTCTAAGCCGGAGATCGTGGGTTCGAATCCCGCCGGGTCCGCCAGTTCCCCCGAAAGACCCTTCTACCAGCCCTGCCCATCCGGACGCGATGGGAGACGAGGAGCCAGAGCGGTGCGACCCGGTGGAGCCCTGGGACGAGGTCCCTCCGGAGCTCGCCGACATCTTCGTGGTGCAGCGACACGAGGCAAGCCGCCTCCACTGGGACCTGCGCCTCTCCATGGACGGCGTCCTCAAGTCGTGGGCCGTGCCCAAGGAGCCTCCCGCCGCCAAGGGCCTACGCCGCCTCGCCATGATGGTGGACGACCACGACCTCTCATACCACGATTTCGAGGGGACCATCGAGGAGGGCAAGTACGGCGCCGGGACGGTGGAGATGTGGGACCGGGGTACCTACGAGATGCTCGACCGCAAGGACGAGAAGATGGTCTTCAACCTGGACGGGGACCGGTTGAGCGGCAAGTACGTGCTGCTCCGATTCAAGAAGGCAGGCGAGAAGGCCTGGTTGTTCTTCAGGGCCGACTGAGCAGATATCAGATGGGTATTCCCTGAAGGCCCTCGAATATGGCCTTCGCCTTGTTGATGTTATGGTAGTCTATACCGTCGAGCCTCAGAGAGAGGACGAACTTGTCCGTGTGTTCGTTCAGCTTCTCTGGAGGGTAGCGGTAGGCGTGAAGGCTCAACCCTTCCTCCATGAGATACTCGAAGTCGTAAGCTGACTGCTTCCGCTTCGTGATCTTGATGTCGTGGCTGACGAGGTGGCTCTCAAGGACCCTCTCCAGCTTACCCCCGATGATCCACACCTTGACGTCGTGCCTCTCGAGAAGGAACGCCCTGCACGCCGATGTGTCACCCTCCCCTATGTGACGTATGGATTCCAAGAGTGCGTTGTGATGAGTCACTCCCATGTCCATCGCCTTCACCTTACCCTCGTAGAGCTTCTTCATCTACAGAACCCCCCGGTCCGATGATATCTTGAGCTAATCTTATATTAATAGTACACTCCGCCCCGGGTCCCTGGGCAAATGCCAAAACCTTTTATAACCCTACGCGTTTCCCCCAAAAGTCGAGGACTGCCGATGAAGCGTGGTTCAAGGGCGTGGAAGAAGCGCGGCAACATGCGCTGGAAGTGGCGCAAGAAGAAGATGCGACGCCGCATCCGGGCAGCCCGCAGGCACAAGTAGGCCCCCTCCTCGACCTCATTCAAACTCCCAGATCTTGTCACCCACGTAGTGCAACGTCTCGACGGCCTTGCCCTTGTCGGCGATTATCATGTCGGGGCCCGTCATCAGGGACTTGCCCACAACCAGGGGGCGCTTGTGTCTCGCGTCCCTCACGTAGACCCAGTCACCCTCGGAGATGTCGGTGTCCGCGCCGTTGACCCCAGGTGCCATGACATCGGCCCCGTTGGCCAGGAACCTCACGGCCCCCTCGTCCACCTCGATCCACCGTATGTCCATGGGCCTCTCGAGAAGGGTGCGGAGAGCGGGGAAGGCCACGTCCTCCAGGACCAGGTACGCTACCCTCCCGTCGATGATGAGGAAGTCCATGTCCACTCCCCTGGCCCGGTCGACGG
>CP070808.1:367302-371935 GCA_020343715.1 Thermoplasmata archaeon
CACGAGGGCACCTCGTTTACCACGATGACCAGGGTCGTCACGCTCCCCGTCGCCATCTCGGGGTCCCGGACGGTCAGCTTGGCCGTGTAGTTGCCCGATCGGGTGTAGGCGTGGACGACCTGGGGGGAGACCAGCCACTGGGAGGATATGTCATCCCCGAAGTCCCACCGGTACTCCAGGCTGTCCGCGTGGGAGGGTGTGTCGGACCCCGAGCCGTCCAACGTGGCGGCCGAATCCTCCGACACCGTCAGCTGGACCCCCGTCTCGACGATGGGCGGCACGTTGACGACGGTCACCTCCAGGGTATCGGTGTCGGTCCCGCCGTGGGGGTCGTAGACGGTCAGGGTCGCCACCACCACGCCCACCTCGGTGAACTGGCGCGACACCTCGGGGTGGGACGTGACGTTCGTGCCCGTCCCGTCGGAGAAGGTCCACTTGAACAGCAACCTTTCGGCGTCAGAGGCGGTGTCGTTGGAACTGCTACCGTCCAGGTCCGCGTAGCCGTCGTGGTCCACCTGGACGTCCGGGCCCGCCACCGCCACGGGAAGGACGTTCGTCACCTCGACCCGGTGGGGGTCCCCCAGGAGCGACCACCGCCCCAAGGTGTAGTTGTACGTGACGTCGAAGGTCCCGGGGGCCGAGAAGGTGTAGGTGGCGTTCGGCCCGTCCACTGGGAACAGGTCGGAGTCGCCGTCGCCGTCCACGTCCCACCCGTGGACCAGGTCCGGGTCATCTGCCCTCTGGTAGCCACGGACCGAGGCGTTGAACGTGACCGCCACGTCCATGGGGGTGTACCTGGTCGAGACGCTGGTGGTCAGCTCGGGCGGGAAGAAGTGGTCGCCCCCCAGCTTGAAGTAGACGTCCGCACCTCCCTCGGCCACCACGGCCACCGCCTCGTCCCCGTAGAGGAAGGTGAAGTACTCCGCCCTCCCTCCCAAATGGTAGAGGAAGAACGCCACGTACATGTGGTCCTGGAAGGGCCCCGAGTGATGGCCACCTATGGTCTCCACAAGGGCGCAGGGCGGTCCGATCTTCTGGTAGGCCCGCCTGGAGTTGGCTATGTAGCCCGAGTCCTCCTGCCCCACCTGGAGTAGCACCGGCCTCCCGTTGAACATAGGTGCGATGATGTCCACCGTGGAGGCGCCGATGGCAGCACCGAAGGCCTGGGTCGCCCTCATCCTCCCCACCTGGGCCCCTCCCAGGAGGCTCTTGCCTCCCCCGGAGGAGTGGCCGCATATACCGAAGGCCTCCTCGTCGACCATGCCGTAGAGGGTGTCACCAGTGGTGGTGTTCCTGTCCTCCAGGTAGTCCAGCAGCTCGTTGAGGTCCGCGGCGTTGCCCGAGGCACCGAAGTCGTTCCAGTTGACGCCGAAGGCCACCACCACGGCGCCGTAGGATGCCAGGTGCTCCCCCTGGTAGTCGAGGATGTCGTAGGGGCCCCCGAAGAAGGGCATCCACACCACCGTCAGGTACGGAGCCCCGGAGGCGTCCGGGGCCGTCCCCATCCCGTAATCGTCGGCGGGGTAGTAGATGCGGACCTGGGTGTCGTACGACTTGGTGGTGAACCTGATAGTGTCGTCCACGTGACCGACCGTCATGGGCCCGAAGTCCGAGGGCCTGTCGACCAGCGGTCCCATGTCCGCATCGACGTCGCCAGCCGCGACCGTCAGCAGCGAGACCAGCGTGACGACGATGGGAAGAGCGAGGAATAGGGAGGGACGCATCCAGACCACCACCGGGATGGTCACCTCAAGAATAGTGGCCGATATATTACCCTTTCCAAAAGCGCCTCACGGACGGGGGTGCTCAGTCCTCGCCCACGTACGCGTCGACTATCAGGTCCTCGTCCTCGACGTTCAGGGGACCGGGAGGCGGTGCTCCCCTGGGAGGACCCGCCGAGGCCGGTGGTGGCGCTCCCATGCCCGGTGGTGGGGCACCCATGCCCGGTGGCGGCGCCCCCATCGGGGCCGGCCCACCCATGCCCGGAGGTGGGGTCATGCCCATCCCGCCACCCCCCATGGGAGTCCCTGGTGGCGGCATCATGTAGGGCATGGGGTACTGGTACGAGGACAGCTCGTGGAACTGCCCCCATGACACGAGCAGGAGGATCATCGAGATTATCGAAAGGATTATGATGATGACCCCCAGGAAGTCCAGGTCGAACAGGGCGAAGGTCCCGCAACCGATGAGGAGCCCGTTGGCCAGCAGCGGCACGAACCGCCAGGAACGCCGGACGATGGCGATGGTGGCGACGATGGTCAGGGCGAAGGTCACGAAGCATATGGCGCCGAGGGCCACCCAGAAGTCCTCCCACCAGAGCCCCTCGACGGTGTAGAAGATGCCGGCGATGAGGACGAAGACGGAGGCGATGAGCATGAGGACGGCGCTGGCGATGGCACCCGCCCGCTTGCTGGTCATGGGGGCCGCCACCATTGCCGGGGCGGGGAAGTACGGCATCGGGTAGGGCCCCTGGGTTGGCGCGTGGAAGTGGAGGGTCCCGTTACGGCCGGACACCGGCGCGTTGGCCGGCGCCTGTCCCGGTGTGGGGACGGGCCCCGTCGCTCCTCCAGAACCGGTCGGGGCACCCGTGGGCGTACCGCAGCCCGGGCAGAAGTTCATCCCAGGACGGAGCTGTCTCGAGCAGTTCGGGCAGACTTCCAAACCCTTCACCCCTTGGTCGATGGTCCTCACACGTATTTATCGGTTCACATATCGGCCGTCAAGGCGGTGGCGGTGGGGTTCCCACGAAGGGCCTCAAGGGCTCATCCTTGGCCTTCCTCCCCTCGTAGATGGGGATGGCGTAGTAGAGCAGGGCCAGCGACACCACGGCCAGGATCAGGATGTGGACGCTGACGATCAGCATGAACGACTCGTACGCCAGCGTGCTGAAGTATGAGATGAGCAGCGCAATGGGTCCCGCCACGGCGAGCTCGTACCTCATCAGCCGCAGGGAGCAGTAGCAGCTGAGGAGCGACATGGCGAAGGCGACCATGAACATCACGCCGGCGAAGAAGGGGCCCAGGTCGATGAACGTGGTCTCGGTGTCCGTCTGCCAGTCCCAGTCGGTGACCCAAGCATCGTAGTACAGGATGTAGTTCCCGAAGACGAGGGCGAACAGCCCCGACACCATCACCATGACCGCGGCGGCATAGCTGGCCGTCTGCCTCGGGTTCCGAGGCGGCCTCAGGAGGATGGGGGGCATTGGCCCTGGTACGGGGGTCACCCCAGCTGGGGGCATCGTCGCCCCCGCTCCAGGCGGCGGATGGGGCGACCCCTCCACGGGCGACCCGCAGTTGGCGCAGAACCCGGCCTCGGGCTCCGAGGGCGTCCCGCAGTTGGAGCAGAAGGCGTCGGTCACCGTCCCACCCCACCATTGTCCCCTTTACGGGGATCGCCGTTTTCTCCCTGGGCCGCGGCCCACCCATAGGCGTCGGTGGCGTAGCTGGGCGGTCCTTCCCCCCGGACGGGCCTGGGAGATGTGAAAGCGTCCTTCGAGAGCATCAGCAGCGCCAACGCCAGCAGGGCCATGATCAGGATGTAGGCGATCTCCCCCCAGGGGTCTCCCATCCAGTTCCTGTAGTCCCACTGGAGGATTATCGCGCAAGCCAGGAGCATCATGGCGCTGACGAAGGCCAGCGGGAACCTGGTGGCCCTGGCCGCCGCGATGCCGCCGGCGATGCCCGCGCCGAAGGAGGCGATGAAGAGGACGCCGACCATCATCCACTCCCAGAATATGACGGTGTCCGAGCGCCACGAGTCCCCGTCCCATGTGTCCTCCCAGCCGAACGCCCTGTCGGACAGGTATATCATGCCGAACAGGAAGATCAGCGAGGCTGTGAAGAAGATCACGATGGAGGCCATCGAGGCCAGCGCCCTGCCGTGACCCATGGGGTTCGCGGGAGCCTCCGTCCCCGGGGCGGGGATCATGGGAAGCGCGGCGAACCCGGGCTGGTAGGGCACGGGTGGGGCCGTGGCCTGGGGCGCGGACCCCGCGGCGGTGTACAGGTCCAGACCACAGGAGTGGCAGAAATTGGCGTCCCCCTCCAGGGGAGACCTGCACCTGGGACAAGACCCCGACGTCACGTTAACGGACCCTGGGAAGATACCGACTGGCACCTTATAAGACGTTTACGACTTGGGTAGCTGGGACCGGCGGACCTCATGGTCGTCTCGCGACGAAGCTCAGCTCCACCGATCTCCGGTCCACCTCCTCCACCCGCAGCCCGGCCTCGGTGAGGAGAACCTCCACCTGCTCAGGCCGGTACGCGTCGGGGTAAGGGCCGAGATAGCTGTGCCTGGAGACCCGCTTGCCCGTCATCCGGAACCAGACCAGCAGCAGCCGAAGGCGCCAGTAGGGGTATGCCCGGTTGGAATCCTGGAGCACCAGGGCTCCCCCTGGCCTGAGGACTCTCACCACCTCGGCCATCCCCTTGGGGGCGTCCTCCCACTCATGGAGGTTCTTGAGGGAGACGAGGACGTCCACCGAGCCGTCCTCCAGCGGGATGTCCTCGGCCCTGCCGGCCTTGAGCTCGTAGTCACCGGGGCCCGCCTCCTCCAGGACCCGACGTGCCAGCTCCAGCATCGAACCTGAGGGGTCGATGCCGACCAGGCGGGCACCAGGCAGCACCCTGGA
>CP070808.1:372035-376520 GCA_020343715.1 Thermoplasmata archaeon
CCCTCAATACCATTCTGGAGAGCCCTCTGGGACAGGAGACCTGCCTCAAGTGCCATTCCACCGACTACATGCTTGCCATCGAGGACGAGAAGCCCGCCTTCGACGCCGTCGAGTTCAGCATCGAGTGCGTGGCGTGCCACGCCTCCCACGGCAGCGACGAGGACCACGAGCTGCGTGTGGAGAGGGAAGAGATATGCTCCCAGTGCCACAGGACCTTCGACACTCCACCCGGTGAGACGGTGCACCATCCCCAGACGGAGATGGTCGCAGGCATCATCGACATCCCGGAGATCATCGGCTTCCCCTGGATGGACGGAGAGGCGTCCTGCGCCGACTGCCACATGCCCCTGGTCGCAACGGGTGCCGTGGACTTCGATATCGCCAGCCACTCCTTCTATCACATCAGTCCGGGCAAGAGCGTGACGTTCGACATGCCCAACTCCTGCACCGTGTCATGCCACGGGGGCCAGGGAAGCACAAGCGAGCCCGGGCAGACCCTGACGGACGAGGAGGCGCTGGCCTTCATCGAGAGCTGGCGGGCGGACATCACGGGCCTCCTCCCAGATGCCGAGGCCAGCGTTGAGGCAGCTGCCAAAGCCCTGGAGGATGCCGAGGGCTATGGGTTCTCCGAGGAGGTCATAGAGGCGCAGACAGAGGCTTACAACAAGACCCTCCTGGCCAAGGAGTACGTGGTGTCCGATGGGACGATGGTCCACAACCACGACTTCGCCATGAAGCTCCTGCGCTACGCCATGGACGAGGGAGCCGTCGTCGTCGCCGCCCTGACCCCAGGGACTATCATTGGTGTGGTCAAGGACGGAGATGGTAAGGTCGTCTCAGGGGCGGAGATCCGCTCGGGAGGAATCACATGGGCCACCACCGGAGAGGACGGTGCGTTCACCATCGCAATCGCGCCCGGGACCCACACCTTCGGCATCTACGAGGACGGCGAGATGACCCACGAGTTCGAGGCCGAATCCCCTGGGGAGGGGGGCACGAACGACCTGGGCACCGTCCGGTACGAGTCCGATGACAACGGGAACGGCGACGACCTCTGGCTGTGGATCATGTTGATCACCGTGATAATGATCGTGGTCTTCTCCGCCTTCATGATGAGCGGTGGCGGGGACAAGAGGAAGTAGCGAGACCTACTCACCGGTGACCCGCTTCCGGATGGCCTCCTTGAGCTCCTGGTCGGACCTACCCTCCGTCTCGATGCCGAACTCGGTGGCAGCCTGCTTGATGGGCGACGAGGTCGTGGGTTCAGGGACGGGAGGAGGATCAGAGGATGGACCTTCGGGCAGGGGGTCGATGCTTATGTCCTTCTCCACACTTAGCATCTCCAGCTCCACCATGCGCTTGCCCCTGTCGAACTCGCCCCTGGCCTTTCCCAGGCTCCGGGCGAACTCTGGGATCTTCTTAGCTCCGAACAAGAAGAGGATAATCGCGATGATTACCACGATCCATTCCATGCCGACGAAGGCCATATCGAGCACCCTTGGTCGTGTTCCCAACATCAGCTGTCGAGTTATACTTTGTGGCAAAGTCCGATGATAGGCCCCATCAATCAGCGGCGGGGGCGGCCTTGGGCGCCTCGGGCTCGGGCTCGGCCTCCTTCGGACCCTCGGTTATCTCCTCGGGATCGATGCCCTTCAGCTCCAGGTACCAGTTGTAGTAGTTCTCCTTGATGTACCAAAGGGGCATGGTGCCGGTGCTGAGGATGCTCCTCCACACCAACCTCTCTCGGGTCCTGAGGAGGTAAAGTATCCTGAACGCTGCCAGGAGCCCTACCAGGGTCCCAGCGACCACATGCACCGCGCTGCCGGTCGCGCCGAAGATGCCAATGAAGGTGGCACTGATGGCGGACAGGCTCAAAGTGTAGAAGATGGCCAGGTAGGACATACGCTGGTTCGCCATGTACTTGTCCGACGAGCCGCTCTCCCGATTGCGGGAGATGAAGGTCACCCACATCGCCGTCTCGAAGGTGGCCTTGAAGTCGGAGGCCACGTTCTTCGGCAGGATGGGCTTCTCCTCCTGCCGGACGTGGAGCAGGATGTGGATGAGGCCTAGAAGGCATATGGTCACTCCCGAGGCGATGTGGAGCTCCATTGCGCCGTCGAAGGTCTCGAACCAGAGGTCGCCCCCGAAGATGTTGAATGTCACTAAGAACCAGTCCCTCATGAGGAGAATTCCGGTCCAGATCAGGACGAAGAAGGCGATGACGACAGCCCAGTGTACGGCTATGACCTTCCTTCCGTACCTGAATATCTCCTGGTCCGGATCCTCGTCCTCATCGAACGGTTCGTCTGGCGTGCTTACCACCATAGTCCCCAAGCCTCCTATTCATGGTACCAATCTGTCCCGTGACAGTAGTCCCAGTTGCATCCGATGGTGTCCTCCACGTGCCACTCAGGGAGGTCGGTGCCGTGACACACGGTGCAGTCGTCGAAGTTGACCCGTAGCTCATGGTCCGTGTGGCAGGACACGCAGTCCAGCTCGTCGTGGATCCCCCTCAGGAGAAGGTTCACCTCCCCCGGGTGGCAATCCCTGCAGAAGTCGTTATCGATGTCGTTGACGCCCAGGTAGGTCACCAACGTACGGTTGTGTATCCCTCCCCGCATGTCGATGGCCACGTGGCACTGTGCGCAATCGTCGAAGGGCGGTTCCTCGTCGTGTATGGGATGGGCGGGCTCATGCTCCACATGGCACTTGGTGCAGTCCCCGTAAAGCTCGTGGGCCAAGGGGGAGTCCGTGGTGTTGAGGACCCGGTACTCCCAGGGGTGACAGTCCGAGCAGAACTCGGGTGTGATCAGGTCGGGGAACTCGCCGAACGGGATCTCGGCGTCCTCTGGATGGACCCTGTCATGGCAATCAAGACAGTCCCCTCCGGTGCGTTCGCCATGCTTCAGCTGGGCCTTGACGAAGTCATCCATGTAAAGGCCGTGGCACACAGCACAGGCGTCGGGTGTCTGCCCCACGCCACCCTCGTGGGCCTCGTGGCACTCGCCGCAATTGCGCTCGGTCAAGTGAGGGTTGACAGAGGTCCCGATGGCGGTGGTGACCTCACCGGGCTCGAACGCCTCGCCCCCGTCGTGGCACTTGGTGCAGTGCAGGTTGTGGACTGGGCCGCCCAGCTCCTCGGGGTCATAACCGCCTGTGACCTCCTGCCATGCTTCGTTCGGAACGTCCAACCATACGTCTATCTGCCCCCGCCACCCAGGTCCGGTGTGGCAGTCCAGGCAGGTGACGCCCCTATCGGCGTGACCGGCCATCAGGGAGTTGTTGCCCGGGTTGTTGTAGGAAATGTACACGGGCTCCATGGCGTGGCAGTACTCACCGCACAGCTCGGGGGCCTCGTGGACCTCCAGGAAGGAGCCCAGGGCGAGAAGGCCGGTCCCCACAATAAGGGGGACCAGGAGCGTGAGCACGAAGGAGGTGGAGGTCATCACCATCTTCTTCCCGCTCAGCGCCTTTACACTGAACATCATGACCAGGCCCAAGGCGATGGCCGTTACGATGAACAGGACGGATCCGTCTCCGAAAGCAGACATGAGGGTCACCGATGTAATTTGACTTCTTGTCGGGTCGTTTTCAGGTATGCCTTTCCGTTACCCCAATGATTGGGGTTTTGGGCCTGATTCACATGGTTATCACGGGACCATGATTTAAACTTTGTTCATTGGTTTAGGAAATCCCCGCACATCCATCCACTTATCGACCCCGTTCATGCAACCCGTTGACCCAGTTGGATGATTGACTATTCGTTTGTTCGTAGCGGGTCATACAACCCGCCCGATTCGGTTGGGTAATCGACACCCGGCTACCGGATAATGTAAAAGTTTTTTATACCCTTGAACTGTTCGCCACCCCTATGGCTGATGGCAACGGTCTCATCTACCTGAGTATCGTATTGGTCGCCCTGGGCATCTTCACGTCCCTGGCGAGGCTCTGGGGATGGGACGAGCGCATGACCGAGGCCTCCCGGATGATCTCGGCGGTGCTCTTCGTAACCATCACTGGCATGATGCTCTTCATGTACTACCTCTTCCTGACGACTGACGTCTCGTACCAGTACGTATGGACCTACACCAAGGAGGGGGCCGCCCTCAAGTGGCGCGTCTCGGGGACCATCGCGGGCCTTGCTGGGTCCCTCCTGTTCTGGCTGTGGATGACGATAATACCGTGGTTCATCGTCGAGATCCGGGCCTTGCGGATGCCCATCAACGCCGATGTCCTGGACTGGACCCGCATCGGCACCTTCGCCACCATCGGCGTCCTACTCTATATCCTTGGCCTCTACGAACCCTTCGCAGCGACCCATCCAGAGGCGCTGGCTAGCGCTCCTACAGGCCAGGGTCTCAACGCCCTACTGCAGACGGACCTTATGGTCATCCACCCGCCCGTGGTCTTCGTGGCGTACGGGTTCATGATAATACCCTTTGCGGCGGGCTTCGCATACCTCATGACCCAGCACAAGGACTGGGT
>CP070808.1:376620-381051 GCA_020343715.1 Thermoplasmata archaeon
GAGACCTTCGAGACCTTCGAGGAGGCTGAGACCTTCGAGACCTTCGAGGAGCCCGTCGAGGAACCGGTGGCTGGAGAGGACAGGCCCCTGGACGCCGAGAAGGACATAGATGCCATCCTGGCCATGGCCCTCGGGAAGGCACCGCCCCCGGGCACCCGTCCCACCGCCAAGCCCGGTGTCAGGGAGGAGACCGGTACCTCCATGCAGAGCCTCCTGAGCAAGACCAAGTACCGACGGGGCGGCTGAACGAAACCCTCATATCCCTCCTTCAGCTTCTGCCATCCCCACATCCGGTGATGATATGAACGACGAGAGCGAGGGCGGGGACGCCCCGAAGGAGGAGGATGGTGGATCGTCACCGCCCAAGTTCGTGTACGAGTGCGTCAGGTGCGGCCACTCGTGCGCCGACCGGAACATCGTGGAGGTCACGCTGGCGGACCTGAGGACCTGGGCTGAGGACCAGTCCCTGGCGTCGGTCTTCCCCCACCTGAGGCTCATGGCCGTGGGCCGGCCATACCTGGACGTGGTGCTCGTCTCCGACGACGGTGCAGAGGCGTTCCTGCAGGGCGACCAGGAGCACAAGGGCTGCCCCATGTACGACGCCGACAACAAGCTGTGCAACATCTACCACTCCATGCCCCTCTACTGCAGATCGTTCCCCCTGGCCTTCAACGGCTCCGGCTACTTCCTCAAGGACCGTGAGTGCCAGGGAATAGGGGCCGGCACGATGACCCAAGAGCGCCTCGAGGCCCACCGCAAGGCTGCCCGCGACGAGCTGGAGGCCCGTCGGGAGTGCGGGGTGCTCATGCCCACGCTCCAGGGAGTCTTCACCCGCTTCTTCGTCGAGGCATCCGCCAAGGCCCTGGATTCCATGTCCGAGGAGGACCGCCGCAGCCTGGAGGAGATAATGGCCAAGCAGGTCCACGGACACCCGGAGGACGAAGGGGGAACCGGGGAGGACTAGAAGACCTGGGTCACGGTGACCCCGTCCTCCGTCAGGTCCAACCGTCCCCGCCTATCCTTGGTGACCCATCCCCTCCTTGCCCATCCTTCGATGTAGTGACGGGCGTAGAACATCTTCTCGGCCTGGTCCTGGTCCTTGACCACCCCAGCGTCCTCCCTATCCCAACAGCCAGCGTCCTTCATGGCCCCTATCATGGCCAGGTAGGTGGTGACGTGACCCTTCTCCTTTCTCTCCTTCAGTATCTTGAGGCCCCTCACCAGCTCCTCGGGGGGCCGCTCAATGTGGAAGTAGGGCAACGGACGGGGCGGGTATACGTCCTTCGATAGACCCACGGGGCGTCCGTCCTCATAGTAGACATCGATTTCCTCGATGGGGATAGTCCATTCCTTGGTGGAGACCGTGAAGGGCCTCACTCCCTTCACCATCATCGACGCCAGGATGGAGGCTGCTGAGTACTCCGTAGTCCCGGCGGACACGTTGATGTAGACGTCGTTCCCGTCATCGATCTCCATGGTCAGGACGGAGAGCAGCTCCCCAAGGACCTTCTGGAAGTCGTACACCTCCACGTTCACAGGGATGATCTCACCGCATTCCATGTCCACCTCCAGCTGGTGAACGACCTCGTCGTAGAACTCGGTATAGACCCTTCGGGTCTTGCCTGGGTCCTCCCTCTCGTAGTGGACCAAGTAGACCCTGTCCACGCTTCCCATGGCAATTATGGGCTTGGTCACCATCACCGTCTCGAATGTGACGCAGGCCACCGCCACCCGCTCCCTGATCCTCAGCGCCATATGATAACCAATATAACATTAGTAACGTTATAGCATTTATTACTTATGGTGCCGGTGTTATCATCATGGCGGACACGGCAACCACCAAGATGGGTGTGCGAGGACAGGGAAAGCGCATAAACCGGCGGCTCCCCGATGGGGCCAGGGTCGAGTTCCACAGGATCTGCGTCCTGTGCAGGAAGCGGCCCCGGGTCACCGGCGGCGTCCGGGAGGACAAGCACCTGCACGTCAAGGACGCTGTGATGATCCCCCAAGACGACGTCACCTTCGAGGGGCAGCAGGTCGACGGCAACTACAAGCTGATGGACCGGGACATCGAGGCGGCCGACATCGTGGTCAAGCACCACAAGGTCCGCGGTTCGAGGAACCATCACAAGTTCATGGTGATACTCACCAACGGGGTGGTGAGCTAGAGACGACCGATGGGATCGGGGTTGGAGGGCCGGGACGGTACCCTGCTAGGGCAATACCCTTTAGGCGTCCCATGCCCTTCCCCGTCCGCGGGAGGAAAGGAATTGGCAGACGGTGGTCCGATGGACATGGACGATGGATCGTACATCCTGGACGCGTTGAACGCAGCCCAGCGGGAGGCGGTGGAGCACACCGAGGGCCCGCTGCTCGTCTTCGCTGGGCCGGGCACGGGCAAGACCCGGATGGTGGTGCACAAGATAGCCCACCTGATCAAGAACCTGGGGCACCGGCCCGACCGAGTGCTCGCGCTGACCTTCTCGGAGGGCGCGGCCCAGGAGATGAAGGACAGGGTCAGGGACCTGCTGCCGACGGTGACCGGTGTGAGGGTGTCGACCTTCCACTCCTTCTGCAACGAGCTCATACGCGACCACTCCCTGGAGATCGGCATCAACATGAACAGCCAGGTCATCCAGGATGAGCACAAGCAGAGCTTCTTCTATCAGAACCTGGACCTCATCGGCCTTGAGACCCTCAAGGTCACCAACCGGCCGCTGGACCTGACCCGGTCCTTAGTCTCCACCATCGCCAGGCTCAAGCAGGAGAACGTCTCGCTGGAGCGCCTGAACGATTACCTGGATGGACGGCAGGGTGAGGACGACGTCGAGACCGCCAAGATGCGGGACGTGGCGAGGGCGTACTCCCTTTACGAGGGCTTCAAGGCGGACCGGGGATTGCTGGACTTCGAGGACATGCAGCACCTGGCCCTCCGGCTCCTGCGCACCAGGCCCGACGTCCTGGAGCGCCTCCGCGGGCGCTTCTCCTACATCATAGTGGACGAGTTCCAGGACACGGACTACACCCAGCTCCAGGTCCTCCTCGCCCTGGCGCATGACGGGGCCGTGACGGTGGTGGGGGACGACGACCAGTCCATCTACCGGTTCCGTGGGGCCTACCTGACCAACGTCCACGAGTTCCGCAAGCACTTCGAGGGCCACGACCCTGCCCCCGTGGACGTGGTCCTGGGCCGCAACTACCGTTGCACCGGCAACATCCAGAGCGTGGCCACGGGCCTCATCCGGAACAATCCCGAGCGCCAGGACAAGGAGATCGACACCAAGAAGGGACCCGGCGAGAAGGTCCTGGTCTCCCGTTTCGACCATGACAGCGATCAGGCGAGGGGAGTGGTGGCCAGGATAAGGAGCCTCCTCGCGGACGGGGCGGACCTGGACGACATCGCCGTCCTGGTGCGGAGGAGGAGGGACGCGGTACCCATCGTCGAGGCGTTGGAGAGGGCACGGCTGCCCTTCGAGGTTCTGGGGTCCCGGGACTTCTTCCGCCATCCCGTGGTCCGAGCCACCCTGGCCTACCTCAGGGCCATCCACGACCCGGACGGCCATCCGCCGGCCCTGAGCATGGCGATGCTGCGCCCCGTCCACGGCATAGGCCCGGACGTGTACCAGCAGTTCAGCAGGTACGCCAAGGACCGTGACCAGACACTGTGGGAGGCCCTTGGCGACCTGGACGACTTCCCAGGGGAGAAGGGCCGCCTGGAGGCGTTCCACCGGGAGATGCTCGACCTGGCCCGGAGGGTCGGTGAGGGGGACCTCCTCTCCGCGGTGAGGGCCGTGACCTTCGGCAAGGACCTGTTCAGGGTCGAGATCGCCTCGGGAGGGGACGAGGGCGTCCGGAGGCTGAACCGGTTCCTGGACCTCACGTCCGAGTACGCATCGATGTACCCCGAGGCGGGGATGGAGGACCTCCTGAGGTTCATGGACACCCTGGCGAGCCTGGGCCTCGAGGACGACGAGAGGGAGCCCGCTCCCGGCCGGGTCCACCTCATGACCATCCACGGGGCCAAGGGCAGGGAGTTCCCCATCGTGTTCATTCCCTGCCTTAGCACCAAGAGGATACCCATGGGGTACAGGGCGGACAAGATACCCATCCCCCAAGAGCTATGGGACGGCATCCCGTCCTCCTTCGACGACGAGGCCGTCCACCTGCAAGAGGAGCGCCGCCTGCTCTATGTGGGGATAACCCGGGGGAAGAACAGGGTGTTCCTGAGCCTGGCCCGGAGGTACGGCACCGCCAAGGGTGAGGTGGACCCGTCCCAGTTCCTGTCGGAGATGGCCGGCGATGACGGCCTCGAGATGGTCGACGAGAGGCCGGAGGAGGAGGAGGACCCCAGGGGGACCACCCGGTCCGTGGAGCAGTACCTCCACCACCGGGTCATCGGGGACGTGGCCGCCGGGGACTACCAGTCCGCCG
>CP070808.1:381151-385478 GCA_020343715.1 Thermoplasmata archaeon
GGCCTGGTGGAGGGGGACGTGGATGCACTGCTGGCCCACGCCCACGCTGCGGAGGTGATGTTCAAGACGGGGCTGGGTGACGTGGTGGCCCAGGCGCGGGGCGGCATCGACGTCAGGTGGCTCCCGGGGCTGCCTCCCTTCGGAAGGGTCGAGAGCAGCCGACAGGAGGCCGAGGTCCTGCTGGCGTGGGGGGCCTCGCCGTTGCACACCAGGTCCGTCCTTACCGATGAGGGCGCGCGTCGTCGTCTCGAGGCCGCCTGCGTCCCCCGGCTCGAGGGTCTGGAAGGAGAGCCCGATCTCGCATGGCTCACGGAGCAGGGGCTCGCGTTCGCCCGCGAGGCGGGGCTCATGAGCCCCGACGTCGAGACCATGATAGGATTGTGCTCGGCCCACGGGTCCGTCAGCCAGGTCATGCTGGGAAACTCCGTGTTCGCCACCGGGGACCTGAAGGCCATGGGTCGCGAGCTGGAAGCTGAGGGCTTCAAATGGGTGGTGACCTCCGTCGACAACCTTGGGGTCAGGACCCTCGACTAGTCCTTGCCGAAGGCTCGCCGCCCGCCGTAGTAACCGGCTATGTAGATGGCCCCAGCGATGACCAGAGAGAGGAAGATCATCGTCTCCACGGACATGCCCTCCTCGGGTGGCTCCTCTATGACCACGGTGGCGGTGTAGACGGCGGCGGGCTCGGGCGAGCCCTCGATCCATAGCGCCAGCGCCACGGTGTACGTCCCCTCCTCGCTGTAGGCGTGATGGACGCTGCTGCCCTGACCGTTGCTACCGTCGCCGAACGACCAGACCAGCAGCCATTCGGAGAGCCCATCGCCCTCGGCCCAGAAGCGGATCAGCTCGTCCACCTCACCATGCTCACGGAGGTGGAGGGTGACGTTGGGTACCTCCGGGGGCTCGGGCTCCACCTGGTTCCTCACCTCTATCAGGATGTCCTCCACCTTCCAGACGCCGTCCTCGGTTGTGACCTTGACGACGATGGAGTGGATGCCGTCGAGGAGGAGCCGGGTGTCGTACGTGTAGGACCATACCTCCGTGCCCTCCGCTGGATGCCAGCCACCGCCGTCGATGGCCACCTCCACACCGGCGATGTCCCCCAGCTCGTAGCTGGCGGTACCCGATATCACCACCTCGCCGTCCATCATGCTCCCCGCCTTCGGGGTGATGATGCTCAGGTGCAGTCGGTCCTCGGGGGGCACCGCCTCCACCACGGTGATGGTGACCGTGGTGGTGTCGTTGTTGCCCTGCCCGTCGTCCACCGTCAGCGTCACATGGTGTGAGCCCAGGGGCAGGTACCTCTCGATGACGTCGTCCGTCCCCAGCAGGCCAGTGTCGTTGGCGGACCAGGCGAAGGTGAGGAGGTCGTCCTCGGGGTCCGTCGACGATGAGCCGTCGAAGGTGATGAGGGTGTTCTCCTCCACCTCGGCGCCGTCGAGGGGCTGGGTGATCACCGCGTTGGGGGCCCTGTTCTGGGGTGTGAGCCAGGGGGCGTAACGCAGAAGCGTGCCGCTCTCGCCCACCACCAGGGCCTCGTCGCCCTCGGGGTTCCACGCCACGTCCAGGAGGTACTTGTTCGTGTCCACCCTCTGCTGGGTGAAGATGCCGGACCTGTACAGGTAGGCGATGCCCTCCTCACCCACTATCAGGGCGAGCTCGCCGTTGGGGTGCCAAGACACACCGAAGAGGTCCTCGGTCCTGGGGGTGTACGGCCTGACCCTGGAGGCCTCCAGGTTCTCCTTGTCGACCTCCACCACCAATCCTCCCTCGCCCACGGCCCACGCGATGTCGGAATCCGGGTGCCATGCCACGGCGTAAAGGGGATGGGTGCTGGTGAAATCGACTGAGGTCAGCTGGCCGTCCGATGCGTCGTACCATATCATCGTCCCAGCGGCGCCGACCATGAGCACGCCCGTACCGTCGGGAGCCCAGGCGGCGTCGTGGAGGACGGTGTCCGCGGTGCCCACGCTCTCCAGGCTGTCGTTGGCGTACTCCTGGACGGAGCCCAGGGCGCCCACTGCCAGGATGCCATCGTAGGGGGAGGCGGCCACGGCCACAAGGACATCACCCTCGGCGGTGCCCCGGAGGAGCACGTTGTCCCCCTCCAGCTGCCAAAGGTCGCCCGCGATCGACGACTCGTCGATCTTCCCGCCCGAGATCCACTGGGTACCGTCGGCGGCGTACACCACGTCCTCCAGGGTCTGGGACGCCGTGGACCAGTTGCCGTCGCCCACGGATTGGGCGATGCGGGAGTCGGAGTCGTACCGAAGGAGCGCCTGGATGCCGCCTACGATGGTCGCCTCGGTGCCGTCGGCGGACCAGGCCACCCCCTTGTAGTCGAGGGGCGTCGGGGGGGCCGCGATGACCTCGTACCTGTACTCGGTGACCGCTGACGCCGGGGGCGATACGATGGGCAGGACCCATGCTATCATCACGAATGTGAAGACGGCCCAAACGATCCAAGACCGTCCTATCCGGGTGCGGGGGGCAGTGGCCAAGGTCCAACCCCATTGAAGGGCCGATAGATAAGGTTGCCTCTGGAATATCAATATCGGAGGGAGTATATAAGTATGGGCAGGGGGACGTTCACCGTACGACGACCTTTCCGCCATGTATGGCCTTTATCTGGCCGAGGGACCATACACGGCGAGGAGGCAACGCCCATGGACCGACACAGCACGACCACGCTCTCACCTGGCAGGCCATCGTTCTGGGTCCTGGTGGTGACCATCATCGTGCTGCTTTTCCTGCTGCTCCTGTCGACCGACGCCTTCGGCGCGACGGCGACCGCCCTATCTAATGTACATTATGGAGGAGTGCCGTGCCACCCGACTACGACCGCGTGATAGATGGCCTGAGGTCCATGCACGGGCCCACCATGCTCGAGCGCAGGGAGAGCCCCTACGACGTGCTGGTGGCCACCATCCTGTCCCAGCGGACCCGGGACGAGACCACCGAGTGGGTCTTCCGGGACGTGAAGGCCCGTTGGCCTGACGCGGCCTCCCTGGCGGCCGCGGACGAGGACGAGCTGGACGCCGTGATCCACAGCATCGGCTTCCACAGGGCGAAGGCCAGGGGCCTCATATCCATGGCCCAGGTCCTGGAGGGGGAGCACGACGGGCAGGTGCCGTCGGGCATGGACGACCTTCTGGAACTCCCCATGGTGGGCAGGAAGACGGCCAACTGCGTGCTGGTATACGGCTTCGCCGAGCCCGCCATCCCCGTGGACACCCACGTTCACAGGATATCGAACCGGTTGGGATGGGTGGAGACGCGGTCGCCCGAGGAGACGGAGAGGGCGCTGGCGGACATCCTACCCAAGGAACACTGGCTCGAGATAAACCAGCTGATGGTGCGGCATGGCAAGAGGGTGTGCAACCCCCAGCGGCCCCGCTGCGGTGAGTGCCAGGTGCGGTCTCATTGCGCCCGGGTGGGGGTGGACTGAGTGCCGAAGGTGGCCATCGAGGCCCAGCGGCACACATGGGAGTCGCCCATGGCCAACAGCGTCACGGAGGTGGCGGTGGCCCTCCGTGAGTCGATGGAGGCCCTGGGCTGGGAGTTCACCAGGGAGAAGGGAGAGAAGATGTACTCCCGCTTCACCGTGGTGCTGCCCCTGGCCAAGATTGCGTACGTCTTCCGGTTCCGGGTCACCGAACCCCTGGACGACGTGAGGTTCGACACCTGGGAGTTCCGGTTCACCCACAAGGGGGACATCACCTTCATCGCCGTGGACGACTACAGGTTCGAGGACCTGGACCTGGTACACCAGCTGCTGTCCGAGATGGTCTCACGCCTTCCACGCCGGCCCTGGGACTTCCCCCTGGGCCAGAGGATGGAGGCGGGACTGGCCCTGCCGGAGTGGGGGAAGGCGCGCCGCATGTGGCAGCAGATGCGCTTCGACGTGGGGGAGAGGACGCCCAAGGACTGGGTGCCCAAGGGCTCCTTGGGCGAGAGACAGGAATGAACCAGGGGTCTTCGGACCCGAACTCAGTAGGTGACGAGCAGGACCAGGGCGGAGCCGAGCATCAGGAAGACGAGGAACAGCGCGATCAGCTGCTTCTTCCTCTCCTTGCTCATGGCGAACCTCTTCTTCTTCTTCGATGCCTGCCTTTCCTTCATGGACTTTGGCACTCGGTTCACCTCCTCGTTCCGGCGGGCCTCATGCGAACATCAGCACGATGGTGACGATGACGCCCATTATTGCCTCGCCGATGATGAGGCCGGTAGCTATCATGAATGTGTCGAGTATCTTTAATGTAGTTTGCCGTTCGGTCCAGCCTTCCCGCTTGGCCCTGGGGAACAGGAACTTCTTCTCGTAGATGTC
>CP070808.1:385578-389903 GCA_020343715.1 Thermoplasmata archaeon
GTAGGTGTGGGTGAGGATGAAGCCGTCCATCATGTTCATGACGGGCAGCCGTATCTTGGGATTCTCGCCCACCTTGTAAGAGATGGCCTGGATGTCGTGGATCTCCTGGGAGTCCTCGCAGTAGAACTGGATCCATCCCGCGTCCCGGACCTCCACGCTGTCCTGCTGGTCGTTCCAGATGCTGATGGGGGCTGAGACGGCCCTGTTGGCGCAGGTGAGGTTGATGGGCAGCCTCGAGCCCGCGATGTTGAACAGCACCTCGTACATGAGCAGCAGTCCCTGGGAGGTGGTGGCGGTGTAGGTGCGCACGCCGGTGGTGGCAGCGCCCATGACGACGCTCGCTGCTGCGAACTCGGACTCGACGACCACGTACTCGCAGTCGATCTCACCGTCGGCGACCATCTGGGACAGGTCCTCGACGATGTGGGTCTGCGGGGTGATGGGGTAAGCCGAGATGACCTTCGGTTTGCATAGCTTCACGGCCTCGGCCACGGCGTGGGAACCCTCTACGACCATGTTCTCCTTCATGTGATCACTTCTCCTCCGGGACCATCTCGTAGGCCTGCTTGGGACACTCATTGGCGCATATGCCGCACCCCTTGCAGTAATCGAAGTCGACCTCTACGCCCGTCTTCTTGCCATCCTCGTCCAGGGGCAGCGCGCTGATGGCGCCCTCCGGGCAAAGGTCGATGCACAGGTAGCACTTGATGCACTTGTCCTTGTCCCATATGGGACGGAATGACCTCCAAGCGCCCGTCTTGGTGTCGATGGTGCTGGCCGGTTCTGCCCAGGCACCCTCTGTCAGTTTCATTCCCATGAGCACTCCTCACCTCCGCAGTGGGTGTAGGCATCGCGTATCGCGGCCACGTTCTTCTCGCCCATCTCACCCGGGAAGCGATCCCGGATCATCTCCACCAGGCTGTCGATGTTCACAAGGCCGGTGGCACCCGCGAAGGCTCCCAGCATCACGGTGTTGGTGATGGGTCGCCCCAGGTGCTCGATTGCCAGTCCCGTGGCGTCCACCGTGATGATCTGGGCGGAGTGGTCGATTTCCAGGTCCTCCGCCTCGAACTTGGTGTTGATGACGGCCATGCCATCATCCTTGAGGCCGCTGAACACGTCAACCACCTCCAGGAGGGTGGAGTCCTGGACGATGATGATGTCCGGGAAGTAGATCTGCGCCCGCGTCCTAATCTTCTTGTCGTCGATGCGGCAGAACGCCTGGACAGGCGCTCCCCTGCGCTCCACGCCGAAGGCGGGGAAGGCCTGGGAGTAATTACCGTCCTTGAAGGCGGCCTGTGCCAGGAGCTCCGCGGCTGTGACGGAGCCCTGGCCTCCTCGTCCGTGGATCCTTATCTCGTTCATAGGAGAACCCGAAACGCGGTACCTCATTTTAGCTAATAAGCCTTTTTGATAGCCGTCACCCGTTCAAGATGACTGGCCACCCGTTCGAAACTCGTATGATAAGGTTTACATACATCCCCCGCTCTTCCGGCCAACAGGAGACGTGACCATGTCCAGTCACTTATCATCTTCGAAGGGCGCCAGGCTCCTCCTGGTGACCCTGCTAGCATTGGCGACCATCGTCGCCCTCGCGACCTTTGCGACGGCGGAGCACCCCGATGACCAGGACCTGAACAACGGAGGCACTGGCCTTTCCGAGTTCACCGGTGATTGGAACGTGGGCACGGGCGACGACCTGATGTACGCCAACCAGACCATCTCCCTGGACGGGAACCTGACCGTCTCCGACGGTGGGGCCCTCATCCTTTCCAACGTGACCCTGATCCTCCACGGGGGAGAGTTCGACGCCCAGGAGATCCTGGTCTTCGACGGCTCCCTGTCCATCATCGAGGGCTCCGAGGTGAGGGCCGAGGACCCGGACTTCAACTACTACTTCCAGGTCTACGAGGACGCCACCTTCGTCCTGACCGACTCCAACGTGCGCGACTGCGGCAGGCTCTTCAACCTCCTGGGCATCCAGGCGGGCCTGTACATCGCCTCCGATGACGTCACCATCGCCAACTGCGACATCACCTTTGGCTACGGCGGACTGTTCATCGACGGTGTGGGCATCACCGTGGAGGACTGCCTCATCAAGGACAACACCTGGATCGGCGTCTATGTGGACCACCGGGCCGCACCCACCCTCAAGGGCTGCTCCATCGTGGACAACCTCAGGGAGGGCATCATGGTCAAGGACCAGTCGGACCTGACGCTGGATGAGTGCTTCGTCAGGGGGAACCTGAGGGGCGTGGTGGTCGACGGGGCCTTCATGGCCGCAGACGGCACCGCCATCTCGGGCAACGAGGAGGTGGACATCGACCTGCCGTACTTCAGCCAGGTGGAGCTGTCCAACTGCACCGTCACCACCTCTGGCGCCGGCGAGGCCATCCGCATGGAGAACTCGTCGTTGACGTCCACCCACGGCAACTTCGACATCGACGAGGTGGACATGGAAGCGTCGCTGTTCAGGTACCAGCAGTTCCTGACCGTCAAGGTCACCTGGGGCGACTCGAGGCTGACCCCCATCGAGGGGGCCCAGGTCAAGGTGGAGGACGCCGAGATGAACAGCTTCTTCTACACCACCGACAGCGAGGGCATGGTCTCCTACATCCCCATGCTCGTGGTGGAGTACGACAAGACCACGCCCATCCTCAAGACCACCAGCTTCAACCCCTTCCACGTCACCGCCACCTTCAACCTCCTGGACAAGGACACGTACGCCGACATGCGCTACGACAACGCCTTGGTGGCGTTCCAGTACACTGACGGCATCCCGCCCGTGGCCCAGGCCCCCCTTCTGAGCGAGGTGGACGTGGGCATCAACACCACCCTGGACGGCTCGGCGTGCTACGACAACGTGGCAATCGAGACGTGGAACTGGTCCTTCGACGAGTTCGGCCAGAAGATCTACCTCGAGGGCGAGCAGGTGGAGTACGCCTTCCGCGAGGCCAAGATATACAGCATAACCCTCAAGGTGGTCGACACCTCGGGCAACTCCAATCCCGGCAGCTCCGTCAAGTTCGACGTAACCGCCCGCGACAGGATCCCGCCCGTCGCCGACGCGGGCCCTGACCAGACGGTCGAGCAGGGCACCGTCGTCACCCTCGACGGCAGCGGCTCCGAGGACAACGTGGGCATCGTCGAGTACACCTGGAGCTTCACCTACGACGGGGCCCCCAGGTCCCTCACCGGCAAGATAGTCACCTGGGAGTTCGCGATACCCGGTGTCTACCTGGTCGTGCTCTCCGTCTCGGACGCAGCGGGCCTCACCGACACCGACGAGACTACCATCATCGTCGAGGACACGACGCCGCCGGTGACCGAGGTCACCTTCAACCCCGACATGCCCATGGACCGAAAGTTCGACCAGATCGTCCAGATAATCTTCAACGTGGACGACGTGGGCGGCGGGACCGTGGAGCTCAACTACCGCATCAACGGCATGGTCTGGGAGAAGGTGGTTGGGAGCCTCTCCCTGAGCTTCGGTGGCGACCTCCAGTACGGGGACGGCACCTACGAGATAGAGTACTACGCCGAGGACCAGACCGGCAACACCGAGGAGCTGCAGACCATCGAGGAGTTCCTGGTGGACGCTACGGCACCCACCTTCACCAACATGGAGCCGCCCATCAGCCCCTACACCGTCACCACCGAGACCTACGTCATCTCGGGCAAGACGGAGCCGGGCGCGAGCCTCTCCATCAACGACTGGACGACCACGGTGGGCGATGATGGTGTGTTCTCGTACGAGGCCACGCTGGTGGAGGGCGACAACCCCTTCTACCTCCACGCCGAGGACTCGGTGGGCCACACGGCCGACATGACCATCATAATCACCAGGACCGAGTACGACAACGGCAATGGCAACGGTGGGGACGGTGGCAGCCTCCTGCTCTACGGTATCGTGGGGGCGATAGTCCTCATCGTGATAGTCCTGCTGTTCTTCTTCATGGTCATCCAGAAGAAGGACGGGGACGAAGGCGGCGCCGGAGAGATGTGAGGCCCGCGCATCTAGAAGTCCGATTCATAAGTGGTGGCCAGGCCACCCACCGATTCGACCTCGAAGCGCTTCATCAGCACGTGGGCGATCACAGCCCAGATGATGGATGAGACCGCAACAACGCCCAGGATCCCCGTGAGCGCTAAGGACAGGTCAGGGTTCATCAGCCTCACCACCTGGTAGTCGTAGCTGCTGTGCTCCGCCTGGACGGTGCCGTCGGTCCAGAAGACCGTCATGTAGTCGCCCCTGGGCCAGTCCGTCAGGTCAAGGACCAGGGCGTCGCCCTCCTGCACCTGCCCGGACAGGGCGAAGCCCACGA
>CP070808.1:390003-394184 GCA_020343715.1 Thermoplasmata archaeon
GGCCTCCTTCTTGGGGGCGTCCTTCTTGGCCGCGGTCTTCTTGGGGGCCTCCTTCTTGGGGGCGTCCTTCTTGGCCGCGGTCTTCTTGGGTTCGGCCTTCTCCTTCTTCTCAGCCATCTTGGACACCTCCTCTAGGTCCCCTGCTTGGAGGCGGTGGACACGTAGGTGATGTCCACCTCGCCCACGTCCTCTCCGGACCACCGGGATGGGTCGCGGAAGCGGATCAGTCTCTTAGCCGGGCCCGGGACCGAGCCATGTATCATGACCCAGTTGTTGCGGATCTCCCCGTAGTGGAGGAAGCCACCGTCGGGGTTGACCTCCGAGGGGTCGTCCCCGATGCGCAGGATGCGCTTGTTGTACTCCGTGCGCTGGTGATAGCCCACCTGGCCGGCGAGGGGGACCTCGCGGCGGGTGAAGTGGGGGTTCCACGGGCCCATGGCGCCGACCTTCCTGCGGTGCTTGCTGTCCTTGTGGTGGAGCAGCTTGATGCCCCACCTCTTGGGGGCGCCCTGGAAGCCCTTGCCCTTGGTAATGGCGATGACGTCTATCATCTGACCCTCGTTCACGAAGTCGTTGACGGTGATGTCCTTGCCGATGAGCTCCTTGGCGAAGTCCAGGCGAGCCTGCATGTCGGAGCCGCTGATGCGCAGCTCCATCACGTCGGGGACCTTCTTGGGGACGCCGGTGACCAGCTTGGGCTGGGTGACGGCGATGACCCTGATGTCCTCCACCTGGGACAGGTCGACCTTGTCCAGCTTCTTCAGGGATTGGACCTTCTTCGGGACCAGGACCCTGTCGGCCAGCTCCTTGTCCAGCTTCTTCGTCCAGAACTCGGTCATCGCCTCGAGACCGTAGGGGGTGGACCGGTAGAGCCTGACCGCTACGACCTTCATGTCCGGGACCTCGATGATGGTCACGGGGACCGATATCTCCTGTCCGGAGGTGGTCGATTCCTTGCGGTAGTCCCTGATGAAGGCGTGGGTCATACCAGCCTTGTACCCCGCGAAGCCCTGGATCCTCGGCTCGCCGTCCACATCAGGCCAGCTGCTGAAGCGGCCGATGTGGCCCTTGGCGCGCTTCCTGGGCGAGTAGCCCATGGAGCCTCTCTTCGGATGGTGCTTGTCAGCCATCTGCTGTGTCCCTCCTTGAGGGATGGGCCCAAATCGGCATGGGGGATGCTGCCGTTGGTCGCATTGCCCCGCGACAGGGCCCTATCAACCGCCCCTGTGATTCTACCCGGCACGGACGCCGGTCGTCAGCCGTAACCGCCTGGACGCCCTCCCGTGACCCAATCGGGTCGAGGGCCAAAGGGGTTGCCACGGCATTGCCCCCAAAACGGTTTGGCTGGCTATCCACTGGGGTGGAGTAGTCGGGGCATAGGGCTTCTTGTATATATAGCTTAGGGGTGCCAGTTCCCTCCGCGTCGCCCCTGGACGGGTAGGGTCGACGACTTGATTAGCCCCGGGGGCGATGGGGGACCATGGCGTTCAGGGCGTTCATGTCCGTGGACGTGGGACACCGGATCGAATGGGGGTCCCTCCGGAAGGAGCTGGCCGACGTGGACAAGGGGGTCCGTCCCGTCCGTCCGGAGCAGTTGCACCTGACCCTGCGCTTCCTGGGCGACACGGAAGAGGGTCTGGTCGACGACCTGAGGACGTTGATGGCCGATGCCGTCGAGCGTACGGGGGCCTTCCCACTGACCTTCGAGGGCGTGGGCGCGTTCCCCAATGCCAGGAGGCCCAGGGTCGTGTGGATAGGCCTTACCGGAGCAGAGCCCCTGATGTCCATCGCCCGACGCCTGGAGGAGGGCGTCGTCGACCTGGGCTGGAAGCGGGAGAAGCGGGGCTTCCGGCCCCATGCCACCATCGCGCGCGTGAAGTACGTGAAGAGGCAAGGGCGGCTCTCCTCGTTGCTGGAGCGATGGGAGGACCGGTCCTTCGGCTCCATGGAGGTGCGTTCCATCGAGCTCAAGCGGTCGGAGCTGACCCCACAGGGTGCCATCCACACCACCGTCCATAGCGTCCCGCTGGACGGCTGACGGGACTTCTGGCCAATACCAGTCGTGCCAAAACACATCAAAAGGTTAATAACAAGGCCAGGCTTATCGAACCTAAAAAGGATGGGAGCCCATGCGTTATCGTGGATTCTGGTTGTTCCTTGCCCTAGCCCTCCTGCTTGCCCTCGGCGTGCTGGCCACCGAGGTCGCCGCCATACCCGAGGACCCTCCGATGGTCGGCGACTGGATGATCGATGGACAGAAGGAGTTCGAGGACAAGACGGGCTTCGTCGAGGGCAGCGTCATCGTGAGCCCCGGGGCCACCTTCAAGCTCAAGAACGCGGTGCTGACCGTCAACCACAGCTTCGTGGTTAACGACAACGCCAACCTCGAGGTCGTCAACTCCACCATTCGGTTCAACTGCTCGTACGACTACGCGAACCGGTTCGAGGTGCTGGGGTTCGCCAGCTGCGTAATCCAGGACCAGGACGGTGACAGGACCACCGACGACGACAAGAGCGTCGTCACGTCAGTCAACGATGTCCCCTACAACTTCAGCGTTGCAGAGAACGCCACCCAGTTCATCCTCAGGAACTCCTTGGTCTCCAAGGCCGGACGTCCCCACAACGACCCGTTCCTGGACGAGGGCTTCGTCATCAGGGCCAACGACGCCCGCATAGAGGGTTCCGTGATCACCGACGGCTACTACGGTCTCATCCTGGACCAGTGCGAGCGGGTCACCGTAGCGAACACCACCATCGAGGACTGCTACATAGGCCTGTACATGGTGGGGACCCGGGAATGCAACCTGGCCCACACCACAATCAAGAACAATACGATTTACGGCGCCCAGGTGCGAGGGTTCCACGGCAACCTCATCATGGACTCGATGACCATGTCCGGCAACGGACAGGCCAACATGTACATGCTTTACGTCTCCGGGTTCAACAACGAGATAATAAACGGCACCTACGGGCCTATCGGCACCCACGGGATATACATGGAGGAGGTGCAGGACACCTCCTTCCTCCAGAACACCGTCACCGGATGCACCATCGGCATTGAGGTGAGGGGTGGTGACACTGGGGTCACCGACCAGACGGTAACCGACTGTCCCCAGGGCGTGCTGGTTAAGGACGCTGCCGTCATCCGGTTCATGGACCTGGACCTGCGGGACACCACCATATCGGTGGCCCGGGCCACCAACACGAACATCACTGCCATCATGTCGATGGTGTGGGAACGGGTGACCGCCAACCTGACGTGCGACCTGGCGGTCCAGGTCGCGACCACCATCGAGGTGGAATCCTCGGTCCTTAACTTCGAGGATTCCAGGGACGGACCGACCGGCCTGTACAACCTCAGGGGTGGGACCCTCATCATCAGGAACTCCACAGTGGACAGCCCCACGGGCCACTCCTTGGTGGTCCAGCTCCTGGACGGGTCTCGGAGCACGCTGTTCCAGTCAACCTTCATGCACATGGGGACCTCCACCGGGGACGCCACCAGGCTGGGCATGCACGTGGCCGGGACGGGCACCTTGGAACTGGTGACCCTCTCCGACTCCCTGGCGGGCCTTGTCTTCGGCAACGCCCAGATCAACATGATCAACCTCACCATACAGAACTGCCTGACGGGCATCCTGGCCGACGGGGATATGGGGAGGGGAGGTGCCTCGATCAGAGGGCTGGACCTCTCGGGCTGCGACGTGGCCATCAGGTCGATCAACGACGGCTCCGTCTCGGTGGTAAACGGTCGCTTCGACCTCATCGGCGAGGGCTTCAACATAACCACGGCCGGGGTCGAGATAAAGGACAGCTGGGTGTCCGACCCGGGAATGGGCATGAGCACCGCTCGGCTGAGGCAGACGGCCACCCTGGACATCATCAACAGCGTCACGTCCAGGGACTTCGACATCGGTCCCGTGGAGAACTCTGTGAACATCTACTGGTACCTGAACCTGACCATGCTATACCTGTCCGACGGCTCCCCCCTCTCGGAGGCCTTGGTCTCGGCGAGGGAGGTCACCGGCGCTATATCCATCAGGGACGAGCAGGCGGGCGTGGACGGGAAGGTCCAGGAGCTCCTGATGCGCGAGAGGGCGTACAACCCAGACATGACGATCACCACGCCCCACACCATCACGGTAACCAAGGGCGGACTGTCCGACAGCTTCGACCTCACG
>CP070808.1:394284-398452 GCA_020343715.1 Thermoplasmata archaeon
AGATGGTAGCCTGTCCTCGTCACCGTCCGGTGATGCCCCCATTAGAGGGGCCGCGGACAGGGCGGTCTGGAGGAGCAGCAGGGCCACCGTAAGCAGCGCAAGCCGACCTCCTCTTATCGTGCTCATTCACACTCCTCCACAGTGGGGCGTTGAACATGGTGCGGATATATAACTGTTTTTCGGATGTGTGTACAAAGGAGACCCTCTGGCCATCGTGGGATGCGTACCTGGACCCCGACGTCAATGCCAAATACCCGGCACCTCCTTGCTGGGAGGGATGGGCATCCGTGAGGAGCTGGCCAGGGCCGTTGCCGAGGGCAGGGTCGCCGACAGGGAGGAGCTGGAACGGCTCAAGCGCCAGCTGGCGGCCCGTGACCGGCTTCCCCGGGTCCCCACCGACGCGGACATACTGGCGGCGATGGGGGACGATGTGCCGGAGGAGTCCAGGGCCCTCCTGAGGACCAAGCCCTCCAGGAGCCTCTCGGGCGTCACCGTGGTGGCCGTGATGACGCCCCCGTCGAGCTGCCCCCACGGAAGGTGTGCCTATTGCCCCGGCGGCGTCGAGGAGGGGACCCCCCAGAGCTACACGGGCAAGGAGCCAGCTGCCCGAAGGGGGGAGCGGGCCGACTACGATGGGGGGGCACAGACGGCCGACAGGTTAGGCCAGCTAAGGGGCGCCGGCCATCCAGTGGACAAGGTCGAGCTGGTCATCATGGGAGGAACGTTCCCCGCCATGGAGGGGACGGAGAGGGATGAGTTCGTAAGAGGGTGCCTGGACATGATGAACGGGGCTCCTTCGGCGGACCTCCACGCCGCCATCGACGCCAACGAGGACGCCCCTCACCGATGTGTCGCCCTCACGCTGGAGACGCGACCGGACCTGTGCGACCCTCCCGGGGTCGACAGTCTCCTGGCCATGGGTGCTACGCGGGTGGAGATAGGGGTCCAGGTGACCGAGGATGCACCACTGAGGATCGTGGGAAGGGGCCACGGGGTGGCCGAGAGCGTGTCGGCCACGCGTAACCTCAAGGACGCTGGGTTGAAGGTGGGGTACCACCTGATGCTGGGGCTTCCCGGCATGTCCCCGGAGGAGGACCTCAGGGCCCTCGAGAGGGTCATCGACGACCCTTCGTTCAGGCCGGACCTCCTGAAGCTGTACCCTACCCTGGTCATGGAGGGCACCGAGCTCCACAGGTGGTGGGCGGAAGGTAAGTACACTCCCCTGGACGAGGAGGGGGCGGTGGGTATCCTCGCGGCCTTCAAGGCGAGGCTGCCGCCCTGGGTCAGGGTCTCGAGGGTGGAGAGGGACATACCGTCGAACCTTATAGCGGCCGGCATAAGGGCCAGCAACCTGAGGCAGCTGGTGGCGGACCGTATGAGGGCCGACGGGACCCGGTGTCGCTGCATCCGTTGCCGCGAGGTGGGACGACGGGGACCTGAGAGGCTCGAGGCCTTCGGGGCGAGCCACGAGGTCGATCCGGACGAGGTCGAGGTCGTCTCGACCGTCTACGACGCATCAGGGGGGCGCGAGGCCTTCTTGGTGTTGGAGCTGCCCGAGCATGACGCCATCGTGGGATATGCCCGGGTGAGGGACCCCTCTGGGGAGGCCTGGAGACATGAGTTGGAGGGGGCCGCCGTCCTTCGGGAGATAAGGGTCCTGGGAGAGGCGCTCCCCCTGGGCGGTCCCCCGGGTGGAGGGGGCCTATCCTGGCAGCACAGGGGCCTCGGGAGGAGGTTGCTCGAGGAGGCCGAGCTGACGACCGTCGGATGGGGTAGGGACCGTCTGGCGGTCACCGCTGGGATGGGGACAAGGGGTTACTTCAGGACCATGGGCTACTCCCTGGCCGGTCCCTACATGGTCAGGGACCTCGAGTGAGGCCCCAGGCTGTTCGAAAGGAGTGTGTGGGCGACGGCGACGTGCCTCAGAAGAGCTCGCCGATGATCTTGATGCCGTCGGAGCCGGGCTCCAGCAGGAAGGGCTTCATCTCGTGCCTGGTGGCCCGCATCTTGCGGACTGCCATGTAGCGCTTGATGTCGTTGCCCAGCTTGTCGGTGCCCATCTCGATGATGCCGTCCACCAGGAAGTACTCGGGCCGGTCGTCGACCATCTGGGTCTCCAGGATGATGAAGGTGGTCACGCCCCGGGTACGGAGCTTGAAGAAGAACTCCTGGAGCTTCTTGCGGATCACTGGCCCCTCTATGCCCAGAAGCGAGAGGAGCGCGTTCATCGAGTCTATGCAGATGTACTTGGGGGGGACCTCGTCCTCCGTCGCCTCGGTGCTGTGGTGGGGCTCGTAGGCCGCCATGGGGGCGGTGGCCCGCTCCAGTATGAGGCTGAGGTAGTCCTCCTCCTTGAAGAGGTTCGAGTCCCACACCTCCAGGTCCGCCTTGAACGACGCCACGTCGACAATCTGGATCTGGGGGGTGACGGGGATCCCCATGCTCTTGATGTTGTTGAGGTGTCCCTCCTTGGACTCCTCGAAGGTGATGTAGATGCCACGCTCGTCAGGATGGCCCTCCAGGTACTTCTGGAGGATGTTGTACACGAAGCTGGACTTAAGGGTGCCCGCTCCACCGACCACCAGGACGATGGAGCCCTGGGGCGGTTCGGTGTGGAACACCATCTCCAGACCGTCGAGACTGTCTAGGAACACCATTTCATGCACCTCCCTCTGAGCTGAGCTTGATCAGGTTCTCCCTCATGAGGGCCACCTGGCGCTCGTCGGCCATGTACTGGACCGAGTTCAGGATGTCGTCGATCAGCTCCCTGGAGAGCTGGCGTCGGTTGAGGGTCTCAAGGAAGGTCCCGTGCTTAACGCACTTTTGGGAGAGCATCCTGACCGCCACGTCGTGGGGCAGGACCCGTTCCATCTCCTGGACCACCCTCTGCGCCAGGGGGTTGCTGTTCACGTCCCTGGGCGATGCCTGGGTACCGTCCACGTTCTGGGCCTCCCGGGCCAGCTTCTCCTGCAGGGCCTCGGTGACGATCTCCCGGATCGTACGGTCCTGGTCCAGGGCGTACTGCTTGAGCCGCCGGAAGAGGGCCAGGTCCAGGTCGATAGTAGTCTTCTTGACGGAACGTCCCATGGGAATCACGATAAGATTGCTGGCCCTATATATATAAATATTGGCCTGACCCTTATTCCTGGTAACCACGCTGGCGAATCATCTGGCTAGGGTGTTTTTTCGCCCCTTCCGGTGGGGCATACAGGCCCGAGAGGGCATCCTCTGCAGGAGGGGTCCCGACGGCAGTGCGATTTGGCGAGCTCGACGAGGCACGCATGGAAGTTGTTGTAGATGTCTGCATTTCGGGGCAATCCGTCCATGAACCATCCTGCGACGTCGTCGTACGACCTCCCGGGATCGATGTCCAGACGCCCCAGGACCCTCCTGGTGTACGCGTCCACCACAAAGACCGGTCTGTCTGCGGCGTAGAGGATGATGCTGTCCGCCGTCTCGGGGCCGATGCCGTTGACCGACAGAAGGTCCTCACGGAGGGTCTCCAAGGGTCTGTCCAGGTATTCCTCGAGGGATCCATCTCCGACCAGGTCCACGTGCTCGAAGAGGGCCTTGAGCCGGGCTGCCTTCTGTCTGTAGGTCCCCGATGGTCGGACCAGGGTCTCCAGCTCCTCCGTGGTGGTGTCCAGGAGCGAGGCCATGTCGGTCACCCCGGAGCCCCTCAGGTTATCTAGGGCGATCTCCACGTTCCTCCAGGCGGTGCGCTGGGTGAGAACGGCCCCCACCATCACCTCGAAGGGGCTCTCCGCTGGCCACCACCCCAGGTCCCCGTATCGGGCGTGGAGGGCATCGTACACGGACATCGGTGTGATGTCATAGCCTTCCCGTGGCGGTCTGGATGTCATTTCGAAAGGTTATAATGAGCACAATTCATTACCCTTTTCATGGGTGCGATGAGGCTCTACATGCATGAGAACAAGGCGTGGCTGTCCGTCGTCTTCATGGCCGTCAGCCTCATCGTGATGATCATGGCCTTCTACGGTATCCCAGAGGATGCCGTCAACGATGGTTACGGTCCATTGGCTCCTATGCGAGGCTGGAACTTCATCATCATCGGACTCACGCTCATATCCCTTGTCTATTGTGGTTATGTCATCTATCGCTACGTGAACGACAAGGCCCGATTCGAGGAGCTGATGAACGCCAACTC
>CP070808.1:398552-402707 GCA_020343715.1 Thermoplasmata archaeon
AGCTCCTCGTCCTCCAGGAGCATCGACCGGGTGCGCAGGAGGGAGCCCGAGCAGGCCGAGCAGATGGCCAGGATGTCCAGGCCCTCGCGCTCGGCCACAGCCAGGTTGCGCGCGCCCATGGTGATGGCGGTGTCGTGGTCGGCGGACTCCAGGGGGTAGCCGCAGCACGCGAACTCGTCCTGGTCCACCACCTCCACGTCCAGCTTCTTCAGCACCGAGCGGGTCGCCAGGTCGTAGTTCAGCGTCCGCACGGGGGCGTTGCAGCCCAAGAATAGGGCGAACCTATGCTTAGCCATCAGGCGTCACCCCCCTCTTCGCTGGCCTTCGGCTTCCCCTTGGCCTTGGCCAGGGCGTCGGTGAGACCCGTGTCCTCCAGGATGGGCCTGTGGACGTCTGAGGGGACGTTCCTGGCCGGGAGGCCGATCTTCTCCCGCTTGTCGTTCTCGAACTCGCCGATCTCCATGATTATGCCGTGCTCGGCCACCATGTCGGCTATCGCCTTGACGGTGGGGTGTGGGTAGCCCTCCTCCACCGCGACGTTCCTGAAAGCGGTCATCAGCTCGGTGATGCGCACGTCCTGGGGGCACCTCTCCTGACATATGTAGCAGCCGGTGCACAGCCAAATGAATTCCGACTGGAGCACCTCGTCCTTCAGTCCCAGGAGGGCCAACCTGATGATGCGACGGGGGTTGAACTCGTCGTCGATGGCCCTGATGGGGCAGCTGGCGGAGCAGGTGCCGCAGGCGTAGCAGTCCAAGATGTGCTCCCCACCGGGGGTGCTCGCGACCCTCTGCGCGAACTCTGGGTCGATGTCATCGTCGGTGACGAGCGGGTAGTCCTCTAGCGTGTCCTCGGGCAATGGATCACCTCAACTTACCTCATACTGAATCTGTCCCTCTCAGATTCCCCCCACTCGAAGGGGAGTGAAGGGAATGCCTTAGGTCATACATAAACGTACCAACCGCGCGGGCGCCGGGCGACCGCCGAAGGGCGCGTCCCGCGGGGTTCCCAAACGTCATTCTTAATGCATCTGGCCGCACGGTCATCGAGGTACCGGTACCCGCAATTCAATCGTCCCATATAACCTTTTTCATAAACGTGGACATTCGGCGAGATTTATTCGTTGAATCTCGACGTTCGTACGAGGCATACAGCCCGTTCAACGACACATCGTCGGTGATAGACGGAGTTATTGTGCAGTCCTGCATGTCAGAACGACTTAGAGCAGCAGGTGTGGTGGAACTCCACCTCGAAGCCCAGATCTTGGGCCCTCTCCAGGGCCTCCTCCGCGGGCATGGCGATGCGATTTACCCCCGCCTCCACGGCCAGGGCGTCAAGGCGCTTCCTGTACTTGCCGGGAGGGCGTGCGCAGCTGAGGGCGATGGGGACGTCCGGGAGCCTCAGCCGGGAAAGGGCGATGAACCTGGCCACCATCTCCGGGTCTGGAGGCTCCACGTGGCCCATGGGGGAGCTCCTTATGGGCCTGAGCACCACAATCACGAGGGCGTATGGATTGTGGCGGGCGACCATCTCCAGAGCGTCCATCTCGCCCAGCATCTCACCGTAGTGGAGCCCAACAACGATGTGGGGGATGACGGGCTTGCCCGTCGCCTCCAGGGCGGCCAGGGACGCCTCCATCTGCTCCATCGTGGCGTCCAGGTGATATACCTTGAGCATGGTGTCCTCGGAGCCGATGACGTCTATCAGGAACTCGTCGACACCCGCCTCGTGGAGCCTCATGGCGGTGTCCACGTCGATGAGGCCGGTGTGGATGGTGATGCGCAGGTCGGTGGTCTCCTTGATGGTGGCGATGGCGTCGAAGAAACCGTCCCACGGCAGGCTGCCGTCGGGCAGGCTACCCCCGCTGATGAGGACCCCTATGTTGCCCTCCTCGGCGAGGCCCTGGCAGGTCCTTACAAGCGTGTCCGGGTCCCGAGCAGGGATCATGGTATCAAGTATGTGCTTCTGGCAGTGGTCGCAGTTGAGGGCGCAGGCGCCTCCGGTGATGGACACCGTAGGGTACTTGCCCTTGTCGTGCATGTAGTGCATCTTGCCGGGGATGAAGCACTGCAGCGAGTCCCCGTGCCGCTCCATCGAGAGGGTCCGAGACTCGGTTAGCAGCTCATCCAGGTCACGTCCCTGGACATCCTCCCAAGAGATCTCATTCGTCATCTGGTCCACTATCTCCCTTCCTGTAGTACTCCTTGAAGCCGATCCATGTCCTGCGGGCCAGGGCATCGAAGGCCTCGGCGTCCCCCAGCGTCCCCTCCCAGGCAGACACCATCCATCGGCGCCGGTCGTGTGCCCTTCCCAGGTGGATGTCGAAGAGGGCAAGAAACTCGGGCTCGTACCTCTCGAGGGCCCCCTCGTCCCCATGTACGAAGGCAGCGGCCGCCTCACCAGCCAGCCTTCCTGACTCCAGGGCCTGGTGGATGCCCCCGCCTGTGATGGGGTGGGTCAACCCTGCGGCGTCCCCGGCTAGAAGGGTCCTTTCCATCCTCATGGGCAGGGGACCGCCCACTGGTATGAGCCCGCCAGTGGACCTGATGGGGTCGCCGATGCGGTCGCCCAGCAGGTCGAGGAAGACGGCCATTGCCCGCATGGGGCTGGCACCGAGGCTCACGTCGACGCCTACGCCCACGTTGGCCAGGTCGCCCTTCGGGAACATCCAAGCATACCCACCGGCGAAGACGGGGGCCAGGTAGACCTCCGTGTCCTCGCTCGGTCCATTGAGGGGGACCGTCACCTGGTTCGCGACCACCATCTTGTGGTTCGAGATCCCCACGGCAGCGCCCACCGTCGAGCGGGGTCCGTCCGCCCCGATGATGAGGGCAGCGGTGGTGGTCCTCTCATCACCGTTGGACAGCGTCATCGACACGGAGTACAAGCCACCGGGCTCGCCCTCGATGGCCGTCACCCGGGTACCGAGCATCGTCTCGGCCCCCGCGGACCTCGCCCGGTCCCACAGGACCTTGTCCGCCACGTCACGGTTGAGGATGCAGCCAGGGTTCCTGCGGACGCTGACCTCCTCCTCCCTCAGGAACGTCTTTGACCGCTCCACGTCCTGGGCTATGGCCTCGCGGGGGAACCGCTGGTCAAGGACCACCTTACGGGCCAGGAACTCGGCGCACTGGACGGGGATCCCGATGGTCTCCCTCCGGTCGATGAGCAGCGCTGCGGCGTCCGCCTCCGCGGCCGCCCTGGCGGCGGAGGAGCCCGCAGGGCCCCCGCCCACCACGACCACGTCCCAGTCCGCATCGTCCACGTCCATCTTCATCCCTCCAGGCCCTTCTCCTCGGCGTAAAGGTCCCGGCGCCTGTCCTTCTCGTGCTTAATCGGACCCTCATCGCCGTCCTCGTCGTCCCTTCCGGAGCCCATGGCACCGCTGGCGAAGAGCTTCTCCAGTACATCAACGTTGAGGGCCGTCTGGCCCTCGAAGCGGCCCTCCTTCGCCTCCCGCTCCTGGTCCAGCTCGTAGCATGAGGTGTGCTCCACGTCGATGAGCAGCCCGCTTACCCCTGCATCCTCCATCTCCTGCCAGTGCTTGGCGAAGAAGGGCTCACAGCAGCAGCCCATGTAGGACCTGACGCCCCGAGCCCTCATCTCCTCGAGGACAGCCTGGAGATGCTCGAAGTTGATGATGGTGATGGGCTCCATGTTGTTCCTGTGGGCCAGCTCGTAGGCGACCCCCACGGTGCAGCCCCCGCACTCGATACAGTCCTCGTCATACCGCATCTCGCACTCCACCATCTTCGCGCAGTAGGGCAGGAGCACCACGCTGGCCTCCCCCATGTGCTCCAGCGCCTCGTTGACCTCGTGGATCGTGGAGGCTTCGCTTGGGGTGAGGCCCAGGGCCTCCAGGTCACGCTTCCTCACCGCGGCGCCGACTGCCTTGACGAAGTCCTCGGCCGTCACGCCAGGCATGTCCACCACCCTCTCGGCGAAGAAGGTCTTTATCCGCTCCTCCATTCGCACCACTGGGCAGTTCTTGAGGGCGGCCTCCAGGTCCAGGACGGTGGTGTCAGGGAAGGCGAAGAAGTCACCCGTGATGAGCACGTACTTGATGATGGACCTGCGGTCATCGAGCAGTAGGCTTGTGCGGATGAGACCGCCGGGGGCCTTGTGGACGGAGTAGAGCATCCTGTCGTTGTCGAT
>CP070808.1:402807-406954 GCA_020343715.1 Thermoplasmata archaeon
TCCGCAGGGGCGATGTCGAACATGACGCGGGTCCCCACCCACTCGTCGGCGCCCTCAACGCACTCCCATTCGACACGGTGGTCGGGTTCCAGGGCGACCACCCTCATGGCGTTGAAGTCCCCGGAGCTGAAGGGGAACTGGTTCACGTGCCCGGCCCGGGGCTCGGCGATGGCCTGGCGGGTCCACCAACCCCGGAGACCCTCCTGGGTGGTGACGGCGGAGAAGACCTCGCCAGGGCCCGTGCCTATCTCGACGGTCTTGGTGATGTCCACCACAGGGGAACCTCCCCTGGGGTAGTCCAGTGCACGGATATCAAGGTTGTCCAGGGAGGGGCCTCACCGGCCCCTGCGCACGTACCTGACGGCGAGGATCACCACGAAGACGGCGACGATACCAACGATGGAATAGACGAACACGTCCCTGGCCTGGGTGCCTCCCTCCACGGGTCCCCACTGGACAACGTAGTGGAGGGTGGCATTGGAGAACTCTGGGTCCGCCGGAGGGACGGTCTCGCGGGCGGTGTTGTCGATGATGACGAAGTAGGTGCCCTCCCCGTCCCATTCGAAGGTGGTGTCCACGTTGCGCGAGCCGATGACCGAGTAGTCCACGTAGTGGTCGAACTCGGTACCGAACTGATAGTTCTCGTAGGCAGCCTCGGTCATCCAGAAAACGTCGATCTTGGGCCCGTCGGTGACGGCCACGAAGATGCGCACCTCCACCACCTCGCCCCTCTCCAGGGTGATGGATATGGCCTTGTGCTCGTCGGCCACCAGCACCTCGTCCCCCTCCTGCCGCTCGGCGGTGGAGGACCCTGCCACCAGCAGGACCGCCACGAGGGAGAGGGCTATGAGGGTTCGTGCCATCCGTTCCAAGGGTCCACCGTCCAGTGTGTGATGGCGTTTCAGGATATAATGGGTTATCCCAGGGCGGTTTCCGTATGGGCCTTCCCCAACGTTGCGGTCACGTATATAAGCAAAGACAGGTACTCAGGAGCGGTCGGGACCGAAGGGCCTCGACAGGAAAGTGGTGGGTGTCATGAGTCCAGTGGCTTGCACTTTCAAGATGGTCGCGTTCGCGTTCACAATGGCCCTAGTGGTGATCTTCCTCCGCGGAGACCTGGTGATGGACGTCCAGGGACAGGTGGACGAGCCCCCTGTGGCCGACGCAGGTCCAGACCAGGAGGTCCACGGCCCCGTCCACGTGGAGTTCGACGGGACGGGCTCCACCGACGACATCGAGGTCATGGATCTGGAATGGGAGCTGGTGTACGAGGGCGAGACGGTCTCTTTGCAGGGCCCCCTGGCTGAGTTCTTCTTCGAGGTGCACGGCGAGTACTCGGTCACGCTGACGGTGACCGACGGGTCAGGCCAGACGGACACTGACGAGATGGTCGTCACCGTCAAGACGGTGCCAGGGGTCATCGAGCGGGTCACCGTCATCGGCCGGAACAACTGGAACGACATCGCGTGGTCCAGGCCAGTGCACGATGGGGGCTCACCCGTGGTCGGTTGCATCGTGTATCGAGGTACCTCGCCCGACGACCTGGAGCCATACTACTCCGACTGGATCATCCGTTACTGGTCGTGGGACCCCCTGGCCGAGAACGGACGCACCTACTACTACGCCGTCGCCGCCATCAACGAGGTGGGCATGGGCCCCCTCAGCGAGGTGGCCAGCGGCATGCCCATGGCGGTCCCCGACTCGCCCCAGAACCTGACCCTGGACATCGTGGACGGGACCGTATCGCTGGAGTGGGACCCGCCGCTCTGGTCCGAGGGCCGCGTGGAAGTCATCGGCTACCAGGTGCACAAGGGCACCGACCCCGACTGGCTGTACGAGACCATAGACGTGGGTATGAACACCTCCTTCGTGGACGAGGAGGTGGAGGACGGGACGACCTACTACTACGTGGTGGGCGCCCTGAGCTCCCTGGGCGGCAGCTCGGTTTCGGAGCTGATGAACGTGACGGTGGGCGGCGAGGACGTCGACGATGACGAGCGGCAACCAGAGTGGTACGAGCTGGTACTCTCATTCCTGCTCATCATCGGCCTGGCCGGCTTGGCATACTTCGTGCTCAGGATGGAGCGGAACATCGGAAAGAAGGAGTAGCCGGGCTGACCCCGTTGTCTCCCGAGAAGGGGTAAGAGGACGGGACGCGAGCCAGCAGAAAGGTGGTTGGCCTTCTTTGGGGGGTTGAGGGAAGGGGGACCAAACCGGGCGACACGTTCTCCAGACCCGGGTGGTGTGGACCTCTCCCAGTGGTGGATGATCCTCGGGTGAGGCACCGTCGACGTGCTCCCAGGGTGGCGGGGGAACGGCGACGCGATGGTCGGAGATGTTGATGGTGGTCAGCCTCGCGCGCCCGGAGAGGGATTCATCCCTCGGTTGGCTCGCGTCCCATCTTCCTGCGAGGGGATGGTTCAACGGGGTATAATAATCTTCCGTCCGTCCAATGTCTCGATGAGAAACGGGACGACCGTTAGACGAATACGAGAAGGGTTCGGCAAACGTCGGATAATTCCTTTGAACTGAATGAATCAATCCATCCTCAATGCCCACACATCCATGGGACCAACGTAGGGAACATTCATGACCACCATGCTCCCTTACCCTCATGATGAAGGGTCCGGTCCAGGTCGACGGCAGCATAGGAGAGGGGGGAGGCCAGGTACTACGACTTTCCGTAGCGTTGGCCGCGGCGACGGGAACCCCTGTCCACATCACCGACATCCGGGCCAACAGGAAGAAACCCGGCTTGCGGGCCCAGCACATGGCAGCGGTGAAGGCCGTAGCGGAGCTCACCATGGCCGAGGTGGAGGGCCTCGAGATGGGCAGCAAGGAGCTGACCTTCGTTCCCAACCACATCGCCGAGGGAGAGGTCCAGGTGGACGTGGGCACAGCGGGCTCCGTCACCCTGGTGCTCCAGGCGGTGCTGGGCGCCCTCTCGGTCCCTGGTGCGGGCCCGTCGGAGGTCACCGTCACGGGCGGGACCGACGTGATCATGGCGCCGTCATGGGACTACTTCGCCCACGTGCTGGTGCCTACCCTGGGCCGTGCGGGGCTGGACATGGACATGGAGTGCCAGCGCCGGGGCTTCTTCCCCAAGGGGGGCGGGAAGGTTGTGCTCCGGACCGAGGAGATGGTCGAGCCCCTGTCACCCATCGTGCCCGAGCGGACCGAGGAGCCCACGGTCCACGGGACCATCGTTTGGTCGGGGCTCCCCGACCACATCCCCAAGCGCATAGACCACGCCATCAGGAAGGAGCTGGTGGACGTCAAGGTGGAGAGGGTCCGGAAGAAGCACGTGGAGGCCTCCAGCCCAGGGGTGGTCGCGACGCTATGGGCCGAGATGAGCGACGCGGTGGTCGGCACGTCCATGGTGGGTCGCCGGGGCCTCCCGTCCGAGCGCATAGGGGAGGAGATGGCCCGGGAGCTGAGGGCCGACATCGAGGCGGGGGCCACCGCCGACGGGCACCTGCTGGACCAGCTGGTGGTCCACTCCCACCTGGCCAGCGAGGGGAGCCGGCAGCTGGCCCGCCAGGTCACCGAGCACGCCCGCACCGCCATGGAGGTCGCGGCCATGTTCCCGACCCTGGGATAGGGGCAATCTTGATAACGCATTCCATTCCATAACCCCTGAATCTCATGAAGGCCCTAGTCTTCGATGGAGCCAGGGAGGGGGAGGAGACCCTCGAACCGGTCCGAGCGGTCCTCGAGGCACAGCTGGTCGAGGCCGGATGGGTTGTGGAGACCCTCCAGCTCCGGGAGATGGACATCGCTCCCTGCACCGGGTGCTTCAAGTGCTGGACCAAGACCCCCGGCGTCTGCGTGACAGATGACGTGGGAAGAGAGGTGACCCGCAAGCTGGTGCGGTCCGACCTGTTCGTCATCCTCACTCCCGTCACCTTCGGGGGGTACTCCAGTGAGGTCAAGAAGGCCCTGGACCGCAGTCTGGGGTGGATACTGCCATACTTCACAAAGGTGCAGGGCAAGGTACACCACAAGCCCAGGTACAAGCGATATCCCAAGTTCATGGCCATAGGCACAGTACCAGGTCGGGACGATGAACTGGAAGCCATCTTCCATGACCTGGTTGACCGTAACGCTATAAACGCCCACTCACCGAGACACGCGGCGGGCATCGTCG
>CP070808.1:407054-411190 GCA_020343715.1 Thermoplasmata archaeon
TGTCACCCAGCCTACGTTCTGATGGGATGCGGCAGTTCTCGAATACCAGCTCGGCCTGGATGGAGGCCCGGATGCCCAGCTTGTCCTCGATGGTGCCGAAGGTGAAGCCCGGGTCCCCCTTGCGGAGGATGAAGGCGGTGATGCCGCGGGTGCCCTTGGTCCGGTCCTCCATGGCGAAGACCACGTAGACGTCGGCCACGGTGGCGTTGGTGATGAAGTGCTTGACGCCGTTGATGACGTAGTCGTCCCCGTCGGCGTTGGCGATGGTCTGCTGCATCGCGGCGTCGGAGCCCGCCGAGGGCTCGGTGAGGCCATAGGCCCCCAGCGTCTCCCCGCTGGCGATGGGCCTGAGGTGCTCCTCCTTCTGCTCTTCCGTCCCGAAGGTGAGGATGGGGAAGCAGGCCAACGAGTTGTTGACCGACACGGCTATGGCGGTGGAGGCGCAGGCCCGGGCGATCTCCTCCACTGCGACAGTGTACGAAACGGTGTCGCAGCCTCCGCCCCCGTACTCCTTGGGCACCGTCATGCCCATGATGCCCAGGTCGGCGAGGCCCTCGATGATCTCCTCGGGAAACCTCCCCTCGGCCTCGTACTCGGCGGCGATGGGCTCGATCTCGTTCTGCGCGAACTCGCGGACCATCTGCTGAATCATCAGCTGCTCCTTGTTGAGGGCGAAGTCCATTCCACATCACCATCCGAGACAGGGTACTGGCCCCTGCTAGGGGGGAAACGGGGATAGCGCTTCTTCAAAATAAGGGTTACGTAAGGGCCCAGGACCGTGGTCAGGTATGGTGTCGTCCCTCGGTCAGAACTTGTCCGATTCGTGTCGGTCGATCCTCCTATCGACCGAGAACACCTGCTGGTACGCCTCCTGTCCGATGGCGGCCAAGGTCCGCTCGCTCAGGTCGGCGATGTGACGTCGACAGGCGTCCCTCACGAAGTCGGCCCGTGAGGAGTAGCCCAACGTCTTGACGTTCACCCACATGTCGATCTCATCCACCATCGCGGCTGGAAGGCTGATGTGGACATGTTTTGCCATGGTCTCGGGATTGGTCTGATGGGTATTACATTCTTCCCCCATCTAGGAGGTCCGCTCAGGCACCAAACAGCTCGATGTGTCATGGGTGGACCATGGGTGGACCATGCAAATGTATAAATCGAGAAATGGACATATGGTGGGCGACGGTGGTTGGAACAGCGTCTTGACATGTACCGACAAGGTCCACGCAGGTTAGGGTCTACACCGTCGATGACGATGAACGCCGGGATGGGACGATTCTCCCACATAACCAGAATGGATACACATTCTCCCTTCCCCCATCCCGGCCCCCCACTCCACCAGCCCGGGCCCTCGCGCGATAGGCAGCGAGGGGAGGGAGGGGAGGTGGTTTGTACGGACCGATGGAGTGGGGAGGGAATGGTTCGCGGAGGGATCAGAGGGAGGGCATCTTCGCATCCCGTTTTTCCGGGGGGCGGCTGGGTCCGACGCGGCCCCGGAGGGTTCCTTGGGAGGTTGGAGGAACAACGGAGGAAGTGGGGAGGATTTCCGGATGGGGAGGCGGGATGCAAAGGAGGTCTGCAGTCGCGACGTCTACTCATCCTCCATGTCCATGAGCTGCATGCGCATGAACGCGGGGATGGAGAAGCCGCCGCTCACCCGAAGGCGGGTGACCCAGCTGTCGTATCCTATCACGAGGACGGACCCGGAGCCTTCTGCAGTCAGTGTTTGTACCTCCTATGATGCCGTGTCATACTCTGTCACGACCCTATATATACCGCGCGCGATTGTTGTGCAAAAGGCCAACAAACCGTACCCCCTGGCGGACCTCAAAGAAGGGTCAGGCCGGAACCTAGATAAGGGGCCGCCACCATCGGATGGCGAGGGGCGTCCAGCGCCCCCTGGCGATGCACTATGGACGGTGGAGCTGAGCAGGGCGGGAGCGGCAATCACGACCCCGACGCCGCCCGGGCGGCGGTGCTGAGGAAGGCTGAGGAGGTCAAGTCCTCCGAGCAGTACGAGGAGCTGGTGACCACCACCGACAAAGCCCTCCTCGACTCGGCCGAGGAGCACTTCCGGACCGGCAACCACAAGGCGGCCATATACGCGTACGACGCCTACCTCGACCGCCATCCCGAGGACGTCGTCGCCTGGAACAACCGGGGGGTGGTATTCGACGCCAGCGGCGACAACGCATCGGCGGTGGACAGCTACGGTCGGGCGGTGGAGCTCCAGCCCAGCTACGAGGTGGCGTGGTGCAACCGAGGCAACTCGCTGACCTACATGGGCAACCGGGAGGAGGCGGCCAAGAACTACATCCAGGCCATCCGGGTCAACCGGAAGTACCGACCCGGGTACGACTACCTGGTGCAGCTGCTGCTCTTGGACTCACCACCGAAGGACGTGCAGAGGAGGCTGCTCGAGCTGGAGCAGGAGATCGGGGAGTCGGCCTACTTCAAGTACCACCAGGGCCTGCTGATGGACGAGATGAAGAGGTACCGCCGCGCCGTGCGGCTGTACACCCGGGCCCTGGAGCTGGAGGACGGCGACCCGGAGATCTGGAAGGCCAAGGGCAACGCCCACTTCAACCTGGAGGAGCTGGACCTGGCCATCGAGAGCTACGACGAAGCCCTCAACCGGGACCTGGACAACGAGGAGGTGTGGAACAACCGGGGCTTCACCTTCTTCACCGCGGGCTTCATGACGGTGGCCATCGACTGCTACCGGCAGGCGGTGCGCATCAACCCCGCCTACAGGCACGCGTGGTACAACCTGGGCTACACCTACCACCAGATGGACAGGCTCGAGGACGCCATAGAGGCCTACACCAGGGCAATAGAGATCGACGACGACGACGAGATCCTCCTCAACAACCGGGGCAACGCCGAGTACAACCTGGGCAACTACCTGGAGTCCATCCCCTGGTTCGAGAAGGCGGTGACCATCAACCCGAAGTACGACATCGCGTGGAACAACATCGGCAACGCCCTCAACCGCAGCGGGCGGGACGAGGAGGCCATCCCGTACCACCTCAAGACGATGGAGATCAATCCCAAGTTCGACTACGCCATGTACGCCATGGGCGAGTCGTACCACGGCATGGGAGAGCCCGAGAAGGCCCTGGAGTGGCTGGACAAGAGCCTGGAGCTCAACCCCAACTACGACCACACATGGCTGCTGAAGGCGGAGGTGCTGGACGAGATGGGCCGCCCCGACGAGGCCTTAGAGTCGGTGGAGAACGCCATCCGGCTCAACGAGGACTTCGACGAGGCCCACTTCCTGCGGGGCGAGCTCCTGGAGGAGCTGGGCCGGCCCAAGGAGGCCAAGGCCGCATACGACGACGCCATGGACGCGGTCACCCGGGCCATCACCACCCGGCCCGCCCAGGGCCGCATGTGGGAGCGCAAGGGGCGGATGCTCGCCGAGCTGGGAGAGTACTCGGAGGCCGTCAGGTGCTACGATACCGCCCTCCTCATGCCCCGCACGTCCATGGCGGCCCGGGAGGCCCGGGCGGACGTGCTCATCCGTTCCCACCGCTACGCCGACTCCATAGAGTCCCTTCGTGTCCTGGAGGGCAGCGACCGGCCCGACCCCACGGACCTGCGCCTGCGCATCGCCAGTTCCATGGCGGAGCTGGGCAGGGTCGAGGAGGTGCGGCAGGAGCTGGAGGGGCTGCTGGACGGGACCGACGTCCCAGTCCCCGACGGGGATGAGGACGTGGTCGTCGACCTGGATGACCCCGGGGAGGAAAGGGAGGAACCGGAGGCACCTCCGGAGGTCGATAAGGTAGAGGAGGCACCCGTTGAGGTGGACGGCCGGTCATCGACGGAGATCGTGATGCCCTACGAGCCCTCGATACCCGAGCCGAGGAAGGTCGGGGACGCGGACAGGGCCCGGGCCCATCACGCCCTGGGAAGGGCCTTCATGGTGGCCGGGGACTTGACGGGGGCGTTGGAGAGCCTGGAGGTGGCGGCCACCCTCGAGCCCGACCTGCCCAGGCTGCAGCTGGACGTGGGGAACGCGCTCAGGGAGCAGGGCGACGTGGAGGGTGCCCTCACCGCCTACGGGGCCGCTTCCGACGCGGACCTGGACGACGAGTCGCCCAGGGCGCTGGCGGGCATCTGCCACCTGCAGCTGG
>CP070808.1:411290-415414 GCA_020343715.1 Thermoplasmata archaeon
GTACGTCACCCCGCCCGAGGTGGAGAAGCGGGAGGAGGCCAGGGAGGTCTTCGACGCCACCGTGGAGGCGGCCTGGGAGGCCTACCGGGGGCTCGTCGGGGCGGGAGTGCCCGAGGAGGACGCCCGGTTCGTGCTGCCCAACGCCTCCACCACGAACATAACCGTTACCATGAACGCGCGGGAGCTCATCCACTTCTTCAGGCTCCGGTGCTGCCTCAGGGCCCAGTGGGAGATCCGCCGGGTGGCCCAAAAGATGCTGGACGAGTGCAAGCGGGTCGCACCGGTGATCTTCGAGGAGGCGGGCCGTCCCTGTCTCTCGGGACCTTGCCCCGACGACGACGCGGACTGCCCCCTTTACCCCGGGCCCTACGGACCCCTCGGCGAGGACTCGGACTAGGGGTGGATTCTAGGGCCGAAAGGTAGGCGGAAAAGTGACCCGAATCGATACCTATTTTTTGGTCGGAATCTGGGGTGTCCAGGGACCACTGGCAGGGGTAACCGTACAGTGGTTGGAAAAGCAAACACTTAAATAAGCAACTCCCTATACCACAGTCCGGCCCTCATTCCTAAGGGTTTGAGGAATACCAGGATAAGTATCCTGGTGCGCCGGGAACGTCAGATATGAACATTCGCTTCTGGGGGCGAAGCCAGATGAAGAAAGGACTCGCAGTACTTCTCGTACTCGTCATGTCGATGGGCTCCATTGCCGCAGCGTTGGACCCCATCAATCCGAACGGACCAAGCGGTCAGAGCGTGGAGGCACCCGACTTCACGAAGCAGCCCGAATACACCCCTGAACAGCCCGAGCCCACGCCGGAGGTGGACGAGGACCCGATGCTCGACTACCTGGAGACCCTGGACCCCAACGGTCCCAGACCCCCGCTGCCTCCGAGACCCGGCGGTGAGATCTCCGTCATCACCAACACCAACTGCGTCATGCTGTTCGCGAACGACGAGGACGAGTGGCAGCCCCTGCCCAGCAGGGACGACATCACCGCGGGCGCTGTGGACCCCGTGTCCTTCGAGAACGCAAGCCAGCATGAGATCCACGGGAAGCTCTTCGAAGCCATCGTGGAGGAGAACACCACCTACTACGACGACATCGGCATCCCGTCGGTGCCCATCGAGGTGGAGTTCGACGGCGTGCCCGTCGCCATGACCCCCGGCGAGACGGGCAACAACACCACCGTCATCGATCCCTTCATCGACACCGGCAACGGCACCTTCCAGTTCCTGCTGGACATCAACAAGGACGCCGGCGAGTACGAGCTCATCGTGCACTTCGCGGGATGGCCCCGGACCGGGCAGCAGGTGTACAAGGAGCTGACGTACAGGGCCGTCATCTACGTGAACCATCCCACCCTCATCGACGTGGACGTCACCCCAGAGGCCGTCACCGTCGGAAACCCGATCACCATATCCGGCTCCGTGCAGGACGACACGGGCCGGCTCATCACCTCCGTCGGCCTCCAGGTGAGGTTCGACAACATCCTCCTGGGCCCCACCTCGGACGGCTTCTACATCGACGACGTCCGTGTGACGGGCGCCGACTTCTTTGACAACTTCGAGGACGAGGAGGCCGAGGAGTGGAACACCTACACCGCCCCAGGGCGTGGAGTGGCCAACCAGTGGATGCGGGGCAGCCCAGGCGGCTCCGTCGGACCCATCGCCCCCCATTCGGGGTCCAACCTGTACGGCACCAACCTGGAGCGCAACTACGACCGGGGCGCATGGTCCTTCCTGGTGACCCCCAGGATGAACTTCACCGCCGACCAGGAGTACATCATGTCCTTCTGGGCCTGGTGGTCCGTCTACTGGGAGGAGGACTTCGCGTACGTCCTGGCCTCCGTTGACGGCGGCAGCTCCTGGTTCGAGGACGACAGGATGGAGTTCATGGGCTCTTCCCTCATCCAGCCCGACTGGACCTACTACGAGTTCAACGTGACCAAGTACGTGGGCTCCGACAACGTGAAGTTCGCCTTCGTGTTCTACTCCATCGACAAGACCCTGGACGTGCGCACCGACTCCACGTACTCCTTCCAGTACGTCATACCGATGGCCTCCACCGCCGACAGGCACCGGGTGTCCGTCGTGTTCAAGGGCAACCTCCTGTTCCGGCAGGGCACGTCCTGGGAGGACATAGACGTCAAGCGCATCACCCACTTCGAGTTCGAGCTGAACGCCACCAAGAAGGTGGGCCACAGGAACAACCCGGTCAAGCTGGTCGCCTACCTGAAGGACAACATGGGCGAGGTCCCCTCGATGAACATCCGGGGCCACGCGTACTTCTACCAGGCCACCATCTACTGGGACAAGACCTGGACCATCGACGACGGCATCGGCGAGCGGGTGGGACCCCCGCGCACCATGGACCGTGACAGCGGCGAGGTGTCCATCAACTACGTGGTGGACCCTGACCAGATCCTGGGTCCCGCCAACGTGACGTTCCGGTTCCCCGGTGACGACTACTACACCTCCGTCCAGATGACGGACATCTACTACGTCAAGGCCGAGGTGTACGTGTCGCTGCCCGCCAAGGAGGAGCTGCAGGGCTTCCGCGGGAAGGCCCTGGACATCCACGGCGAGCTGCGCATCGTCCCGGACCAGTCCATCGACGACCCGCAGTTGGGAGACCCCGTCTCCGGCGAGTTCATCAAGATCTTCTGGGACGCCCAGCAGATCGCCAACCGCAGGTCGGACTTCAAGGGAGAGTTCTCGGTGGACTACCTGATCCCCTCCACCCACGAGCTGGGCGACGTCCTGGTCACCTTCGAGTACGACGGCCAGTCCCTCTACGAGCCGGTGACCCTCTTCGCCAACTACACCGTGGTGTCGGAGACCTTCATAACACTCATCGACCAGAAGGTGTACAAGGGCGAGTGGGTGTACATCAACGGGACGGTCAAGGACGACAAGGGTCAGCCAGTGGCCAACATGCCCATCTACATCATCTGGAAGCGGGCCCCCGAGATCGGGCGCGCCACCTCCAAGACCGACGGCACGTTCTCGCTACAGTACTATATAGAGTTCGAGGACAAGGTGGGCAACATCTCCGTCATCGCCCGGTTCAAGGGCACCAAGATCTACTTGGCGAACGAGACCACCGCCACCTACACCGTCAAGGTCAACACCATCCTGGAGCGCCGCGACAGGACCTTCAACCTCATCCGCGGACAGCAGGTCCAGATATCGGGCAAGCTGTACGAGGACTGGGGCGGCTACCGGGGCGTTGAGGTGCAGCGGGAGATCGTCACGCTGCTCATCGACGAGATCGTCGTGTCGTTCAAGCGGACGGCCTTCGACGGCTCCGTCACCTTCACGGCCCCCATCGAGCCCGACAAGTTCACATACGGCGAGGTCAACCTGGTGCTGGACTTCAACGGCACCGACTTCTACGAGCCATCGCGTAACATCACACAGGTGGTCATCAAGGCCAACTCGTTGCTGACGATGTCCGAGTTCCGCGTGGAGGGCAACCTGTTCGACAACTCCATCGACGTGGTGGAGAAGGACCAGGAGACCTACGGTCGCATCCTGCTCCAGGACGACAACTTCCAGCCCATCACCAACGGGAACGTCACCGTCTACTACAAGGACGAGGGCCAGCGGGCCCGCAAGCGCCTTGTGTCCTCGGGACTGACGGACACCCAGGGCTTCTTCGAGTTCAACTGGACCTTCCAGGTGAACACCGTCGGCAACAAGACGTTCATAGTCGAGTACGAGGGCCTGATGATGGACACCTTCCTCAAGCAGGGTGACCAGGTCATCCTGGGCTCCGAGGCCGAGTACAACATCACCTACATCGTGCCACCAGAGGTAACCCCACCCGTACCGTGGTGGGTGTACGGCATCATAGGCGTGGTCCTAGTGGCCGGCACCATTGGCATCGTGTGGTCGAGCTTCTATTACAGGAAGCGGAGGCAGCTGAGGAAAATGCAGCGCATCATCCGGCGCGCCGCCGACAGGCTGGTGGCCGGCAACGTGTACTCCGCGACCATCTTCAGGGCGTACAGGGAGATGGCCCATACCCTGCGCGCCTACGGACAGCTCCGCAAGGACTCCGAGACCTTCCGTGAGTTCGAGGACGCCGTCCGCGACGCACTGCCCATCGACGCAGACAGCCT
>CP070808.1:415514-419636 GCA_020343715.1 Thermoplasmata archaeon
GTCCCCGAACAGCATTGCCTGCTTGAGGGCGTTTGCAGCCTGGGTCCATGGTAGCACCTGCGCGAAGGCCAGGTCCATCGGGAAGAAGGCACCGGTGAGGAACGACATGGGTACGATCACGGCAGTGCCGATATTGCCCGCCTGTTCCGGGTCCTCCACGAAGGAGGAAATAATCAGACCCATCGCTATCGAGGCGAGGACGGCCACCAGGGCGATGACGAAGACATATGCGACTGTGGGGCCCAGATCTCCAGCTATCCGTGTGCCAATCAGCATGAGGATGATGATCAGGATGATGGTCTGGAGAACTCCGACGAAGAGCCATCGGATGGTGGTGCCCCCCATCATGTCCAGGGACGTCATCTTGGTGAGCCGAAGCCTCTGCAGGGTCCGGTTCTTGACCTCCATGGACAGGGTGATGGACACGTAGATGGCGGTCATCATCAGGGCGAATACTACTATCCCTGGCGCCTGCCAGTCGAATACCGTGAACTCCTCGGTGTCACCAACCGAAACGTACTGGGTGCCTATGCTGCCCCCCTGGAGCACCACCGGGCCACCGGGGAAGGCCGAGCCCACGGCGTAGCGGACGGTGGCATACAGCCCGTTGACGGAACCGAAGAGCTGGCCCTGCACCAGCGAGGCCGCGAACGAGTAGTCGAAGTTGCCCAGGGCGCCCGACAGCTCCACGACGGCGTGGGCGTACTCGTCGGAGCTCATGTTGATGATAACGCCCTGTGCCCGCACCTCCTCCACCACGGCCTGGTCCACGTTGCCCTGGAGCGCGTTGGAGAAGTTGGCGGGGATGACGACCATGCAGACGGCCTCCTCGTTCTTTATCAGCTCCTCGCCCTTCTCCTGATCGTTCACCAGCTTCACGTTGAACATCAGCTTGTCCGCATCCTCGTGCTTGGCTGTACGCAGGACCTCTTCGACGAAGTACTGACCGGCGGTCTCATGCCCGCTCAATATCTCAATTTGGAAGAACTCTGTGGCCGTGTAGTTGGTCCCGTTGATCTGGTTGATGAAGTCGAGCCACTCGGGATCCGTCGTCTCCCAAGGACCAAGCCCCGTGTCCTCGTCCACCACGACGATGTCATAGGTCTCGGTGGCCTCGGGTCCCCATCCGAAGGCTATGCGGAACATGACCAGGAAGAGGATGGGGAACATCATGAGGAAGGCGAAGTTCTTGCGGTCCCGCAGCGACTCCTTGATGCCCTTCAGGGTGATGACCATCAGCTTCATCAGCACACCTCCCGGAGGGCCCTGCCGGTCAGGTTGATGAAGACGTCCTCCAGTGTGTTTCCACGGTACCTGATGTCCCGCACGGAGCTTCCGTGGCTCTCCACGAACTGGAAGATCTCGGGCAGGTGGCTCATGGCGTCCTTGATGCGGATAACGACCCTCCCCGCGGTGATGTTGGCCGAGAGCACGTCGTCCCGCTTACGGAAGTCGAGGACCGCCCTTTCCAGGTCGGCCCCCTCCTCGAAGGCGAGCTCCAGCACGTCGCCCTCGCCGACGCTGGCCTTCAGTTCGTGCGGGGTGTCCAGGACCAGGAGCTCCCCGTGGTCGATGATGGCAACACGGTCGGAAAGGTAATCGGCCTCGTCCATGTCGTGGGTGGTCAGTATCAGGGTGTGTCCCTTGGCGGGTAGGCATGATATGTAATCCCAAAGGACCCTGCGCGTCTGGGGGTCAAGGCCGGGCGAGGGCTCGTCCAGCAGGAGGACAGGCGGTTCATGTATCAGGCCCATGGCCAGGTTGAGCCGGCGCTTCATCCCCCCGGACAGCTCCTTGGCCAGGTGGTCCGCCTTCTCGGTGAGCTGCATGTCCTCTAGCAGCTTCGCGGCCCTGGATTGCCCCTCCTCACGGGGGATCTCGTGGAGGTCCGACAAGAGCATCAGGTTCTCCTCGGTGGTCAGGTTCTCCCAGTAGATGGTGTCCTGTGGGACGATGCCGATCATCTCCTTGACATCACGGGACCAGGGCTTGACCTCGGTCCCCTCGATGAGGGTGCGGCCCTCGGTGGGCTTGAGCAGGCCCACCATCATGTTGAGCGACGTGCTCTTCCCGGCGCCGTTCGGGCCTAGGAAGCCGAACACCTCTCCCTTCCTGACCTCGATGTTCAGGTCCTTTACGGCCTCCACCCCGTTGGGGTATATCATCTTCAGGTGCTCGGTGACGATTATCTCGGTCATCCACATTCGCCCCCAGGATTCCTTTCGTGCAAGGGTCGGACTTTATTTCACCCTTTCGGCAGAATGCAATTCCCCGTTCCGACCTCCGAGGCGAGAATGTTAAATACCTCCGCCCGCATCAAAGGCGCCATCCGGAGCCGTGTCCCATGGGTCTTCTGATAATCTCGGAGAAGGAGAACGCAGCTAGGAGGATAGCCAACATCCTCTCCCGGGGAAGCTCGAAGCGGACCGTCATCAACCGGGTGCCCGTCCACAGGTACGTGGCCGACGGCGGCGAGGAGGTGGCGGTGGTGGGCCTGAGGGGCCACGTGTTCAACGTGGACTACCCCTCCAAGTACAACAACTGGTTCTCCATCGCGCCCGCCCGGCTGGTGGAGATCGACCCCATCAAGGTGGAGGAGGCCCCCCACATCGTGGGCGCCCTGCGCGACTTGGCCCGGGAGGCGGACGCCGTCATCATCGCCACCGACTACGACAGGGAGGGCGAGCTCATCGGCGTCGAGGCGTTGACCGTCGTGCTCGAGGAGAACGGCGAGCTGGATGTGAAGCGCTCCCGCTTCTCCGCCCTCACCCCCCAGGAGGTCAACGAGGCGTTCGCCGAGCCCGTGGAGGTGGACCACGCCCTCGCCTCCGCCGGGGAGACCCGCCAGATAATCGACCTGGTGTGGGGTGCGGTGCTCACCCGCTTCATCTCCATGGCCAGCTCCCAGGTGGGCTCCGACTTCCTCTCCGTTGGCCGGGTCCAGACCCCCACCCTGGCCCTCATCGTGGACCGGGAGATCGAGATAGACGCCTTCGTGCCCGTCCCCTACTGGGAGGTGTGGGCCGACTGCGACCACGAGGACGAGGCCTTCCGGGCGCACCATAAGACCAAGCGCTTCGACGAGCGCAAGGACGCCGAGGCGGTCCTGGCCAACGTGGAGGGAGTCAAGGAGGGCACCGTCACCAAGATGAACCGGCGGACCCGGAAGGAGAAGCCCCCCGCACCCTTCAACACCACCTCCTTCCTGGCCCAGGCGTCCTCCATCAAGATGGGGGCCGCGAAGGCCATGGACATCGCAGAGGACCTGTACACCAACGGGTACATATCGTACCCACGGACGGACAACACCGTCTACCCCGCGTCGCTGGACCTTAAGGGCATCCTGGAGCAGCTACGCGAGACGCCCTTCAAGGAGGAGGCGGAGCGGCTGCTGGCCCAGGAGACCATCAGCCCGTCCCGCGGCAAGACCCAGACCACCGACCACCCCCCCATCCACCCGGCGGCACCGGCCACGGAGAAGAAACTCAAGGGGGACAAGTGGAAGGTCTACGAGATGGTGGTCCGGCGATTCATGGCCACCGTGGCGTGGCACGCCCACATCGAGACCCGGAAGGCGGAGCTGGACATCGGCGGGGAGCCCTTCAGGGCCGAGGGAGCCCACTACCTGGACCGCGGCTGGAGGGACTTCTACCCGTACTTCCGGGACATCGAGAAGTACATGCCCGACCTCAAAGAGGGCGAGGTGGTGCCCGTGGAGAAGGTGGAGATCCTCGACCTGGAGACCAAGCCCCCGGCCCGGTACTCCCAGGGCAAGCTCATCCAGGAGATGGACAGGCTGGGGCTGGGCACCAAGTCCACCCGGCACACCATCATCCAGAAGCTGTACGCCCGCAACTACATCGAGTCGTCCCCCCTGCGGCCCACCGCCACCGGCCGCGCCGTCATCTCGGCGCTGGAGAACCACGCCAGGACCATCACCGAGCCGGACATGACCGCCGCCCTGGAGGCGGACATGACCAAGATCGCCGAGGGCCAGAGCGACCTGGAGGCCATCGTGGCCGAGAGCCGGGAGATGCTGACCGGCATCATGGAGACGCTGGAGGCCGAGCGCACCGAGATCGGGAACGAGATCAAGGTCGCCCTGCGGGAGCAGAACACCCT
>CP070808.1:419736-423824 GCA_020343715.1 Thermoplasmata archaeon
ATGATTATCACCAGGCCGGCAACAATGGCGAACACCCACCACAGGCTGCCCAGCACCTCACCTACCGAGGTGCCCTGGGTATCCTCGTCCTCTAGGGTGATGTGGAGCAGGTCGGTGGCCTTGTTGCCCGCCTTGTCGGTGACCTCCACGGGGATGTTGTTGAGCCCCTCCTCCAGGGGCACGTTGGTCTGGAAGGCGCCCGTGTTCGGGTGCACCAGGACCTGCCTGTTGTTGATGAACAGGGTCACGGTGCCCACGTCGCTCACCTTGCCCGAGATGAACACGGTCCCCTCGTCCACCCGGGCCTCCATGGCCCCGGACATCTTTGGATGGTAGTACTCGATGGTGGGGGCCCTGGGGTCCACGTTGAGGTAGTAGATGATCTCCAGTCTGTTGCCCGCGATGTCGATGGCGAAGAAGCTGAGGATGTTCTGTCCCTCGTCCAGGTTGAAGTCCCGGTAGAAGGTGAGGGCCTCCGGGTCGTCCATGATGGCGGACCGGTTGTCGGCGCCCACCTGCACGTACAGGTCACGTATGTCCTCCTCGGCCAGCCGGCCGCGGAACCGGACGCTGCGCTCGTTGATGGTAAGGTCGTCCACCAGGCCCCACGACTCGCCGCCCGCCTTGGTGGAGCTGACCGTCAGGTCCAGCAGCAGCGGTGGCGTCACGTCGATGAGGATGTCCCGGGTGGTCAGGTTCTCGTTCCCCGCCTGGTCCCTGACGTGGATGGTCAGGGTCTGGGGGCCCTCCAGGAGGTTGATCTCCGCGGCGAAGTAGCCCTCCTGCACCGGGAAGTTCAGGCCGTTGACGCTGACCTGCTTCACGTCCAGGTCGGTACGGCCCGAGACCTGCACCGTCTGCTGGTTGGTGGGCTTGGGGTCCCGGGTGGGGACGATGTCCTCCAGCACCGGCGGGGTGATGTCGTAGCGGACGTAGATGACCTCGGAGAAGGTGTTGCCCGCCACGTCCTCGGAGGTGACGGTCACGGTGTGGGTGCCCTCGTCATCGATGTTGAGGACGTAGTAGAAGCGGTACGTGAGGCTGTCGGCCTTCTTGGCCAGCTGGGGCGGCTTGTTGTCCAGCTGGACGTAGACCTTGGCCGTCTGCTCGGTGTCGCCCGCCACCTCGAAGTCCTCCTCGTTGGAGCTGAAGCCGGTGATCGGCGTTGAGACGATGAGGGTGGGGGCGTGGGTGTCCAGGATGATCTCCCGGGTGGTGACCGCGATGTTGCCCGCCATGTCCTCGGCGATTACTATGAAGAAGTTCGAGCCCTCGTGGAGGCGAACGGTGAGCTCGAAGGTGGTCCCGAAGATGGACACCGGGGTGTCGTTGATGGTCAGCTCGCGGATGTTGACCGACCTCTCCGTCTGTCCCACGATGGTGAAGGTCTTGTTGTTGGTCACGTGGTAGGCCGTCGGGGGCTGCACGATCTGCAGCGCCGGGGGCTGGGTGTCGATCTTGATGTCCTTGATGGTGACCAGCTGGTAGCTCAGGTTCTCCTGGGGGTACCGGGCCACGTCCCAGCCACGGACCGAAATGGTGTACACCCCGTCGGTGAGGTTCGAGATGGAGTGGGAGAAGGAGGCCTTGTTGGTGCCGATGCGGACCGCCTTGAGCTGTATGGGCCACCACACCACGTTGTCCAGGGTGACCTCCACGTGCTTGATGCCGCTGTGATTGTCCCTGATCTCGCCCTGGATCACCATGGTGCCCGCCTTCTGGACTGTGCCCTCGCCAGGTGAATTGATTAGGAGCTCGGGCACGTCAGGGTCCTCTATCCCGATCGTCGTGTCGTTGAAGTCGAACCATAGGCTGTTGAGGTTGTCCCCACGGACGGTGATGAACGCCTGCAGCTCGTCGTTGCGCAGGGGGTTGTTGTTGTTGTCCACCTCCCAGTACGGGACCATGAACGAAGGTAGCTTGCCCGTCGCGTCGGTGGAGGCGGTGTAGATCTCGTCCTGGGGGTCGCGGAAGCGCTTGATGGAGACCGTCTGGTTGACGATGGGCTCCGAGTTCTGCCACGCGATGAGGGAGACGTTGAACCACCGGTAGTACCTCACGTACACGTCGATGGTCTGGCCCATCGTCTGGGCCGAAAGGTCGGGGACGTCGCAGTACCGCAGGTGGACCACGCTGTCCCGGGCCACGATGCTGTTCACCCCGGTGCCCGTGAGGGTGCTGTGCATGGCGCTGACCTCGCAGAACTGGGCGTCCAGGGCGGTCCCGGGCTGGGAGATGTCCGCCCGGAGCAGGTCCAGGTTCCACCGCTTGTTCTCGTCGAAGCCCTGCAGGCGCAGGCCGGTGGCCGAGGGGGCCTGGCCAACGGCGTAGTTTATGGTGATGTCCTTGAGGATGGCCTTCGGGTTGTACGAGGCGGCGGCCAGCTCGATGGCGACGGCGACGGTGGTCTCGGAGTTGTCGTTGGCCGTCAGGCCGTCGACGCGGAAGTCGATGTTGCCCAGCTGGGAGTTGGAGTGCACGTAGACGCCCTGGTTGTTGTTGCTGGCGTGGATGTCCTTCCACACGTAGACGGCCCTCTGGGCGTTGGCCCCGTAGTTGTCGTACAGGTAGATGCCGTACTGGGAGTTGGTGGTGAAGGCGCAGTTGATGAAGGTGTACTTGGTGTTGGTGGCCAGGTTCACAGACATGCCGTCGCCCATGGCGATGGCGACGCCGCTGCCGGTGTTGGACGAGGCGGTGGTGTCGGCCATCTTAACGTCCAGGGTGCTCGTCAGCGAGCCGCCCCTGATGGCGATGGCACCGTCGTCACCGGTGAGCACGGGGCTGTTCGAGACGAAGGTGGAGTTGTCTATGAGCACCTTCACGGCGCCGCTCATGGTGTCCAGGTCAACCAAGAGGCCCGCGCCGTTGTTGCCCGAGAAGGTGTTGGAGTTGGTGGCACGCACCTCCAGCGAGCCGGAGTGGCTGACGGCGCTCACGTGGGCGCCCCGGGCGTGGTTGTTGCGGAAGTTGTTCTGCTCCATCACCAGCTTCACGTCGGCGGTGGAGGCGGTGAGGATCACCACCAGACCGCTGTCATCGAATGAGGAGGTCATCCCCTCGCCGTTGTTGTCCATGTCGTTGTCGGACACGTTGATGTTGCAGTCCCGGGTCACCGAGGTGATGTCGAAGGTGATCCCCGTGATCTCGTTGCCCACGATCTCGTTGTCGATGATTATGTCGAAGTCCAGGGGACCGCCCGCGGCGGCGGTGGTCACCGCGATGAAGATGCCGTGGCCAGAGGTGGTGAGGGTGTTGAGCTTCATGTTCGAGCCCAGGGCGTCCACGCCGTAGACGCCGGCGGTGCGGTACCTGATGAACCGCTGGTTGACCCTGTTCCCCCCGTCGTCGAAGGAGTCGGTGGTCTTCTCGAGGACGCCGGTGTTCACGACCTCGTTGCTCTCGGCGACGATGGTGGTGCCCTTGGCCGCCACGCCGGATGCTATGACGTAGTAGTCGTTCGTGTTGGTGCTGGCATCCCTGTAGTAGACCCCGGCCATGGTCGAGAAGGTGCCGATGTCGGCGAAGTCGTTGTTCTCCACGGTGGCCGATGATGCGTCCAGCACGATGCCGAAGGCCATGGCGGACCACGACGTCGAGGATGGGTTGGTGGTCACCTGCCTGAAGGCCCTGACGTCGTAGGTCACGTTGTGGATGTAGTTGCCGTAGATGGTGGGGCTCGCCCCGCCGCCCACGTACACCATGCAGAGCAGACCGTCGGTGAGGGTGCTGTTGCCGATGTACACGTTGTCGTTGTACACCTGGACGCCTCCCTTGAGGTTCGAGAGGGAGGGGTTGTTTCCCGTGGACGCGTCGAAGGCCTGGCCGGTCCCCCACGTGTCGGTGACGGTTACGCCCTCCAGGGTGGCGGCGCCGTTGATGACGAACTTGTACCGGTACGAGGAGTCGAAGGCCGATACCGACCCGCCGTTCATGGTCAGCCTGCCGCCGTTGTCCACGAAGATCCTGAACTCGCCGTCGGAGGTGCACTTCAACACCAGGTGGGAGTTGCTCATGTCCAGGTGCCCGCCTGGGTTGATGATGACGTTCCCGTTCACCGTCACGGTCTCCCCGGAGTAGGTGTCGTG
>CP070808.1:423924-428011 GCA_020343715.1 Thermoplasmata archaeon
AATGTCAAGATGGCGCCGCGCGATTTATAAACCGTTCGATGGAATTCGCCGTTTTGAGATTACCGGGGGCCAGGACCCAGACAGCAAGTTTCATTACTCCAGGAACCTTGCTGGCCCTCGATGACCGAGGGTGCATACATCGACGCGGCGGGCGTCCGGACACACGTGATAGCGCTGGGAGAGGGCGGCACCCCCCTGGTGATGCTACACGGTGTGCTCTCCGAGGGAGCCTCGTGGGAGGGCGTCGCCCCCCAGCTGGCCACGGGGAGGAAGGTGGTTTGCCCCGATCTGCCCCTCCACGGCAGGACAGAGACCCCCGCCGACTTCGACCCCGACCCCGACGGGCTGGTCCAGTGGCTGGAGGCCCTCTTGGACGACCTGGGGGCCGAGGAGGCCGACCTGTGCGGACTGTCCCTGGGCGGTGCTGTTGCCCTCCACTACTCCCTGGTGAGGTCGGAACGGGTCCGGAGGATGGTGCTGGTGGACGCGGCGAACGTGGTGGACCTGGACGAGGGCTACCGGCAGTTCATCTCGGAGATGAGGGAGAAACTGGAGGGGGCCATAGGCGTGGGAGTGACCACATCCAGGCAATGCTGGACGGAGGAGTTCGGGTTCGAGGGTGCCAGGACGGCGGCGGTCGACCTGTGCGCGGACCCCATCGTCATGTCGGTGCTGGACTACCTGGAGCAGAGGGGGATACCCTTCGAGCAGGTGATGCACGGCCTCAAGTTCCTCGAGCCCATCCCGCCGGAGAGGATCGCCCAGGTCCAGGTCCCCACGATGGCTATCTGGGGCTCCGACGACCCCTTCTTCCCCGCCGACCAGGCCGTCCCCGTACTGGAGGCGATCCCCGGTGTCCGCATCGAGGTGATGGAAGGGGTGGGTCACAACCCGGCCCACGAGCGACCTGACCGGTTCGTCCGACTGGTTGAAGGGTTCCTGGGGTGACGGGATTCTCGGCCGCGCGTTTTGGATGGAAAGGGAGATAAACCGTGCCGACCAACCGAGGCCGGAGGCATCTCCCAGATAGATGACAGGGGTGGACAGGGTGTCGGAGACCTCGGGTGCGCGCATAGGCGGCGGCCCCCCGGAGGGGGCGACACCCAGGGTGCTCCTGGTGGGCTACAACGGTGCTAACAACACCGGGTCCGAATCGCGCCTTCTTTCCATCATCGAGGATGTGAGGGCCGTGTTGGGGCCCGAGGCCATCATCACGATACCGACCCTCAACCCCGTCAATCTGTGCCGATACATCGAGGAGACGCCCACGCTTCGCATCGCCCCCGTCCCCTCCATCTACTTCTCATCCCTGAAGCGGCTGGTCAGGCAGAACGACCTGGTGCTGCTGGTCGAGGGCAGCTGCTACATGGACACCTGGACCTCCGCCCTCCTCTGGGCATTCCTCTGGGCCACCAAGCAGGCGGCCCGTAACGACCGCCCGTCCATGGCCTATGCGGTGGACTCGGGCCACCTGTCGCCCTCCAACCTCCGGCGGCTCCGGAGGGACGCGAACCTCACGGACCTCATCGTCCTCCGGACCCAGGCCGCCGCCGACAGGATGCGCTCGTATGGCATCACCGCACCCATCCAGGTCACTGCAGACACCACCTTCACCTTCCGGATGGACCCCGGCGACGAGGGCATTCTGGAGAGGGAATGGTCCGATGCGGCCTCTGGCGACGTGGTGGGCATGGCCCCCATAGACTTCTACATGTGGCCCGTGGTCATCAGGCCCTTCGGCAGGAGGGCCGACACGTACCGTTGGCCCTACTTCTACTCCAGGTCCCGGTTGAGGTCGGAGGCCACCACGCGGCTCGCCAAGGGCCTTGCCAGGGAGGCGGACCGGATGGTCGAACGGTACGGGAAGCGTATCGCCCTCTTCTGCATGGAGGAGCTGGACGAACCCATCGCCCGGCAGGTCCAGTCCCTCATGTCCCATGGTGACAGGACCCGGACATTCTCCTCCTGTGACTACAACGCATCCCAGATGCAGGGGCTGCTCAAGGGCATGGACATGCTGGTGACATCCAGGTACCACGCCCCCGTGATGGCCTCGCCCGCCGGGGTGCCCGCGGTGGCCATTGGACACGACCTTCGGGTCGAGGACCTGTTCAAGGACATGAACATTTATAAGACGAACTTCATTCCCCACGAGTCCAACGACCTCTTCGAGAGGCTGACGGAGATGGTAGATACCGTACTCACGGACCCGGAACCCCACAAGGCCGAGGTCCTGAGGGCCCACGCGGAGCACAGGGACCGAGCCCTGCGGAACCGCCAGCTCCTGTCGTCCTTCCTCGAGGAGGGGGGATGGAGCGTGAACAAGTGAGCGGTGTCGTCCTTGTGACGGGTGGCCCGGGCTTCCTGGGCGCCCAGGTCTGCCTTCGTCTGATACAAGAGACCGACATGGACATAGTAGCCCTGGTAAGGGCCCGCGATCACGAGGCTGCGGCCCGAAGGATCGCCAGGAGCTGGTACGACTGGCCCGACCTGGCCTCCCAGGTGGGAGGTAGGGTGCGGGCCCTCGCCGCCGACATCTGCGAGGAAAGGCTTGGCCTGACGGAGGAGGATTACGGAACGCTGGTGGCGACGGTGACCCACGTGATCCACTCCGCCGCCGACATGCGCCTGAACGGACCCATGGAGGAGCTGAGGCGGACCAACGTGGGCGGGACCCGTCACATGCTAGAGCTGGCCAGGGCCGCCCATGCTGACCATGGCCTCGTCCGTTACGGCCACGTGTCCACCGCCTACGTGGCGGGGGGCCGGGTGGGCGAGGTCCCCGAGGAGGGGCTGTCCGGCGAGGGCAAGTTCTACAGCCGGTACGAGGTGTCCAAGTTCGAGGGCGAGCAGCTGGTCGACGAGGCGAAGAAGGAGCTCCCCATCTCGGTCTTCCGGCCGGGCATGGTCGTCGGCGATAGCAGGAACGGGGCCATCAAGAACTTCAACACCATGTACTACCCCATCAAGCTGTACGTCACCGGCAAGCTCCGGTGGCTCCCCATGAAACCCTCGCTAAAGGTCAACATGATCCCCGTGGACTACGTGGCCGACGCCATCACCAAGCTGATGCTCGACCCGGAGGCAGAGGGCCTCAACTTCCACCTGACGGCGCCCTACGACGACCTCCCGACCGCCCGGGAGGTGCTCGACTACGTAAGCAGGATAGCATGGGAGGACCACGGCATCAAGCTCAAGAGGCCCATCCTCATCCCGATGTCCACGGGCGCGACCAAGGGCCGCTACAAGGCCCAGCAGGCGTTCACCAAGGAGAAGACTGGCAGGTACGAGGCCATGCAGTCCTTCGCCCCGTACTTCAACGAGCGGAGGCGGTTCCGCCGGGACAACACGGACCGTCTCTTGGGCAAGTACAGGCTCAACTGGCGCAGCATGATGCCCGCCATCATGGAGTACGCCTTCTACAACTCCTTCTTCCACAGGACGGAGAGGACCGTCCACGAGCAGATCCTGTTCCGCATGGGCAGCAGGGGCCTGCCCGTCCGGTTCCACGACGTGTACGACGGGAAGGTCCATACCAGGGACTCCAAGGAGGTCCGGACGGAGATGTACGCCGTCGCCGAGGCCCTCAGGAAGATGGGGGTGGGCCCGGGCGACCGGGTGGCCATGGTGGGCCTCAACAGCTCCCGCTACGTGACCATCGACGTGGGCATAGGCCTCGCCGGCGCCGCGAACGTGCCCCTCTACTACACCAGCCCTCCCCCCGAGGTGGACCTTCTGGTGAACGCCAGCGGGTCGAAGGTCCTCTTCGTGGGCATGCCCAAGCTCCTCCAGTCGCTGGACAAGCTGAACTCCGACATCCCGGTGGTCAGCTTCTGCCGCGAGGACCCGCCCATGGAGCACGACCGGAAGGTGATGGGCTGGCGCGAGTTCCTGGCCACGGGCGAGGGGTCCGACGGACCCTCCACGGGTCCCGTGGGCTTCGACGACCTGGCCACCGTCAGGTACACCTCGGGCACCACCGGCGTGCCCAAGGGTGTGACCTTCGACCACGGGCAGCTGCGATGGATGGGGACCGCCGTGGCCTCGATCCTCGACTGGGACACCCGCAACGACCACATCGCCTACC
>CP070808.1:428111-432157 GCA_020343715.1 Thermoplasmata archaeon
CCATTTGGATGGAGCGACCAATGGTCAAGTGTACATGCCCAGTACCGAAAAGAACGTCCTGTTCTTCCGGGACCTCAACCTGTCGATCTCCGAGTGGATACCCTTCGGTCAGAACGCCATCTCGACGCTGAACGGCATCCTCGACAGCGTCAAGGGGGTGCGGGACTCCCTCCTCACAGGGAAGGTGGACGACGAACCGGAGACCTCCGAGTTCTCGATGCAGCCGATGTTTACCAGGGTGATTCTTGAGGACTTCGACCGGTACGACTGGATCAAGTTCTGCGCCCACATAGAGTACCTGGAGTCCGTAGAGCAGATAAGACGCATGGCCGTGCACGTCGACAAATCCGGCTTCGTGAACTATTCCCTCAGCCTGGACAGCGTGGTGGGACGAGAGGAGGACTTCCCCCTGGACGCCGTCTCCGCCGTGCTGGCCGACGTGGTGGAGGACACCTCGATGATGATGGAGGCCCTGCTCACCCAGTTCCAGCGCAGATGCCTCTCCCTGGTCCATGGAGCCGGTGCCACCGCACAACGGAGCAAGTACATCATCGCCATAACCTCGAGCCTGGTGCCCGAGGAGTCGGTGGCGATGAAGTACCAGGACGGTGAAGGGCGGCAGAATGAGATCGATCAACTCGTCGGTACCTCGTACGAGTACCTGGACCTCCCTCGAGGAGAGATGCTCATAGTCGGGACGTATGGGATGATATATGTGACCAAGGACCCGAGCACGACGCCCAAGGTCCTCTCGCTCTACTCGGGCATCAGGTCGCTCCAGATGTTCCAGACCATCTTCGACGGTCGCCTCAGGTACCTGTGGGACGTAATCAAGGACACGCGGGACGTGGTCCTGAGGCTGTCCTCCGGTGAGAGGATCGGGGCAATCGAGCACCAGCTCTCCCAGCTTAGCGCGGACATCGTCCTCATCGACGAGATATGCGCGTACATGAGGAAGGGCACCGAGATGATGGCGGAGATATGGACCCGCAACAGGTCAAGCCCCGAGGTGATGAACCAGAACCTGGTGAAGGTGCTGGACATCGACCGAGAGCTTTCCGTCATGCAGGGGACCATCGACGACATGGTCATGGTCTCGAAGGCGCTGGTCGATGAGATCCAGGGCATCCGGGACCTACTGAGCACGATGGCCGAGAAGCGGATGAGGGACATGAACCGGCTCCTGACCGACAACGTGCAGCAGGGCTCGGAGGCCCAGCAGATCATGCTGACCAACGTGAGGGAGAGCAGGTACACTGGCGCCGCCGTCAGGATCCTGTCCGCCCTGACAGCCGGCTACCTGGGAATTAAGATCTCCGACGTGATAATGGAGGTAATGGACACCGAGGGGTTCACACCCCCGATCTCGGACCAGTTCACAGGCAGCTTCTTGCACCTGGCCGTGGGTCTAACCCTCTGGGTCGTGCTGGCATTCGCCTTCTTCAAATTCATCAAGACGGGGACCGCCCGGATCAAGCGGCAGAAGATGTCCAAGCAGTTCAACCTCGACATCCGATTCCCGATAGACAAAAAGGTCCCGCCTGAGACCATCAGGAGGTATATCGCGGACAAGGACGTGATATTGTACAACGTAGAGCACAACGGCCATCGGGTCGGATGGCACTACACCGTGTCAAGGGAAGACGCCAAGGTCCTCTGGGTGGTCACCATGAGCTACGACCCCAGGAACGAGGTCCTCCACTACGCGAACGCGGTCACGCAGGACCGCAAGGGGGACGCCCGGTACACGGCCGACGTCATCCTGAGTGACCTGGTGAAAGGAGACGTCATCACCGAAGGCCAGGCGACGGGCATCAGGGAGGGCATCGGCCGACCGCTCACCGGGGGTGCATCTTGATGTCACCCACCCTCACGACGGACCAGCTCCGATGCCTCATCCTGATATCCCGGTTCTCCAGCGCCCCCGAGTCCAAGGAGGTGGAGGAACGATGGATTAAGAAGATACCCCTCATGGCCCTCATCGGGCGCGGGGTCATGATGGACGTCTTCGTCGATTACGACATGGCACCTAGCCTCATCGAATTCCAGGGCGACACGCAGTTCGCGAACATCAGCAAGGAGGGCGAGGACGACATCAAGGACCTCCGTATGAACGGGCTGGTCGAGAGGCTCAAGCTGGCCACCAAGCACCATTACTACGTCACGGCCTACAGCGTGACCACGGCGGGGATGGACGTGGTCAACGAAGCGGACCCGGTCCATCACAAGGCCATAGACGACCTGCTGAGGTGTGGCAAGTGCGGGGGCCACGTCGAGGTCATAACCAAGGTCGACAATCCGTACCTCCGCTGCCGCGAGTGCGATGCGGAGGACATGATCCCGTTCCTGGACATAGAGGAGGTCCCCTACGTGACCAGTCCGGTGTTCCCGGAGATCTGGCTACCCAAGTGAGGACCTAGATCTCCTTGCCCTGGACGGAGATGATGACCTCCTCCATCTCGACGGACTTCCCTGACTTCTGGATGGCGCGGTCCACCAGGGCCTTGAGGCCGAAGCAGCACGGGACCTCCATGTGGAGCAGGGTGACCTTCTCGATGTCGTTGACCTCGAAGATCTGGGTGAACTTCTCCAGGTAGGCCCGGGCGTCGTCCAGCTTGGGGCATCCGATGACCACCGACCTGCCCTTGAGGTAATCCTGATGGAACGAAGCAAGGGCGAAGGGCACGCAGTCGGCGGCCACCAGAAGCTCCTTCCCCTGCAGGAAGGGGGCGTTAGGGTTCACCAGGTGCAGCTGTACAGGCCACTGGCGCAGCTGCGACTCGGGCCTAGGGCCCTCTGGGGCCGGAGCCTCCTCCACGTCGCCCATGACCATCTCGGGCTCGTCCATGCCACACGCGTGCATGTCCGGGATGTCGTCTGCGCCCTCGGGGGGGTGCTCCAACAGGTTGGGGTGACCGATCTCCTCCAGGTAGGCCAGCGCCTCGTTGAGGAAACCCGTCTCGCCGTGGTCCTGGAGGTGCTTGAGGTGGGCGTAGACGGTGTTGTCGCCGTGCTTCATCATGTTCTCCATCACCAACCTCTCCGAATAGTCCTCGGCCTCCCTCTCGATGATGGATATGGCGTCCTCCGGGCACTCGCCGAGGCACGCACCCAGACCGTCGCAGAATATGTCGCTGATGAGCCTGGCCTTGCCGTCGATTATCTGAAGGGCCCCCTCGGGGCAGTTCGGTATGCAAATGCCGCAGCCAGTGCAGAGCTCGTCGTCGATCTCTATGATCTTCCTAACAGCCATGATTTCATCCTCCGGATGATGTCAGATGTATCCTGACGTGGGACGAAGCCCTCATCGGACCGCTTAATATTATATATGATACCTTAGTGGGCAGGTATCTTAGGAAGACCTGGACGACATCGAGGGATGTCAATGGAGTATTATCCTGGCATCCTCAAGCGGATGATGGTCCGCAGGATGTTCAAGAGGATGATAACGTAGGCTTCGGAACCCACCATAGCTAGAGCCTGGTAAGCGCGATGGAAGATTTCGTAACCTTAACCGGAATTGAGTAGATACCTGGTTATGGTATCATATTCAAATAGGGGTATATTATTCCCAGGTCGGAGGAATACAGATGGCCCTGAGGGAGGACCTAGAGCGACTAGCAGATGAGTGCGAGGCATGTGCACTCACGGACAGCAAGTCCATCGACAACCATATGATCACCTGCCCGTCCTGCGTTGACCACCGGATGAAGGCGGACGAGATAGATGGCCAGGTCGAGAGGATGAGGGTTTTGGCGGACAAGGACGAGATGGAGCGGAGGCACCAGATGGGATACGACGTCAACGACTTCCTTAACATGTCCGAGGCCCAGCGGGCCGAGGCCATGAGGGACATGTTCGACAACATCGACGACCTGGACACCGACAGACGGACCGTGGTGATCAAGACCCGTACCGACCTCATGACTTCGTTGCCGAAGAGGGAACGGGACGCGCTCATGAGGACCGCGCGCAACGTGTACTCCAGCTACGACCAGGAGAGGCTCGACGCCGAGAGGATGGCCATCGAGGAGGCGACGGCCAGC
>CP070808.1:432257-436299 GCA_020343715.1 Thermoplasmata archaeon
GAGCCGGAACCGGAGCCTGAGCCGGAACCGGAGCCTGAGCCGGAACCGGAGCCTGAGCCGGAACCGGAGCCTGAGCCGGAACCGGAACCCGAGCCTGAGCCCGAACTGGAATCCGAACCGGAGGAAGATCTGCCGGATACCTTCGCCTTCGTCGAGCAGACCCCCGAGCAGCTCGAGGAGCAGGCACCGATGGTGGCCGAGACCGAGGACCTGGAGCAGCCAGACATCCTGTTCATATCCGAGGAGGAAGAGGAGGAGGAGGACACATTCGTCGTTGCGGAGCCCGAGACGCCCCCGCCTCCTGCGGGGCTGTCCGAGGAGGACCTGGCGGATGACGCCGATGGCCTGCTGGACCAGGGCATCATGGCCCGGGGCTCTGGCGACCTAGCGGGGGCTGTGATGGCCTTCGAGAAGGCCGCCGAGGTAGAGCCCAAGAAGGCCGAGGCCTGGTACTACCTGGGAGTTGCGCTAAAGGAGTCCGAAAGACCCGAGGACGCGAACCGGGCCCTGAGCAAGGCTGTCGCCATCGACACCGCCTTCGCACCCGCTTGGGTGGAGAACGGTCATGTGCTCCTATCGCTGGGCAAGTACGAGGACTCCCTTCGATGCTTCGACTTCGCCATCAACAGCGACAACACCAACGACGAAGCTTGGGTAGGCAAGGGTATCCTCATGGCGGCGTACGGGGAGTACAACACCGCCCTCCAGATGTTCCAAAACGCCCTCCAGGTCAACCCGAGGAACGCCGAGGCGTACTACCAGACGGGGGTCATCAGAGAGGCCCAGGAGGACTTCAACGGGGCGTTGGAGTCGTTCAACCACGCCACCTCCCTCAAGTCCAATCACGTGATGGCGTGGGTCAGCAAGGGAACGGCCCTGGAGAGCCTGGGCAGGAACGAGGAGGCCCTGGACTCGTACGACAGGGCGATCCAGCTGGACGAATCGAACGTGGATGCGTGGCTCAACAAGGGCATCTGCCTGATCAACATGGAGCAGTACCCGGCGGCGGAGTCCATCCTGCTGAGGGCCTCGGAGATCGACGAGAGGAATCCCATGGCCTGGCACAACCTCGGCCTGGCAAGGGACTACCAGGGCAAGCACGAGGAGGCCATCGAGCACTACGACATGGCCATCGCCATCAATCCCGACTTCGGCATCGCCTACTTCGACAAGGCGGTCACCCTGTTCTTCCTCAACAAGAAGATCTCGGCGGTCACCAACTTCCAAAGAGCGCTGGAGCTGGACCCGAACAACGTGGAGGCCCTCGTCTACCTGGCCGACATCTACGCCGAGCAGGACAAGCGGGACGACGCCAGGGAGCACTACCAGAAGGCCCTGGACATGGACCCTGGTCACGAGAGGGCCAGAGAGGGCATGGCCAACCTGGGATGAGCGCCTTCGCTGTGCCGACTGATGCATAACTCTAGCCCGAGCCCGTGGACTAGCTACCCGAGGAGTCTCCCTCCTCCACTACCTCGGCCTTGACGACCTTCCGGGTCGGAACGGCGCTCCTGACCTTCCTGTAGGTCCGGACGGTAGTGCCTTTCGACCAGCGGTACGCCCTGTCAGCCCTCGTGACGGCGGCCACCTTCAGCACGGTCCTTCCCGCCCTCGATTCGGGCCAGTATCGGGCGATTATGAACGCCACCACGACCAGGAACACCAAGAAGAGCAGGAACCAGAGCCAGAAGTTCGTAGACCCCTGCGACGGGGGCGTGGGCGGCTCGTAGGGACCCTCGTACTGCACGTTGTTGAGGTCGTACACGTCCACCAGGACCGAGACGTTCCCTGCAGTGTAACCGGCCGTGGGAGGGGCCAACCTCAGATGTCCATTGATGGCATGCAGGTCCGTCTCGTTGACGGGGATGGTCCCCTCGGCGGAGGGGAACGTGATGGCAACGGCCACGTCCACCTCCATCATGATCTCCTCGAACTGCTGGGTCGAGACAGGCCTCTGGATCTTGAAGCCGGTACCGTAGATGGCGAACTTCCACCGCTGGCCCTCGGAGCCCGAGGCGGGGATGGTCTCCGTCCTGGTGCCGTCCAGGTTGGGGCCCAGCCCCGAGTCGTAGTCCCAGCTGCCATCATTGCCGTAATCGACCCGGAAGCCCAGGGAACCGGCGGAGAGGCCCATGGTGTCGACGGGGCTGTACGACAGGGTCACGGTCACGTCACCGGCGCCCTCGGGCACGTAGACGATCCGGGTGAGGTTCGAGGTGAAGGCCTCGGGCTTGAAGATGCTGCCCGTGTCCTCGGTGAACCGGGACCATTCACCAGTCCAGAAGGTGTTGACCTGGTCGGTGGAGGCGCTGATCTCCTTGACGGAGAACACGTCCTCGAACACCCTGTATGCGTCCAGGACGGTGGCCTCGGGATGGTCCCAGCGGATCTTCTCCACGGTCAGGGCAAGACCGACGGCCCTGTAGAGGTTCATGAGTCCGTAGCCTTGTGAGAAGTCGTGCTGCCTGTCTGCAGCGAAGCCGGGAACCGACCAGGCGGGGACGAAGTTCTCGGTCAGATTGTTGGCATCGAGATCGGGCTCACCATAGGCTGGGATGTAGTCAGCGGTGAGCTTGAGGATGAGCTCCACCTCGTGGATGCGGGTGTCCAAGGCCTCCTCGAGCCATGCCTCGTAACCGTGGGCGAGGCTCCCGTAGGTGTCCTCCTCGGGCGCCCCGACGGTGAAGGTGCCGTCGCTCTCGGTCACCAGTCCCACATCCTGCCGCTCCTCGGATACCCGGAGCGAGGGGGCAGCCTGCATCAGCACGGCAGCGGCGCCAGCCACGTGAGGGGTGGCCATTGAGGTCCCCGAGATGGCGAAGTAGTAGGGGTTCGCGTCGGCCCCACGCTGGAGGAGGCTGATGAGGGTCCTGCGTGCGGCGGTGGACTGGATGTCCTGGCCAGGGGCCGCCACATCGGGCCAGGTGTCGACCCAGTTCCACATGCCCTTGGACGAGAAGCTGGTGATGCCCGTACCGTCGCGGGTGGCCGCTGCGACGTTGACCGCCGCGGGGGTGTTGCCGTAGTTAGAGGCCTGGATGGTGTCCCCGGTGCCGCCCGAGTTTCCGGCTGCGAAGGAGGTGACCACGTTGTTGTCGTAGACCAGGTTATTGATGGCCTGGGAGATGGAGTCCTGGGGGTCGTACTGTCCCCCGCCGCCGCCCCAGCTGTTGGTGCAGACCCGGATGTTGTAGGGGTTGTTCCCGGGGCGGGAATGCTCGTAGACCCACTCGAGGGCACCCAGGCCGCCGGTGACGAAGACGGCCTCGCCCACCGAGAGCCCGATGAGGTTGGCGCCCGGGGCGACACCTGCCCTGCTGCCGGCGGAGGCGTCACCGTTCCCGGCGACGGTGCCTGCCACGTGGGTGCCGTGACCGGACGAGGTGTCGCCGTTCTCTATCTCGTACCAAGGACCGGTGCCCGTGTCGGACTTGAGGTTGCGGATGGTCTTAGTCCCGTAGTCCAGGTCCGGGTGCCCGGCGTCGATGCCCGAATCTACCACCACGACGGTAACGCCCTTGCCGTCGAAGCCCGAGGCGCCCCAAAGGCTCCCCTCGACCTGGGAGTACCAGGTCCGGGTGGCGTTCACCACGTTGGTGGTCTCGTCCATCATCCACTCCAGCTGGTCGTTGTGCTCGATCCATGCGACACCTTCGTAAGCCGAGAGCATCTCTATGGCCCGGGGGGTCCCCCGGATCCATACGGCGTTGACGAAGTCGTACTCGTACAGACGGTTGAGCCCCGCATCGATGATGGCCCGTCTGTCGGCGCCGTCGATGGCATCGGTGAACTGGACGATCGCCTCCAGCTCGGTGCCGGCAGGGGTGTCCCATAGGATCCTCTCCAAGTGGTCATCGATGACGTAGTACCTGGGCTCGCCGATGGGCTCGGGGGTCGCGACCGCAGCGAGGGTCGGGACTATCAAGAACATGAGGACAAGGAACGTTGCGACGCTGGTCGCCGCTCTCGATTTCACCATCAAATCACCCCACGGGCCTCGCCCATCCCTGGCGTGGTCCGTCGTCAATGTTCTGGACGAGCG
>CP070808.1:436399-440384 GCA_020343715.1 Thermoplasmata archaeon
GCCAGCTTGCCAGCGCCGTAGGGGGACATGGGATGGTGGGGTCCGTCCTCGGCCACGGGCACCTGGACCTCGCCGTACACGGCCGCCGAGGACGCGACCACGGCGGAGGTGGCGCCCACCTCGTGGAGGGCCGCCAGGACGTGGACGGAGCCCAGGACGTTGGTCTCCACAGTCGCCGCCGGGTCCTCGATGGAGGCGGCCACCTCGGTCAGGGCCGCCAGGTGGACCCCCATGGTGACACTCTCAATCGCTGAGGCCCTCACGTCCGTGATGTCCCTCTCGATGATCTCCAGGGCCTCATTGGCGTGATGGTGGGCGAGGTTGTCTGGAGAGCCGGTGGACATGTCGTCCACCACCACGACCCTCGCCCCCCGCTCGAGCAGGGCGTCGACCACGTGGGAGCCGATGAAGCCGGCACCTCCGGTCACAAGGACCGTCTCGTTGTCGAAATCCCTCATCTGGCCCACCCGGGGCTGCGACCCTCAGACGTAGGCGTCGCAGTCGTAGCAGTAGTATCGGCCGTACTCCTCGATCCACTCGGTGGGCTTGCCGCAGCTCTTGCATGCTGGGGCCGCGGGGGGGCCACGGGCGGGGGCCGGGGCTGGGGCGGGCTTAGGCGTTGCCGGCGCGTCCACCAGGCTCTGCTCGGCACCTGCGGTGTAGGCGCCCTCGCCGCCACCATAGGCGGCCTGGGCGTAGTCGTCGGTGTAGAGGCCCGTCTGTTGCTCGTACCCGGTGGCGTACATGTCCCTGCCCTCGCCGGCAGGGGTGGCGCTGGCGCCCATGGGGGCGGGGGTGCGCCTCTTCGCCCGTGTCACGTCCTCCAGCAGCAGGCCGAAGAAGTCGTACCGGTCGTCCCGGTACATCATCCATACGAACATGATCATGACACCGCCGACGATGGCGCCGGCGGGCAGGCCGATGATGGCGATGGGCAGGAGGATCTTGCGCAGGTATGCCTTGTTGTTCTCAGCGATTGCTGGCAGGCCCTTGAACCACAGGATGAGGCCACCTATGACGCCCAGCAGGCCGGTGACGGTGAAGTATAGCCCCCACATGATGTAGCTGCGCACGGCCTCCTCGGTCCACATCCCCGAGTCGGTGAAGTCGCCGCCGTAGTTCTGGGACCACCAGATGTACCGCCACAGGTTGGCGGCGCCCAGGTAGACGGAGACGATGCCGAGAACAATCAGTAGAAGGGCCGAGATGAGCGTCAGCCGCTTGGCGTAAATCTTCCTCTTCGCGTCGGATACGGCGATGATACCATCCTCCGTCTTCGCCCGCTGGAATCGTCCTCCCCGGACAGACCCAGTGGGATGAGGCACACTGGGTTCACCTGATGGGCGTTAGGAAAATGGGGCCGGACTACAAATATTTATCTATACCGTTGACGTACGATTTCCGATGGTAAGGACGAGTTCTCCTGGAAAGGTCATCCTGTTCGGAGAGCACGCGGTCGTGTACGGGGAGCCCGCCATCGCCCTGGCCGTCACCCGCAGGTTCAACATGCGGGTCGAGCCCCGGAAGGACGGCAAGGACCACACCGTGGACGGTCACAAGATGACCAAGGCCCACCACTCCTACTTCAAGTACGCCGTGGACAACTACTGGGAGGGTGGCCCGCTGGACATCCGGACCCGCTCCGAGATACCCTCCTCGTCTGGCATGGGCTCGTCGGCCGCCCTGACCACCTCGCTGATGGCGGCGCTGGTGGACATGTCCGGGGGCGACATCGATGGGGATAGGGAGCTCATCGCGCGCCAGTCCTTCGCCACCGAGTACGGCGTCCAGGGTCGGGCCTCGCCCACGGACACCTCCACCGCCACCATGGGCATGGGCATCCTGCTGGGCAAGGAACCCATGGACGGTCTGCTCTGGCATGTTGAGAAGGGAGGCGCCGAGTGGTACATCCACCGCGTGGGCGTGCCCAAGCTGAACATCGTGGTGGGCTACACCGGTCTGAAGGGCAACACCGGGGAGCTGGTGGCCAAGGTCCGGAGGTTCTGGGAGGCCAACAACTTCGCCAAGGAGACGGTGTCGGACATAGGCAGCCTCACCATGGAGGGCGTCAAGGCCCTCGAGTCAGGGGACAAGGAGCTCATCGGCACGCTGATGGACCGCAACCACCAGCTGCTCACCATCCTGGGCGTGAACCACGACAAGCTGCAGCGCCTCATAGACGCCGCGCGACCCCACTCGTACGGCGCGAAGCTGACCGGTGCCGGAGGAGGTGGCAGCATGATCGCGCTCACCGACGAGCCAGACCGGGTCTCCAAAGCCATCGAGGCCGCCGGCGGCAAGCCCTTCATCGCCGAGATCGGGGCGCCAGGCGTCCGCAGGGACGGCGACTGAGGCGGACCCATACTCTTCTTGAGGCTGGGAATCGGGGACGAATCCTTTTAAGTAGTCAGTGGGTAGGCCTGGACGTGCCCGCCGACACCCCCGAGACAGTCGTCCGAGTGCAGAGCCTGAGCAAGAGCTTCGGCAAGGTGCTGGCCCTCGACGGCGTCGACCTGGACATCAGGAGGGGCGAGTTCTTCGGCTTCTTCGGTCCCAACGGCGCGGGCAAGACCACCCTCCTGCGCATCCTGACGGGCCAGCTGGAGCCCTCCGAGGGTGAGGCCAGCGTCATGGACGTCGACCTGCCCGACGGGGCCGTCGAGGTCCGGGCCAGGGTGGGCGTGGTACCCGAGTTCGAGTCGCCCCCGTCGTTCCTGACGGGCGACGAGTACCTGAACTTCGTATGCAAGGCCAGGGGCATCGAGGACGCAGCCCCCAGGGTCGACAGATGGGTGGAGTTCTTCGAGCTGGGCGACCACCGGCACACCCTTTGCAAGGACATGTCCAAGGGGATGCGCCAGAAGGTCATGCTGGGCGCCGCCTTCATCCACGAGCCCGCCCTGCTCTTCCTGGACGAGCCCTTCATCAACCTCGACCCCCTGTTCCAGAGGAAGGTCCAGAGCTATCTGCGCGAGTACATCGAAGGGGGTGGGACCATCTTCATGTGCTCCCACCTACTGGAGATCGCCGAGCGCCTGTGCTCCCGGCTGGCCATCATCAACGAGGGACGCGTCGTGAGGACCGGCACCCTGGACCAGCTGATGGACGAGGGCGAGACCGGCCTGGGCGAGGTGTTCATGCGCCTGGTGGGCCGGAAGGTCGAGGACCTGGAGCTGGAGTCCCCGGAGACCGGGGCCGTCACGGAGGGATGAGCCGTGTGGTGGCTCATGAAGGCCATGTTCAAGGAGGAGTTCCGCCTCCAGGCCTCGTACTCCAGCGCTATATCCACCATGACGTTCCCGGTGATGCTCATCGGCCTCTCGTTCATCGTCGCCGTCTCGCTCCCGGCCCTGGAGTCGGAGGTCTCCATGGACAGGATGCTGTACATGGTCCACACCGTCATCCTCCTTTACGGCATGGCCGTGGGCGCCTTCGCGTTCCTGGGTAGGGAGATGATGGAGAGGCGATGGGGCCACGCCACCTTCCTGCTGGCGGTCCCCCAGACGTTGCCCATCTCCTTCAAGACCACCTTCCTGGTGTTCTACCTCAAGGACCTGCTGTACTACGTCTTCATGACGTTGCTGCCCCTGACGGTGGGTCTGCTCATCTCTATCCCGATAACGGGCTTCCATGTGACCTCGGTGCTGCTGCTATTCGGCACCATGATCGCCACGTTCCTTTACGCCATCTCCTTCTCCTTCGTCATGTCCAGCGTCTATATGCGGCACCGCGCCGCCTTCATGGTCATCTCCGTGGTCGTCCTGGTCCTAGTTGGCGCCGCGGGCTTCGCGAACATGTTCGACCTGGGCATCCTGGTACCGTCCATCGCCTTCCAGTTCTCGGGCGACCCCTGGGCGCTGGCGGCCAGCCTGTCTGCGAGCCTGGCCTTCGCCGCCTGGGCGGTGCTCATGGTGGAGGACAAGATGGAGTCTCCCGTCATGCAGGTGGAGAGCCAGTTCGACGAGGTGTACGGCAAGTTCGGCCG
>CP070808.1:440484-444453 GCA_020343715.1 Thermoplasmata archaeon
TCCTCCCTGCCTCCCCTTCGGGAGGGGTATCAGCGTGAGCGCCTAACTGCCTTTCCATAGATTCGCCGGATGTCCCGGGCCTCCGCGGAGCCCCGTTGGAGGGTGCGGTCCCAGGTCTTGATGCGGTGGATGACGGCGGTGACGCCCTTCACCTGGACCATCTCGCCCACGGTGAACTCCTCGTCGGGTGAGGCGACCTGGCTCCCTGCCTTCGTCATGTGGCCCATGTTGATGGAGAACTTGACGACCACCTTGTCGAAGCGCACGGTCCACAGGGTCTTGATGTCCCTCACCGGGGCCGAGTCCACCCGCTGGTCGGTGCCAACCTCGATCCCTCTCACCTGGACGGGTATGCCGTCCACGAGCAGCTCGTCGCCCAAGAGGATGACGTCGTCGCTCTCGATCTCGACCTTCGTCCGATGGGACCTCTCGCCCTCGGATATCACCACGGGGACGTGGGAGGTGGCGACCTCCTCCCGGAGGTGCTCCGACCGGGTGCCGCACTCTCGACAGCGGACCTGGAGCTGGAGCTTCTTGCCGGAGACCTTGCCGTGCACCACCTCGTGAAGTGTTATGTCTCCGCACGCGTCGCATTCCAGGTAGAGCGCTCCGGGAACTGGCATGGTGAGGGCGGCGTAGCGCTGCCAGGTATATTAATCCTGTGCTCGCCACGTCGCGCCAACCCTCAAATAGCTAGGCCGTCCATGCGCCCCCGATGGGCAAGGTCCTGGTGGCTTACGACGACACGGAGATATCCAAGAAGGCCATCGAGCGAGCGGCCGCGCTGCTGGCGGACGCCGACTCGATGGTGCTGCTGTACGTTGTCACCGACGCGGCACCCACGGGCACGCTGGGTACCTCGGTGTGCCCCGAGGACATCATGTCCCCCGAGGACGCCCACCTGATGATCAACGCCAAGGCCATGGATGTGGTGGAGCGCTACGGCGTCCAGGCCGTGGGCCTGGTGCGCGAGGGGCCTCCCGGGCCCACCATCGTCGAGACGGCGGAGGAGAGGGGCGCCACCGTGGTCGTCGTGGGGGTGGGCAAGGTGGAGAAGGTCTCGTGCTTCGCCCTGGGCTCGGTGGCCGACTACGTGGCCCGCCACTGCGACGTGCCCGTACTCATCGTGCGATGACCCCGCGGCGAGGCAACGCCATTATATACGTGGGTCCACATACTAGCGGGAGGTGACCTCATGCTGTTCGTTACCCACATGTCGACGCTGCCGGGGAGATACACCGAGGCGATAAGGACCCTCAAGAACCCGAAGATCCCCAACGGCGTCGAGATCCGAGAGTACCTGGGTACCTTCTCCCACTTCGACGCCATCATCATATTCGAGGCCCCCGACGAGGCCACCGCGGTGGAGTTCGTGGGCCAGTTCGCCGAGCTGTTCAAGACCGAGACCGCCGTGGCCTTCCCGCCCGAGGGCTACAAGTGGACCCGGTGAGGTGACGACCGGACCCCAGGTCCATGAGAGGGTGATGGTGCTTGGGCATCAATCTCAGGGATGTCCTGGTCGCCCACCCCGAGGAGGACGTGGCGGCCTTCGAGGGCCGCCTCCTGGCCCTGGACGCGTACAACGCCATCTACCAGTTCCTAAGCTCCATCCGTCAGCCCGACGGCACGCCCCTCATGGACGCCCAGGGGAGGGTCACCTCGCACCTGTCGGGCGTCCTCTACCGGACCTCCAGCATCATGGCCAAGGGCGTGCGGATGGTCTTCGTGTTCGATGGGCCGCCCCACCCCCTGAAGATGGAGACCCTGGAGGCCCGGAAGGAGGTCAAGCGGAAGGCCCAGAAGGCGTGGGAGGAGGCCTTGGAGGCCGGCGACATGGAGGGGGCGAGGATGAAGGCCCAACAGACCTCGAGGCTGGACAAGGCCATGGTGGCCGAGGCCAAGGTCCTGCTTGACGCCATGGGTGTCCCATGGGTCGACGCCCCAGCCGACGGCGAGGCCCAGGCGTCCTATATGTCAGCAGCGGGCGACGTGTGGGCGGTGGCCTCCCAGGACTATGACAGCCTCCTCTACGGCTCGTCGCTGCTGGTCCGCAACGCCACCCTGTCGGGGCGTCGCAAGCTCCCTGGACGAGGAAGGCGCGAGTACGTCCAGGTGGTGCCAGAGCGTGTGGACCTGGAGGAGAACCTCAAGGCCATCGGGCTGACCCGGGAGCAGCTGGTGGACGCGGCCATCCTGGTGGGGACAGACTTCAACCCCGGGGTCAAGGGGATAGGGCCCAAGAGCGCCATCAAGCTTCTCAAGGCCCACCGGGACCTGGAGGGGGTGATGAGGGCCAAGGAGTTGGAGGTGGAGCACGCCGACGAGATCCGGTCCATCTTCTTGGAGCCTGCGGTCTCCGACGACTACACCACCCGGTTCGGGAGGGTGGACGAGGAGGCGGCATTGAGGTTGCTGGTGGACGACCACCAGTTCTCCGAGTCCCGGGTCAGGTCGGCCCTGAAGAAGCTGGAGGTGAAGGCCATCGAGCCCACCCAGCAGAGGTCCCTGGACGCCTTCTTCTAGGCGGAAAGGTATATTGGCCCTTGACACCTTCGCAGGCCCGTGAACAGGGTCGAGGCGTGGTTCCGGATAGTCAGGCCACCCATCGTTATCATATCCGTGGTGGGCGCCAGCGTGGGCGCCCTGAACGTCACCATCGGGGCCGGGCTGGACCTCCCCCATGTAACGTACGCCATGACGTGCATCTTCGCCGCGCTCCTGTCGGCGGGCCTCATGGTACACAACGACTACTACGACCTGCCCTCGGACAGGGTGACGAGACCCCACAAGCCCCTTCCCTCGGGCATCATCCGGCCCGAGACGGCCAAGTGGACGGGCTTCGCGCTCATGGCGGCGGCGGTGCTGGTGGCCCTGTTCGGCAGGTGGGTCGACTTCGGCGAGCTGGACTTTCCAACGGCGCTGATGGTGGCCTTCGTGTTCATCGTGGGCCTTTACTACAACGCCCGGGGCAAGTACACCGGGATATGGGGCCACGTGATGGTGGCCATCGGCGTGGGCCTCATCCCATACGTGGGCGCGATGCCCTTCGGCGACTACGTGTCCATGGCGCCCCTGGCAGCCGGCATCGGCGTCATGGAGGTGGGCCGGGAGATCATGGTGTGCGCCGGCGACATCGAGGGGGACAGGGCCGCCGGCTTCTGCACCCTGCCCGTGAAGGTGGGGCAGCGGAGGAGCCTCCAGGTGACGTTGGGGTTCTACATAGCCTCGGTGCCCCTCTTCTACATGTACCTACCGGATGTGGCGCGCCACGTTCCCGGGCTCCGCGAGGACGTGTTCGGGCCTCTGTACTTCGTGGGGACTACGGTGTTCCTGGTCGTCCTGTTCGTCCTCTGGGCCCTGGTATGGAGGAAGCCCACTTGGGAGTCCTTCGAGGCGTACATCCGCACGGGGTCCCGGTTGGCCATCTTCGCATACCAGCTTCTGTTGGTCTCCGAGGCCTTCCTCTGAGGGGTGCGAAGGGCTTATCTGGAGGGGGCGCCATCCACGCTCCGGTGAGGTCTTGGAGCGAGGCATGACCTATTCGGACGCGGGCGTGGACCAGGACGTTATGAACGCCGCGGCGAAGAGCCTGCTGGGCAGCCTCCGGTTCAAGCGGGAGGGCCTGGGCGCACCCTACCGCCATGAAGGCGGCTTCTCGGGCCTCATCGAGTTCGGGGACGTGCTGCTGGGCCTGGCCACCGACGGCGTTGGCACCAAGTCCCACATATCCCAGGAGACCGGGAGGTGGGACACCATCGGCATCGACTGCGTCGCGATGAACGTCAACGACCTCATCTGCGTGGGGGCCGAGCCCCTGTCCTTCGTGGACTACATCGCCACTCCCAAGCCGGAGCCGGAGGTATGGCGCCAGATCGGCATCGGGCTGGACGAGGGATGTCGCCAGTCGAACATGACCCTGGTGGGAGGCGAGACCTCGGTGATGCCCGAGACCGTCAAGCAGATAGACAT
>CP070808.1:444553-448511 GCA_020343715.1 Thermoplasmata archaeon
CCTGATGTAGACGGCCCCCACTCCCTTGGGCCCCGACAGCTTGTGGGCGGAGAGGGTCAGGAAGTCCACGCCTAGGTCTTCCACGTCCACAGGCATCTTGCCCACGGCCTGCACCGCGTCGGTGTGGAATGGGACATCGTGGTGTCTGGCGATGGTGGCCAGCTCCCTGATGGGCTGGACGACCCCCGTCTCGTTGTTGGCCATCATAACGGAGACTAGGCACGTACGATCGTCGATGGCGGCCTCTAGGTCCTCGGGCCTCACCCGGCCCTCCGGGTCCACGGGAAGGTAGGTGACCCGATAGCCCTCCTCCTCCAAGCTGCGGCAGGTGTTCAGCACGGAGGGATGCTCTATCTCGGTGGTGACTATGTGGTCCCTGCCCTCAGGAGCGCTCGACACGACTCCCCTGAGGACCATGTTGTTGGCCTCGGAGCCCCCGCCGGTGAACACCACCCTCCGGGCGGTGCATCCCAACAGGTGGGAGACGCTCCTCCTGGCCTCCTCGATGGACTGCTTCGCTCTCCTCCCTGATGAGTAGGGGCTGGAGGGGTTGCCGAACAGGTCCATGTTGTCCATCATGGTCTGCTTGACCCTGTCGGACATGGGCGTCGTGGCGTTGTTGTCCATGTATATGGTCCTCTCCACGTGCTGCGCCTCGACGGTCCCGTCGGCGGCGTACTCGCCCTCGGTGAAGAAGGCCTCCCCGGTGGCGTCCCCCTCCTTGACCACCTCGCAGAGGAGGGCCTTGTAGACGGGGAAACCGGAGATGGGGTCGTACCTCTTCCAGTCGGTGAGGTCGTTGGCGCACGCCTCCCTCCACTCCTCGGGTCCCAACGCCCCACCGCCCATGGCGCTGACCTCGACGGCTCCCCTCACTATGTCCTCGGTGACTATGGCGAAGACGGGTATCTGCCCCCGGGGAGTCCTCACGAGGACCCTATCGCCATTGGATATCCCCCTCTCCTCGGCGTCACCGGTGTTGAGCATGACCGTCGGGACGGGACGGTCCTTCCCCAGGGCTGGTATCGTATGATGGAGGGTGTGCAGGTCCACGTTGTGCCGCGCGCCCGAGTTGAATATCAGCGGGAACCGCTTGGCCAGGTCCGGTTGGGACAGGGGTCCTTCACCGGGCTCGACGTAGATGGGCAGGGAGTCGTAGCCGTGCTCCTCCAGGATGCTGGAGGCGATCTCGAACTTGCCTGAAGGGGTCTCGAAACCCGGTTCCCCGTCGGACCGGAGCAATCCCTTCTCCCACTTCCTGTACTCCATGATGGGGCCTGGCAGCTGGACCATCCCGCCCGCCTCGCGGACCTGCTCCAGCGTGAAGCCTGACCCCTCGAGGACATGGCGGAGCAGCTCCTCCTCCGTCTGGGGGAACAGGTGGCCGTAACCCAGTCTCCGGGCCAGCTCCGCCTGGATCAGGAAGTCGTTCCGGGCCTCGCCCACGGGCTCGATCACCCTATCTCGGATGCGGAACACGTTATCGTATACCATGTAAGACTCGATCTCGTAGTACGTTGCCGCGGGCAGCACTATGTCGGCGTAGGCCATGTCCGCCGTCATCTGCCGGTCGATGCAGGCGAGGAAGTCCAGCCCCTCCAGGGTCCTGCGCCAAACGTCGGACTGGGGCCAAGAGGTGATGATGGACGCGCCCAGGCTGATGAGGGCCCTGATGGGATAGGGCTTGCCCTCCAGGACCGCGGAAGGTAGGATGTTGGCGTGCAGCTCCCCTCTGTAGTGGGTGTAGATGGGGAAGTTGTTGTAGCCCGCGGCCTTCTTGACGTCGGGGTTCTCCAGGTGACCCTCGCGGTTTATGGGGAACGCGGTGCCAGGCATCTTGAATACCCGTCCCCCGGGAACGTCCAGCTGCCCCGCCAGGGCCCATAGGACCATGGTCGCCCTGATGGCCTGGACCGAGCCGTCGCTGTACTCCAGGCCGCTGTACATGACGGGGGCCGCACCGTCGGCGCCGGCTATCGTTCGGGCCAGCTCGACCAACTTCTCCGCGGGGACCCCGGTGATGTGCTCCACCACCTCGGGTCTGAAGTGCTGGACGTAGGTGGAGAACTCGGGGAAGCCCACCGTCCATTCCCGGACGAGGGCCTCGTCGTAGAGCTCCTCCTCGATGAGGACGTTGCACATGCCCAGGGCCAGGGCCCCATCTGTCCCGGGCCGTATGGGGACCCAGTCGGCGTTGGGCAGTTTCGCCAACGCCGTCCTGCGCGGGTCTATGACCACCAGGCGTGCCCCCCTCCTGTGGGCCTCCTGTATTCTGTGGAAGTCGTGGGGTGGACAGTGGGCGGCTGGGTTCTTGCCCCATATGACCACCAGGTCGGCCCGCTCGATGTCCGAGAACATGTTGATGAACATCCCGCCCATCGTGACGTGGGGGGCGATCATGGCGAAGGACACGTAGCATAGGGCGCCGACTCCCATGGTGTTGGGCGAGCCGAAGGGGAACAGGAGGCTCGACGCCGAGGATACCGCGACACCCTTGGGCTGGTACACGTCGCACAGGGACAGCTCGAAGCTCCCCGAGCCGGTGTACATCGCCGTGGCTTCGGGACCGCTCTCATCCTTCACCCTATGGAGGTTCTCCACTATGGTGTCCAGGGCCTCGTCCCATGAGACCCGCTCGAACTCGTAGGTCCCCTTGGGTCCGACGCGTCTCATGGGGTGGAGCAGCCGGTGCTCGGAGTACACTATGTCCGGGGACCTCTCCCCGACCCTGCAGACGACCCCCTGGGGTGACGTCCCGTCGGCCCGGACCTCGAGCATGCGTCCCTGGTCGTCGAGGGTCACCTGGACCCAGCAGCCCGCGGAGCATATGCCGCACATCGCCCTCTTCGTATGCGCTATCCGTCCCACCCCTGGGTTCACAGCTCGACGGTCCTTCTTAGGTAATCCTCGGCCGATTCGGGAGGCGTTCCCGTCAGGACCTCCACGTGGTCCGTCCCCTTCTCCACCTCGCCGGCGTCGATGGCCCAGTACATCGAAGTCAGGACCCTTATGAAGGGCTCGGGGATGCCGTCCCTCCTGCAGATCTCAGCGTACTCCTCGTCCGAGATCGACCTGAATGGTACGTCCCTACCGGTGGCCACCGATATGGCACGGGCCAGCTCGTCCATGGTGATGGCGTCCCTTCCTGTCAGGTCATAGACCTTCCCCTCGTGGCCTGGCTGGATCAGGGCAGCGGCCACCGCCCTGGCCAGGTCGTCCCTGGAGATGTAGGCCACGCGGCCGTGCCTGACCGGGTAAGGGAGCTCCCCCATCTCGACCAGGTCGGGGACCCATTCAGCGACGGGGTCCAGGTACACACCGTCCCGGAGTATCGTCCATTCCATGCCGCTCTGCCTTGTGGCCGTTTCTGCGAAGAGCAGGAACGGTGCGATCTCGAACTTGGACTCCGGATCGGCGGTAGCGAAGCTGATGAAGACGACCCTCTTGACACCGTTGGCCCGGGCGGCTCGCAACGCGTTCATGTGCTGGCCCACCCTGTGCTCCGGGGCGTCCAAGCTGGCTATCAGCAGCACGACGTCCGAACCCTCGAAGGCAGTCATCAGGGATTCTGGGTCGTCGTAGTCCCCCCTGCGGACGGTCACACCCTCGACGAACATTCCCTCTGCCCTCTCCGGGTCCCTTCCCGTTACGATGATATCTCGTGGCGAGGCGCCCTGCTCGATCAGCTGGGCGACGACCCTCCTTCCCAGCTGACCGGTACCTCCGATTAGGTTGATTGTCATATCCTCCCACTCCGGATACAGAAAGCGCGATGGCCTAGGGTGGTTATTATGCATTTGCCTTACATTGTTGGCCCCACTCTTGCCTTCGGGACCTGGCGCGCAACCTTAAATAGCCCCCCTCGCTCTACGGGGCGCGAAGCGGGCCCGTAGGGTAGCTTGGTCATCCTCGTGGCTTTGGGAGCCATGGACTCCAGTTCAAATCTGGGCGGGCCCAC
>CP070808.1:448611-452501 GCA_020343715.1 Thermoplasmata archaeon
AGGGAAGCGCCTCCGTGCTCGGTTACCCCCACGCTCCCCACGTGCAGGTCGCCGACCACGACCACCGCCGGCGCGACCACGGGACGGTGCTGGTACCCGGGATCGACCAGGTGTCGGGAGACGGTCCGGGCCTGGTACAGGGCGGTGGATGCCAGGGGGCTCAGGGTCTTCCTGGCGAGCACCGCGTGCTCCACCTCCGCGCAATCGCCAATAGCGTACACCCTCTCGACGGGCTGGCCGTCCCTCATGACCCTCATGTGGGCATCGGTGGCGTAGCCGCCGGTCGCACCCACGTCCAGGCCCGCAGCTTCGGCCAGCGAGGCCTCGGGCCGGATGCCCGCGGAGACCACGACCAGGTCGGCGGGGACGGTCTCGCCGAGCAGGTCCACTCCCGCGACGGAGCCGTCCTCCCCCGCTTCGACACGGCCCACGGGAACCCCGGTCAGCACACGAATGCCCAGGGACTCCACATGCTCCCGGACCGCCATTCCCAGGTCCATGTCGAGCATCTGGGGGAGCAGGTGGGGCAGCATCTCGACCACGGTGACGTCAAGGCCCCTCGCCTTAAGGGCCACGGCCGTCTCCAGGCCGATGGCGCCCCCTCCCACGACCACCGCGCTGCTAGCGGACTCCAGGGCTTGGTCCAGGGCGACGCCGTCGGCGTAATTGGACAGGGTGTGCACGCCGGGCAGGTCTATGCCCGGGACGGGCGGCAGGAAGGCCCGGCGGCCGGTGGCTATGACCAGGACGTCGTAACGGGCCTGGCCCCCCGTGGAGAGGGCGACTGTCCTCCCCTCCACGTCGACGGAGGTCACCTCGACGCCCTCGTGGACCTCGATGCCCATCTCGTCGTACTCCTCTGGTGTGTGGAGGAGCACGCCCTCGATGGGGTACAGCCCCTCCACCGCGAAGGTCATCCCGCAGGCCGAGTAGTGGTGCCAATCGTACATGTCATAGAGATGCACCCTCGCCCGGGGGAGGTCCGAGTGCAGCCTGCGGGCCGCTGCGTAACCCGATACACCTCCACCTACGATTACCACCCTGGGTGACCACTGGTCGGGGTCCACCCCACCACCAACCTCGTCCATCAAGTCGTCCACCTCAGAACGAATCCATGTCCTCATCGAACCTATCGAGCAGCATCGAGACCCGCGAGTGCCACTGCTCTATGCAGTGCTCCAGTCGCTCCCGGAGCACCTCCCTTGGCACCGCGGCGTACACGTGGTAGTAACCGCCCCGCTTAAGGGACCGGGTCTCCTTGGAGATCACCTGGCACGACACCAGCTTCTGCAGCGACCTGTACACCGTGGACCTGTCGCGACCCAGGCGGTCGGCCAGGTCCTCTGCCTTGAAGGGCCCCTCGTCCAGGAGGAGCCTGAGGGCCTCCATGTCCATGTCCGACAGGTTGTACATGCATCGGAGCAGGTCGGGGCAAGACTCGGCATTGGAGGCAGCTTGGGGATCGAAGGGGAACTGGTTCACTGTGCGCGGTAATGCAGAAACCCTACATAAACGTTTTCGACCCCTCCCGTCAGCGTGGAGGGTAAGGCTTATGTGGAGTGAGTCACTTCCCGCGGTCGACAGGCCGCATCGCGGCCGGCCCGGGTGATACCGATGGATTACGATGTGAAGCTGGATGCAATGGGAATGATGTGCCCGATGCCAATCGTGGAGCTCTCGAAGAAGGTCAAGGAGCTAGAGCCTGGCACCGTGCTCATGATGGAGGCGGACGATGAGGGGGTCATAGAGGACGTACCATCTTGGTGCAACAGGACCGGGCACGAGTTCCTGGGGACCGAGGAGGACGGGGACACAATCCGCAGCTACCTGCGCGTAGCGTGAGCGCACACCCAAACGGCAAAATAAGCCGATAGCAATCTGGGCCCGATGAACACCCAGCATGACGCCGGGCCCCACGTCTTCTCCGTGGACACCGTTTGGACCGGAGGGATCCGAACCACCTCCAGAGTCCGTGACCATGAGGTGGTGGCGGACGGTCCCCTTTGGAGGTACGGGACCGACGATGGCCCAGCACCGGGCGAGCTACTCCTGGCCAGCGTGGGGGCGTGCTTCGTCAATCACCTGGTCCGCTACATGCAGGTCAAGCGGGCCTTCGTCGACGGGGTGGAGGCGAAGGTGACCGGGGAGTTCCGTTTCGAGGCGGAGCTGGAGGTCTACGACAGGATAACGTTCGACGTCACCGTCACAGCCCCCCCTCGGATGGAGCAGGTGGTGGAGAAGGCCTTCAAGGTGGCCCAGCGGGAGTGCACCCTGCTCATGATAGTGGACGTCAAGAAGGAGTTCGCCCTGACCTTCAGGCCCTCGGGTTGAACTGTGGGGGAGGCACGAACTCGAGGACCGTCCCCGAGCCTCCCACGGATATCCAGTCATGGTCGTGGGCGAGGATCCTCTTCCGCGGTGTGCAGTGACAGGCGATCATGTCGTCGAGGCTGGTGAGCCCTATGTCGTCGTCGGTCAGCTCGTGGAAGCCCCCGACCACCATGACCACGTTACCCTCGACGGCGGCAAGGAGCATGCCCAGCCCCGCGTGGAGGCACCCGGTCACCACCACCTCGCCCCTCTCCGTGGACATGACCAGTGCCTGCTCGGCGACCCCTCCCGACAGGCTGCCCGTGGTCCTCAGGTTGGGGAACAGCTGCCGAGGACCCCTCTCACCCAGGACGACAGCCTCCCGGGGCAGCGTCTTGGCCACCGATGGTGCCACGTCGATGGGCGCCGAAACGGGGATCCGGGGCCTGTCGTACAGCAACCGCGACAGGCCTCCCGTGTGGTCAGGGTGGTCGTGGGAGACGACGACCAGGTCCAGGTCGGCCACCTCCACCCCCGCGGCGTCCAGGGCGTCCACGATTACCTCACCGTCCGGACCCGTGTCGAACAGCAGGGTGGCCTCGGCCGTCTCCACTAGGGCGGCGAACCCGCTGGCGGTCCTCCAGCCCTCGGAGGCCAGGTCGTCGACCATGATGGTGAGCCTCATCCGTGAGCCCTCCCACATATCTTGCCCTGGAGGTAAATAAGGTTCTCGCTCCGTTCCATTTATAATCGGTCGGGCCAATCCCAACTACGATGAGCGGGGAGCTCCTTAGGGTCGAGGACAGGATACTGATACACCTTCACAACTACATCCGCTTCGCCGACGACTACGAGGTCCCAAGGGCCATGTCCCAAAAGGGCATCGGCGAGGCTGTGTGGATCGCCTGGAGCAACGTGCCACGGGCGATGAAGAGGCTCAGGGAGCAGGACCTGGTGGACGAGAGGACCGCCCGCGTGAAGGGGGAGTTCCGCAAGAAGAAGGTCTACGTCCTCACCCCCCAGGGATTCGCCAAGGCCCAGGAGCTCCGGGAGGACCTGGGCCGTCGTAGGGTAACCGTCCGAAGGGCCGGGGAGGACAGCGAGATGGACTTCGCCGACGTCCCTGAGACGGTGGGCTTCAAGGTTCCCTACCTGGAGCTCCTCCGCGGCATCGACGAGGATGGCGTTCTGGACGTGGAGAGGGCCCAGACGCGGTGGCAGGAACAGGTGGAGATGGTGGACCGGACCGAGCGGGCCCCCAAGCTCCACGACTTCCACGGCAGGGAGGAGGAGCTGGCGACCCTCATGGAAATGGTCCCCGGGCACCGGTTCGTGGTGCTGCACGGCATCGCCGGCATCGGCAAGACCACCCTGGCGGTGAGGCTTCTGGAGGACCTGAGGAAGGAGACCAACGTCCTTTGGGTGACCCTTCACCACTGGGACACCCTCGCCGGGGTCCTTCGTCAGCTGGCCGACTTCCTCGCCGAGGCGGGCAGAAGGCACCTCAAGACCCTCCTCGACGACAGGTCGGAACCGGATCTGGAGGAGGCCTACTACTCGCTGGAGGAGGACCTGAGGGA
>CP070808.1:452601-456488 GCA_020343715.1 Thermoplasmata archaeon
CCACCACCCACGACCAGGACGGATCCGGTAGGTTTCTTGGCCATTTATCACACCTCCGCCTCGTCGGTGGTGGTCAGGGGATTGGGCCCCATCTCCTTGATCGCCGCGGTGAACTCGGTGGTGATGCGGGCGAACTTCTCGCCCTCGGACCCCGAGATCCACTCCAGGTGGAGCCTTCTGGGGTCGATGCCGATGTTGCGCATGAACCTCTTGAGGAAGGCTATCCGGACCTCGGTCTTGTCGTTGCCGCTGATGTAGTGGCAGTCCGCCGGGTGGCAACCAGACACCAGGACCCCGTCGGCCCCGTTGCGGAAGGCCTTCATCACGATGCTGGGGTCCACACGGCCCGAGCACATCACGCGGATGATGCGGGAGTTGGTGGGGTACTGGAACCGGGAGGTCCCGGCCAGGTCGGCCCCCGAGTAGGAGCACCAGTTGCAGGCGAAAACGATGACCGTGGGCTCGAATGTGTCGGCCTTGGCCTTCTTCCCTGCCTTCGCCTTCGGGCTCATGCCTCAGCCCTCCTTCGTAGCTTGCGCAGCAGAGGATTGACCGATATGTTGTGCAGGTCGAAGCCCAGGAACAGCGGGTCGGCTCCCATGGCCAGGGCCAGGAAGTTCGAAAGGTGCACCGCGGGGATGTTCATGTGGGGCAGCGCCGACTGGGCGGTGTCGAACTGAAGCAGGCAGAAGGGGCACGCGGTGACGATGACGTCGGCCCGGGCCCTCTCGATGGCCTCAATCTTGTCCTCGGTCAGCGCGTCGGCAAGCTCCTTCACGTTGGACCTGACGCCGCCGCCTGCACCGCAGCAGGACAGCTTCTCGTCGTAGTTCACCGAGGTGGCGCCGCAGGCTTCTACGATGTCGTCTAGGAAGCGGGGCCGGTTCGGGTTCTCGATCTGGTGGCTGTCCGAGGGCCTGAGGTAATGGCAGCCGTAGTGGACGGCCACCTTAAGGTCGGTGAGGGGGTTTACCACCTTCTTCTCGATCTTCTCGATGCCCACGTCGTTGACCAGCACCTCCACCAGGTGCTTGACGGGGATGGGCCTGTACTGCTTGATGCGCCCGTCGGTGGGTATCTCCTCGCCCACGTAGCGCTTGCCCACGCCTCGGAGCACCTTGTTGACGGCGGATCGCCGCTTGGGGTCCTGCAGGGCCTCAGTGGCCTTGTGCAGCGACATGTAGCAGCCGTTGCAGAGGGTGAGGACCTCCTGACCGTTGTCCTGGGCGATGACCAGGTTCCGGGCGGCCAGGGGAAGCCAGGTGTCCTTGTCCACCGAGTAGAAGATGCCCGGAACAGGGCAGCAGGCGAAGTCGTCCACCTCCTCCACGGGTACGTTCAGCTGCTTCTTGGAGAACAGGTAGCGGGTGGCCCACTCGATGCCGGGGTACCGGTTGGGCACCAGGCATCCTAGGAACATGCCGTAGGTCATCGGCCTCCCTCCTTCCCGTCCACGTCGAGACCTATCAGCTTGTCGTACTTCGTTGTCTTGATGATGTACTGGATCTCGTTGAGGGTCTTGGCGAACTTGGGCTTCTCGTAGTTGATGGGCCCCAGCTCCAGCTGCTCGCGGAGGACCTCCACCTCACGGGCCGGCTTGATGGACTGCCCGTACTTGATTACGTTGCCCGACACCCGGATGATGAAGTCGGGGATGTAGCCCTCCCGGACGGCCATGTGCCGAAGCGATATCATCACCTCGGCGGCGTTGATGTCCTCGGGGCAGTGCTCGTAGCACCGGTAGCACGTGGCACAGAGCCACGGCGTCTTGAGGACCATGTCCTTGAGGCCCAGCTGGCACATCTTGATTATGTTCCGGGTCTTGTACTGGGTCTTCAGGGAGAAGGGGCAGACGCCCGTGCAGTTGCCGCACTGGTGGCAGGTCTTCACGTCGCGCCCGCCGTACTTGACGATGGTGGCCGCGAAGGTGGGGTCGTACTCGTTGTCCAGGATCACCTTCTCGTCCACGATGTGGGTCCTCGACCCTCCCAAGAAGGTCTCTTCGGTCTCTCCGGTCATCTCAGCTTCACCCCCGGTGCGAGAGCGGCCATGAGCTCATGCTCCAGCTGCTCGTCGGAGAACTGCTCCGCGGTTATCGAGTGGTGGGGACAGGCGGCCACGCAGGTTCCGCAGCCCCGGCAGAGGACGTCGATGATCTCCGCCTTCTGGCCCACCTCCTTGTCCACGAGCCTGGGTGCCCCGTATGGGCACACGTCAACGCACAGGCCGCAGCCCACGCACGCTTCCTCGTCCACAGAGGCGATGAGGGGCTCGATGGCGAACTCGCCCTTGAGGAGGGGCACCGCCGCGGCGGCGGCCGCCGCCCGGGCCTGGGCGACGGACGAGGGGATGTCCTTGGGGCCCTGGCAGCATCCTGCGATGTAGACGCCCTCGCTGGTGGTCTCCACGGGTCGGAGCTTGGGATGCGCCTCCTGCAGGAAGCCGTCGGCGCTGCGAGTGACGTTCAACATCTGGGACAGCTCTGCCGTGCCCTCGGATGGGATGAGGCCGATGGACAGCACGACCAGGTCGAACTCCCTCTCGGTGATCTGGTTGAGGAGGGTCTCCTCGGCACGGATCACCAGGTTCTTGTTGGCGTCCTTCTGCCACAGCTTGGCGGGTCTACCCCTGATGTACTCGATCTGGTAGTTCTCGCGGAGTCGGTGGTAGTACTCCTCGAAGCCCTTGCCGTGGGCACGGATGTCGATGTAGTACACCGTGACCTCGGTTTCGGAGTGGTGCTCCTTGATGAGCTGGGCGTTCTTCATTGTGTACATGCAGCACACGTTGGAGCAGTACTCGTTGCCCACCTTCCTGCTGCGTGAGCCCACGCACTGGATGAAGGCGATGGTCTTCGGGACCTTGCCATCCGAGGGACGGATGATGTGTCCCTTGGTGGGTCCCGAGGCGTTGACGATGCGCTCGAACTCCATGGCGGTGATGACGTTGGGGTACTCGCCGTATCCCAGGTAGTCGACCAGCTTGGGCACGTACGGATCGAAGCCCGTGGCCAGCACGATGGTCCCCACCTTGATGTCCTCGAGGACGTCGGTGGTGTCATGCTCGATGGCATCGGTGGGACATGCCTTGACGCACAGCTGGCACTTGCCCGTCTTGAAGTAGAGGCAATTGGCCTCGTCGATGGTGTACTTGAGGGGCACGGCCTGGGGGAAGGGGATGTAGGCCGCCTTCCTGTTGCCGATGCCCATGTCGAACTCCGAGGGCACCTCCACGGGGCACACCTCGGCGCATGAGCCGCAACCGATGCACTTCTCCAGGTCGACGTGGCGCGCCTTCTTCCTGACGGTCACGTTGAAGTTGCCGATGTAGCCGTCGACGTTCTCCACCTCGCTGTACGTGAGCAGCTCGATGTTGGGCTCGGACCCCGCCTCCACCATCTTGGGGGCGAGTATGCATATCGAGCAGTCAGTGGTGGGGAAGGTCTTGTCCAGCTGGGCCATTCGGCCACCGATGCTGGGCGTCCTCTCGACCATGTAGGTCTTGATGCCCAAGGCGGACAGCTCCAGCGCGGCCTCGATGCCCGCAATACCCCCGCCGATGACCATGGCAGACCTCTCCACGTCGACGCGACGGTCGGCGAGAGGCTCTAGGAGCCGGACCTTCGCCACGCCCATGCGGACCAGGTCCTTCGCCTTCTCCGTCGCTGCCTTGTGGTCGTCGGCGTGTACCCACGATACCTGCTCACGGATGTTCACCATGTGGAACAGGTACGGGTTCAACCCGGCCTCGGCCACAGTCCTCCTGAAGGTCTTCTCGTGGAGGTTCGGCGAGCACGAGGCGACGACGACACGGTTCAGCTTGTGCTTCTCTATGTCGACCTTGATCTCGTCCTGTCCTCGGTCCGAGCAGGTGTACTTGTTGTCGCG
>CP070808.1:456588-460438 GCA_020343715.1 Thermoplasmata archaeon
ACAAGGAGCGGAACATCAACATGCGCCAGGCCGCCTACGTCCTGGCCATGGGCCGCGTCGTCGAGGCCATCAAGCTCCGCGGGTTCTACCCGTAATCCTGAGGGCAACGTCCCAACGAACGCAAGTCGGGGGCCGCTCATGCGGTCCCCGCAAATCCCTTTTTTCTATTTCACACGCTAGCCTGGGCCCTGGATGGGTGGTCAACCCAGGCGCAACATTAATGTCGGGCCGGCACGCTGTGGCGGGCATGGCCCGACCGGACGCGTCCAGATGCCTCGCCCTCCTCGTCGTGCTCGTCATGGTCCTGCCCGCACTGGCGGTGGCGGTCCCCGCGGCGGCCGAGGAGGAGACCAGGCTCAAGAACGGCTTCCACATGTTCGCCGAGGTCGAGGCCAAGTACCGGCAGGCGGCCATCGACTACCCGGAGATCACCGCGTTCTACGACCTGGGCGAGCTCTACCCCCACGACAACGGCACCCGGAAGACCTCCCACGAGGGACGCACCTTCTTCGCCCTCAAGATATCGGACAACCCCCACGTGAACGAGTCCGACGAGCCCGACATCCTCTACGTGGGGCTCCACCACGCCCGGGAGTGGATGACCACCGAGTTGATGATATGGCTCATGGAGCACATCCTGGCCGACTACGGGACCAACGACACCATCACCCAGATAGTGGACACCCGGGAGCTGTGGCTCTTCCCCGTCCTCAATCCCGACGGCTTCGTGTACACTGACACCACCGACCGGACATGGAGGAAGAACCGCCGTGACAGCGGCGGCGGCGACTACGGCGTCGACCCCAATCGGAACTACGGCTACAAGTGGGGCTACGATGACTCGGGTTCCAGCCCCGACCCGGGCAACATCCTGTACCGTGGACCCTACCCCTTCTCGGAGCCATGCACCCAGGTCATGCGGGACCTGGCCCTGGACGTGGGGTTCCACCTGGGCATCTCCTTCCACACGTACTCCGAGGTCATGGGCTTCCCACCCGCCTATGACAGGTTCCACGTGCCTGACTATCCCTTCTTCAAGGAGCTGGGCCGGAGGCAGGCCGTCCACAACGGTTACGACTACGGCGACGTGGCCGACGGCATCCTGTACGAGGTCAATGGCGGCTTCGACGACTGGATGTACTTCAACACCTCTGCGCTGACCTTCACCTACGAGATGAACTCCCTGGCCCAGGGGGGCTTCTACGTGGACTCCTCCCTCATCGTGCCCACGTGCACCATGAACTACGAGGCGGCCCTGGAGATCGCCAAGGCACCCAAGAACCTATACGACATGTTCGACGGGGGCATCAGGGCCCGGGTCATAGACCCCAGGGGCAACCCGGTGGAGGGCGCCACCGTCAACGCGACCCTCATCGGCGCCGACACCTTCGACCATGTCACAGGCCCCGACGGTTCCTTCCAGTTCCATGCCCCCTACGAGAGGTTCTACGAGATATCCGTGTCCAAGGAGGGCTACTCGTCCCACCAGGAGAGCTACCAGGTCCTGTGGCGGGACCGCTTCACCGACATCAACATCACCATCAAGGACAACGTGGCCCCCGTAATCGATAGGGTGTCGGCCAGCCACAACGGCACCGAGGGGACCGATTTCGGCATCGGTCAGCAGGTGCGCATCGACCTTTGGGAGGACATGAACGAGACGGGGCTGGAGGGCGTCGTCTCCATCGAGTCCTTCGGCGCCCAGTACTTCCACCGGCGCAAGCCCCTCACCTGGGACGAGGGGACCTCCTCGTACATGTACATGTGGGACACCTCGGGCCTCAAGCCCCGGGACGACTACCTGGTCACCACCGAGCTTTGGGACATCGACGACAACAAGGACAAGGACGGCGTGGTGGCGGGGGAGCCTGACCTCAAGATAGCCCTCCGGGACATAACGCCCCCGATGGCCCCCATCAACCTCAGCCTGGAGGCGCCCCCCGGAGGCAGCACCCTGGTCGTCACATGGGAGGCGAACACCGACGACACCGAGGCCTACACGCTGCAGCGGCGACGCGGCCTGGAAGGAGAATGGACGTTCCTCATCAACCTGACAAAGGACGACACCACGTTCACCGACCAGGGCCTGGAGAACGACGTGGCCTACTACTACCGCCTGAGGGCGTGGGACAAGGTCCCCCTCCCATCGCGGTGGTCCCTGGAGGCCATGGGAACTCCGAGGGACCTGATACCCCCGTTGGCGGTGGAGGGGATGATGGTGACCGCTCCCCCCGAGGGAGGGGTTCTGGAGCTTTCATGGGATGAAGCCACGGACGACGCTGCGGCATACCTGTTGTACAAGGACGCCGGGTCAGGGTTCGAACTGGTGGAGCAGTTCCCCAGGGGCTCCCTCATGTACATAGACGAGGACGTGGAGAACGACGTGGGCTACTTCTACAAGGTGTCCGCCGTTGACGCCTCGGGCAACGAGGGGCCATTCTCGGTCACGGTCCTGGGCATGCCCCTGGACGTCACCCCACCTGGCCTCCCGGTGGTCGAGCCACTGCCCAGCCTGACCAACCTGTCGGAGCACCAGGTCTCGGGAACGGCGGAGCCCTTCGCCACCGTGGTGGTGACCGTCGACCAGGAGGACGTGGGCAGGTTCGACGTGGACGCCGACGGGAGGTTCTCAGGGACCATCGAGCTGGGCAACGGCATCAACCGGGTGTCCTTCAAGTGCTTCGACGGTTCCCTCAATCCCTCGGGCTCCACCGAACCGGTGATCGTGCAGGTGGACCTCAACCCGCCGAGGGTCACATCCACGCTTCCAGTCCACGAACAGGTGGAGGTGCTCGTGACCGAGCAGGTCAGCATCTCCGTGTCCGAGGCCCTCGTGGATGGCTCCGTCACGGGAAGGCTCGAGATCGTCGGCACCGGGGAGATGGTGCCGGCCACCGTAAGCTATTCCTCGGTGACGAAGACCATATCCCTGGTGCCCAACACCCAGCTGGACAAGGGGACGGAGTACAGGGTGGTGGTGGATGCAACGGACATAGCGGGAAATCACCTGACGGGAGGGCAGCTGACCTTCACCACAGAGCGGCCGGAGGAGCCTGAACCGACGATCGGTGATTCCACCCTCATGCTCATCGTCCTCCTCGTGGCGGTCGCAGCCATAGCCGGTCTGTTCATTGTGATGCGGATGCGCAAGCCGCCCGAGGCCGAGCCGGCTACGGAGGGAGCGGAATGGGAACCGGGGCCCGCAGTGGCACAGGAGGCGGCGTCCGAGTACGACCCCAGGGCCCCCGGGTCCGAGGTGTACGAGGGCACCGAGTGGGACGAGTACTAGGCCCTCCGATGGGCTGGCCAGCAGGCGGCACTTCGCCACAAACATTATGCACAAGCTTCTTATAGCCGTCGGATGGTTCAGCTTCGACCCAGCTTAGGGTGCTCAATGCACCCTCTGCAGAGGAGGTCAGCCCATGCAGCGCAGGTCAAGTCCCAGACCCCAGCTCCTAATCGCCCTCCTGGCGATAGTACTCATCATGCCCATAGCCAGCCCCGCAGCGAGCCCGCCTGCCATAGGCGAGCCCGACCCATCTGTCATCGACGGCATGCTGGCCGAGAGGCTGGATGACACCCCCGATGGAGAGCGTCTCGAGGTCCTCGTCCGGTTTATCGACGACATCGACAGGTCCGACAGGCAGGTCCTGGAGGACCTGGGCATCGTCACCGTAGGAGAGTACCGCTTCCTCCCCGCTGCCCACGTCCGCGCGACCCCATTGCAGGTCGAGCGATTGTCGGGATATCCCGGCGTCGAGTGGATGGAGTGGGACGCGCCCATGGACTACCTCATGGACATGACCACCCGCATCACTGGAGCCACCGACACCTGGAGGTCCGTCATCGA
>CP070808.1:460538-464348 GCA_020343715.1 Thermoplasmata archaeon
ATCGCCGTATCGGGCACCGCCACGCTCATCGCTGCGGCCATAGGCATACCCCTGGGCACCAGGCTGGCGCTCCGGGAGTTCCTGGGTAAGCGGGCCATCAAGGTCATCACCTACATGATGTACGGCTTCCCCCCCGTCCTGGCGGGACTGGTCATCTACCTGGCCCTGTCCAACGAGGGTCCCTTCGGTTCCCTGGAGCTCCTGTTCACGCCTTGGGCGATGGTGATCGCCCAGGTGCTCCTGGTCACCCCCATCATCCTGGGCCTGACGCTGTCAGCGGTGTCCGAGGTGGGGAGGGACGTGAAGGAGACGGCCCAGACACTGGGGGCCGACGACCGACAGATATCGCGCACCGTCATCTCTGAGGCCAAGGTCGGTGTGGTCTCCGGGGTCATGGTAGGCTTCGGCCGCGCGATAGCCGAGGTGGGGGCCGTCATCATCGTGGGGGGCAACATCAAGTGGCACACCAGGGTGCTCACCACGTCCATCGTCCTGGAGACCCGCCAGGGGAACTTCGAGTACGCCCTTGTGCTGGGGGCCATACTCCTGGCCGTCGCCGCCACGGTGTTCATCGTCCTCCAGTATTACCAGGAGGGGGACCGCCGATGACCGCCATCCAGCTCAGTGGCATCGAGAAGTCGTACGATGACAAGCGGGTCCTGTGCGACGTGAGCCTGGAGGTGGAGGAGGGCGGGATCATGGCCATCATCGGGCCCAGCGGCGTCGGGAAGACAACGCTCCTCCGCATCGCCAACGGCCTGGAGCGCCCGGACGTGGGGACGGTGTCGGTGATGGGGACCCCGCTCACCTTCTCGAACGGTGGCGACATCGACGTCCGGAGGAGGATGGCCTTCATCCTCCAGAAGCCCGTGGCCTTCCGCGACACCGTCAGGGCTAACGTGGCGTACGGGCTCCATGTGAGGGGCAAGGTGGACGTTGAGGGCAAGGTGGACGATGCCCTTAAGGCCGTGGGCCTCGCCTCGGTGGCCGACCAGCATGCCACCACCCTCTCCGGGGGGGAGATGCAGAGGATGGCATTCGCCCGCGCCACCGTCTTCGAGCCCACCGTTCTTCTTCTGGACGAGTTCACCGCGAACCTGGACCCCCACAACGTGGGCGTCCTCGAGAGGGCCATCCAGGACTATCACGAGGAGAGGGGCGCGACGGTGGTCATTGTTACCCACAACCTCTTCCAGGCCAAGCGGGTGGCCACGGATACCGCGTTCATGCTTGGAGGTAGGATGATCGAGACCGGGCCCACGGAGCACATGTTCGAGGACCCCGCCGACCCGCGCACCAGGGCCTTCGTGAACGGGGAGATGGTATTCTGACCGACCCGGTCCTCGTGGACGGCCAAGGGCGTCGCATCAACAGCATCCGCATCTCGGTGAACCGGGAGTGCAACCTGGCATGCTTCTACTGCCACAACGAGGGCATGCCCGAGGGCCTCAGGACGATGTCCGTCGAGGAGATGGCCTCCCTGGCGAGGGTCGCCTCGGACATGGGCATACAGAAGGTCAAACTGACGGGGGGAGAGCCCTTGGAACGGGACGACATAGTGGACATAGTCCGGGAGATATCACCCCTCTTCCGCGAGGTCTCGATGACCACCAACGCCATCGGCCTGGCTCCCCTGGCGGAAGCGCTGGCTGAGGCTGGCCTCGCCCGGGTGAACGTCTCCCTCCACTCCCTTCGCCCAGGGACCTACGAGGCCATAGCGGGAGTGGACCGGCTCTCAGAGGCCTTAGAGGGGGTCGACGCGGCGCTGGACGCGGGCCTCTCCCCAGTCAAGTTGAACATGGTGCTCCTTAAGGGCATCAACGACGACCAGGTGCCCGAGATGATGACCTTCGCCTCGGAGAATGGTGCCATCCTGCAGGTCATCGAGATGGAGACGGAGCGGGAGCGGGTCTCATCGGAGATCTACGCCAGGTACCACCAACCCATGGAGGACTTGCGCAAATGGCTCCTTGAGGCGGGTCGTCCCAACGGGTCCAACCCCCTCCACAACCGGCAGAGGTTCGTGGTGGAACGGTTGCCAGACGGGACTGAGCTGCCAACCCCCGTGGAGGTGGAGCTGGTCATGCCGATGCACAACACCGAGTTCTGCGGCAACTGCCACAGGATCCGGCTCACCGCTGGTGGGTACATCAAGGGCTGCCTCTTCGACAAGGAGTGCGTCCAGGATCTGCTGGAACCCCTTCGCGAGGGGGCGGACGAAGAGGCCCTGCGCAGGCTGATCGAACTGGTCGTGGCCGAGAGGAGGCCTTACTGGACCGATGACTACAGCGGGGCCTAGTCGCTGCCCACCTGGAAGCCCTCGGTCTCCACGAAGCACGTGAAGGGCGGGGCCTCCTCCAGGTTCCTTCCGGACTGGTAGTCGAACAGGTCCTGGATCCTCCTGTTTATGCCGGCGTAGAACTCCACCAGCGGAATGTCGCTGGGGCAGGCGCTCTGGCACTGGCCGCACATCACGCAGGCGGTCATCACGTGGGCCATGCGCACCAGGTGGAACTCCACCGTCTCCACGGGCATCCTGAGGCTGCCGCGGCGCCTGGCCTTGTCCGCCAGCGAACCCGCCGTGGGGTTGAACGCGTCCGTCTCGAGCAGGCACTCCTTGCAGTAGCAGACGGGGCACACGTTCTGGCAGTTCATGCACTTGATGCACGGCGAGAGCTCCGCCAGGAGTGCGGATATGTCAGAGTACTTCTCCCGGGAGGCTGCCTCGGCCTTGTCCCATGCGGCCTCGCCGTCGTCGATGGCCTCCTTCATGGCCTTCTTGCGGGCGTCGGTCAGCTCGGTGGCCTTGGCGCCCACGGCCTCGGCGAAGGCCTGTCCGCCCTCGCTATTGGCGACGAGCATCACGGAACTGTCCTTCACGCCAAGGGTGCCCAGGCCCACGTGCACTGGGTCCATGGCCACCCGCGACCTGCAGATGTCGCAGGCCATCCGGCGGGGCACGGCCACGCCGTCGGCCACCTGGGAGTACTCCTTGAGCTCCACCGTCCCCTCGCAGTCGGGGGACAGCAGGACGATGTTCTCCATCTCTATCTGCTTGAGCTTTGCCAGCTCCACCACGGCCCTGCTCTCGCAGGGTTTGAGGACGGCGGCTATCCTGATGGGGTCACCACCGGGCTCGGTGAGGCGCACCAGGTCCTGGGGGCCGAACTGGGCCATAGCCCTGGCGAAGGGGACGGCCGCGTCCAGGTCGTCGGCGGAGGTGGTGAACATGTTGACTATTCCGGTCCGGCCGGGGCCCTCGGTGGGAACGAGCACCGCGTCCACGGCGCCGCTCTCGAGGGCGGCCCGCAGCAGCCTGCGGACGGCCTCGTCCCTGTCCTCGCCCTTCTCCAGATCCCAAGAGAATGCAGTAGCCATTCTTGTCACCTCCTACAGCAGCCTCTCCTCGGCCAGGGGGTTCGGTCCCAGCTCCCGCAGCGTCGCGTCGAAGGTGCTGACCACCTTGGCGAACTTGCCCGACTCGCTGGCGGACACCCACTCCAGGTGGAGCCTCCGGGGGTCGATGCCCACGCCCTCCAGCACCTCCTTGACCACCGCCACGCGGCGGCGGGCCTTGTAGTTGCCGTTCAGGTAGTGGCAGTCGCCCAGGTGGCAACCGCCGACGAACACGCCGTCGGCACCCTCCAGGAGGGCCTTGAGGATGTAGGCCACGTCCACCGATCCCGAGCACATGACCCGGATGGGGATGAACTCGGGGGTGTACTGGAGCCGGCTGACGCCGGCCAGGTCGGCACCGGTGTACGAGCACCAGTTGCACAGGAAGCCCACGATGCGGGGGTTCCAGTCCTT
>CP070808.1:464448-468176 GCA_020343715.1 Thermoplasmata archaeon
CGTCCACGTCCTCGGACCAGGCGCCGTTGCCGCCCATGTCGATGGCGTAGACGGCCAGGGTGTGGGGGCCGCACTCGATGTCGTTGACGGTGTCCAGCACGTACTCGTAGTGGGAGCCCTTGTCCTCCATGGTCCAGCTGAGGCTCATGTTGCCGTCCACCACAAGCATTACCCCCGAGGAGTCCGTGTTGGCGTCCGTCACCGTGGCCTTGACGGTGTAGTCGCCCTCCACGTACTCGGGCACGGAGGAGGTGATCTCGATAACGGGGTCGGTGTGGTCCACCTTGACCGTCTGCTGCTTGGTGACGTTCTCCCCGGTGGTGTTGATGGCCTTCACGGTGATGACGTGGTCGCCCTCGGACAGGCCAGAGGTGTCGATGACCGCCTCATAGTGGTACTGGAAGGTGGGGGTCATCTGCACGTCGGGGTCGTCCGTGTCCACCCCGTAGAACACCTGGCCGGCGGCCAGGTCGCCTATAACGGTGACGTTCAGCACGTACTCGTCCGAGACCACGCCGCCCGGGCTGATGAAGTCTATCACTGGCAGTCCCTCGGCCGACGAGGGCGCGGACAGGGCCGCCAGGACCAGCAGGGCGGAGACGGCCGCCAGGGCCGCTAACTTGAGGCGGCGATGGGCGGCTGCAGTATTTCCATTCATGAGGCTTACCTCCAACGGCTTGGCATGCGCTCTTGGTGGGACCAAGCCCTCTGGCTCGTATTAAAGGGTATCGACCTGGCTCTCAGCGAATGGATTGAACGGAGATTTTTTATGCTGGCCAGGCCATAGCGCGGGCCGACACCCGGGGTGCCCAAATGGCAAACAGGATAACTCTCGCCGACGCAGACTCTGGCTCCAAGATCGCCGTGGACGTGGAGGACGAAACCCTCATGGAGGAGATCATAGAGTCCGCCGCAGCTTACTGGGAGAAGGACCCCGGCGCCTACGTGCTGCGGGCGGGGGACCGCATCCTCAGGGGCTCGACCACCTACAGCGAGTCGTTGCTGGCACCGGGGGAGGAGCTGGAGCTCATCCCCGATCCCGAGGGCGGTTGAGGCCCGGACCTCACCGCTTGCCCTTGGTCTTAAGCTCGAACAGGAGCATCTTGTCCCAGTCGACCTTGTGGTCCAGCTTGTTCTCGGTCAGGTACTCCGAGAGCCGGTTGGTGATGCGGACGACGTCGTCGGCCCCGGTTGACCGGTACACGTAGAACTCCACCGACCGGTCCACGATGGGGAATATCATCCGCACCCGGGTGTTCCTGTTGTAGCCCTCGGGCTTCTGGTTCTTCTCCAGGCACGACATGTTCTGCTTGAGCAGCATCTGGTCGAACAGCTCGTCGTCGTTGCGCTGGGCAGTCTCGTCCAAGAACAGCTCGAAAAGACCAGGGAAGGACTCGACCAGGTCCTTCCACTTCGTGCCCTTCTTGAACTTGATATGACCTGACCTCGGGGCCATGGGCGCACCTCTCCCACGCGATGCAGCCCCCTGATGATAAAGTTTGCCCATGCCAGCGACCGGTCCGTCGGAGCCGTTTTGCCTCCAACGGGGTGAGACTCGGAGGACAGGGTTTAACTACAAGCTCGGTAATTCAACAGTGCCAGGGGACCTTCTCATGAGCCTCAAGGACCTCTTCGACAAAGAGAAGGGCGTGCTCCACAAGGTGGAGAAGCGGATGACCGCCGCCGAGGAGCACCAGAAGACGAAAGGGGACCAAGCCGCGGTCCGGGAGTACGAGAACGTCCTAGTGTACATGGACAAGAACCGGGACACGTACGACAAGCTCAAGCCCGACTTCTCCCGGCAGTACACCCGGCTGGGTAAGAAGCTGGAGGCCCTGGGCCACGACGGCTCGGCCGTGAGGGCCTACGACCGGGCCCTGGAGCTGGACGAGGAGAACTTCGACGCCCTCAACGCCAAGGGCGCCTTCATGCTGGAGCACGGGGGCAACGAGGGGGCGCTGCAGATGTTCGATAGGGCCCTGGACATGAGCCCCTCCAACTCCATCACCCGCTTCAACCGTATCAAGGCCCTGCAGGGCATGGACCGCAAGGAGGACGCCGAGAAGGACCTGCGGGCCCTGGTGGAGGACGAGCCCAAGAACCTCCAGTACATGGAGGCCCTCGTCGACATGGTGGGCCCCGACGTGGAGCTGATGCGCCAGAAGGCGGAGCTTCACCGGGACCGGGCCGAGGTGGAGGAGGCCGAGGAGGCGCTGCAGATCGCCCTGGACCAGGCGGAGGGCGACCGGGACCTTTGGGTCCTCAAGGCGGACCTGGCTCGGGACAAGGGCGACGACCGGGAGCTGGTCGAGGCCCTGGAGGGCGCCCTGGCCGCTACGGGACCTCCCGCACCGCTGCTGCACAGGAGGATGGGCCGCGCCCAGCTGCGCCTCGAGTTCCTGATGCAGGCCCTCAACTCCTTCGAGAACGGGCTCAACCTGGAGCCCGACGAGCCGGGCCTGCTCACGGGCAAGGCCGAGACCCTGGCCGCCCTGGAGCGGTGGGATGAGGCCAACCGGGCATACGACCTGGCCCTGGAGGCCCTGGACGACGACGCCGACAAGGAGGTTCTGGTCGCCGCCGCCAAGGTCAAGGCCGAGGTGGGCAACCACGAGGAGGCGTCCTCCCTGATGGCCCGGGCCATCGCCCTGGACCCCGACGACACCATGGTCCACAAGGGCAAGGCCGACGCCCTGATGGCCGCCGGCGACCACGCGGGCGCCCTGGCGGCCCTGGAGGCGGCCGTGGAGATCGACGTGAACGACGAGGACGGGTGGCTGCGCATCGTGGAGGTGCAGAAGCACCTGGGCGACGACGCGGCCCTGGCCCGCGCCGCCACCAGGGTGGTGGAGCTGGAACCGGAGAACCGGGAGACCTGGCTGGTGCTGGGCGACGCGCTGTCCCGCCTGGACCGGCCCGACGAGGCCGTGGAGGCCTACGACCACGCCCTGGCCCTACGTCACGACGACCGCCTCACCATGGCCAAGCGCCTGGAGGCGGTGGCCGCGACCCAGGACTGGGACGGCGTGCTGGCCTCCTCCGAGGACCTGCTGGCCCTGGAGGACGTGCACCCCCGGGCCATGGAGCTGCGGGCCGAGAGCCTGGAGCGCATGGGCCAGCACGACGAGGCGGTGAAGGCGGCCGATGCCGTCCTGCGAACCGACGAGCGGAACAAGGAGGCCTACATGCGCAAGGCCCGCTCCCTCAAGGCCATGGGGGAGCTGGACGCCTCCGCTGCGGCCCTCCGGGCCTCGGTGCGCTTCGACAAGAACCACGACGAGGCCAAGATACTCCTCTACCAGGTGCTCATGGACGCGGGTCACAACGCCGACGCCCTGGAGGTGCTCGACGACCTGCTGGGCACCCATGATGACGACGTGCCCCTGTGGATCGCCAAGGGCAAGGTCCACCTGAGGATGGAGGAGCCCGAGCGGGCCAAGCGTGCCTTCAGCAGGGCCCTGGAACTGGGCGGGGTGGACGCCGAGGTGCTGGCGCTCCTGGGACGCACCCTGGCCGAGCTGGAGGAGCACGCGGAGGCCCTCAAGGTGCTGGAGCGTGCCATCGAGCTCAACCCCGACGACCCGGAGGTCCACCTCCTGGCGGGCAAGACCATGCTGGTGCAGAACAAGTTCCAGCTGGCGGAGCAGTCCTTCTCCCGGGTCATCAAGATGAAGCCCAGGGACGTGGAGGTGCTGAGGCTCCACAAAGAGGCCCTCAAGTCGCTGGAG
>CP070808.1:468276-471992 GCA_020343715.1 Thermoplasmata archaeon
TTGGCCTGGGGCGCCAGCAGGTTCAGCACCGGCTCGCCCGTCTCGGGGTCCACGGTGGCCATGCCGTCGGAGAACATGACGGCGCCGATGACGGCGAAGATGGCGCCCGAGATGACGCCAGTGAGGATCGCCTTCATCAGGTGGAAGGGCTTGTTGCCCACGTAGAGGGCGGCCTTGTACTCCCCGATGACGACGCCGGACATGGAGATGGAGGAGCCGAAGATGGTGGTGCACAGGATGGCCATGACGGCGGTGAGCTCGTCGCTGGTCCCCATGAGCTTGAATATTCCTACCAGGAGGATGAGGGTGATGAAGCTGGTCCCCGACACGGGCTGTGTCCCCGTCTCGCCCATCACCTTGACGGAGATGGCCCCCAAGAAGAAGGTCGTCATGACCAGGGCACCCGCGAAGGCGACGGTCTGCCAGAAGGGATAACCGCCGGCGAGGAAGATGACGACGAGCGCGATGGCAGTGATCACCATCATGTAGGGGATGTGGCTGAGGGGCCACTCGTACCATCCCTTTCCGGGGACGTAGTCGCCGGCGCCGCTCTCGCCACCCTTTGACCTCAGGGCCTTCATCACGTCCTGGAAGGCGGGCTTGAAGACGGGGTACATCTTGGCCAGGGCGGTAAGGCCGCCGCCCAGGATGGCGCCGATGGCGATTATGCGGCCGATGTTGCCGTAGGAGGCGAACACGGGGGTGGTGCCCGGGGCGAAGGGGTTGGGGAAGTCCCGCACCGACACGAAGTCGAAGCCCACGATGAACACCGGGGTCTCGAAGTAGTAGGACATGGGGGCGATGACCAGCCACGTGAGCAGCGTTCCCAGGGACATGAGGAACGCCACACGGAACCGCATGTACCAGCCCAGGCCGACCTGGATCGGGATGATGCCGAACTCCATGGTTGTCCATGTCTGGTACTCTGGTGGTATTGTGATGGCACCGTGGTTGTACCAGTCCCCTTGGAACATCATGTCGAATAGGGACCGCCCCCCTTGTCCTGGCATGGGCATGTCCCGCATGAATGTTATCCCCGCCGAGACCACCGAGGCCCAGAATATGCCCATGATGGTCCGGCGCGCGGACTTGAGGGTCCCCCTCCAAGACTCGTAGCATATCTCCAGGAGCTGGATCCCCGCCTCGAAGCCGGGCACGGGGAGGGGGTCCTCCACCAGCCACAGGCGGCGGAAGATGATGAAGTAGATGGTGCCCAGCATGCCCGCCACGATGGTGGCCACCATGACCACGTAGAGGGGTGGGATCTCGGTGATGAGGAAGATCGGGTTGTCGGGGGTGCCGCCGATGCGGTAGTCGGGATGCTTGTGCAGCAGGTACAGAGCGGGGAAGGTGAATATGAAGCCCGACCCTATCGAGGTGGCCGCGGCTGTCACTCCTTGCGCGTCGTTGACGGTGGAGGGCTTCCACCTCCACGCTATGGCCAGGAGGTAGACAACGTAACCTCCGCCGGGGACGGCTATGCCCACCTTGAGGCCCACGTACTCGGTGATGACACAGAAGATGGTTCCCATCATCATGCCGAACAGGACCGCCTTCCAGTTCCACTGGGTGTGGGTGAACGACCGTCTCCTGTTCCGCTCCTCTATGTACTCCTCGAGGACGCCCGTGTTCATGTTGGAGTAGACCTCGGGGGAGAACCACTCCAGGGTGTCCTTCTCGATGACCTTGAGCCCGTTGGGGGTGGGTGGTCTCCTGTACAAAGATTTACGGATAGGCATGTGGTGGCTCCGCCTCGCAGGGGGAACAGTATACCATTACTTAAGGATTGTTTTAACGGTAGACTGGAGCTGGCTCAGTCCTTCTGCTTGACCACTATTCGCTGGGCCACGTCCCACCCGATCTGGGCCCTGCTGCCCCTGACCGAGAGGACCACCTGTACGCCCGTGGACTTGAGCACCTGGAAGTCGGAGCCCACCTCTATGCCGAGCCTCGAGAGGGCCGTGGAGCCCATGTCGTCCTCGAGGAGGGCACGGACGTTGCCCCGGTGTCCCGCGGCCAATGCCGTCAATGGTACAAGGGCCTGCTTCTGGCACGTGGGGCACTCCTCCGGGGCCCGGGGGCAGAGAGGGATGTCGTCGTCCTCGCCCGGGCTGGTCTGGGGGTTCCCGAGGAGGGCGCAGAGCCGGTCCTCCACCTCGGGGGATATGGCGTGCTCTATTCTCTGGGCCTCGGTGTTGGCCAGGTCCAGGTCGAGCCCCAGCACGTTGATGAGGAACACTTGCAGCAGCCGGCGACGACGGAGCACGTCGGTGGCGGCGGCGATGCCCTTGGGCGTCATCCGGACCCCGTGGTAGCGCTCGTAGTCCACGTATCCCTCCCCGGCGAGGCGCTGCACCATCTCCGTCACCGAGGCGGGGCTCAGCTCCAGCTCCTTGGCGATGGCGGTGGTCCGGATGGGCTCTCCCTCCAGATGCAATCCGTACAGTGCATCTAGGTACCTCTCAACACTTTGGGAGGGCATATCCCGTCGGATAGACATGTGCGTATATGAAGTTTAGGGAGTACAAAAGAACGAACGATTCTGAATGCAAATAAAGGGTTGGACGGATGTCCGGATTTCTATCGTCCCATACGTCACCCTAACCATTTAGACTGACAATATTTGGGAAGGAGAGGCTGAGGTCTTCCGCTGTCCCCCAAACGTTAAGTAACTTGAGACCTTCCCAAATCATCCCATGGCCAGCGATGTGCTTCCCCCCTTCGACAGGCTCACGCCCCAGCTGCAGGGACTCCTTCCAGCATTGGGCATAACGGAGCCCACGGAGGCGCAGCTGGCAGCCGTCCCTCGAGTACTGGACGGGGACAACCTGGTCCTCATCGCGCCCACAGGGATGGGGAAGACCGAGGCGGTCACCCTCCCTCTGCTCGACATCCTGGTCCGCAGGATGGACGAGGAGGGCGAGGACGCGCGCAGGGGCTTCCAGCTCCTGTACATCACGCCGCTGAGGGCCCTCAACCGGGACATGCTCCGGCGCATCCAGGAGATGGGCCGAGTGCTGGGAGTCTCCGTGGGGGTGCGCCACTCGGACACCACCCAGGCGGAGCGCAACCGGCAGTCGCGCAACCCTCCCCAGGTGCTCATCACCACGCCAGAGACGCTGCAGATCATGTTCACGGGCAAGCTCCTGCGAGCGGGCCTGGAGCGGGTCCGGGCAGTGGTCATCGACGAGGTGCACGAGCTGGCCACCGACGAGCGGGGTGCCCAGCTCTCGGTGGCGTTGGAGAGGCTGGTGGACCTTACCGGCCGGGAGTTCCAGCGGGTGGCCCTCTCGGCCACCGTCGGGAGCCCAGGCAGGGTGCGTAGGTTCGTCGGGGGCCGCGACGCCGAAGGGAAGGAGCGCCCCGTCGCCGTGGAGGACGTGGACGTCCGGAAGCTGCTGGAGGTGGACGTGCTCAGCCCCCAGGTGGACGACGAGTTCCGGTCCGCCGAGAACCGGGACATACGCGACAGGTTGCGCACCGACTACAAGGGCCTGAGGAGCCTCATGGAGTCCCGACGACTGGAGAGGGACCACCACGCGACGTTGTGGTTCGTCAACACCCGGGACACCGCCGAGATCCTGGCCTCCAGGCTCCGCCTTCTGGCTGACGCCGAGGGGCAGGACCCCGAGGAGGCGGGGGCGGAGATCGGCATCCACCACGGGTCGCTCTCCCGCGACGTGCGCATAAGCATGGAGGAGGACTTCAAGGGGGGC
>CP070808.1:472092-475803 GCA_020343715.1 Thermoplasmata archaeon
GAGCTGGCCCAGGCGGTCGGGGAGGGTATTGAGGCCCACGTGGTCGTGGTGGTACAGAGGGGTGACGGCACCGTCTTCGCCCCCAACGATCGAACGGACCCCGCCTTCGGCGACGCCCTCCGGGCCGCGGTTGACGAGGGCGTCCGTATCACGGCGCGCCTCACCGACGTGACCAGGGAGGGGGTGGAGCTGGGTGGACCCATTCCCGTGGACCTCCACGCCGCGATGGGGGCGGTACGGTGAGCAGGGTGAGCCTCCCGTGGCCCGTCCACAGGGGCGAGATGAGGCTTGACGTCCCCTTCGACCTGGGGGTCTCCCTCCTGTGCGGACAGGCCTTCCGGTGGCAGCCCCTGGACGACGGGGGCTACCGGGGCGTCGTGGAGGGGACCGTGGTGGACATATGGCAGCCCTCCGAGGGCAGGCTCAGGTGGGAGTCGGGACCCATGGCACTCGAGAAGAAGCAGGTGACCTCCTACTTTCGATTGGACGACGACCTAGAGGCCATCAGGGAGGCCATCTCAGACGTGTCGGTGGACGGGGCCTTCACCCAGTATCCAGGCCTGAGGATCCTGCGACAGGAGCCTTGGGAGACCCTCATCTCCTTCGTCATCTCCCAGGTCAGCAACGTACCGCGAATCTCCAGGACGGTGGAGACCCTGTCGATGCACTACGGGGACCATCTGGGCGACGGGCTCTCGGCCTCGTTCCCTCGGCCGGAGCAGCTTGCCCAGGCGGACGAGAACGCCCTTCGGCTCCTAGGGCTGGGTTACAGGGCCCCCCACTTAGTGCACATATCCAACGCCGTCAACGACGGCCAGCTCTTCCTCGAGCCGTTGCGGTTCGCCTCGTTCGAGGAGGCCCGGGCCCGGTTGATGGAGCTCCCTGGCGTGGGGCCGAAGGTGGCCGATTGCGCACTGCTGTTCTCCTTGGACCACCTGGAGGCCTTTCCCGTAGACCGCTGGGTCATTCGGGCGGTGGAGGAGTGGTTCGACGTGCGCAAGGGCATGTCCCAAGAGGCCATCGCCGACTGGGCCAGGACCCGGTTCGGCCAGTACGCCGGGTACGCTGGCCAATACCTTTTCCACGCCCGCCGGGAGGGCGGCGCCGAGTGTCCCGCCCCCGGGGACGGCCGCAGACGCGGCCCCGTGGACCTGGACCGTGGGAACGTGGACGTGGACCTTGACGCGTGATCGCGCCTTATTAACTCTTTATAAACGTCACTCGTGAACGTTGGCCAGCACGTGTCCTGGTAACAAAAAATACTTATATGGTTGGTTCCTTTGCGACCAAGTCCTGGGGGACGAACATCGTGTCCAGTAAGTACGCAGTGGTCGTCATAATCATAATGGCGGCGATCCTTCTGACCGGGTTTGGCCGCAACGACGTGCAGGCCGACACCGACCTCGTAACCGACATCGAGTACAGCCCGGACCCCTACGTCATCGGGGAGACCCTGGAGATCTCGTGCACCCTAACCGACGAGACCAACGTGGAGTCCGTGGTCCTGACCGTATGCAACGACGCGATCTGCTTCACCCCCATCCCCATGGAGAAGGGTTCGGACGACGTGTGGCGGGGGACCAGTAACTCCGTCGAGGAGCTCGTCTCCCACAAGTTCAACATCACCGTCTACTTCGACGACACGTCCAAGGTCTGGACCGAGGACATCTACTTCGACCCGACGGAGAAGACGGATAACGGGAACAACGGCGATGACGACAACGGCATCATCCCCGCCCTAGGCGCCGTGGCGGTCCTGGCGGTGCTCGGTGCGGTGTTCCTAGTCATGCGCGGAAGGGGCGGCGACCCGGATACCACCCCAGCGGATGTCAGTAGGGCGGAGGCCGAGGTCCCCGAGGGGGTCGAGTGGTCCGATGGTCACGGGGAAGGGCCCGAAGTAGAGAGTGGTCAAGATGAACCGTAAGGCCCTGGTACTGTTGGTCGCCGTCCTGATGGTCGGGGTCCTGGACGCGCCGGCCGTGGGTACCCTCTCCGGGTCGGGTGATGGGCCATCGAGGCACGTGGGCCCCCTGGACAGCGGTGGGCCTTGGACGGACCCCCTGGAGGACGCGAGCCACGTCTACGTCAACGCCACTATGCCCGTTGGCGTGGAGGTCGGCGGCGGGGACGCACACCTGGAGGCGGGTGTGACCGAGGGCTGGCTCGCCTCCGAGGTCATCGCCTGCCCTCCCGGGTACCGCTACGACCTGGTGCTCCTAGAGGTGGACACCCCCGGACGGAGCCACGTTAACGTCACTATCCTGGACGCCTCAGTCGCCGCGCCGAACGCCTCCTTTGCCAACGGGACCTTGGAGGGCTTCGAGATGATGGACGCCACCGACATGTCCCTCAACTCCGTCTCGCCCGTGGACGTCCCGAGGATCCGGGTCCAGGTGAACCTGTTCGCCAACGGCACCGACAGGCCCAGGCTCCTGTCCTGGTCGGTCCACTTCGTCGACTTGGGGGAGTGGCGCGAGGAGTTCCTCGGCACCGGCAAGATGACCCGCCACAGGAACCTGAACCTCACCGGCAACGACCTTCGAATCAGCCTGGACAGGTCAAAGATGCATGGCACAGGCGGGGACTACGAACCCTTCCCCACCTTGACCTGGACGCGGATCTCCGACGGTGTGTACCTCATGTACCCCAACGAGGACCGGACCGGCTACCTGGATGGTGTCAAGATCCCCTTCGGTTCGACCTACTCCTCCGCCTTCGGGGACTTCGACAGGGACGGCTACATGGACCTGGTCATCGGGGGCTACCAGGACACGAAGACGAGGATCGTCTGGGGAGACGACACCGGCACGTACGGGCTCCTACCGGCGACCATCCTGGACGTCGACTGGGTCGAGCACGTCGTTCCCGGCGACTACAACGGGGACGGGTGGACGGACATCCTGATGGTCACCTACGAGATGGGCGGCGACAGCACCCAGATATTCCTCAATGACGGCGACGGCAACTTCAACTCCACCAAGGACATCGTCTTTAGGGACCGCTATGCCATCTTCGGCTACGCCTGCAACCTGAACGGCGACAAGTACGACGACATCGTCGTATGCTCAGGTGGAGGCGTCTGGGGCTACCACGGGGGCCCGAACGGTCCCGACGCACAGCACGAGTTCTTCATCGTCAAGGACCAGGGGAAGGAGGCCACCGCAGCTGACCTGGACGGGGACGGCTACACCGACGTGGTCATCTACGGCGTTACAGGCCCGGATACCAGGGTGTACATGAACACCCCCTTCGGCATGGACGAGGACCCAGACCACTGGATCACCGAGCCGGCCGGCACGATCTTCACGTACAACGGTCACTGTGGTGACCTGAACGGTGACGGGTACATGGAGATCATCATCCCCTACGAGGGGATGGGCGGTAACTTGCTCGCCATCTACAACGGTTCGGCCTCGGGCTGGAACACCACTGTCAACTACACCCTGGAGACGGGAAGGGGGGCCAGGCCCACGGCCTTCGACCTGGACAAGGACGGTTACGACGACCTCATGCTGCTCCATTTCATAGATAGCAACTTCACCTTCGACATCTTCATGGGCAAAGAGGGAAGGCTGGACGATTATGATGCCCGCCAGACGGGGCTCCGCAACTGCCATCCCCCCATCGCCACCGCAGCGCCCCGGCCCTCGGACGATCCCCTCAGGTACTCGGCATCTCTAACGACGGAGAACATACACCTCCCCACGGGCA
>CP070808.1:475903-479607 GCA_020343715.1 Thermoplasmata archaeon
AGGAGGAGTCGAAGGCCGCCGCCTTCCTCACCGAGAGGTCCGGGGATGCGGCCACCGCCGAGGAGCTGTCCATGTCCACCCGCTCCCTCCTGGAGGTCCACGACTTCGAACGGGACCTCAAGGAGATGTTGAGCAGGCCCTCGGAGAGACAGGTGGTCATGTCGGTCTGCGACCTTCCCGTGCTGCTCTCCCGGGAGGACCTGGCCCGGGACGAGGCCGCCCTGGAGCTCCACGCCAGCTCCGAGGACATCGCCCACTCGGTGGTACACTCGGCCATGGTCAACCCGGTCACGGTGCTGGAGAGCGGACAGAGCGTGGACCTGGTGGAGCGCATACTCCGGGAGATCCACCGGGACTGGCCCGAGCTGGAGGCTTGCATGAAGCGGGACGTGATGTTCGACCTTTCCTCCAAGGGCGGCCTGCTGGAGCACGCCACCCGGGCCACCGGCTCACTGGTGAGGGCCTACTCGCTGACGCCCGAGGACGCCGCCGCGGGGGTCAGGGACATGTACGTGGGGCTGTTCGCCCGGTTCTACGACGCCCTGGAGCCCCAGCTGAGGCAGTACGTGGGCGTGCTGGAGCGCAGGGAGCGGGAGCTTCGGACCCGCCTCGAATCGGAGTTCATGGACGCCCTGGAGCACGCCTTCTTCGTCCTCGAGGCCACATACCCCGACGGATGGCCCTACCCCGAGCTGGAGAGGCTGGTGCTCAACCGGGTCTCCGTGGGCAGGGCCGGGCTCAAGAAGAGGTTCGACCTCATCCACACCGAGGGCGAGGTGGTGGAGGTGGCCCCTGGGGTCTTCCGGCGCATCAGGGTGTCGGAGCTGTTCAGGTAGTGCCAGGGCCCCACTTCCGGCCACCCTATAGTAATCCATATCAACGCCGCTGACCATAGGGGTCGCTTACCCGCGGGGAGGGCAATGGTAGAGGATTACTCACTCGAGAACCTGACGGAGATGTGGACGTCCTTCTTCAAGGAGCACGGGTACGCACCGCGGCTCCTGGACGTGGCGGCCCAGTACCCCGAGGTCCGCTCGTTGGAGATCACTTACACAGACGTGGCGCTGTTCAACGTGGAGCTGGCGGAGCACCTGCTGGAGCAGCCCACCGCATCCCTCATGGCCGCCGACAAGGCCTCCCAGCAGATGATACCCCCCGGGCAGCGGGTGCCCGTGCACATCCGAATCACGGAGCTGCCCATGGACCCCGAGATCGGGAAGGTGCCCATCCGGGACCTGCGCAGCAAGCACCTGGGCCGTCTCATCGCCGTGGAGGGGCTGGTGCGAAAGTCCACCGAGGTCCGGCCCCGGCTCCGGGTGGCCGTCTTCCAGTGCATGCGATGCGGCGCCATACACCGGATGGAGCAGGACACCCTCCAGCTGAAGGAGCCACTGGAGTGCTACAAGGAGAACAACGGCTGCTCTCGTGCCGCGGGCTCCACCAAGTTCAGGCTCATCACCAACATAGCCTCGCTACCCGACCCCTTCCAGGCGGCCTTCGGGGACAGGGCCCTGGACTTCTCCGAGTTCGAGGACACACAGAAGATAGAGATACAGGAGAGCCCCGAGGGCCTCCGGGGCGGTGACCAGCCCCAGCGCCTGACGTGCTACCTGGAGGACGACCTGACCGGCAAGCTGTCCCCCGGTGACCGGGTGACCATCAACGGCATCCTGCGGGAGAACATCAAGGCCCAGGGCTCCCAGAAGTCCACCCTCTTCGAGATCTTCCTCTCCGCAGTATCCTTCGAGCGCAAGAAGGACGACTACGAGGAGATCATCATCACCGATGAGGACGAGGAGCGCATACTCGCCACCTCCAAGGACCCGTCGTTGTTCCCCAACTTCATCGCCTCCATCGCCCCCACCATCTTCGGCATGGAGGAGGAGAAGGAGGCGCTGGCGCTGCAGCTGTTCGGCGGCGTGGTCAAGGTCCTGCCCGACAAGACCCGGATCCGCGGCGACATCCACATCATGCTGGTGGGCGACCCCGGGACCGCCAAGTCCCAGCTGCTCCGCTACATGCGCAACCTGGCCCCCCGGGCCATATACACATCGGGCAAGGCGTCCACCGCCGCGGGCCTGACCGCCGCCGCCGTGCGGGACGAGTTCGGCGAGGGGCGGTGGACCTTGGAGGCGGGCGCCCTGGTGCTGGCGGACAGGGGGCTTGCGGCCATCGACGAGCTGGACAAGATGTCCGAGCAGGACCGGTCGGCGATGCACGAGGCCATGGAGCAGCAGTCCATCTCCATCGCCAAGGCGGGCATCACCGCCACGCTGCAGGCCCGATGCGCCATCCTGGGCGCCGCGAACCCCAAGCTGGGCCGCTTCCACGAGCACGCCCTCATGGTCGAGCAGATCGACCTGCCCCCGGCCCTGTTCTCCCGCTTCGACATCATCTTCTCCATCATAGACAAGCCCGACAGCGCCTGGGACGCGAAGCTGGCGGACCACATCCTGAAGGTCCACAAGACGGGGGAGGTCCACAGGCTCAAGGAGCACCTGGACGGGCTGCCGTTGCCCGACGACATCATCGAGGAGAGCCTGGAGGCGGTGGAGCCCCTCTACGAGCCCGAGTTCGTGTCCAAGTACGTGGCGTACGCCAAGAACCGCGTCTTCCCGGTCCTATCGGACGAGGCCCTCGACGTCATCCGCGACTACTACATCAACATAAGGAAGCAGGGGGAGGGGGAGGAGGCCTCGGTGCCGCTGACCGCCCGACAGCTGGAGGCGTTCATCCGCCTTGCGGAGGCGTCGGCCCGCGTTCGCCTCTCCGACCACGTGGAACGGGAGGATGCCGACCGGGCCATCAGGATCTCCGACTACTTCCTTAAGAAGATCATGGGCGGGGAGCGCTTCGACATCGACGTCATCGCCACGGGCATCAGCCACTCCCAGAGGGAGCGGATGCGCATCCTCCTGGACATCATCGACCAGCTGACCCGGGGCGGCGAGTCCCCAGGGGAGGACGACATCATCGCCGAGGCGGAGGCCTTCAACATCGACCGCTCGGCGGCCAAGTCGGTCCTCGACCGCCTCGTCTCCGACGGCCGGATCTACTCGCCGAAGGCGGGCCACTACCGGGTCATCTAGTTCGCCTGGATGCGCCGTATTGCGCAAACTATTTCAGTGCGGATGACAGCTATTCTGGTACCCCCTGGTGGTGATACCACGATATACGTCAAGGTACACATGCGCCGCGGCCACCTGTGCGCCGCGGCATGCGACGAGGAGCTCCTTGGCGAGACCCTCGACGAGGACCCCTACCACGTCATCATCAAGGAGGACTTCTTCGGTGGTGACCTGGTAGAGGACGACGACGCGGCGACCTCCGCGCTTTTCCAGAGGTCGACCTCCCTCAACCTGTTCGGCGAGCGGGCCGTGGCCCTGGGCATCGAGGCCGGATGCATCGACCCTGACAACGTTGTCCGCATCAAGGGCGTGCCCCACGCCCAGATGTTCGAGGTCTAGACACCCCCACCAACGTCCTTATCGGTTGCGTGAATGACGCACAAACGGTTATAAACCACCCCCTCGTTATTTGGGCCTGGAGGACACGAACTGTGAAGGTGCTGGGGGGTTCAGCGTCTCCTTTGCTGACAACCCGTCTCGCAAGGGAATTGGACGTGGCCCAGGGAAAGGTCGATACCAAGCGCTTCCCCGACGGTGAGTGCTACGTCCGCATCCACGACGACCTGGAGCGGGAGG
>CP070808.1:479707-483408 GCA_020343715.1 Thermoplasmata archaeon
CCGTGTCAGCCAAGGTCTACAGTGCCTACGAGCAGAAGCTGCTCAAGGAGGTACTGGAAGGATCCATCCCGAGACACGTGGCCATCATCATGGACGGGAACCGCCGCTTCGCCGAGAGCTTCGGACTGGGCACCGGGGACGGCCACGAGAGGGGCCGGGACAAGCTGGAGGAGATGCTCGACTGGTGCCTAGAGGCCAACATCCGCGTGCTTACGGTGTACGCCTTCTCCACCGAGAACATCTACCGGGACCCCGAGGAGGTGGACAAGCTGATGGACCTCTTCGAGGCCAACTTCCGCAAGGCCGCCGAGGACCCCCGCGTCCACGAGCACAGGATCCGCATCCGGGCCATCGGCGACAGGGAGCTGCTGCCGGATAGGGTCCAGGAGGCCATCCGCTACGCCGAGGAGGTCACCAAGGACTTCGACCAGTACAGCTTCAACCTGGCGGTGGCCTACGGGGGGCGCGAGGAGATCCTCAACGCCATCCGTCACCTGGCCCAGGACGCCTGCGACGGCAAGCTGGAAATCGACGGCATAGACGAGACCACCTTCTCCAAGTACCTCTACACCTCCGACCTGCCGGACCCGGACCTGATCCTGCGCACCTCGGGGGAGGAGCGCATCTCCAACTTCCTGCTCTGGCAGCTGGCCTACTCGGAGCTGTACTTCACCGATGTCTACTGGCCCGGCTTCCGCAAGGTGGACTTCCTCCGGGCGCTGCGGGCGTACCAGCTGCGAAAGCGCCGGTACGGCCAGTGAGGGCTCAGCCCACCTCCAGCTTCTTGATGGACCGGCCCCCGGCCATTATCCCAACCCACATGATGATGAACCCAAAGGCCAGGGCGAAGGCTGCGAACAGCACCCCGAAGGTGGGCGAGACCAGGGAGAAGGCGAGCACGGGGCTGAGCATCAGCGCCTGGAGTATCAGGCAGGCGAACATCAGGTAGAAGGCCAGCACCACGTCGGGGGGCGCGTTGGAGTGCTTGTCCAGGTTCGGGTACGTGGCCCCCGCCCACGCCCCCACGCCCAGGAAGGCGAAATAGACGGCGGCGGCCCCCAGCATCCCGATGACCATCGCCTCCCAGCCACGCCCCAGGGCGAAGGGGATGGCGAAACCGGTGGCCACCATCGTGAGGGGGAGGAACGCCAGCAACGGCCTGACCTTCGCCGCCAGGTACCTCCAGGGCTCCACGGGCGCCACCCTCACGGCCCAGAAGGCAGGCCCTTCCTTGCTGACGCCGTCCACCAGGGGCATCGTGGCCTGGAAGAAGCATATCATGTAGATCCCCAGGCCCACCATCACCGGCGTGATGAGGTTGTAAAAATCATCTCCGTAGCCCTGGAGCCGCATAAGCTCGCCCAGCTGTATGCTAACTATCACAAGGCCCACGGCCATGGCCACGTTCAGGCCCGCAATGGCGACCCTCTGCTTGCCCGGGTAGCTGAGGATCATCTCCCTGCGGAACAGCGCACGGGCCACGATGTCCTTGCGGGGCAGCATCCATGCAAACAGGGGCGGCATCCTGCGGCTGGCCCGCGATGACCTGAACCGAACCCCCTCCACCGAGGCCCACGCGGTGGCCAGCACCGGTGGCCCCGACGCGGTAACGACCAAGCAGATGACCACGAGCCCCCCCGCGGCCACGATCATCTGCCAGAGGGGCACCATCATCTGGAGCATCAGGACGAAGGCCAGCTCCCCCGCCACCAGGACACCGAGCACCAGCTTGTTCGACCGGTGCTCCCATCCTATGGCGCTCAGGAGGAACGGCAGGGGGAGCACCGAGGCCGCCAGCCCGGCGAGCACGATGAGGGGTCCCGTCTCCCTGGGCAGCACGGGCTTCTCCGGGGAGAAGAGCAGCACCAGGACGAAGGTCCCCATCACGATGGCGAGGAGCCCCATCTGGAACACCGCCGTCCTTAGCATGAGGCCCGTCCTCAGCGTCCCCTCTCGCACCGGGGCGACCATGGTGGACCACAGGGCCCTGTCCTTGACGATGGTCCTATGGACGTCGGAGAGTCCCTTTACGAAGAGGAGCACGAAGGCGACCAGGGCGAGGGAGCCTGGGGTGATGGTGTCGGTGAGGGTGGGATTGGCGGTGGCCTCCGAGGCCGCCATGCCGAAGCGCACCAGGAAGCTAAGGCTGAACAGCACCATGAAGACGAACAGGCCCAGCATCAGCACGTGCTGCTTGTACATCGCCACGAACCGGCGGACCGCCAGGGTCGCCCCCAAGCTGTACACGCGGAAGACCGTGCCCGTCCTCGCCACCCCCCTACCAGCCCTCCACCGTACGGACGAAGGCCTCCTCCAGGTCCTTGGCCCCCGTTGCCACCCGCAGCTCCGTCAGGGTCCCGGTGGAAAGGATGGAGCCCTCGTGCATGATGGCCAGCCGGTCGGAGACCTCCTCGGCGAAGTTCGTCACGTGGGTGCACACCAGCACGGCAGCGTCGGCGGCCAGCTCCCGCACCCACACCTTGAGCTTGCGTACGAACCGTGGGTCCAGCCCTGTGCCGGGCTCGTCCAGGATCAGTGCCGGGGGGCTGTGCAGCGTGGCCCCCGCCAGGGCGGCCCGCTGGGTCATGCCCTTGGAGAAGGTCCCCAGCTCCTGGTCCAGGTTCCGTGTCAGCTCCACCTTCGAGACCTGCTCCTCAACCCGCTGGGCCAGGCCCTCGCCGTAGAGCCCGTACATGGGCCCCAGGAACTCCAGGTACTCCCGGAGCGTCAGCCGGTCGTACAGCACCACCGTCTCAGGGAGGTAGCCCAACGATGCCTTGGCCAGTATCGGCTTGCGCAGCACGTCGTGGCCGCCCACGTAGGCGGTCCCCGCGTCGGGCTTGGCCAGGCCCGCCATCATCCGCACGGTGGTGGACTTGCCGGCACCGTTGGAGCCTAGGAGGCCCAGCACCTCACCACGCTTGACCAGGAAGCTGACATCCCGGACTGCCTCGGTCTTGCCGAAGCTCTTCCAGAGGTTCATTGCCTGGAGCACGTCTGTCGATACGGACAGGTCCCTTAACTAAGCTTCGCCGCGAGTCTCAGGCGTGGCTCAGGTTGTTCCTTTGGTTCGACTGGTCGGTGGACCCTTGGTCACTCTGTCCATATCCAACGAAATCGACCCTCAACGTGACCTGTTGTCCGATTTCCTGGTCTTACTCCGGGGTACGAATACGCTCCAGGACATTATGATGAAAGATACTCCAAAGACCACGGTTATGATACCATAAACGTCAAAGGATGCGTACCCAGGCACAGAGGATGAGGCTATTGAAACCAACCCGACCGTGACGAACGACAGCCCAATGAATGCTATGACGTATTGGGAGAGGGGGACGACTCGACCTTCCTTGGTCTCATGCCTTCGTCTTGATCTGACCTCATTCATGTGGTGGATGTAGATGGTGACCAGCAGCGAGAGTATAACCATTACCAAAGCAATCAGGCAGGGGCCAAAATAAAAAACACTGGTCACGAGCCATCAATGGATGATTACGGTATATTATCCTTATCACATTGATTGGATGTGATACCACATGGAGTAGCTATTTCCTCCTGGCCGTCCGAAGCTCGGTCCCGCAAACGGGGCACTCGGAGGACTTGGCCTCCTCGAACCAGCGGTGGCAGCCGGGGCAACGGATGCCCCACCGCCATATCTCCTCGATGCCCCGCTCCTTGAAGGGGACTGTGTCCACGCCCAC
>CP070808.1:483508-487198 GCA_020343715.1 Thermoplasmata archaeon
ATGGGAACCCCGTCGGTGAGGCCGTCACCCTGAGTGGTGTCACCCAAAGACCTTTTAAACTACCGTACCGGATGGTCCCGTGCCGGACGGGACTGGAGGTCCAACACCGCGGACGACGGGTCCGGCAAACACTCCCTCCATCAAGGGGTGGTCACGTATGGTAAGGATGAGGATCCCAGCATTGATCGTAGCGCTAATGATGACCGCAACCGTGCTAGCTGCACTGCCACCAGCGGCCGCCGCCCCCACCGACACGGGCGGCCCCTCGCCGATGGACGACAGGCCCGAGGTCAACATAACGTGGCTCCGGGCCGACGGCGTCGGGACCATCGGGTCCACCGCGATGCACATCAAGGAGGGCGACCTGGACATATTCATCGAGGCGTTCCCCGCGACGGGCGCGGACTGGGACCCAAAGACCGTCACCGACTGCGAGCTGATAATCGTCGAGGACCACGGGCACAGCACCCATTACGACGCCGCCACCGTGGCCATGGTCCAGAAGAACACGGGTGCCATCGTGGTGGGCAACGCCCCGGTGGCGACCGCCATGAGGAACAGGGGCGTTCCGGCGAACAAGATAGTCGAGCTCACCCCCGTCAGGGGAGGCACGGCCTCGGCCACTGATGTGGCCGGCTGCAACATCACCGCCATCGGTATGGTTCACACCATGGCGGAGACGGTCACGGTCAACACCTACTACGTGGAGCTCCCCAACGGCATCGAGTTCTTCCACGGCTGCGACGCCTCAGCGTCCTCGTACAATTCTTACATGAAGAACCGCGTCCTCCTGGATGACCTGGACTTCATGGCTTTGGACTTCGAGCACAACTTCAACACCGTGTGGGACGAGAAGGAGCCCAACCTGCTGTTCGAGACCCACACCTTCTCCGCGGCCGGTGAGGGCTACTACTACGAGGACGACCCCAGCAGCTCCGCCAGGACCCGCATCGACCATAACGAGACCTACTGGTATAAGGCCCCGCTTCCCAACGTGGCCCCCGTCCTGTCCCTGGGCCAGGCGGCCCCCCGGGACGTGACCGAGGACGATCCAGTCACCTTCAAGGTCTGGTACACCGACGTGAACGACGACGCCCCGTCCACCATGTCCGTCCACATCAAGGACGCCCTGGGCGGTACGACCCAGCACGACATGACCGCGGTGGCCAGCGGGAACACCTGGATCGACGGGAAGTTCCTCCAGTACAGGGGAAAGCTCCCGCCGGGGAACTACACGTACCGCTTCGAGGCCAACGACGGCGAGTTCGATGCCCTGGGGGACATAGACTGGCACCTGGACACGATCAACGTGAGCCCCCGCAACCAGGTGCCCCAGCTGTCGGCGGCCAGCGTCAACCCCAGGGAGGGGGACACGACCACCACCTTCCGCTTCGACGTGATGTACCGGGACGGGGACAACGATGCCGCCGCATCTGCGAGGATATTCATCGACGGGACGGGATTCGACATGCTCACCGACTCCCCCTCCGGACCGTGGACGGACTGGGTGACGTTCTACTACGAGACCACCCTGTCCGTGGGTGAGACCCACAGGTACTACTTGCTGTTCTCCGACGGTGAGGACCAGATCCGCATGCCCGCAGCCACCGCCAGCCCGAACTGGCTCCCTGGCCCCGTTGTGGTGATGCCCAACTACGCACCCACACTCGAGTCGGAGAGGTTCGCGCCCCTGACGGGCACCAGGGACACAGAGTTCACCTTCTACGTGACGTACACGGACGGCGAGAACGACCGCCCCGTCACATCGTACCTGTACCTGGACGGCACGCCCTACGTGCTCAACCAGGACGGCTACGACTACCAGTACGGCGTCACGTACAGCTACACGACCCGCCTGGACATCGGCACCCACGGGTTCTACTTCGTGTTCTCCGACGGCGAGCACACCGTACGCCTCCCCGAGACTGGGGAGCTGCCAGGTCCCGAGGTGACCAACAGGGACCCTGTGGCGGTGATCAGCTCGCCAGCGGGCGGCCTGAGGTTCGAGCCCGACGAGTACGTCTCCTTCAGGTCCGCGGGTACCGACGACGAGGACGGGGACGCCCTGACCTACACCTGGACCTCCAGCGTGGACGGTCTCCTGGGCACAGGCGAGGGCCTGGACGTGATGCTCTCCGAGGGCGAGCACACCATCACCCTCACGGTGGAGGACCCCTTCGGCGGCGCCCACACGGTGTCCATCGACCTGCTGGTCAAGCCCTACCTGCCCCACGTGTTCGTGGTCTCCATCGAGACCAACAACGACAGGCCCGTGGAGGGGGACGCCCTCCGGGTGACGGTGTCGTTCTCCAACGACGGCGAGGCCAAGGCCCAGGGCGTACCGGTCACGGTGTACGTGGACGGCGTGCAGCTGACGGTGGACACCCTGTCCATAGACATCGACGCCACCCGCACCGTCACCGCGACCTGGACCGCGGTCCCCGGGGACCACACCATCTCCGCCGAGGCGGGGGACGAGGACCTCTCCATCACCGTACAGGTGGACGCCAACACCGAGCCATTGGTCGAGATCTCGGTGGTGAACACCGAGGAGAAGCTGAGACCAGGCAAGGAGGTGTACTTCCAGGCCAACGTCAACGACGCCGAGGGCGACCCGGTGGCGTACAGCTGGGACTTCGGCGACATGACGTCCTCGACCCAGGAGAGGCCCAGCCACATCTACGAGCAGGCGGGGACCTACACCGTGACGCTGACCGTCACCGACACCCGCGGCGGGGAGACGGTGGAGACCTTCACCGTGGAGATAGTCAAGCCGAAGGCCGAGGACGAGTCCCCGGGCCCCGGGGCGCTGATGGCGTTGGCCGCCATCGCCGCCGCCCTCGTGGTCGGGGCCATCCGCTCCAAGGATGAGTAGGCCAGAGTATGTCGGTGATATATTTATCATCGACCCCGGCGTGGATATGCACAGGTAGGAGGGTCCTCCTTGTTCAAGATCCGCGCCATCATGTTAGTGCTCGTACTCGTCGCATCGACCCTAGCGACCGTGCCCGCCATCGCTATGATAGGCCCCGGCGACGGACCGGTGCCCGTCGCCGAGGCCACGTCCACCACCGACCGCGTTGTGCTCATTGAGCTGGTCACCGCGGGGTGGTGCCCCAACTGCCCCAACGCCGACGGAGCCCTCCTGGAGATGGAGGAGGCGTACACCCGTGACCAGCTGGTCATCCTGGCATACCACCGCAACGACGACCTGTCCAACGACGACGGCGACGCCCGCCAGGCCTTCTACGACGACCCGTACCAGCCCTACGTGTTCGTGGACGGCGTGGCGGAGGTCCGGGGCAACAAGGGCAGCGTGTCGGCCAACAGGGCCGCCTACGAGGTCGAGGTGGACGCAAGGCACGACGTGCCCTCCCCCGTCGCCCTCACCGTCGAGGGATGGACGGACACCACCACTGGCCAGGGCGTGGCGTACGTGAACTTCACCGCGCTGTCCGACCCTGGTCACGACGACCTGCGCCTCCACGTGGCGGTGTTCGAGGACGACTTCGGCCCCTGGAACGGGGGCAACGGCGTCCTCCAGCACGACTGGCTCACCCGGGAGCTGCTGACGGGCCCCGACGGCCAGGCCGTGGCCCTCGAGGCCGGGGACTCCAAGACCTTCTCCTTCACCTACGACGCCTCCTCCTACGCCCAGGACCTGGACGAGGTGGGCGTCCTGGCCTTCCT
>CP070808.1:487298-490960 GCA_020343715.1 Thermoplasmata archaeon
CAACCTTGTCCAGGGCCCGGAGGGCCAAGGTGTGCTCCCCGTCAACGAGGAAGGACATGGGCATCGTCCACTTGTCATCTGACCAGGTCATAAGAGGCAGGAAGTCCCCTCCGTCAAGGGAGTACTGGACCATGTCCACACCCGAGCCCAGCTCGCTGTAGGTCCCTCTCGCAACGACAGAGTCTGTGGCGAAGCCCTCGTCGTTCCTGGGCTCGTCTATGACGACGGATGGGGCCACGTCGTCCACCAGTTCGACGACGGATGGGGTGTAGGTGCGCATGTCGATGCGCTCCCCCCTGAACCCGTGACCCCCGTCGTAGAGGGCGGGGTAGAGGTAGAGGGAGGTCCTGCGATCGGTGCTGGTCACCTCCCATCCGGCCACGTCCTGGGACCGGAGGTCGCTGAGATTGAATCGGGCCACCTCGAACTGGGTGGTGTTCTCCAGGACCAGGAAGCCCTGGCCGATGGACGCGCCGTCCTTCCACTTGGCACCCCGGATCTCCACGTCGGTGTAGGCCTTTATCCAGCTACTCGCCGACTCCACGGTGCCGCTTCCCCACGGGTGGTCTGTGTCGATGATGGTGATGGTGGAGTCGTTCCTAGCAACGAAGCACTCGAGGCTGCTGGCGATGCGGGTGAACGAGGAATTGTGCACGGTTAGCTGGATGTCCTGCTCGGATATCAGGCCCTGGGTGCAGTCACTGACCGACAGGTTCCCTATGGACACGGTCTGGGGCGTGTTCCACCTGCCGTTGACGATGTACCCGGTATAGACGTCACGTACCACGTTGTCCTCGACCACGGGTCCCCAGTTGGTCCTGTAGGTGAGGATGAGCCCCACGGTGCCCGCGGTACCATCGGCCGTGACGGTGTTGTCCTTGAAAACGTGGGTCCCGGAGGAGGTGGACCAGCTCATTGAGATGCCCTGCCGGCAATCGATGAACGTGCATCGCTGCACGTCGGCGCTCCCCTTACCTGTGGTGGAGATGTAGACGCCCCGGTAGCACTCCCTGAAGGTCGTGTCGGCTATCGTCACGTCCACGTCCTCCCCCGACTGGAAGGTGTACAGCATGACGCCCGCCCTCCATGAGCTGGCGGAGCCGTCACCGACGAACTCCGAGTTGGAGATGGACACCGAGTAGGGGGCCGAGGCTCCCCAGTTGTACAGGTAGACGTGGGCGTAGGTGATGTTCGTGATGGTCACGTTGTCCAGGTTCAGTCCGGCGAGGACGTAGAGGCCGTGGTAGTTGCTGTCGTTGATCCAGGTGTCCTTGAAGGAGGCGGTCCCGCCGTCGATGGTGATCCCCCGGACCGAGGTCGAGCCGCCCCTGACGTGGTCGATGGTGCAACCCTCGATGAGGACGTCGTCGTGGAACAGCACGTCCATGCGGGAGCCGGTGGCTTGGATGGTGGAGTCGTAGGCCTCCAGCCTCCCGCTGGCCATTACCTCCAGGCGGAACTGGCCAGACACCACGCATTGGATGTCAAGGGTGCAGTTGTACAGCTCCAGGACGCCCCCCGCCTGGATGGTGACGTTCCCGACCACGTCGATGGTCTTGTCGGTGAGGATGATGGTCTCCCCGCTGATGACCCAATCGGAGGTGTGCTCAATATCGGCGGCCTCGGTCCCCTCGCCTGTGGCGATGAGCACGGCCGCTGCGATGATGAACAGGAATAGGGCGAATGCCAGTCTGGTCCCCGGTGACATGCTACCACCCGGGCGCACCCAGTGTGGAAAGGGGATTAATACGTTTGCATTCCGTTGCCCTGGCATCAGCCCTTGTAGACCTTGATGGTCTTCTTCATATCGGCAGCTGTGCCGTAAAGGGCGCTGAGGGTCGTGATGAACTCCTTCATCTCGTACGAGCCGCCGGTGGTCTGCAGTGCGGTGTGTATGTTCTCCGCGAAATGGTGGAACAGCAGCGCGTCCTCGGGGGTGGCCTCACCGGAGAGGAACATCTCCAGGAGCATGTCGCTGTTGATTGTCTTCTTCCCCAAGAACCCGCCCCAGCTGATGGACTGGGGCTGCTTGGACTCGATGCCCGGGGGCGATTCCTTGCGCAGGTCGGCAATGACCTGGCCCGAGACCTTCGCCTTTGCGATACGGTCCATGAATGCGATGGAGGGCTCGATCTTCGAGTTGGCAACGGCCCGCTGGGCCCCGGCCATCAGGGCGTCCTCCAGATCCTTGCTGATGGGATGCCCGATGTGCAGGTAGCATCCAAAGCCCGAGTACACCCCTCCCTTGAACCGGTCGGAGGCGACGTTGGCCCCGCAGGTGGCGCAGGTCCCCAGGTAGCTCTGGAGGTCGTAGAACTGCATCCTGGCCTCGCTGAGGGATATCTCCCTCTCCCGCTCGTTGCCGTCCCGGTCCTTCCAGGTGGTCTTGATGAAGATCTGCTCGGCGGTCCTGTTCGGGTCCTTCTGGGCCCATTCGGCGGCCATGGCCTCCACCTCCTTGGCGTTGAAGACCTTCTCGGCCAGGCCGTTGACGCCCAGCTGCTGCTTGGCCGTGCAATCTTGAGTGATGCTAACTGAATAGCCCTTCATGTATTCACCCGGTACCACCCCTGGCTCCTGCCCCGGAGTGGTACGCCGGAATGGTAAGGAACCCTATATATCCGTTAGGGTATGCGCCTTCGGCCCACCTCACTTCCAGACGCTGACCTGGTTAGACCCGAATATCGATAGCACCAGAAAAAAAAATAGACATGGCTTGTTGGTGCATGTCCTCAGACGGTGAACTCCAGCACGATCTTGTTGGAAGGTTTGTGGACTAGCACTATGTCTGTGCCGTCGACCACGGGGTTGTTGAGCCGCTCCCAGTACGCCAGCTCCGCCTTGCTGGGAGGGTTCTCTGGGAGGACCTTGAACGGGTACGGCATCGACCACTCGTCCGCCTCCCCTGGCCGTACTGTGAACTCCGTCGCCCCGAAGGTGGCGGGGGACCAGTTCATGGGGATGTCCACGACGGTGGTGTACACCCCACCAATGCTGGCATGACCCTCGGTCTGGTAGTAGATGTCCGAGCCCTTTCCGATGGTGATCCTCACCACGTCGCCCGGTCGCACCTCGCCGCCTACGAGGGTGTCCGTGGAGGCCACGATGAGCATCCTTGTGTCCCTGGGGATGCCCCGGGGGGCCGTCTCGACGATCTTGTAGCCGTGGGTAACATCGATGAAGGGCGCGAGGGGCGGGAAGAAGGGATGGCGGAAGGTCATGTAGTCCCCGGTGCTTACCTTGCCATTGGAGTCGGCGTCGACGTAGACCAGGGGCGCCACCAGCGGGCCCGCGGCTGAGTCTACAACCAGCTCATCAAGGTCCAATGACAACGCCCTGTCGCCCACCGCGTCCCCGTCGCTGTCGTACATCACCATGGTACCGTTGTCAAGGCGGGCCAGCAGGCGGAACTCGTCGAACGGCCGGGACTCGCTGACATCGTTGATGTGGGCGTGCATGCGGTCCGTCTCGCTGGTCATAACGATGCCGATGCTCGGGGGTTCGGTATCGTAGGTGGCAAGTCCCATCAAGAAGACGCCCACGACGGAGATGAGCGCCACAACCAGGACGACGAGGAGCACGGTCCCGATGCTGCTGACGCCTGCGCGGTCGTCCATGTTGACGATGCGCCTCCTGAGGCGGTATCCATCCTCCCGGTCGGA
>CP070808.1:491060-494712 GCA_020343715.1 Thermoplasmata archaeon
CGGCTGCCAACACGCTACGGGCTCATAAGGGTTGCGTCGCACAGGCTCAGGACGAAGTCACTTCAGCATAGACCTCCTCTATCTGGTCTATGATGTTGGACCACCGGAACACCGTCATGGCCCTCTCCCTGGCCGCCCTTCCCATGGCCCGGCGCTTGGTGTCGTCGGTGAGCAGCTCGAGAAGGGAGGACGTCCACCTTTCCTCGTCCCCGAAGGGTACCACAAGGCCCGTCTCGCCTGGGGCTATGACCTCCTTGGGTCCGCCCCGATCTGCGACGACGCATGGCGTCCCGCAGGCCTGGGCCTCCATGAGCACCAGGCCGTAGGCCTCCCACTCCGACGGCAGCACGAACAGGTCGGCGGCGGTGAAGGCGGCCAACTTGTCCTCCTCGGACAGGAAGCCCTCGAAGCTAACGTGGTCCTCCAGGCCCAGGGACCGGGTCAGGGCCTTCCACTCCTCGCCCACGCCGTCGTCGGGTCCCGCTATGACCAGCCTCATGTCGGGTACGGCCTCCAGCAACCGGGGCATGGCGTTGATGACCAGCTCCATGCGCTTGTTCACCGCCAGCCGCCCCAGGTAGAGCACCATGGGCCCCTCGATGCCCCGCTCCTCCCTGAAGGGGGCGGGGTCGGGCAGCTCCTCGTATAGGTGGGTGTGCAGTCCGTTGGGGATGACCCGGGCCTTGTCCATGTCTTCCACGTGGTGGGCCATGGACGACAGCTCCGCGTGGGTGTTGAACAGGATGGCGTCCGCCTGCTGGAACACCCAGTTGGCAACGCGGGCGTCGTAGACCTTGCGCAGCTGGTGGCGGGCGAAGCCCCCCTGCATCGTCTCGGGTGGATGATAGTGGGGGGTGATGACCAGAGGGGTCCCCGACAAGCGCTTGCGCAGGGCGGCTATGTTGGTGTGGTAGTAGCCGAAGGAGTGGGCATGCACCAGGTCCGCCGGGACCCCAAGCATCTCGTTCATGCCGGGCATGAATGGGTAGTGGATGGCCTCGGTCATCTGGAAGGTGCGCTTCCTGACCACTCTGACCCCGTCCACCTTGTCATGGGGCTCGGTCATCCTCTCGAAGGGGTGCTCCTTCCACATGTCCGAGGTGTACACCACGACCTCGTGGCCCCGCTCCACCAGGTGGTTCACCACCTCGTGTACGTGGTCCTCGGCCCCGCCGGGGGCGGGGGGGTACCTGATGGCCGTCATGAGCACCTTCAAGGGGGTCCCTCTCGAGGTGTTAGCGGTGCACACGTTCTTAGGGTTTCCCCTTGCCGGGGGTCGACAGCCTCAAAGGCCCGTGAGCTCTTCGTATATCGCCTCGATCTGGTCGACGATTGCGGTCCAAGTGAACATCTTACGGACCCTCTCCCGACCCGCCTCGCCCATCCTCCTGCGGGCCCCGTCGTCGTCGAGCATGTCCATGAGGGCGGACGTCCAGGCCTCCACGTCGTAGTAGGGCGCGACGCGACCGGTGACCCCGTCCTCCAGCACCTCGGGGGCTCCCCCCCGGTCGGCGCAGATGCAGGGCGTCCTGCACGCCATGGCCTCCAGCAGCACGATGCCGAAGGCCTCCCACTCGGAGGGCAGCACGAAAACGTCGGCGTCGGTGTAGGCGGCGATCATGTCCTCCTCGGAGAGGAAGCCCTCGAACCGCACGTGGTCCTCGACACCCAGGGCAGAGGCCAGGTCCCTCCACCCGTCCCCGGCCCCGTCGTTGGGACCCCCGATGACAAGCGTCAGGTCGGGGTGCTTCTTGAGGAGCTCGGGCATCGCCTGGATGACCACCTCCATCCGCTTGTTGACCGACAGCCTTCCCATGTAGAGGAGCATGGGGCCCTCGATGCCACGGGGGTCCCGGAAGGTCCCGACCGGGGGAAGCTCCTCGAACCTGGTGAAGTGGATGCCGTTGGGGATGACCCGGGTCTTGCCCATGTCGTTTATGTGGTGGGCCATGGACCCCAGCTCGGCCTCGCTAACGGCGATGATCACGTCGGCCTGGTCGAAGACCCAGTTCGCGATGCGCGTGTCGTAGAACCCGCGCATCTTGTGCTTGGCCCAGCCCCCCTCCATCGTCTCGGGCGGGTGGTAGTGGGGAGTGATGACCAGCGGCGTGGGCCGCAGCTTCCTCCGGAGGGCCATCATGTTGGTGTGGAAGTAACCGAAGGAGTGGGAGTGGAGGACGTCGGCGGGCTCTCGCAGGATCTCGATCTGCCCGGGCATGAAGGTGAAGTGGAATGCCTGGGGGAGCCTGTAGGCCCGCTTGCGCACCACCTGGACGCCCTCCACGTCGTCGTAGGGTTGGTCCAGGTGCTCGAAGGGATGCTCCCTGTACAGGTCGGAGGTGTAGACCTTCACCTGGTGGCCCCGCCCGGTCAGCTCCTTTGCCACCTCGTGGGCGTGGGTCTCGGCCCCGCCAGGGGACGGCGGGTAGCGGATGGCTGCGGTCAGCACCTTCAACCTGGGGCCTCCAGGCCTGGGAGCGTCGGATGGCCATTAAAAGGTTGCCATGTGGATTTCAGTCGCCCAGCTTCTCCCGGGCCAACCGGTCCAGGAGCTCCATCAGGGCCGTCTCGTCGGCGCCGTCCGCCGAGACCGAGGCGGCGTGGGGGCACAGGCTGTCCATGACGAAATCGGTCATCTCCTCGTCCAGCACCAGGGGGTACAGGCGGCAGCCCTCGGGTCGGTGGGCGTACTCCCTGCACCTTCCCTCGCCGTCCAGGAAGAAGCACCTCCCATCCACGTTGGCCAGGAAGGCGAAGCCGTCCTCCGTCATGGAGAACGCGGCGGGGTCGTGGCCCCTGGCGGCGAGGCGCTCCACATCCGTCCTCGAGAGGGGCATCTCCGTATCCAGGCAGCACTCGTGGCACCCCTCGCCGAGGCAGGGGGCCACCACCACTCGAGGGCCCTGGTCGGGATTGCGTCCCACGTCACCCTCCCTGTCGGTGGCCATGGTCACGCCCCGCTGGTGCTGGTAGTGACCGGACCGCTCACCGTAGGCGGACTCGGCCGACCCGGTCATGCCCTCCACCACCATCTGGGCGAAGGTCTCCCCCAGGGGGACCTCCAGGGAGTCCCCCGAGGAGTTGAAGGCGCCGAAGGTCAGCGTCCCGTCGAAGCCAGCGTCGATACGCCCGAAGGACGCGATGACCCCGCGGCGGGCCCACGAGGTGCGAAGCCACAGCTGGGCTGACATGTCGACGCCCAGGCGGACCCGCTCCCTGGTAGACACCATGAACCGGGTCAGGGGGGGCACCACGGCCGTGCCCGCGACGAACTTGTGGCCCGTGTCAGGCAGCACCACCTCGGCGATGGCCAGGTCGTAGCCGTTGGGGGTGAGCTGTCCCTCCGTGAAGGGCTCGATCTCCATGGCGCCCGCTGACAGGGCGTCCCGGATGTCGGCGTCGGTCAGCGTGGTCATGGTACCACCTCCCCGAAGGTACGGGGTGCTCGGGGCGGGAAGGCCGTGGGCGGATATCACATTTTCCACCCCCCCTAGGGGGTCGCCGATGTGGTAAGGCTTATTTACAATATCGATGTTCCAGGGACGCTCGGAGGAGGCGGTCGCCTCCCCGTGATCGACAAGAAGTGAGGTCATCAAATGGCTGGAGACAAGAAGGCAGACCTTGCCGGTCCCGGTATCGGCGACTACGCCGT
>CP070808.1:494812-498432 GCA_020343715.1 Thermoplasmata archaeon
GGAGGAGGCGAGGAAGCCCGACACCTGCGGGCAGTGCCACATGGGCCCCGACCACCCCCAGATAGAGATCTACACCGAGTCCAAGCACGGCAACATCTACTACTCCGAGGGCGACACCTGGAACTGGGATGACTCCGAGTGGGTCGCCGGCGAGGACTACAGGGCCCCCACCTGCGCTGCCTGCCACATGTCCGCCGCCCCCGGTGTGCCCGCGACCCACGACGTGAGTAGCAGGCTCAGCTGGGAGCTGGAACCCGCCATCTCCAAGCGGACGGACAACACCGCCAACTCCCTTGGTTGGCCCATCAGCGACGGCTCTTCCTGGCAGGAGAAGCAGAGCCGCATGAAGAAGGTCTGCGGGCAATGCCACAGCGATACCTGGGTGGACGGCTACTACGAGCAGATGGACCTGGCCATAGAGCTCTATAACCAGCAGTACCTTGACGCCAAGGCCACGGTGGACGCCCTATACGAGGACGAGCTGCTCACCCCCGAAGCCTTCGACGAGCCCATCGAGTTCAAGATCTACGAGTTCTGGCACCACGAGGGCCGGCGTGCCCGCATGGGAGCAGTGATGCAGGGCCCAGACTACACCCAGTGGCACGGCTTCTACGAGCTGCTGCAGGACAGGGTGGAGATCGAGCACATGGCCGAGGACATCCGGGCAGCCGCCGAGGAGGAGCCCGGCAACGGCCACGAGAACGGGGATGATGACGACGACGGTGAGACGGACCTCATCGCTTGGTCGATACCGATCGCCCTCATCGTGGGCTTCATAATCCTGGCGGTGGCGGTCACAAGGAAGGGCTAGCCCCTCCCCCGACCCTAGCGCCGAGGCTCTAAATCTATGGTCAGCGTAGGCGAGAAGGGTAGTGGCGCCCCGGCCGGAATTTGAATCCGAGTCCCGGGCTCGACAGGCCCGGATGATAGGCCGCTACACTACCGGGGCGCGCGGCAGTGCCGTTGAATTGCACGGCACTATATCAACGTTTGGGCGTGGGGGCCACCATGACCACCGCCCTGAGCCTGTCCCCCATCTCGTCGTCCCTGTGGACGCCCCAAAGGGTCCGGGCCCGCGGCTCCATGGAGAGGTGCACGGTCCTCACCATCTCCAGGAGCTGCTCGTCCTGGGGGCCCTCCGTCCCCACGTGAAATAGGACGATCCCCCTGCCGCACTCATGCGGTTCGACTGGTGGATAGACGTTCGCCAAGGCGTCGTCGATAGCCCGTTCGAAGCCCCGTTTCCGGCTGGACTCGCCTCTCCCCAGGTGGGCCGCTCCCGCCCCGTGGAGGGCGGTCCTGAGACGTGACATGTCGTCGCGGGTCAGCATCCTCATGAGAAGGTTCACCGGCTCCAGCAGCGCCTCGTCGGCGGCCTGGAAGGCGTCGACCAGGCTCAGGGAGGGGGAGGCGTCCAGGAGGTGGTCGTTGGGCAGCACCATCGAGACGTCGGAGGCCATAGCCAGGTTGGCCATCCCGACGTGGGCGTTGTCGCGCCGGGCCGTGCCCTCCACCGAGAAGGGGATGGTGGACAGCGATATCGTCATCGAGCCCCGGCGCCTCGCCAGCTCGGCAAGCACGGGAGCCGCACCGCTCCCGGTGCCCCCGCCCTGACCCGCCAGGATGACCACGATGTCCGTCTCGGCTATCACGCTCTCCAGGTGCCCGTGGCTCTCACGGCAGGCGGCCTCACCCGTGGCGATGTCGTTGTTGGCCCCCCTGCCACCCGTCGTCCTCCGGCCCAGCAGGACCTTGCTGTCGGCACAGGTCGTGAGGAGGTGCTGGGCGTCGGTGTTCACCGCCACGTGATGGCCCAGGTCCCAGCCCCGTTCGGTGGCACGGGCCAGGATGTTGCAGCCGGCGCCTCCGCAGCCCACGACGGTCATCGAGGGGCGTCCCGGGAAACGGGTCTCCGTGCCGAGCCGGTGGATGCCACCGGTGGTCACGCCGCTCCACCCCCTCCGGCGGCGAGGTGCCTTCGCCGGTACCTGCTCAGGAACTCCCTCTCGCTTAGGTCCATAGCCAACAGGTCGTCGTCCTCGGGGTGGTGGAGGACCACTCTATCGCCCACCCTCCGGATCCTGCCCTCCAGCTCCAGGTCGGTCAGGTATCCGTCCACCAGGTCGAGGCGCTCTAGGGGCACAGAGGCCTCCCTGGCCACGGTGATGACCAGCTCGTCCCGGGAGATGCCCATGGCCGCCTCCGAGAGGGCAACCCGTTCCATCTCCATCTCCAGGGCGAGTCCCTGCAGCGCCCGTGACGGTCGTGCCCTCTTACCGTTGTCACCGGGACCATCGACCTGGGGGGAGGAGAAAGCATCGATGCTCTCCTGGTGGGTCTCGTGATAGGAGAGCTCATAGGGAGGTTGCGATTGTGAGGGGTCCCTCTCCCAACGTGGCTCCGGCTGGGGGTCCGCCTCCTGCTCGGGCTCGAAGGCATCCAAGGTGTCTTGCACAGTGGTCTCCGCGGTTCGAGGGTGGCCACTGTCCCTGCTCTCACGCGGCGAGCGCATCCATCCCGTCGTTGTTATATGCCGGTGCGTTCAAAACGTTTTCGCCGCTGGTTCCACAACCGACCGAGGGAGGGAACCTCCATCGCGACCAAGTACCGGTCGCGAGAAGGAGGGCCGAACCATTATATACGGACCCGTTCAAGGTATGACCGATGGGCAGCTACGTCCTGTACATCCTCATGCAGGCCTTCGTGGCACTGATCCTGGCCTACTTCTCAGGAACGCTGGTGTTCCGGGAGCGGAGGCTGTACATGCTCCTGGTCGCGGTGGGCTTCTACCTGATCCTGGGAGCAACACTGGTGGAGGTCTGGGGCGACAAGGCGGGATGGGAGGCCTGGGCCATAGGCCTCAACGCGGCACTGGTGGCGACCGGCGTCGCGGCCATAGGCGCTGGTGCCCTTCTACGGGAGGCCCCATCCATGGAGGCCTCGGGCCTTGTGGACACGGTCGCCAAGGTGTTCATCGGGATATCCGCGGTGATGGGCGTCGTGCTGGCGTCCTCCGGCGGCACCTCCGAGGCCATCGTGGACCCCACCGGCATCCTCGGCATCGAGATCTCTGGGGGCTTCAGCCACCTGGGTAACGCTGGCTGGGCCCTTGCCTCGCCTTTCTTCGTCGGTGGCCTGATGATGGCCTGGATGGGGGCGAGGGGAGGAATGGCCAGGGGTGATGCTAGGGGCTTCTGGCTCATGGCCGCCGGCGTCCTGTTCCTTCTCTGGCCCTTCGACATCCAGATGGCACAGCTGCCGTTGGCGCCCGCGTTCCTGATGATGGCCCTCACGATGACCTACTTCGGGTTCCAGCTCCCCAAGGAGGGGGAGGGGGATGCCGAAGGGGAACCGGAGGGTGAGGAGCGGGACGAGCCTGACGGCCCCGCCCCATGGGTCAAGGAGGCCATCGCCGCAAGCAGGGAGGGGTCGGTCGACGAGGGGTCCGATGAGAGGGAAGACCTCGAGGGCGGTGGAGAAGAGGAGGACCCTGACGAGGGTGATGAGGGGGATGACGGCGCTGTCGAGGGGTGAATCCGACCCTCCGTTTCGATGACTGGCCAGTCCTCGCGTTCGTATGTCAAATTCGAAACTGTTTAATAAACGTTATATACAACCAT
>CP070808.1:498532-502144 GCA_020343715.1 Thermoplasmata archaeon
ACCTGGGCAACGTGGCCGAGACGGTGACCCTGGAAGTGTCGTACCCCGCCGGATGGGGCCTGCCCATCATCACCCCGGAGCAGGCCACCGTGGAGGCCTTCGGACAGACCAGCATCCAGCTGGAGTTCCCGCCCTCTTCGGTGCCCTCCAGCGCGGCGCCCCTCAACGGCATCTCGGTCAAGGCCCGCTACGGGGCCTTCGAGAGCGCGGTGCTCAACCTCATGGTGGAGGTCCTCAAGCCCGACGTGTCCGTGATGACCGCCACCACATCCACGGACACCCCGAAGGACGGCGACCTGGTGGATGTTCAGATCACCCTCAAGAACTCCGGGAAGGTGGACGCCACCGGCCTGACCGTCATACTGCTGGCCAACGAGGTCGAGGTGGGACGGGTCCAGGGCCAGAGCGTCCTGAAGGATGGCACCCGGGACGTCCTCATCACCTGGGAGGTGGACGAGAGCCCCGGCACCACCGTTATTCTCAAGGTCCGTATCCCCGAGGAGGACATCACCTACACCATGCCCAACCCCATTGAGGTCCAGGTCGTGGACGACGACCCCCTGGGCTTCCTTAAGGACATGACCTACTACATGCTCATGTTCCTGGGCCTGCTGCTGGGCCTCATCATCGGCCTGGCAATCGCCATGTCGGTGAGGGGCAGGGGCAAGCGCAAGGCCGCCGAGGCCCACGCCGCCGGCATGGCCGAGGGCATGGCCCTGGCAGGGGAGGAGGCCGAGGAGGAGGTGACGGAGGGTGCCTGAGGACGACGGCTCCTCCCTGGTCAGGACCACCCGTTGGCTGGCCAAGCGCTTCGGCACCTACTACTCCACCGTCAAGCTACACCTGCCCCCCCGGTACACCCGTCGCGAGTGGGCCTTCATGTACTTCGACAAATCCTTCATGATACGGCACCTGGGCTTCGAGCGCAGGTCACAGATCCAGGACTACCTGCGCAAGGAGGTCCCCCGGCACGCCTACTACTCCACCGCCTACTACGAGGAACCGGGGGCCAGGACGATGAACGAGAAGGGTTGGCAGGGCGCGACCCTCGTCTTCGACCTGGACGCCGACCACCTGGAGGGGGCCCACGAGATGGAGTACGGCCAGATGCTGGCCGCCGTCAAGGACGAGTTCGTCAAGCTGGTGGACAGGTGGCTCATCGGCAAGCTGGGCTTCGACGTCCGCGACGTGGGCATTGCCTTCTCGGGAGGCAGGGGATACCACGCCCACATCGAGGATCCGCGGGTGCTGGAGCTGAACGCCTTCGAGCGGCGGGAGGTGGTGGACCTGGTCACCGGCAAGGCCGACATCTCCGACTTCCTGGAGAAGGAGGCCTTCCACGCGGGGATGAGACAGGACGGACGGGGCTACTCGAGGCACACCCTTCGAATGCCCGACCCGTCCCGGGGGGACTGGAAGGGCGACCTGACCCAGGAGACCCTCGCCCTCTTCCAGGACCTGGACTCCATGCACGCCCAGGGGAGGGAGGACGAGGCGGTGGCCCGCCTCGCCACCTTGGCCGAGGTCGAGGAGGACGAGGCCCGAGAGGTCCTCCAAATGCTGGTCGACGGGGACCCGGGGAACCGCCGCATCGACAGGATGGTCACCGACCTGCGCATCGACCTCAGGGAGGGGATCGGCGAGAGGTTCTGGGAGAGGATCGCGGGGAACCTGTTCGTTACGATGGCCGGCGAGGCGGACGAGCCCGTCACCGCCGACACCAAGCGGCTCATACGCCTGCCCACCTCGCTCCACGGCAAGACGGGGTTCAGGGTCGTGGAGCTGAACCGGGACCAGCTGGAAACCTTCGACCCTCTGGTGGACGCCCTCGCCTTCGGGGACGACCCCGTGGAGGTGGAGGGCCTGGTGGACGATACGTTCTCCCTGGGAGGGACCGAGCACACCGTGACCGCCGAGAGGAGGACGGCACTGCCCGAGTACGCAGCGGTGTTCGCGTGCCTTCGCGGGATGGCGCAGATCCCCGCCTAGAAGAAGTCATCCAAAGAGAGGTCCTTCTTGGTGACCTTCGGCTTGGGCTTGACCGGCTCGGCCTCCTTCTTGGACAGGGGGTGGTGGATCCCCAAGTCCTTGGCCTCCTTCATCCTCTCATCGTCGGGGGAGGCCTTCTTCGAGAAGTCCTTGGAGAAGAGGTCCTGCTGGGTCACCCGGGCGCCCCTGAGGAGGGCCGCCTCGTCCCAGTCGAACACCTCGGTGACCCGTGCCAAGGATGCGGCGACGCGCCTCGCGTAGTACTCGTAGTCCACCTTGAACTCGAAGGGCTTGCCCGTGAGCCAGGGCTCCACCTCCTGCTTGGACTTCCCCGGGGACTCGACAACCACATAGGACACCTTCATCCCCGGCACGAACTCCTCGCCGGCAGCCTTGTACTTGCGTGCCGCCTGCACGTGGACCAGCCCGTCGGGATTTGCGTAGGAGGTCTCCTCCTTCACCGTCCTGGAGATGACCAGGGCCGAGGTCTCCACGTCGCCCGACCGGATGCGCTCCACGTAGTCCTTCGAGGTCTGGATGGCGCCGTCGGTGTCGCCCGCGAGGATGTGGTCGAAGACCGCCTCCAGGGCCTCGGTCTGGACGTCGAAGGAGTCGGTGCGGCGGGTCTCGTAGCCACGGACCAGGGTGCTCTCCTCGGGCCAAAGGACCCGGCCCACGTATCGCTTCTTGGCCCCGTGGGTGAAGAAGGGGTCCATCACCTTCTCGAACTCCAACGTGCCGCCGTAGCGGGAGTACTTCCGGGCCAGGTCGCCACCGAACTGCACGTTGGGTTCCACGCCCTCGTGAGGGGACTCCACGAACACGCTGTCGGTGTCCGAGTAGATCACCGACAGGCCCTCGTCCTCCAGGTCGCGGATGACCGCCTTGATGTTCTCCCGGGCGAAGGCGGTGATGGACTCCCCTATCTTGCGGTTGGTGAACCGGTAGAAGGAGGAGGCGAACACGCCGTAGAAGGAGTTCATGAGGATCTTGACAGCCTCCTGAAGGCCGTTGTAGTACGCCCTCTCCTCGTCGGTCTCCGCCGCCTTCATCTTGGCCTTGATGGAGTCCCGCTCGACCATGAGGTCCTCCAAGATGCCCGCCAGGAGGCCCTTGCTCTCCTCCTTGGTGACGAACCGCACGCCCTCGATGGGCGACACGTGCTCGCCGTCGGGGGACAGCGTCGTGAAGCACATGTTGTTGGCGATGATGATGGAGGGGTACATGGACTTGAAGTCCAGCACCACGATCCAGTGGTAGAGCCCCGGTTGGATGCTGTGGACGTAGGCCCCCTCGATCTTGGTGTCCCGCGTCGTCCTCCGGGTGAGGGGAACGCCCACGCCGGCCCTGTCTGCCCGGCGGATAAATATGGAGTCGATGAGCTGGGAGGTGCGGCCGTTGATGACGTCGTCTAGGGGGAGCTTCGACACGGTGGCCAGGTCCTGCATCTTCTCCAGCACCGCGATCCTCTCGAGGATGCGAAGGGCCAGCACCGAATCCTGGATGCAGTACTCCACCACCAGGTCCCGGTCGGCCGCCCACTCCTCGTCGATCCTCTTGGTGTCCACGTCCAGCTTCTGCTCACCCAGCACCAGCTGGGCCACGTCAGCCAGCCGCTCCCGC
>CP070808.1:502244-505803 GCA_020343715.1 Thermoplasmata archaeon
CACGTCGCCGTCGGGGTCCCGCATGGCGTCGTCGTCGGAGGTGGGGTCGATCTTCACGATCCACTCGAAGTCGCCCGTCTCCTCGTCGATGAGGCGCAGGCCGTACTGGTTCTCCCAGCCGTCGTTCATGCCGTCGCCGTCGGTGTCGGGGTTGGTGGGGTCGGTCTGGTTGTAGTCCCGCTCGATCTCCTTCGTCTCCTTGTCGCCGATGTAGAAGCGGGCCTTGTACTCCATGATGTTGGTGAACTCCTCGCCACCGCGCACCTCCAGCCAGTAGGCGGTGCCGACAACGCGGAACACGCCCTGCACGTCGACGCGGTCGCCGGCGATGACCTGACCGGTCTGGGTCTGGTTGTACGACTTGAGCATCACCGGTCGGTTGGCGTTGGGCTGGAGCACGATGCGCAGCCAGTCGCGGGAGGTGTCGGAGGTCTCCTCGGCCAGCTGGATGGTGATCTGCTTGGCCACGTCGTCGCCGCCGCCGAAGGCATACGAGCCGTTCTCCATCACGTAGACGCCGGAGAGCCGGATCAGGGTGTCCTCGTAGAGGGGCGGGTTCTGGATGAGGCGCTTGATGTTCTTCTCGTCATAGTCAACGTCGGGGGCAATGTTGAGCTCTGACTTCACAACGCTGTCGTCGAACCTGTCGATGTAACCGTTCCGGTTGTAATCGTAACCGTCGTTGTCGGGGTCCTGGTACGCGTCGTTGGGGTCGACGGGGTTGATGATCCGCTGCTCGGTGAGGGGATCGATGGCGTTCCACTGGACCTCCCAGAGGTCCCACATGCCATCCCCGTCGGAGTCCCGGTCGTAGATGTTGGTGCCGTAATCGTAGTTCTCCTCGATGTCCGGCAGTCCGTCGTTGTCCAGATCGTCCTTGGGAACGACCGGGTCCTGCTTCGCGGTCTCCCACAGGATGGACTCCTTGGCGTCATACTCCGAGCTCTGGAGGGAGACCCCCATGGCGAAGATGAGGAGGAGCGCCATGATGAAGACGGTGAGGAATATCAGGATGCGTTCGAACGAGAGATTCTTTCTTTTCTTGCTAGTCTGACCTGCCATAGACAGTGTCCCCCGACTATTATTTGAGTTCCCAGGTGAAAGGGAGACCCTACTTTTTCTGGCATAATGGTACGCGTATATATGCTTTCCCATTTGGTTGATTCGTCGGAGCCTTCCTGGCTACCCCTCTGGAGGGGGCTCGGAGGGCCCCTCGTACGGGGTCTCTAACGAGGGAATCCGAGAGGGGATCGACCGGTCATCAAGGGGGGTTTCAACCCTCCTCCTCATCTTCCTCGGCCTCTCCGCTGGCACCCTTGGAGGCCTTCACCTCGATGATCTCCTCGGCCTCCACGTCCATGGCCTCCTCGGTCTCGTCGGCCTCACCGGCCGCGTCCTCGTCCACGGCCTCCACCGTCACCAGGCCCTGGGGGGGCTCGGGGGCATCGAGGGTGCCGTCGGCCTCCATCTGCTTGAGGTCCTTCCAGGCGGCGGTCCCCCTCTGGATGGCGGTGAGGTTGCCGAGCACGGCAACGAATATCATGAAGACCTCCAAAAGAGTCAGCGGGTAGTCGGTGCCCCACATGTCCAGCGTGACCAGGTACACATCGTCGGTGACCACTATGTACACCCACTGGGCCAGCGTGAAAAGGAGCAGGAGGGCCAGCCGGTCCGCCCTGCCGAGGATGCCCCCGTAGTTGCGCTTGAGCCCGATGGCCTGTCCCTGGGTCCCCATGTAGGAGGTGAAGAACACGCCGAAGATGGCAACGATCCCCACGGGGGTGTGCACGTAGCCGGAGATGGCGATGCCGCCGAAGATGAAGGCGTCGGCGTACCGGTCCAGCACGTGGTCCAGGTAGTCTCCCAGGCGCGAGGCCTTGCCGGTGAAGCGGGCCACGTAACCGTCCAGGGCGTCGAGGACCGCGTTGAGGATGATGGCCAGGAAGGCGAGGAGCAACAGGTCGTGGTCGTAGTCCCACGCGGCCACGAACAGGTAGCCGGCCAGCACTGCGAACAGGATGGCCAACCATGACAGCACGTCGGGGTTGACCTTCTCCAGCTTTTGGGCTATCGGTTTCATTATCGGGTCCACTCTGGACCTGTACTTGTTCAGTACCATCCCATGACCTCCTCGGACCAGTCGACCCATCCGGCCTCCATGCCCTCGCCCGCGCCCTGGAGGGTGGCCGCCACAGTACGGGCGCTCTCCTCGACGGAGGACCCGCTGGTGTCCACCTCGTACACCGGGACGGGTTCGTCCCTCTCCATGGACTCGACCAGCACGACGCCCACGGCCTCGGCCTCCACGTTCTCGTCAACCTTGGCCTGGGGCCATCCCCTCTCCTCCAGGCGGGCCCTGAGGACGGTGGGGGAGGTTCGAAGGACGACTATCACGGAGCACGGCATCAGATGGGACAGGTGCCCCACCAGCAGGACCCGGTCCCCATGGTCGTTCCGGAGCTCTCCTTCCAGGGCCTCGGCCAAGAGGTCCGTGTCGACCTCGTCGGTCTGGCGGGCCTCGTCCCGGCCCACCACGGCCCCCTCTCGTTGCGCCAGCTCACCCATCTCCATCACGGTCCATCCCAGGGTCGAGAGGACCCCGGCGATGGCGCTCTTGCCGGTCCCAGGCGTTCCCGTTAGGGCGGCGACTTCGGGCATGTCCGGCCATGCATCGGTTTGCCCCCATTAACCTTTGTCGCTCCCCCGTGTCCCAATGGGACACCCCTCTCAATGAAGAGATAAACTACATAACCCAAGACCGGGATTCCGCCTCACCCCGGGAGGCCAAGCCTTGCCACGGCTCATCCAGCTCAGGAACATTAAGGCCAAGGACATCATGTCCGAGCGGCTGATCATCTGTCAGAGGAACGAGAGGTTGTCCGAGGTCCTCGGGCGCATGAAGAAGATGGACATCCACGAGCTGCCCGTCGTGGAGGGCGGCAAGCTCCTGGGTATGGTATCGTATGACATCTTCCTCAAGCGCAAGAGCCTCCCCCTCACCACCATGGTGGAGAACCTGATGGTGACGCCGCCCAAGGTGGACGTCAACGACTCCATCACCAGGGTGGCCGAGGTCATGCTGGTCAACAACTTCAGGGCGGTGCCCGTCACCGCCGCGGGAGAGATCGCGGGCATCGTGGCAAGGGAGGACATCGTCCAGGCATTGATAGGCTTTTCCCAGCTGGACCAGATATCGGTGTCCGACGTCATGTCCCCCTCCCCCCTCACCATCGCCGAGACCGACGGCGTGGAGAAGGCCCGTGCCATCATGCGGGATCTGGATGTGCGCACCCTCCCGGTGGTGGACACCGAGGGTCGCCTGACGGGCGTCCTGGGCGTCAAGGACATCATGGCCTACTACGGCAAGGAGAGGGGCCAGAGGCGGTCTGCCAAGGGCGTGCCCGGTGACACAGTGGACCTGTCGATAACCGTGGGGAGCCTGATGAACTCGCCAGCCATCCACACCGTAGTGGACAGCCACATGGCCGAGGTGGTAACCCTCATGGCGGACAATCACATAAGCTCCGTCGTGGTGGTGGAAGGGGAGGCTCCCACGGGC
>CP070808.1:505903-509458 GCA_020343715.1 Thermoplasmata archaeon
GGCCAAGCCCTCCGCCCCGTCGTGCTCCTCTCGCTGGTCGTGTTCATCATCGTCTCCCTCGTGCTGGTGACCGCCGCTGGTGCCTCGGACTCCGAGGACATAGCCTGGTCATCCCCCGAGCCCGAAACCGAGGTCAACTGGGACGTGGAGCTGGAGGTGGTCGTGAGCTCCAACGTGACCAACGTCACCTTCCTATACGAGACCGGGGGCGTGTACAACTACATCGCCAACGGGACCTACGCCGCGCCCAACCGTTACCTGGCCACCTGGTCTACCCGGTTCGTCGAGGACGGCACCTACGATATCTACGCCAACGCCTCCCTGTCGGGGGGCGGCAACGCCTCGGCGGTGCTGGCCAACATCACCGTGGACAACACCGCACCGTCCCTTGTGATAACCCACCCGCAGAACGACATGCGGATAAGTGGCATCTACATCATCAGGGTCCAGACCAGTCTCGACGTGGTGAGCGTCCAGGTCTTCTATAGTATCGGCGCCGGGTATGTCGAGATCGGGTACGCCCAGCAGAGGACCAACCCCGAGAACTGGAGCCTTCCCTGGAACACCACCATCTTCGGGGAGCAGGACGGGATAGAGATAGTCATCGCGGCCAAGGACTCCGTGGGCAACGAGGTCCTCAGGAACGTCCTCGACCTGACGGTGGACAACGTGCCGCCTGTGGCCCAGATGGTGTACCCGGAGGAGAACGACACCTTGGACGGTCATGTATTCCTCAAGGCGTCCACAACCGAAGAGCACATCGCCGATGTCCACTTCGAGTGGCGGGTCGGGGACGACGGATGGGAGCATCTGGGTGACGCCTCCTGGGACGCAACGGAGTCCATGTGGACCTACAACTGGAACACCTACCTGGCGGGCGAGCACGAGGACGTGGAGGTACGGGTCGTGGTGACCGACGACCTGGGCCAGAAGGGCTACGCCGTCGCAACGGGTGTGGTGATCGACGACCGGCCGCCCCAGCCCTGGTTCGTGAAGCCATCCCCAGATGACCACCTGACAGGTGTGGCCGAGCTGTTGATAGCGTCGCAGAACGACACCACCAGGGTGGACGTGTCGTACCATGACGGGACCGGGTGGGTCTTCCTTGGCGAGGCCACCCGTGTGAACGCGACCCACTGGAACCTGACGTGGGACACCAGTGGTCTGGACTTCCAATCGACCACCCTAAACGCCACGGCGTACGACGCCTTGGGTAGCGGATACGCCTTTTGCGTGCCTATCGAGGTTGACAACACCAAGCCGGCACCGACGATAATCAAGCCAGAGTTCACCGAGTACCAACTCCGTGGTGATATCGTCCTCATAATCACATCAGACCGTGACACCGTATCCATGTCGTCCTTCTACCACGATGGGGAGGGATGGGTCTACATCGACGAGGCCTTCTACAACCCGAACAAGGACAGGTGGTACGTCGTCTGGGAGATACCCACCGTGGACTTCTATTACGAGGACTCCGCCATCAAGGTCGTATCTGTGGACGACGTGGGACTGGAGGGCAGCCATGTGCTGGACCACCGCATCATCGGCGACAAGCCAGACGATGTACCCCCCGAGTTCCTGTCATCCATGCCTGAGATGGTGACCATCGCCGAGGACCATGTGGAGATCATGGACCTGGCCCCCTACGTGACCGATGACGACATGGACACGCTGATGTTCTTCGTCCTGAACGAGCCCAAGAACCTCTTCCACGTGGCGGGAGAGAACCTGACGGGCAACCTGGAGCTGACGTTCAAGACCCTCCCGGACTCCACGGGAGAGGCCTACGTGGATATCTTCATCGAAGACTCCAACGGCAGGAGGGACAACACCACCCTCTACGTGATTGTGACCCCCGTCCAGGACCCGCCAACCTTCATCTCGATACCACCTCACCTGTACGTGCGGCCTGAGCAGCCCTACATCTTCGACTTCGAGCCGTACGTGTACGACGTGGACACCAGGACCGAGTACCTCTCGGTGGTCAAGCCCGACGACGACCACGTGACCAAGGTGGCGGGGAGGGAGCTGGCCCTGGAGTTCAACTACGCCAAGTCGGAGCTGGGCAAGACCTACAACATCAACGTCACGATAATGGACCCCAGCGGGCTTTTCACCTGGACGTCGGTGCGCGTCAACATCCTGGACGACTGGGTCCCCGAGCTGAGGGAGCCCCTTCCAGACATCGAGATCCAGGAGGACGAGGTCAGGATAAACGCCTTCAACCTGGACAACTTCTTCCACGACAAGGACCAGGACGCCCTGTACTACTCGTACGGGAACAAGTATGTCAATGTGGTCATCGGGGCGGAGTACCCCCATCCAGTCAGCATCTATCCCCCCAAGAACTGGCACGGGACCGACACCGTCACCTTCCGGGCGACCGACCCGGCCCTGGCCCTGGTCGAGGACACCATCGTTGTCAGGTGCTTGTCGGTGAACGACCCGCCCACCTTCCGCGAGAGCCCGTCGCTACCGCTCATCGTCATCCACTCCAACCAGACCTACGAGTTCGACCTGTCCCCGTACGTGGAGGACGTGGACCACGACCTGGAGAACCTGAGGATAGTCACGGACGACCTCTTCGTATCCCGCTCCAACAAGTTCCCCCTAGGCCTCAAGCTCTTCTACCCTTACAGGACGTCCAACTACGTAATCAGGATGGAGATCGTGGACCCGGAGGGTGCCAGCACCGGGGACAAGGACATCTCGGTCCGGGTGACCAACGACAACTACCCTCCCTTCATGCAGACGCCGCCGGGCGACCTGTGGCTGCTAGAGGGCTCATCGAAGGTCTCGGCATACACGGTTATCAACGCCCAGGACCCTGACTGGCTCGACAACGGCGGCACATGGCGGGACCTGACCTTCCAGTTCGTGTGCGACCACGCCAGGTGCACCGTCGACGGCGAGGGCTGGGTGGAGATCCAGCTGAACGACCCAGACTTCAACACATTCAACGATTCTGTCAACGACCCGGTCATGGTCCTGTTCAGGGTGATGGACGACGAAGGTGCCTTCACTGAGTACACGTTCCTCATCACGGTCCAGGCGGTGAACGACCCGCCCCAGGTCGACCAGATCGACGTCATCGAGATGGCCCCCACCGTGGTCACCATCGACCTTCGGAACTACCTTCGGGACGTGGACACCCCCCTGTCCGAGCTGGAGTTCGACATCGAGGACCCCCTGGACCCCGATGCCGTGATTACCCACGCCTCGGTCCACGGCCTCCTTCTGGTGCTGGACTACCGGGGCAGCCCCACCATGACCGACCGCCTGAACCTGGTGGTCACCGATGGTGACTTCGAGCTAAGCACCCCCGTCGTCGTGGAGGTGACCGCCCCGCTGGAGGAGCCCTCCGGAGTGTCCATATGGGTCATCCTCCTGGTCGTGGTCGCCACCGGCTCGGTGGCGGTGGTGGTCTCCCGCTTCCTGTGGGGGCGGTTCGAGCCCCCCTCGGTGTCGGACGTGTTCCTCGTCTACGGGGACGGTGTCATCATAAGGCACATGTCCAAGCGGGGGACCATGTCCATGGACGAGGACCTGGCC
>CP070808.1:509558-513100 GCA_020343715.1 Thermoplasmata archaeon
GACACCGCCGCGGTGATGCGAATCACCGACATCACGGTAAACCGGACCCACCCGGTGACCTCGGTGGAGCTGCGCAACGTGGACACCGACGGGCTCTGGAGCAACGCCACCGGACTGAACACGTGGACGGCCACGGTCCCCCTGAGGGAGGGCACGAACCGCATCGAGGTACGCGTCACCGACACCTCAGGTGCGGTGAACGTCACGGCCTTCGACCAGCTCCTCGACTCGGTGCCTCCCACGGGCACGATGCACATCCTCAAGGACCGGCCCTACACCAACAACCTGAACGTGACCCTCCACCTGAACGCGACGGACCTGTACGGCGTCGAGTACGTGGACGTGTCCAATGCCGAGGACATGAGGGACGCCATCAGATACCCCTACAAGGAGACAATCGACTGGAGGATGGCCGGTGCCGACGGCGAGGTGACGTGCTATGTCCGCTTCATCGACCCCCATGGGCTTGAGAGCCCCGTGATATCGGACTCCATCATGTACGACTCGATACCACCGTCTGGGACGATACATATCGCCAGCGGGCGGGAGTACACCCCGTCACTGATCGTGGACCTGGACCTCACCTACTCTGACACACGGGGCGTGGCCCTGCTGGAGGTGTCCAACCAGGCCAACTTCACCGACGTGGGCTTCCTGGACGTAGGGGAGACCGTGTACAGGAACTGGTCCATGGCCGAGGGGCCTGACGGCCCCCGAACTGTCCACTTCCGCCTCACGGATATGGCGGGCAACGTCAGGATCGTCAACGACACGATAGAGTACTACGCCCCCAAGAGGATAGGGAGCATGGTGATGGCCGGCGGGGCGAACATCACCAACAACCCCACGGTCCACATCGAGGTAGACGTGTCCCTCACGTTGGGCCCGAAGAGGATGCAGCTCTCGAACGACGCGGCGTTCATTGGCGCCGTATGGCAGCCCCTGTCCGACGAGGTCTTCTGGATACTCTCGCCGGACGATGGACACAAGGTCGTGTACCTGAGGTTCATCGACTTCAGGGACATCGTCTCGATCCCCATCAACGCCTCCATCACCCTGGACACCACACCTCCCGACGTGGAGGTCCTCCTCGACGGAGGAACCAAGTACACCACCAGGGAGCTGGTGGAGGTGACACTGGAGTACAGCGATGCCAGCCCTGCAGCCTCCATGTGGGTGTCCCGGGTGGACCGCTTCAACGAGGCGGACGAGGTCCCCTTCTCCTCGACCTTCCCGTGGACGGTGCCCCCCAGGGAGGGCGATCATGACATTTACTTGCAGGTCAGCGACCTGGCTGGCAACACCGTCGTGGTCCACGGGTCGATCTTCTACGCCAGCATCCTGCCCAAGGTGACCATCGGCCTCCCCGATGGGGACGTGACCGGCTCCCAGGAGTGGGTGTTGGTTGGAGCTAACGTCGAGGACCACTACGGTGGCGTCGAGTTGGCGTTCGCCATCGACTCTGACCCGTTGGACGACCCCTCATGGGTCCCCTTGAACGGCCCCTACGAGGTGGACATACCCGACGGCCTGGGCGAGGGGACCCACCAGGTAACCGTCAGGGCAAGGAACGTCGCGGGCCTGGTCTCGGAGCCCGTAACGATGAACTTCACCATAGACTGGACGGGACCCGAGGTCACCGTCGAGTCCCCGGCGGAGGGGACTGTCCTCCCCCAGTCAGGGCTCGACGTGCTCCTCCAGCTCATCGCGTACGACCCCTCGGGAATCGCATCGGCCCGGTACCGGGTGGACGGCGGGGAATGGGTGGACCTGGAGGGGGACGACCTGACCGACGTGATGACGATGGACGACTTCGGGGAGCACACGGTGGTGGCCGAGGTCACCGACGGCGTGGGCAACACGGAAGTTGCCAGGTCCACCTTCAGCGTCGAGGACTCGGAGGCCCAGGTGTCCTCGGGAGGTTCGTGGTGGATCCTCCTCCTCATAGTGGTCCTGGTGGCCGTCGCGGGCGTGGGATACGCCTTCCTCAGGCATCGCCAGTCCGTCGCCCCCGCTGCCCCGACTGCCGAAGAGGTCAAAGGACCATCCGTCTCTGGCGAGGCCGATGTTGCACCACAGGCATCCACCCCGGATGAGCCCCCCGAGGCCCCTGAGGTCCACACCGATGACGAGGGCACCGAGTGGGAAATGGTCTGAGCTCCGCTGCCCATGAATTGGATTCCAGGACGTTGGGAGGTCCTACATCCTAGGTCGACCGACACCCTTGTACAATGGCTGATCTCCCTCTGGGGGTCTACGGAACTTGTACGCCTGTTCCTCAGCAGGCTGCGAAGGCGCGGCCCACTCGGGTGGCGTGGCAGGTGGGGCGTCGACCACCTTCTCCTCCAGGTGCACCTCCTCCGCCTTAGTGGAGGACATCCAGCTGGGGAGGGGAGGCTCGTCCTCGGGGCCCTCTTCCTCCTCCACGGTGTAGCCTGCCGCCGCCGCGGCGGCCTTGTAGTCGGGCACGGCGGCCACACTGGCGGGCTCGGGCGTCTCGGCGGGGTGCTCTACCTCCACGTGCTCGCTGTCCACCTTGGCCACCGCCCTGACCTTGCGCCTCCTGGGCTCCTCGCCGTAGAGGTCGTCGTATTCCTTCTCACTGGGCGGGATGCCCTTCTCGGACGCCCTGGTTCCCCCGCCCATCCGGGTGGTGATGATGACCGCCAAGACGACGGCCAGGACCAGGAACAGGGCCATGACGCCCAGGAGGGTGCCCATGCCGATGCCGGACTCCACCTCATCTTGGGTGACCACGACGGGCACCTGGGTGGTGGTGGCCGCCCCCAGCTCGTCGGTCACGGTGACGGCGATCATGTAGGTGGCTCCCTTCACGCCCTTGCCGGGTGCGACCTTGAGGGTGTTGCCCGTCAGGCTGGCCCACTCCGGTGCGATGGGGTCGAGGGTGAACGCCAGCTGGCCCGGCGCTGTGGTCCCATCGAAGGCCTCGACGGTCGTCTGTCCCTCCTTGCCGGCCTTGACCGTGATGGGCGAGACGGGCGATATGTCGGGCGCCGGGTTGAGGACGCTTATGTTGGCCACCATGACGGTGACCCTGTCGTTGTCCTCGTCGATCACCGTCAGCATGACCTCGTACGGTGTCGCCGCGGCCTTGGCGTAGGAGTGGGTGACGGTGTCGCCCCGCCTTACGGCCGACCCGTCGCCCATGCTCCATGTGTAGTCGAAGAGCCTGTCCTCAACCAGGTCGGGGTCGTCGGGGAACGGGTCGGACGCCCAGGCGCGGACGGTGAACATGTCCCCCTCCATCACCAAGGATGGCGCCTCCCAAGTCACCGTAGGTGGGATGGTGATCACGTCGTCCATCTCGACCACCCACTCCACGTCGTCGGTGGAACCCTCGTGATCGGTGACCGTCAGCTTGATGTCGTACCTAGCACTCCTGTCGAAGGCGAAGGTGAGGAACGGCACCGTCGTCGCCACGTCGATGTCCTGACCCGAGGCCGTTATATTCCACTCGTAGAGGGCGATGCCGCCCGGGTCGGTGGACGAAGAACCGTCCAGGACCGACGGCACGTCCTCGG
>CP070808.1:513200-516725 GCA_020343715.1 Thermoplasmata archaeon
GCGCCTTGATTTCCGTTATGTCCTGGGAGACCTCGATGGTGCCCTGGTACTTCCCGGCACCGTCCCTGATGGCGAAGTAACGGATGTGGACGAAGCGTCCCTGCACCGTTATCCAGAACTCCGCCATGTCCCGCTCCCCCGACTTGAAGGCCTCGACGATGCGCTCCACGATGTGCACCGACTTGGGCGGGTGGCACTTGGACACCTGCCGGCCGATGATGCCGGCGCTCCTGGGGAAGATCCGGTGGTCCGAGTCCGAGTAGTAGGCCACCTGGTCATTGGCGTCCACGTAGGTTATGTCCACGGGCAGGTGCTTGAGCATCAGGTTCACCTGCTCCCCGGTCAGGCGGCCGATGTCCAGGTCGACGGTGCCCGCGCCCTCCCCGGCGGGGGCCGCCTGCTCTGCCGGCGCCTGGGGCTCCCACCCGGTGGCGGGCATGATCCATGCGTAGCCGATCTCCTCCTCGCCGTGGCGCACCCGGGACCACTCCGCCTCGGAGAAGTTCTCCAGGCACATGGGGTACAGGATGTGCTCCTCCTTGTAGACCATGTCCTTGACGGCCAGGGACACGGCGTTGATGCTCTCCACCGAGGCCTGGGCCTCCCCCGAGCCGGTGACGGCGATGGCGTCCTTCAGCTGGGCCCGGATGTCGTCGTGGGTGGCCCACATGACCTGGGACGGACCGGTGATGCCGTGGTCCTCCAGCATGGGGAAGAGCTGGTTCTCCTTGCGCAGGTAGTGCTTGTCCAGCTCCGAAAGCGTCTGCAGGTGGCCCATGAGGGCGTCCCGCTGGACGGCGAACGCGGCCGAGTCGACGGGCTCGCCCAGGTCGCAGGTGACGCCATCTATCTCGGACAGGATGTTCTCCGCCGCCCGGTTCTCCATCATGTAGGTGTGGACCGGATGGCCCCCGGGCATGCTGGGCACCTCGCCCTTGTCCAGGCCCTCCTTGAACACCTCCACGTGGAGGGAACAGAGGTTCTTCACCTCCTCCTCGGGTAGGCCGTCGTCGATGAGGGACTGCTCCACCTCCGCCAGCTCCCCCGGGCTGATGTCGGAGATGACCTCGGCGAAGCGGCCCTTCAGCTCCTCGGTGTCGCCACCCTCGTGGATCTCCTCGATGATGGACCTCATGGCCGCCTTCCGCTCCTCCGGCGTGAGGGGTGCTGGGGCCGCCGGAGGGGCCTCGGGCTGCGCCGATGGGGCGGCAGCTGACCCCTGAACCAGGACCCGCTCGCCCGTCTGCCGTTCGATCTCGGCGGCCAGGCTGGCCAGCAGGAAGTCCAGCTCCAGCTCGCCCATGCCGGCCACCTTCTCCATGGTGGCGACGGCGCCCATGGTCTTGCGCATCACCGGGTTCCGCAGCTTCTCATATGCCGGCGACAGCGTCGGCAGGAAGTCTATGAGGAAGGGGTACCTCTTGGTCAGCTCCTTGATGGTCGTTCTGCTGTTAAGGTCGAAGGTGTCTCCCATGGGTCCCATGAACATTCCCCCCCAAGTCCCCGATGCCGGGGCCAGGGATGGGTCGAATGGACCGGGGCGGGATATAAGGTATTCGCCTTCCTATCAAAGGCGGCGGGTCATGCGCTGGTTCTCGGGGGTGTAGCCCATCTCCTCGTACAGGCGGACGGCCGGCTCGTTGTCCACGGCCACCGAGAGGCCGATGCGCTCCAGGTCCTGGCCCTTGGCCCACTCCTCCGCCACGGCCATGAGCCGCTTGGCGGCGCCGCGGCCCCGGAAGTCCTCCTCCACGAACAGGTTGAGGACCAGCGCCTCGGACCGGCCGGTGAACTGGTTGAGGACGCGGGCGATCCAAACGTGGCCCACCATCTCACCGTCGGCGGTGCGGGCCAGGAAGGCCTGGTTGAAGAAGCCATCGGGGCTGCGCACCCACTCCGCCTGCATGGCGCAGCGCTCCCTCAGGGTGGCGGGGCCCAGCTCCTCCCGCTCCCCGGGTCCCATGGCCATGAACGTCCCCTCGACGAAGCCCGGCATTATGTAGTCCCAGTCCTCGTCCGTTGCCATCTCCAAGACGAGCTCGCCCTCGAACTCCATCGACACGGTGCATCCCTCTGGGGGTGCATGGACTTCGGGAGATTAGTACTTGACGCGGGGACCAAACGTATTTCACCGTCCACGGGATTATTCCGGCGGGAGGAGGAGATGGCCTACAGGCTGCTGTTCGTGGAACCGCCCAAGACCTACTGGTTCGTCATGGGCGACTACAACCCCCCGCCCGCCACGCTGCTGGTGCTGGCGGCCTACGTGGAGCGGGAGCTGCCCGAGGTGGACGTCCAGCTGGTGGACGCCCAGGGGGAGGGGCTTGACTGGCCCGCCATCGAGAGGGCGATACGGGACCACCAGCCGGACATGGTGCTCGCCTCGGGGTACACCTGCAACGCCTACACCTGCGCCCGCGTCGCCGAGACCGCCAAGAGAGTGGACCCCGACATCGTCACCGTCCTGGGCGGTCAACACTTCTCCGCCATCCCGGGGGAGTCCTTGGAGGCCTACCCCGAGGTGGACTTCATAGTCCGCGGCGAGGGCGAGGAGACCTTGGTGGACCTGGTCAGGGCGTGCATGGGACGGAGGGACCCGGCGACGGTGGCCGGCGTCACCTTCCGTCACGAGGGGAGGGTCGTGACCAACCCCAACCGGCCCTTGCTGGAGGACCTGGACTCCCTCCCGTTCCCCGCCTACCACCTGGTGGAGGACCACGTGTCCAACTACCACTTCACGATGATGGCGGGCAGGGACACCGTCTACATGGTCCTCGAGGGGGGCCGCGGCTGCGGTCACCGGTGCAGCTTCTGCACCCAGTGGAACCACTGGGGCGGCAGGTGGAGGACCAAGTCGCCGGGGCGCATCGCCGCGGAGATCGAGCACCTCCACGACCGGTACGGGGGCCAGTTCCTGTGGCTCACCGACGACAACTTCGAGTACTCGCAACGGGCGGAGGGGCTCTACGAGGCCCTCCACGGGAGCCCCCTGAGCCAGGATATCATGATGTTCTGGCAGGTACGCACCGACGACGTGGCAGCCAACCCCGACCTGGTGGCCAAGATGAGGGCCATCGGCAACTACTGGGTCCTCATCGGTGCCGAGTCCGCGGACCCTGAGACCCTGGACGCCTTCGACAAGGGGACGAGGGTGTCCGACACCGGTCGGTGCATCGACGTGCTGAACGAAAACGACGTGTTCACCCAGGCCATGTGGGTCATCGGTTCGCGGTCCGACACCCACGAGTCCATCGAGCGCCTCCGCGAGTTCTCCCAGTCCCTGGAGCCGAAGCTGAACATCTACACCACCCTCACCCCCTTCCCCGGGACGCGGTGCTACCAGGAGGCGAAGGCCAACGGTTGGATAGAGAACGACAACTGGGCCGACTACGACATGGTGCACGCCATCATGCCCACCGAGACGCTCTCCCGCAACCAGGTGCAGGGGGAGCTATACCAGTGCTACAAGGAACACTACGGCAACGTGGTCCGCAACCTCAAGGGCTTCTTCTCCCGCAACAAGCT
>CP070808.1:516825-520311 GCA_020343715.1 Thermoplasmata archaeon
GACGTTGACCTCCAGGCGTGTCTCCAGGCCTGGCCAGACCGTCACCTGGCCCGGCAGCAGGTCTGTGAGCATGCCGTAGCCCTTGACGAACCGGCCCATGATGGCCCGGTTGTTCTCCCGGACGAACTCCTCGTTGACGGCCAGGGTGTCCACGTCCACCACGAACTCCCAGTCGCCCCGCACGGCCACCCACCTGTGGGAGAAGTGGATGGACTGCCAGGCCACCATCCGGGTGTCGTCGTTCTCCTCGAACACGATCTTCTCGCCGGAGTCCAGGTCGTGGACGTAGACCTCGTAGTGGAACGGGGTGAAGAGCAGGTTCCCCTTGGCGACGATGTCGCCTGCGAAGACGATGCCCTCGCCCTCGTCGACCTCCTCCTTGTTCAGCGTGACGTTCTCTACCACCAGGTCCCTCCACTGGTCACGCAGGTCGCCCTGGGCGATGAACGCGAAGTCCTGGGGCCCCATGGGGGTGTCCCTGGCGTAAACCGTCGCCGACCAGAAGCCCTCCTTGGCCTGGGGCACGACGATCTTCTCCACGTTGTTCAGAGTGTCGTTCGTCAGGTCGTCTCCGGGTAGCGAGTGTCCCTGGGCATTGAAGTTGTTGGCGATGTAGATGTTCCCGTCGGGGTCCCGGACCACCAGGTCCAGGTCGCTGACCAGGGCAGGGGATGCCGAGGCGGTGCCCGGGTAGTCGGTCCACACCAGGGTGAACTTGACGGTCCGCTCTCCGGGCTCCATCTGGAACATGTACCGCTTGAACTCCTCCTTCCCGACCTGCAACGGGTCCTCCTGGTCGTAGAAGAAGGTCCGGTAGTCCCCCGTCTCGACCAGCTTGGTGAGGTTGACTCGTCCCCAGCCCTGTTTGTTGCCGGGGTACGTGGGGTCGGTGTTCAGCTTGTCGGCGCCGTTGATGAGCAGGGCCTTGACCATGGCTGGGGATGGATTGTGGTTCCACTCGGAGTTGGAGAAGTCGTAGACGAGGGCGACGGAGCCGGCGGTGGCGGGGCATGCCATCGAGGTCCCGCTGGCGAACGTCCACGACTGCCCGCCGTCGGTGGGTGGTCTCGCGGGCATGCTGTTCGGTGGCCTGGCCATCGCAGAGACCACGTGGGCGCCGGAGGAGACCACGTCGGGCTTGATGCGACCGTCGGCGGTAGGTCCCCTGCTGGAGAAGCCCGCGATAGAGCTGCTAGCCACACCGTTCTTGTCGTTGCCTGTGGCACCAACGGTTATCACGTTCTTGGCGGTTCCCGCAGACCGGATCGTGTTCTCCCCGCGACTTCCCTCGTTACCAGCAGCGAACACGAAGACAAGGGGCTGTTTGCCGGGCGTGGTGCCATCGGCGTCCCTGACCATCTGGTCGTAGGTCACGTCGGTGGACGAGTACCGACCGCCCAGGATGAAGCCCCAGGAGTTGCTGTTGACGATGGCGTTGCGCTGGGACGCGTCCTGACCGAGGACGTCGAAGTTGCGGTAGATGCCGGCTCCCTCGAATATGTCTTGGGAGAACACGATGGCCTCGGGTGCAACGCCCATGTACTTGCGGGACGCCGCTCCCGTGTCCCAGGCGTAGGGCAGGCCGTTGCCCGCCACCGTCCCCAGGCAGTGGGTGCCGTGCCCGTAGGTGTCGATGTCCGCGTTGCCCCCCAGGTAGTTGACCGAGGGGAGGTGGCCGGCGAAGGAGGGGTGGGTCGCCTCCAGACCGGTGTCGGCGGCCGAAACCACGTAGCCGGCCCCGGTGATGCCCTCGAACTCCTGGGTGGCGTCGTTCCATGACCAGAGGCGCAGGGTGTTCTGCATGTCCCAAGCGCCGTTGCCCTGTTGGCGTCCCCCGGTGAGCCGGGCAGAGTTGTCGTTCAGGAGCTCGGGCACCCCCCAAGGCTCGATCCATTGCACGTCGGGGTGATGGGCCAAGGTGGGCAGGGCCGCCCTGGGCACCAGGGCCTGGACCAGGTGGGTATGCTCCCCCACGGCGTCCAGGTACCCTCCGAGCCTGGAGATGTCCTTGGAAAGGTCAACCGGGTCATCGATGGCGGAGATGGCCAGTCCCATCATGGTGTCCGGCGATCTCCAGGTTTCCGCAAGCACCCTGAAGCCCGGGTGGTAGGGGCCGACCCATCGGACGAACGGCAGGTCAACCACATCCCTCCGGCCCTCCCTGGTCATCTTGGCGATGAATCCGTTGTCCGGGATGTACGAGACCATTTGGCATCCCATGTCCTCGACCTGCTCGACCCACGAAGGGAGGGTCGGTCCTATGAACTGGATCAGGAACAGGCCGTCCCACCTGGTCGTGACCAGGAAGCTGGGCAGGATCGGGTCCTCGAGCAGCGGATCGAAGGAGCCCTCCACCAGGTGCAGTTGGGAGGCACCAGAATACTCCGCACCCGCACCCGGCTCTCCAACGATTAGGTCCCTGTCCAAATCTGGAAGGGATGGAATGGCCTGGGTCGAAGGTAACATCGCCAGCAGACCGGGCAGGGTCATCGCGACGATGAGGGTCAGGACCAAGTACTTCTTCAGCATGTCACTCCTCCTCTTGAATCCGTTGAGCGTCAGTTAATTCATTCGTTTATCAGTCCTCGGTGAACTGGGACCCGCAGTTGGAGCACATCAGGCTCCCGGACGGGTATTCCATCACCTTCCCTCCGCACTTGGGGCAATCGCCGATGTAGAACGGCTCGCCCTGCTCCGCTATCGTGGCCCCCGTTGCGTACTGGGCGTCGGCGGAGTACATGTCGTACTCGTCGGAGACCCGGTCCATCACCGGCGTGTCGGAGAGCAGCTCCTCCACCGTCTCCGGAGGCTTGGGGGGTGGCGGCGGGGGTGGCAATGGTCTCCTGGTCGCCTGGGCCTGGACAGGCGGCGGTGGTGGCGGCAAGGGTCGGTCTGGTGAATGGCCAGGGCCCTCGAACTCCAGCTGGGTATCCTTGCCCCTCCTGACCAGTATCGCCACCAGGACGATCACTATCGCGATGACCACGAGCACGTTCAGAACGTCCCTCATGAGGAAGACGAAGTCGCCGCTATCCCCTCCGTCCCCTCCTCCTCCGCCACCACCACCGGTCCCGGTGTCCATGACGTAGAGGGTCATGTTGTAGGTGTCCACGATGGGTCCGTAGGAGAGGACCAGCTGCAGGTGGTAGAAGGAGGATGGCGTGGTCTTGGGCATGGTGACCATCACGTCGAACTGCTGCTCCTTGAAGGGGTCCAGCCGCGCGCTCTCCGGGTCGTACACCACGACCCAGTCCAGAGGTTCGCCGTTCAGCTCTATCGTGAAATCGGTCGGCAGGTTGCACAGGCTGGTGACTCCCAGGCTGTACCTGGTCGAGTCGCCGGGGTACACCGCCGACCCGCTCCCGAGGAGCACGTGGGAGGCATCGTAGACCTCCTCCACGTATACGGTCACCGTCATCTCCCGCAGGTACTCACGGGTGTAGATCTGGACGGTGAAGGTGTACTCCCCCGACCGGGCGTTGGGCG
>CP070808.1:520411-523870 GCA_020343715.1 Thermoplasmata archaeon
CGTTCCAGGACCACCACGTCCAGGCCGGCCTCGGCGAGCTTCCATGCGGTCATGCCTCCACCGGGTCCGGCCCCCACCACCGCCACGTCGTGCACGGGGTCGGAGGTGACCCGATGACTATATTATCCTTGCGCCCCCAGGCGTTCAACGGTACGCGACGTACTCCTTCCCGAGGAGCTCCCTTGCCACGATGATGCGCATGATCTCCGCCGCGCCCTCGGCCCAGTAGTAGCTGCGGACTCCCTCCAGGGCGTAGGTCAGCGGACACTCCTTCGTGTAGCCGAATGCCCCGTACCACTGGATGGCGTCGTTGACCGCCTCGAAGGCCATCATGGGCGCCATCAGCTTGGCCTCGGCACAGGCCTGGGTGACCTCGAAGCGTCCCACGTCCTCGCCGGCCAGGGCGCGGGAGTAGGTCCAGAGGGCCCTGTAGGCCAGCAGGCGCATCGCCTCGATCTTCGTCCAGTTCTCGGCCAGCTTGAACTGAACGCCCTGGTACTTGGCGATGGGGGTGCCGAAGGTGGACCTCATCTTGATGTACTCCATCGCCTGCTCCATGCAGGACTGGGCCACGCCGCAGCACACCAGGCCTATGATGGCCCTGGCGTAGTCGAAGCCCTCCATGGTGAGGTAGAACCCCCTGTCGTACTCCCCTATGAGGTAATCGGCGGGGATCTCCACGTCCTCCATGGCGAAGCCCCCCGCGGAGATGCCCTTCCTGCCCCAGTCGTCCAACACGTTGTGGGAGACACCGGGGGTTGGGCCGCTTTCGTCCCGAAGGGGCACGTAGAACAGGCTGATGCCCCGGGTCCCCTTCTCTGGGGTGGTCTTCGCAAGGAGCACGTAGCCTCCACCGTTGGGAAGGGTCTCGCACACCTCCTTGACGCCGCTTATGAACATCTTCTCCCCGTTGAGGATAAAAGAGTCGCCCTCCTTGCGTGCGACGGTCCTCATGTTCCCCAGGTCGGAGCCCACGTCGGGCTCGGTGGCGGCGATGCCCAGGAACGCCGTGCCGTTGCACACGTTGGGCAGGATGGCCCGCTTGGCGGCATCGGTGCCGTACCGCTCCAGGATGTCGGCCCAAGCGGCGGACACCAGGTAGAAGGTGGGGATCGAGCACGTGATGTCGCCACGGGCCAGCTCCTCGGCGATTATGCCTGCCATCACCGGGTCCGCGTCGATGCCCCCGTACTCCACCTGGGTGGTCACGCCCAGCAGTCCGATCTCCGCCAGCTCGGCGATGATGTTGGGCGGTATAGAGCCCAGCTTGTCCAGGTCCTCCACTATGGGGGCAAGCTCCGCCTGGGCGTACTCCCTCACCGTCTTGCGTACCATCTCCTGCTCCTGCGAGAAGTTGAAGTCGAGCATCGTCCGCTGCCTCCCTTGCCTCACACCGTCCGTCCGTTATGGTGCGTCCTTGGGATTTATACATTTACACCGCGCAGGACGGTCGGGCCAGATATCGGTGCGGTCCATGGGGTCCACGGTAGAAAAAGGGTCTACCTGAATAGATTTATTACCGGCCATCGTCATTAGCCGACGGACCCACCTGGCGGTTCTGGATAGTGTGCCCCATGATAGAAATCGACGAGGAACTCTGCAAGGGATGCGGTATATGCGAGTCCTTCTGTCCCATGAAGGTCCTAGAGACCTCCGACAGGATAAACAGGAAGGGTTACTACGTCCCTGAGGCCACGCAGGAGGACGAGTGCGTCGGATGTCGGCTGTGCGAACTCCTCTGCCCCGAGTTCGCCATCATGATAGTCAACGAGTGAGGGACACACATGACCAAAGGGGCGAAGGAGGACCTCCGCGCCAGGTACCTGAAGCAGTGGGAGGGCACCAGCAGGTTCATGCTCGGCGACGAGGCGGCCGCCCTGGGTGCAGTATATGCCGGCTGCGACTTCTTCGGAGGCTACCCCATCACCCCCGCCAGCGAGGTGGCCGAGGTGATATCCCGGGCGCTGCCCCAGGTGGACGGCTACTACATCCAGATGGAGGACGAGATCGCCTCCATATCCGCCGTCATCGGGGCCGTGTGGGCCGGGGCGAAGGCGATGACCGCCACCTCGGGCCCTGGCTTCTCGCTGATGCAGGAGTCCATCGGCTACGCCTGCATGACCGAGACCCCGTGCGTCATCGTCGACGTGCAGAGGTCAGGTCCCTCCACGGGGCAGGCGACCATGCCCGCCCAGGGGGACATGATGCAGGCCCGATGGGGCACCCACGGAGACCACGAGATGATCGCCCTGGCGCCCAGCACCGTCCAGGAGTGCCTGGAGCTCACGGTGGACTGCTTCAACCTGGCCGAGCGCTACCGCAACCCCGCCATCCTCCTAATGGACGGTCAGATAGGGCACCTAAGGGAGCGCATCGACATGCCCCACGCCAAGGACGTGGAGGTGGAGGAGCGCAGGCTCGGGGAGCCCGGGGACCTGGTCTTCGGCGGCGAGACGGTGCCACCGATGATCCAGTTCGGCAGCGACCAGTTCATCCACGTGACGGGCTCGACCCACAAGGAGACGGGAATGCGAGACGTCAGCTCCCAAGATGTCCACGACCGCCTCGTCCGGCGGCTAGTGTCGAAGATCGAGGACGACCGGGACAAGCTGGAGAGGGTGGAGGAGCGCTTCACCGACGACGCTGACGTGGCCGTGCTCTCGTACGGAGCGTCGGCACGCCCTGCCCTCGGTGGTGTCCTTAAGGCCCGGAAAGCGGGCCAAAAGGTGGGGTTCATGCGCCTGATCGGCATATGGCCCTTCCCCGTCAAGGCCGTGGAGCGACTGGGCAGCAAGGTAGACCGCATCTACGTGCCGGAGATGAATCTTGGCCAGGTGAACCGCGAGGTGGAGCGGTACGTGGACTGCGAGGTTGTCCCGATATCCAAGATAGGCGGGGTGCCCCACACCGTGTCCGAGGTCGCCACCGCCATCGAAGGGGGTGGCAAGTGATGGGATGGGAGGACGAGTTTGACGAGATGGAGGAGAGGTACGCTCACAGGCTCATGCCCTACCTCCGCCAGGAGACGCTTCCCACCGTGTTCTGCGAGGGCTGCGGTTGTGGGACGGTCCTGAACGGGTACGCCCACGCCATGGACGAGCTGGGCATCAGGTCGGAGGACCTGATATCCGTCACCGGCATCGGCTGCTCCTCTTGGATACCCTCCCCCTACCTCAAAGGTGACACACTCCACACCACCCACGGCAGGGCCATCGCCTTCGCCACCGGGGTCAAGGTCATGCGACCCGACAAGCACGTCGTCGTCATCGCGGGCGACGGGGACCTGGCCGGTATAGGCGGGAACCACCTGATACACGCCGCCCGGCGCAACATCGGCCTTTCCGTGTTCCTCATCAACAACTTCATCTACGGCATGACGGGGGGACAGCTGTCGCCCACGACGCCCATCGGGGCGAAGACCACAACGTCGCCCTACGAGAACATCGAGTACCCCTTCGA
>CP070808.1:523970-527381 GCA_020343715.1 Thermoplasmata archaeon
ACGGTGTGCCCCTCCACCCGGGGGCCCTCCTCGCCCTCGGGCACGCCCCTCTGTAGGGGGCCTGCCTGAATCTCCTCCAGGTAGCCCGCCAGCGCCTCGGCCGCAGGCCCCAGGTCGCCGGAGAAAACGATGGCGCCACGGAGCTCGAACCTCACTTCCTCATCCTCCGGTCCCCCGATAGGCCCTAGGGTATATATCTCTTGACCGGCCCGCGGCCCGCGGGCGCCGGGGGGCGTGGCATGGACCTGTCCGAAACCTTATTAGTCCCGAATGGATTATGGTTAACATCCCTGGAGGGTAGGGTATGAAGAAGGGTCTCCTCAAGCGGCTGAAGACCGAACCGCAGCCGGTTCCAGAAAGCGAGAAGTTCATCGACCTGGGCGACATCGACATCGACGGCCTCGACCTGGAGGGAGGGGCCGGAGGCATGGAGCTGCGGGTCGCAGAGGTGACCACCTTCGAGGACCTGGGCCCCGTCATCGACGAGGTCTACGACGGCAACATGGTGCTTGTCGACATATCCGCCCTCTCCACCGACGACACCGCCATGCGCCGGATCGCGAACGAGCTCAAGTCCGTATCCCGCGATGTGAACGGCGACGTGGCCGGCGTGGGCAAGAACATGCTCGCGGTCACCCCGACTGGCGTCTTCATCAACAGGGACATTCTCAGAGGAGCGTACTGACCCTCCGTGGCCCGTGTGATCCCCAGCGATCCCCACGTCCAGAGCTCGGATTATGGGCGTGGTATGGGAATAAGGGGGTTCTCATGAGATGAGAATTTTTTATATTCGCACACATCCGTTCGTGTAGCGGCCCTAAAATTTTTTTTCGCGCGCGTGAGAAGTACGCAAGAAAGTATAAATACGGACATGACCACGGGGGACCAACCTGAATTCAGGCTAGGCGAGGGTATAATATGATTTGGAGAAAGGAGGGAGACGAAGCAGTCTCCGAAGTCGTGGGAAACCTCCTCATCCTTGTCATCACCGTGGCGTTGTTCTCGGTGGTGCTGGGATTCGTCTACCAGATCCCCGGACCCGAGGCGTCCATCCAGGCGGACATCGTCCCCATGCTGGAGCGGACCTCGGCCGTGGATGGAACCATCTACCTGCAGCATACGGGCGGCGAGCCCCTGCGGGAGGGCGAGACCTACATCCTGATTAGCATCGACGACACCCCCCAGGAGTTCAAGATCTCCGACGGGCTCGGTGGCGACACAGTCATGGACCCGGGCGAGACCTGGTCCATGGACTTCATCGGGACCATCTCCACCTCCTCCAAGATCGACGTGAAGATCGTCGACCAGACATCCAACAGCCTCCTGTTCTACACCGTGGTGCAGCGGGGCGTGTCCTCGGGCGGCAACCACGACCCCATCATCGCCTACGCCTGGGCGGACACGACCCAAGCGGGCCTGGACGTCCTGCCCAACAACGATTACACCACCTGGCGCGTCTACGCGGTCTGCAAGGACATCGACGGCGACCTGCCGCCCACGGGCAGCGTCTCCGTTGACCTTACCTCGACTGACAACGGAGACGGGACCTTCACCGTCACCAACTTCGGGGCGGGCACCACGTGGCTCACCGACAACCGTGGCGACGGGGTGTTCATGACGGGGCTGCTCAAGGTCTCCACCCTGGTCACCCCCGGCGACTACACCTTCCAGATCACCGCCACCGACGACTCGGCCCGGAGTGCCACCGCCAGCATCACCGTGACGGTGTCCACCTCGTTCAGCTCCATCCGCATGGTGAGCACCGACGAGGCCCCCGCCCTGCTCAAGTCGGGCGAGGTCAACAAGGTGTTCCTCAAGCTGGAGTTCCTGGCCAACGGCGAGTCCATCAACGTCAACCAGATCCGCGTCAGCAAGCTGGGGACCATCGACGACGACGACGTGTGGTTCTACTGCTACTGGGACAGGGACCGCGACGGCGTCTTGAACACCGGGACCGACTACGCCCTGCCCGGCTGGGGACACCCCGGAGGTGGCACCCACGTCCGCGACTTCGTGGGGTCCCCGCTGTTCACGGCCATCGAGGACGAGCCCACTTACGTGTGGGTGGTCATCTCCGTGGCCAGTGGGACCGAGGGCCGCTCCATCGGCGTGCGCATCGAGTCCCAGACGGCGGTGACGGCGGTGGGCGTCTCCACCCCCGTCCGCATCCTGCCCATCGGCAGCTTCCCCATGGACAGCTCCATCCTGACCATCAAGGGCGTGTTCAAGGTCTGGGGCTACCAGCGCCACCCCTCGCGCATCCTGACGAACACCAACGACGTCAGGATGATCGAGCTGCGTTACCAGGCCACGGGCGAGTCGGTGGACCTCCACCAAATCAACATCACCCTCCTGGGCACCATCGCACCGGACCAGGTGACGATGTACCTCAAGGACCACTGGAACAACGTGCTCACCGGCAACCTGCCCTTCGACCTGGGGACAAGACGTTGCGAGATCAACGCCCCCATCGGAGGATGGCTCATCGACAAGACATGGGCCTACCGCGGGATCTACGTCTACCTCAACATCCAGGGCAACAACGGTGACACGGTGGGCGTCCAGATGGACGACGCCACCGAGACTTTCGCCATCACGGCGGTCTCGGGCGACGGCATCAACCCCCAGACGCCCCAGGTCACCCTGCCCGCCACCGGACCCCTGCCCCCGCCGCCGGCCATCCGCACCCTGGCCTCAGCCGGCAGTGTGACCATCGACCTGCGGGGCACCACGTCCCTGCCCACCCGGGCGGGCGGCGAGAGCTTCCAGAGGCAGTGGCTATTCCGCTGCTACGGTGAGCCAATCGAGTTCTGGTCCATCAAGCTGACCCTCGAGGGCTCGGTGGCCTACGACGAGGTCACCGCCGTGCAGATCTATGTGGTCTCGGGATATCCCGCCACCCCGGCGTTCAGCCAGACGCTGACCTTCGCGGCGGACAACACCGTAACCTTCTCCCAGGTCCCGGCCCTCTCACCCATGTGGACGGTGCCCGTGGACTCCAACTTCTACGGCTACATCTACATCAACTGCCGCCTGTGGCTCGACCACAACACCGAGGGCAAGACCATCCGCACCGGCATACCGCTGGCGGCGGACATGGACGTGCGCGGTGGCATCACCACCTCTCCCATCACCGTGCAGCCCTACGGCGGCGGGGACATGCCCGCCTGGTCCTACTGGAGGACGGTCAACGGCCAGCTGTACGTGTACGGTCAGAGCCTGATACCGGACCCCCTTGTGGACTCGTCCCAGAACGTGCCCGTCCTGAAGCTGACCTTCAACGCCGAGGGCCAGTCCATCCGAATCAACTCCATCGTCATCCGGAAGCTGGGCGTGGTGGCGATGAACCTGGTCACCGTCCGTATCTACCAGGACGTGAACAACGACACCGTCAACAAGCTGGGACCCGAC
>CP070808.1:527481-530880 GCA_020343715.1 Thermoplasmata archaeon
AGGCCCACGTTGTCGTGGGGGCAGGACCGGTCGCACTCGCCGCACATGGTGCAGTAGTAGAAGTGCTCGAAGAACCGGTCGGTGACCTCGGCGCCCAGGCCCATCATCCTGTCCAAGGGGGTCTGGCGAGCCATCCGCCTCAACCAGAAGGCCTTGCCCCGGGGGGAGGCCGACTCCCACCCCACCTCCCTCCACGTGGGGCAGACGGCCCTGCAATAACCGCACCTCAGGCAGGTGTCCAACTCCCGGGCGAAGGGCACGTCGGCGGCCAAGGTCAGCGACCCCCCTTCCTGCCCTTGGCACCCCCCTCCTTCTCCCGCTTGCCGTGGACCCACTCGATCTCGTCGCCCTCGGTCATCCCCTCGCGCCATCCCTGGCCCCCGGGACCCCCCAGCTCACCCTCCTCGGTATCGGGGGGCAGCACCTTCTTGAGGGCGCTCAGGAAGTCCATCCCCAGCCCTGCGGCGGTGGTGGGGATCGCCAGGTCGAAGCGGGTGCCCATCTTGACCACCTTGCCCGGGTTCATGATGTCGTTGGGGTCGAGGGCGGCCTTCATCGCGCGCATCACCTCGGCGCCCTCGCCGTGGACGCGGCCCAGGTTCTGGGCGAACCACATCCCCACCCCCACGGGCCTCCCGCCGTGGGCCAGGGCGATGTCCGTAAGCCTCTTCACGAAGCTCATCACCGCTATGTTCTTGAGCATCTTCCGGTCATCGACGATGTAATAGGGGAGGATGTCCACGGTGTTGCGGTCCGCCACGAGCCCTGTGATCCCCGCCTTCATCCCCAGGTCCTCGATGGCGTGGTAGACCTTCTCGACGGCCTCCTCTAGCCTCGCCGTGGGCACGAAGACGGAGCCGGGGACCAGGCCGGGCCCGAGGCGCTTGACCCGGAACTCGTACGAGCGGTTCTCCCAAGACTCGGCCGCCTCCTCGTCGGAGAGGCGCCTGCCGCCGGCGGACCCCATCGCGGCCTCCGTCTCGGCGTCGGTCACGGCTATCTCGTCCATATGCCCTTCCAGGGCCACCGTCACCACGGCACCGGCGGCGTCGGGGACCTCCATCCCCAGCTCCTCCAGGTTGGCCAGGTGGTTGCCGTCCACGAAGGAGATGCTGTAGGGCACCACCGGGGAGCGGGTCAGGGCCAGGATTGCCCGGGACGCCTCCTTCATGCCCTTGAATGCGTAGGCGGATGGCACCACGTCCCCCGGCCGGGGCCGGAGCTTGATGGTCGCCCTGGTGATGACGCCCAGGGTCCCCTCGGCGCCCACGAACATGTTGGTCAGGGAGTAGCCCGAGGCGTTGTCCATGACCCCGCGGAACCCCGACTCCACCACGCGGCCATCTGCCAGGACAACCTCCAGCCATCGGACCTGGTCGGCGGCGGGCCCGTACTTGTATGAGCCGATGCCAACGCCGCCGCCGCTGAGCCACCCACCGACGGTCGCCGATAGGGCCGAGGAGGGATACGCGCCCACACGGAGTCCCTTGGCCCGGGCCGCATCGCGAAGCTCCTCCCAGGTGACCCCCGCCTCCACGGTTGCCGAGAGGGTGTCGGGGTCCACATCGATGATCCTGTTCATGGTCGAGAGGTCCAGCATGATGCCGCCCTTGCTGGGCATGGAGCCCCCCAGTCCCAATGTCCCCGCTCCCCGCGGGGTGATGGGAATCTCCAGCTCCTGCGCCAGGGCAACCACGTTGACCACCTCGGGGGTGGAGGAGGGCCTCACGACCACGTCGGGTCGCACGTTGAAGACGTACACCACCTCGGGGGGTAGGTTGGCAACCTCCTGGGAGTAGAGCTCCCTCTCCAGGTCGTCGTCGGTGACGCGGTCCTCGCCAACGATGACCGCCAGCCTGTTCACCAGGTCCTTCCCCTTGCGTTTCCTGGCCGTGGCTACACCCGTCCGGTGATGGATATGCCCGATATTAGTAGATATGGCCCCAGGCACCTTGGGCCGAAACTGTTTTATCAGTGCCCCTCAATCGCGGTGGAGACCCCTGGGGGCACTCATCCATGGCCAAGAGAAGGAAGAACAGGTCCGACCCCGTCGAGGAGCTGGAGACCGCCATAGAGGAGACGTCCGAGGAGCGGAAGGGCAAGGGCGACACCAAGGCGAGGAAGACCGACTCGGGCCGCCGGGTCAGCAAGCGCAGGGCCGAGCGCATGCAGGCCGCCGAGAGGTCCCGCAAGGTCAAGCAGATGAAGCTCGTCGTCATCGCAACCGTCATCGTGGCCATCATCGTGGCCGCCTCGGTGCTGGGCTACCTCTACCTCAAGCCCAGGACCATGGTCATCGAGACGAACTACGGGGACATCGAGTGCGAGCTGTTCCTCGACAGGACCCCTGACACCGCGGGCAACTTCGAGAAGCTCATGGAGGACGGGTTCTACGACGGCCTCACCTTCCACCGGGTCATCCCCGAGTTCATGATCCAGGGCGGCGACCCCAAGGGCGACGGCACGGGGGGACCCGGGTACGAGATACCCGACGAGGAATCGGCCCTGGCCCTGAAGCACAACTACGGCGTGCTATCGATGGCCAACAGCGGACCCAACACGGGCGGGTCCCAGTTCTTCATCGTGGTCAATCCCGAGGGCTCAAACCACCTGGACGGCCAGCACGCCGTCTTCGGGAAGGTCACCTCGGGGATGGACGTGGCCGTCAAGATCAGCGAGCTGCCCCGGGACTCCAACGACAAGCCCCTGGAGCCCGTGGTTATGAAGCGGGTCTACTACAAGCCCTGGCTCTCCAACTGGTGAGCCCCCCGACCGCTCAACGCTTCTGACGCTTGTAGCCTGGCGAGTTTCTGGATATCGCGGGCATCCTCTTTGGGTACCTGCGCCTCCGCTTCACGTTGGTGACCGTGGGGATGGGCACGTACCTTACCACCTCGTACGTCTCAGAGGCCTCGCCCTTCTCCCGCTCCAGCGATGGGGCGGCCACGAGCACGGCCGACGTGATGAGGGCGAAGATCCCCGCGGCCCCCGCCATCCACCAACCGGCCTTGGGCCCGTACTGGAGCTGCTCGCCCAGTGTGGGCTCGTCCGACGGGTAACCACCGTCGAACTCGAAGTAGTAGCCGGGCTCCCCGCCCTCGGGGTCGATGTAGGGCGAGAAGAGGGACCCGAAGGTGTGGGCGTCGCCCGAGGACGCATCGGACCACATGGCGGTGGGCATCTCCATACCGTAGTGGTAGCAGCCACCAATGAACAGAACCGCGGCCAGGAAGAAGGAGGCGCTGGTGAACCATCGGTAGCGGTCGTGGACGGCGATGTTCCACATTCCATAAACACCCAGCAGCAGGGCGCCGATGCCGGCCACCATTACGATGGACGTCTCCCTGTAGACCTCGTAGGCGTGGGGGTCCCTGCCCTCGCCCTTGATGCTGCTGGTGA
>CP070808.1:530980-534345 GCA_020343715.1 Thermoplasmata archaeon
GACGGCGCCCTGGACGCCATGCGGGCCGTCAAGAGGGCCATGGACCCCAAGGACATCATGAACCCTGGCAAGCTGGTCCACGCCGTCTCCAAGTTCGACCTGGCGATACCCGCCGGGCTGATGAGCATGGGCACCAAGACCATCTCAATGGTCCACGCCCTCCTGGCCGACGAGAGGAGGGTCAGGAGGTCCGACCCCCGCGCTGTGTCGGGGACCGACCAACAGGCCGAGATCGTGGAGGAGGAGAGGGAGGAGGACGCGAAGGACGCGCCACCTCCCTCGCCCAACGAGGATGGCACGACCGAGGAAGAGGAGAGATGAAGAGGGTGCAGTCGGCAGGGACCAGCGGACGGGACACGAAGGCCAAGGCGAAGGCCACACCGAGCCCTCGCAAGGCCGGGCCCACCGGAAGGGTAGCCAAGGAGCGTCCGCCACCCTTCGCCGACGAGCTATGGGCCTGCATCCACTGCAACTACTGCTCCGCCGAGTGCCCCACGGCCAGGCAGGTGGGCTGGGAGTCCTCCACTCCCAGGGGCAAGATAAGGATGCTCCGTGACCTGGTGGAACAGTGGAGCCCCAAGAGGGGAGTGGTCGTTCCCGAGGCCTTCGTCCGTGGAGTCTACGAGTGCACCTCGTGTGGACGTTGCTCCCAGGTCTGCCACGTGGACATCGACTACCTGGCGCACAACGAGGCCATGCGACGGTGGCTTGCAAGGTCGGACTGTGGACCCATGGAGGACCACGAGGTCCTGGTCCGCTCCCTGGACAACTACGGTAACCCCTACCTGTCGCCACGCAGGGACAGGGCCAGGTGGGCCGAGGGCCTGGACCTGCCCAAGGAGGGCGAGGTGCTCTACTTCGCCGGTTGCTCTGACAGCTTCGTGCATCCCCAGGTGGCCCAAAGGACAGTGACCGTGCTAAGGGCCCTGGGCCTCGACGTGGCGTACCTGGGCGTGGACGAGCCCTGTTGCGGCTCGACGGCCGCCCGCCTCGGCCTCGATGGTACCTTCGACGAGCTGGCCAACGATGTCGTGGGTCGGATCGCCAGCACTGGGGCCAAGATGATCATCACAGCTTGCCCCGGTTGCTCGTCTGCCTTCCGGGAGTACTACCCCGGCTCGGGACACGACGTCGGCGTGGAGGTGCTGCACCTCACCGAGCTCCTGGACAGGGAGCTGGAGGCGGGCAGGTTGAAGGTCACAGGAAAGCTCCCGGGGAGGTTCGCTTGGTACGATCCCTGCCATCTGGGGCGCATCGACGGGGTGTTCGAGCCGCCCAGGAGGGTGCTGACCGCCTGCGTGGAGCAGATGGTGGAGCTGGACCGCAACCGGGTCGAGAGCCTCTGCTGTGGCTCGGGAGGCGGTCTGAAGACCGCCTTCCCCGACCAGGCCCTGGGCATCGGTGGTCGTGTCGTCGACCTGGCCGCCGACGCGGATGTGGGCACGCTGGTCACGGCATGTCCCTGGTGCGAGACGAACATCGGCGACGCATCGGCGGCCCGCGAGGGGGGCCTGGAGGTCGTCGACCTGGTGGAGGTGGTCTTCCGTGCCCTGGGCCTCGAGGAGCCGTCCGAGGACAAGAGAAGGGAGCGCAGGGCCCCGGGGAGGTTGGGACTGTGATATCCACGACCACGACGGCCATCGCGGTGATCCTCCTGAGCCTGGGCATCGCGTCCCTGGCGCTGGCCGCCGTGGCGGGCCGATTCAGCGTCCGGGGGAGCGCTAGACGCGCGGTGGCCCTGTCCATCCTCGGCCTGGTGGCCCTGGCCGGTGTCGTCGCGGTGCTCTGGGGCGAGGGATGGGCCTCCGTGCGGGGTGAGCTGCTATGGCCCCTGACCGTGCACCTCCTGGCGGCGCTGTCCGGTGCAGGCCTCGCCCTCTTCATCATATACGGCCTGGTGGCCGCACGGTGAGGGACCACCACCTCCCCGACGCAAGGGAAAACAATATCTGGACGCGCAATGTTCCCATTCCCATGGCCCCAGGCTTCAGGCTCAAGGTGATACCGCTCCTGCTAGCCTTGGCCTTGCTCGCCCTGGCTTCCTCCACACAGGCCGCCACCCACAGCGAGACGTACCTCATCGAGGACGTGTACACCGAGGAGCAGACCACCACCAACCGGGACCTCATATTGGAGGGCGAGACCGTCCTGGATGCTTGGTTCAACCTCACGGTGCTGGAGGACAAGATCAACTCCGAGCCCGACCAATTCCTCCTTACCGTCACCAACATGGACGACGCCGCCCTCTTCCAGAGCCTGAACGGCTTCACCGACGACCAGGGACGGCTCGACATATCGCTGCACTTCACCCAGGAGGGCTCTCCCCGGTGGCGGGTGTCCGTGGCCTGCACCGAGGCAGGGGACACCATGCTGGGTCCAATCCCCATCGAGGAGGACGGGGGGAACGCGTGGGACCTGCAGGTGGACTACGTCTACTACGTCGACGACGGAACCAACGGCAACGGTGGCAACGGCAACGGTGGCAACGGGGGAGGGGAAGAGGAGGAGGAGGACCCTGCCCTGGTTACGGTGATGCAGCTCAACCTCCTCATGGTGGCCATCCTGTCCATCATCACGGCCTTCCTCTCGGTGGGGGTCTTCCTCCGGGGAGAGGGCTCCTTGAAGCTCCCCCTGGTCCTGGCCTTCATCCTTGCCCTCGACGCCTTCATCTTCCTCCCGGTGGCCCTGGTGGTTAACCAGGAGCTCAACGGTGTGATATTCGCCCTTCCGCCCTACGGACCCGAGTGGCTGGGCAACCTTGCCCTGATCCTCCTCATAGTGTGGCTCGTCCCCTTCATCGTAGCGAGGAAGCGGGTCCTGGCCTCCGACATGGTCCACTCGGTCGTGTCCCGCGTGACCGCCAAGAAGGCGGCCGACGCCGTGAAGGGGAGGGCGGACGGCTACCCCGAGGACCAGCTTACGACGAAGAACCTGGCCCTCCTGCTGGTCCTGCTCGGCGTGGCATCGGTGGCCATAGTGGCCATGATGCTCCTTACCTAGGCCCTGGACAGGGCTGGGTTTCCTTCCCTGCCCTGCCATATCGCACCGATGGCGTGACGGAGCAACCTGGCCGCCACCAGGGCCGTCTGGCCCCCGTCGTACCTGGGTGCGCACTCCATCACATCGAGGCCTACGACCCTGGGTGCCACGCGGTCTATGACGCGACGGATGTCAAGAGGTGACAATCCCCACGGCTCCGGGTTCTGCACACCGGGGGCGTGGGAGGGGTCCAGCACGTCCAGGTCGATGGACAGGTAGAGGGGACCCTCACCTATGGAGTATAGGAGCTCCTCGAGGACCGTCGTCAGACCGAGTTCCATCATCCCGTCGGCCGTCGCGAAGGCAAGGCCCTCCTCCCCCGCGGA
>CP070808.1:534445-537764 GCA_020343715.1 Thermoplasmata archaeon
CATCAGGCCGCCGTCGCCGTCTCCTCCGCTGGAGCCTGCCTGTCCGATCTCCAGGCCGGACACGTAGTTGGTCTTGATGAAGTCGGCGAAGTTGCCGCTCAAGGCGCTGGACATGAGGAACTGCTGGTCCACCGCTAGCCCCGCCACGTAGTAGTCCTTGTTGGGCAGGTTCTCGGGTATGAAGATGTTGGCGGTCCACTCGGTGCCGTCGTAGGAGGCCAGGTCACCGTACGCGCCCGTCCACATGGAGGTGGTCCAGTACGTCCACATGGGGACCAGTCCCATGTTGCTGGGGTTGGGGTCGATGCCGTACATCACGGCGACCATCCAGTTCCGGTCGGCCCCGCTGTACTTGACGGTGACGGGGATGTCCTTGTTCTTCTCCAGCTTGCTGACGGAGACCTTCACGTCCTCGTCCCTGAACTGCTTGAGGGCATCGAAGGGGCTGTCGGGCTCCACCATGTCGGCCACCGAGGAGATGCCCAGGTACTCGGTGTCCTCGTGGTAGTAGACGCCCCCGTCGTCGATGGGGGTCTCGAAGTGGGCGTAGAGGAAGGACGGGTCCATGGTCCCCTCCTTCGGGGTCCTGAAGTCTATGGAGAAGTCGCCAGCCACGTTGGTGGCCTTCTCGCCCTTGTTCAGCACGGCGTGGCTGGTGTAGGCGTACCAGTACATCGTCCCCGAGGAGTGGGGCTCGCCGTCCCAGTACGCGGTGGCCGGCAGGTTGACGTCCTTGTCGAACTCGAACAGCTCCTTCTCGGGTATGACGTCCAGGCCGAAGGGGTCGGGGTCCGGAAGGTCATCGGTGGGAGCCCGCACGCGGATCCCGAACTCCAGGGACTGCTCCTTGCCCTGGCCCACGACCTTGCCGTTCACCTCCACGTCGGTCACGTGGTCGCCCAGGTCGTTGTACGCCAGGACGATGCTGGCCCGACCGTCCGCGTCGGTGGTGCCGTTGGTGGACCCCGTCTGGAAGTCCATGTTGTCGTCCTCGTAGTAGAAGTCCACGGTGATGGCAGCGGCCTCGACGGCGGCGCCGGTGTTGTTGGAGACGAACAGGTCGAAGGACGCGGTGGTGGCCGATACGGCCTCCTTCTTCGCCCACACGTGGAGGAAGTTGAGGAAGAGGTTGACGTCGCTGTTGGACTCGAGGGTGGTGGCGCCCGCCTCGTAGGTGACCTCCAGTTCCAGGTCCACCTCGGCGCTCCGGGGCCCGTTGGGCATGGTGTACTCGTACGAGTAGACGCCGGTGGAGTCCTGGATGGGGCTGAAGGTGTCCTGGCTACCGTCCTCGTCCACGTAGCCCATGATGGTGGCAGGGGTCACCAGCTGGTTCTGGTACCTTATCTCCCAGGTCACCGTCTTGGACTCGCCGGGTCCCATGTAGACCCCGGGCGGGGAGAGGGAAGCGGTGATCACGATCTGGTCCGACTCCTCCGTCGAGGCCGGCAGCATTATCATCCCCTCGCCGTACTCCACCTCGGTGGCGTTGACCATGGCCGTGGCCATCAGTCCGATGAACCGGGTCCCGAACATGTCGGTAACGTCGCCCTCGGCGATGGTGAAGGTGCCGGTCCACTTGCCGGTGCCCGATTCGACCAGGTCCACCTCCCGAAGGTCCATGAAGGAGCCAACGGTCAGGGTGACGTTGTCCACCGACGCGTAGTTCGCCCTCTCGAACACGTGGACGGTCACATCGACGTCCTCACCCACATCGTACTCCAGGTCCGGGTACGTGATTATGAGATGGTACGCGTCGGTGTCCTCCGCGAAGACCGCAGGGGACATCACGACAGCTAGCATCAAGATTGTAGCCAGTAGCGCTCTAAGCCTCATGTCGCATCCCGCTGGCTAAGATGGTGGCCTCCCCTATTTAACAGTTGGGTCTTGCTTTCACCTGGTGAAAACGGAGCTGGCAAACCCCGAATCCCGGTGATTTCACCAATCGTGAGAATCCCATCTATAGGTTTAAAAACGGTAGCGGCTCTTGAGGCTGAACAAGGTACCTTGGAGGCCCGACCCGTTGTTGTTCGAGCAGCTCAACCCTGGACACCACAGGACCTACCTGGTGGCCGATGAGGAGAGCCGGGAGGCCATGCTCATCGACCCCCTGTACGACATGGTCGAGTCGTACGTGTCCCGCCTCCACGCCCTGGGCCTTCGCGTCACCATGGCGGTGGACACCCACACCCACGCCGACCACTTCTCGGGCTGCCGTGAGCTGGCCAAGAAGATGCGCTGCGAGTACATCATGCACGAGCTGGCCAGGGCCAAGTGCGTCAACCGCAGGGTCACCAATGGCGACATCCTCACCCTCGGCGAGATGCCCATCGACATCATCTACACCCCCGGCCATGCCGCCGACGCCATCACCCTCATCGTCGAAGGACGGCTGATGGTTGGCGACGCGCTCTTCATCGGTGGCGCGGGCAGGTCGGACCTGCCGGGAGGCGACCCCGACGAGCATTGGCACACCCTGCACCGGGTCTACCAGAGCTTCCCCGACAACACCCTCTTCTTCCCCTCCCACGATTATCAGGGGAGGGACTTCTCCTCCCTGGGCCACGAGCGGAGGAACAACCCCCACTTCGAGCACAAGGACCGGTACTCCTACGTCAGGTGGCAGGAGGACCAGCAGGCCCCCACCCCGGGCTGGGTCAACAGGGTCCTGGAGTCCAACTTCCTGTGCGAGCCCCTGGCGGTGGCGGAGCGGGTGCCCGACGACCTGAACGCCTGCAAGCCGTGGAGCGGCCTGCCGTACTCCGCCGACATCGAGGCCATGCCCAAGGAGATCGGCGTCATCACCCTCCACGAGCGCTTCGACCGCGGCAAGCTGCCCATCCTGCTCCTCGACGTGCGCGAGGAGGAGGAGTTCAAGGGCCACCTGGGCCACATCGAGGGCGCCTACCACCTGCCCCTGGGACAGCTGGAGGAGCGCATGGACGAGGTCAACACCTTCAAGCACTCGGAGATCATCACCATCTGCCGGGCGGGCGGCAGGTCGATGACGGCAGCCGCGTACCTCATGAGCCTGGGCTTCGAGGACGTCAAGAACCTAAGGGGCGGCATGATAGCCTGGAACACCAGGGGCTATCGCACCGACAAGTGACCTGACCGCCTGGACGCGACGGTCAACAGGTATCCCACAAACTACTTGTACCCCACGGCCTCCAATATATCCCGAGGGTCGCGTTTCCGCGCCCTCCGCCGGTTGAGGGATAGCGCATGAGAGAGGCGATGAGCCCGCGCAGCGTCGCCATCATCTTGGGAGCTTGTGCCCTGGTCCTCCTCCTATGTTTCATATACCTGGTCTCCGACG
>CP070808.1:537864-541165 GCA_020343715.1 Thermoplasmata archaeon
GGGTCCGGCGTGAACCTGGGCGACATCGAGGGCCAGGGCTTCCTCAGGGTCCTGGACGCGGCCACGGGGGAGCTGGAGTGGGAGTCGGAGGACCTGGGCGGCGACGTGCAGGGCGTGGTCGTGTACGACACGGACCTGGACGAGAGGCCCAACATCGTGGTGGGCACCGGCTACCGCTACCGCGAGGGCCACGTGGCCGTGTTCCAGTACGACCCCGCATCCGAGCAGTACGTAGAGCAGTGGGCGACGGGGAACATCGGTCCCAAGGCGTGGGGCGTCGCCGTGGGCGACGTGGACGGCGACGGCTCGGTGGAGATCGTGGTGGGCAACCAGCCGGGCTACATCCGCATCCTGGACGCGTCCTCGGGGACCGTGGAGTGGGAGTCTGACCTGCTGGGGACCGACATATTCGGCATGAGCCTGGCCGACGTGGACGGTGACGGACGCACCGACATCGTCGCCTCCCAGGGCGGCTACCAGGGGAAGGGCGACTTCACCTCGGGCTACTCGGACCCCCACATCTACGTCATCGACGGGGAGACCCGGGAGTTCACGTACGTGCTGGGCGAGCGGGACCTGCAGGGCGCGCTCCTCACCGGCATCCTCCTGCTCCTCATCCTGGTGGCCCTCATCGAGGTGAGCATCCTGGCAAAGGACCGCAAGGCGGCCAGGGAGGCCGCCATCGCCCGGGAGGAGGCGGCCAAGGCCATGGTCACCGGCCCCGCCGACGGTGGGGAGGCCGGACTGGGCGGAGTTCCCGGTTGGTCCGTGGACCTGGGTGACGGCGGCGATGAGGACGAGGGGGGTGGGACCGGGTGAGCTTCCGCGTCTGGTGGCGCACCAAGTTCTACAAGCGGCCCATCTCCGCCACCCGCGTGATGTTCCTGACGGGCGCCTTCATCTTCCTCAACTCAATGCTCCTGGGGGTGCCCAACTTCGGCACGCTGGGGCCCATGCGCTGGCTGCTGCTCCCCAACGCCAGCTGCCGCTACATCGCCAACGCGCCCACCAACTGCTGGTTCTACAACCTGCAGGAGGGGCTGACCTCGGGCTGGGGGTCCTTCTACCTGGTGGTGCTGCCCATGGTGATGGTGGCGGCGGTGATGGCCATCGTCCTCGGGAGGGGGTGGTGCGGATGGCTGTGCCCCCTGGGCTTCGCCCAGTACCTGGTCTCCCGGTTCAGGGCCTTCGTCGGCCTCCCGTACCGGGAATTGCCCTACTGGGCGGTGGCGATCCTGGACCACCTGAAGTATGCCATCCTCTTCGTGATGGTGCTGGTTGCCATATCCATCGGCATCCCCGCCTTGGGCCTGGCCATATTCGGCGACGATCTGGCACTGCCCTACTGCCAGGTCTGTCCCGGGAAGGGGGTCTTCACGGTGCTGCAGCAGGGGCTGGGCATAGAGCCCTTCGCCACCTCGCTGCCATGGATTGCCATCGGCATGCTCGGGCTGTTTCTGGTGGCAACCTTTTTCATTCGTATGTTCTGGTGCCGCGTATGCCCCATCGGAGGCTTCCTGGCGCTGTTCAACAGGCAGTCCCTCTTCTGGCTCCGGAAGGACCCTCCCAAGTGCACCAAGTGCAGGGTGTGCCTGCGGGTGTGCCCCATGGACATCGAGGAGATCTTCATAGAGATGGAGAGGGAGAACGTCACCTCCCCCGAGTGCATAATGTGCGGGCGCTGCGTCGAGTCCTGCCCCGAGCCCGGGGCCCTGTCCTTCAACTACATGGGACGGGAGCTGGCGAGGTCCATGTCGCCCGCGGAGCGGCGCGAGGAGAGGGAGGGGCGCTACCAGTGCCCGCCGGAGCTGGACGGCGAGGTCCTGGAATCACAATCGAGCAATGACAAGGATGCGGAGGTTGGCACATGACCGAAGAACACCCCCTGGGCTGGAAGTCACCCGGACGCTACGTGAGGGAGACGGACGACTCGGACGACCGGGAGATGCACGCCAAGGCCGTGGAGGAGTACGAGCGCCAGTCCACCGAGCAGCGGAACAAGCTGCGGGAGCTGGAGGGCCGGGCCGATGGCATGAGGTACTTCGAGGACGTGGCCCGCTACGACGGGCCGCGGGTGAAGGAGCTGACGCGGGCCAAGGCCGAGGGGGGCCATGTGGTGGGGACGCTGTGCGTGTTCGCACCCGCCGAGATAATCAGAGCCGCCGGGGCCGAGGTGGTACGCCTTTGCTCGGGGCAGCACCACGGCGTTCACCCCGCCAACGAGCTGCTGGGGGACGCGGGCCTGTGCCCCTGCGTCAAGTCCACCCTAGGCGGGAAGCTGGCCGACGCCGACCTGTACATGGCCCAGTCGGACATCATCATCGCGCCAGCCAGCTGCGACGGAAAGGTGAAGCTGGGCGAGATCCTGGAGGACTACCTGCCCGTCATCATGATGAACCTGCCCCGTGTCAAGACGGGGGACACCACCGCCAAGCTGTGGATCGAGGAGGTGCTGTACATGATGCGGGAGCTGTCCCGCCTCACGGGCACCGAGGTGACCACCGCCCGCCTCAAGGAGGCCATCGACGTGTACAACAGGGCCCACCACGCGTTGGCGAGGCTGGACCGGCTCCGCCGGGGCGACCGGTCGCCCATCTGGGGCCGCGACGCCCTGCTGGTGGCCCAGATGGCCCTGGTGGACGACATCGAGCGGTGGACGACGAAGACCGAGGCCCTGTGCGACGAGCTGGAGCGGAAGGCGGCCGCGGGGGAGTTCGTGGGCACCGGGGACGAGGCCCGGGTGCTGGTGGGCGGGTCGCCCATCCTTTGGCCCAACTGGAAGGTCCCCAACATCATCGAGGAGTCGGGGGGCCTCATCGTGCTGGACGAGCTGTGCACCGGCGACAGGGTCCTGGGCGACCCGGTGGTGGCCGACGAGGGCACGCTACGGGACATGGTCCGCGCCGTGGCGGAGCGGTACTTCTTCCCCTGCACCTGCCCCTGCTTCTCCCCCAACGACGAGCGTGAGAGCAGGCTCCTCAACATGGTGGAGGAGCACCGGGTCGAGGGCGTCATCTACCACGCCCTCCGCGGGTGCCACCTGGGGCTGCTGGAGTCTACCCGCCTGGAGCTGGCGCTGAGGCGTGCGGGCGTGCCCATGCTGAAGATCGAGTCGGAGTACGACGAGGGCGACGTGGAGCAGATCCGCACCCGCGTGGAGGCCTTCGTTGAGATGATACAGGCCAGGAGGGAGTTCCGGCGTGGCTAGGATAGGCATAGACGTGGGCTCCCTGTACACGAAGGGTCTGGTGATAGGCGAGGACCGACGGGTGCTCTCCCGGGCCGTCGAGGCCACCACCAC
>CP070808.1:541265-544547 GCA_020343715.1 Thermoplasmata archaeon
AGGGGTGTGAACGTGAGCGACTTTCCGTCGGAACTCCAGTTGAAGGTGCCGGCCACGTTGTTGGGGACCCCTCCATCCAGAAACGAGAGGGTGAAGGCCCTCTCGACGGAGTTGCGGTCCATGATCTCCGAGAATCTGACGGTGATGACCTGGTTCACGGGGACCTTCTCTGCCAGGGGCAGGGGGTCGGTGTTCTCCACGTAGGGGTTGGAGGTGTCAAGGGTGACCGAGACGGAGTACACCTGGGACTCCTGGCCCGCCGCATCGACGATCTGGAAGTAGATGGTCTTCTCACCGTCGCCGGTGGAGAGGGTGAACTCCATGTTCTCCACGGGATTCTCCCAAGGCTCGTCACCGCCGATGGCGTCCTCCTGGATGCGGATTCCCGCGATGGCCGATGTGTCGTCGGCGAAGCTCAGGTCCAGGGAGACGGTGGCGGTGTTGATGAGGAGCGCACCGGTGGTAAGGGCGATGGTCCCCGTCGGCACGTCCACGTCCAGGGTTATGATGGCTGTGTAAACGGGCGAAGTGAGGCCCGCCTCGTCCACCACCTGGTAGCGGACGGTCTTCTCCCCCGAACCCGCGGTAAGCTCCCACTCCAGGGTCTCCACGGGGTTCTCCCATGGCTCGTCTCCTCCCACGGCCTCGTTCAAGACGCGGATCCCAGCCACGCCCGAGGTCTCGTCCTCGGCGGTTAGGGTGAGGGTCACGGTGCGTTCGGTGGTGACGGTGTCGACCCCCCCGATTATGATGGAACCCGTGGGAGCCACGGTGTCCAGGCCGACGCTGACGGTGTACACCTCCGAGGTGCGTCCAGCGGCGTCCAGGACCTGGTAAGCGATGGTGTGCATGCCCTCGCCCTCGGGGAGGGTCCACATCCTGGTCTCCACCGGGTTCTCCCAAGGCTCGTCTCCACCCACGGCCTCGTCAGCGAAGCGGACCATTGAAACCCCTGAGCCGCTGTCACCGTACGTGAGGGTGAGGCCGACCTCCCGGGTGGTGGTCCACTCCTCGGCCAGGGTCATGGTGATGGTTCCGTAGGGGTCGGCGATGTCCAGGTAGATGGTGTCGGTAAACTCCCTGGACAACCGGCCTGACAGGTCCATTATCTGGTAGGCGACGGTGTGCTCGCCCTCATCGGTGCCGATGGTCCATTCCTTCGTGCTCACGGGGTTCTCCCAGGGCTCGTCGCCACCTATGGCCTCGTCGGCGAAGCGTACCTTGGCCACACCCGACGTGGTGTCATCGAAGGTTAGGGCCAGGGAGACCGTGGAGTTGGTGGTGAACTCGTCACCCCCGTTGATGACTATACTACCCGTGGGGTCGGCCGTGTCAATTCCCCCCATGGCCTCGGGCAACGTCGTTGGGGGCTCCGTGTTGTTGGCGGCGTCCCGGGCCCACGCCTTGAACTCATAGAAGCCGTCACCATCGGTGGGGGTGAAGGACATGCTCCCTTGGGTGGAGGTCCCGTTGAGACCCTCTCTCACACCGACGACCGTCCAGCGGCCCCAGGTGGCGTTGTCCGTGCTGTACCGGAACTGCAACGTCACCTGGGAGAGGTCCCTGTCGTCGGTGGCGGTCCAATCGAGGAGCATCCTCCCGCCGTCCATCCAGTAGGGCACGATGGGCTCGACCCTAGCCTGAGGAGGGGTGGTGTCCGGCAGGGTGCGCCTGTAGTACACCGAGTAACCAGCGAGCGAGGACCCGTACCAGGTGACGTGGGCATCCCCGTCCACCAGGACCGCATCCGGGTCCTGGAAGCTGATCCTCGTATCGCCCCCGGAGACCTCCATCTCGTCCGCCCACTCGGTGCCGTTGTTGTACCTCAGAAGGGCCTTGCTGATGACACCCTGAAAGCTGCGGTACACCAAGACCGTATTGTCGTCCTCGGTGTCGATCCGGGGTAGATAATAGTTGGTGTTGGCCGTCCCGGAGCTGATCTGGGTGCCTTGGGACCACCTGCCGTCGTACGTGACGATGTATATCCTGTTGAACATTCCGACCAACTGTTCGTAGGACACTTGGATCTTGGTACCCATGAGGGCCATGGATGGATGGCCCTGGATATCGTTCCTGGTGTCATGGGATATCTCAATGCCCCTCTGCCATCCGGTGCCCATGTTGTAGGTGTAGTAGATGTCCCAGTCGGAGAGGACATCTCCGGAGTAGACCACGTGTATCTTCCGGTCACCGTAGGCGACATCTGGATCGACCTCGGACGCGGTGCCAAGGGTGACATCCTGGATGGCTCCCCATCGCAGGGCAATGGTGCCCCTGTACAGGATATCGCTATCACCGTCCGAAAGGTCCTCCCAGACCACGTGGACGTCCCCATCGGGCTCAATGGCGATGGCGGGGTCCTGCGATGTGGCAAAGGCTATGGGGTTGCTCACCTGCACGGTGTTCCCGAAGGCTCCATTGGAGAAGGTCCTGTAGACGACATCGGCGTCCCGGTCATTGTAGTCCGTGTAGACTATGTGGGCCACCCCGTCCTGGGCCACGATGTCGGGTTCGTTCGCGTTCCGGGTGTCCCCGGCCACGTACATCGGGTCGGACCAGGCGGTGCCGTTGTACCATCTCAGCATCGTACACTCCCAGCCGTGCTGCTGTTCGGTGTACACTACGAAGACCTCATCGCCATCGACGGCGATGCGCTGGCCGTTCAGAAGGTTGAATGCACTTGCCACAACCTCTTCGCTGTCCCAATACAGGTCATCGGCGCCACTGCTGGCCCCTGGGACTACCAGGAGCAGCTGTAATACGACGAGGACTATCAGCAACGACCTAGCGGTCGGCGGACGGAAAATGGTCTTATTGTCGGTATCCATCGAACTTCCCCCAAGTGGCGGAAAACCTACTGGTCACTATCTGACTTCGTGGCTACAATTAGCTTTCTGTCTTGTTATTCGCTCCTGTCTATGGGTGGCCACCGCCCAAAATCCTTATCCACCCATGGCCCATTCATCCTCCGAGGCGATGGCCATGGCGTTCGACCCCGAGGAATGGCACCAGTACCGCGCGAAGATGAACGAGCGCATCCTTTCCGAGGACAACCTGTCCCTCAAGCGGTTCATGGCCATCGACAACGACGTCTACCAGGAGGGGGCACTGGACGCGCGCACGAAGGAGCTGATGGGCCTAGTGGCCTCCCTGGTGCTCCGATGCGACGACTGCGTGCGCTACCACGTGGACAGGTGCATACAGGAGGGAGTGTCCGCCAAGGAGATGACCGAGGCCATCACCATCGCCATGGTGGTGGGTGGGTCCATCACGATACCCCAC
>CP070808.1:544647-547910 GCA_020343715.1 Thermoplasmata archaeon
GACTGCACCCAGATGTGCCTCTTCTGCTGGCGGTTCCAGGGCTTCGGATCCACCCTACCTGAGGTCCCCGACGAGCCCGTGGAGGTCCTGGAGGGCAAGACGAACACCAACCTGTTCCACCACAACGGCTTCAAGGACAACAACGGCACCGGATGGCAGGTCTGGGACCGCGGCACCAACGAGAAGTGGTATCGCGAATACGAGGGTAACTGGTGGTCCGACTACAAGGACAAGTTCCCCAACGCCACCGTGAGAGGTAACGTGTGGGACACCCCGTATCTCGGAGACCGGTACCCACTGGTCCACTTCGAGGCCCTGGAGGACACGGAGCCCCCCGAGGCCGATGCAGGGGAGGACATGACAGTGGACCAGAGGACACTGGTCAGGTTCAGCGGGCTCAACAGCACCGACGACGACAAGATCACGGGCTACGTCTGGAGGTTCAGGTACGGTGACGAGAACATCACTCTCCTTGGCCCCACGCCTGAGTTCCACTTCCACATGGCGGGGACCTACCATGTCGTCCTGAACGTCACCGACGCGGCGGGCAACTGGGACACGGACCACGTGATGGTCCACGTGCGGGACACGGAGCGTCCCTGGGCCGACATCGGCGTGCTACCACTAATGACGTACCAGCACGAACCTGTCACGCTGGACGGCAGGGGCTCGTCGGACAACGTGGAGGTGGTGAACTGGACCTGGACCTTCACCCACGCTGGTGACGAGGTGGTACTGTACGGGCCCGTCGTCGAGTTCACGTTCCACGTGGCGGAGGTCCACATGATCAACCTGACGGTCCGGGATGCGGCGGGGAACGAGGACACGATCATCGAGCTCATCGACATCCGGGACCGGGACCGACCCATTGCCAGGGCCGGCGAGGACCTGACCGTGGGCATGGGGGAGACCTTCACCCTCAGCGACAACGGGTCGACGGACAACCAGGGCATCGCCGAGTTCCAGTGGACGTTGGTCCACGCCGGCGAGCAGGTCTGGCTGGACGGTGCAGAGGTCAACTACGTCATCTGGGAGCCCGGGGAGTACGAGGTCACCCTATGGGTCACCGACATCAACGGCATCAAGGGCTCCGACACCATCACGGTGCACGTCCTGGACACGGAGCCGCCCTACGCGTTCGCCGGCCCCGACAGGATCGTGGACCAGGGTGACACCGTAGTCTTCGACGGCTCCAACTGCACCGACAACATCGGCATCGTGCGCTACGAGTGGTCCTATCGGCACATGGGCTTCGGCAACTCGTGGGGAGGGGTCAGGGTCGAGAGGGTCTTCGAGGAGCCGGCCGTCTACACTATCCAGCTCCGCGTCTACGACGCGCAGGGGAACGAGGGCTTCGACTCGTTCAAGTTGACCGTCCGGGACACGGAGCCGCCGGTGGCCGACCCGGGCCCTGCCAGGACCATCGACATGGACGCCACCTTCAGGCTGAACGCCGGGGGCTCTCGGGACAACGTGAGGGTCACCAACTACACCTGGAGCTTCGAGTATGACGGTAGGACTGTAAGGCTGTACGACAGGGTGGAGGACTTCACGTTCCGCATCCCCGGGGCCTACCGGATTACCCTCACCGTCGAGGACGCTGCTGGGAACCACGGCATATCCCATCTCAACCTGACGGTGCGGGACACCATGCCACCGGTGGCACCAGTAATCTACCTTGACGAGGTCCGCTCGGGGGAGAGGGTCACCCTGGACGGGTCCGAGGCTAGGGACAACGTCGCCGTGGTGAGGTGGGTCTGGACCTTCAACGACGGCGGGGAGCTGGTCACGCTAGAGGGGGAGCGGGTCGAGTACACGTTCAACAACCCGGGCACCATAGAGGTGGACCTGACCGTGTACGACGCCGAGGGCAATAGCGACACCTCTGACCTCCTGGTGACGGTGAGGGACACCCAGATGGTGACCCTGGGGATGATCGCCGCCATCCTCGTGATCGCCATCATCGGGGCGGTCCTGTACATGAGCTGGTACCTGCCCAGGAAGCGGGACCGCCTGGTATGGCGCAAGGACGGGAAGGAGTAACCTACCCGCCCCGGGGCTCGCGCCACATGAAGTAGTTGGTAACGCCGAATATCTCCTTCGTCTCCATGACGTGGAAGCCGAACCGTTCGTAGAGCCTGACGTTGGCCTCCGCGTCCGTCTCCAGGTACGCACCGATGCGCCTATCGTCTGCGATCTGGCTGAACCTCTCGAGGAGCTGGCTGCCTATCCCCTGCCCCTGGTGCTCGGGCGCTACGGCCAGGGGGTCCAGGTGCAGGTGGGGCTCACCGGGGTCCCGCCTCCTCCACTCGCCTCGGAAGTGGAGCACCCGCTTCGCGCTGCGGCCCAGGAGGGCGTACATCATCAGGGGCTTGACCATCGCAACGCCCCTAGAGGGCTGGCATTCAGGGGATTCCACCGCCCTCATGACGCCCACCACGTCTCCGTTGGACCGGGCGACGTAGACTTCCCCAGGCATGTTGGTGACCAAGGTCTTCATCGCCTTCTTCATCAGGCGGGTGCGCTTCTCCTCGGAGCCACGCATGGTCACCGAGGGCATGGGTGTGGGGGCGAACGCCCTGGCGGCCACCGAACCGGCGACCTCGCCTTCGTCCTTGCGTATCAGCCCTATCTCGATCCCGTCTCTCGGCTCACTCGTCCTCTTGTCCGCCTGGGTCATGCTATCGACTTCCGATCCCGGGGAGCCGTTGAGCGGACGATTGATTAGCTTTTTCCCTGAGAGTCCGGAATCCTAGCAACGCGGCGGTGAAGGGGTCGAATTATCGGATCAGTCCGATGGTCGCTGCCGCCTGCGCATCCAAGCCAAAGAAGCGAGGACGGCCACGATGAGGACCACCGTCATCAGGGCGATGGTGAGGTTCCCTATCCTCTCGTACTCGATGGAGTCGGTGGCCGGGACCTCGGAGACCCTGCCCGACGCGTCGCGGAACTCCACGTACACCGTCTTCATCCCGTCCTCCCCCGGCATGGACATCGTCTTGGACGCCCTGTAGGGCTCCCAGTCTGTCCACACCTCGCCATCCCAGGAGAGCCTCATGTCCACGACGCCGCTGGCGTCGGTGGCTTGGAGGGTCAGATCCACGGTGTAGAACCTGGTGGTGGCGTCCCCCCCCTCGATGAGCACCGAGCCGGCGGGGCCCATGGTGTCGACGCGTACGGTGTCAGCTATGACCACCTCGGATACCCAGGAGGCCCCGTCAAGGAGCTGGACGTGCACCGCCCTCTCGCCATCGCCGGGGACC
>CP070808.1:548010-551269 GCA_020343715.1 Thermoplasmata archaeon
TCTTCGGCGGCGGGCGACCCTCGGGGGGCCGCTTCTTCGGCGGTTCCTCGACCTTGGGGGGCTTAGGGGCGACCTTGGCCACCGCACCGGCGGTGGGGGCCGCGGCCAGGTCCTCCAGGTCCACGGCGACCTCCTCCTTGAGGTCGACACTGGCCTCGGCCTCGATGACCTCGTCCTCTGCCTGCTGCTTGCGCTTGGTGAGGATTAGGAAGGCCAGCACGAAGGCCACGATTACCGCTATGACGATGCCGAGGCCCACGGCGAAGGGCAGGCCAAGGAAGTCGTTGTCCACGTCCTCGACGGTGACGATGGCCTCGTACTCGCCCACACCACCATCCTCGTCTAGGGCCATGAAGGTGAACTTGTTGTCGCCCACGTGCTCGTCCAGGGGCGTCCACTTGAACACGCCCGTCTGCTCGTCGATCTTCCCTCCCGGTCCCTTGAAGTCGTAGGTGACCACGTCGTTCTCGGTGTCGTGGCCGAAGACGGAGATGGTGAACGGGCTGTCCTCGGTGGCCTTCAGCACGGTGACGCTCAGCTCGACCACCGGGGCCGAGTTGGCCACGTCTAAGGCCCGTGGGAAGTCCACCTCGAGGACGTAGCCGTCGTTGTCCTCGATGACCACCTTGCCGGTGTACACGCCCTGCTCCAGGTAAACGTGCTGCACCGATTCGCCCTCGGCCGTCTCGCCGTCACCGAAGTGCCACGTCACCAGGAACTCGACGGTGCCCGGGTCGGTCAGGCCCTCGAGGCTGAAGTTGGCCGGGACGTTCTCGGCCACCTCGTCGGGCAGGACCAGGGTGAACTCGGGGTTCCTGTTCAGGACCACAAGGCTCGTGGTGGCCTCTCCGGTGCTCCCGTCCTCGTCCTCCACAAGCAGTTTGATGGTGTACTCACCAGCCAGCGTGAAGGTCCATTCCAGCTCCATGCCCTCGGCGTCGAAGGCGCCGTCGCCGTCCAGGTCCCACTTGAAGGTGGTGAAGTCCTCGCCAGGCTCGTGGGAGCCGGACGCGTCCAGGGTTACGACGTCGCCCTCGTAGAACTCGTAGGGGCCACCCGTGTCGGCCACGGGGGCCACGTCCTGGATGATCAGGGTGATGCCCTTGCTGGACTTGCTTCCGTCCTCGTCCTCCACCTGCATCGTGATGTCGTACATTCCGGGGACGTCCCAGGTCCTTATCAGGGTCGAGCAGGTGTCCTCCACGTCCCAGACCATGTCCCCGTCCAGGTCCCACCGGAAGGCGATGAAGTCGGACCCTGGCTCCTCGGTGCCCGAGGCGTCCAGCAGGACCGGCTCGCCCTCGGGGGTGGGGTCCGCCTCCAGGCGGGCCGTGGGGCCCACGTCGGTGATGGTGACGGTGACGGTGGTGCTGTCGGTGGTGCCGTCGTCGTCCTCCACCGTGAGCCTGACCACGTAGGTGCCGGGCTTGGTGAAGGTGTGCCTTCCGTTCACGTCGGTCGTGGTATCGTCCACGACGCCGTCGTCCTCCCAGTCCCAGTGGTAGGCGACCAGCTCGTCGGGGTACGAGGTGGACGAGCCCGCGTTGAAGGTTATCAGCGAGCCCTCAGAGTGGAACAGGACGGCCACGGTGATGGCCGCCGTGGGTCCCATGTCGGTTATCTCCACCGTGCGGGTGAAGATGTCGACGCTCCCGTCGTCGTCGTAGACACGCAGCGCGATGGTGTAGGTGCCGTGGTCCATGTAGATGTGCTCGTCCACGTCGTTGGCGTACAGGGTCTCGAAGGTCTCGCCGTCGTAGTCCATGTCCCACTCCCACGACACGATCGCGTCTGGGTACGATGTGGAGGGCCGGCCGTCCAGGATGATCTTGTTGCCCTCGATGAAGTCGCCGATGAGGGTGGCGTTCGCCGTGGGCATCAGGTCCAGGACGGTGATCTCCGCAGTCCTTATGATGGTCGACCCGTCGTCGTCGACAACTCGGATGGCGATGATGTACGTCCCGTTGTCCGTGTACTCGAACTCGACCCCCTCTCCGGATGCGTCGCCTTGGAAGGTGGACCCGTCGTAGTAGAAGTCCCAGTCCATCCGCACGATCTCGTCGGGCCACGAGCTGGCGTTCATGGTGAACGTTATGATGTCGCCCTCGTTGACGACCGCGGGAGCGACTATCTCCGCGGTCGGCTGCAGGTCCAGCACGAGGATGTCGTGGGTTATCAGGTTGGAGGAGCCATCGTCGTCCCACACCCGCAGGGCGATGGTGTACGTCCCGTTGTCCAGGTACGTAACGTTGGTGAGGTTCCCCGTGGACTCCAGGTCGAAGGACCCGTCGTAGTGGAAGTCCCACTCCCAAGCGACCATGTCGTCGGGGAAGGATGTGGAGCCGGTACCGTCCAGGTCCAGGACAGCGCCCTCGTCGACCTGGGCGAGGGCGGTGATGTTGGCGACGGGAGCCACGTCGGTGACGGTTACGGTGCCGACCAGGGTGGTCATGCTGCCGTCGATGTCGTGGGCCCGGGCCATGAACCTGTACGTGCCGTCGTCCAGGTACGAGTGGTTGATGTAGAGGCCGGTGGTGTCGTTGTCGAAGGTGCTGCCGTCGTAGTCCAGGTCCCATTCGATGTGGGTCAGGTTGTCGGGCCACGAGATGGTGCCCGTCGCGTTGAAGGCGAATACGACGCCCTCCGCCACCTTGTTCGGGAAGTCGACGACGACCTTCGGCTTGCCGTCGGTGACGATAATGTCGATGTCCGATATACTTATCGAGCCATCGTCATCGGTGACCCGGAGCCCTATCTTGAATGTCCCGTCGGTCATCAGCGTGTGGTTGTACAGGATGCCGGTGGCCTCGGCGTTGAAGGTCACCTCATCGTAGGTCAGGTCCCATTCGTACGATACTATGGCGTCAGGCCATGAGCTGGAGTAGCTGGCGTCCAGACCGACGGTGGTGCCCTCGGCCACGGTGCCAATCTCCACAATGCCCGCCGTGGGGCTGTTGTCCATGACGGTGATGGGGAACGTCAGGTTGGTTATGTTGCCACCCTTGTCGTGGACCTTCAGCATCACTGTGTAATCGCCGTGGTCGTACCATCTATACCTGACCACCTGCCCGGTCCGGTCCACGTTGAAGGTCCCGTTGTAGTCGAAGTCCCACTCCCACTTGTTCAGGCCAGCCTCGGCCTCCAGCACCGATGAGTCGAACTGCTGGAAGACGCCCTCGTTGATGTTCCTCATCTTCGTGGTGTACGAGTAGGTCTTCGAGGTCTGGTTGTTGCCAGCCGCGTCGAAGAACCTGAAGTA
>CP070808.1:551369-554619 GCA_020343715.1 Thermoplasmata archaeon
ACCTCAGAGGGAGGAGACTGCTAGTTCTGCTGCTGACGGTCCTTGTGCTGGGCGCACTGGACGCGCCGGCCGTGGGAACGGTCGATCAGGATGCCAGGTCGGTCGGTCCGATGGCCGAGGGGCAGCCCTGGACCGATAACCTGGACGACGCTAGCCACGTGTACGTCCCGCCGGGAGGGTTGTACAACGTCGAGGTGTCGGGAGGCGAGGTGCACTTAAAGTCGGGTGAACTGGACGGATGGATAGCATCAGAGGTGATACGGTGTCCTCTCGGATACCGCTACGACCTGGTGTTCCTGGACGTGGACGCACCGGGCGGGAGCTACGTGAAGGTCTCGGTGCTCGACGCCACCGCAGGTCCCAGCCAGGCGGGCTTCGCCAACGAGACGATACCGGAGCACAGGAAGGTCCAGTGCACCGACCTCTCCCTCAACCACATCGACCCAGCCGCTTATCCGGAGATACGCATACAGGTCAACCTCTACTCCGACGGCATCGACTTCCCGAAGCTCCTGGCCTGGACGGTGTACTTCGTCAGCGAGGACGAGTGGCACGACGATTTCCTGGGGACCGGGAAGCTACTGTCCTGGGGAGGCCTCAACGTCTCAGGTGGAACCGCCCGCGTGAGAGTAGCGGAGAAGGTGCTGGACGTGGTCGACTACGAGATCTACCCGGCCATAGCGGTCCCGAGGTACAGGGGGCTCAACATGTTCTACCGAAACTCCAGCGATGGCTACGGCTACCGGGTCGAGCCGACAGAGAAGGACTACTGGGCCATCGAGGTCGACGACATGAACTCCGATGGTTACCTGGACCTGGTCTGTTCCGACGGCTGGACGTGGGGGGACATCTACTGGGGCAACGAGAACGGGATCTACACCGAGGAGAACAGGGGACCCCTCAACCTCCCGGCCCTTGACTTCGCCACAGGTGACTTCGACGGGGACGGCTGGAAGGACGTCGCCGGAGCCGTCCCCCGCGGCTGGGGATCCAGCAGCGTCATCATGCTCAACCAGGGCGATGGCGTGTTCATCAAGGACGTTAACATCTCGATAACCGGCATCCAGACCCAGTTCGCAGCGGCCGGCGACATCAACGGTGACGGTTACGACGACGCTGTCCTGAATACGGCAGGGGCAAGTGCTTACATATTCTTCGGAGGACCTGATGGGCCCAACTCCACACCGGACGCCGAGGTCGTGGGCTGGTACCCTGAGGTGGTGGACCTCGACAGGGACGGTTACGATGACATCATCGAGTTCCAACGGTGGGGAATGTCTCGCACCCACGTCAATATCTACCTGGGCGGGCCGGACTTCGACACTAAGAGGGACCATTTCTTAGACCTTCCAGTGGGGAACGTCAGTGAGGTGGCCGCCGGTGACATCAACGGTGACGGGTTCATGGACCTCATGTTTGGGTACTTCGGCACTGAATCTCACATGCGCATAATCCCTGGCTCGGAGACCGGGTGGGATGTTAACGAGTCGGTGTTCCTTACCCAAGGAGCCAGCTGGTACGAGATGGACGTGGGGGATATCGATAAGGACGGGTACGACGACATCGTCTACAACCACGGAAGCGATATCACGTGGGTACCAGGTCTGGCGATAGCCTATGGCGGGGAGGAGTTCCCAACAGAACCCGATTTCTACAGGGACTTCCTGGCAGAATGTGGTCCATTCTTCAATGACATCGCCATCGTCATGCCCAAGGCAGCACGCTATCCGAAGCACCCACGAGGCTCCCTCATCACGGAGCATATACTCCTGCCCGAGGGCAAGAGGTGGGACATCCTCCACATGGAGGGCACGCTGCCCAAGGACACCTGGTCGACGGTCTCAGTCATCGACCCCAGCGGGAACCCCATCGCTGGCATTGACGAGGTCGAGGGCATGTCGGTGGACCTGTCCGGCATCGACCCTGACGTCAACGTCTCCATCAGGGTCCACGTGCGCATCGGGAGCCAAGTGAACACCACCACGCCCGTCCTCGACAAGCTGACGGTGACGTTCAGGGACAGGAACACCTGGCGGGACGGTTTCCACACCTGCAGCAGGGTCGACAGGTCCGTCAACTTGGCCATCTTGGACGGCACGATGTCCTCCACGGACGATGACCAGTGTGGTCCGACGATAATATTACCGTCCTTCCAGGGCGACGGCAACGAGTACCTGACCGCCAGCACCTTCACGGACACGGGCGGCGGCGACTACCTGAACATGGGACCCATGGGCATCGCCGTCGAGGGCGCCGAGGCCGTCGACGCCAAGGACATCGACGGCGACGGGTTCAGCGAGATGGTGTTCGCGGTGTACAGGACGGCCTTCGACACCTACAGGACCAAGAGCCCGCTGTACGCTGGCACCCCGTTGGGCCCCGCCAACGCCCCGCTCCACGAGTTCAACACAGAGGGGGCCACGGGGGTGGCCCTCGAGGACCTGAACGACGACGGCCACTATGACGTGGTCTTCTCCCAGGAGCGGGACATGGGCTCGTACAACGTGGACAGCGTCCTGTACTGGGGAACGGAGGACGGTTGGCCAGACACCCCCGACGTCAAGTTCAAGACCAAGGGAGCCTCGGACGTGGAGGTCGCGGACCTCAACGGGGACGGCAGGTTGGACCTGGTGTTCTCTTGCTTCTCCGACGCCACGGGGACCTCCACCGACAGCTTGGTGTTCCTCCAGGACGGCGCGGGCTTCTCGGGCGCGAACCCCACGCATCGCCTGGCGACGGTTGGTGCCAGGGCCGTGGCGGTGGACGACCTGAACGGGGACCTGGTCAACGACGTCGCGTTCGCCAACCACAGGGACGGAGGGATCCTGGAGACGGCCAGCTTCATCTACTGGGGCAGCGTCCTTGGTGGCTTCGACTCTACGCCCACGAGCTTGCCCACCCTGGGAGCCATGGACGTTGAGATGGTCGACGTGGACGGGGACCTCGACCGGGACCTGGTCTTCGCCAACATGATGAACGACACCCACTCCCACGGTGTCCCCTCGTACGTGTACCTCAACGACGGCAACGGAGGCTTCTCCACCACCCCGGACCACATGCTCCCCACGACCGGTGCCGTGGCGGTGGACGCCGGGGACATCGACGATGTCGGATGGGTCGACCTGGTCTTCGCCTGCGGGGATGACGGGGACACCCACCGGGTCGACTCGTGCATCTACCTGGGAGGTCGAACGGGCTGGGGCGGGTCCGCCGATGTCCACCTTCCCACCTACGGGGCGTCCGATGTGAT
>CP070808.1:554719-557954 GCA_020343715.1 Thermoplasmata archaeon
GACAATGTCTGGGACTACACTTCGGACCGCAACGGGGACACCACGTGGGTCTACCCCGACCCGGGGATATACACCGCCATCCTCAGGGTCACCGACGACCCGAGGCCCGGACTGCCCGGTCCCGGCCAGACCGACGAGGACTCCCTCATCGTCACCGTCAAGCAGAACCAGCCGCCGGAGGCCAAGATCCTGGTCCAGACCCTGTTCGTCCAAGCGGGCGAGCTGGTGACGTTCACCTCCGACTCCGACGACCCCGAGGGCGCCAAGCTGGACTACGCCTGGGACCTGGACGGCGACGGGAAGACCGACTCCAACGTAGCAAATCCCCGGTACACGTACGACCGCGAGGGCAACTACCAGGTGACGCTGACCGTCACCGACGACTTCGGCCAGTCCGACTCCGCCAGCGTGACCATCCAGGTGAGCCAGTCCTACTCGGTGGAGATAGAGATATCCTCCCCCATCAGGGACCTGGACCCCGGTGAGCAGTGGGAGTTCCGGGCCACAGTGACCAACAAGGGCAACGGCAACGACCAGTTCCGCATCTCATTGGGAGGCAAGAACAACAACTGGGCCACGTTGGACAAGTCGGTCATCAACCTCAACGCCTCGGAGAAGCAGACGGTGACCATCACCGTCAAGGCGCCCGCCACGGCCCTTTCCACCGACGACGCCCAGATAACGGTGACGGCCTCCTCCAACTACGGCTCGGCCTCTGAGGCGGCGAACATCGAGGTCTACGTCAAGCAGCACTTCGGAGTGTCGGCCTCGATGGACACCGACTCCATCACCATCGGCAAGGGCGAGAGCAGGGAGGACTTCGCCACCATAACGATCACCAACGACGGCAACGGTCCCGACACGTTCCGGATATCCTTCTCGGGCGACATAGCTGGCTACCTCCGAACCTCCACCCCGAAGGTGGACCTCCTGCCCGGCGAGAGCCGGGACGTGAAGGTCTCCATCGACGTGGCCGAATCGGTGGAGGCTGGCAAGGCCCTGGGCACCGTTATCGTCTCGTCCACCAAGTCCGTGGCCAAGGAGCAGATGGACTTCGAGATCACCATCGAGGGGGATGGTGACACCTCCCCGATCCTCGACACCAACCTCCTCCTCATGGTCGCAGCCGTCATCGTCATCGCGGTGATACTCGGTGTGGTGTTCAGCTCCATGAGCAAGAAGAAGGGCAAGGTCAACGGCGGCATGCGGTGACCCAGTCCGAATCGTGGACCCTAAGGTACTTATACCCAACGCATCAATCCGGGGCCTGGTCCCCTAATGAAGCGAATCAAGGTTATAAATGAACCTACCGAGCTCGTACCGGTTATGCGGGCTATGGATACTGATGTGAAGCGCAAGGTCTTCATGGAGGTCTCCTCCCGCTGGTGCACCGCCAACAACATCGAGGAGCTTTATGGCAAGGAGGGTCGCCAGGCCCTCAACTTCTTCGAGAAGATGAAGCTGGTGGAGACCCGGTGGGAGTCCGTGGATTCCATCTCCGAGAAGGCGTACCACACGTACTACCTGTCGTTCCACATCAACACCACCGTGAAGGTCCAGGACATCGCAGAGGTCCTGGCGGCGGTGGTTATGGCCGACGAGGACTTCGAGGGATTGGAGGACAACATCATCGAGCAGGTCAAGGACGGGGGCCGGTTCGCAGGGGACATCGCGGAGGACCTGGGGATCTCCCAGATAATGCTAAGGTCGCTGGTCAAGCGCAGCACCAAGCTGGACTACCGGGGACACCGGGTGGAGATATCCGAGTGAAAGGGGGTCGTACCGTTTGCGGATAGAGGTTGTCAGGCTGGGCCATCGGCCCGAGCGTGACAAGCGAATGACCACCCACGTGTGCCTGACCGCCCGCGCCTTCGGCGCGGACCGGGTGTACGTGGACACAGCGGACGCGGAGCTGGAGCAGCGCCTCTCCCGTGTCGCTGAGCAATTCGGTGGCGAGTTCGAGGTCCGCACGGACGTCAGCCCCCGAGGCCTCATCAAGAGCAGCCGGGCAACCGTGGTCCACCTGACGATGTACGGCGAGAACATCGGTGCCTGGGACGAGAAGAGATGGGAGGAGCTGCGTTCCAAGCCCTGTGTCCTTGTGGTCGTGGGTTCCACCAAGGTCCCCAAGGAGTACTACGAGATGGCCGACGTCAACGCGGCGGTGGGCAACCAGCCCCACAGCGAGGTGGCGGCCCTGGCGGTCTTCCTGGACCGCCTCACCGGGGGGAGCAACCTTATGGACGAGTCTGGTGGCAAGGTCCGCGTGGTCCCCCAGGAGAGGGGCAAGCTGGTCATCGATGTCGAGGAGGATGAGGACTGATGGTCGTTCCCAACAGGGACGAGTGCCTGAGGATGCTCAAGGATGCGGGAGTCGAGCAGGAGGTCGTGGACCACAGCATGCTCGTGGAGGCCATCGCCCTGGGCTTCGCCCGGGCCATCAACGCCAAGCAGACGGCCCTCATCGACGAACAAAGGGTAACGGCAGGCGCCCTCCTCCACGACCTGGGGAGGGCCAAGACCCACGACATCGAGCACGTGGTCTGGTCCGTCCAATTGGCCCAGGAGAAGGGGATTGACCCCTACGTCGTCGAGATCGTCCGCAAGCACGTGGGCGGTGGCCTCACCCCCTACGACGCTGAGCAGCTGGGCCTGCCAGCATGGAACATGATGCCCAACACCTGGGAGGAGAAGGTGGTCAACCACGCCGACTCCCTTGTCGGGGCCAAGGGCAGGCGGACGCTCAAGAAGACCCTCCAGCACATCCGCAAGGTGGGGACCCCCACCTGGTACATCAGGGTGCGGGAAATCCACCGCCAGCTCAGCGGCCTTGCCGAGGAGGACATGGACCTGGTGGGCCCGTGGACCCTACCCCGGAAGAGCCGCATCAGCCGGGACACAGGCGCCACCCGGTTCTTCAAGGACATCTGACGTCGAAAGGTATTTATTGACTGAAAGTCAAATTATTATGTGTGACGGGCAATCCGTGTGCCATCGCGCGCGCCCGCCTGTTGCACGAGGGTGTTGATGTGTCTGCCGCTAGTGGGATCGCGGTGAGTCCTATTGTTCGCAGAGGCCTCACTTTCAAGGTGCCCAGCAGGTGGATGTGCTTTCGCATCCTCGAGGCTGCTCATGTCCCAACGGCGAGCATCGCCCATAGCGAGATGGTAGCGAACCTGGCTTTTGCGATCGCAGAGAGGATCAACGAGCGACACCCGGGGAGGTTGGACGTATG
>CP070808.1:558054-561273 GCA_020343715.1 Thermoplasmata archaeon
CAGGTAGTTGCTCTCCATCCGAGACCGGAGACCGTCGGTCTCCACGTACGCCCAGAACTCCTTGCCCACGGTCCTGGGTCGTGCCGCCCCCGAGGCCTTGGCGACCATGACCTCCGCCATGGCGGCCATGACCTGTGGGGAAGCTCCGTCGAAGGCGTCGTTGACCACCACCCGCAGCTCCCTGCCCCGGGCGGTGGTCCTGAAGTAGGCCTCCGCCAGGGGGCGGAACGCGATCCTCAGCCGGCCCGGGAGCCTGGCCCCCAGCTTCGCTGCGGCCTGGCGCATGTGCGTCTCCATCTCCTCTGGGCTCGTGGGCATCGGGTACATGAGCGACCTTCGACCGAAAATACCTTGCCACGCGGGACACCGGGAGATTGATATCCACCCTTTGCGGTACCCGCGCCCTGGAGGCGGGTGCAGGTGGACGTGTCCACGGTCCTCATGATCTACAACGAGGAGGACAACATAGGTCCCCTCGTCAGGGACATCCTCGAAGTCTACGACTCCTCGGGCCTCGAGGGGGAGGTCATCTGCGTAGAGGACGGCTCCGAGGACGTCTCGGCCCAGGTGGTGGCGGGGTTGGTCGAGGAGGACCCCCGGGTGGTGGCGGTCTACCACGAGGGCAACCGGGGCCGCAGCTGGGCCATCCGGTCCGGGTTCGACGCCGCGCGGGGGGAGGTCACCGTCATCATGGACTCGGACAGGCAGTACGAGCCCAAGGAGATCCCCGGCCTCGTCGAGAGGGTCCGCGAGGGCTGGGAGGTGGTGTCCGGCCGGAGGGACAGGCGGGAGGACCGCTTCGACCGGAAGCTCATCTCCAAGGTGTACAACGTGCTCATCGTGAGGGGGTACCTGAGGACGCCCGTGGTGGACCAGAACAGCGGGCTCAAGGCCTTCCGGGCCGACTTCGCCCGGGAGATGGACTTCGACCCCACGGGGTTCTTGGGGCTCCACAGGTTCATCCTCCCCTTGGCCCACCTGCGGGGCGGGCGGATCCTGGAGGTGCCGTGCGCCCACTACGAGAGGCCCGCGGGCAAGAGCTACATCAAGTCGACCACGGTCCCCTTCATCACCCTGCGGGACTTGCGCCGCTTCAGGAGGCAGTACGTGCTGCCCGCGAGGAGGGCCTCGAAGGGCCGTCGGAAGGCTCCCTGACTACCCATAATTTTTTAGGTTCATGCCCGACCGTACAGATTCGGGGCAAGGGGTTTTAATACGTCCGTTCTAGACGGAGTCAAGAAGCCCGGTCACCGGGCGAACGGGAGGATTATCATCATGAAGAACAGGATTACCCCAATCGTATACTCGGAGTACAACGAGGACGACAATGGTTACGATGTCGAGATCGAGCTTCCAGGCGCCTCCAAGGAGGACATTGACTTCAAGGTACTGCCCGGAGGCTTCATGGTCCGCGCCCCTAGGTCCGACGAGGAAGACACCGAGTACGTAGGTTCGTTCGCGTTCTGCTGCCCGGTGAACGACGAGAAGGTGGAGGCGACCTTCGACAATGGACTGCTCAAGGCCCACTTCAAGTTGGCCGAGCCGTACGAGAAGGCGACCAAGGTCTCCATCGCCTGACGCTCATTCAAACCCCAACCACCCCCACCACCCAACCCCCCACCCGGGTACGGGCAGTGACCGTACCCGGGTATTCCTCTTATTTCTTTCATAGCGACATAATGCCCACACCAGGTGATACCAATGGAATCCGAGGTCGTAAAGATCGTGAGCATGGACTACGACGAGGAAAAGGACAGCCTCCTTGTGGAGGTCCCCCTCCCGTCGGCTGACAAGGAGAGCATCGACCTCCACGTGTACAGGGACTGGTTCGTCCTCCGCGCCCTCCGCACCGACAAGGAGGACGCCGACTATCTGGGCGAGTTCAACCTCTGCTGTGCCATCGACCAGGAGAACGTGACGGCCAGGTACGAGGACGACGTCCTCAGCGTCTGGTTACCCCTGGACGAGGAAGCCGCCCGGCCCAAGAGGGTCGATATAAACTAGCCTTCTACAGTCACCCCGACCACCCTACGCCCGGACGTGGTCCCCCGCCGCGTCCGGGCAATTCCTATCACGTTAGCCCGGGCTCATGTGTTGTTTTTCTGTGAGGTGAAGGTTTCCTACCGGGAACCGAACTTGCCCTCTGCCGCCACCTTCACGTACTCGGAGAAGGCCTTCTCCGGGTAGGCGCCCTCTATGGAGAACTCCTCGTTTATTATGGTCTTGGGGACGCCCATCACGTCGTACTTCTGCACCAGTTGGGGGAACTCCGTCATCTCCACCATGTCGGCGGTGATCATCGGGTTCAGCATGGCGAACTTGTGGGCCGCCCGGACCATCTGGGGGCAGTAGGGGCACGTGGGTGATACGAACACCTGGATGTGGAGGCTCTCGTCGATGGGCAGGATGTTGCCCATGGTCTCGGGGTCCATGTCCGAGGTGCCCCACGACGCGTCGATGATGTCCTCGACTATCACCGTGAACTCATAGCCCATGGGCATCCCGAAGTACCGGAGCCCGTAGTCGTTGTCGCCGATTATCTTGATGGCCGGTATCTTGTCGATACCGTGCTCCTTGGCCTTGTCCGCGTCGGCGACCAGGTCGTAGGTCTCCAGGTGGATCTTGTCCGACAGGGCCACCAGCTCGTCCAGGAACCCGCGCGTCTCGCGGCAGTACATGCACTCATGCTCCTGGGTGAAGAACACCAGGGTCACGTCGGACCTGAGCCTCTCTGCGAAGGTCTCGCGGAGGAACTCCGCGTCCTTTTCCTTGATTATCGGCATCGTTTTTCCCCCACCGGTGGCTACCGGCACCCGCTCCCACATTCCGCAAGTAGAAAAGGGTTGTTCCACACTGGTACGGAGGGGTGTCAGCTCACCAGCAGCTCGTACCCCTTTACACCGGGGCGCATGATCTCCGCCGAGCGGATGTCCATCTCCAGCAGCGCATAGTCCGGGTCCTCGGGCCCGGAGAAGTAGTTCCAAGCATAGCCGCTGGCGTCACCCACCTCCTTCCGCAGGTCCAGGTCCTCCACCATCATGACCCGGCCCATGAACCTGATGTACCCGGTGCTGCCCTCATCCTTGAGCAGTATGTAGAACTCGAAGCGGGGATCGTCCCGGAGGTGGCGCATCTTCGCGTCCCGGGACCCGGTGAGGGCGTACACCTTCCCCTCGAAGGCCACCACCGTCACGGGCCTTACCCTGGGCCCCCTTTCGC
>CP070808.1:561373-564587 GCA_020343715.1 Thermoplasmata archaeon
GCCCGGCATTGTACCGGCCAAAGGTGATATATCGGTTCTGCTAATCCCCAACCATGGCGGGAGAGGCCACCGAGCTGTTCATAGACTTCTCCATCATCATAGTGGTGGCAGCGCTCGTCATCCTCCTATTCCACCGGTTGCGTCAACCCATCATACTAGGATACCTCCTGGTGGGCATCCTGATAGGCCCATACGTCACATTCTTCCCCACCGTACAGAGCATCGAGGTAATCGACGCCCTGGCGGAGCTGGCCATCATATTCATAATGTTCTCCCTCGGCCTGTCGTTCAGCTTCAGCAGGCTCCGTAGCATCGGAATGGTCGCCATCGCCACGGGGACGGTGGTCATTATCTCCATGATCCTCATAGGATACAGCCTGGGTCTGGCCTTCGGCTGGTCCGATGTGGACGCGTTCTTCCTCGGCTCGATGATAGCCATCAGCAGCACGGCGGTCATCACCAAGGGCATCCTGGAGCGGAACGCCACGGGGGAGAGGTCCAGCCAGATAGTCACGGGCATCCTGATAGTCGAGGACCTGGCCGTTGTGGTGATACTCACACTCATCACGGGCATATCGACCACCGGAGAGCTCAGGATCGAGGGCCTGCTGATGACCATCATCAACATAGGCCTGTTCGTCCTGCTGTTCCTCGCCTTCGGCATTCTCATCGCCCCCAGGTTCGCCCGGTACTCCGAGTCCACGGGCTCGAGGGAGCTGGTGCTCATGACGGCCCTGGGCCTCTGCTTCGGCTTCGCCCTCCTCGGCTTCGGTCTTGGCTTCTCCGCCGCCATCGGTGCCTTCGTCGCGGGGGCCGTACTGGGGGAGCTGCCCCAGCAGAGGAGGATATCCGAGGAGGTCCGTCCCGTCAGGGACGTGTTCGCAGCGGTCTTCTTCATCAGCATCGGGATGCTCTTCGACCCCCAGTACCTGGTCGACTTCTGGCTTCCAGTGCTCATCGTCGCCGTCGTGTTCATGGTGGCGAAGTTGATGCTCTCCACCTCGGTGACGTTCTTGTTCGGTGTCTCCGCAAAGACGGCGATGCAGGTCGGCCTCACCATGGTGGTGCTCGGGGAGTTCTCGTACATCATCGCGAGGGAGGGGGAGATAACAGGCGTCACCAGCGACTTCCTCTACCCGACGGTCGTCGCCGCCTCGATTATAACCATAGTGATCGGGACCCAGCTCACGAAGCACCAGGACGGCGTCATAAGGTACGTGGAGCACAGGTCCCCCGATTCGGTCAAGAGGTACGCCGCCTTCATAACCCTGTCCATCAACCAGCTGAGGGCGAGGGCCACCGTGTCCGACAGGATATCCGACAGCGCGAGAGAGCATGTCAGGAACATCCTGCTGGACGCTGTGGTGGCGCTCATAACGGCCCTGGGCCTGCGTATCGGCCTGGCGTATACGGACCAGATCCTGGAGGCCTTCGGTCTCGGTCCTGACTACGCTGACGCCTTCCAGACGGTACTGGTCGTGATAGCGTCGGTCTTCATATTCACGGCCATGGCGGGCGTAGTGCGCCACGCCTTCCGCCTCATCGAGGAGGCCTCTGTGCCGATACACACCGCTGATGGCAGGAGGAGGGCCCTTCGGGAGACCCTCTCCTACCAGGTCCTGAGGGCCCTCGTGGTCATGGCCGTCATCGTTGGCGGCTTCATGATGTTCACCTTCATCGGGGCCCCCTTCGGCAGCACTCCGGTGTACCTGCTGGCCCTCGTTCTGCTGGTGATCGTCCTTGCCTACGTCTTCCAGCGATCGGTCTCCCAGTTCAACGAGCAGTTCAAGGCCACGTTCTCCGAGGGGCTTAGGGTGAAGGATACCGGTGGTCATGGCGAGGTCCCGCCTCCGCCTCCCATGGACCTGGCGGTCCCCCAGATACTGTCCGAGGGGGACAAGATTTGCAACATCACCGTCGAGGTGGGCTCCGAGGAGAGGGGCAAGACCCTGGCCGAGACGAAGTTCGGGGAGAGGGATGACGTGGTGGTGCTGGCCATACGGAGGGACGAGGAGCTTTTCATCGACCCGAGCCCCGAAGAGATCCTCAAGGAGAACGACGTCATCGTGCTCTTGGAGGGATGTAAGGTCACAGTTCCAGCAAAAACGGATGGTATGCCTCAGTCTACTGTTTGAACCAGGCTGGCAGCTGCCGGTACTTGTAGTGGTCCAAAAGGAAGTCCCGGTACATCATCATATAGAACTCGTTGTACTTGCGGGCGTGGAGGACACCATCCCTGGTTATGTAGATGCGGTAGGAACGGCCCTCGGACTCCACCTTGACCATGTCCGACTCCTCCATGTGGTTGAGGACCTTGTTGGTCATGTGGTGGTTCGACTTGATCTCGTTACCGATCTCGAACTTGGTGAGGCCGTGGCCTCGCTCCTCGAGGATCTGGTCCAATTTGTCCTCCAGCTCGGGTTGATAAAGGTCGATGTCCAGCTCCTGGACGAGGCGGTTGAGGGCGATGCATACATAGAGCTCCCAGCTCTTGTACCTCCTCCCTCCTGCTGGCATCTCCCCCCCTACCCCCATCAAGGCACGGTGAAGGGAAGGACGCTGTAGTATCCCTCCACCTCGAAAACGATCTGCAGGCTTCGGGCCTGCTCCTCAACATCGTCCAGGATCGGATGCTCCATCAGATAGTCGTACACGACGTCGTCCACGTCCAGGTCGTCGACGCCCTTCTCCACCAGCATCACGACGCGAAGGGGTAGCTCACCCTCCTTGTGGGCCACGTCCTCGGCGGCGGTCCGCAGTTCCCTCACCTGATCGATGGTTGGGACCTCATCGTATTGCCTGACCAGTATCCTCTCGCCCGGGCCTCCCAGCACCAGGTCGAAGGCGTACCTATTGCCGCTGGCACCCTGGAGGTCACCCGACCTCCTCTCGGCCTTGCCGTCCAGGTTCTTGGCGATGGCGCAGGAGGCGAAGCGCTCCAGGACGTCCTTGCCCTCGGGGACCGGGGTCGGTCCCGACGCCTCGAACGCCTCCAGGGCCTCGACGCGGGTGATGAAGTAGGTCACGAACCTCTGGGCCTCCACCAATAGCAGGACGGCGAAGGCCAGGACCACGCAGCTCAGTGCGTGGACGAGGGTGACCCCGTAGATGCTCTCGGAAGGGATGTGGGTGACGCCGACGAAGGTGAGTCCAGCCGCCAGCAGCGACATCATCGCCAGGAGCAGGGCGAAGACGGTGCTGTACTTGAGCAGGT
>CP070808.1:564687-567877 GCA_020343715.1 Thermoplasmata archaeon
TAGGCCGTCAGTCTTCACGATGACCGCACGCCTGTCGGTCCCCACTCCAGGGTCGACCACCACCATGTGGACGGCGTCAGGCATCTCCCGGACCGCCTTGACCAGCAGGTGGGCGCCCTGGAGTATCGCGCCGTGATGGACGTCATGGTAGAAGTCGATGACACGGCACTCCGGGAACTCCTTCCAGATGGCCACCTTCATGGCGGCCACGTACTCCGAGTGGCCGAAGTCCGATATGAGGGAGACCAGGGGTAGGTCCATGCATATTCTTAGACGGGCCGCCTTTATAAAGCCTATCTCCCGATTCTTTGTTCTCATAAAAGCCAGCAAAGGGACTACCTAAATAAAGGACCAGTCTCATCCACTCCGAGATGAGCTCCGGCTATGAGGTCCTGGTCGGTATAATCCTGGTTATCGTGGCCGCCGCACCCGTCGTGTGGTGGGCCTACAAGCGACCGCTGCTCCGGCGGGCGGCCAGGAGGTCGGCTAGGGGCCACCTCAAGCAGGGCCTAACCGTGGCGCTGACCGCCTGCCTGGCTACGGCGGTCATAGCCGGCGCCCTGGTCGTGGGGGACTCCATGGAGGCCCTGGTCGACCAGACGGCCACCGAGGCGCTGCCTGGCATCGACGCCTACATAACCTCCACCTACCCGGTGGAGACCGCGTACTTCTCATCCCTCTTCTTCTACCCCGACTGGCAGAAGCGTGTGGACAGGCAGGCCCTCCTGCTGACCGTGCCCGCTGCCACCACGTGCGACGCCACGGGCCAGCGGGACGGCCAGGTGGTGCTGTATGGCTTCAACGACGGCCTGTACGGCTTCTCGTCCTTCTACAAGGACGGGGACGAGCGGACCGCCCCCATCGGGACCGGCGAGGTGGTGATCAACCAGCAGCTGGCCGACCAGCTGGACGCTGGAGCCGGGGACCTGATAACCCTCCGGGTGCCCAACCCGGACTTCTGGTCGGACTTCCTGTTCCTGTACGGCGAGAACGCCAGCGTGGAGCGTTCGTACCGGGTCGCGGCGGTGTTCGACGACCGGGGCCTCGGCCGGCTGGACCTGGAGGCCAAGCGCACCCCGACCTCCGCCGTCTTCATGTCCTTGGACGACGCCCAGGATCTGATGGAGGTGGGCGACAGGGTCAACACCGTCATCTTCCAGTACAAGGACCGGGACATGGTGGGCACCGACAAGGAGCGCCGCCTCCTGGAGAGCCTGGAGACCAAGCTGGACACCTTCGTCGGTGCCGAGGGCATCGACCTGCAGGTCCACGTGTCCATCCAGGGATGGTCCGTCCTCTCCTCCGACCGCATCTTCCTCCAGGGGGACCTGGAGCCCCGTCTGGCCGAGGAGGTATGGGTCTGGTCCCCGACCCTCACGTACTTCGTAGACGAGATCGAGCACCCGACGGGGGAGGAGGTGGCCTACTCCACGGTCACCGGCCTGGACTTCGCCGCCGACGAGCAGGCGGTGGGCCCCTGGCAGTGGGCCTCGGGTTCGCCCCAGCGGGTCCCCACCCCGGATTCGATGGAGGCCGTGGTCAACAACTGGACAGCGGAGACCCTTGGCATCTCGGTCGGCGACGACATCCGGGTCACGTACACCGAGGTGGACGATAGGTACAACCTCGTGAAGGACACCGTCACCTTCGAGGTGGTGGGCATCGTGCAGCTGGTGGGCAAGGCCCACGACCCGGGACTGCTGCCCCCGATACCCGGCGTCCACGACACGGTCAGCTGCCTCGACTGGGAGCCTCCCTTCCCCATGGATCTTACCACCATCGAGCCCGAGGACGTGGATTACTGGCACGAGTACCAGGGGACCCCCAAGGTGTGGATTGACCTGGGCACCGCACGCGGGCTCTGGGAGAACCCCGACGGCGACTGGACCACCGCCCGTTACTACCCCTACAACGAGACCGACCGCGGGGAGGTGGCCATCTTCGACGACGCCGTCACCGCCGGGGACTCGGGCATCTTCCTGGTCCCCGCCAAGGCCGAGGCCCTGGACACCGCAGACCCCCTGGCCATCTTCGAGCAGATGTTCATCGCCTTCGGTGGCGTCCTGCTCCTGGCCGGCTGCCTGCTGATGGCCTCCGCATTCTCGAACCTGACCCGGTCCAGGCAGAAGGAGCACTCCACCCTCCGTGCCCTGGGACTGGACGAGCGGGGCATGGTGCAGGTCATGCTCATGGAGGGCATGGTCTGGGGCGCCATCGCGGGTATCCTCGGCATCATGGTTGGCGCAGGCCTTGGAGCCGGCCTGGTGGCATCCCTCAACACCGTGTGGGCGGACGCCGTCCAGGGGGCGACGATACCCCTGCGCATCGACGGGGGCTCCCTGTGGCTCGCCCTGGGCGTGGGGCTCCTGGTCACCCTGGGCACCCTATTCCTGGCCGCCCGGAAGGCGGCGCGGGCCCACATCGCCACTGCCCTGGCCGACCGGTCGGGCGTCGGAGTGGACACCAGCGAGCCCATCCCGAGGAACCGGGCCGCCGCCCTGGCCCTCATCCTGCTCACCGTCCCCGCCCTGGTCGCCATCGCGCTGATGCCTTCCACAGACATCGGGGGCATCGTCAGCTTCTTCATCGTGGGCGCCCTGGCTAGCCTTGGAGGCGTGCTCATCGCCCTGCCGCTGCTGGGCCGCCTTGAGGGGAGGGTCAATCGTGGAGGGCTCCTGGCCCCCTGGCGGATGGGCCTCCGGTCCCTCAACAGGAGGGCCGGTCGTTCCCTCACCCTCATCGCCACCTTCGCCATGGTGGCCTTCGCGGTCATCGGCATATCCTGGGCTGGCGAGATAGAGATCCGTTACGCCGGGGAGCTCCAAGAGGAGATGACCGGAGGCTATGACGTGGTGGCCGAGACTTGGGTCCAGGTGGGGGGCGACCTCAAGGACGACCCCTCCGCCCCCGACGGCGACTGGACCGTCACTCCCGTCAAGATAGTGGGCCACGAGGGAGGGACCTGCTCCAACCTGAACGCCCGGTTCCCGCCGCGCATCATGGGCATGCCACCATCGTTCCTCGAGGAGGTGGAGCTGGGATTCCGGTCCTCCTCGGTGGGCGGGGACAGGGAGACCTGGCAGTACCTCTCCGAGGAGACGGGCAAGGGTCGCATCCCCGTGGTGGTGGACTACAACACCCTGGTGTGGGTGTACGGCGGTGCCCAGGGCGACATCTACGAGGTGGAGGG
>CP070808.1:567977-571137 GCA_020343715.1 Thermoplasmata archaeon
CGTTCTTCGAGCAGTACGACGTGAAGGTCGAGGACGCCAAGGGCGCCCCGTACCCCAACGGCGGGGCTGTCATGGACGCGTTCGCCGCTGGTGACGTGGACGTCGGCTACCTGGGCTCGCCCCCGGCCATCATAGGCCACGTGAACGCCCAGACCAAGACCAAGGTGATCGGCCAGGTCAACAGCCTGGGTTCCGCGATCGTGGTGCGTGAGGGTATCAACAACGCCTCCGACCTGGTGGGCAAGAACATAGCCACCCCGGGCGGGGCGACCATCCAGCACTTCATGCTCCTCACGTACCTGGACGACAACGGCATCGACGTCGGCGACGTCACCATCAACGCTGGCATGAGCGTCACGCTGATGAAGGCGGCCCTGGACTCGGGCGAGATCGACGGCTTCATCGCATGGCAGCCCTTCCCGGCCGACGCCGTCGCGGACGGCCACGGCCACGTGCTGGCGGACTCCACCGCCATCTGGCCCGGACACATCTGCTGTGTCCTCGGCACGATGGAGAAGTTCGCCGACGACCACCCCAAGGAGGTGACCGCCTACCTGCGCGCCCACGTGGCCGCCACCAAGTGGATGCAGCAGGCAATGGCGGACAAGCAGTCCGATGATTACAACCTGCTCGTGCAGATCTCCGTGGACTTCACCGGTCGCCCCGAGGCGGTCGTGAAGGACGCCCTGGACAGCATGGACTACGGCTACGCCCTGGACGCCGGCTTCAAGACCGCGTTCAAGGACTACACCGAGAAGCTCATCGACCAGGGGACGCTGACCCAGGAGGCCCTGGATGACCTGGGATACTCCGGCGCCCAGGACCTGACGGACAAGTACGTGGACGACTCGTTCATCAAGGACGCAGAGAACTCGCTGTAAGGTAAGGGATAATACCTCGAACACCATACCCGGGGCGAGACCCTTGGACCCCCCCAAACCGCGGACAGAGGGGGAGACGCCTCGAGGCACCGATGGAGGAGCGTCAGCCCTGACCCAGGTCAAGGTATTCGTGAACCGTCACGAGAGCATATTCCTCTGGATAGCGGGATTCCTGTCCTTCATCGTGGCCTGGTGGGTCCTCGCCCTGATGGTGGACAAGCCCTACCTGCCCACCCCTCCGGAGGTCATCGACGCCCTAATCCGGTCCTTCTACGAGACGACCCCCAGGGACCCCAAGACGATGTGGGACCACATCGCCGCCTCCCTGTCCCGGGTCGCCTGGGGTTTCGTCATCGCCATGGTCCTGGCGGTGCCCATCGGCTACATGGCGGGCTACTACCGGACCGTAGACCAGTTCATCAGCCCCACCATCGAGCTGCTGAGGCCCGTCCCCCCAATCGCATGGCTGCCCTTCGCCATAGTCTTCTTCGCAACGGCCGGCGACTTCCCGGCCGCCGCGGTGTTCATCATCTTCCTGGGCATCTTCTTCCCGGTGCTCACCAACACGATAGAAGGTGTCAAGGGCATAGACGAGCTGCTCTTCGACGCGGCCCTCACCTTGGGGGCCAGGCGGAGGGAGATATTCCAGAAGATCATCCTGCCCGCCTCCATACCGTCGATGATGACAGGCATCCGCATCGGCCTGGGCGTGGGCTGGATGACCATCGTGGCTGCGGAGATGACCCCCGTCTTCAGCGAGGGCCTGGGATGGTACATCTGGGACCGGGCGGCCATATTCAAGTACGACGAGATGTTCGCAGGGATGCTGATGATAGGCATAATCGGCATAGTCATGTTCAAGTCGATCTCCTACGCGGAGAGGTGGGTGAGACGATGACACGGAAGGACGAGCCCTTCATCCGCATCAAGTCCCTGTCCAAGTCCTTCGTGGACCGGAACAACCCCGAGGACTTCGTGGAGGCGGTCCGGGACTTCGACCTGGACATCGCCGAGGGCGAGTTCGTGTGCGTGGTCGGACCCTCGGGTTGCGGCAAGACCACGCTGCTCCGGTGCATCGCGGGCCTCGAGGAGCCCACCGAGGGAGAGGTCAGGATCCGTGGCCACCGGCTGGCGGGTCCTGGCGCCGAACGGGGCTATGTGTTCCAGAGCTTCGCGCTGTTCCCCTGGCGTTCGGTTCGGCGCAACATTGAATTCGGACTGGAGATAAAGGGTATGGACAAGGAGGAGCGTCGCCGCATCTCCGACGAGTACATCGAACTGGTGGGCCTCCAAGGCTTCGAGGACAACTATCCCCGGGAGCTTTCCGGGGGCATGCAGCAGCGTGTGGGACTGGCCCGCGCGCTTGCCAACGACCCCGAGGTCCTGCTCATGGACGAGCCCTTCGGTTCGCTGGACGCCCAGACCCGAAACATCATGCAGACCGAGGTTCTCAAGATATGGAACCGGACCCACAAGACCATTATATTCGTCACCCACTCGGTGGACGAGAGCATCTTCCTGGCGGACAGGGTAGTGGTGCTCACGGCGAGACCGGCCGACATGAAGGCCATCTTCCCCGTGGACATACCCAGGCCCAGGGACAGGACCTCCGACAAGTTCGCCCACATCCGCCACGAGGTCCTCGAGGACCTGACCGAGGAGGTGCTCAAGGGCATGGAGCAGATGGACAAGCCCGGTGAGGGACCGTGACCGGACAGCCAGACCCCACGCGCAGACCGCCTGCGAATCAACCGCACCCGGCCCAGCCACCGCAAGGCCGTTCGGTCCCCGCCGACCAATACCAAAACCCTATAGACCCCCGGACGCACAACTATCAAGGGCAGCCCATGCCCCAGTCACCCCCTCCCCAGCGACCGGTCGCCCACCAGCAGCCGGCACCCCAGCCCTACCAGCGGACCGTGCAGCCCCCTCCGAGGCAACCACAGCCCCAGTACCAACAGGTCGCTCCAGCAGCCTCCGTGGAGGTCGTCGAGGAGTTCGAGGCCTTCGACGATGACATGGGCGAGGAGATCTCGGAGGAGGAGTACGAGGCGGAGCGCAGGGCCCTCCGACGCCGGCGCGTCGCGGGGGGCGTGGCCGCGTCGGTCATGGGAGTGCTGGCGGCCCTCGTCGTCTTCGTGCTGCTCTTCGGTCCCACGGCCCTCCCCTACGTGGACAGCTTCCAGCCCACGCCCCTGCAGCAGTCGGACCTGGCCATCCCCTCGGTGCCGGGATGGGAGCCTGACATGGGCGACCCACGGCCCACTCCCCAGGGCGCC
>CP070808.1:571237-574386 GCA_020343715.1 Thermoplasmata archaeon
CGTTCCGCAGCTCCCGGCAGGCGGCATCGATGAGGGACCATGCCTCCTTCAGCTGGAGCGCGTTGGCCGTGTCGATTATGTCGTTGGAAGTGGCGCCCAGGTGGATGTAGGCGCCCGCGTCGCCCGACTGCTCGGCCAGGGCCTTCACAACCGACATCACATCGTGCCTTGTCTCCGCCTCCAGCTCGTTCACCCGCTGGGCGGTCACCCTTCCAGAGGTGGCGGCCTCCGAGATGGCGGTTGCCGCCTCGGGGGGCACCATGCCCAGCTGGGCCTGGGCCTCGGCCAGGGCCGCCTCGACCATGAGCATCCGGCGCAGCTTGCCCTCCTCGGAGAAGATGGCCCTCATCTCCTCCGTACCGTACCTGTAGTCGATGGGGCAGACCGTCACTTGAGCACCGGTCCAGGCCATGGCGCTGCGGGCTATTGAGGGTTTCGTTCCACCTCGGTACACGTTCGAAAAAGGCCGATTTCTCGATTTACCGGTCAGGTTCAAAGGTGACAACTGGAGCCAAAGTTTTATAAACAAAAGTCCCCATGAAACGGCCTGTCTGAGCCTGGCTGACCAGGGAGGTGGGATAATTACCAGTGGAGCGGTGGTGTATTACACGGTGAAGGGCAACACCGGTAAGATCGCCAAGACCATCGCCGACACGACCGAGCTTCCCATGGACAGGCTCAAGAAGGACGCTCCTGTGGACATAAACCCCCTGGAGTACATATTCTTCGGCTCGCCAGTGTACAACGAGCACTTCCCCAAGGCGGTGCTCCAGTTCGGCCGCAACCAGAAGTGGACGGGCAAGAAGGTGGCCATCTTCTCGACCAACATAGGCTGGAAGGCCCAGCAGGCCATCGACGAGTTCGGCCAGATCATCGCCGCCAGGGGGGCCCACGTGGTGGACACCCTGAGCATCCAGAACCGCGGCATCATGAGCTGGACTGTGGGTTTCGGCAAGCTGACCGAGGCCGAGTACGAGAAGGCCCGCACGTGGTCCTTGGAGACCCAGCCAAAGCTGCTCAGGTCCGAGGACCTCTGGTGAGGGGGATGGGACCATGCTCGAGGTAGAGGCGAAGGCCCACCTCGACGAACCCGAGCGCGTCATCACCAGCATCATCGAGCTGGGAGGCCGCGAGATCTACTTCACCGTGCAGCGGGACACCTACTACAGGCACCCCGGCCGCGACTTCGCCACCACCGACGAGGCCCTGCGCATCCGAGAGGAGGAGGGCCGGTCCTTCATCACCTACAAGGGTCCCAAGCTGGACGCCGAGACCAAGTCGCGGGAGGAGCTGGAGGTGCCCCTCGTGGACCCCAGGGACATGGGCGTGCTGCTCCTTCGCCTGGGCTTCGAGCCCGTGGCCGTGGTGGAGAAGCGCCGCCGCGGCTACCTGATGGGGACCCTGGAGGTCTGCGTGGACGAGGTCAAGGGCCTGGGCCACTTCCTGGAGGTGGAGGCCAGGGAGTGCGAGGACCTGGAGGAGGGCAAGTCCCGGGTCCTGGGCCTGCTGGAGACCCTGGGCCTTGAGGATATGGAGCGCAGGTCCTACCTGGAGCTGCTGCTGGAGCGGGGAGTCGACTGAGGACCCGACCACCTGGTAAACTATTTTAACCGCCCAGGGGAACTATTCTCTGATGACCGACGGTAGCCCGGGTTGGTTCAAGGGGACGGTATGGGGCTTAAGCCGGAGGACATGGGTCGTCGTCATCGTCCTGGTCCTCGTGGTGGCGCTGCTGGGCCACTCCGTGCTGGTCATCAACGCCGCCAACTCCCTGGAGGTGCAGGAGGTCCGTGTCATCTCGGTGTCCCCGGGGATAGTACTGGGTGATTTCATCGTGGTCTTCGAGATCGTCCTGAACAACCCCACCTCCAGCACCATCGACGTGGACGCCCTGACCTACGACCTGTTCCTGGAGGACGAGTTCATCGGCGCGGGGGAGAAGACGGAGTTCGGCGTCCGGCCCGGTCTCCAGGGGCTCCAGTTCGAGGTCACCTTCAACGTCAACGACCTCCCCGCCCCGGTACAGGAGCTGTACTACGGCTCCTCCGCCACGCTGACCATCGAGGGTGAGGTGACGGTGCCCATCAAGCTGCTGGGAATCTGGAGGGTCACCGAGGTCACCCTCCCCTACGAGCACGAGGAGGAGGTGTCGTCGGAGACGGACCCCCCCGACAACCCGCCCCCCAACCCGGTGCTGCTGGCGCCCCCGGTGTACAGGATAACGGCGTCGGCCGCCCTGACGTGGTCAATGAACGGGGACGCGGACTTCTCCCGGTACGAGGTGCACCACTCCACCAACGCAGCGTTCGAGCCGTCCGAGGCGACCAAGGTCACCGACATCATGGAACAGTCCACCACGACCTACACCGTGGGGAACCTGGACCACATCACCACCCATTACTTCATCATCAGGGTGTACGACTCGGTCGGCCAGCACGCCGACTCGAACGTCGGGTCCATCTTCATCCCTTGAGCTGGGGGCGCAAACCCTTTCTACCCTCCAGCGCCGTCATGAGGACCGATGGACCCCGTCCTGGCGTTCCTGGCCGGCCTCCTCCAGGGGGTCACCGAGTGGCTGCCCATATCCAGCAGCGGTCAGGTGGTGATCCTGCTGGAGGGGATGGGCGTCGACGCCGAGGACACCCTCGCACTGGCGTTCTTCCTGCACTTCGGCACGCTCTTCGCGGTGCTGGCGAGGCTCAGGGGCGACGTGAGGGAGGTGCTGGGCAACCTGGGCAGGTGGCGGACGGATGCCATGGTCCGGTTCCTCCTGGTTGCCACCCTGGTCTCCCTGGTTGTGGGGTTCGCCATGGTCCAGATGCTGGAGGAGGCCGTCGAGGGCACCCTGGGTGGCGTCCTCCTTACCGTCCTGGTGGGCGTCATGCTCATCATTACTGGGTTCGTGCTCCGGGCCGCCAAGGGGCGGCTGGGGGAGAGGAAGGTGGAGGACCTGGTTGACGGGGATGCCGTGGTGATGGGGCTCGTCCAGGGCCTGGCGGCCCTGCCTGGTATCTCCCGGTCGGGGATGACCGTCTCCGCGCTGCTCATGGACCGGGTTGATGCTGACGAGGCCTTGCGGCTCTCGTTCCTCATGTCGATACCGGTGACCATCGCGGTGGTGCTATACGAGGCGGTCACCTGGGACCTGG
>CP070808.1:574486-577625 GCA_020343715.1 Thermoplasmata archaeon
TGCGGCGGGATGAACAGCAGCAGCGCGTTCAGCGTCGTGGTCTTCCCCGACGCAGTGCCGCCGCAGATGAGCATCGACTCGCCGTGCTCGATGGCCAGCCACAGGTATGCGACCATCTCCACCGACATGGTCTTGAACCGGATGATGTCCGGGGGCGTGAAGGGGTTGTCCCGGAACCGACGCACGGTGAACGAGGAACCTCGGGTGGTCACCTCTCGGGCCAGCGTCGCCTGCAGACGGGAGCCGTCGGGGATGGTGGCGTCCAGCAGCGGGTCGGCAACGGAGATGTGCTTACCGCAGCGCTGGGCCAGGCCGATGACGAAGCTGTCCAGCTCGTGGTCGTTCTTGAATATCACGTTGGTCCGGACGGAGTGGTACTTCCGGTGGTAGATGTACAGGGGGATGGAGGGTCCGTCGCAGGAGATATCCTCGATCTGGGGGTCCACCATGAGGACGTTGATGACCGAGTAACCGATGAAGTCGCGGATGATGTAGTAGATGATGCGGTCCTTCGAAACGTCCTCCAGCCTGATGTTGCGGGAGATGAGCAACGCGTCCACCGACTTGCGGAGGTACTCCTCCTTGTCCTTGGTGGTGGCGTCGTCCAGGGTGTACTCCAGCGTCTTGAGCAGGGTGTCCTTGAGGAACTCCAGGAGCTTCTCCTCCTCCTCGGTCAGCTGGGGCTCGATGACCTCGTAGAGGTACTCGTGGGTCTCCTTGTTGTACCGGATGCGGACGAACGAGTAGGGCTCCATGATGGGCTGGATCTCGATCTCCTCCCAGTTCTCCTCGGTGATCTTGGGTATCACCGTGGGGACCCGCTTCTCCTGGTACTTGCTCTCCATCTCCTCTGCGGACATCGCCTTGGGCAGCATGATGCGCCGGGGCTTCTTCTGCCACTTGTAGAGGGCCGTAATGAAGTCGTTGCGGAGGTTCTCCACCGCCTTCCAGACCTCAACCCTGAAGCCTGCCTCCCTGGCCTGCTCCTCGTGGTACTCCATCCGGGCGGCCTCTTCCTCGGCCTTCTTCCGGATGTCCTCGGCCACCTCGTCGATCTCGGCCTTGTCGTCCGCTCCTGCCGATCCCTCTTGGAGGGTGGTAGGGTTTGCCATATTCATCCGCTCCTATGATTGTGTGTTATCGTCTCAGGTAAGGTCCAGGGTGACCCCAAGTATCGCGTAGTCGGTCACCAGCTGGTTGACGTTCCTCAACGTCAGGTGCACCGTGGAGGTTGCTTCCACCACGGTGAGGTCGAAGTCGCCGCTGCCCACGCCCTGGGAGGGCAGGGTGCGCACGAAGTAATCGTACCATGCCTCGTAGACCTCCGAGGTCACGTTGATGTAGAGGGTCTCGGTGGGGTTCCACGTCCGCTGGGAGGTGATCTTCTCCTGCACCAGCCTGCAGTTGATGCCCACCGTCCCCACGCCGGTGTAAGATGAACCGTCACTGTAGACGGAAACCATCGTGATCGAGACCTTGAGGCCCCGGGTGAGGTTCTGGACTATCATGGCGGGTCCCGTGGTGAGGACCTCGCCGTCCCCCTGGCGCAGTCCGATGGCACCGTTCTCGTAGTGCAGGGTCTGGTCCAGGTACTCGGTGTTGTGGCTCTCGTAGATGATGGAGCCGTACGCCACCCGCTCGAAGAGCCCGGTGGAGTTGACGAGGGAGAACCGGTTGAAGTCGCCGCTGCTGGTGGATATCAGCGATATGGTCCCTGTGGAGTCCGCGGAGAACAGGGGGAAGCCCTCGGAACCCAGGGTCAGGGGGGTGGAGACCATGGTGTCGGTGTTGGAGCTGAGGCCCAGCTGGTCCATGAGGGCCTTGAGGCTGGCGAACTGACCCTCCACCACCCTCAGGTGCTCCGATTCCTTCGACTTGGTCCATTCAGGGGCCCATCCGGTGGTGACCATGGTGATCAGGGCTAGGATCACCAGGATGGCCAGCATCGTGCCAATGCTCGAGGCGACGCCCTCCTCATCCCTTCTAAAAGTTCCCCTTCTCATGGCTCGTCTCGTCTCAATGCCCCCTGTTCGTATTTAATGCTTGGTCCCTTTTTCTCACCTCTGAAACCGCTGCCAGCTACTCCGGAATCCTCCATCTCCGGACGAGCAGCGCGGTCCCCAGAACCGCTAAGATGACTACGAATGCTGGAACGCTAGGGGTGGCCTTGTCGTCGGTCTTGCTCTCCTTGACCGTGATCACCATGGAGTCGACGTGGGTCCCTCCCTGGTCGTCGGTGACCCTCAGCTTCACGGTGACGTAGCCAGCCTCCTCGAACTTGTGTGATATTGAACCGTCGAACTCGTCGTAGGTGTCGTAGACCCCGTCGTTGTCCAGGTCCCACTCGTAGGACACGATGATGCCGTCGGTGTCGTACCCCACGCCCCTCAGGACCCACTCCTCGCCCTTCTTGACCACCATGTCGGCGCCAGCGCTGGCCACCGGTGGCTCGTTGGGCGGGGGCGGGGAGCCCACCTCGATGACGACATCGGTGGTGGACTCGTCGGTGCCGTCGGAGACCTCCAGGGTCACCTTGAAGTGACCTGGTGATCCCCACGAGTACGTGACCTTGGGCCCGCGGACGCGGTCCGTGGCGCCCGCACCCTTGACGATGGTCCACTCGAACTCCAGCTCGTCCCCGTCCAGGTCGGTGCTGGAGGACCCGTCCAGGGTGACGTCCTCGTTCACCAGGACCTTCTTGGACGAGGCCAGGATGATCGCCGTCGGGGCCTTGTTGGTGGGAGCCTCCAGCACGTGCACGGTGAAGGCGTCCTTGTCGGAGTACATGCCGTCGGACACGGTCAGCTCCGCCCCGTAGTCTCCCACCTCCTCGTAGACGTGGTTGACCCGCATTCCTGAGCCGGTGGTGCCGTCGCCGAAGTCCCACGAGTATTCCAATGGGTCGTGGTCCGGGTCGTAAGAGTACTTGGCCGAGAACAGCATGGCCTTGCCCACATAGCCGGATCGGTCGTTGCCGCCGTCTGCCTTGGGCGGCCTGTTGGATGTTGGGGAGATGACATCGAAGGAGCAGATGGCCTGGTTGTTGAACTCGTCGGATTCGGGTATCCTGTCGGCCCCGTCGATCACAACCGTGAGGGAATGGGGGCCAAGGATGTCGAACTTGACCTGGAAGTCGATG
>CP070808.1:577725-580853 GCA_020343715.1 Thermoplasmata archaeon
GCGGCGGTTAAGGCGGAGTCGGACATCTGCTGCACCTCGGCCAACGCCGTGGCGGTGGTCGAGCACACCGGGGCCGACCGGGTCATATTCGTGCCCGACACCAACCTGGGCCTCTACGTCGCCAACAAGCTCCCGAACATCGAGATTGTCCCGTGGCCCGGATACTGCCACGTCCACCAGGCGATAAAGGTCGAGGACGTGCTGGACCTTCAGGACAGGTACCCTGACGCCGAGACGCTGATCCACCCGGAGGCCACTCCCATGGTCCTCACGCTGGCCGACTACGTGGGCTCAACCCGGGGCATCGCCAAGCGGGTGGGCGAATCGCCCGCGAGGGAGTTCATCATCGGCACCGAGGAGGGACTTACCCACCATCTGAGGAGCCTGCGCCCCGACGCCGAGTTCTACGTGGTCCCGCCGGGCATCTGCCCGAACATGAAGCGGATAACCCTCTCGAACGTCCTTTCCAGCTTGGAGAACATGGAGACCCAGATAGAGCTCGATCCGGAGATGGCCGCCCGGGCCAGGGTGCCCGTCGACAGGATGCTGGAGATAGGCAGGACCGCCAAGTGATCGGACGCCTCACTTCACCTGGTCGATGACCTCGGCCCCTTCGTCCTCCTCATCGGGCTTGACCTTGGGCCGGGAGCATATGGCGTACTCATCGCCGTCCCAGAACACATCCAGGTCGGGGTTCTCCTCCTGGATCTTCTTTATCTTGTCGTGGACCTCCCTCAGCGTGACCTGGGTGTTGTACCTGTCTATCCTGACCCATACACGCTTGCTCAGGGCTCCACCCCCGGTGGCGAACGGGATTTGACGTGTGAGTACTTATAAATTGTCACCCCCCGGGACAACCTTTATCCAGGCCCCTGGCCATCCCCGGTCCATGCGGTACGGGGTGAAGGCCGCCCTCAAGGACGCCCATGTCATGGCCAACCTGGACGTGGACCTGCTGGAGGTGCATCTGGGCCTGGAGGACCTGCCCCGGCACAGGCGAGGGCTCGTCGACACCTTCAAAGAAGTGAGGAGGGAGCACGGCCACGACCTGCTCGTCCACGCCCCCGAGTTCATGATGACCGGTGCGGGCCCGGCCCTGGTCGACCCGACCTCGGAGGACGAGGCCATCATGTCCCTCACGAAGAGCGCCCTGCAGGCCACCGTGGACCTGGCCCAGGAGCTGGAGGCGATGCTCATAGTCATGCATCCCGGTGGCATCGTGCCCGATGCCACCTCCCCGTCGCAGGGGGAGAGGATGGAGCGCCTGAAGGTGGCCCTGGCATCGACGCGGGACCTGTCCCGAGAGGCTGGTGTGAGCCTGACGGTGGAGAACATGCCCTGGTTCTACCACGTGAAGCCCATGGGGGGTGGGCAGCCATTGAGGTGGGAGAGCTCGCTGATGGTGACCGCCGACGACATGGACCAGCTGGCCCCCTTCGTGGACGGCATGACGTTGGACGTGTCCCACGGCTACCTGCACTCGCGCAAGGGTGGGATGGAGGTCATCGAGGGCTTCATCTCACGACACAGGGACAGGATCCTCCACATGCACCTGGCGGACGCTCTTCCCCCGGACCACGAGGGGCTGCAGGTGGGCGAGGGCTCCGTGGACTTCCACACCGTTCTGGCCCACTTCGCGGGACGTGACGTGACGGCGGTGCCCGAGATAATAGGTGGTCACATGGGAGGTGGCCTCAGCTTCAAGCGGGCCCTTGAGGAGCTGCGCCGCATCGAGTCGGCCCTCCGGTGACACGCGGTCACGATACCCTTATATGCGCACTGGACCTTCGATGGCCCATGGCAAGCGGACAGGTCCAGGCACGCCTCCGGCTTTGGAGGGTCCAGACCCTGGCCCTCACTGCCCTCGTCCCCGTGGTGGGGGCCCTGGTTTTCCTGGGAGAGCCCGTGGAGGGCGACACCGTCCACGCCTCCGAGGTGATGCCGGAGCTGGTCCTGCTGTTCATGACGGGGGCGTTCCTGCACATCTTCGGCTTCGTCTTGAACGAGTGGGCGGACCTGGAGGTTGACCGCGCCTCGGCCGACCTGCAGGACAAGCCCCTCGTCTCAGGGGACGTGTCCCCCGAGGAGGCCAAGTGGACGGCCATCGTGGCGGGGGCCCTGACCTTCGTCCCCCTGGCGTTGGTGACCCTGGACCCGTGGCCACACCTGGCGATGCTTTCGTCGCTGCTGCTGGCCACCGCCTACGACCTTTGGGGGAAGAGGCTCCCCCTGGACCTGCTGCTGGCGGGCAGCATAACGATGCTGCTGATGGTGGGCGCCTTGGCACTGGGCGGCCTGGACACCACCTTCGGCCCCCACGTCACCCTGCTCGCCTGTGTAGCAGGCCTGCAGTTCCTCCAGAACCTGTACCAGAACGCCATAGAGGGGGGGATAAAGGACGCGGACCACGACTCGGCTGCTGGTGCCAAGACGTACGCCGCCCTCCTGGGCGTCCGGATCGACCGCGACGGGGAGCTCCAGACGGGATGGTTCTTCACCAACTCGGCCCTGGCTATGAAGGCCATCCAGATCGTGCTCCTGCTGTACACCTCGGTGGAGGTGACCCGCGTGGACGGTCACGAGCATGCGACCCTCCTCTGGTTCATCATCTTCGCCTCCATCGCGGTGATGGTGATGACGACCAGCATGATGCTGCCCCCTGTCCGATTCGACAGGTCGAGGCTGAAGCGCATCTTCTCGATCCACGAGCTGGCCACCTTCGCGGCCATCATGACGGTCATCGTCCCCTTGGTGGGGGGATGGGTCGCGTTCGGGCTCTTCATATTACCGATGGTCTGGTTCATGGTCGTGAACAGGACCCTCTTCGGAGGGTCCCTGGAGCCCGGTGTCTGAGCCGAGGTCAAGACGTTCAAATTCCTGGAGATATCGGCTCCCTTCCCTAAGTGGCCCGTTTTGGTAACGTATATAAAAGATAAACAGTATTCCGCCAACCGACCCGCCTTACTGTGCGCCATATGCTACCTGCGGGACGTGGAGGGCAGGTAGACATCCCCGGCGCACGGGCCCCATTGCCCGAGGTGAGCCAGATAGGAGGTGGACCCCCTGGACCATCCTGCTCAAGAACCGAGGAAGAGAAATGCGGTGCTGCTTATCAGCATCCTTGCCCT
>CP070808.1:580953-584059 GCA_020343715.1 Thermoplasmata archaeon
AGGACAAACCGTACATCATCCAGGACGTGCAGGACCTTCAGAACATGAGCAAGAACCTTAGCGCCCATTACATCCTGGGCAACGACATCAACGCGTCCAACGCCTCAGCATGGAACTCGGGGGCGGGCTTCGCACCCATCGGTACGTCCTCGAAGAAGTTCACCGGCAGCTTCGATGGCAAGAACTACACGATCACGGGGCTGGTCATCAACCGATCGAGCACCAGCAACGTAGGCCTGTTCGGATTTGTTGACACGACCGACTATGTTAGGAACGTGGGCCTTGTCAAGTGCAACGTCACGGGGTCTTCGTCCGTCGGCGGCCTCGTGGGTTACCTCTCACGCGGCACGGTGTCCAACTCGTACGTGAAGGGGAACGTTACCGGTAAGTCCTCCAACACCGGGGGGCTCGCCGGATACGTCCAGAACGCCACGGTGGACCACTCGTACACATCGGGGGGGTTCATCGGGGTGGACAGGTACACCGGGGGGCTCGTGGGCTGGCTCGACAAGGGGCTGGTCAACAACTCGAACTCATCCGGGTTCGTGGGCGGATCCCATTTCCAGGTCGGCGGCCTCGTTGGATACATCAACCTGGGCACGGTGAGCAACTCCCACTCGGCGGCGATCGTAAACGGGTCCCGGGGCAGGGTCGGTGGGCTCGTGGGCGAGAGCTGGGGTATGATCTCCTACTCGTACGCGACGGGTAACGTGAGCGGACGCAACAAGCTGGGCGGCCTCGTGGGGTTCAACCACGCCAACGTGACGAACTCGTACGCCACGGGGAACATCACCCGTCACAGCGGGACGGGGCAACACCAGGGCGGTTTCATGGGCTCGATGTCCGGGGATTCCACCCTGAACTGCTATTCCACGGGCAAGGTCGTCTACTCCGGCGTCGCCGATCCCACCACCAAGGGCTTCGCCGGACACGTGAACATGAACCCGGGCGGTTCGATGAAGGGTTGCTTCTGGGACAAGGAGACGAGCCTTCAGTCCACCACCTCGGGCACGGCAACGGCCAAGTCCACCAAGGAGATGAAGGTACGCAACACCTTCGAGAGCGTGGGATGGAACTTCTCCGGCACATGGTGGATCCATGAGAAGGTCACGTACCCATTGCTCCGGTGGCAGGATGGAGGGTATCCCCTTGCCAGCGCTGGACCTGACCTGACCGTCGTCAACGGGACCCTCGTCAAGTTCGACGGAACGGGAAGCTCGGACCGGGAGGGACTGGTGAACTACACGTGGAACTTCACCGACGGGACCCCCGTGAAGCTATACGGCGTCCAGCCAACGTATCGGTTCGACAACTTCGGGAAGTTCGTCGTCACCCTGAACGTCACTAACAAGGGAGGGAGATGGGCCACCGACATGGTGACCGTATCGGTGATCGACGTCTATCCACCGGTGGCGGATGCTGGTCCGGACCAGTCCGTGGACGAGGGGACGCTGGTGACCTTCGACGGGAGCGGGAGCACCGACAACCTGAAGATAGTGAACTGGACATGGACCTTCTCCGACGTCTTCGCCAGGACCCTCCACGGCGTCAATCCCACCTACCTGTTCAAGCATCCCAGCGTGATCGTCGTGACACTGAACGTCTCGGACGCCGCAGGCAACTGGGACATGGACAACATGACGGTGACGGTCAACGATACCACACCACCCGTCGCCGAGGCCGGTCCCGACCAGATCGCCGGTGAGGACACCGTGGTGACGTTCGACGGGAGCGAGAGCACCGACAACGTGGGGATCGTCAACTACACATGGACGTTCAATGACGGCACCGGCGATATCACGCTCTACGGCGTCGCCCCGTCCCACACCTTCACCCTCCTCGGGCTCTACCATGTTACCCTCACCGTCATCGATGCGACCGGTCTACGGGCTTCCGATGGGCTCAACGTCACGGTGCAGGACGTGACGTCCCCCGTCTCGGTCGCGGGCCCCGACCAGACCGTCGACGAGGGTGAGCTGGTGATGTTCGACGGCAGCGGGAGCACTGACAACATGGGAGTCGTCAACTATACCTGGACATTCAACGACGGCACCGATGACATCACGCTCCACGGCGTCGCCCCGACCCACACATTCAACGTTCCCGGGATATTCCAGGTGACCCTGAACGTCACCGATGCCATCGGGCTATGGGACGTCGCCACGATGACGGTGACCGTCAGGGACATCACGTCCCCCGTCGCCCACGCGGGACCGGATCAGACGGTGGACGAGGACACGGTGGTGACCTTCGACGGCACGGCCAGCTCGGACAACGTGGGCGTCGTCAACCACACCTGGACCTTCAACGACGGTTCCGACGACATCACGCTGTACGGAGATGCACCGTCCCACACCTTCGACCATCCTGGGGACTACACGGTTACCCTGAGCGTCATGGACGCCGTCGGTCTCACGGGCGTGGACGTGATGACGGTGACCGTCAGGGACATCACATCCCCCGTCGCCCGGGCCGGCCCCGACCAGACGGTCGACGAGGACACTGAGGTGGCCTTCGATGGCACGACCAGCACGGACAACGTGGGCGTCGCCGAGTACGCCTGGACGCTCGACGACGGCACCGGCGACATCACGCTGGTGGGGGCAAACCCCTCGCACACCTTCGCCGAACCGGGCGTCTACGAAGTCACGCTGACGGTGAGGGATGCGGCGGGGCTCGCAGGCTCCGACACGCTCACCGTCACCGTCAAGGACGTCACACCACCCGTCGCCGACGCCGGCCCCGACCAGACCGTGGAGGAGAACTCGTTGGTCACCTTCGATGGCGAGGCCAGCTTGGACAACGTCGGCATCACCATGTACACCTGGACCTTCACCGAGGGGGCCAACGAGGTCACGCTGTACGGAGCCACCTCCATGTACGCCATAGGTGCCGCAGGGGTCTACACGGTGACATTGGAGGTCATTGATGCGGTCGGGCTCAAGGACACGGACGTGATGACCCTGACCGTAAGGGACGGCACGTCGCCCGTCGCCGATGCAGGCCCACATCAGACCGTGGAGGTGCACACGGAGGTGACCTTCGACGGCGCTGCCAGCGTGGACAACGTCGGCATCGCCGACTACGCCTGGACCTTCAACGACGG
>CP070808.1:584159-587255 GCA_020343715.1 Thermoplasmata archaeon
GCGAATCGAGTGGAAGGTGGCGTTCTCCAACCGCGAGGACCTGGACAAGCTCATCTGGGAGCTGCAGGAGACGGGCACCGACGTGGAGCTGGTCCGGGTGAGCAACGCCATAGACGACGGCCTCCGGCTCACCGACAGGCAGCTGAAGATAGTCGAGGTCGCGTTCAAGAGGGGGTACTACGACTACCCCAAGCGTATCTCCATCCGTGAGCTGGCACGCATCTTCGGCGTGTCCACCGCGACGGTCTCCGAGATCCTCCGCAGGGGGCAGCGGAAGATCATCAAGGAGCACTTCGAGGGCAAGAAGAAGATATGAGCCCCGGGCCGGAAGCTTGATTGTTCGGCACCATTACTATTATACTGACCCCCCCTTCTGGCCATCCATGCACGAGGAGCGTCCCTGGGCCGAGCCTATCGATATCCCAGAGGACACGCCTTCCCAGGGGGAAGAAGCATCGTGGTGACCCAAGAGCAAGTGATGAACGAGTTGAACAAGACGGGGGACCCCGAACTGGGGATTGGCATCGTCGACCTGGGCCTGGTCGCCGACTGCAATGTCCACGGGGACTACGTCAAGATTGCGATAAGGACCACCACGCCCCGGTGCCCGTTCCAGCCCTTCATCATGATGGAGGCCCACAGGAAGCTGCTCCAGCTCAACGGCGTGAAGGGGGCCGAGGTGGAGATCAGCAACGACCCGCCATGGCATCCCGAGATGATGTCCGACAGCGCCCGGGACCGCCTGGGCTTCCACCCCTCCCGCCTGGAGGGACAGCAGGTGCCCGAGATACCGGTCGGGGCGAAGGGTCAGTAGGCGGCGGGCACGCTACCCCGTTATCTGATGGCTCCAGCCCGGGCCAAGCTGCGGGCACCTACAAAGCGTTGCCGTATCGGTAGATGTTGGACAGGGTGTCCCTCTCCGCCCCTGAGAGGTAACGTAGGCTCCTGATGGTCCTCTCCACGTCGTACTCGACCCTCCGGGGCTCGACCCGGCCCCGGTGCAGGTCCAGCAGGGTCCACGAGGCCCTTGCGTCGCCGTCCAGGGGAAGGCCCACGCTCCCCGGGTTGATGATCACCCCGTGGTCCAGCACGCCGGTGAGCACCATCTGGTGGTGTGTGTGGCCCAGGACGGCGAAGTCGAAGTCGATGTTGATGAAACCTTTGCGGATGCGCTCCGGGTCCTCGTCGGGCCGTATCCCGGTGTAGAGGGGGTCCCATGGCGACCCGTGGACGATGAACAGCTCCTTCGTCGACAGGTACAGCCCCGACTCGTGGCCCAGGCCCGCCAACCACTGGATGTCTGGACCGAAAAGCTCCTTCCTCGCGTGGGCCTCGGCCGACCTGGCGATGCCCGCCAGGTGGGGCGCGACATTGGCGTCCTCGTTCCAGCCCATGGCCCGGTCGTGGTTCCCCGCGACGATGACCTGGCACAGCCCGCGGACCATGTCCACGCACTCCTTCGGGTTGGGGCCGAACCCCACCACGTCACCGGCGCAGATGTAGGTCTCCGCGCGGACGTTCCTGGTGTCTGCGACCACGGCCTCGAGGGCGGGCAGGTTGGCATGGACGTCCGAGATGAGGGCGATTCGCAACTCCCTTCCTCCGGTAGAATAATGTCATCATCGGGGATATATGCGTTCCCCTCCGTCCAGGCCAGGGCGTGGGCAAAGGTTTAATTACGGGTCCCTCTTTACGTGAGACGCCCGGGCGACCCAGGGTCGCCTACGATGAATGATGAAGCCCCCTCGGGGGCAGAAGGAGAAGGTATTACCATGGCGAAGCCGATGTATGTAAGGTTCGAGATCCCCAAGGAGCTGGTCAACCAGCTCTACGAGGTCGTGGAGATCGCCCGCGACTCGGACAACGGGAAGATCGCGAAGGGCTCGAACGAAGTGACCAAGATGGTCGAGCGTGGCCAGGCCAAGTTCGTGGTCATGGCCGAGGACGTTGTGCCGCCAGAGGTCCTGGCGCACATGCCCATGCTGTGCGACGAGAAGGACGTGCCCTACGGGTACGTGCCGTCGAAGCAGGAGCTGGGCTCCGCCGCGGGCCTTTCCGTCTCCACCAGCGCGGTGGCGGTGGTGAAGGCCGGCAAGGCCAGGGCGCGCATCGACGACCTGTCCGGCAAGGTCGGACAGCTCAAGGAATGAACGCAGGTGGTGAAATAGAATGGCTGACGACGGGATCCCCACCGAGGTGGTGGAGCTCATCGGCAGGACCGGGATGACCGGTGAGGCCATCCAGGTGAAGGTCCGGGTCCTCGACGGGAGGGACAAGGGCCGCATCATCACGCGCAACGTGATGGGACCGGTCCAGATCGGAGACATCCTTATGCTCCGCGACACCTCCTGGGAGGCCCGCAAGCTCTCGGTGAGGTGAACTGGATGGTCACCCGCCGCAACTGCACCTTCTGCGGATTGGAGATAGAGCCCGGGACGGGCAAGATGTTCGTGCGCAAGGACGGCACCATCCACCACTTCTGCTCTTCGAAGTGCCAGAAGAACCTGGTGAAATTGAAGCGTGTGCCGAGAAGGACCGAGTGGACCGAGCGCTACGTGCGCGATAAGTGACACGGGAGGGAAGGACCATGGAGAGGACCCTTGTCCTGGTCAAGCCCGACGGTGTGCATCGCGGACTGGTCGGCGAGGTCATATCGCGGCTCGAACGAAAGGGCCTCAAGCTGGTGGCGGCCAAGCTGGTCCTCCCCTCGGAGGACCTGGTCTCGACCCACTACGCAGAGCACGAGGGCAAGCCCTTCTACGAGCCGCTGGTCGACTTCCTCACCTCCGGGCCCGTCATGGCCATGGTGGTGGAGGGCGAGGGCGCCATCGCCGTCGTCCGGAACGTGGTCGGCCCCACCAACCCCGCCACCGCCCCGCCTGGGACCATCCGTGGCGACCTGGGACTCCAGGTCTCTCGGAACGTGGTGCACGCCTCAGACTCCCCCGCCTCGGCGGAGCGGGAGATCGGGCTCTGGTTCCCCGACGGGGACATGCTCGACTACCAGCGCAGCGACGAGGCCTGGCTCTACGGGGAGTGAGCCGGCTGAGGGGGGTCGCTCATGGCGACGCGTCAACCGATCGTCAGCGTCCTGGG
>CP070808.1:587355-590401 GCA_020343715.1 Thermoplasmata archaeon
GGCAAGACCCTCATCGCCCGGGCGGTGGTCAACGAGTCGGGGGCCAGCTTCTACACAATCCAGGGCCCCGAGATCATGTCCAAGTACTACGGCGAGTCCGAGGCCCAGCTGCGGAAGCGCTTCGACGAGGCCGAGGAGAACGCCCCCTCCGTCGTGTTCATCGACGAGATCGACTCCATCGCACCCAAGCGGGGGGAGGGCACTCACGAGCTGGAGAGGCGCATCGTCGCCCAGCTCCTCACTCTTATGGACGGGCTACAGGGCCGGGGCAAGGTCATCGTCATCGCCGCCACCAACCGGGTGGACGACGTGGACGCGGCCCTGCGAAGGCCCGGCCGCTTCGACCGGGAGATCGAGATCGGCGTCCCCGACAGGGACGGCCGTCGCGTCATCCTCCAGATCCACACCCGCACCATGCCCCTGGCCGAGGATTTCGACCTGGAGCACTTCGTCGACGTCACCCACGGCTACGTGGGCGCCGACCTGGCGGCCCTGGCGAGGGAGGCCGCCATGAAGGCCCTTCGCCGGCTGCTGCCCGACATCGACCTGGAGGCGGGGGGCACCATCCCCGCCACGGTGTTGGAGAACCTCCAGGTGACCCACGACGACTTCAAGGACGCGTTCAAGGAGGTGGAGCCCTCCACCCTCCGGGACGTGTTCACCGAGCCCCCCCGCACATCGTGGGAGGACGTGGGAGGCATGGAGGACGTGAAGGAGAAGCTGAAGGAGGCGGTGGAGATGCCCCTCCGGAGGCCCGAGGCCTTCACCCGGCTGGGGATCACCCCCCCGCGGGGCGTGCTCCTGTTCGGACCGCCCGGCGTGGGCAAGACCATGGTGGCCAAGGCGGCTGCCAAGGAGAGCACAGCCAACTTCATCACAGTCAAGGGCCCCGAGATCCTGTCCAAGTGGGTGGGAGAGTCCGAGAAGGCCATCCGCGAGATATTCCGCAAGGCCAAGCAGTCCGCCCCCACCATCATCTTCATCGACGAGATAGACTCCATAGCTGCCAAGCGGGGCACCCGGGGCGACAGCGGGGCAACCGAGCGGGTGGTCAACCAGCTGCTCACCTCCATGGACTCCTTCGAGTCCCTGGGGGACGTCATCGTACTGGCCGCAACCAACCGGCCCGACATGATAGACCCCTCCATCCTGCGACCGGGCCGCTTCGATCGCATCGTCTACATACCTCCTCCCGACGCCAAGGAGAGGAGGGCCATCCTGGAGGTCCATACCCGGGACATGCCCCTGGAGGGGGTCGACCTGGACCAGCTGGCGACCCAGCTGGAGGGCTACACCGGCGCCGACATAGCCTCCCTGGTGCGGGAGGCCGCCATGGCCGCCCTGCGCGAGGACGTGGAGTCCGACACCGTCACCTCCAAGCACTTGGAGGAGGCGTTGGAGATGGTCCGTCCATCCCTCGATGAGGAAACGATTAAGTATTTCCAAGACATTTCGAAATTACTAGAGGGCAGGATGGCCAGAAGGAAGCGGGACGACATCAACGTGTCGTACCTCTGAACACCTTCTGAACACGCCGGGGAGGCCTTTCATGACCAAGAAGTTCGCTACCGAGTTGCGGGGCAAGACCGTTATGACCAACGACGGCCGGATCATCGGCATGATCGAGAACTTCGTAGTTGATACCGCCACCGGCGAGCTCCAGCACGTCTTGGTAATCCCTGCGGAGGAGATCGAGCCGCGTCTTTATCAGACCGACAGCCAGGGAAGGCTCATCCTCCCGTTCACCTCCATGCGGTCGGTCCGAGACGTCGTCGTCATGTCCGTCGAGTAGGACCCGCCTTGTAAGCTCATCGGCCAAAGGGTTCCAGCGTAGCCCCCGCCTGGCGAACCGATTATATAGCGGTTCTCCCAATATTATACCGGGGAGTCAGGGGTTGAAGCAGGCAATCATCCAGGCCGGGAAGGCCGAGAGGGTCAAGAAGGTCATGAGGGGTTCCCTCCTGGGCTACCCCGAGCAGGAGTGGAGGAGGAGGGCCCGCAAGGAGCAGGAGATACTCCAGAAGCCCAACCTATACATCGGCATGATGCACATATGCCTCGGCCTCTTCTGGGTGTTCATAATATCGATGGGAGAGGGTGGACTCGATTGGATGGCGGTCTTGCTGGGTACGTTGTGGGGTGGCCTGGGTGCGGCGCAGATCATCGGGTACTACCACCTGACCAGCAAGAGCCGGAACCCCCCGGCGGTCCCGGGCCTGTACGAGCACGGCATCCAGACACCTCTCGATATCTTTATCCCCTATCCGGAGATCGGCAAGATCGAACGCAAGCAGGCAAGGCTGAACTCAATGAAGAAGAGGGACCTCATCCACATGCGTAGCAAGTTCGCCAAGAATCCCGGTTCCCTTACCGATGGATGGCTCATATCCGCGGACTTCCTGGGAACCGCAGGAATGCTCGAGCTGAAGACCCGCCTCGAGGAGGACAGGGGCATCAAGGCAGGTAGGCCCGACCTGGTGGTCTACGGGCGCGGGGGCGCAAAGTCCCGCGAGCGGGGCATGGACCCCATCAAGGGATCATGGTGAGGTCGTGGTCCCTTGAAACAACAGTACCTCAAGGATGACAGGCTTCGCAGGTCGAGGGATATCGACCTGGGCGACCTGATGCTGTACGACGAGATAGAGTGGAGGAAGAGGACCGTTGCAGCTCGGGACATGTTTATGGAGAACAATCTCAAGAGCTTCGCAATCGTCATTCTACCCGTCCTTGCCTTCGTTGTACTGATGACGATAGTGTTCGACTGGTTGGAGAGGGACGGGTTCTGGACATTCATAATCCTCATCTTGATCCTGACCGGAATCCCCAACCTGCCATCCGCGTACATCATTCACAGGAACGGCAAGGCCAAGCCCGTCGCGGGTCTTTACACCAACGGCATCCTTCTGTTCAACAGATTATTCGTTCCATACGGGGAGGTTGACCGTATCGAGGAGGGCCCTGTAGGTAACCGGGTCTTCGGGAAGATGATATTGGTGTTCCTCATCCCGAAGGGGAAGAGGAGGTTCTCCAGGCTGCATACCCTTCT
>CP070808.1:590501-593528 GCA_020343715.1 Thermoplasmata archaeon
GTCGACCAGCTTGTACCCGCCGGGCTGGGTGTCGTTCCAGGTCCTGTGCTTGATGTACTTGTAGTAGACGTACTCGTCCTTGGTGTAGGAGATGACGATGTTGTTCGCCGAGTCGGTGGCGATGCCGGGGTTGCGCAGGTCCGACCACACCTGGTGGTCGCCCAGGTTGCCCTGGTCGACGAGGATGGGCTCGGTCACCGCTATGTTCCTCTGGTTCAACCTCTGGTAGTAGAGGGAGCCGGCCTCGAACCAGGCCACGTGTACGTGCATGTCGGGGGTGCACGCGATGCCTGCCGTCTGGTAGCTGGTGGTTATCGGCAGGGACTGGGAGGCCCAGGGATGAACGCCCTCGGAGTTCACCGCGCCGACCCAAGAGCCGGTGTTGGAGCCGAAGTTGGCGTAGATGGTGTTGTACCTGTCAGCCGCCAGGTTACAGAACTCGCAGTGGGACGCCACGTCGTTTGAGATGCAGATGGCGTCCTTGACGATCTTGCCGTCGATGAGCTTGTTGTAGTTGATGTCCTCGCACTGGTAGCGGTAGTCCTCGTAGATGATGTTGACGGCGTCGTCGGAGCTGATGGCCATGTTGGGCACGTGTGTGCTCCTGGTGTTGTCGACGGCTGTCATCTCCTGGATGATCACGTTCCCCTCGTTGTCGTACTTGATGTACTTGACCTCGCCGGAGTAGCCACCAGGCACATAGATGAAGTGGATGTCCTGGTTGGAGTCGATGTCCACCACCTTCTCCGAGAGGAAGCGGGTGACCGACTGGGTGTTGATCTGCTTCTCCTTGGTCAAGGCGTTCCCGAACCTGTCGAACTTCTTGTAGTACCATCCGTCCCTCATCCAGAAGATGTGGGCGTCGTGGTTCTTGTCCACGGTGATCTGGGGGATCGTGTCCGTGGCCGAGTTCGTGGTCACTCGCATGTCGTCGGTCCAATATAGTCCGTCAGGCGTCATGGTCAGCCTGTTCTCCTCAGCGTCCGTTGGTTCCGAGGCAGCGGCGGACTGCGGGAAACCCATGACGACTAGGAGGATTATGAGCAAAAGCACGAGGGTCTTCTTCATCTCAACCACCAGATGCTCATCGAGTGAGCATTTTTAGTCTGGCCCGGTACATGAAAGAGACTATATATAAGGCTGTTGGAGTGAGGTTTTAACAAATCGACCGATATTTAGGGCGGCCAGAGGTTCAGAACCGGACCTGGTTCATCAGGTACTCGTGGAACCTGACTGAGCACTGTTCCTGGTGGTAGTCCTCCCGAAGGCGGTGCAAGGTCCCGCTGGGAAGGTGGTCGCACCTCTCGAAGGTCAGTCCGTCGTAGGTCACGTCCATGAGGAACAGGCCCATGGGTGGAAGGGGTGGGAAGGGACCGCCCCCGCCTCCCGCAAGGGCCCTCTCCACGTCCTCCACGGTCAGCTCCCCGGCGCCCACTGCCCGGATGGCCGAGGCCATCCTCCTGACCTGGTTCCATAAGAAGCTCTCCCCCCTCACGTCCATGACCAGGGCCCCCGACCTCCTCTCGACGGAGACCTGCAGGACCCGCCTCACAGGTTCACGACCGTCCAGACGGGCGAAGGCCGACATGTCGTGCTCCCCCTCGAAGGCCCCGGCGGCCCTCCTCATTGAGGGCACGTCGAGGCCCCTCTCCTCGTCCCCGGGACCGAAGTGGTACCTGTACCAGCGGGATGAGGCCCTCCGACGGGAATCGAAGCCGCGCTCGACGGTGGCGATGGAGTGGGCCACCAGGGAGACAGTGTTGGCGTTCAGGGAACGGAGCACCCGTTCGGTGTCGGCCTCGGTGTCGAAGGCGGCTGCCGCGGCGATGGCGGAAACGCCCCTATCCACCCTGCTCGCGGAGGCGAAGGATGCCTCCTTGGGCCCGGCGATCAGGTCCGACCGGACGAGGGCCTCGATGAGCTCGTCCTCGACGGTCCCCCCATCGGGTTGCCTCGCGTAGCCCTTGAAAAGGTGACCGTCGAAGGCGAACTTGACGACGTGCCTTCGGACCTCCATCATGCCGCTCCCTGCCCGTCCCTGGCGGTGGGCCGTACGGACCGACGCTGGATGCCCTTCGTTGTATATATATAGTAGCAGACACATATCCTGGACAGAGGCGATTAGGGGTCTCCTTGATACCTCATCAGGTCGCCTCGAAAGGTAGGGATGTTAGCATGCTGGAGGAGGTCTCAGAGCTCATCGGGATCCAGGTTTACACCAACAAGGGCACCTTCCTTGGGAACGTCAGCAACATTATCCTCGACATCGAGGACAGGAAGCTGGAGAGCCTGTTCATCACCGATACCAACCCCCTGCTCGTGGAGGACTCGCGGAACGTGGCGGTCCCCTACAGGTGGGTCTCCTCCGTGGGTGACATCATCCTGCTCCGGTTCTTCCCCAAGCGGGTATCTATACGGAAGTCGGCACCGCCGCCCCAGGCTCCTCCCGAGGACTTCTCTGTCGTGGAGTAGTCCCCAGCTGACCCCGCATCCCAGCATAGTGACCAGCGCCAGCTCCGGTCGTGCACAACCTTTATCTAACCCCCTCCTCGTTACCGGCCGAGATGACCGAGCTGCGAGAGATGCAGGGTAGGATTCGCCAGCTGGCTGAAGAGCTCAACGCGGTCCTCTTGGTCCACTACTACCAGACCCAGGACATCCAGGAGGTGGCCGACCACCTGGGGGACTCCCTGGAGCTGGCGCTGCAGGCGGCTCGGACCGATGCCGACGTGATAGTCTTCGCCGGTGTGGACTTCATGGCCGAGACGGCCAAGCTGGTCAATCCCGGCAAGACCGTCCTGCACCCGAACATCCACTCCAAGTGCCCCATGGCGGCCATGGTGGAGCCCTCGTCCCTGAGGCGCATCAAGGAGATGAACCCCGACGTGCCGGTGGTCGCCTATGTCAACACGTCAGCGGCGGTTAAGGCGGAGTCGGACATCTGCTGCACCTCGGCCAACGCCGTGGCAGTGGTCGAGCACACAGGGTCCGACCGGGTCATATTCGTGCCCGACACCAACCTGGGCC
>CP070808.1:593628-596650 GCA_020343715.1 Thermoplasmata archaeon
CACCACCGCCCTCCTTCCGGATTGTCAATTGGGTACCCAGCTCGATCTCCGAGAGGACGTACGCCTCACTATGACTGTCGTACTGGGCCGGGGGCTCGGGGTCGATCAGCGCAGCGTCGCTGGTGAAAGCGATACCAGCTATGCAGAGGATCGCCACCAGAGGCAACGCGTATATGATCAACCGCCTATTGTCGATAGAAGATAAATCGATGTCCATACTCTATTCCCTCCAACTTAGGGACTTAGCCAACATCCAGGCTCTGAGGTCCCATAGCCAATGGTTGTATATAACGTTTATCAAACGGTTTCGAAAAAGACATACGAACGTGAGGTGAGGCCAGCCCCCTGGGATTCCCGAGCGAACATTAGGTGGATGGAGCGTCGTCCTCCATGGGGGGCTCCTTATCCTCCGATTCGTTCGGTTCTTCCCCGCGGTCCTCATCGGTCCCATCGGCATCGGACGGTTGTCCGGTCTTCTGGGCGGCGATGGCCTCCTTCACCCAGGGCGCGGGGCCATCGTCGTCCCGCGAACCATCCTCCACGGGTTCGTCAGGCCCCTCCTCCGCCTTCTCCTCCTTGGCCTTCTCCTCGTCCTCCTTCGGTGGCTGGAAGCCGAAGTAGGTCATGGTCATGGCCATGAGGAGGATGGCGGGCGCAAGGGGAAGCTCGTTGAGCCATATGTCGAAGGGCCAGAGCAGATAGAGCACACCGGCGCCCATGAGCCAGAAGCCTCTGATGTCCCGGTGGGCCAGGCCCCTCCTGGCGCCCATCCAGGCAAGTAGGACCCCTCCTATGAACAGGGGGATGCCCAAGGCCCATCCAGCGGGACCCAGGTGACTGAAGGCCCCTGAGATCTCCGCTCCCATCAAAGACTCCTCGTCCACGATGGAGCTGGAGTATCCACCGGAGACGGCGAGAAGGATGCCCATGACCACGGCGACGCCGAGGAAGACCTTGGCCATGATGTCCATCTGGTCCCCGTGCTCCATGTCCCCAGCCTCCCTCATCACGGCGCCCGTCCCGATCACCGCCACGCCGGTGGCGACCAGTGCCGCGTTGAGACCCACACCGGTGGCCGTCCAGCCGGCCCGGTCCCCCCATACCTCCACGAGGGCCGAGCACATCATCATATAGAAACCGAGTGAGAACAGCAGCATGTACAGCTTCCTCTCCTTGAACACCAACGTGCCCGAGAAGTACGCGAATATGAGGGTCACGAAGGCCTGCATCAGCAGGTAGAGGACGTAGCTGCCCATCGTTCCCACCTTGGACGGTTGAATATATAATTGTTCGGCCCTCCTTCTCGCGACCGGTACTCCGACCCCCCGGACGGGGGTCGATGCGAAAATGTTTTGAACGCCCCGGGCCATAACAATACTGGGATGGATGCGCTCGCCTGAAGAGAGACGGGACAGTGGCAACGCTCATGGCGCCGAGCCCACGGTCCAGGATACCCTGGACGCCTTCGGACGAGCGGACGTGGGGTCCGACGGTCCGGAGGAAGGGGGGGCCCGAGCAGCCCTTGATGGCCCACGGCCCATCCCCAACGGGACGTGCGACTCCCGCCAGGAGAGCATCGATTCGTTCACGTCCGATGATGGAGGGCCCAGGGTCGAAGCTCGACCCATCACCGGGAGCAGGGCCCTCCAGGGCCTGGCCTTGGAGATGCAGATCGAACGGGTTGCACTCTCCGAGGCAGCCTCGGGCGTCTCCCGCGACGAGCTGCTCCTCACGATAGCCCGGGAGGTCGAGGTGCCCTTGCAGCGGTTGGACCTGGTGGATGGCTATCTCACCGACCTGGAGCTTGAGGGTAAGGTCCGGCGGGTTGGGGACTCGATCGTGCTGGTCCGCCCCGACGACGGGGACCTGGTGGCGATGGACCTGGACGAGGCGGATTTCCTCGACCGGTACCGTAGAAGGTACATCACCCCCGGCGGGGGTGGTGGCAGATGACCACCGGCGGCATACACAGGTTGGGCAGCGAGGTCCGCTATCCAGGCCGACCCACCCTCACCGTGGTGGGCTGCGGTGGGGCGGGATGCAACATCCTAGCCAGGGCCACCGACAGGGGGTGGGACCTGGGCCATCACGTTGCCGTTAACACGGACGCCCAGCACCTCCTGACCACATGCGCCGACAGCAAGGTGCTCCTGGGCAGGCATACCACGGGAGGGATGGGGGCCAACAACGACATCGCAACCGGCGAGGCCGCGTGCAGAGAGAGCCGGTCCCATCTGGAAGCGGCGATGGCCGAGACGGATATCGTGGTCGTCCTGGCCGGCCTGGGAGGAGGTACGGGAAGCGGGGCCGCACCGGTCGTTGCCGACCTTGCGAGGAGGAAGGGATCCATGGCCATCTCCCTTTCGACCATCCCCTTCTCCGTGGAGGGCTCCATGAGGAGGGACAACGCCGAGGTGGCCGTCGCCAACCTCGCCCTCTCCTCCGACGTGTCCATGGTCCTTCCCAACGACCGCCTGCTCGACAAATCCCCGTCCCTCAGCCTAGTGGAGGCATTCCAGGCCGCGGACGAGGCGCTGCTCGAGCCCGTTAGGCTCCTCCAGAGGATGCTGACACGGGACGACCTCGCAAAGCTCAGGACGGCCCTCAACAACACGGGCTCGGCCCACATGGGCCGGGGAGAGTCGAGCTCGAAGCGGGGTTGGGGCAAGGCCCTGGACGATGCCCTTGCACACGTGTACCCACCTATCGGCCTTCGTGAGTGCGGACGCGCCCTGGTCCTCTTCCGCACCGGGCCCGATGGGCCCGATGACGGTCAGCTCCTCGAGATGGTCAGGACTGTGCACCTCTCGATGGACCCTCATGCCCGAACCCTATGGGGCGTTCACCGTGATGGCGATGTGGGCGACGCCCTACGGGCCGTGGTCATCGTGGCACCCTCGCCCAAACGTTGATATAGTGCTGTGCAATTCCAACGGCACGCCGCGCGCCCCGGTAGTGTAGCGGCCTATCATCCGGGCCTGTCGAGCCCGGGACTCGGATTCAAATTCCGGCCGGGGCGCCA
>CP070808.1:596750-599770 GCA_020343715.1 Thermoplasmata archaeon
CGGGGGTGGTGGGGAAGTCCATGGACGTGGTCGCGCCCACCAGATACAGGTTCCCGCCCTCGTCACAATGGATGCCCTTGTTCGAGGCCCCATCCGTCGCCGTTCCCCCGATGAAGGTCGAGTACTGCATCGAATGGTCATCGGAATCGAAGGCGGCGACGAAGGTGTCCGGTGCGGGCGACACACCCCTGTAGACAGGATCGAAGCATCCGTCGGTGGTGTCGTAGTCGGAGGACGTGGTCGCCCCGAACACGAAGAACGTGCCGCCATCGGGGGACTCGGCCAAGGACGCCCCGATGTCCATTCCCGAACCGCCCAGGTAGGTGCTGTACAAGAGGTTCGAGAGCGTGCTGTCCAGGACGGTTAGGAAGCCATCCGCTTGGGCCGTGTGGGCAGCCCTCTCTGCGTCCTGTGTCACCGGGAAATCGGTGGAGTTGGTGAACCCCGTGATATAGACCCGGCCTGTCGAGCCTACGTTGAGGAAGAAGGGCATATCCTCCCCATTCCCTCCCAGGAAGGTCGAGTACTCCAGGTCCGTCCCTGTTGGATCGAGGGCGAAGACCACGGCGTCGCAGTAGCCAGTACGCTTCGTCTCGCAGAAGCTGCCGGGGGTCACCGGGAAGTCGGGGTCGCTGGTGGCCGCGCCCACGTAGACCCGTCCTGCGTCGTCGAGGCCGAACTCGAACCACTGCATACCGTAGATCGAGTCGTACTCCAGTCCGTTGATGTACGTGCAGTAGTCGATGGAGGTCAGGGACGAGTTGACCTTGATGACGTAGCCCGAGCTGAGCAACCAAGACGTGTCGGTCCGGGTCGAGCAGTAGGCACCCGGGGTGACCGGCAGGTCCCAGGAGTTGGTCACGCCACCCACGTAGATGTTCCCCGCATCATCGTACTCCAGCGACCTCAGGTTCTCGTTGACCGTCCCACCGAGGAACGTGGCGTAGAGGAGGTCCGAGCCATCGGAGGATAGCTGGAGGAGTATCCCATCGGACCAGCCCCCGATGAACTCTGGGATGATGGCGTCGTCGGTGGTGGGGAAATCACGGGAGTAGGTGAGTCCCACGAACCAGACCGAGCCGTCCGGATAGATCTCCATGTCGAACAGGTACTCGTTCAGGGTGCCCCCGAAGTATGTCAGGAACAGTAGGTCGGAGCCGGTGGGATCATACTTCGCACAGAAACCGTCGAAGAACCCGATCTGTCCAGTCTTGTTCGCCCCGGGGGTGGCAGGCAGGTCGGACGAGTTGGTCTGACCCCCGACGATGATGTCCCCGTTGGGGTCCAGTCCCACCATGAGCGCCACTTCGTAGGCGGACCCGACCAGGAACGTGCTGAACTGGATGCCAGGGTCCACCACGAAGGGCAGGTGGTCCGATATCACCTCGGGCGCCCTGAAAGTGAACTTGCCCTCCCCAAGCAACGTGTAGTCCCCAGGGACTCCCCCTCGAAGCCCATCTTGGAGGAATACGGGCCTCGCATCTCTGACATCCCCCGCGGACGTCGCCACTAAGAGGTCGCCTGAGCCGGTGTCCACCCGAAGTCCATCAGCACCCTGGTACTCCAGCACCACGCGTCCGAGGTCGACCCCCGCCTCGACGATGACGTCGTACTTCAGCATCCCGTCCTTGAAGTGGAACCTGATGTCGACGCCCTCGTACACACCCGCGTAGACCAGGGCCTCGAAGGTGGCTGCGTTCCGGACCCATTCGGAGGGCTCGTTGCCTATAAGGTAGTTGACCCTGTGGGTCATCGGCCCCTCACCGACGGGCGTCACTGGAGCGCCGCCCACGAACCCAAGCTCTATGGTCGCGTGTCCGAGCGCCGTCGAGATGTCGTACCTGACCCCCCTCGCGGTGAACGCGGCGGATATGTCATCACCGTCGGCATGGAAGAGCACGTCCTCTCCACCCCTCTGCCCCAGGTTCTCGGTGAAGAAGGGGTCCAATGCGGTGAGGTCCACATCGACGCCGGGATCGGACGGTTCGCCCCCGTTGCCCTGGTCCAATGTGATGACGTTGTTGTGGGCACCCGGCCCTAGGAACCCATCGCAGACAGCGAACGGGACGATGAAAATCAAGAATCCAGCTAGAACTGCCCCCACCTTTCGGCTCATAACCTATTCCCCCCCTTGGGATGGTGTGTCTATGTTGTAAGCTGTACGTAATATGATTTGCGGTCGGTCCCGGTCTAACCGTCCTGGGCATACAGAACTGCACCCAGAGCGTTGACGTGCTCCGGATTTTCAGGCACCAGTACATCGGCACCTATGATGCTGGTCAGCTCCCCCACGAGCCCCTCATTCCTGGCCCCTCCACCTATGACGACGATACTCGGCGCATCGGGTACCAGCTCGGCGATGCGACGGGCGAAGGCCCTGTGCATGCCCGCCACCACGTCGGCCTGGCTCGCTCCCCCCACCAGCTGGGAGACCATTTCTGACATGGCGAAGACGGCGCAGGTGGAGTTGATCTCCACGGGCTCCCTGGCCTCCGACGCCATGTCGGCCAGGTCCTCCACCCCCTTTCCGAAGTAGCTGGCCACCAGCTCAAGGAAGGCACCGGTGCCAGCGGAGCACTTGTCGTTGAGCACGAACCTGTTGGTGCGGAGGTCCTGCACCTTCGTGTCCTGGCCCCCGATGTCCACGATGACCTGGGAATCGGGAGCGATCGACCTCACCCCCCACCGGGCGGCGGTAAGCTCAGTGATGGCATCTGCTCCATTCACCTGGTGGCGGAAGTAGCCGGTGCTGGCGACGGCCTCTCCCTCCTCCACCATGTCCAGCAGCTCCCGCCACCGGGGACTGGGCAACTCCTTCCGCTCGACGATTTTGCCGTCCTCTACTTTGACCGCCTTGGCACGGGTGGACCCCAGGTCGAGGCCGATCACCTGCCTCCCCCCCTCAGGAGCTCGGCGAAGGCCTCCAGGCGCAACTTCTCCTGCTCGGGGCACTTGCGCGCCAGGTCACCCTGGACGGTGAGCATGGGAAGGTCCAGCCGCTCCCTCACCATGTCGTCCTC
>CP070808.1:599870-602883 GCA_020343715.1 Thermoplasmata archaeon
ATCTTGCCGGAACCGAAGAGGAGGGCGACGATCTTGGGGTCATCGATCCTGTAGACGAGACCAGGGAACTGCTCGGGCTCGTACTCCACGTTCTCGAGACCGAGGGAGATGGCGATGGTGTTCAGGTTGAGCACCTTCTTGAGGTCCGTGGTTGCGACGATGTTCTGGACGACGACGTCCGGGTTCTTGTTCACCTCGAAGCCCGCCTCGGTGAGGCGCTCGACCACGTTCTTGATGGCCCTCTTGACATCCCCCACGGACTTGGCGCCAGTGCAGACGATCTTCCCGGAGCGGAAGATCAGGGTCGCCGTCTTGGGGTCCTTGATCCTGTACACGATGCCAGGGAACTGCTCCGGCTCGTACTCGGCACCATCGAGGGCGAGGGTTATCGCTCGCAGGTTCAACTCGGAGCCGATGGTGGAGGTGGCCACAACGTTCTCTATCTTAATGTTCGCCTCGGCTGACATAGGGCATCGCGCCTGCTATGGTACATTCTATATAAAAGCCTTCGCCTTAAATACGTTAAATAGGGCTTAAAAAGGCCCTTAAAAAGACTATATAAGGGACCCCCGAGGTCCCCCGGGGCCTCGTGACCCTCCCCGGGGCGCCTCGGCGATACCGGTAAATAGGCCCCCGGCGATACCCGGGGCGGTTCCCATGGCCAGCGCCGACGAGCCCGACCCGCGATGGAAGCGGCTTGACCGCACCCACATGAACTACTGCATCCAGTGCGGCCGGTGCACCTCCGCCTGTCCCCTGGCCACCCAGATCGACTACTCGCCACGCCAGAAGGTCAACGAGGAGAGGCTCCTGGTGGACGAGAACCTGGACGAGTACGGGGGCAGCGTGTGGACCTGTCTGGCCTGCTACAACTGCAACGAGGCCTGCGAGCAGGGCGTCCACGCCGCGGCGGTGGTCCGGGTGGTGCGCCAGCGCCTGTTCCAGCTGGGCATGGCCCCCGAGGGCATCAACAAGGTGGCCAAGGAGTTCTCCACGTCGGGGATGGCATTCCCGGTTACTGGCTTCACCAAGAAGATGCGCAGGGAGATGGACCTGGGGGACGTGCCCACCACGGCGGCGGACGCCAAGGCCATGGACGAGGTCAGGACGCTGCTGGTCCTGGCCAGGTACCCGCCCCTGGTCGAGGAGGAGGCTGAGGACTGATGGCCGACAGGTACGCCCTCTACCACGGATGCCTCATCCCCGCCAGGGCCCCCTTCCTGGAGGCCTCCACCAAACTGGTGCTGGACGACCTTGGTGTCGGCTACGAGGACCTGAAGGGGACGAGCTGCTGCGTGGATCCCACGACGCTGCGGGGGACCTCGGAGCGGGCATGGCTCACACTCAACGCTAGGAACATCACCCTGGCCGAGGACAGGGACATGCCGATGCTGACCCAGTGCAACGGCTGCTTCTCAAACATCAACGAGGCGAACCACGCCCTAAAGGACGACGGGGAGCTGCTGGAGGTGGTCAACGAGGACCTGTCCCAGGTGGGCAGGGAGTACAAGGGCACCCAGGAGGTGCACCACCTCATCGGCCTGCTCCACGGCATGGGTGAGCAGCGGATCAGGAAGCTTGTGAAGAACCCGCTCAAGGGGTGGAGGGTGGCGTCGGAACCTGGCTGCCATCTGACCCGCCCGTCTGAGTACTCCCCCTTCCCCGACTCCCGGTTCCCCCGCCTCATCGAGGACCTGGCCACCTGGGTCGGTGCCGAGGCCGTTGAGTACTCCGACACGATCATGTGCTGCGGCAACGTGGTCAGGAGGACCGACGCGGCGGTCGCCGACAGGATGCTGGGCGACCTGGTGGCTGCCATCGCCGCCGCGGGGGCGACCCACATCGTGACCCCGTGCCCCACGTGCTACGTGCAGATGGACATGGGCCAGAAGGAGGTGGTGGGCCGCGAGGGGATCGACTCACCGCTCCCGGTGCTGTTCGTCTCCGAGATGCTGGCCCTGGCCTTCGGACACTCACCGGAAGACCTGGGCATCCGGTACCACCGGGTGCCGGTGGACTTATGAGGCGGCGACGACAATAGGTCACCGCCCGATGATGACCTCTGGCGTCGGAGGCCGAGAGGCCCTTGAAGACCCCTATGAGTGCTGAGGGCACCCCTCGAGAACCACCGGCCCAGCCTGGCGTCCGCTATCACGTGTGGGGTTGGTGACGGCATGGGGCTACCCTATCAGCCCTGCTCCATCTTGTACTTGATGAGGACCTTCAGCTCCTCCTCGGTCTTGCCCTCGGGCTCGATGCCTAGGGCCTTGGCGGCCTTCTTGACGTCGGGGTCGATGTCGTCCTCCTCATCGACGTCCTCCTCCACGGCCTTCTCGGCCACCTGGCGGCGCTTGGCCTCCTCCATCTCGCGCTTGGCGTCCTCCTCCTTCTCCAAGCGCTCGGCCTCGCGGAGCTCCTTCTCCACCATCTGCTGCCCCCGGGAGAACTCGGCCCTCGCCTTGCCCATGCTCCGGGCCAGCTCGGGGATCTTCTTCGCCCCGAACAGAAGTAGGACCACTACGATTATGACGATTATCCATTCCATACCAGCGAATGCCATATCACACCCTCCTGGGACTGCCTTCGAGATTAGACCGGTTGGAGTATTTAAATATTTGCCAATACTCGTGTCGGACGCTGGCCACCCCCTGGCCTACAGGCCCAGGCGCTCCCGCTCCTCCGCCTTCCGCTCTATACGGATGCACAGGTAGATGCCGATGACGTAGAGGATGGTCATGGGCACCGCGACGATGATCTGGGTCACACCGGAGACGTCGGGGGTGATGATGCCGCCGATGATGACGAAGGCCACGATGGCGTACCTCCATCCGTTCTTCCACGTCTGGGCCGCCACGATGCCCAGCTTCGTCAGGCCTGCCATGAAGATGGGCAGCAGGAAGATGATGCCGAAGGCCAGGATCATGAGGAAGACCCAGGAGAGGAACTTCGTCACCGCGATCGTCTTCTCGACGCCCATGGTGTCGGAGAACGTGAAGAAGAACTCCATGGCCCA
>CP070808.1:602983-605990 GCA_020343715.1 Thermoplasmata archaeon
GTCTGGTTGTCGGTGACGTTGGCCGCGTCCACGTTGCCCTTGAGGAGCTGGGCCAGCTCCCGCACCTCCTCGGTGTCGCAACCCTTGGGGGGCCCCAGTTCGCAGGTGACGGCGAAGTGGCCCGCCTTGAGCACCCGCTCCAGGTTGGAACCTTCTGCCATCAGGACCCCTCCTCGATATCATCGGTCCCTCGGACGTCCTCGCGTATCCGGGTCCTCGGCCCACCGCTGTGGGACGTGGACCAGTCCTTGGGAGGGAGGACCTCGTCGAGGCGTTCCAGTTGGTCGATGGCCGCCAGGCGGTCATGGATGAGCTGCCAACCGCAGGCTATGCTCACATCCACCTCGCACTTGCCATCGGCGGAGCCACCGCAAGGTCCGTTGAGGAGGGACTTGGAGCAACGGGTTATAGGGCACACCCCCCCAGTGAGGTGGAGCACGCAGTCTCCACAGCCCAGGCATCGCTCTGACCACACGCCCAGCTCCTCGGTGACGCCCATGAAGGTAGTGTTGAGGCCCGGGTAGATGATCTTGTCCGGGAACACGGTGGCCATGTGCTGGATGCCGCACCCGCAGGCGATGGAGACGATCACGTCGGCGCGGGCCACGTGGTCGACCCTCTCCTGGAGGAACTCCTCGTCGCACTGGCGCTCCACGTTGGCGTACCAGACCTCCCTCTCGACCCCCTTCTCCCTGTCGGCCAAGGCGAGGGCGAGGGCGATCTCCTCGGCCTCCCTCTCCCCGCCCGCCATGCAGACGGTGACGCAGGTGGCGCACCCGATTACGAGGACGTGCTCGAAGCCCTCCACCATTGCCGCGATCTCTTCCAGGGGTTTCCTGTCTCCCGTGATCACTCTTCATCACCTCCATCGATCGTCATGAAATCCTTGATAGCATCGTATATCGCCTTGGGGTCGATGGGACTTCCCAGGACCATTCCCACGCGGGACCTGTCCACCCCGGCCTCCTCCAGCACGTCGCCCACGTGGGCCATGGCCGCCTCGGCCCTTTTGCTGCCCGAGAGGTGTTCGCACCTGCCCACAAAGCAGCCCACGGCCAGCACCTTGTCGGCACCGGCGACCAGCTCCCGAAGGGGCATGAGGGGGTCCATCGCCCCGAGGCAGGGCAGCTCCCGGTATTCCATATCCGGCAGGCCCGCCCTGTCACGAGCATCACCATCCATGAGGACTGGTGACGCCGTCATCCGGCACCCGAAGACCAACAGCTTCTCCCCGGGCACTCAGGCCACCTCCAGCTCGCTGAACGGGACCAATTCGATGGCCATCGCGGGGCAGATGCCCCGGCAAAGGCCGCAGTCCTGGCACGCCCTCACCATCACCATGGCCGCCCGGTCCTCCTCATTGAAGATGATGGCGTCGTGGGGACACATGCGCAGGCAGTTGAGGCACGCGGCGCACTTCTCCGGGTCCACAACTGCCACCTCCTCCATGGGCTCGAATCCCCGGGCGAAATCCGCCAGGGCCATGGCGGCCGCCGCGTGACCCCCCAAGGCCATCGCGGTTGCGGTGGCAGAGGCGGGGGTCGTTGTGTACACTCCACGTCGCGGCGTCAGGACTGGCATCACGTTGAGACGGTGTCCCGTCGGCACCCCCTCGGGTGCGTGCCTCGAAAGGAACCAGGGCCATACCAGGTCCCTGCTCCTCCATCGGACGGGTTCGGCGACGTGGTCTACGGTGATGGTCATCTCCTCTCCATCTGCCACCAAGGCGTCGATGAAGGTGACCCGTGAGGTGCCATCGTCGGACCCCATTACCCTAAGGGAACCATCCTTGAACCTGTGAAAGCCCACCCCCTTGCACGCTAGCTCCGCCTGGAGCTCCTGCATGCCCATGTGTGCCACCTGCATGTCGAGGAAGAGGACGTCCACACGGGCGTCGGGATCCGCCTCCATGATATTGACCGCCAGCAGTAGGGCCTCCGAACCCTCACCCATGACGATAGCGATCCTTTCGGTCCCCTCGGGCACGGGACCGTAGATACCGCTGGCGTCCTCGGGGACGACGATGACCATGTCCCCCTTCATCTTGAACACGGTATCCACCCCTGGGCTGCCCATCCTGGCCAAGAACCCCATGGGCTCACCCTCCAAGCGCTGGAGCCCCTTGCCCGGTACCCCCACGATCATGCCGGTGTCGGCACCGGCGGCCTTGAGCACCGAGTACGCATCGTCGACCACGGGTCCTTCCCCTATGATGACGGCCTGGGGCGGGTAGCCCGGCCACTCGGGGGGGTGCATCTTAAGGATGCTGGCGGCGGCGGCCATCCCGCCCATGGAGGCCTCCACCAGGTCGACAGGACCGGTGGCACCGCCAATCGCGAACACGTTGGGCACTGAGGTCCTCGTGGGACTCTCCGGGTCGGTGACGATGAATCCGTAGTCGTCGGTGGAGAGGCCCAGCCTCTCGGCCAGGTCCCGCGTGCCCTCCGAGGGGACCAGCCCCGTGGAGAGGACAACGGTGTCGTAGACCCTGGCCTCTATCTCCCCTCTCAGGGTGTCCTCGTAGAGGACTTCAAGGCCCCCTCCTGGGACATCCTGGACGGCCGCGGGACGGGATCTGATGTACTCTATCCCCTTGGTGCCGATGGCCTTGTCGATCTGTGCCGAGGAAACGGAGTCCTCACGCTGGATGTCCATGTAGAACACGTCCACCTCCACGTCGGGGTACATCTGGCGTATCTCAAGTGCAAGACGGGCCGAGTAGGCGCAGCATACCCTACTGCAGTAGGGAAGCGTTCCTGTGTCCCGGGAACAGACGCACTGGAAGATGGCAACGCGGCCATTGGGCATGCCCCCTCCCAGGGCGGGCCCGCTCTTGGGGTCATCGCCCTCGCCCCGGAGTCGCCGGTCCATCTCCAGGGCCGTTATGACGCTCTCGAACCTGCCGGCCCCGTACTCGGGGAGCTGGGAGCCGTCGGCGACCTCCAGGCCGGTCGCCACGATGATGGCGTCCGCCTCCAGGTCCTCGGAGGAGGCCTCGGTGAGGGTG
>CP070808.1:606090-609073 GCA_020343715.1 Thermoplasmata archaeon
GACCGCCAGCGACACGCCGGGGAGGGCCAGCAGGTCCACGAAGGCGTCGGCGAGGCAGTGCATCCCGATGGGCTCGGGGTCGGTGGACTCGACCAGCGTCAGCGCGCCGTCGGCCACGAACAGGACGTTCACCTCCCGCTCGAAGGTCTGCAGGGCCTGGATGGTCCTGTAGGCCTCGGCGGGCAGCACGGTGCCGTACGGGGGGTGTCGGATGACGATGCAGACGGTGTAGTCCATGCCGTCAGCCCCCGAAGGTGACGAAGCGGTCGGCGGTCTCCAGGTACCCGTCCAGGGCACCCAGGCCTCCCAGCTTGCCGTGCTCTATGGTGTCGGCCTTGGTGATGCCACGGAACTTGCAGCACACGCCGCAGCCCACCACGGGCACGTCCCGGGCACCGATGGCGTCCAGCTCCTCTGCCAGGTTCCGGTCGCCCGGGGCCTTGATCTTCGCGTTCAGGTTGTACACCCCGTCGGTGTACAGGAATATCCCTATGATCTCGTGGCCCTTCGCCATGGCGGCCTCGACGAAGTGGATCATCGAGTCCACGTCCTGGGTCTGGTAGGGTCCCGAGAGCAGCAGCACTCCTATCTTCACGGGCGTTCGCCTCCTGTTTGCTCCTTTGCGGGGGCGCTCAACCGAAGGCGAGGTTCACAGAGGCGTCCGCGGCCATGTCAAGGTACTTGGCCACACCGGCCACCTTGATGCCGTCGAACATGTCCTCCTTCTTCCAGCCCATCATCTCCATGGACATGTTGCAGGCGTACACGTTTACGCCCATGTCGATGTTGGACCTCATGAACTCGTGGTAGGACATGACCTTCTGCTTCGCCATCCGCTTCTCGATCATCCCGGTGAAGAACCGGAACATCCCGGGAAGCTTCGGCTTTCGCTTCCTCATCAGTCCCTGCAGTCCGAAGAAGGTGTAGAAGATGTTGACCTCCATCCCCATTGCTACGGCCCCCTGAGCGACTATCATCGGCATCATCAACTTGTCGAAGTGGTTGTCGTAGACGATGATCGTCACTGCATCCTTCTTTTCTACAGCCATTTTGTTACCTTCCTATACGCACATTGTGTGTGGTTGTGGCATAAACGTGCCGAACCGTCATCACGCCCCGATTATTTGAACCTTTTGGGTACGGCCTTAGGCAGCCCTACGAACGGGGTCCGTCGAAAGAAATATTTGAGGGCAACCCCCTGGTCGGAAGGCCATGGACGACCGGCCCGAGTACAGCGGGATATTCGAGTTCATCAGGGACCACCTGGGCGACGAGTACAGGATGCTCCCGGCGACGGAGAGGTACCGGGAGCTCATCGAGGCGGAGCAGTACGACCGGCCCGAGGTGCCCGTGTCCCCGGAAAGACGTGAGTTCCAGGGTCCGGACGAGGCGGCCGAGTGGGTCAAGGCGAAGGCACGGGAGCTCCACGCGGACCTGGTGGGGATAACGGTGGTCAACCATGCATGGACCTTCGCCCACGGCCAAGTGGAGGGCAGGTACGCCATCGTCCTGGGGGCCCGCATGGACTACCACGACATCATGGCCGCCCCCGACCTCATCCAGGGGGCCGAGACGACGCGGGCGTACTACGCGCTGGGGCACATCGTCCACGCCCTGGCGGACACCCTGCGGTCCGAGGGCTGGGAGGCGTGGGCCCAGCACCCCCGGTTCAGCCACAAGCGGCACCACAGCATGATACACCCTCCCCACGCCATCGCCGCGGGCCTGGGTCGGTTGGGCCGCCACGGCCTGGTCATCACCCCGAAGTTCGGCCCCTGCGTCCGGTGGGCCGCCGTCACCACGGACATGCCCCTGACATTGGACAAGCCCAACCCCACCGACGTGCTTGAGATCTGCGAGACATGCACCGAGTGCAGGGAGGCCTGCGACGCCGACGCCATCCCCGACGAGCCCCAGGTCGTCAGGGGGGTGAGGAAGTACCGGGTGCTGCCCTTGCGCTGCGCCCACGAGTTCGCCCGATGGGACGGGTGCAGCAAGTGCCAGGCGTACTGCCCCTTCATGGAGGCGTACCCCAAGGACCTGCGGGACGTGAGGCCCTGGACCCCAACGCCCGCCGACGGCGGCCCTCTGCCGTGAGGTGCACTCCGGCGAACGTTTGATATAGCCGGCGGGGCGATACACACGATACCAGCGGCAGCACTGGCTGGCCAATGGTACCGGGAGGAATCCCATGAGATCCCCGCAGAAGATCGCGATGCTGCTGATGGCGCTGATGCTCCTCAGCTCGATATCCCCCCTCCTCGCCTCGGGCGGGCCGACGGACACGACCGAGGACCGGCAGGGAGGTGCCTTGGACGATACGGACGCGATGGTCCAGTACGCCATCCTCACGTCCTTCGCCTTCGTGGACGAGTTCCAGCGCCTGGCGGACTGGAAGTCGGAGAAGGGTGTGTACGCGAAGGTGTACCCGTCGGACTGGGTCAAGAACCACTACCCCGGGCCGGACCCCATGGCCCAGTACCACAACTTCCTGCGGGACCTTTACAACCACACCGGTGGCGACCTCCAGTACCTGCTCATCGGGGCGGACCACGAGGTCATAAGGAGCCGCGAGATATGGACCGGCGACAAGGGCTGGGCCTTCAGCGGTCCCACGGTGTTCTCGGACCACTACTACGCGGGCCTCGACCACGACTGGGACGCCAACGGTAACGGCAAGTACGGCGAGATCGTGGGCCAGTACAGGGAGCCCGACTGGGACGCGGAGATCTCCGTGGGGCGGGCCCCGGTCAGCAACGTGGACGAGGCCAGGGACGTGGTGGACAAGCTCCTAAACTACGAGAGGGACCCCCAGGTGGGCGACTGGATGCGCAACGCCGTCCTGGCCTCCTCTGTGATGAACCCCCCCAACGCGAACTCGTCCACCGCCCACGACCCGTCCCACGTCTACAACTGGTGGGAGGACAACGCTTGGGAGTCGATAGAGAGGACGCTGCCAATCATCCCGGGCCACATGGACCAG
>CP070808.1:609173-612154 GCA_020343715.1 Thermoplasmata archaeon
CAGGTTGATGTTTGAACGGGCCGGTCCCCCCTTCTGGGCCCTCCTCACGGCCTCCATCTCAGCTTCGGTAAGGGGCTCGGGCCCGTCTTCCTCGATGTCGACCGGTTCCTCCTCTGCGGACAAGTCGCTCTCCCTCCTTCCATGATGGGAACGCCTTACTTGAGAAAAAGGCTATCCCTGGTACATTCGGGCCTCGTCGGCTTCAGGAATACCAGAGTTGATAGCCAGGACAAACTGTTTATCAAGCTGGCGGGCCTGGGAATCCCGATGAACAGCGCGCCCCCACCACCGGTCGTGGCACAACCATCACCGTACTCTGCCCCCCCGCCGGAGCCATCCAAGGAGGAACCCTGGGGCCTGGAGGACCCCCTCCTGTGGTGTGCGCGGAGGGTGAGGTTGCATGCCCTTTGGGGCAGCTCGGTCATCGCCCTTCTCGTCCTGCTGTTCGGCGTCGGCATGTACGTTCTGTTCACCGCCGCCATATTCGAGGGGAACATCGAGGGGGAGCCTATGCTCATCCTGCTCCTGCTCACGCCCTTCATCCTCGCCATCGTCGGGGCCGTGGCCACGGGGGCCCTCGCCCGCAACGTGGGTCGCCTGGCCAAGCAACCACTGGCTCCTCCCGGGGCCAGCACCGCCAGGGGGGTCCTGTGGTTCTCCGTGCTCCTCTGGGTCATGCTCCTGGTCATGTTCCCGGTGTCCCTCACCATCACCACCGATGGCGGGGACGAGCCGTTCCCCATCGGCATCCTGACGGTCCTGCCCGTCTACATCGGGTTCTGCGTGGCCATCTACACCACCGGAGCCGCCTACGCGGCCTGGTCGGAGAGCAACAAGGCCGAGTCCCTGCTGGTGATCGGCCTGGCATGGGCCGCCTTCGGCATGTTCCTGTTGCTTCCCTCGGTCATCAGCAGCTGGAACCTGGGCTCGGCAGATCCTGATATCGACTGGAACAGCGCCGTCTGGTGGCTACGCTTCGGGAACCTGTTCCCCGCCATCGCACCATGGCTCATAGTCGCCGGGCTGTACTTCATCCACAACCGCAGCATCGCCATCCTCGAGGACCGCTCGATCGAGGACGTGGGCCCCCCGCCCTACGGGGTCAATGCAGGCGCCACCAGCGCCGACGCTTGCCCCAACTGCGGGAGCCGCCTGTCGGAGCACCCCAAGACCTTGGAGGTCTTCTGCGCCGCTTGCGGCTGGGGTCTCTCGCCCGAACAGCAGGCACCCGTCGTGGTCGACACCACACCGGCCCCCACCCACGCGGATGACATGTTCGTCGAGCAGGGACCCGCTTCAACGGCCCCGGCCACCGCTGCCGGACCTGTGATGTTCTGCACCGGGTGCGGAGAGAGACTTCCCCAGGATGCCAAGAGGTTCTGCACCTCCTGCGGGGCGAGGATACCGGGAAGGGCGGAGGAGCCATCGACCGCCTCTGAGGAACCAAAGCCTCCTGTGTCATTCCAGGTCCCATCCCCCGTCATTAGCATCGTCCCGGAGACACCGGCCGCACCCACGACCGTTGAGCCCGAACCCGTCACCCCTAGGCAGGAACCTGCGCCATCCAACTGTCCCCTGTGCGGGGCCCCCGTTGCGGTCCATCCGAGGACGGGCGAGCGGTTCTGCCCCGCCTGTGGTGCTGGCCTGCGTTCGGATGGGTGATGTCTCACCCGATCTCCATAGGAAGCCAAGGGGGTTCTTCTCACGAATTGGGAAAAACGAGAGGACCCTCCGTCGAATCCCTGGCCCTACGAGCGTCCGCACTCAGGGAACAAGGTGATTCTCATAAAATGAAAAAAACAGGAACGGGGGCCACGAATGGCCCCCGTGTGGGCACCGGGTGCTCACGGTAAGGCGGCAGCGATGCTGCCTTCGGTCTCCCAAGGCTTCATGTCCATGTCACCGTGGGGGTTGGTCATGGCCTCCATTTCCTGGATCTCTCCGACCTGCCTGGGGAGGGAGAGGTCCTCGGTGGAGGGGGCCTCCACGTCGGAGAGCTCCTCCATCGGGGGCAGCTCGTCCCGGGACTCGGCCACGGCCGCGACCGCATCGTCCTCGAAGGTGACGGTGCCGATCTCGTAGTAGGTCACCTTCTCGGGGTTGCCGTCACTGTCGGCGTCCACGTACTCGAAGGCCTGGGCGATCTCCACGCCCGAGGTCGTCTCCAGGTGCCGCCAGGCCTTTATGGACTCGGGGTTGCCGTCGCCGTCCGCGTCGACCCACTCGGCCGCCTCGACTATCTTGCCCTCTTCGCCGATGACGAAGGCGAGCACGCCGACCTTCTCGGGGTTGCCGTCGCTGTCCGCGTCGGTCACCTCGATGCCGCGGGCCGCCACCAGCTCGTCCTCGACCTTGAGGCCCTCGAAGGCCTTGATGGTCTCGGGGTTGCCGTCGCTGTCCGCGTCGGTGTACTCCAGGCCGCGCACGGCGATGGAGCCGTCGTCGTTGGCCGCCATGGCCAGGTAGCCCACGGACTCGGGGTTGCCGTCGCTGTCGTCGTCCACGTACTTCAGGCCCTCCATGGCGATGGCCTGCATGCCGACCTTGACCGCGCGGGCGGCCTCGATCAGCTCGGGGTTGCCGTCGCTGTCCGCATCGACCAGGTGGGCGAAGGCCACGTAGTGGACGCGGTGGAACTTGGCCTCCTCGTAGAAGGTCACGTCCTCGGGGTTGCCGTCGGAGTCGGCGTCGGTGTAGGTCAGGTAGCGCTTGCCCCAGACGTTGGGTCCGAGCACCAGCTCCTGGAACGCCTCGAAGGACTCGGGGTTGCCGTCGGAGTCGGCGTCCACCAGCTTCGCGGCCTCGGTCCAGGTCATGGTGTCCCACTGGCCGACGGAGTAGAACTCGATCAGCTCTGGGGTGCCGTCGGTGTCGGCGTCGTGGTTGTTCAGGTAGCTCTTGGCCCATCTGTCGTCGGCCTCGGTGTACTCCTGGTACGCCTCGAAGGACTCGGGGTTGCCGTCGGAGTCGGCGTCGATGTA
>CP070808.1:612254-615225 GCA_020343715.1 Thermoplasmata archaeon
AGGAGCAGCACAACAACCTGGCCTTCGAGATGGCCAGGCACGGCTTCGTCGTCCTGACGCTGGACCTGCGCGACCACGGTCGCAGCCGGGGCACAACAACCTACTGCGACTACTACGAGGGAGAACCGTACGACATAATCGCCGCCTACGAGTTCCTGGAGGACGCGGACGGCGTGGACCCCAACCGCATCGGTTTCATAGGCGACGGCTTCGGCGGTTCGGCCTGCCTGATGGCCAACAACATCCTGCTGGAGCGCAACGAGACGGTCCAGGCAGTGGTGGCGTGGGCCCCTCCCATGGACATCACCCAGCTCCGGGCGGCCAACTGGAACGAGATCCAGCCCTACATCGATCGCAGGATGGGCGAGGCGGACTTCGACTTCGACCCGGACCGGGCGAACAGGAGCGCCAGGCTCCACATGGACCATCCCAACTGGACGGCGGGCGACGTCTACATCATATACGGTGGCAAGGACAAGAAGGTCCCGTCGGAGCAGTTCGACGGGCTGCGCCCCTACGCCGAGCTCTACATGATGACGGAGCTGGGGCACGACCTTTCCGAGGACGAGAGGGTCTTGGAGTTCACCATCGACTTCATCTACCGGAAGCTGGACCACTCCCCCAGGGTCGAGTACCAGTTCAACTACGAGACGGTCAACATGGCCAACCTGGCCGTGAACATCAGCAGCGTGGCCGTCATGATATTCGCATTCCTGATGGTCTACGAGGTCCTGGTGATGAAGAAGACCTCCAGGTCCTACATATCCCAGTTCTCCCGGGAGGTCAAGCCCATGTTCATCGGCGTGGCCACCCTCATCGACATCGTCGCCTACGTGGGCATCGCCTCGGGCGTGGGCGCCCTCTACGACTACTTCCAGGGCGAGTACCTGGTGGAGGTCCTGCCAGCACCGCAGTTCTACACGACGCTGTTCTGGGCCGGGGCCCTCATGCTGGGCTTCGGCATGCTGATATGGTACATCTGGTCGTACTGGATGCCTCGGGACGAAGACCGCACCGAGGAGACCTGTGGCAACCTGCGCGGCATCGCCTCCGGCCTCTTCGCCCTGGTCATCATAGTCATCAACTACCTCCTGGGCCAGGTCCTGCTGTACGGGCCCAACTACCCCAAGGGACCCGAGGTCCTGCTGGCGGCGGCCCTGGTGTTCGTCTTCTTCCTTGGCCACGAGCTGTGGATGCGCAAGATGCTCTACATGAAGGTCAACGCCCTGCTCTCCCAGTTCTTCCTGAGGCACAGGCTGCCGTACCACCTGACGCTCTTCGGCGTCATGCTAGGCCTCTACGCCCTGCTCTCATGGGTGATGCTGTACAACCTGGGGGCCGAGCACTTCGATGTGGACTTCGGCTCGATGTACACCCTGTTCGTCCTGGCCATTGGCGGAGTGTCCACCATCATCTATCACAGGAGCAGGAGCATCCTGGCGTCCACCACCTACAGTGCCATAATGGGCGTGTGGCTCCTCAACCTGGCCCACCACCTGTAAGGCCCCGGGCGACCCCAAAGCCCTTTTATGGAACCCCCGCCATCCCCATCCCTGGCCAACACCCCGAGAGGCGCATCCGTCCATGACCATCGAGGAGCAGATCAAGGAGATCGAGGAGGAGATCTCCAACACCAAGTACAACAAGGCGACCCAGCACCACATCGGTAAGCTGAAGGCCAAGCTGGCGCGCCTCAGAGAGGAGGCGGAGGCCAGGTCTGCGTCCAAGGGCGGTGGCCGGGGCTACGCCCTCAGCAAGTCGGGCAACGCCACGGTGGCCATCGTCGGACTGCCCAGCTGCGGCAAGTCCACGCTCCTCAACCAGCTCACCGAGGCCGAGTCGGAGGTGGGGCACTTCGACTTCACCACCCTCACCGTGGTCCCTGGCACCCTTCACCACAGGGGCGCCAACATACAGCTCCTAGACCTGCCTGGCCTCATCGAGGGCGCCTCCAAGGGCAAGGGCCGTGGCCGCGAGGTGCTGTCGGTCGTCCGCACCGCCGACCTGATACTGCTCCTTATGGACGTGTACCGGCCCGAGATCGACGTGCTGGTGCGCGAGCTGCACATCGCGGGCCTCCGCCTCAACGAGCGGGAGGCGGACATAGTCATCACCCCCCGCAACCGGGGCGGCATCAACGTGCGCAGCACCGTCAAGCTCACCATCCTCGACGACGAGCTGGTGGTGGCCATGGTCAGGGCCTACGGACTGGTCAATGCCGACGTGGTGCTCCGCCAGGACGTGGACGAGGACCAGCTCATAGACTACCTCCAGGGCAACCGTCGCTACGTCAGGGCGATGGCCTCGGTCAACAAGATCGACGCGGTGCCCGAGGAGGTATGGGGGCCCGTGGTGGAGGACCTGGAGGGCCGGGACTTCCCCGTGGTGCCCATCTCCGCCGACAAGGGGACCAACCTGGATCTGCTCAAGGACACCCTCTTCGACAACCTGGACCTTATGCGGATCTACATGCGGCCCAGGGGTGGTGAGACGGACTACGAGGAGCCCCTCATCATCCGCCGGGGCGCCACCGTGAGGAACGTGTGCGACACCATCCACCGGGAGATAAAGCGGAAGTTCCGCTTCGCCAAGGTGTGGGGCGACTCGGCCAAGTTCCCGGGCCAGTCCGTGGGGCTGGACCACATACTGACCGATGGTGACGTGATAACGATAGTCCAGAGGAAGTGAGGGTCGCTCACTTCTTGGGGCGCTTCTTCTTCACCGCCTCCTTCTTGACGACGGGGGGCTCTATCTCCTCCTCCTCGTCGTCATCGTACCCCAGGTCCAGGCCCTCCTCCTCAGGCCCGGCCTCCTCCATCCTCCCCTCGTCGGTCGCCTTCTCCTTGGCCTCCTTCTCGGGGGCGGGCTCGGCCTCCTCGTCCGGTATCTCGACCTCGGGGAACTCCAGCTCCTCCATAATCTCTTGTACGATGGACTCCGGGTCCCTGTCGGCGACGGCGGTGGCCGGCTT
>CP070808.1:615325-618256 GCA_020343715.1 Thermoplasmata archaeon
TTCCAAAGGTCGAAGACCAACCCCGTCGTGGAGCCCCGAGTGGGCGGTCTGGCCGACGACTACCGGGGCATCCGGAACGTGCTCGTGTACGAGGACGAGGAGGGCCCCTACACCATGGTCTACACAGGCCAGGGCATGGACTGGTACAACAGGCTGTTCGAGGCCACCTCGGGACACGTCCCCTCTGGCCACTACATCACCCGACCGTTCCAGCTGGAGACCAGACCCGAGGCGTTCACCGACCTGAAGGTCGACGCCGAGGTCCCCAAGACGACGACGCTAGAGGTGTCGGTGAGGACCTCCGAGGACGGGAATTCGTGGACCGAGTGGCAGGTGGTGTGGCCCACGGGCTACGTCTCATCCATGGCCACTGACGTGTTCTTCCAGATCAGGGTCGACATGACCTCGGAGTTCGGAGAGGACTCGCCCCGCTTGACCAACGTCGTCCTGGACTATGAGTCCTGCGTCAGGTTCTCGACCATAACGGTCTTCCCCGTCGCAATCGTCGCCGAGACGATCGTGGCCATCTACCCCGACCTTCGTGGGACCGGCCTGGATGACGTGGACACCGACGTCTACATGGAGGCGATAGGCTGGTCCGACGTCTCCCTCTACGGGGGCCACGGGCGTTACGGCTCAGGTCCGGACTTCGGTTATCGCTTCAACTTCACCTCCCCTCCCGCCAGGGTACATTCCATCACCAATGCGTCCTTCGGTCTTGGCTACATGTCCGTCCCCTCGCTGGTGTCCATCGACGTGGGCGACGACGGGTCCCTCGACCACACCTTCGAGGAGGTGGAGCTGGAGGGCACACACACCATGGACATCACCGACCCGACCCAGGAATGGATGGAGGCCCATGGCACCGCCCTAGACGAGCTGACCATCTCGTTCCGTGTCCACACCGCAACGGCGGGGTTGCTGACGCTCCATTCCGTCGCCTTCACGGTCGACACCGCGCCCAGAGTGGTCGAGCAGGCCCCGACCACCGACGACGTGCACCTGGACGAGGGCGACTCCCAGGAGTTCTCACTGGTCGTCGACGAGCTGGACGGTGACGAGCTGACCTACGTATGGTACGTGGACGCCGAGGAGGTCGCCACCACGGCGACCTTCACCTTCGACGCCGAGGAGGACGGGGACACCGAGGACCCCGCCCCGGTGGCCGTGAAGGTCGTGGTGTCCGACGGCACCCACACGGCCCCGATGGTCCAATGGACCGTCTACGTCACCGATACCACGGTGATCCCGAACCAGGAGCCCTACGTGGACACCGCCGGTCCGACGGGCACCTCCGTCACCATGAAGGAGAACACCACCCAGGAGTTCTCCGTCAGCGTCCTGGACCCGGACATGGGGCCGAACCCGCTCGTCTACACGTGGTACGTCAACGGTACCCAGGTCTCCTCAGGGGAGGGCAAGGACACGTACGAGTTCCCGGCGGACTACGAGGCCGCAGGGACCTACACCATCAGGGTTGAGGCCACCGACGGCCTGTCCACTGCCTCCCGTGAGTGGGACCTGACGGTCACCAACGTCAAGGAGCCCGGGCCCAACGACAACGGTAACGGCGGGAACGGTGGTACCACCGACGACCCCGGGGTCAACTGGTTGCCGATACTGTTCATCCTCATCATCCTCATCGTGGCCGGCGTGGGCGGCACCATGTACATGCGGGGCCAGAGGGGCAAGGCGGGCGGCGACGGCGTTCCGACGACCCCGGCGGAGGACGTCACCGCCGATGTACCCCTCGAGCCCGAACTGGCCGAGGCTGCGGCCGAACCGGCCCCCGAGCCCGCTCCAACGGCCCCCGGACCCACCTCAACCGAGACGGCGTCACTGGCCAAGGACGTGGGCGCGGGTCCCAGCGCCACCGACACGGCGAAGGCCGTGGCCCCCGCGGCCGTCCTGCCCCTGGCGGACATGGACAAGGACAGGACCTTCGTGGTCGAGGAGGTGTACGTTGTCTACAACGACGGGCGCCTAATGTGCCACCAGGCCCGGGCCGAGCGGACGTCGGTGGACACCGACCTGTTCGGCGGGATGTTCACCGCCATCCAGCAGTTCATCCACGACTCCATGGGCGGCGAGGCCTCCTCTGGAACCCAGGTGGGCAGGCTCGACTACGGCGAGAACCGCATCCTGGTCGAGAGGGGCAACTACGTGTTCCTGGCGGCCATCATATTCGGCGAGGAGCAGGAGTCCCTGCGGGAGGCCATGCGAGACGCCATCAGCCGCATCGAGGGCTCGTACGCCGGCGTCATCGAGCACTGGTCCGGGGACCAGACCCAGCTGTCTGGCGTCGGTGCCTTCGTGGCGCCCCTCATCGGCCTGACCCAGGACCTGAACCGGGAGGCCATCATGTCCCGCACCCGGACCGAGGGCGTCAAGATGCTCTCCGAGGTGGAGTTCTTCCAAGGGTTCGTCCGGCTCAAGGTGGCGGTGCGCAACGACACCAAGATGGTGATCACCAACGTGGCCACCGACATCGTGTACGACTCCAACGTGCTCCGGGTCGACAGGATCCAGCCCGACTACCCGATGTCGGGCACGAAGGCGACCCTGGGCACCATCGGGCCGAGGGAAAAGAAGACGGTAGCATACTACCTGGACCCTCTGATCTGCCAGGAGAGCGACATCGACGGCACCACGTCCTTCAAGGACGCCGAGGGTGCCTTCGGCACGGTCACCATGAAGCGCAGGCGGGCGGACATCGTCTGCCCCATCTTCTTCACGGAGGAGAACGCCAACACCGCCATGCTCAAGCGGCTCATCCACGAGGAGCTGAGCGAGTCTGACTCGAAGCTGTTCACCATCCCCAAGATGCTGGCCGCCCCCGAGGCCTTCGTCCTAGGAAAGGAGGTCATCCGGGGTCACGACGTCCGCTTCGTGCGCGAGTTCGTCGAGGACGAGGAGGGCGAGCCCTACCGG
>CP070808.1:618356-621272 GCA_020343715.1 Thermoplasmata archaeon
AGGCCCCCCATCATGGACGGAAGCTCCTGGAAGCAGAGCTTCGGGACCCCCGCCTCGGCGACAACTTACTCCAAGGGCATAAGGAGCACCGTCCAGTGGTGGCAGAAGGTCCGGTCCTCCAAGTAGGCCGGTGGTGCTCGGAACCCTAACGTATTTAATCGAGGGGCAGCATCCGATGGGCATGAGCCCCAGGGCCAGCCCCGAGCTGCTCACGATGCTGGTGGTCGCACTCCTCCTGGTCCCAGCGGCGGGCCTCGCCCGGCCAACGGGAGATGCAGCCGCCATCGACCGACCCGAGGGCTGGGCAACCGAGGGAGTCAGGGGCTTTCTCGAGAACGGGGGACAGGTGGACCCCAAGGTCAGGTTCTACGCATGGAACGGTGGTGGTGGCGTGGCGCTCACCCCCGACGGGGCCATAGTGACCCTCGTGGACGGGGACGTGGGGTGCAACGTGCGGATCGACCTCATCGATCCCGACGGTGCGATACCCGAGGGCTCGGGCCCCCTCCCGGGGACGACCAACATCATCCGTGGCGGGGACCCTGACGCATGGCGTTCGGGCCTTAGGACCTACTCCCACGTGACCTACATTGACGCCTGGGACGGCATCGACCTATTGTACCACATCGTCGACGGCCGGATGAAGTACGAGCTCCACGTCCATCCCGGCGCCAATCCCTCAGTGATCGCCTTCGGCGTCTCGGGCCACACCGGTCTGACCGTCGATGGCAGGGGCGACCTGGTCATCGGGACCATTGCGGGAGTCGTCCGTGACACCGGCCTGCTGGCCTTCTACGCCGACGACCCGGGGACCACCGTCGATTGCGCCTTCAGCATATCGGGGGACGACGCCTACGGGTTCCACTTGGGCGACTACGACCGCGCCCGGACCCTGGTCATCGACCCCCTGGTCTACTCCACCTTCGTGGGGGGAGGCATGGGGGAGCTGGAGGAGCCCGTGGCCGGTGTGGCCGTGGACGGCTCCGGCAGGGCCGTGGTGGCGGGTCAGACGAACACCACCGATTTTCCCGTGACCACGGGGGCGTTCCAGACCTCCAACGCGGGGGGCGAGACGGACATGTTCGTGTTCCGGTTGTCCGCCGACGGGTCCGACGCCGAGTGGTCCACCTACATCGGCGGGTCCAAGGCCGACTTCCCCTACGACGTGGCCCTGGACTCGGGGGGGTCCGCCTTGGTGGTGGGTCGTACCAACTCCACCGATTTCCCCACGACCCTGGGCTCGTACGACCCCTACCACACCGGAGGGGACCACGAGGGCTTCCTGCTCAAGCTGGACGCCGACGGGGCCGGGCTGACCTACTCGACCTACCTGGGCGGGAACATGACCGACGAGATCACCGCCCTGGTCCTGGACGACACCGACAACGTATGCCTGGCAGGCAACACCCTCTCCAAGGACCTCCCTGTAACGGCGGGGGCGGCGTTCCCCAACCACACGGGCTTCTCCTTCGACGCCTTCGTGGCCAAGGTTAAGGCGGACGGTTCGGCCATCGACGCCCTCACCTACCTGGGTGGCGATAAGTGGGACGTGGCCCTCACCATCGACATGGATGGGAATGGTACGGTGTACCTGGGCGGGGAGACCATCTCCACAGACTTCCCAGCCACCAACGGCTCCTTCCAGGACTTCTTGATGAACAACCTTACCCGGGACGGCTTCATCGCCAAGCTGGACACAGGCCTGGGCTCCTTGGTTTGGGCCACGTACATAGGCGGTTTCGCGGGGGACTATGTGGAGTTCATCCACGTGGACGAGAACGGCTCGGTGTACGCCGCTGGTGACACGGAGTCGGGGGACTTCCCGATCACCAACGGCTCATTCCAGGAGCTCCACGAAGGGGCCATCGACGCCTTCGTGCTGCGGATGGCCGCCAACGGGTCCCAGCTGGAGTACTGCACCTTCGTCGGTGGCAGCGAGCGGGAGTACTGCGAGGGCTTCGCCGTGGATGACCAGGGCCGGGCCCTGATTGTCGGCTCCACCGTCAGCTCCGACTTCCCCACCATGGCCGGTGTCCACCAGGAGCTCCGGGCGGGCCAGTTCGACGCGTTCCTCTTCCGCCTGGCCTACGACGGCACCACCGTGGTGTACTCAACCTACCTGGGGGGGACGACGTGGGACCTGGCCAACGGCGTGGCCATGGACGGCGACGGCAACGCCTACCTGGCTGGCGCCACCGACTCGGCGAACTTCCCCACCACCACGGGGGCCTACCAGGAGGCCCACGGCGGCCGCGTCGACGTCTTCTTGACCAAGCTGGACCTCTTCCTGGACACCCAGAGGCCCACGGCGGTCCCCGGTTTAGACATGGTCGTGGAGCAGCACGACACCGTCGACTTCGACGGGTCGGCCTCCTTCGACAACGTGGGCGTGGTCAACTGGACTTGGGAGCTGACCTACAACGGCACCGACCACGTATTCTGGGGTCCCACCTTCTCTTGGACCTTCCACCTGGCGGGCAAGTACTATGTCTACCTAACCGTGCGGGACGGCGTAGGTCTCACCGACCGGCAGTGGGTATCGGTGTTCGTCAACGACACAGAGCTGCCCGTGGCCATCGCCCCCGACCACATCACGGCCCAGCAGCACTGGACCGTCACCCTGGACGGGGGAGCCTCCTACGACAACGTGGGCGTAGCGGTGTATAGATGGACCTTCATGTACGGAGGCGAGGAACGGGTCCTGCTCGGGGAGAAGGTGGACTTCACCTTCGACGACGCGGGTCTGTTCGACATCATGCTCACGGTGGAGGACGCCGCCGGCAACTCTGCCAACGATTCCCTCACCGTCACCGTCATCGACATCACGCCACCGGAACTGGTTGTGGGAGAGACTGAGGTGACGATAGACCAGCACACCCTCCACGTATTCGATGCCTCGGCCTCCACGGACAACGT
>CP070808.1:621372-624286 GCA_020343715.1 Thermoplasmata archaeon
GTGGCCTCCCAGGCCCTGGGCATCGCACAGGCCAGCCTGGACCGGTCCGTCCAGTTCGCCAACGAGCGGGAGCAGTTCGGCAAGCCCATCGGACGCCAGGGGGCCATCCAGGAGACGCTGGCCAACATGGCCACCCAGGTGGAGGCCTCCCGCATGCTGGTCCGTCACGCCGCCTGGTGCAAGGACGCCGGCCGACCCTTCAGCAAGGAGGCGGCCATGGCCAAGCTCCATGCCTCTGAGACGGCCATGTGGGCCGCCACCAAGGCAATCCAGGTCCACGGGGGCTACGGCTACATCAAGGACTATCCCGTGGAGAGGTACTTCCGGGACGCGAAGATCACCGAGATCTACGAAGGGACGTCGGAGATCCAGCGGCTCGTCATAGCGCTCAACGTTCTCGCAGGCAAGTGAGACACAATCATCAAAACACCAAGTGGAGAGTAACGAAATGAACATCGTCGTGCTCATCAAGCAGGTGCCTGACACCACCGACGTGAGGATCGACCCGAGGACGGGAACCCTCATCCGCGAGGGCGTGCCGTCCATCATCAATCCCGACGACAAGCACGCCCTGGAGGAGGGGCTGCGCATCCGAGAGAAGTTCGGCGGCACCGTCACCGTGCTGTCCATGGGCCCGCCCCAGGCGGAGGACGCCCTGATGGAGGCCCGGGCCATGGGCGCCGACGCCACCGTCCTGATCTCGGACCGGGCCTTCGCGGGCTCGGACACCCTGGCCACCTCCTACGCCCTGGCCCGGTCGGTGCTGACCACCGGCGAGTGGGACATCGTGCTGGGAGGCAGGCAGGCCATCGACGGGGACACCGCCCAGATAGGGCCCCAGACCGCGGAGCTGCTGGGCATCCCTCAGGTCACCTACTGCATCGAGATCGAGATCGCGGACGACATGAAGAGCGTGTCCGCCAAGCGCGCCCTGGAGGACGGCTACGAGGTCATCGAGACCCAGCTGCCCGCCCTCTTCACCGTCATCAAGGACATCAACAAGCCCCGGTACCCCTCGGTGCGGGGCATCGTCAACGTGTGCCGTGACTGCGACGTGCAGACCTGGAACGCCAAGGACATCGACGCGAGCAAGAAGATGATCGGCCTTGACGGGTCACCCACCCAGGTGGCACGCACCTTCGCCCCCGAGCCAAAGGGCGAGGGGCTCATCCTTGAGGGGCCTGCCGAGCAGACCACGAAGGAGCTGGTGCAGCACCTGCGTGACAAGAACGTCGTGAGGGTGAGGTGAGGAAGATGCCTGGAGTCAACGTGAAGACCGAGGAATGCATCGGTTGCAAGCTCTGCCTCAAGTCGTGCCCCTACGACGCCATCGACTTCGATGCCGACGCCAAGAAGGCGAGCATCAACGACAAGTGCACCACCTGCGGCGCATGCATACCCGTGTGCCCCGAGGACGCCATCGTGTCCGAGATCAAGGTGGTCACCGACCTTTCCGAGTACAAGGACGTGTGGGTGTTCGCCGAGCATCGGGACGGGCAGCTTGCGAAGGTCGGCCTGCAGCTCCTGGGCTGCGCCCAGCAGCTGGCCGCCGACGTGGGCGAGCGCGTGTGTGCCGTCCTGGTGGGCCACGGAGTGGAGGGCTTCATCCCCACCCTGTTCGAGTACGGGGCCGAGGTGGTGTACCACGTGGAGGCACCCGAGCTGGAGTCCTACCGCTTCGACACCTACACCAAGGCCCTGGTGGAGCTGACGCGGGAGTACAACCCCAACATGTTCCTGCTGGGCGCGACCCACATCGGGCGCGACCTGGCGCCCAGGGTGTCCCGTCGCCTCAACGCGGGGCTCACCGCCGACTGCACCGAGCTGACCATCGACGAGGAGACCAAGCTCCTCAAGATGACCCGGCCCGCCTTCGGCGGCAACGTGATGGCCACCATCCTGTGCCCCAACACCCGGCCCCAGATGTCGACGGTGCGGCCGGGCATCATGAAGGAGATCGAGCCCAAGGCCGGCGCCTCCGGCGAGGTCATCAAGTTCGACGTGAGCTTCGAGGACAGCGACCTGATGGTCGCCATCAAGGAGATCGTCAAGGTGCCCAAGAAGACCGTCAACCTGGAGGAGGCCACCATCATAGTCTCCGGCGGGCGCGGCGTGGGCTCCTCGGAGGGCTTCAAGGTCCTAGAGGAGCTGGCCACCGTTCTGGAGGCCGAGGTGGGCGGCAGCCGCGTGGCGGTGGAGAAGGGCTGGATATCCCAAGACCACCAGGTGGGCCAGACGGGCAAGTCCGTCAGGCCGGACCTGTACATCGCCTGCGGGATTTCGGGCTCCATCCAGCACCGGGCCGGCATGCAGACCTCCGGCTGCATCGTGGCCATCAACAAGGACCCCGACGCCTACATCTTCAAGATCGCCGACTACGGCATCGTGGGCGACCTGCACAATGTGGTGCCCCTCCTGACCGAGGCCTTCCGCAAGGAGCTGGAGTAGGGGGCCCCGCCGATGCAGGTCATGGAGGACGACGGCACCGTCGTCATCAGGCTGCACGAGGGAGAGGACTTCTTCCCCACCCTCAGGAAGGCATTGGAAGAGGTGGACCTCTCGAAGGGCGTCATCCTCACCGGGGTCGGCATGCTCAAGGACTTCGAGGTGGGCTGGTTCGACCACGTCACGATGGGTTACAAGAAGAAGGAGTTCACCACCCCTCACGAGCTGGTGGCCATGTCCGGCACCATCGCCCTGGCGGAGGGCGTGGAGCCTGCGGTCATGCCCCACGTGCACGTGGCGATGGCGGGACCCGACATGGCCCTCGTCGGCGGCCACCTGTGGAAGGCCACCGTGACGGTGCTCAACGAGATCTCAATAGGGAGGGTCGAGGGTGAGATGGTACGCAGGCTCAACCCAGACACGGGCCTGATGGAGCTCAATCTGGAGTAGCCTTAAGGCCGACCAGTCT
>CP070808.1:624386-627295 GCA_020343715.1 Thermoplasmata archaeon
GCACACGGCAATTCGGGCTGCCGGCCGGAGATAGCGCTCACAATGGTCGAAATGCTGAACAAGGGCGTAACCCCTTATGTATGCCAGAAGGGCTCAGTGGGCGCCTCCGGGGACCTGGCCCCCATGTCTCAAATAGCCCTGCTGCTCATGGGTGAAGGGCAGGCCTATTACAAAGGGGAGCTGCTCGAGGGCAAGGAAGCTATGGATAGAGCGGGCATACCGATCCCGGGATTGCAGGCGAGAGACGGCCTCGCCGCCATAAACGGTTCGAATGTCCTCACAGCGATGAGCGCGATCCTGCTTTATGACACGAACAGATGGCTGAAGCAGGCAGAGATAGCCGCAGCAATGTCCCTTGAGGCCCTGAAGGCCAACATGAAACCCTACACCCCCCTCCTCCACGAGATCCGCGGGTTCCCCGGGGCGGTGCGCACCGCCAACTCCATCATGAGGCTGGTGGCGGGCGGCGACCTGGCCGAGGGTCGGCTCAAGTGCAAGGTGCAGGACGCCTACTCCATGCGCTCCACCCCCCAGGTCATCGGGGCGGCCCACGACGCCCTCGAGTACGCCCGTTCCCAGGTGGAGATCGAGCTCAACGGCGTGGGTGACAACCCCGTCTTCTTCCCCGACCGCAAGATCCAGCTGTCGGGGGCGAACTTCCAAGGCTCCCCCGTGTGCCTGCCCATGGACATGGCCGGGGCCGCCGTCACCATGGTCTCCGTCATGTCCGAGCGCCGCATGAACCGTCTCAACCACCCGGCCCTGAACGTGGGCCTGCCCTCGTTCCTGACCAAGGGGGCCGGCATGTTCTCGGGCCTCATGCTCAGCCAGTACACCGCGGACATGATGATCGTCGAGCAGCGCATCCTGTCCATGCCCGCCTCCATCCAGTCCATCCCCGCAGCGGCGGACCAGGAGGACTTCGTCTCCATGGGCATGAACACCGCCATCAAGAACATGCAGATCCTGGACAACGCCTACGGCATCCTGGGCATCGAGATGATGGCGGCCGCCCAGGCCCTGGACTTCCGTGACTACCAGTTCGGCGACGGCGTCACGAAGGCCAAGGAGGTCATCAGGAGGCACGTGGAGTTCCTGGACATCGACAGGCCCCTCTACCCCGACCACACCGTCATGAAGGAGCTGGTGAAGAGCTGCGAGGTCCTCCACGAGGTGGAGGAGGCCATCGGTCCCCTCGACTGAGGTGGTGGCCCCTGAGGGTCCTGTTCCACGTGTGTTGCGGACCCTGCTTCGCCAGGTCCGGCTCCCTCCTGCGGGAGGAGGGCCATGACGTGACCGCCTTCTGGTACAACCCAAACGTGCATCCCTACAAGGAGTTCGAGGCCCGACTGGGCGCCTTCAGGGAGGTCTGCGAGGCCGAGGGCTTCCCCACCATCGTCGACGACACCTACGACCCCGAGAGGTGGCTCCGTGGTGCGCTGGACGCCGAGGACCGTTGCCACCACTGCTTCGAGGACCGCCTCGGCCGGACCGCCCGACGGGCCGCGGAGGAGGGCTTCGATGCCTTCACCACCACCCTCCTGGCGTCCCCGTACCAGGAGCACGAGCTGGCGCGCCGCGTGGGCGAGGATGCGGCCACCAGGGAGGGGGTCGAGTTCCTCTACCGCGACTCTCGGGACCACTGGAAGGAGGCTAGGAGGCGCACCTTCGAGCTGGAAGTGTACCGGCAGAAGTACTGCGGCTGCATTTTCTCCGAGCGCGACAGGTGGCTCGGACGACCGGATGAGGGGTCTCCGAAGGGTGGCCAGCGGTAACGCCAGAAACATTAAGTATGCGGGACCCGTTCGATGTTGCACACCTAGGGGGACATCCAGACCGTGACAGGTGAGCCAGCAGAAGTCAAGGTGAAGGACCTCACGACCGAGAGCAAGAGCGTAAACCTTACCGTCAAGGTCGTCTCCGTGGGCGAGCCCGAGGCGGTGCCCGCAAGGGGCGGAGGGGTACGCCATGTCACCGAGGCCACCGTGGGGGACGACACCGCCACCGTCATCATGTCACTTTGGGAGAAGCAGTCCGATGGGATCTCCGAGGGCTCCGTCCTCCGCATCGAGAACGGTTACGTCTCGCTGGTCAGGGGTCACATGCGCCTCAACGTCGGCAAGTACGGGCGGATGACGCCCTCGGACAACGACGTGGGCGAGGTGAACACCGAGGAGAACCTCTCCGAGGTGGACCACGCCCAGTCCCGGGGAGGCGACCTGGGCGAGGCCGTCGACCTTAGGTTCCGGAAGGGACCATGGGCCTCCACCGGCTACGGCATGGACGACGAGCGCCGCGAGAAGGGTCGCGGCAAGAAGCGTCGCGACGACTACGACCGCTACTACTGAGTCGACGCCCCCGCGTTCTCCCACTCGCTTCTGAACTCAGCGTAGCCGCCGTCGGCGATGGCGGCCCTGGCGCCGGCCACCAGGTCCTGCATGAGATGGAGGTTGTGGAAGGACACCAGGTTCATCCACCGGGTGTCGTTGGACCGCCACAGGTGGTGGACGTAGGCCCGGTCCACGTCGCGGCAGACCCGGCAGTAGCATGCAGGGTCCAGGGGTGACCTGTCGGCGGCCACCTTGCCCCGGGTGATGTCGAACCGGCCGACCCTGGTCATGACGGTCCCGTGCCGGGCGTTCCGTGTAGGGAAGGCGGAATCGAATACGTCCACCCCCCTCCATATGGCGTCCAGCACCTCGCGGGGCGAGCCGACGCCCATCAGGTAGCGGGGCCGGTCGTCGGGGATCAGGTGGATGCTGCCGTCGATGGCGCCCCACATCTCCTCCACGGGCTCGCCGATGGATAGGCCACCGATGCCGTAGCCGTCGAAGCCCATGGCCACCAGCTCCCGGGTGCTGGCGTCCCTGAGCTCGTCCACAACCCCCCCTTGGGTGATGGCCCACAGC
>CP070808.1:627395-630292 GCA_020343715.1 Thermoplasmata archaeon
CACTCCTTGACGCACAGCAGGCACTTGCCCGTCTTGAAGTGGAGGCAGTTCTCCTTGTCTACGGTGGCCACCCGGGGCACGGCCTGGGCGAAGGGGAAGTAGATGGCCCGTCGGTCCGCCAGGCCCATCTCGTACTCCGAGGGCACCTTCTTGGGGCACTTCTCCATGCAAGCGCCGCATCCGGTGCACTTGTCCCAGTCGATGTAGGTCGCCTTGTGCCGAACCTGCACCTCGAAGTTACCCACGAAGCCCGACACCTCCTCCACCTCTGAGTATGCGTGGATGCGGATGTTGGGATGCTTGCCCGCCTGGGTCATCTTGGGGGTCAGGATGCACTGGGGGCAGTCCAGGGTGGGGAACGTCTCCGAGAGGGAGGCCATAACACCCCCGATGGAGGAGGTGCGCTCCACCAGGTGGACCTCGAGGCCCGCGTCGGCGCAGTCCAGGGCCGCCTGTATTCCGGCGACGCCTCCCCCGATGATCATCACAGACCTGGTGACGGGCACCTTGATGGTCTCCAGCTCCACGTTCTGCTTGACCTTCTCCACCTGGGCCAGGATTATCTCGATGGCCTTCCGGGTAGCCCGCTCGGGCTCCTTCATGTGGGGCCATGAGACGGCCTCCCTTATGTTCGCCACCTCGACGAGGTAGGGGTTGAGGCCCACCGTCTCGGCCGCCATGCGGAAGGTTCGCTCGTGAAGCGTCGGAGAGCAGTTCGCCATTACCAGGCCCTCAAGGCCCAGCTCCTGTACCTTGCCCTGGACTAGGAGCTGGCCCGGGTCCGAGCACATGAATATGTAGTCCTCGGCGTGTAGCACGTCGGGATGCTTGAGCACCTCCTGGACCACCCTCTCCACATCGACGGTGGCGGCGATGTTGAGACCGCAATGGCACACGAAGACGCCTATCTTCGCCAATCAGTCACCCCCTTCTTCCTTGGGGGACAGTACTTTCTCTTCGAGGATGGGCATGGGATTGACCGAGGCCGATTCGAGCCCCCACTCGTCCTCGGGAAGGTCGAAGGCCAGGGCCACCAGGGAGGTGAAGTAGAGTACGGGTATGCCCTCGAAAGAGGACGCCACGTTGGTGATGGCCTCCTGTCGGTCGTCCAGGTTGAACTCGCACAGGGGACAGGAGGTGACCACCAGGTCGGCACCACGTCCTATGGCATCGGATAGGATGCGATGGCACTTCTCCGCCACCACCTCGGGGCGGTTGACGGTCTCGTACGACCCGCAGCACTCGACCTTGAAGGGGGAGTCCACCACCGTGGCACCCAGGGCGCGCAGGAGGTCCTCCATCACGGTGGGCTGCTCCCGGTCGTCGATGCCGATCTCCTCGGGCTTGACCAGGGTGCAGCCGTAGTAAGGAGCCACCTTGAGTCCCTTCAAGGGTCGCTTGACCCTCTCCTTCACCGCGTCGAGGCCCAAGTCGTCGCGGAGGAGCTCCAGCAGGTGCATGACCCGCACCCCCCCGTGGTAGTTGGGCTCGTCGTAGAGGAAGTCATTGAGCTTGTCCATCTTCTCGGGGTCCTCGTCGAACATGATGGCCGACAGGCGCATGGTGGCGTAGCACATGGAGCAGATGGTCACCATGCGGTCCGACCCCTCCTCCTGCACCCGGATGAGGTTGCGGGCAGGTCCCAGGTGGTGGATCATGTCGTCGGAGGCCATCGAGTGGACGGTGCCGCAGCAGGTCCATCGCTCCCACTCGGCCAGCTCGTACCCCAGCTCCCTCATGACGGCCTTGGCAGACACCTCGAAGGGCAGGGCGTCGGCCTTGCACGTGCATCCGGGGAAGTACGGTATCGTCTCCACGTCCACCACCCCATCATTGGGAGTACTTGCGCGCGCAGGATATGATGGCGATCGGGGGGAGACGGGACCTGGCCTCCCGAGGCAGCTCACGGATGTTGAAGTGGTCACCGTGGGTGGCCTGGCGCAGGTGCCAAAGACGAACGGCCTCCATTATCTGGGCGATGCGCACGTCCTTGGGGCACCTGACGTAGCAGGTGAAGCAGGAGGCGCATATCCAGGGGCTCTCCGCCTCCAGGACGGCTTCCTCCTGGCCCAGCTGGATGAGGCGGATGACCTGGTTCGGAAGCAGGTCCATGTCCGCGGCCACGGGACATCCCGAGGAGCACTCCCCGCACTGGTAGCACTGGAGCACCTTCTGGTCAGCGATGTCCTCGATGCCCTGGACGAAGTCCGACCGGACCACGTCCTTCGATATATCTACTCGCAGGCGCGCACCTCCGAACGGGCCCGAGTACGGTTCCCAAGGCTTATGAGGGTTTGGTAGATGCACTGGCTATATAACCCAAAAGGGCAAACCAGGGATGACCCGGGGAAAATGGGATGGGAGGATCATGCTCCCTGGGGCCGAATCTTGAGGAATTCCGTGGTCATTATCTCGAGGCCAAGACCAGCCAGTGCCTGGTTGGCCTCTTCGGTGACCTTGTTCTTGACGAGATCGGAGTCAGATTGGACCGCCTGCCACGAGTAGCCCCTGCACAGGTTGGTGATTGCCTTCTCCAGTTCCCCCTTGACGGACATCTCGTTCTCACCCCGGGTCTTGTTTATCAGGGTTCCAGCGGCTCTTAACAGACTCTCGTTGTCACCTACTATCCTCCAGATGGTGGCGACGTTGAGCCTTAGGGTGACGGGGCCCCCCTCGGACTTCGTGGGGACACCGGTCATCTGGAACTCCACAAGGTCTGTGTCCATCTCGAGGAGGACATAGTTCCCGCTCCCCGGTAGCATGAAACGTCCCCCGCCCTGGATCACGTAAACTGCCTCGCCCCCTTTGTCCGGCCTGCCACGAAAGAGGACCATTGCATTGTTGGGAGGGACCTTCCTGTACCCGATGGCGTATATAACGACCATCATGATCATCGC
>CP070808.1:630392-633288 GCA_020343715.1 Thermoplasmata archaeon
CGCCGCCGCCTCCGCCGCCTGAGGACTCTTGGCTGGAGGAGAACTGGGCGATTGTTATCCTGATAGCATCGGCCATCGCATCGGTGGGCGCTGTGATCCTCATCGTCTCCTCCGGCAAGCGCAAGAGGGAGGCGATCGCCCGAGCCAGGGCCGCCAAGGCCGCAAAGGCCGCCGAGGAGGCGGAAGAGGAGGGCTGGGAGGAGGAGCCCGAGGAAAGCGAGGCGGACGAGGACGAGGAATCTTCCGATGAGGAACCCGTGGAGGAGCCCACCGAGGAACCCGAGGAGGAGCCCACCGACGAGGTCCCCGAGGCCGAGGAGGCTGAAGAGGGTTGGGAGGAATCCCCCGACGCGGAGGAACCCGGCGATAAGACCTGAGGACCCCCTCCAGTCATTCCAGTGGCTGATAACCTCAGATTAAACTATTTATAGGCCAGGCCCCCTGGAATGGGCAGTCATACCACTGTATGGAGGGCCCCCGGGATGCGCCACCGACTGCTCTACACCATTGCAGGCACCGCGGTCCTGTCCATCGTCCTGCTCCTGCTGCTCGCAGGGGCCGGGGCGGCCCAGACCGACCCCCCCGCCACGGGGGACTGGACGGTCTCCGACACGACCCTGGTGACCGACAGGACCGTCGACCTCCATGGCGACCTGACCGTTACCTCGTCGGGCTCGCTGACCCTTCGCAACGTCACCCTCAGGATCCATCTCACCTCCGACGGTGAGCATGGCATCGAGGTGCAGACGGGAGGGAGCCTGGTCATCGAGGACAACGACGACGATGCCTCCACCACCGACGACGCCTCGGAGGTGGATTCGCAGCCCAACACCAGGTCGTACTACTTCATCGTCCGCTCGGGCACCAGCCTGCGCATCTCCAACTCCTTCGTGTACCGGTGCGGTCACACGGGCTCCGTGGGCAACGAACGGCTGGGCCTGTTCGTGGGCACCGACGACGCCACCATCGAGGGGACCATCATCGACGACTGCCTCCACGGACTGGTGCTCGACCACGCCACCATAACCGTCACCGACAGCACCGTCAGCAACTGCACCTACCACGGGGTCAACGCCCAGGACTCGGACCTGACGCTGACCCGGGTGACGATGGCCGACAACGGCTATGAGGGCGCGCGCATCGTTCGCGGTGACGCACTCCTGGACGGATGCTGGGTCGGCGGGAACCGGAACGGGCTTCAGGTCCGGACCGGGGCGAACGTGACCATCGACGGAACAGTGGTCAAGGGCAACACCGACGGCCTGCTCATGCAGATAGACGCCAATGTCATCGTGACGGGCAGCACCTTCAGGGGTCAGGGCCAGTACGGCATCCACGCCGAGAACCGAGGCTTCCTGACCATCTCCGACAGCCAGCTGTACGGCGCAACCAGGACCGCCCTCTACGTCTTCAACGACATCGCCGTGACCAGTAGCGGTAACCTGTACAGGTCCAACATCTACGGCGCCCGCCTGAACATGGACTGCACCATGACCTCCACCGGCGACACCTTCTCCGCCAACAGCAACAGCGGCATCTATCTGGAGAGCACCTCCGACCTGGTCATCGTGGATGGCACCGTCAGGGGCAACTCGGTGGGCATCAAGGCCGAGGACGCCTCCACCGTCTTGGCATGGGCGACCACCGTGGAGGAGTGCTCCTTCGAGGGTTACAAGATCACCGAGAGCGACCTCATCGTCCATGACGGTGAGATGCTGAACTGCACTGGCGGGGGTATCGTGGCACCGGTCCCATCAACGGCCGAATGGGTCGTCCACCCGGGCAACTCGTCCCGCCTCCTGGACAGCGATGTGTATCTCACCGAGGACCTGGTTATACACGGCGACACCGTGCTCCACGACAGCACCGTCGTTTTCCCAGATTACGCCTCCCCGTCCTACGTGGGCGTGGGTGTCGATGAGGGGCATCAGGACTGGCAGAACATGACTTTCAGGCCCGCCACAACTTCCGGCGCCATCATATTCCGCATAGAGGGGCCGGTCACCGGTAGCGCGTGGTACGTTACGGTCCAGGACGCAGCTGCGAACAACGTTCCAGCCGAATCTCCCGTCGTGAACGCCGCCATCGAGTTCCACAGATGCACCTTCAGGGACAGCACCAACGGATTGATCGTGCTCTCGGACCAGGTCGTCCTCGACCGCTGCACATTCACCGGGAACACCAACGGCGTGTCCGTCGACGGGGTCGAGGTCCGCTTCGAGAACTGCACCTTCACCTCCAACAGCGCCACCGACGTGGTCCCGACCAACGGGGGCCACGCCGTGCTGGTCAACTCCTCGTTCACCCCGTCCATGGTGGTCCCCTCGGGACCCGGGGACACGTGGAGCGCATGGTGGACAGTCCACGTCAAGGTCAAGTTCCCCTCGGGAGGGGCCGCTGCTGGTGCGCTCGTTGTAGTGCGTGACACCAAGGGAGCCACTGTCTTCACCGGCACCGCCAACGACGACGGGTTCATCGCCAACATACTCATCCTCGAGCACGTGACCACCGGCACGGTCCGGGACGCCAGGTCGCCCCACACATTCAACGCCTCCCTGGGGGCGTCTGACAACGAGGGAACCACCGACGTGACGGGCCACGGCCTGGTCACCATCGAGATCGCCGACGGTTCACCCCCTGACCTGACCATCACGTCCCACTCCGACGGGGACCACGTCAGGACCTCGACGCTGGTCCTGCAGGGGACCGCCTTCGACGCGGGCTCCTCCGTGTACAGGGTGGAGGCCCGCATCGCGACCCAGGCTTGGCAGACATGCAGCGGCACAGACACCTGGGAGTGGACCACCAGCCTTCCCGGGGACGGCACGTACCCAATCTCGGTAAGGGCCCGGGACATCGCCTTCAACGAGATGACCGTGTACCTTAACATCACCCT
>CP070808.1:633388-636277 GCA_020343715.1 Thermoplasmata archaeon
CCGGGTTGTCGCGGACGTAGTTGGCGGCCACCACGCGTCGGTAGATCTCCTTGGCGGACCTTCCGATGGTGTTGTCGTGGATCTCCAGGTGCTTGACTATCCCGTCGGGGTCTATGATGAAGGTGGCCCTACGGGACAGCCCGTTGCCCGGGTTGTAGGTGCCGAACGCCTCGGTGACCAGGTGCTTCGGGTCGGCCAGCATCGGGTACTCGACGGTGCCGATGGCCTCGGACTCGTCGTGCCATGCCTTGTGGACGAACTTGGTGTCCGTGGAGATGGCCAAGACCTCGGCTCCCGCCTCCTTGAACCGACCGTACCACTCCTGTGCCTCCCTAAGCTCCGTGGGGCACACGAAGGTGAAGTCGGCGGGGTAGAACAGGAGCACCATCCACTTGCCCTGGTAATCGCCAAGCTTGAACTTGCGGAAGTCGTCCTCGAAGTAGCCATCGATCTCCATCGTCGCGATTTCCTCGGGGAGCTTCTCGCCCACGCCTATCATGTCTCTTCCTCCTCGTTGTCTTGATGAATGGGATGGGTCACTCGCCCTCGGCGGGCGGGGTGAAGGTCCGGACCGCCAGCTCCTGGTCCAGCATGTACAGGCCGCCGGCCATGCCCTGGACCATGGCGATCTTGTCACGGATGGTGGACGTGTTGTCCTCCTCCTCCACCTGTTCCTCGATGTACCACTGCAGGAACTGCTGGGAAGCGAAGTCGTTCTCGTCCACGGCGATCCTCATCAGGTTGTTGATGAGGCCGGTCACGTGGACCTCGTGGTCGTACGCGGCGGACCACATGGCGTGGGGTCCCTCCCACTCCGTGGGGGGCGCGGCTATCTCCTTGAGGACCACCCTCTCGCCCCTCTCGTACATGTGGTTCATGAACTTCATCGCGTGGAAGACCTCCTCCTCGTACTGCACCTTCATCCAGTTGGCGTGGCCGGGGAGGGTCATCTCCTCCAGCTTGGTCGCCATGGAAAGGTACAGGAACGCTGAGTAGAACTCCGCGTTTATCTGCTCGTTGATAGCGTCTGCCATCTTCTCCGACATCATGTCATTACCTCCGGTGCGTGTTCGAACCGGGTCCCGGCCACCGCGTCGCGGTGGAGGGAGTAGAAGGCTATAGGCAATCCCTCACCCTGCCTCCACCCTGTCCTTCCAACCCCCCGATGGGGAGGCGCTATAAGAAGGTAGCTCCATATATATTCGTGACGCCGCGACCTAAACCGCGTGGCGTGCTGGGACCGCCCCAGGGCGGGTCGACCGGACCTCAGTCGCCCCCTTCCTCGGCGGTGGCGACCTCCTCCTCGGAGTCGCCGCGGAGCCTGTCGTAGACATCGTCGCCGAAGCACTCGCGGGCGTACTTGCACCAGTCTATGCAGGACTGCTGGTCGTTGTACGCGGTGAAGCCGCAGTTCTCGCAGTCCACTGCCTTGTCGTCGGAGAAGATCTCGATCTCCTCGCCACACTCCGGGCACTCCTTGATGGTGAGGGTGGGGGTGCGTATGAAGGCAGAACCTGGGCAGAAGTCCGGTCCCATTGAGACAGCTCCGGGTATATCCAGGCGCCTGCTGGATATGTAGTTTATCCCTATGTGGACAGGATGTCCATTGGGTCCTATGATGAAAAAACAAGGGAACGCCCTGGCGATGCCAGGGCGGCGTTCGGAGGGTCACTCCTGCTAGTACGGGACGTCGTACTCCTCGAAGTAACCCTGGGGGTGCTGGCACGCGGGGCAGACCATGGGGGCGTCGGTGCCCTCGTGGACGTACCCGCACTTGATGCACTTCCACCGGGTGGACTCGGACCGCTTGAAGGCGGTGCCGGTGCTCACCAGGCCCAGGTAGTAAAGGTACCTGGCCTCGTGCCTCTCCTCGACCTTCGCGATGTACTTGAAGGCGGCGGAGATCTTGGGGAAGCCCTCCTCCTTGGCCACCTCGGCGAAGCCTGGATACAGGTCGGTCCACTCCTCGTTCTCGCCGGCGGCGGCCGCCTCCAGGTTCTCGGCGGTGGTGCCTATGACCCCTGCGGGATAGGCCGCCTGGATCTCCAGCATGCCTCCCTCCAGGAACTTGAAGAAGGTCTTGGCGTGCTGCTTCTCCTGGTTGGCGGTCTCCTCGAAGATCTCGGCGATCTTCACGTAACCCTCCTTCCTCGCCACCTTGGCGAAGTAGGTGTACCGGTTGCGGGCCTGGGACTCCCCGGCGAACGCCTTAAGGAGGTTCTGCTCGGTCCGCGTACCCTTTATGCTCTCCATTTACCTCACTCTCCTCGTTATCGTAATCTGAGCCCTTCGTTCGTCCCCCCGGACATCCAACGGGCTCAGAGCCTCTGGTCGACCCCCCCGGGCTCGCACTCGGGGATGTAGCAGGTGACGTTCAGCCAGGTGCACTTCTCCTTGCAGGAGGGGCACGTGTCCCCGGGGGGTGCCTCGGCGGACGTCACGTATCCACAGTTATCACACTTCCATTCGTTCATCTTTGTTCACCCCTAATTTGCTATGTTTTCAATCTATAAATAGTCAGCGATGGTTCGCCCGTCCTCACTCCATGATGTGCCTCGCCAGGTCCAGGCCCACGGCCTTGACCTCCCGCAGCTCCTCCGGATCTGGCACGTAGTTGATGTTCACCGATTCGACGGGACGGGACCAGCCCAGGCCGTCCATGAAGGCCTCCACGTCGCCCAGCACCCGCGGGTTCCAACCGTACGAGCCGAAGGCGAAGCCGATGCGCTTCTTGGGCTTGAGGCCCTTTAAGTAGGTCAGCATGGCCCCCACTGTGGGCAGCACGTTGTTGTTGATGGTGGCGGTGCCGATGATGACGGCCCGAGACATCATAACGTCGGTCATGATGTCGGAGATGTGGTTGGTCTTCAGGTTCCTCATGGTCACCGG
>CP070808.1:636377-639261 GCA_020343715.1 Thermoplasmata archaeon
GTGCTCCACGACGACGTGGGCTCGAACGCAATCGACAAGGCGTGCGAGTACCCCATGGACCGGTTCAAGTTCGCCACCTTCGTCGGCTGCCACGTGAAGAGGCCCATGGACCACATGGGCTTCGACGACCCAGAGGACCCCCACTACCTTAGGGACATCATCAAGGCCACCGGCGCCAAGATCGCCAAGTACCCCCAGATGAACGAATGTTGTGGGGGAGGCTTCTCCATCGGGAGCAAGAACGACGTGGTCCCCGCAGCCCGCCGTGTCCTCCACTCGGTGCGCGACGCAGGAGGCGCCGCCGTCGTCGTCAACTGCCCCTACTGCTTCAACCAGCTCATCACCGGGGAGCGGAAGGCCAACTCCCAGTACTTCGAGGACATCGGGGTGCCCGTGGTCTACATCACCGAGCTCATCGGCCTCGCCATGGGCTTCGACCCCGCCGAGCTGGGCATGCACATCCACTACGACATCGGTGTGGGCGGCGAGAAGGGTCTGGTCGAGCGCATCCGCGGCGAGCCCGTGGACGACAGCGCGCTGACCGACGACGTGACCCGGCGGCAGCTGGAGACATGCAAGCGCTGCCTGGCCTGCACCGACGACTGCCAGGCGGCCATGACCGTGCCCGGCTACAAGGCCGAGGAGGTCCTGGACCTGGTGCTCGAGGGGAGGATCGACGAGGCCGTGGCACGGTCGGACATCTGGTACTGCGTGAACTGCCACGAGTGCGTGCAGCACTGCCCCCAGGGCTTCGGCATGGTCCGGCTCTGGGTCATGCTCAAGAACCTGGCGGCCGACAGGGGCATCGCCCCCGAGGTCCTGGACCACCGGCTGGAGGAGCTGGAGGCCTCGGGCTTCAGCTTCACACCTGACGAGGAACTGCGGTCGGAGTGCGGCCTTGACTGCGTCTCCGCCCCGGACATGGACAACTTCAAGCGACTCATCGAGGAGACGAGGGGAGCCGAATGAACGGACGAGATTGTGAACCAGCGTACGGAAGCAGACCCTTCCAGGACCATATTGTCACGGGCTACGGCAAGCTCGGTCGAGTGGGCCAGGTGGCCACCATAGACGGCAAGTCTGGCCGCCTGGGGGTCACGCTGCCCCCGAACGGGTTCCGCAAGGACATAGAGGCCTGCGGCATAGCCGGCCACATCAACGTGGACGGTACCCGGGAGACGGGCAAGCGGGTCATAGACATGATAACAACCATGACCGACCGGGAGAACGGCCTTGGCGCCGGCTACTCGTGCTACGGCCTGTTCCCGGACAACGCCGACCAGTACTGCATCCAGCTCCTGCTGGACGACGAGGCGGCGAAGGATCGGGTGGAGGAGCTGTTCAAGCGCCGGGCCGACGTGGTCAAGGACGAGAGGGTCTACACCCGACACGTAAAGGGCATGGGCGGCCCCTACCCCCTCATCTGGCGCTTCTTCCTCGACGTCCCCGAGGACGCCATCGCCGCCACCCCCCACATCGGGTCCGAGGACGACTACATCGTGGACATCGTCATGGAGGTCAACTCCGCCGTCGACGGGGCATTCTGCATGTCGTCTGGCAAGAACATGGCCGTGTTCAAGGGCAACGGCTGGTCGTACGAGATCGGCGACTTCTACGACCTGGCCGAGCGCTACAAGGGATACATGTGGCTGTCCCACTCCCGGTTCCCCACGAACACCCCGGGCTGGTGGGGCGGGGCACACCCCTTCAACATCCTGGACTGGTCGCTGTGCCACAACGGCGAGATCACCTCCTACGGCACCAACAAGCGCTACGTGGAGATGTGGGGCTACAAGTGCACCCTCCTGACGGACTCCGAGGTGGTGACCTATCTCTGGGACCTGATCTGCCGCCGGCACAACGTGCCCAAGCTCCTGGCCTCCGTGGCCATGGCGCCCAACTACTACGAGGACGTGGACCGCCTCCCCGAGGTCCAGAGGAAGATCGCCGTCGCGCTCCGGGCCACCTACGGCCGCGCCATGATCAACGGCCCGTTCTCCATCCTCGTGGGCACCAACAGGCCCGAGCCCACCATGATAGCGCTGACCGACAGGAAGAAGCTCCGGCCAATGATTGCCGCCACCTCCGAGGACGGCAACACTGTCTTCGCCGCCTCCGAGGAGTGCGCCATCCAGCGGGTCTCGGACACCGAGGACGTCTGGGCCCCCGTCACCGGCAACCCCGTCATAGTACAGCTGAACAAGGGGGTCATCTGGAAGGGGTTGGACAACCGAATGGAGTCCAAGGCCCTCAGGATAGAGGGCGACGAGGGGGTGAAGGCGTGACCGCCCCCAGGATGGAGGGGCTCCGCATCCCCATGTCCACCAGGTACGTGGTGGACATCGACCGGGAAAAATGCAAGATATGCAAGCGCTGCACCGTCAACTGCACCTTCGATACCCTGTCGTACAACGGCGACCGTATAGTGAGCGAGAACGACAACTGCGTGGCCTGCGAGCGCTGCGCGCGCATGTGCCCCCAGGAGGCCATCACCATCCGGCCGAACCCAACGTCGCTGCAGCCCCACTCCGCCTACGACGAGCGCATCCGCCGCATCGGCTGGGAGCAGGCGTCCACCGGGGGAGTGCTGCTGTCATCCTGCGGCAACGACCTCCCGTACAGGTCCGTCTTCGACGACCTGGTGCTGGACGCGGCCCAGGTGACCAACCCAGCCATCGACCCCCTCCGGGAGCCTATCGAGACCCGGACATTCCTGGGCCGCAAGCCCTCGAAGCTGGAGTTCGACGAGTCGGACAGCGAGGTCTCGCTGGTCACCAAGATGCCCCCCAACATCCAGCTCGAGACCCCCATCATGGTGGGCCACATGTCCCTGGGCTCGATATCGTACAACGCCCAGATCGCCCTGTTCAAGGCGGCCCGGGAG
>CP070808.1:639361-642214 GCA_020343715.1 Thermoplasmata archaeon
ACGAGTTGACAGTCAAGGCGAACTCCTCGTACGGATGGGTCGAGGACCATACCTTCAGGTACATCTACCCGGACGGTGTGCTGAATGAACAGGTGTTGCTCATACTGTCCGATGGTCAGTACGAGGTCGACCAGGTCATCGAGATCTACGTGACCCCCGTCAACGACGCGCCGGAGCTGACGACACCTGATGATTACCCCCTGGAGTGTTTATCGGGAGCTCCGTTCGATTTCATCGTGGTGTTCAAGGACATCGACTCGGAGACCCCCGTGGTCCAGGTCGTGGTCGATGGACATGCCTACAGGTGCGAGGCGGAGCTCGTCGGGAACACATCCTACAAGGAGGGTGTCCCCTTCCACATACATCTACAAATGGATCCAGGTGACCACACTGCCTCCTTCGTGGCGTATGATGGAGACGGTGGGGAAGCGAAGACGGACGAGTTCACAGTCACTGTTAATAAACCACCGGAGTCCTACGAGGATTCGGGTCTCAAGACCTACGAAATACTGTTGATAATCTTGGTCCTAACCATTGCCATCCTTTCGATCCTTTTGATAAGGATGAGATTGGGATGAGCTTTCTGAACCCCGACCCGCTTTACACACCAGCGCCCAGGCTGGGGGGTTGATTGAAAAAAAAGGGGATTATGGGGATGGGACAACGCCCATCCCCATTCGGTCGTTTTTTCAGGCTCTACGGGTCCTCGTAGAGGAACCAGGTAGCCCAGTTCTTGCCGGTGAAGTCCTCACCGTCGGCCCAGGCGGTCTCCTCCTGGTAGATGGGGTCGCCGTACTCGTCGTAGCCGGTCATCTTCTGGACCACGGCGTGAGCGGCGATCTCCAGGTTGGTGCCCGAGTCCCAGGTCCAGGGGACCATGTAGGTGTACTCCTGGACCGCCGGGTCGTGCTCGGCGGAGTAGTCGAACTTGCCCGGGGTGGGGTTGCCGTTCTTCTGGGGGATCTCGTCGTCGGAGGCCTCGTCCACCACGTGCAGGTGGGTCTCGGTCATCCACCAGCCGTCGGTGGTCACGTACTTGACGTAGAGATAGTCCAGGTCGTTCCAAACGATGAGCTCGCCCACGTCGATGGCGCTGTTGACGTTACCGCCGCCGGCGATCAGGTCGGTGGTGTACGGGTTCACCGTCAGGTAGGCCTGGGGGATGTCCACGGAACCGGGGTTCTCGCCGTCCTCGTCGGTGTACTCAACCACGGCGTCTCCCTCGACCTGCACGGGCAGGTCGATGCCGTACTGGGTCGACCAGACATCGAAGGTGAAGAACAGGATCTCATCATCGGACAGGTCGGGGTCGCCGTCCAGATAGGTGCCCACGTTCAGCCAGGTGATGGTGGTGGTGCCGTCCAGGGCGGTGACGATGCTATCGGGGGGCCAATTGAAGTTGCTGTGGCCCACGATGTAGGGCTGGGTCACCTCAATGACGTCAACATAGTAGGGTACGGTGTTGCCACCCACTACAGTGAAGATGTCTGCGAAGATCTGACCGAGGTTGCCCGGGTCGGGGGAGTTGTAGTAGGTACCTCCCGTCGTAGTAGCGATGTCCGTCAGGATCGCTGCTGACGGAGCAGCACCCAGACCTATAGTGTAGATCACGTATCCCGCGGCTGCCGCAGCGTCGGCGGGCGAGCCGGGCTGTCCGGACCAGGTATAGGCGCCTTGACCGTCGGTCAGGAAGATGATGACTTCTGAAGAGTCTCCCAACCTCGGGTTCGCATTCAGCACGCCGATGGCGCCCCAGAGACCAGCGTTGAGGCTGGTGCCGCCGGAACTGTCCACGGCGTCGATGTTGGCCTTCACAGCCACGAAATCAGCTGACAGACCGAACGTGAAGTCCACGTTGCTGTCCCAGCTGACGACGCCTGCGGTGTCGGTGGAGTCGTCCATCAGGTCGACGAAGGCCTTGGAGGCGGTCTTCCTATCGCCCGCGGGATCGTTCCATCCCATGCTCCCTGAGGAGTCAAGGGAGAACACCACGTCCATGGGGAAATTCTGGGCCTGTTGATCCTCTCCTGCGCCCGATACTTCAATCTCGACGGTGGTCTCCTTGACACCTTGGCCGAAGTTAATCTCAGTATGAGACAGTTCCTTCGTCACTCCGGGTGCCTCTACAAGCACATTACCGCTCGCCGGGGCGAATACCATCCCGACCATGAGCAGGGCTATTCCTAACGCTAGCGCTAGCTTCCTTCCGTTGTTCATTTTATTCCTCCCTCTGGCCCGCCCCATGGGCGACCAAGAATCAATAGGCCCTCTGTCCTAGGCCTCCGTTGCGGTCCCCCCGAGGCGGGTCGGGTTCTCTGAGCGGTGGACATTTGTTATGTCTTATAAAAATACCGCCCAACTGTGAAAGGGAAGGAATCCTTGGGTGTCGATTCGCATCGATTGATAAAAATAGAATCGAGTTTCGAGGCCGTCACTCAGGCAAAATCGTCCGATGGAATCTCCGCTCATAGCCATTGAGTAAATTCTTGGGTCTGAGAATGACATAAATGCGGTAGCCAGACACCCCCAGATAGGCCGGATTCGCAATTCTGATAAACGATAACGGTGTGCAAACCCCTATAAATCGTGTCCTGGCATGGTATCGGCGATCCACATGAGGACCGTTGCCGCTGTTCGTAGTGGAACCTCCCGAGGATTTGCGCTGGCCGTGATCATGCTAATGGTCATGTCCGGGCTCACCCTGATCCCCGGTCCCGCCGGGGCGGAGGACCGCCAAACGCCTACCATCACCATCGACACCGGTGTGACCTACCAGACGATCTCCGCCTGGGAGGCGACCGCGTGGATGGGACAGGACTCCTCCGAGAACCTGGCCAACTACTCCGACGAGGT
>CP070808.1:642314-645151 GCA_020343715.1 Thermoplasmata archaeon
TGATCAGGTGGTTCTCGTACATGGCGATGATGGTGTCGTCGTCATTTTCTAGTTCCAGCTCCCATGGGTCCACGAACGGGCGGGAATTGAGGACCCTGGTCCCATCAACACCCACAACGATGATCTCGACATCCTCCCATAGTAGGGTTCTCCCGTCATCGAAGACGTCGACTATCCCAATCTCCACGATGTAGTAGTATGTCGACCTGAAGATTCTGTAATAAGTGTGGATTATCCAGTTTTCATTGTGTTCGTGGTTGACCCTGTACACGCTGGACGACTGCTCCCCAAAAACCACGAAAGGACCATCCCTGACAGGAGCTGCTGGAGCTATCGTAGGTATCATGAAGTTCACGAGCACTAGGGAAAGGACGGCGACCAGCGCTAGTTTGCGCAACAAAGCTCTTACCCTCTCGCTCAACATCAAGCCCAACCCCTCGCTGGGTCTTGTCCCATCACATGAGCCATGCAAGTAAATATATCTTATTGGACGTGCTTTGAACTTCCATGGACCCAGGGGTGACCAGGTACTTCACTTGGTGGGGCACCGCCCTTATAGCCCTGGGCCTCGTGTTCATCGGGACCTTCGGCTACCTGTGGATCAACGACGACCTCAACTGGTACCGGGCCGAGGTGGTGGACAACCGGGACATCCAGTCCATGGACGTGGGGGACTACGTGCGCGTCGAGGGCACCGTGGCCCTCAACGCCAGCGAGGACCTGATAATCACCCAGGTCCAGGTAGAGAAGGTCGTCTGGGAAGTCGACGAGTACGAGTACAACGTGGACTGGATATGGGTAACAGACGATCGGGGCGACCCGGTGCTTGTAATCTTCGACTTCGTCCCAGTCACCAAGCCAGGGGCCCACGACGGTGACTACCACGTGGCGGACCCCATCTGCGTGGGCGGCCATGTGACCGACGACGGCTCGGGCATCATGCGCGTCCGGGCAGCCTTCGTCGCCAAGCACTCGAACGACACGCCGGCCATCTTCTGGCAGTTCTTCGTGGCCGCCATCGTCGTGGGCCTGGTCCTGCTCCTGCTCTTCGTGCTCACGCGGATGTTCCTGTTCCCAAGGAAGCAGGAGGCACCCGACTGGCGGGGGTTGTGACGTGGTCGAGGAGGGTCCGGTGCGATGGAAGGGCACGAGGGTCCCGAACACCTCCTTCGCATGGACCATCATCGCCGTCGGCACGGGCCTGACGGCGGTGGCCCTCTACCAGGCGTTCTTCTTGGACGTGGACGTCAACCTCTGGTTCCTCGCCATGCTGGTCCTCGGCCTGGTCGCCTATGCAGGCATCAGCCTGACCTCCGTCATCGAGATGGAGGTGGAGCTGGTGGATGACGAGATTGTCTACACGAAGCGGGAGCGCACCCTGGGGTTCATGGTGCGTGACCGTTCCATCGGCGTGGACCGGGACCGCATCGTGAAGGTGGTCGAGAGGAATGCCGGGCTGGGCCTCCGCGTCGTGAGGCTGGAGGGCGAGAACGGCAGACGTCTCCTGACCTTCCCAGAGTTCCTGGAGCCCAAGGAACACGATGCCATGATGGCCCGCATCATCGAGTGGGGAAATCAGCCCGAGCCAGAGTCGTCGTCCTCCTCTCCAGAGGACAAGCCGCCGGCCGACTCCAGGTAGGCCTGCTGGATGCGCACCACCTCGGTGCTGGACCCAGCTGCGGCATACTCCTCCAGGGGCTCCGCGTTGAGCTGCATGAAGGTAACGCCCCAGTTGGTGACCTCGGCCACGCGCCTGCCGTGGGAGGTGTCGCCCAGGATGGTCAGGGCGGCGGCGGTCGCCTCCAGGCTGGAGAGGCGCCAAGGCTTGCCGTAGTTGATGGGGTTGGCCGCCAGCAGGTACGGGAGGCTGCGAGAGGCAAGGCGCCCTATCTTCTTGGCCTTCTTGAACAGGCCCTCCGCATGCTCCCAGCTGCAGTCCAGGAGGCACACCCCGCGGGACTCCGCCCGCTCGGTGTCCTCCGGGGAGAGGGCCTTCTTGGCGAAGGGATCCAGGAGTATCGCCTTCTTGGGCAGCCGCCCGATGCGGTCCACGTGCTCCACCATCCCGAACCTGGCGAGGCGTCGCGCGGAGCATCTCTTGGGGTTGCAGTGCTCGGCGTTGAATATGAACACCCGGACGGACTCTCCCTCGATGAGGGTGTCCTGACCGGCCCGCTCCCCAGGGAACCTGGACGTCATGCTCCGCCTCAGAGGAGGTCTTCCAACTCGTGCATGATCTCGGGATAGCGCTCCTGGACCATGCGCAGGATGTCGGCCGTGGTGATGCGCTCTATCTTGTACCCCTGCAGGGCGTCGATGATCTTGTTGATGGTGTCATCGGTGAGCTCCAGGAGCTTCTCCTTGGCGACGTAGTTGCGGAAGAGCTGGTCCTCGATCTTCGCCCTCCAGCCCTTCTCGTACCGCTGGAAGAACTCCGAGGAGAAGTCCTCTGCCTCGTGGGCCTCCTTGGCGACCTGGGCCGCCACCTGTCCCGCGATGCAGGCGTTGGACACGCCACCGCCGGTGAGGGGGTCTATCATGCGGGCGGCGTCGCCCACCAGCATGAGGCCGTCGGTGACGACCGACTCCAGGGGCATGCCCACCGACACGGCCCCCGCGACCGTCTCCACGTTCTGGCCCCTGGAGAGCCGGGGTTGGCTCTCGATGAACCTGTCCAGGTACCTCTTCACGTCACCCGGCTCCTTGACCATGCCCAGGTTGACGCCGATGCCCACGTTGGCCGAGTCCGGGGACTTGTTGAATATCCAGACGTAGCCGCCGGGGGCCATGGAACCTATGTGGAACTCGTTGTAGTACCGGTCGATGTCTATGCCCAC
>CP070808.1:645251-648086 GCA_020343715.1 Thermoplasmata archaeon
CACCCATCGGTACAGACGCACCCACGCGCTGATGACCCCCAACGGGGCCGTGATCAGGATGCTCACCGGTGAGCACGTCACTGACACCAGCTCCTTGGGCGCCTTCGGTGGCGTGCTGGACGTGAAAGAGGCCAGCGTGAGCGAGCCGATGCTGGAACAGCTGTCCGAGGTCGCCTCGGACTTGGCAGGCGAGAGGCTGGAGGTCTCCCCGGACCTGTTCGGCCGTGTCGTCCATCCCGACTCCGTAGTGGGACATGTATCGGCGGGGGGCGCCGGGCTGTCCGGGCTCCACGAGGGGATCCCGGTCATCGCCTCGGGGGTGGATGCCTCGGTGGCGTTGCTCGCCTCCGGGGGGCGGGCCTCGGGGGACAACACCCTCCTCATGGGTACATCCTGGTGCCTGGGCATCCTCACCGAACGGGCGGAGCACAAACCCGTCGGCGGGATGGTCCACATGCCCCACGTCCTATCGGGACATCGCCTCACCTTCTCCATGACTGGGGGCTCGTACACGGGCGGGACCGCCGGGTTCTGGATGCCGGAGCTGGTAACAAGGACACCCTTCGACGACCTGGAGCGGGAGGCCTCGGTCGTTCCACCCGGGTCCGACGGCGTGGTGTTCCTTCCGTACCTCATGGGGGACCGGACCCCCCTGGGCAGGACCGACCTCACCGGCGCGTTCATAGGCCTCCGTGCGGAGCACAACCGGGGACACATGTTCAGGGCAGTTATGGAGGGAGGGGCCATCCAGCACGGCGAGTGCATGAGGGAGGCCGAGGCCATGGGCGTCGAGCTCTCCCCCACCAGGATAGTGGATGGGGCCTACCGGTCGCCACTGTGGAGGGAGATGGTGGCGGACGTAACCGAGACCCAGGTCCTGTATCACCCCAAGTTCCCGGGGGTCAGCTACGGCGACGCCATGCTGGCGGCGGTCGTCAGCGGCCTGGAATCCGAGAGGGGCGTGTTCCGCTGGGTACCGGAACCCAGGGCGATAGACCCATCATCGGAACCCGACAGGGTCGGGGCATATCGGGAGGCCCGGGAGAGGTTCGTCAGGTCACGGGACGCCCTGTGTGGTTGAACGTCACGGGGCCAGTGTGGTAGCTCATATCCTATAACTTTTTAAGGGGCCGGTGCCCTGTATGCCGCTACCACCCCAGGGTGGTATCCGGGGGAGTTAGATATGTACGGGACGTCAGATGGTGGTGGGGAAGAGGCCTCGACCCCACCCAACTGCCCGGCCTGCCAGGGGAAGACCTACTACGTGGACCCCGAGCAGACGGTGATCACCTGTTACGACTGCGGCAGGTACTTCCGGAGGAAGAAGCCGGATGCTGCCGAAGCGCCCGCCGCGCCGGAGGCGCCACCGGCCCCAGAGCCGCCTGCGCCCGAACCTCCCGCGCCGCCAGTCCCCGCGGTGCCTCCGCCTCCGGAGGTCCCCGAACCACCTGCGTACGCACCGCCCCCACCGCCAGCACCGCCCGCACCCGAGCCCGAGCCAGAACCTGAGCCCGCGCCGCCGGCGGCCGAGCCGGAGAGCGACTTCGACCTGGTCATCAACGAGCCCACCGCGGAGCCAGTGGCCCCGGTCGCACCACCGCCGCCAATGCCGGCGGAGCCGTCGGGAGAACCCGTGGCATGCTCGGTCTGTGGGTTCCCCATGGACACGGACTGGAAGGTCTGCCCTAACTGCGTCTCGCACTACGAGACCAGTTGCGGCAACTGCGGACGGACCATGCAGGCTTGGTGGCTCGTCTGCCCGTGGTGCGAGACCCCGAAGCACCCGGATCACATACATGTCCATAAGTGAAGAACTCCGATGGAGTCAGATCCCATGTCCACCTACCACCAGAAGAGAACCCCCGGCCTATCATGCAAGCTGACGCTTGCCTTGGTCGTAGCCCTCACCGTCCTGCTGTTCGCGGGGGCGCTGCTTCCCGTCGCGGCCGCCGGTGATGGCCCATCATGGGGCGACGGCATCGGCGCGGGTCCGACGGCCCGCGCGGGTCCCGACCAGGCCGCCTTCGCGGGACAGAACATGACCTTCAACGCCAGCACCTCCACGGTGGACGGTGGTACCATCGTCAACTACACCTGGGACATGGGCGACGGCACCACCCTGTACGGCTCCGTGGTGACCCATGCATTCACCAACACGGGCACCACCGTGCGGACGATGACGGTGGGTCTGACGGTCAGGGACGACGGCGGCTCCACCGATACCGACTCGTGCCTGGCGTACGTAAATCCCCAGGGCTCGTCGCCACCGACGGCGAACGCGGGGACGCCACCCAGCGGCACAACCCTCCAGTCCCTCAGGTTCGACGGCAGCGGATCAATCGGGACCATCAGCACGTACACCTGGGACTTCGGTGACGGGACGGGGACCAGTGGGATCTTCTCGAAGGTCAACCACAGCTACGCGGACGACGGGGTGTACACGGTGACCCTGGCCGTCACCTCATCAGACTCCCTGGTGGACGTGGACACCATCCAGGCCACCGTCACCAACCAGGCTCCCGTGGTCCAGGCCATCGACGACATCGCCACCGACGTGGGCGTCGTCCACAACCTCCTGGCCAACGCATCGGACGCGGACGGCTTCATCGCCAGCTACATGTGGGACTTCGGCGACGGTAGCACCTCCATGGTCCAGAACCCCACGCACGCGTGGAGCTCGGACGGTCCCCATCAGGCCTCGCTCAACGTCACCGACGACGACGGTGCGTACACCATCGTGACCTTCTGGGTCAACGTCACCGACGTGGCACCCGTGGCGGCGTTCACCTTCGACGCCGTCCGTTACGAGGGCCAGGCGGTGAGCGTCGACGGCTC
>CP070808.1:648186-651006 GCA_020343715.1 Thermoplasmata archaeon
GTGGTCACCGGCGAGCTGGCCCTCATGTTGGCCGTGGGCATACCCCTGGGCGTGGCATTGGGCGTGGGCATACCCTTCGCGTTGCACTGGTACGGTCTTGACCTGCTCCCCGACGACTTCTCCTTGATCGTGAACTGGTCCGTGGTGGCGGGCCAGGTGCTCATCACCCTGGTCATAACCAGCCTGTTCGCCATCAACCCCCTGCGCAAGGCCATGGACACCAGCCCCGCGGAGGCCATCTCCCAGGTGAGGACCGAGGGGCGTTACCGGTTCATGTCCGTGAAGGGGGTGGACCGTCGCCTGCTCGTGGGGGCGTTCCTCATGTTCATAGCGCTGCTCTACGCCACCTTCTTCATCCCCTACTTCCTCATCTTCGTCGGCGAGAGCCAGTTCTTCACGTTCTTCATCTTCTCCTTCCTGGTCATCCTCCTGTCGTACGCCGTCTGGATGCTGGTGGCCGTGCCCCTCCTCCAGCGGGGCGTGGTGACCGCCATGCGGACGTTCCTGCCCTCCACCTTCAAGCTGGTGCGGTCCAACATGGAGAGGTACCAGCGTAGGAACGCGTCCACCACCCTCATCTTCGCCATCATCGTGGCGATACTGCTGTTCTTCTCAACCTTCTTCGCGGCCATATTCGAGTCCGCCGAGAGGGCCACCACCTACCAGCTGGGAGCGGACATCGTGATATTCGGCACCGACGGCCTGCCGCAGGACATGGTCGAGGGGCTCGAAGAGGCCGACTACACGAGGCACGTGGCCTCGGCGACGACGGACCTGGACGGGACTATGGCCAACGTGGTCTCTTCGAGGATCGAGCGGGTCGACGTGATGGCCGCCCACGGGGACCTGACACGGGCAACATTCGTGTCGGACGACGACGTGTACCAGGGGGACCTGGACCGCCTTTCGGACATCAGCCCCGACGGCGTGGTCATATCCCGGGCCATGGCCTCCTCCCTGGAGGTGGACCTGGGGGACACCGTGTCCCTTGAGGTGGAGGACCAGCGGCTCTTCATGGAGGTCGAGCTGATCCTCTCGGCCCTGCCCGGGTTCGCCGGTGACTTCCCCGAGAGGCCCGAGGAGGCGGCGGGCTCGGGAGTGCTCGTCTCGCTGGAGACCTACTCGGGCCTGGCCGAGGAGGCCACCGAGGACCTGCCCTACGACCGGGTGTTCGTGATGGTCTCCGAGGGGGAGGACCACGAGCAGGTGGGACGCACCATCCAGCAGCGCTACCAGGTGTTCTTCTCCATCTTCGTGGTGGTGGGCGAGGTGGTAATCCGGGAGATCGAGGACGGCCTGGCCATCCTGGACACCCTGTTCCTGGCCATCCTCCTCATATTGATGCTGGTGGCCTTCTTCTCGCTGGCCATGAACCTGATGGCATCGATACTGGAGCGGGAGTTCGAGCTGGGCATCGTCCGCTCCCTGGGCCTTCGCGCCGGCAGGCTGCGCAACGCCCTTGTGGCCGAGGGGGTGGCGATATCGCTGTCCGCCATGGCGGTGGGGCTGGTGGTGGGCATCACGCTGTCGGTCCTGGTGATCGCCTTCTTCAACCTGCTGTCGCCCATCGCGTTCTCCTACGCCCTTCCCTGGGCCACCATCGCGGTCCTTCTGGTGGTCACGGTGGTCCTGTCCGTGGTGACGACCTGGCAACCCGCCAGCAAGGTCTCGAGGAAGGCGGTGGTGGACCTGCTCCGCCGGGCCACGTGAACCGTCCCGCCGATCAGGTCCTGGACCGGGTGATCTCCACCTCGGTGTGGTCCAAGATGCCCTGTATGGGCACTGAGGGCTTGCGAACACGGACGGTCACCCTCTCCACAGGGAACTCCTCCAGCAGCGACCTGGCCACCTCCTGGGCCAGGCCCTCGATGATGTGGAAACGCTTGCCCTCCACGTGCTCCTTGACCGTCTTGAACACGCCCTCGTAGTCCACGGTGTGGGCGATGCTGTCCCCCTCGGCGGCCTTGGACAGGTCCAGGTAGAGGTCCACGTCCACGAAGAAGCGCTGCCCCTGGAGCTTCTCGGTCTGGGCCACGCCGTGGTACGCGAAGAACGCCATGTTGCTGAGGGATATCCTGTCTTGGGCCATGGGGTGCTCCCTTTCCCGAACCGACGAGGTACCTAAAAAGGCCTTGGTCGGTCGTCGGGGAACCAAGGGGAAACCGTTATCTCCCTCCACCGCTCAATACGCGGGAGGACGACCCATGCCCCGACGCATGCCCATGCTCCCATCGACCGTCGCCCTGGCGCTGCTGGCGCTTCTAGCCCTGCTGGTCGTCGCCCAGGGTGCCGCTGCCCTGGAGTTCGAGGAGGAGCCAACCCCCATTCCCCAGGACGACGAGGGGGTCCAGACGGGGGTGGCCATGGCAGCGGGGCCCGCGGACATCCTGTACGCCGTATGGGAGGACGGCCGGTGGACCCAGTTCCAGCAGGGGGTCGCCATCGTCTTCGCCTACTCCGAGCCGGACCAGCGCGGACGCGACTGGTCCGACGAGGTGCGCCTCCCCTCGGGGGACGCACGCAACGACGCCACCGCCCCCGCCATCTCCGTGGGGCCCGATGGGGTCCTACACGTGGTGTGGCAGGAGCTGCGGGTGGTGGACTCGGACCCTGGAGGACCCTTCTGGGAGGTGAGGTACGCCTCCTCCGACGATAACGGGTTCACCTGGGAGTCGATGAGGGTGTCCCAGCCCAACAACCGGAACAACACCCGGCCCTCTGTGGTGGGCATCGCGGACGACTCGGCTTACGTGGCCTGGGACCTGGAGGACCACCCCGGGAGCTCGATAGCGCTGGCCCGCATCGACCAGGGCAGCCGGG
>CP070808.1:651106-653884 GCA_020343715.1 Thermoplasmata archaeon
AAGGCGATCATCGAAGAGGCCCGCAGGAGGGCCAAGCTCATCGACGACCAGCCCGACGCGCTGACACTGCGCCTCCGAGAGCTGGGGGGCCTCATCCGCGTCGCCGGGGACCTGGCGTCCATCTCGGGTGCCAAGCACATATCGGCCAAGCACGTGAAGGAGGCCCGGAGGAGGGCGCTGCCCGTGGAGGTCCAGATCAAGGAACGCCACGGCACCTACCGGCGAGGGCTGGCCTCTGACGTCACCGGTGCCCAGAAGGAGTCCGCCCCGTACAACTACTGGAACTACACCTCCGACGACGACGGGACCGGTTACGGCTGAGCCATCGTCGTCACGCGATGTCCATGGACATCAGCACCCCGTCCTCCCCGTCGGGGTAGTAGCTCACCAGGGGCTCGACCACATGGAACCCGAACCGGCGGTAGAACTCCTGGGCCCTCAAGTTCGATGCCCTGACCTCCAGGACCACGCTGACCACCCCCTCCCGTACGCACTGCTGGATGAAGGCCTTGAGCAAGTGGGAGCCGATGCCCATGTCCCGGTAACCCTCCGCGACGGCCATGATGAGCACCCTGCCCACGGTGGCGCCCCGGCGCATGGACAGGAGCACACCCGCCAACCGCCCCGCCTCCACGTCGATTATCTGACCCTCTGGCCATGCCTGCTGTAGGGCCAGGTACATCTCCTGGGAGAACACCTGGTCGAAGGTCCGGGTCACCAGGGCGACGACCGGTTCCAGGTCCTCGGGCTCGAACAACCGCATCGGCACGACCTTCCATCCCCCTCGGCGTATTTGACCCTTGCGAGGGTCGTGGCGGTCCGTTCGCCGTTCGGTGAACGTTTTGGGGCCTCTATATAAGTCATATTCGCAGAATCCAGGGCATCAACAAGGACACCCCCGGTGATAACACATGCAATCCAGGTTCTTCATATGCAAAAAGTGCGGCGAGTGGTTCGAGGCCCCGCCGCTAGCGTCCCACCAAGCGGTCGGGTTGTCCAAGATGGAGAAGTGCCCCCACTGCAACAAGTGGGCCATCTATCCCCACTCGGAGGCCCGCATCTCGCCCGGATCCACCCAGGCCCCCGTGTACGGCTGAAGGGACGGCCACGTCCCCCCCGGGTCGGCATACCATCCTCGGTGACCAGCGTAGCCACAGCGCCGGTCCTCGCAATGTTTGAATAGCTGTCAAGCCTTAGGCATGGCGATGGCTCCCGGGGAGGAGATGGGCTTCAAGTTCATCCAGCAGGTCCAGCAGCGCGAGAGCCGCAGCCATAACCTGACCAAGCTGCCTGCCGACTTCTTCGAGAACCTGGCCCTGCACATCGCCGGCCTTCGGCAGCTGGCACGGGACGAGATGGCCCGCGACCCCATGTCCACCACCGCGACGCTGGTGAGCAACGAGCTGCGCAACACCCTCTCGCTGAGCCAGGACATCATCCTGCTGCGCCTGCGCAAGATGGCCAACAGGGCCGTCGACTCCCTGGAGGGGGGCAAGGTGGACGTGCGCGCCCTAACGCCCCGGGAGAAGGACCTGTACGGCGAGCTGGCCAGTTTCATGGCCACGGCCCACGGGGAGCTGACGCCCCCGAAGGGCACCGGTACCGCCATGGCCCCGCCAACCCCCACGCCCGCGCCCACACCCGCCGACGAGACCGTGATGGAGGCCACCGAAGGTCCTAAGGAGGCCCCGGAGGGGGAGGAAACGGCGAGCGTCGAGGCCGCGCCCGAGGTGGACGTCCAGGTCCCCACACCCTCAGGTGAGGACGCGGTGCTCATCCATGTGCTCAAGGACACACCCCCATTCGCTGGGGATGACGGCCAGACCTACTCGCTGAAGAAGGGCGACATGGTATCGATCCCGGGCAACCTGGCCCAGGTGCTGGTGTCCAGGGGAATGGCCGAGGAGGTCCCCGGGACCCTCTAGGGTGCCGGGACCCTGTCATGCCCTGCGTCCCATTCCTTGTATATGGCGAAGCGGCAGGGCATCGTGCCCGGGCCGTCAGGACCGTTGGCGAAGGCCCCCGCCACCTGCCTCATCGGATCGACCACCAGGGCCACCTGGTGAAGGTGGGGGAAGGCCCCCCTCTGGGTCCGAAGGTCCCTACCCGACATGAAGGCCCCCAGGTCCAGGTGGGAGTGGTACCACCCCACGATCACGTAGGCCGCCTCCTGGGCGTCCAGGCCCCTGGCCACCTCGGTGAGGCCCTCCAGGGTGTACCTGACGGAGACGGGCGAGGCCTCCAGCGGACCGGTCAGCAGGTCCCAGGCGACGGCGTAGGCCTCGCCGTCCTCGTCCCGGGCCCAGTCCCCAACCAGCAACCCCAGGTCCTCCCGACGGCGCTCTGCGCCCTCCTCGGACCGGGCCTGGATGGCGTCGTGGACCTCCCGGTGGATGTATAGTCTCACGGGGCCCTCCTTGGGCCCCTCGGTCCTCCAGCCCACGGGGTGGTCCAAGGGTCTGGGGACTGTGCGTTCGGGCCGCTTCCACTCCTTCACAACTCGTGCGGGCGCGATGACCCCCCCTATACCTCCCCTATGATGCGAACCTTGGGGGCGGGGGGCTTGCGCAGGGGGCCCGGTCGGAAGCTGTGCTCCCGGAAGTACAGGGCCGCGTCCTTGCATGAACAGGTCGCGTAAGGGTCGTTGGCGTTGGGGTTCGCCAGCAGGGACTCGATGCCGATGATGAACTTGAAGAGGTTGTCCTGGGCCGTCCACTTGTCCAGCAGCTTGGTGCACACGTAGCCCCCGTCGAAGGGCTCCATGATGTTGGGATGGAA
>CP070808.1:653984-656758 GCA_020343715.1 Thermoplasmata archaeon
CCTCCCACCTGAGGGCCGCCTCGAGGAGCATGTGGCGGGGAGGAGCGGGCGGGACACCGGCGATGGAGGCGTTCCAGTCGGACCAGAAGGCATCCGCGAGGACGCGGACCGCATCCGGCCCCTGTATCACGACCAAAACCTCCCTGTTCCTCGCCATGGAGGACCAGGCCCAGTTGAGGGAACCGAGGACCGACGTCTCCCCATCGATGACCAGTCCTTTCGCGTGCACGCGGCCCACGCCCGTGATGTCCTTCGCAACCACCCCCCTCAGGTTTGTCACACCACGGCTCGCCGCTAGGACGTGTACCTCCTCCAGGGTCGACCTCCCATCCCCGTCCTGTCCAGGGTCCAGCAACAGCCTGACGTCGACACCCCTGGAGGCCGCGAGGAGAAGCCTCTCGACGACGGGGGAGAGGGTCTCGCCCCACCAGACGTCCAGGTAGGCCAGCTCCAGGAGCATGCTCTTCCGGGCTCCGTCCAGCAGGCCGAGCAGTCCCTCGAGGTCGTGTCCCCAAGCCTCTGGACCCACCATAATCATAGCCTCGCACGGAAGCGGGGTCGGTTTGGCATGTGCCGGAGCGGGCAGTGAGGGGAGGTCCAAGGGATATCCATCGGTGGGCTCGAAGGGATGGGCGGAGACCACCAGGTCCCGTTCGAAGACGTCGAGAAGGTCCCGTGCCAGGGTCTGGGACCTCACCAGTGCGCCCCAACCCCTGCTTCCGTGCTCGGCCAGGGGCCTTTGGGGGAAGGAGGAGATGCACCAGTTCTCCGTGGTGATGACGACGCGTCGGCCGTCGATGACACAGTACTTCTCGTGATGGTACCGGTAGGGCCTATGGCTCTCGCCCTTCACCGTGGATCGGGTCAGCCAGACCTCGACCCCGTCAGCCTCCAGTGTGGACAGTAGTGCCTTCCTCCGCTCCCTCTCGTCCTCGGTCAACCCGACGGGGGATGCCTCCAACAACAGCCTCGTACGTACTCCCTCCCGCGCCTTGCGCGCGACCAGAGATGTCAGGTCCATGCTCGTCAGGTCGTACAGCGCGATGGCCAGGTCGGACCTGGCGGCCATGATGGTGCCCGCCATCACCCTCCATCCCTCCTCGGGGGTGACGAAGCAGGTGGCGTTCGCGGAAACAGCGTTCGGGGCCCGCCCCTCCAGGTCCCAACCGCATCTGGGCTCCCTCAAGTCGTCCCAATCTGCGGCCGTGTCCGTATCCCCACCGGCGCTCCTGAGGAGGAGCCGTCCCCAGGGCATCGTCGTCGAGGTACGCACTGGCCGACCGGACCAGCCCTCGGGCGCGTCTCCCCCCGGTGACCCGTAGGCGACCTGGTCCACCACCTCCGCGTCCCCGTCCATGAGGAGGAGGCCATCGCCCCGGTCGGCGAGGCCGAAGCCCCCGACACGGTCACCGATGACGTCCAGGTCCCTTCCCCAAAGGACCCGGAATGCGGTGGAGTTGACGCCCACCCAGACCCTCTCGCCAGGCGACAGCAAGGTCCCTTCGGGGATCGTCATGAAACCCTCGTCGTCCGACAGGAACCAGCCCGACACGTCCACCGGGGCATCGCCCGGGTTGCCGATCAACACGTGCTCCCAATCGCATGCACCTCCCGGATGTACACCGTAGATGAGGACCGGTGATGCAGGGCTCTCGGCGTAAGCAGATGGTGTCGGGATGACAGTGAGCAACAGCAGGATGGCGGCAATAGCATTCGAAGGTCTCATGGGTCCCACCACGGGTGCCGTCCATATGAGGCCAGTGGGATGGTCATCGCTGTTAATCATGGGAGGTCCGTCCGAAAACTATTAACCATCGAAAGAACCATGCCAGGCCCGCCGGGGAGTGTGGCCTATGAGGGCCGGTCGGGAAGATGGATGCGGTCAGGTCTATGACCAGGAGGCGAACCCCCTTCTTTACCAGGACGAGTACATCGTCTCCCAGGACAAGGCCTTCGTCGCCTCGAACTGCCCCGACGCCCCGTACCCGCTCACCGAGGCCACCTGCTACCTCACCAACTGGAGGTTCCTTGCCATCGGAGAGCCCCACGCCCACGTGGACGTGCAGACCACCCAGTCCCACGGCTACTCCCACTACGCGGTGGTGGGCGAGACGGACTGCGCATGCGACTACCTGGAGATCTACCTGGACGAGGTCAGGGAGGTCAAGAAGACCCTCCTGGGCGAGCTGAAGTTGCGCATGCACGTGGGCACCGTGGACATCACAGAGCTGGCCAAGCCCTTCAGGAAGGAGCTGCAGAAGGCCCTCGAGTGGTACCTCACGCCGCGTCGGTGAGCCCGTCCCCCGCCCTTCTACGGAGCCCGTAGTAGAGCACCAGCGATACCAGAGACATGACCGAGGCGAAGATCATCGTGGTCTCGTACGAGCCGGTGATCCCCACTATGAGGGTCGCGAAGAGGGGCCCGAGGATGGCCGACATGGAGGTGGTGGAGTTGAACAGGCCGGCGGCGGTGGCCTTCTCCTCCGAGCTCTCGGTGCAGCCCCGGAGGGCGCCCACGTAGGTGCAGCCCCAAGAGACCCCGAGGAGGATCTGGGTGGGAAGCAGCTCCCACGGGTTCCGGGCCAGGAGGAACGTCACGAAGGTCAGGGCCGAGAGCACAAGGCCGATGGGGAACAGCAGCGTGGACCTGACCTTGTCGGTCACCAGCCACATGAACCCGAACTGGGCCAGGGGGTTGATGAACTGGATTATGCCCACCCAGACGTAGTCGGCCCCCAGGTCGATGAGGAACAGGGGCCAGAACGTCCATATGG
>CP070808.1:656858-659631 GCA_020343715.1 Thermoplasmata archaeon
ATGGGGCAACCCACCCAGGCCAGCTCGCAGGCCTGGCAGTTCAGGGTGCACGTGACGCCCGCGGTCCTGGGTATCTCGGCATGCCATCCACCGGGCAGCTTGCGGAAGATGCCCAGGCGGTGGGCGCCGAAGGATATGACCTGTACGGGCAACCGGAGCAAGGGGGTGCCCATCGATATGACCATGATAAGGGTCGAGATCACCAGGCTGTAGCTCGATACCACCATCGTGGGGGTGCTGTCCGACACGATGCCGTAGATCAATGCCATGAACGAGCCTGCGACTATCAGGATGCCCAACCCGACGTTCTGGAGCTTGACCATGCTGGATCCCACCTCAGAACCCGAGGTCACGCGCCCAGTCGTACGTGGCGAACTCCTCCACGTACCAGTCCTGGCTGTACTCGAAGGCCAGATAGAGGGTCAGCAGGGCCCCTATCAGGAGCAGGAGCCTGACTCGGGAAATGGTGTTCGCCTTAAGCCTCGTTCTGGCGATCTTGACGCCCAGCTTGTAGATCCTATCCTTGTAGGACATTTCGGCTGCCATGCGCGGTCTCTCCTTATCGTTGCCCCACCAAGGGACGCGCACACATCCATATGGGTGCTGTCCACTCGGTCCGATGCCTAGGACCGGCTGACTATTCGCACCCTCCCTTTTAACCCCCTAAGCCCCAAATCTCAAGGGTCATTATCACCGGTGGGGAATCATGGGGTGGCCAGGCATTCCTTCCGAAGCTGGGACTCACCCCTCGATTATCCGCTCGGGTACGGCCCGGCCGAAGTGCCGGCCCGTGGTGCCACCCTCCTCGTCCCTCGTCATTGGCGAGGGCTGATAGACGATGACCTTCTGCCCGACCTCCAGGCCGCTGACGGAAGCGTGACCAGCGGGGGTGACCAGGCGGACGGTCTCGGCGTTCTGGAGTATGGCGTTGGCGCGCTGCCCGCCCGCCTCAACCTCTACGAGAACCAGGGGCCTGCGCTCGATCTTCAGGCGACCCACATGGGACGGGCGGCCCAGGCCCTCCCTGTCCACCAGGAGCACGCGGATGCCAGAGGCTGCCTCTGACAGGTAAAGGGTCCGCCCTCCAGGGCCCAGCACGTAGCTGTGCACCGCCCCCGCGTTGACGCGGAAGGGCCGGACGGCGGCGTAGGGGTTCTCGATGGTCTCACCATGCACCAGGAGGAAGCAGCCGGACGAGGAACCCACCAGCAGGCCCTCACCCTCCCGGAGGATGTCCACGGTGTCCACGCAGGCCCGGTCCCCCAGGCCCAGCTCCTCGACGCGGACGACGGTGCCCACGGTAAGCGTCAGCTGGATGCCACCGGACGTGGCCTGCCTGAGGGCGGCCATGGCCGGCTTGACGTCGGCGGGGTCGTCGGGACGGAGGACCACCCCGTCAACCCCGTGCTCCAGGGCCCCCAATGCCAGCCGCCCCTCGTCGGCGGTGGCCACCAGGGCCAGGGCGCGGCCCGTAAGCCCCTCGCCGTGGCGGGCGGCCACCAGGTCCTCCAGGGGTATGACGGTCCAATCGGGCGTCTCCAGGAGCACGGTGCGGCCCTTGGCCATCAGGCCTATCGCCGCCTCCACGTCGTCCCGGGAGTCTATCCTCCTGACGCTCCCGACACGTCGTCCCTCCTCCAGGAGCTCGCCCTCTCGTTCCTGTAACAATCTCACGCGCGCGAGGGAGCCGATGGCGTCCCCCGCCTCCTCGGGGACCACGATGCACTCGGCACCGGATTCGATGGCCGCCGTAGCCGCGTCGCGCATGGCCTCCGCCGTGTCCAACCGATCCAGACTCAACCAGACGACGGGACCGTCGTCCCCTCCCCCGCCGCTAGATGCCACCCGTACCACCCAGGTGCTCCTTCGCCGCCTCCTCGGGCGACGCTCCGTCGAATATCACCGATGCCAGGGCCCTGGTCATCGCCTCGGGGTCCTCGTGCTGGAAGACGTTGCGCCCACAGGCGACGCCCGCCCCGCCGGCCTCCACCGTGCCCGCAGCCTGTGCCAGGGGCGCCAGCGGGTCGTCGCTGGGGGGCCCTCCGGCGGTGATCACCGGGTTGCGCACCGACCCGACGACGTACGAGAAGCTGTCCACGTCGCCGGTGTAGTTGGTCTTGATGATGTCGGCCCCCACCTCCTCGGCGGCCCTGGCGCAGTGGGCCACCAGCTCGGCGTCGTAGGGGTCCTTCACCTCGGGTCCCCTGGGGTACACCATCACCAGCAGGGGCACGCCCAGGAGCCGGCAGTCGTGGGCCACCACGCCAGCGTCGGAGATCATCTCCTCCGTTGTGGGCGAGCCGACGTTCACGTGGACGGACACCGCATCGGCGCCCAGCATGACGGCCTCCTCCACGGTGCCCACCAGGACCTTCCGGTTCGGGTCCGTCTGGTGGGTCAGGGAGGCCGACAGGTGCACTATGAGCCCGGCCTCGCGGGCCTGGGCGTCCACGTACCTGCCCACCTCGCCCTTGTGCACCACCACCGAGGTGGCGCCGCCCCGGTCCGCCTCGCCTATGCGGGCGGCCAGGTCCTCAAGGCCTGCCACGGGCCCCACGGTCACTCCGTGGTCCATCGGGACGACGAGGAACCGTCCGGTGGCGCTCTCGCTGATGCGCCGAATACGGATGGTCTTTCCAAAATCCCCGATGACCCGTGAGATGGTCTCTCCTCCGCGGACCGCCACGGCCGCATGGGGTCCCGCCACAAAGGGCACCGGAATAGGCGGGGTCATGCGGCCGTATCGGTCTCGCGAATGTCAAGATGGCGCAGC
>CP070808.1:659731-662466 GCA_020343715.1 Thermoplasmata archaeon
ATGTGCTCCCTCGCGTAGGCAACGGCGTCCTCCACCGAGTACACAATCTGGAGGTTCACCTCGCCCCTGGCCTTGAGGTCGAACAGGGTGCCTGTGGGACCCGGGATGCGCATGAAGTCCCCGAACACGGCTATGGTGCGCCCTGACCTGGCCAGGGCGAAGACCTCCTCGATCTCCCCGGGGGAGGTGACGCATACCGGGCATCCGGGTCCTTGCCGAATCTCTACGCCCACTCTCGTGAACTGGTCCTCCAGACCGAAGCGGACCAGCGTGTCCTGGTGGGTCCCGCAGACGTGCATGTACCGCCCTGGCGTCTCCAGCTCGGCGGTCCTCCTCAGGATCTCCTCGGCCATCTCCCTGTCGCGGAACCGGAACATTCCCTGGTTACCCCCTTCCTCAGTCATCCTCCTCACCTTCCTCGTCGTCCCCGACCTGCATCTGGATATCCCTTATCAGTAGGTCCCGGCCCTCGGTTACCGTCACCTGCTCGCCACAGTCCGGGCAGTCCAGCACCGGAGTGGTGAAGTGGCTGTCCGGGAAGTCCACCACCTTCAGGGGTCCCGAGTAGCCACAGGCCGGACAGGAGCCACGGGCCTCCAGCTTCTCCAAGGTCAGCTCCGCGCCCAGCAGCGGCTCGCCCACGTTCCTGGTGTAGATCTCCCATGCGAACTCCAGCTGGTCCCATTCGAGGAACGTCAGCTCGCCCACCTGCAGGTGGACCGAATGGACCTTCGTCGCACCCTTCTCGACGGCGACCGCCATGATGGAGTCGGTCACCTGCTGCATGACCGACAGCTCGTGCAAGGGACCCTCACGCTCCCTCCCCTGCGTCCAGTTGGTCCTGGAACTCGAGGAACTCCCTCCAGGTCTCGAGGGACTCTAGTGCCTCCTTCTCGTCCATAACCGAGATGGCGAAGCCGGCGTGGACGATCACGTACTGGCCAGGCTCGACCTCTACCAGGGCCACGTTGACGGCACGGCTGGCCCCTCCGAAGTCAACCTGGGCGGTGTCGCCATCAACCGAAATGACCTTGGCGGGCACTGCGAGGCACATGGGCCTGGCATGCCACACCCTGGATAAAAACGTTGTCCCCCTCAGTCCAGACCGAGGCCCGCGATGAGGGCCTGGCCGGAGGATATCCCCCCATCCCCCGGTGGTATGCGGTCATGGAGGAGCAGCTCGACGCGCCTGGTCTCCACCCTGGAGGCGATCATGTCCACGATGGGCAGCGAGTAGGCGACCCCACCGGACACCCCGACGGGAACGCCTCGTTTCTCCGCCTCGTCCAGGGCGGCATCGGCAAGACCGGACACGACCGCGTCCACGGCGCAGAAGGCGGCGTCGGCCCTGTCCTTCGAGCTCGCAAGGTCCAGGTCGAAGAGGGTCTCGAGCACGGGCAGCACTCCCACCCTCCCCGAGGTTGTCCTGTGCACCCGGAAGTCCCACTCTGATCGGTGCGAGCCTGCCTCAAGGAGGGGTTCCAGGCGCATGGCGGGCTCACCGTCGTAGGACATCTTCCCCCCGGTCCCCAGGTACACCGACACCAGGTCTAGGAAGCGGCCCATGCCCGTGGTCCGGGGTGCCCCCTCTACGGCCTGGGACCACACCCGGGCCTCCTCCTCCCTGGCGATGCCCTCCGGCCAATCCTCCCTGCCAAGGAGGTGGTGGGCGGCCCAGACCAGTCTCCTGGGCTCGAACACCGCCGCCTCACCACCCACCATGGGTAGCGCCTCCAGGTGGGCCACCCGGTCGTACCGGGCCCGGTCCGCCGCCAGGACCTCTCCGCCCCATAGCACTCCGTCGGGACCGTAGCCCAGGCCATCGATGGTGAGCACCACGGCCTCGTCCCGGCCGGTATCCAGGAGCAGGGATGCCGCGTGGGCGTGGTGATGCTGGACCCTGACCAGGGGGACCTCCTCCTCCTTCGCCCACCTCCTGGCGATGCGCAGGGTGGAGTATCGGGGATGCATGTCCGCGGCCACGGCCTCCAGCTGGTCGATGCCGAACATGCGCCGGAAATGGCCCACGGCATCGGCGAGGAAACGCTGGGTCGGGTGCTTGCCGCTGTCGCCGATGTACTGGGTGAGGAACATCTTGCCCTCCTTTGTCAGCGCGGCCGACACGTTCAGCTGGGCTCCGACGGCAAGGACGGACCTATCGTGACCCGCGTCCACGGGGGTGGGGACCACCCCCCTGGACCTCCTTATGAACTGCCTCCGGTCGCCCCTGACCTTCACCACGCTGTCGTCAGCCCGCTGGATGATCTCCCTGTCGTGCATCAGGTAGACGTCCAGGTCCAGCCCCAGGGCCTGCTCCTTGGTGATCACTATGGGCTCCCCCGGCAGGTTCGCCGAGGTGAAGACCATCGCGTCCACGTCCAGGTGCTCGAATAGCAGCATCTGGGAAGGTGTGTACGGGAGCATGATGCCCACGTTGCCCAAGCCTGGGGCCACGGTCTCGAATGACCCGAGGTCCCTCTTGTGCACCAGTACGATAGGACGCACGTGGTCCGTCATGACACGCTCCTCCCCGGGCGTGATGTCGGCGATAGCACGCGCCGCCTCGATGTCCCGTACTAGCAGGGCGAAGGGCTTGGCGGGACGGTGGTAGCGTTCCCTCAATGCACCCGTCACCTCGGGGATGCACACAATGTGCATGCCGCCCCAGCCCTTCATCACGCCCAATCCACCCTCGGTGATCCTGGCGGCGAAGCCCTCGAAGGGGTCACCATCCA
>CP070808.1:662566-665288 GCA_020343715.1 Thermoplasmata archaeon
GCGGGTCGCCGGATGGTGGTGGCGGGCTACGGTTGGTGCGGCCGGGGCATCGCCATGAGGGCCCGGGGCATGGGTGCCCGGGTGACGGTCACCGAGGTTGACCCGGTCAGGGCCACCGAGGCCCTGCTGGACGGCATGGACGTCGCACCCATTGGTGAGGCCGTCAAGGACGCGGACTTCCTTGTCACCGTAACCGGCTGCTCATCGGTGGTGACACCTGAGCACTTCCGGGCGGCCAAGGACGGCATCGTCGTGGCCAACGCGGGGCACTTCGACGTGGAGCTGGACCTGGAGGGCCTGGGAGGGATCTCGACCGAGGTCCGGTCGGTACGCGACGACGTGACCCGCTACGTTCTGGACGACGGGAGCCGGGTCGACGTGCTGGCCGATGGCCGTCTCGTGAACCTGGCAGCGGGCCAGGGCCATCCGGTGGAGATCATGGACATGTCCTTCGCCCTCCAGGCCCTATCGGTGGCGCACATCGTCAGGAACAGGGGCAAGCTGACCCCGGGGGTACACCCCGTGCCCAAGGAGCTGGACCAGGAGGTGGCATGGGCGGCCCTCGCCTCCATGGGCATCGAGATAGACTGCCTCACCGACGCCCAGTGCGACTACATGGACAGCTGGAAGGAGGGCACCTGATTGGCCGGGCGGAACCTGGTGGCCGTGTTCGGGCACACCAACGTGGACCACATCACGCTGGTCCCGGCGTTCCCCCCAATGAACCAGTCCATCCAGATCGACGGGTTCCAGCACCTGTGGGGAGGTACAGCTGCCAACGTGGCCGTTGTTGCGGCCAGGCTGGGTACCCCAACGGCTCTCGCCAGCTTCGTCGGGAAGGGGTTCCCCCATGACTTCATGGCGCACCTTCTCGACTCTGGACTGGACCTTACCGACCTGACCTTCATGGAGGACTACCCCACGCCCGAGTGCTTCATCTTCTCCGACGGCGACGAGAACCAGCTGGCCTTCGTCATCCAGGGCCCCATGGAGGTGGCCCAGGACTTCGACCTGCAGACCCACTCCATCGAGTCGGCCGACGTCGTCCATCTGGCCACGGGCAATCCCGCCTATCATATGAGGGTGGCAGAGGAGGCCAAGAGGCAGGGCAAGAAGGTCTGCTTCGACCCAGGCCAGGAGCTCCACTACAAGTGGGACGGGGAGACCTTCTCCCGTATGATGGAGCTGTCCGACATGCTGTTTCTCAACCACGCCGAGCTCCAGCGGGCCCTCAAGTACACCCACATGACCAAGCCCCGGGACCTCCTCAACTTCATCGACACCCTGGTGCTCACCCGGGGTCGCGAGGGCTCGACGATGAGGACCGTGGACGACAGGATCGACGTTCCCATGGTGCCCGCGACCCGGGTCGAGGACACCACAGGCGCCGGGGACGCATTCCGGGGCGGCTATTACGCCGGCGTGAACAGGGGCATGTCCCCGGAGGACTGCCTATTCATGGGTGCCGCTGTAGCCAGCTTCGTGGTGGAGCGACAGGGCCCCCAGACCAACATACCCACCTTCGACCAGGCCTGGGAGAGGGCCCTGGACGCTGGTGCTGGCAGGGACTGAACCCCAGACGAGAATCGTTCGGTATGAAAGGCTCCATACCAATCTCCTTATATAGCTCCACCCTCCGTTTGGACATCGTGGAGCAAGCACGCCGCAGGTCCCTGGCCATGGTCATGGGGCTGGTCCTGGTCCTGGTAATTATACTGCCCCTCGCCGCCATGGAGGGGGAACCGGCCAGCGAGACGCTACCGGAGCTGGTTGAGTGGAGGAACCTGTCACCCCAGCCCTCCAACACCGACATCATGAACGACGAGATCCCCCACGCGACGATATTGGGGGACAGCATGGTCTTCCTGTGGGAGACGGACTACACCCACTGGCCCAACCCCGACGGGAGCCAGCCCATCGAGTACCCCGAGGACGAGGACGTCCAGCTCCGCTTCCTCACCGACGGGGAGCTGAGCCCTATCACCAATGTGAGCACCTTGGATACCATACCCGAGGGTTACGGGCACAGGCCAGCCATGACCGTCTTCCAAGACAAGCTGTACGTGTGGTGGAACAGCCACGCCTGGTCGGGGGCCGACATATTCCAGGTAGTGCTCCGCGTCTACGACCCCGAGACCGGGACCTGGGACGACCCCAGGCCCATCAGCGAGGCCCCCGAGGGTGGCATCGCCGCCGGTGCCTCCGCCGCAGTGTTCGGCGACAGGCTCTGGTTCGCGTGGCAGGCCCGGTACCCCCTTGAGGAGAACGAGACGGACCCTGGCCTGGAAATCTACGGCCGATGGACCGACGGGACCGAATGGGGTCCGGTGGTCCACATCAGCAACGGGCTCCCCGGTCAGGACACGGAACCATCGGTCATCTCCTCCGATGGGAAGCTGCACGTGGCATGGGGCCATGACGACCCCGTGACCCCCGGCAACGCCGATATACACCATGTTACCATGGACGCCGAGGGCCATTGGTCCCCTGTAAACGAGGGGCTGGGCAACGGCATAGGCAGGAACGAGAAGAAGGTCAGCATGCTCGACTGGAACGGGACGCCCGTTATTGTATGGCAGTCCGACGGCATCAACCAGAGGGGTCAGGTCTACTCTGACGTCATGGTAATGTTGCTCGAGGACGGTGATTGGAGCCCAGCGCGTCTGGTGAGCCCCCCGGGGAAGGACTCGGGCAACGTGGTGCCATCGGCCGCCGTGTTCCA
>CP070808.1:665388-668096 GCA_020343715.1 Thermoplasmata archaeon
AGGTCCTGGTGGAGGACGACCGGGCCGTGGGCGTGAGGCTCGAGGACGGGGGCGAGCACAAGGCAGACGTGGTCGTGTCAGCCGCCGACGGCAGGACCACCATCTTCGACATGCTGGATGGTATTTACGTGAACAAGAAGGTCAATGGCTATTACAAGGACCTCAAGCTGTTCCCGCCCCTCATATACGTGGGCCTGGGCATAGCCCGGACGTTCGACGACGTGCCGACCACCATCACTGGCATCAACTTCCCCTTCGAGGAGCCCGTCAGGATAGGTGACGTCGAACGGGACCACATGTCGGTGCAGTTCTACTCGTACGACCCCACCCTGGCGCCCGAGGGCAGGACCTTCGCCCGGGTCCATTACCCCACCGACTACGACTTCTGGGATAGGCTCAGCCGGGACAGGGAGGCCTACAGGGCCGAGAAGGAGCGGGTGGCTGACGCGGTGGTGGCCCAGCTGGACAGGCGGTTCCCCGGCGTTGGCGCCAAGGTGGAGATGCGCGACGTGGCCACGCCGATGACGTGGGTGCGCTACACCGGTAACTGGCGTGGCAGCTTCGAGGGCTGGATAGAGACCACGGACACGCTGACGATGCGCATGAGCCAGAGCCTTCCCGGCCTAAGGGACTTCTATATGGCGGGCCAGTGGGTCCAGCCCGGCGGCAGCGTGCCCGCAGTGGCCATGTCGGGCAGGAACGCGGTGCAGATCATCTGCGCGAGGGACAAGAGGCCCTTCGGGACGTCGACCCCGTGAGCACGCTTGCCATGCTGGCTATATAAGCTATCATCGATTGATGGCCCAATTTCCTAGTATTTTTCCTTCATTCTATGTTACGAGGACGCGCGGGATGTGCGCGTCCCATGCGAGAAACGAGGTGAGCAAGATGGTATCGGAAAAGAGGACCGGGGATGTCCTGGTGGATGTGAAGGTCGACATAAGGATAGTCCTGGCGGCGCTGTGGGTAGCCCACTTCCTGCTCTGGACGTTCGGCGACATGATGTCGCTGCTGCAGCAGAAGCACGAACCCATCGATTCGACGGTGATCCTGATCATCGCACCGACCACCGCGACCGTGCAGGCCCTGATGATGTTGCTCTGCCTGGTTGGACCGGTGAAGCTGGTGAGGACCGTCAACCTGATCGTGGCACCGGTGTTCCTGCTCTTCAACATCGGGTACATGGGCGAGCCGGATGCCGAGGTCTGGAACTACTACCTGGGCGTCGTTTACCTGCTCTTCAGCGCGATGATATTCTGGCACGCTTGGAAGTGGCCCACCGTCGAGGGCGCGGGAAGCTCAGAGGCCGGTCAGTAGTTCGTCCATGAGCCGCCCCTCGGCCTTCCGCAGGTGCTGGACGAGGGTGGGCCTGCTGATGTCCACCCTCTCCGCCAGCCCCTCCGTGTTGATGCGCTTGGGGTACTCGTAGTACCCGTGCTTGTGGGCGGTGACGAGGAGCTCGCGCTGCCTGTCGGTGAGCACCGAGAGGATCTCGTGCCTCTGGTAGGCCGCCTTGGTGAACGACATCTCCCCGACGGTGCCGATGACCTCTTTCACCAGGTCCACGTACCTCCTGAGGTTCTCGTCGTTGCCGATGACGCTGTGGACCTGCCGCCGCTCCGACACGATGAAGGGGGTGGTCCTGATGAGGTCCAGGTCGAAGCGCTTCGCCAGCTCCCTGTCCTCCTCGGGCTCGGTGTACCGGACCAGGCACACTTGCCTGTCGCCATCCGACCCGAGGATGCCCATGATCTCCATCTGGCCGATGGCCCTTAGCTCCTCCATGGGCCGGGTCCCCCGGAGGTGGAACTCGATGAGGTCCACGGTAATCCCCTCTTCGTAGTCCACCTTCAGCATCTCGAGGATCTCGAAGGAGACCAGGTCCTCGAAGAGGTAGGCCAGGTCCTCCCTTATGTGCTCGTAGGGCTCCAGCTCCAGGGTCATCTTCCTCATGCTTCCGGGAAGGGATGCTCCGGGTATTTATATCCTCACAGACCGGCGAAGATGTCGGCCATGATCCGCTTCTCCGCCTTCCGCAGGTGCTGGAGCAGCACGGGCTTGCTGATACCCACCCTGTCGGCCAGCTTCTCGCTGCTGACCCCCCGCGGATAGTCGTAGTACCCGTACTGGTTGGCGGCCGTCAACACCTCCCGCTGCCTGTCGGTGAGCACCGTGAGGATGTCGCGTCGCTGGTACGCGGCCCGGGACATGGACATCTTGACCACCTTGCCCACGTGTTTCCGGACCCCGTCCATGAACCGGGCCAGGTCCATGTCGTCGCCGATGGCGCTGACGACGAACCTCTCCCTCGAAATCAGGTTGGGCGTGGTGTACACCAGGTCGAACTCGAAGTCATCATCAGCAGACTCGCCGCCCTGGGGCTGGTAGTACTTCACCAGGCAGGTGTGGTCTTTCCCCTCGGTCTTGATGACGCTCAGCAGCTCCATGTGTCCGAACCAGTCGACCTCGTCGATGGACAGGCCCTCCCTGAGCCGGCACTCGATGAGGTCGACGCAGGTGCCCTTCTCACGGTCGAACTTCAGCTGCTCCAGGACCTGATAGGAGCTGAGGCTTTCCAGGATCGGCCCCAGGCTCTCCAGCACCTCCTCGCCCGGCTCCACCTCGAGCACCATCTTCCTCATGACACACAGATTTCCGTCTTAGTATATGAACTATGCTATATGTATTGCTCAAATTCCTAGTATTTT
>CP070808.1:668196-670879 GCA_020343715.1 Thermoplasmata archaeon
GGTGCCTGGGAGTCCACGGTGGTCTGGGTGTCGCCCTTCCCTCCGATGAACAGCTGCTCGTTCCATACGGCGTCCCGGGAGCGCATGCGGAAGTAGTAGGTGATGCCCTCCTCGCCGGCGAAGACCTCCGAGGTCTTGGTGGTGTACACAAGCCAGTCCTGCCAGGTGGGTTCGGTGGACTTGCGGTACTGAACGTCATACGTGCCCGCGGGTGCCAGGCCCGAGCCGGGCATCATGTCCTCCGCGGACCATGTGACGGTGAAGTTGAGGGAGTTGGAGTACCTGGGTGTCGATGCATGGCCAGTGGGTGCGAAGCTGTCGACCCTCATGACGTACACTGGTGAGGGCCTGGAGACCAGGTAGCCGTCGTAGGCGTAGACGCGCCAGCTGTACGAAGTGTCATCGTCCAGGGCGTACAACTCAGGGATGGTGAACGTCGCCACCGTGCCCTGCCGGTAGTCGGCCTGGGTGAAGCCCTCGCCCTCCTCCTCGTTGTAGAGGCTGTACCTCATGTCGAAGGTGGTCGTGGCGAAGGCGTTGCCGAAGTCGCCTCCCTTGGCGACCTGGATGACGTACTTGAGCAGGTCGTCGTCGGTGTCGTTGGCGTAGAACTGCAGCGTCGGCGTGGCGTTCACGAACCCCCTGTCGCCGGGAGTGACCAGCTCGGGCTTGCGCGAGGCGTTGTTGTAGAGGACGTAGAGGTCCGAGATGGTCAGCTGGCCGGGGGTCGCCGATGATATGTATATCGGGATGGTGAGGTAGCCATGCTCGTCGGGATAGTGGGAGGGGTCCTGGATGTAGTCCGTGAGCGCGTCGTTCAGTTCCCGGGCCGTCACGGTGTCGTTGAGCTCACCCGTCATGTTCCACTCGATGGACGAGTCCCTGCCCAGGTCGAGGCGCAGGTTGGAGGGGAAGCTCTGGTAGGTCATGTTGAGGGTGACCCATTTGATGGAGTTGTACCTGGTGGCGCTGGTCGAGTGGAAGGTCATCTTGAACCAAAGGGTATCGGTCCGATCGACCAGGTCGACGAGGGTCCGGTTGGCCACCTCGGTCCAGTTGATGCCACCGTCCACCGAGTAGTAGAAGTGGGTCTCGCCACCACCTTGGGCGACGTGGTAGGTGAAGTTGACAAAGCGGACGGGGAGGGGCTGGACCAGGGGCTGGGAGACGTACGACCCGTCGTACTCCAGGCGCTGGGCGAATATGGCGGCGCTGTCGGCACCACCGCAAGCCACCACCACGTCGTTGTGGCCGTCGCCGTTGAAGTCGCCCACGGCGGTACCCCTGCCGGTGGAGTCGTCGGGCAGGTCGAACTTCTTGGCCTGGGTGGTGAGCTTGTTGTCGACCTGCTTGTAGAACAGGAGGGAGGGTTTCGATGAACCTGAGACCAGGTCGTTCTTGCCGTCCCCATCCAGGTCCCCGATGGCGAGCCTGTGCATCTGTCCGTCGCCGCCCAGGTTGGTAGGGCCTGACCACCCGCTGCCAGACCGGGTGTAGTACTTGATCTTGTTGACGTAGTTCTGGGTGAAGGCGATGTCCGGTTTTCCGTCCCCGGTGATGTCGCCGGCCTCTATGAACCAGCATCCGGTGTAGCCCCAGACGTAGGTGTTGTACGAAAGGGTCCGGGAGGTGGTCTGGTAGTAGAACTTGATCTTGCCGAAGTTGTTGCGGTCGTAGTTGTACGAGTAGCCCCCGGCGCTGGACCAGACAACGTCGTCGCGGCCGTCACCGTTGAAGTCGGCCACGGCCACGTCCTTGACGTCGTAGTTGTAGTAGTAGTAGTTGCCCGACTCGCCCACGGTGATGGTCTGGCCCACCGAGAAGGAGCCGGTTCCGCTCTGGAGGAGGGTCATGCCCTTCTTGCCGTAGGTGGCCAGGGCCACGTCGTCGAAGCCGTCGTTGTTCAGGTCGCCCGTGGCGATGCCCTGGACGTTCTCGTTGACGGTGACGGTGGTTAGGGTGAAGCCACCGGTGCTCTTCTGCCTTAGGAAGTCCACCTTCTTGCCGGCGTAGCACCCCACGGCCAGGTCGTCCAGGCCGTCGTTGTTGAAGTCGCCCACGTCGATGCAGTACGGGTCGTCGGAGGTGGAGTGGGTGGTCTTGGTGGCCATCTTCCCCTGGGCGTTCTGGTAGTAGATGGTGACCGAGTCGGCGTCCTTGTTGGTCACGGCGAAGTCGGGGCGACGGTCGTTGTTGAAGTCGCCGGTGACCACGTCGTACGCTTCGCTTCCCGTGGACTTCTCGGTGTAGGGCCAGAATGGCGCCATGGTGTCCATGTCCAGGTGCAGCCCGGAGGTGTCGTAGATCAGGTTGGTGGCGGTCCCCTGGCGGAAGTCGAACGCCGACTTGAACGTCTTTATCTGGTTCGCCATGAAGATGTCCGAACCGGTGAAGTTGACCCGGGCGTCCACCACGTTCGACTGCTTGGGCAGCCGGAGCGAGTAATCAGTGTTCTCGCTGCCACCGATCTTGGTGAAGTTAACCTCGACCTCATCGCCGGCTCCCACGAACTCGGTCACGAGTCCAGAGGCTGCCAGTACGTCCTCGGTGGCGGTGCCCGACGAGATGAGCAGCGCTACGGTGACGAAGGCGAAGAGGGTCGCGGTGGTCGCGGAGATATCCCTCAGAGTAATCGATTTGAAAGGGTCCATGGTCCTCTACCGTCTCGTCCTAAGGGGGGAGG
>CP070808.1:670979-673655 GCA_020343715.1 Thermoplasmata archaeon
CTCCTTCTCCCTGGAGGCGGCCGACCGACGCGTGATCCTGCGATGGGAGGCTCCCATCAACGACGGGGGTCGTGACATCGAGGGATACCAGATCCTCAGGGGGACGAAACCAGGTGAGCTCACGGTCCTCACCGAGGTCGGTCCCACGGACACCGAGTACATAGACGGTGGCCTGGAGAACGGCAGGTCCTACTTCTACCGTATGATGGCCTTCAACGCCCATGGGCTGGGAAGGGCATCACCCGTCCTGACGGAGGTGCCTATTGGCCTTCCTGGGGAACCGACGGACCTCAGGGCCACACCCTCCAATGGCACGGTCACCCTGCTCTGGACGCCCCCGGGTCTCGATGGTGGGTCCCCCATCATCGCATACAACATCTACGTGGGGACGTCCAGTACGACCGTGTCCCTCTATACGCAGATTGAACCAGCCATCACTTACATCGATACGGGCCTGACCAACGGCGTGACGCTCTACTACGCCGTGTCCGCGGTCAACGCGGAAGGTGAGGGGAATCTCTCGGAGGTCATAGAGACCACTCCCCTGGGCACCCCGGGGCCCCCGACGGGCCTCACAGCCGCTAACAGCATCGATGGGGTCCTCCTCGAGTGGTCCAGACCCGTGGACAAGGGCGGGGCCACGAGCCTCGTTTACCGGGTCTTCAGGGGTACCTCGGCAAACAACCTTGCGCCACTGGACGATGTACTCGACTGGGACTCCTACCTGGACACCAGCGTGTCGGCCGGTGAGGATTACCATTACGCCGTCCGGACGGTGAATGAGATCGGAGGGTTGAGCCCATTGACCCAGCCCGTGGCCATCTCCGCCGTGCTGGGACCCGGTCCGGCAACCAACGTCTCCGCCGTAAGGGGCGACGGCCTGGTGTTCCTCTCGTGGTCGCCCCCAGTGGACGACGGTGGCTCACCCATCACTGGTTATATCGTCTACAGGGGATCGACGAGGGTCGACCTGCCGGAGTTAGCACGACCGGGCAACGTCCTCAGCTACTCGGACGGATCGCTGGAGAACGGAAGGACTTACTTCTACCTCATCGTGGCCATCAACAGCATCGGGCCCGGCGCTCAATCCGTCATCGTCAACGCCACGCCCATATCGGTCCCGGGCGCCCCACTGGAACTGACGGTCGAATACACTGACGAAGGGGTGGTGATGGAGTGGCTCCCCCCTGAGAGGGGCGATACGGCCCCTGTCACCGGATATCGGATCTACCGTATGGAGGAGGGTACCTCCATGGAGCTCCTGGTGGAGCTGGGGCCCGGGCTAAGGTACACCGATGGGACCGCCGTCAGCGGTCGGGTCTACTTCTACACCGTGGCCGCCGTCAGCGACGTGGGCGAGGGTTCATGGTCCGAGGCGATGGAGGTGTCCACCGGCATCTCCACGTGGTGGTGGTGGGGCCTGTTGGCCCTTGTGGTCCTCGGTGCTGCTGCGGTAGGCCTGGTCATCATCCGGAGGCGTCAGGCCAAGGAGGCCGAGCGGCTCGAGTCCCTCACCCGATCGCCGGACGGCCTGTCGGCACCGACGAACATAGTGGAGGAGGTGTACCTGGTCTACGGCGACGGACGGCTCATCGCAACCTGCTCCCGGGAGGAATGCAAGACCCAGGACGCTGACCTGACCTCCAGCATGCTCATCGCCATCCAAGGGATGGTGCAGGAGGGCCTCGAGCGGGGTGGGGAGCTGGAGTCGATCAAGTCCGGGGATAACATCGTGATGATGGAGAGGGGCGTGCACCTGAACCTGGCCGTGGTCATATACGGCCACCCCGACGACGAGCTGAAGGAGGACCTGGAGTCCACCATCGCCCTCATCGAGGGAACCTATGCTGGCGTGGTGGAGGACTGGACGGGGGACCGGTCCGTGTTCGAGGGCGTGGACTACATCCTCGGTCGGCTGTTACAGAGCACAGCACACCTGACACGCGAGGAGCTGGACAGGGCAGCGGCCCGGTACCGTGTTTCACTCCTGTCAGCGCTGGACCTCTATCGTGGATACGTGCGGCTGAAGGTGGCCGCGATGAACGGTACCCCCGAGTCCGTCACAGATGCATCGATAGAGGTTCGCTACGATCCCGCGATGCTCCGTCTGGAGCGGGTCGAGCCGGACACCCTCACCCTCAGGGGCGACACGGTGGAGCTCGGGAACGTGAAGGCCGGAGAGAAGCGCACGGTAACCTTCCTGTTCGATCCCCTCATCTGCCAAGAGACCTACATCGATGGCACCATCTCCTATCACGACGCCCAGGGTGAGACCGCACGCACCAGCATGAAGCGGCGGCACGCCACGGTCGTCTGTCCCATCTTCTTCACGAAGGAACATGCCAGCACCGCGACCCTCCGGAGGCTGATCTCAGATTAGCTGGACAAGACCGATGCCAGGGTCTTCCGGTATCCTGACAACCTCGGGCCAAGGAACACGCTGACCGCTGGCAAGCTGGCAATGGGAGGGGGAAACGTGCAACTGGTAAGGGAGTACGTGGAATCCCGTCCACCCTTCCAGGCCGAGGTCTGGTACTACGGAGAGACCCAGGTCAAGGGTTACAAGATGGTGATGAGGCTCAGGGTCCTGGACAGGAAACACCTTCTGGAGTTCTACGCCGCATCCTCGGCGATGGAACCGGTCACCGGCCTCCTTGCCGAGTTCCGCAGGGACCT
>CP070808.1:673755-676400 GCA_020343715.1 Thermoplasmata archaeon
CCTCCAGCTGGGCGTCGGAGGACATGGCGTTCACCTCGGCCACGGCCTCCTTCACGATGCCGGATATGGTCTTGGCGGCGGACCGCCACTCCACCCTCTCGCCGAGGACCCGGGCCATGACCGGTCCCATCTCGCACCGTCCCTCGTGCTGCACCGCGTTCTGGAGGGCGAACTTCCGGGCGGTCTCCCTAACCTCTTCCTCGGGAGGTCCACCGTTGTCATCGTCGCCCATGTCCAACCCTCCAACCTAGTCAGTAGTCCCGCGCTATCATGTAGTAGATCAGGCCCCTGAGGAACTCCCGGTGCTCCGACGGGTGCAGCAGTCTCAGGCGCTCCTCGGCCCTGGCCGCATAGGCCTTGGCCGTGTCACGGGCGGACTCGACGGCCCCGGTCCGCTCCATGACCCCGATGGCCGAAGCCACCTCCTCCTCGGTGGCGTCGGCGTTGCCGAAGGCCTTGAGGAACACGGGCCTGTCCTCGGGGGACGCTGAGGCCAGGGTCCTTATCGCCATCAGGGTGTGCTTCCCGTTGCGGATGTCCGAGCCCACGTCCTTGCCCAGCTTGGCCTGGTCGGCGTAGACGTCCAGGTAATCGTCCCAGATCTGGAAACCGATACCCATCTCCCTGGCGAACAGCCCCATCTCCTGGGCCAAGGCCTCGTCGGCCCCCGCCACTCGGGCGCCTCCCTTGGAGGCCATCTCGAACAGGCGGCCGGTCTTGAACTCGTTCATCCGCAGATAGTCCTCCTCGGTCACGGACCCGGGCTCGGCCCCCTCGAAGTCCATGTCCCATTGCTGTCCCTCTCCGATCTCGAACACCGTGCGAGAGGCCTCGGTCACGAGCCTGCGGACGGTGGCGTCGTCCGCCTCGGTCTTGGTCATGACCTCGAAGGAGAGGGCGAACAGGATGTCGCCAGTGTTGATGGCGGAGGCCTCGTCCCACACCGTGTGGAGGGTGGGCCTGCCCCGCCTCACCGAATCCTCGTCCATGAGGTCGTCGTGGACCAGGGTGAAGTTGTGCACCAGCTCCAGGGCGCATCCGAAGGGCATCGCCCTCCAGCCCGCACCCTCCGAGATGGCGTCCGCCACCGCCAGCGTGAGCACGGGGCGCAACCGCTTGCCTCCGGCCATGGGGTAGTAGGCGATGGCCTTGAGCACCTCGGGATGGTGGCCGATGGACAGTTGTTCCTCCAGGTACGGTTCGATGTCCTCCTTGCGGGCGGTCATGTACGCCACGACCTCCGCGGGGGTCGCCCTGGGTGGCCAATCGTCTCCCTCTCCGGACATGTTCACTCCTCCCCCTCGAACCTTGCCAGCCATGACAGGATCCGGTCCGAGAGGATGAACTCCTGGACCTGGAGCTCTGGGACGTTGCCCGTGCCCACGAGGAACATGGCCGCACGGAGCTCGCGCACGATGCCCTCGAGGGCCGCCATCGTCTCCTTCGGTCCCTTGACGGCGGAGCCCAGGATCGTCCTTGCCAGTCCCGCCGCGCTTGCACCGAGCACCAGGGCCCTGGCCGCATCGAGGCCGTTGCGGATCCCCCCGGTGGCGATCACGGGAAGACCGACCGCGGAGCACTCGATGACGCTCACGGGGGTGGGTATGCCCCAGTCCTTGAAGGTCCAGCCCAGCCTTGCCAGCTCGTCCATCTGCCTTTCCTGGGCGCGAACGGCCTCCACCGCGGCGAAGCTGGTCCCGCCGGCCCCGCCCACGTCGATGGCCTTCACCCCCGCCTCGAATAGCTCCATCGCCACGGTATGGCTGATGCCAGCTCCCGTCTCCTTGGCGATGATGGGGATGTCCTCGGAGAGCTCCGCGATGGCCTCCAGCACACCTGACGCACGGGTGTCGCCCTCGGGCTGTGCCACCTCCTGGAGGAAGTTCAGATGGACCGCCAGCACGTCGGCGTCGATCAGGTCCATGAGGCCCCGGATGTCATCGGCCTTGACGGCCCGACCCTCCCTTTGGTCGATCAGCTGGGGCGCGCCGATGTTGGCGATGACCAGGGGCACGTCGTGATCCTTGATGGGCGTGAAGGTCTCGGCGTACTCGGGATGCTCCAGGGCGGGCCTTTGGCTGCCCACGCCCATGGGTATCCGGAGCTCGGCAGCGGCGGCCGCCAGGTTGTCGTTGATCACCGTCCCGTGGCCATGTCCCCCCGTCATGGAGGCGATCACAAGCGGCGCGCCCAGTCGGACGCCCAGGAGGTCGGAGGTCGTGTCCACGTTCTCCAGGTCGACCTCGGGAAGGGCGCAGTGGATGAGCTGTACGTCGTCCCAGTGGTTCGTGTCGTTCAGGATGTCGTCACGAAGGCATATCTCCACGTGGTCCGACTTCCGCTTGATAATCTCCGGCGTGGTCATACCGGTCCCCTTGTACTCCTCGGAGGTCCGGTCATCTCCAGTGCCTGTCATCTCATATCACTCCCATCGGGCAACACCCTTGTGCCCTTGACCTTCCGACCCTCCATGAGGGCCCGGAGGCGTCCGGGTCGCCCTCCCCCGATAATCCAGGTATCCTTCGAGCTGGCGGCCACCTGGAAGGCCTCGGCCAGCTTACCCTCCATCGAGCCCGTCACGTCCGCCACGCCCTCCCCAGCGGAGTCACCCGCGACCTCAGCACCCTCGGGGGAGACGGTGCGCA
>CP070808.1:676500-679142 GCA_020343715.1 Thermoplasmata archaeon
CCTGCGAGCAGCAGCACCGCTATCAGGGTTAGCAGTGCACACGCAGTGGGCGTCGACCTCATCAAACGACCCCTCGTCCGATGGACATCGATTGGACTGGCCCCTATATCACCTTTAGGGGGCCGTCAGTCAGAAACGGCCAAATGCAGCCCCCAGGGGTGGTGGACCCTCACGTTGATGGGGAAGGAGCCCTTGATGCTCTCGGTGATGATGCAGAGCTGCGTGAAGCGCTCCAGGGCCCTCATGAGCCGCTTCATCTCCTTGTCGGCGACCACGATGTGGATGTCTATGTCCAGCTTTTCGATGCGCCGGAACATGTCCTCGGTGAGCCTCATGTCCACGTGACCCTTGGCCGAGAGCTCCTGGGGCACGACCCTGGCCTTGGCCAGGTAGTAGTTGAGGGAGCTGGCCATGCAGTACGTGGTCGACGCCAGGAACAGGGAGACGGCCTCGGGGCCGTGGCCCGGTCCCATGGGCGTGGGCTCCTCCATGAGCAGCTCGCCCTCCCGGGTGCGGAAGGCCACGTCGAACCTGCAACCGTCCAGGTGGTCCAGCTCCACGTCGCAGATGCGCCCGAAGGGGTCCTCCGGGTCGTCCAGGAGCCTGGGCCTCCTCTCGGGCTCCTCCTCGGCCATGAGGGGGGATAGGCGGCGCTCCCATTTATAGCTTGGACCGGGTCACATCTCGTTGAGGACCATCTTGGTCTGTGTGGCGATGATGGAGCCGTGGGAGCGTATCTCCTCGATGACGTCGTTGAGCTCGGTCATGGTCATCACGTCGACGACGGCGATGATGTCCACGTTCCCCGCCACCTCGTACACCGCCTCGACGGCGGGCATGTCCATGATCTGTCGCGCTATCTGGGTGGTGTGCACGTTCACCTCGAGCTGGACCTCGACGAGGGCCTTGATGTTCCGAGTGGCGGTCCGGATTGTGAAGTTCCTGATGGTCCCGTCCTCCTGGAGCCGCTTGAGCCGGGCACGCACGGTGCCCTCGGTGGTCCCGATCCGCTCTGCCAGCTGAACATTGGGCATCCTAGCGTCCTCCTTCAGGAGGGCGATGAGCCTCTCGTCGATCTCGTCCATGTATCTCACTTCCGTCGCGCCGGGCTGTCGATGGGGCCCGGACCTTCGGTGCAAGGCGAAGTAAGTATAATAATCTTGTGTTATCGCAATAATGCTACGATATTCGTAATAGACAGGGCATGATTGGATTGTTCTTCGTAACCTTACATGTGTCATGCATAGCTGACGTTCACCTTGATCCCCCAGAACCTGCCCAGGTCCGTGCCCGCAGCTGGAGGCGGGCCGCGCCCATAACCTGGGCCTGGATGCCGCCCGAGTCGCGTACGGCGTCGACCAGGCGGCCGACGGGCAGCCGTTCGGCTAGGTGATGGCTTCGGAGGCGGAACGCGGCCACCTGTCCAGGGGATAGCTCTGGCATACGGACCCCCCACGGACGTACCCGTGATTTCCTTTTTCTGATAATCGTAGAGGTGGGGGGAAATGTATATCTGCGACCGCCGGTTCCAAACTCCCACAGGGTGCCGAGGAGAGGGGCCTCCATCGGCTAGGAGAGGAGATTTCCATGCGATCTAGAAGGATCATCGGACTGTTCAGCGTCGCGACCGTCATGCTCATGGTGCTGGCCGGCTTCGCCGCCGTGCCCACCGGCGCGGCCGACGACAAGGTCGAGGTGGTGGTGCTGTTCAAGGACAGCATCGACGAGCAGGTCATCAAGGACAACAACGGGAAGGTCATGAAGAAGTACTCCGCCATCCCGCTGGCGGTCACCAAGCTCACGGCCAAGGACATCAAGGCCCTGGAGAAGAGCGACAAGGTGCTGGCCGTCGAGAAGAACCACATCTACAGCATCACCGCCCCGCCGCCTGGCAAGGGCAAGCCCCCCCAGGACGACGAGGACCCACCGGCGGACGAGCCCACCCAGGCCCTCCCGTGGGGCGTGGACCGCATCGACGCCGAGGCGGTGTGGAACTCCGCCACCGGCACGGGCATCACCGTCGCCGTCATCGACACCGGTATCGACAAGGACCACCCTGACCTGAAGGAGAACATCGTAGGCGGTTACAACTTCGTAGTCCAGAAGGGAAGGGTGAACACCGACGCCTGGGACGACGACAACGGCCACGGCAGCCACGTGGCGGGCACCATAGCCGGGGACGACAACAACTTCGGGGTCATCGGCGTGGCCCCCGAGGCCTCCCTGTACGGCATCAAGGTGCTCAACAAGAGGGGCTCGGGCTACATGACCGACGTGATCTCCGGTATCCTTTGGGCCGCAAACCTGAACCTGGGCGGTGACGACAAGATCGACGTCATCTCCATGAGCCTGTCGGGACCCAAGAGCACCTCGCTGGAGAACGCCGTCAACTACGCAGCCAACAATGACATCATCCTGGTGGCCGCGTCGGGCAACGATTACGCCTCCTCCGTGTCGTACCCGGCGGACTACGCCAACGTCATCTCGGTGGGCGCCACCGACTCCGACGACAAGGTGGCCGCCTTCTCCAACTACGACGCCGACCTGGACTTCGTGGCCCCCGGTGTGTCGGTGCTGTCCACTTACAAGAACGGCGGCTACGCCACCGGCAGCGGCACCTCGATGGCCTGCCCCCACGTCTC
>CP070808.1:679242-681880 GCA_020343715.1 Thermoplasmata archaeon
AGGGGGTTGTCCTCCACCTGCAGCGACTGACCCGCAAGATGCTGTGGGTCGGCGATGCCAGGGAGCGGCTGCTGAGGGCCTCCCGGACACCCGAGGAGCGAGCCGCTGACCTGGGTGCCCAGCTGGCAGCGAATATCGTAGGTGGTCGCAGACTCAGAGAGTTCGTAGATAGGTATAGCGAGGATATGTGGCATCGGTTCTGCGACCAGGTCATCGAGTACAGCCGCAAGCGTATGGTCTCAGCCTTAGGAGATCTGAGGCCAGGGATCTACTTTGCAGAGGGGCTCATAGAGGCCCCAGGCGAGGTACCCAGCCTCCCGGGTGTCCACATCCCAGACATGGGCGATGTCAAGATATCAGTGCAAGTGACGGTCTCATCAGACGGGTTGGTCTTCGACCTGTCGGGGACCGATCCCCAGATCGACGCGCCCTGGAACGCACCGTACTCCGTGACGCTATCAGCGGTCTACTACGCCCTCAGGGCGATGACGGACCCAGGCATCCCTCCCAATCACGGGTGCTACCTGCCCGTGGAGGTCGTCTGCCCGAGGGGGAGCCTGCTCAACCCCGAGCCACCCCACCCTGTTGGTGCGGGCAACGTGGAGACGTCCCAGATCCTGGCGGGCGTTTGCCTTTCCGCCTTTGGTCAGGCGACAACGGATGGGCCGGTCGCCGAGTCCCAGGGGACGATGAACAACATTCTTATCGGCTCGTCGGGGGCGGGACCCTTCTCGTTCTACGAGACATTGGGGGGTGGGGAGGGTGGCTCTCCCTGGCGTGATGGCATGTCCGGGGTTCACACCCACATGACCAACACGGCCAATACACCGATCGAAGCCCTCGAGGTCGAGTATCCACTTCGAGTAGAATATTTGACCCTTGGTGATATCGACGGTGGCCTAGGTCGTCATCAAGGTGGGAGAGGAACCTCGAAGGGAATCCATATCCTTGTAGATGATGCGATATTGACCATCCTCTCCGACTCCCGTATGGTCGCACCGATAGGGAGCAGCGGCGGTGGATCTGGCTCGTTAGGAGTCAACATACTGACACGTCGGGAGATAGATTATCAGCTCCCGTCTAAGACCACTCTTGAGGTCCAGTCTGGAGACATCATAAGGGTGGTTACCCCCTCCGGTGGGGGTTGGGGTAGTATTTAGCATTCGTCACCTTCAAATCCTATTGCACCCATCGCTAATGGATGCTCAGGTGTGAGATCGCTGTCGTAGGAGGAGGTCCCGCAGGGTCCACGGCCGCCCGGTTCCTGGCCAGTGCAGGTAGAGACGTCCACCTTTTCGAGGCCGACCCCTCGCCCCGGGACAAGGTGTGCGGTGGCGGCCTGCGACCATCGGTCCTCTCCGCCTTCCCCCACGTCCGGGACCTATCCGACAGGTTCCTGGAGGCCACCACGACTAGGGGCGTCATGTCGACGCCCGGAGGTCCCGAGATATCTTACACCTCATCCGAGGGGGAACCTCCTATCATGTACCAGGCTCGGCGGTCCGTATTCGACCGCGTACTCCTCGACGACGCCATCGACGCTGGGGCTCAGGTGCACGAGGGGACGAAGGTGGTGGGTGCCGCTGGCGGTGAGAAGGGATGGACCCTCCGCACCGAGGACGGAACGGAGGTAAAGGCCAGGGGCGTGATCGGAGCCGGGGGAGCCAAGTGCCCCCTGGGCCGGCGGATGCGTTGCGCGGCCCGGGGAACAACCTCCTTCCCGAAGGAACGCCTCGCCATAGCATGGGCCAGGGAGTTTGAGGTCGGCGAGGACTTCGTGGATGAGGCCTACGGGCCCGAACGCCTCACCCGTGTCGACTTGCGGGAGGCGAACATGACGGGCTATGCATGGGCCTTCCCCAAGCGTGACCACGTGAACGTGGGGTTCGGTGCCCTCGTGACCGATCTGCGCAACGGTGTGGGCAAGTTCAAGGGGGAGGCCTACGCGAACAGGCTCGTGGGCATGGGCCTGCTGCCAGAACAGCCGACGGGAGGCGCCTGGAAGGCCGCCCCTATCCCAATGGGTGGGCCCGAGGGCCCTGTCTCGAGGCCTGGGGCGTTGTCGTTGGGCGACGGGGCGGGACTCGTGTCGCCCCTCTCGGGGGACGGCATCTACTATGCCATCCGGTCGGGGGAGCTGGCCGCCTCGACGATGGACGATGCCCTGGACAGAGGGGACCTCACGGCGAACGCCATGTCAGTCTATCGACGTGCGTTCAAGAAGGAGTTCGGGAAGGAGCTCAGCATACTCATGAGGGTGGCCAAGAAGCTCCGGACCGAGCCGATGGAGATGCTCAGGAGGGCAGAGAGGGACCCGAAGATCCCGCCCCTGGTTCTCCAGATGTTCCAGGGGGAGGGGGACATACGAAGGACGGCCCTCCGCCTGTACGGCAAGACCGTCCTCGCGGGTCTTCGCAGGTGAACCTGCGGATATCTAGATATACACCGCCAGACCTTCATCCCACCGTGGGTGACGAGGGTAATTGGCGAGACAGGTACTCCCGGCAGCTGGTGCTCGGGACGATTGGCGAGGAAGGCCAGAGGAGGCTAGGCGAGGCGAAGGCCGTCGTCGTGGGAGCAGGGGGACTGGGGAGCAACTCGGTCGACCTGCTCGTGAGGATGGGCTTCGGCTCCGTCA
>CP070808.1:681980-684616 GCA_020343715.1 Thermoplasmata archaeon
GCCAGGACCTCCTTCAGGAGCCTCTACACCGTCCTCCAGAGGGGCGCCATGCACCCCACCGGGCGGGCGGTTTACTTCGTGGGCTCCTCGGGATACACCTACCGCATGGACGTGGGCGAGTTCGCCAACAACCCGCCCATCGCAGCCATCGAGTCCCCCGCCACCGGGACCACCCACGAGATCGGGGAGCGGGTGGAGCTCTCCGCCAACGGCTCTTGGGACCCCGACGACGACCCGCTGACCTTCACGTGGGAGTCTAACATCAGCGGAATCCTGGCCCTGGACAAGGTGGCACACGTGGTCTTCGACGACATCGGCTGGCACAGGATAACGCTGTACGTGGACGACAACAAGGCCCACAACGTCACCGAGTTCGTCATCATCAAGCTGGTGGTGCCCAACTACCCGCCGGTGCCCGTCCTCAACTCGCCCCTGGAGGGGCAGACCTTCACCAACGAGGACACCATCGTATTCGACGCCAACGGCTCCTTCGACCCCAACGGGGACCCCGTCACCTACCACTGGGTCTCGAGCCTTTCTGGGGACATCGGCTACGAGGAGAGGGTGGAGGCGCTGCTCCGCGTGGGCGAGCACCAGATATGGCTGTGGGTCGAGGACACCGAGGGGGTCAGGACGGGCGAGACCGTCAACATCACCGTGGTCCAGGCCAACAGGCCGCCCGTGGTCTACATCACCGCACCCATCGAGGGGGAGCGGTTCGACCCCGGCGAGACGGTGACCCTGGACGCATCGTACTCCTTCGATCCCGACGAGGACGTCCTGACCTTCTCCTGGACGTCCGACCAGGACGGGAACCTGGGCACGGAGGTGATCATGAACGTCACCCTCAGCGAGGGTCCCCACACCATCTCGGTCACCGCCGAGGACGGCCGGGGGCTCAGCTCCACCGCCTTCGTCAACATCAGGGTGGAGCCCCCCGAGAACCTGCCGCCCATCATAACGCTGACCTCCCCCGAGTCCAACTCCACCGTCAGCGGCCTCATCACCGTTACGGGGCTGGCGTCGGACCCCGACGGGGGCTCCGTGGTTGTGCGGTACGCCATCTCCATGCCCGAGGGCTGGGAGAACGCGGACCAGGACGGGAACGCCTGGTCCTTCGAGTGGGACACCACGGCGGAGACCAACGGCCAGTACTCGGTGTTCGTGGAGGCGGACGACGGCGAGCACACCACCCGCATATTCGCCCAGTACTTCGTGGACAACGCGCCTCCCGAGAACCAACCCCCCGAGGTGATGCTGGAGACCCCGGAGCCCGGCAAGGTCTCTGGCACCGTCACGCTGCGAGGCCTGGCTTCGGACCCCGACGGCGACCCCATCACCAAGGTGGAGGTCCGCTTCGACTCGGGGCTCTGGCAGCCTGCCACGGGCACCAACATCTGGTCGTACGTCTGGGAGACCAAGGACACGCCCAACGGGGCGGTCACCGTCACCGTGCGTGCCTACGACGGTGAGGACTGGTCCGAGTACATGACCTACGAGTTCCTAGTGGAGAACGAGGACGACACCACCACCGACGGCGGCGGGGACGTCATGCTCTACGTGCTGATAGCCGTGGTAGTCGTGATCCTGGCCCTGGCGGGCTGGTTCCTCTACTCGCGCCAGCGGTGATCGCGGCCCTCACAGCACCTCGTCGGTGCTGCCCTCTATGATGGGCATCTTGCACTTGGGACAGACGGTGGGCTGGTGCTTGGACATGGACCGGGTGGCGTTGGCCTTCCTGATGCAGTCGTCACAGACCAGCTGTCCGCAGTCGAAGTGGCGGATGGTGGGCGGGTTCTCTTTGCAGACGGCGCAGACCAGGGGCTCGGACTTCGCCTTCGCCTTGGGCTCGGACCGGGCCTTCGGCTTGGGCGCCTCCACCGATGGCTCCGGCATGGCCGCGGCGGCCGCGGCCTTCTTGGCGGGGGCCTTGGAGGGCTCCTTGCGCAGGCTCTCGATGGCCACCTCCTGCTTCTCCACGTCGGTCTCCCCGCCCAGGTGGACGAGGACCGCGTGGACCCGCTTGGCTGTCAGGATGCCCACCTCCAGGTGACGGGAGATGTCGGCGACGGTGCGCCGGTCGGGGGGCAGCTCCTGGCTGGCGATGCGCACCAGCTTCTCCATGTTCTTGGACAGGGGCTGGGGCGCCTCCACCTTCATCTTGTCCACCTTGTCCATGTAGTCCAGGATGCGCTTGGCCCGGGGTATCGAGGTGTCTGGGAAGTGGAACATGACCTGGGCCAGGGAGACGTGGATCTCGTTGGTGCTCTTGTTGACCACCATGCAGTGGGCGATGACGTTGTACGAGGCCTTCTCGTAGTCCCCCAGCTGCTTCTCGTCCAGGTCCTCCAGGCGGACGGACTCCTTCTCCCGCAGGTAGTTGTAGGTGTCGTCGATGAACTCGAAGGGGACCTGGCACCTGTTGAAGGTCTCCTCCTTCGTGGGCACGCGCCGGTGCTTGTACTCGAAGTTGAGGATCTGCCGGGCGTACTTCTCCACGTTCTTGTGCTTGATGAAGTCCAGGGCCTCGGCCTTCTTCTCCTTGGCCGCGTGGTAGTTGGGGTCTATCTCCAGGGCGGTGGTGAAGGCGTCCAGGGCCTCGTTGTACTGCTTGAGCTGGAAGTAGGCCACGGCCT
>CP070808.1:684716-687350 GCA_020343715.1 Thermoplasmata archaeon
CCTACGTGGCGAGGTGGACCCTGGGCTACCCCTACGAGACGGTCAAGGCGGTGAGGAAGGCCCTGCAGAACAAGGGTTTCTCCTTCGTGGAGATGCTCGTCCCCTGCCCCACCGGCTACCAGAAGCGCCAGAAGATCCCCGACGGCAGGGAGACGTGGGACTGGTACAAGGAGCTCACCATCACCCGGCGGGAGTACCTGAAGCTTTCCAAGAAGGACAGGAAGAAGGAGTCCCGGATAGTCATCGGGACCCTGCGGGACCGGACCCGCCCGGAATTCACCAAGACCTACGCCGAGCTGGTCGAGAGGCTGCAAAAGGACCGCTAGCACCAGGGCCAGGTACCCTTGCGATGGTTTAAAATAGGGCATCCCCGATTACCGCTCGCTCCCCTCCACACCACCCTTCCAGGTGATGAAAGATGCGTGAACTCCTTTCGGGCAATGAGGCGATAGCTGAGGGCATCTTCGAGGCCGGTGTCAAGGTAGCCGCGGGCTATCCCGGGACCCCGTCCACCGAGATCCTCCAGAACGTGGTCAAGCACCCACAGGTGTACGCCGAGTGGTGCCCGAACGAGAAGGTGGCCCTGGAGGTGGCCTTCGGAGCCTCCTTCGCCGGAAGAAGGGCCATCGCGGTAATGAAGCACGTGGGGCTCAACGTGGCGGCCGACCCCCTGTTCACATTCTCCTACACTGGGGTCAACGGTGGTTGCGTCATCATCAGCGCCGACGACCCGGGGATGCACAGCTCCCAGAACGAGCAGGACAACCGCCACTACGCCCGGGCCGCGAAGGTGCCCATGTTCGAGCCGACCAACAGCCAGGAGGCCAAGGACCTGCTCAAGGTGGCCTTCGACGTGTCGGAGGAGTTCGACACCCCGGTCCTGTACCGCATCACCACCCGCGTGGCCCACTCGTCCACCATCGTCGAGCTGGGGAGGCGCGAGGACGAGCACGAGCGACCGCTTGTCCATGACGTGGAGAGCATGCGGAAGTACGTGATGGTGCCCGCCAATGCCAGGCCCAAGCACGAGAGGGTCGAGGAACGGTACCAGGAGCTCAAGGAGTACGCCAACGAGTTCAACGAGATCGAGTGGAAGGGTAAGGAGGTAGGCATCATCACCAACGGGGTGGCCTACCAGTACTCCAAGGAAGTCTTCCCCGATGCCTCCATCCTCAAGCTGTCCATGTCCTGGCCTATCGCTGACAAGCTGGTCAAGGAGCTGGCCGACGGGGTGGACCGCCTACTGGTTATCGAGGAGCTGGACCCCGTCATCGAGCACACCGTCAACTCCCTGGGCATCCAGTGCGAGGGCAAGTCCAAGGTACCCATCACGGGGGAGCTGTCCCCCGAGGTATTGAGGAAGGCCTTCTTCGGAGAGGAGGAGGCCATGGAGGTCAAGGAGCTTCCCGACATTCCACCCCGTCCCCCGGTCATGTGCCCTGGCTGCCCCCACAGGGGCCTGTTCTACATGCTCAAGAAGTACGACCTGGTCGTCTCTGGGGACATAGGGTGCTACACCCTTGCAGTGCTGCCGCCCCTTTCGGCCATGGACACCTGCCTCTGCATGGGCGCCAGCGTGTCAGGGGCCCACGGCATGGAGATGGCCGTCAAGGAGGAGCACGGCCGGAGGATAGTGAGCGTGATAGGCGACTCCACCTTCGTGCACAGCGGGATCACCGGCCTGGTCAACACCGTGTACAACAAGGGCACCTCCACCATCATAATCCTTGACAACAGGACCACGGCGATGACGGGAGGCCAGCACCATCCCGCCACGGGGAGGACCCTGGAGGGGGAGGAGACGAACCAGCTGGACTTCGTAAAAGTGGCCGAGGCGGTGGGCGTCGAGTACGTCCAGAAGTTCGACCCCTACGACCTGGCGGACACCGAGGAGGCCCTGAAAAGGTCCCTCCAGTTCAAGGGCACCAACGTGCTCATTTCAACTCGTCCGTGTGCCCTGGCACCCAAGAAGCTGAACTTCGGCCACGTGGTCTGGAGCGATGTGGACAAGTGCAAGAGGTGCGGTATGTGCCTCAAGATCGGCTGCCCCGCCATCGAGAAGCACGAACCCGGGACCGACGGGAAGAAGTTCGACGTGGTGGTGAACCCCGACCTGTGCATCGGTTGCGACCTGTGCATCCAGCAGTGCAAGTTCGACGCGCTCAACAGGAGGGATGACTGATGGTCGAGGACGAGGGCGTCACCAACATCATCATGTGCGGCGTCGGCGGGCAGGGCGTGATCCTTGCCTCAAACATCGTGTCCATCGCGGCCATGCTGGCGGGCTACGAGGTGAAGAAGTCCGAGGTCCACGGCATGTCCCAGCGGGGAGGCTCCGTGGTCACCCACGTCCGCTTTGGGGAAACGGTGGCCAGCCCCCTAATATCCATGGGCCGCGGTGACGTCATGATGGCCTTCGAGAAGCTAGAGGCCCTCCGCTACATCCCCTATATGGGCGACCACGCGGTGGCCATAGTGAACGAGAGGGAGATGGTCCCGACGACGGTCTCCTCGGGACCCTTCGACTACCCCGAGGAGACTATCGAGTCCCTGGAGCGTCATATGCCCGTCATCAGGGTGGATGGTCCTGGCATCGCCCGGGGGGAGATCGGTAACGCCCGGACGGCGAACACC
>CP070808.1:687450-690077 GCA_020343715.1 Thermoplasmata archaeon
AGGGAGGAGATGATCGAGGTCGCCACCTCCCGGGGATACGAGCCCGTCCTGGAGGGAGAGCTGAACAAGCTCAAGCCCACCGATTGAGACCGGCCCAACTTGACCCCGTCACATCAACCCTTCAGCAACAGCGACGGCAGTCCCGAGAGGTTCGGCACGTCCCAACGTGGACGGGGGAGGTCATCGGGGTAGGGTACACCGTGCCGGTTCACCCATAGGACATCTATCCCCACATCATTGGCCCCTGCCACGTCCGCGATGGGCGAGTCGCCCACGTGGATTATTCTTTCGACCGGCACACCCAGTTCCTGGACGGCCGTCATGAAGATGGTACCCTCGGGCTTGTAGGACCGGACCCTCTCGCTGCTCACCGTCACCGTCGGCCTGAGCCCATGGTGGGTAAGGATGGCATGCAGGTCCTCCTCGTCCACGTTGGACACGACGGCCCAGGGTAGGTCCGCATCCTCGATGCTCGCGATCATGCTCGGGACCTCGGGGAATAGGTCGGCCCGGCGAAGCTTCTCGAACATGGCCTCGATGACCACGTCGGCGTAGTCCACCAGGTCGCCGTCGCGGCCCAGGTCGCGCAGGACCACCACCAGGCTATGCTTGAAGTCCTCGTGGACGTTGATGAAGTCGCCCTCCGCCTGCCCCAGGAAGACGAATCGCCCCCAGCGGTGTCGGAACTCGTCCGCCTTGTCCACCAGGTCGTGGTCGACCAGCACGCGGTTCAACGTGTCAACGAAAACGGAGTTGAAGTCCACCAGGGTGCCGAAGAGGTCAAGCATCACGGCCCCGTATTCTGCCTCGTCGTCGAGGGAGGTGGTCTTCCGGGTTTCCTCCAGTGGGTTGTCCTCCTTGTGCTCGGCCTTCGATGACGTCACAGCTTGTCGTTGGCCGCCTCCAGCAGGTCCGCCGCTGTCTCGTACTCCCCGGCCTCGATGAGCGCCTTGGCCTTGGTCAGGAACTTCTCGACCTCCGGATTGGAGGGGGCACCGGCCTCCACGGCGGGCATCAGCTCACCGATGCGCTTGCGGTAGCTGTCCTCCTTCATCTGCTTGAGGTAGCCGTCGGCCTTGCTCGCCATGGACCTGGCGGCCTCGTAGTCGTTGGCCTCCATGGCCTCCTTGGCCTTGGCGATCATCTGCTCGGCCATCGAGACGTCCTCTCCCATCCCCTTAACCGTCATGATGAGGGTGTTGGTGTACTCGATGATGCCCTCGGTCTTGGACCTGGCATGATCGTGATAGGTCTCGTCTGCCATGCGGGAGGCCCTCCTGACGTAGCGGATGGCCAGGTCGTCATTGTCCCTCTCCTTGGCACTCTTGGCCTGTCGAAGGAGGTCCTTGACCTCGTCCATCTTGGCCCCGTCCATCTCCGCCATCTCAACCACCTCCCAGGCGGCATCCATGTTCTCGTCGAAGGCACAATAGTGACACTCGTCCGCCATCATGGCGTTCCCGCAGTCGGGACAGGGCTTCCCCTCGGGCTCCTTCGCGGCCTCGGCCTCGACGGCGCTGGCAGCCGCGGTTAACGCGGCAGCCTTGGCCAGGTCCTCTCCCTCGAGACCGATGACCTTGGACTCCAGCGACGGGCCCTCGGCCTCGGAGTACTCGACCACCTTGGACTCCACCTCCTCTCCCTTCTCGGTGGCGTCCCAAATCTCGTTCATCCTGGTCTCGGCCTGGGTCACCAGCTCGTAGGCCTGGGCGAAGTCGCTCCAGTTCAGTCTGTGCTCCGCCTTCCTCAACAGGGCCTCGGCGTCCGTGAAGTCCACGTCCGCCTGGCTCTTGTAGGAGCGGATGTCGTGGCGGACAGCCTCGATCTTCTCGGTGGCGGTGCAGCGTGGACATTCCTCGCCCTCCTCCTTCAGGTCGGTGCCGCACTTGGGGCACACGATCCTCTCGGCCTCCAGCTCCGCCTTGGTCTTCACGCGGCTCAGGATGGTGAGCCCGCCGCGGGTGAGGCCCGAGGGCTTCAGGTTGGCGTACTTGGTCCTCCGGAGGACGTAGTAGTCACGGGGGTGCTTGCCCACCACCTGCCGGACCTCGATCTTCTTGGCGATCTCCTCCTCCTTCTTCCGGATCATCTCCTTGCGGCGGGCCTCGTCGGCGAGGCGCTTCTCCTCCTCGGCCTTCTTCTTCTTCTGCTGCATCATGTAGAAGATGATGACGACCACCAGGACCGCCACGATGCCACCGATGATGGGTATCCAGTTGATGGGCTCCTCGACGGTCTCCACCTTGATGGTCCCTATCTCGGAGGTCTTCCGACCGGTGTTGTCGTACAGTTCGACGATGCCACCGTTGTATGCGTTCAGCTTCAGGGTGTACGTCCCGTCCCCGGTGAGCTTGACCTTGAACTCCACCCTCCGGGTCTCGTTCAGCCTGAGGTCGTCCAGCCTGGTCTGGTCCAGCGTCTCCCCCTTGGCGGAAAGTTCGATGGTGACCCGCTTGTTTCCGGTGAGGTTCACGTCACCGATGTTCCGGAACGTCAGCTTGACGGTGAACTGCTCCCCGGACTCGATCTTGTTGGGTAGGGGTTCGTCGAGCGTCCACTCCAGTGCGGCTCCGGTGACGAAGTCGGCCTGGGCGGTTGCACTGGTAGAGAGGCCGACGATCATCGAC
>CP070808.1:690177-692779 GCA_020343715.1 Thermoplasmata archaeon
TCGATGTCCATAGGATACATGCTGTTCCGGACATTCGGTGGCGAGGTCGAGGGCAGCACCCTTGAGCTAACGGGCGGCATCCTGGCCTACTTCATCGTCCATGGCATCATGGCGGTCATCGTCATCAGCCTGGAGTTCGCCGTGGCCTATACAGGCTGGGCCAACTCCAAGGGCAAGCCAGCGGGCGATTGGCACCCCAAGCTTTCCAAGGTCCTTTTCGTGCTATGGTGGGCCGCCTTCCTGACGGGTGAGCTGTTCTACCTGGTCTACTACATCCTGTGAGGGAAGGCCCCCATCCTCAGTACGGGGGTGGCTCGCGGGGCCGCCGTTCGTAACCACTCTCCGGCGGTACATAGCCCGGACCCTGGTCCGACGGGGGCAGCGGCCTCCTAGGAGGCGCTTGCTGGTCGTACTGGGCATGCTGGTACTCCTGGTACTGGTACCCCTGCTGCTGGACCATCGGCGGAGGCACGGGCTGGTCGAACATCTTCTTGCGGGCCTTGACCCTGACGTACATCAGGACGATCACGACCAGGATGATGGCGACGCATATCCCGATGCTGGTCAACCAGTAGCCTATCGAGGGCTCGGTCCACTCGACCATGTAGGTCACCCGGGTAGTCGCGTCCGGGTTCGCGGTGCCCTTGGTATCGATGACGACGTAGTACGTCCCGTCCTCCGACCAGACGAAGTCCTCGCTGGCGGATGACACGTCCTCGTGGGAGTAGAATACGTAGTACTCGAAGGCAGGCCCGTTCTTGTAACCGAAGTAGTCCGAACCGTCCATGAAGTAGACGTTCACGTTGGGTCCGGAGTTGACCTCCACGTCGTACTTGATGTTGGTGGAACCATCGACATCTATCCCCACCACGATTGCGTCCCCGAGGGCGATGGACGTGGTACCCTCCTCCTTCTCGGCGATGGCGGGGCTGGCGAGCAGGACCAGCCATATGAGGAGCACAGACGCTATGAGGATGCGTCCTCTCATGAAAGCACTCCCGTGTCCTCAGTACTCGGGCGGCTTCTGCGTGGGGTCATACGCCCCCGGCTCCTGGGGCGGGGTCGACGGCTCGGGCGGTACGTATCCAGGGCCCTGGTCCGAGGGTGGCAGGCCCGAGGGTCTCGGCGGGGGCTGGTCGTACGCCTGCTGCTGCTGGTATTCCATGCCCGGCTGTTGCTCCATCGGAGGGGGCACGGGCTGGTCAACGACCTTTCTCCTGGCCTTCCTGATGAAGAAGCCTACGATGAGGATGACGATGACGATGGCCAGACAGATGCCGATGTTGACCATCCAGTCGCCCACCGACATGGGCTCCCAAGTGATCTTGTAGTCGACCGTGGCGTTCTCGCCGATCGCCGACATGTCGGTGACGTCGATGATGACGTAGAACGTGCCGCTGTCGGTCATCCGGAAGTCCTTGCTCGCCGACCTGGTGTCCTGGACGGAGTACTCAGGGTAGTACTGGTACGTCGTGGCGGTGTCGTCGTAGTACTGGTCCTTGCCCTTCTGGGGGACGAACCACACGTTCACGTTGGCCCCCTCGGTGACCGTGACCTTGTAGGTGATGTCCATGTTCCCGTCCGGGTTGTTGATACGGACGTAGACCGAGTCACCCCATGGGATCTCCGTGACATCCTTTTCCTCCGACGCGGTCACGCTCCCCGGAAGAAGCAAGATTGTCATCAGTGCTAGCGCGATAATTACAGTCCTTTTCATACCACCAATCCCCCTGGGAATCTACCTGCGGAATGGGGTCGCCAGGTATTTTAGGTTAACTATATGGGGATGCTACGAGGACCGGATCGCGATGCATGTTCCGGTACCAAATGGGCCGATCCCTGACCACCTGCATGTCACTCTCAAAAAGGGGCCCTCCGAGCGACGATGGCCCTACCTTGGATGTCACAGTAATGTCACACTAATGTCACAGTAGGTGTCAAGGCCTCGTCACACCAGCTGGTAGACCTTGGTCGGGTCAGTGGGGGAGGACGCCACCTCCCTGAGCAGCCCCTCGTCCACCATCATAGACAGGTCGCGCTGGACCGTCCGCCTCACCAGGTCGAAGCGCCTCACTATCTCGTCCACTCCCGCCCGGTCGTGCTCGAGGAAGTGACCCAGGATCTTCTTCTGCCGCTCGTTGAGCCCCAGCTCCTCGGCCCTGGCCATCACCGTGTCCCGCCTCATCACGGCCCCACCGATTGTCTTGACGCCCATCAGTTGTCCCGCGAGGCCCTCGCAGAAGTACTCGAGCCATCCCGTCAGGTCCCCGTCGGCCTCCCTAACCTGTTGGATGGCGTCGTAGTAGTCCTGACGGGCCTGGTCGTAGTACTGGGAGAGGGAGAACAACCGCTGGAAGTCGTAGCCGTTCTGGTACAGTATGAGGGTGCAGAGCACCCGGGCGGTCCTGCCGTTCCCGTCCAGGAAGGGGTGGATGTCCACGAAGGCGTGCTGGGCTATGCCGGCGACCAGCACGGGCGAGATGCCCTTGTCCCGGTTCAGCCATTCAAGCAGCTGGGCCATCCGCCCCTGGACCTCCTCGGGAGGAGGGGGGGTGTAGATGACCTCCCCAGTCTCCATGTTGCCCACGTAGTTCTGGACCGT
>CP070808.1:692879-695436 GCA_020343715.1 Thermoplasmata archaeon
GGTCTCCGCCGCCACGGACATGTTCCCCGACACGGTGTACAGGGGCGCTCTCGATTCCCTCAGCCCTCGGGACGACTACAACTTCACAGCAACGGCCAACGAGTGGACGGTCCTTGCCGCCAACAACTACCAGGGCACGGGCGCCTTTCGTCACGGCCTGAGGACGGACATCACGCAGAAGAACCCCATCCTCTTCGCCGAGGTGGGCTCGATCCAGAACATCAGGTCGGCCGGGGTCATCGCCATCAACGGCTACGACCTCCCGGGCGACACCCCCTACACCGTATCGGAGGAGCTGGCCGTCTACTCACCATCGTACGCCCTCCAGCTACGCAAGGGCCTTCCCACCCTCAGCAGCAACAGCCAGACGGTGACGGGCAACCTGGGCAACGAGGCGGTGGTGTTCGCCTACGAGATCAACATGATCAAGCGGGACACCCTGGACCTGCGGCTCCGCATCCCGCCGGAATGGACCTACAACTACCACTTCAGCCTCCTCCTCTTCTCCCCCACCGGTCGCTATCACCAGTTCGAGGGCCAGGGAGGGACCCAGCCCATCGCCGTATCCGATGCGGGCGAGAACAGCGAGCAGGCCCTCGTGCACGTCGCCCAGGAGGCTGGCACCTATCTCATCGTGCTGCTCAACGAGGGCGTGCCGGACAACATCCGGTTCGAGCTGGAGGTGGGCTTCAACGGCCTTCCCCTCAACGACGGTCAGCTGGACGAGGAGACCCTAACCGGCGTGAACCTGATGGACTTCTACCGCATCACGCCACCCGTGAACGAGTGGAGCGCCGCGGTGGTAAAGGCCCGGGACGAAGTCGACCGGACCTTCACCCACAGCCTGCACTGGCCAACTGCGGACAGCAACACCATCGCCAAGGACGAGCTGTCGGACGACAGCCCCGTCGGCATCATCGCCATCAACGGAAGGGCCCTCTCCTCCATCTCCAACTACTTCATCCGGGAGGAGTACGAGAAGGGTGGCACCGTGGTCCCGTTCTCGATCCAGTTCGCCCATCCGACCGGCACGATCACATCGACCAACGGCACCACCTCGGGGTCCATCACGGACGCCGACATATTCGGCCTGTACGAGATCAACCTCCAAACGTCCCACACGGCGGACTTCCGGCTCCAGGTGGACCCGGGCTACAACTACGACTACGACCTTGGCATGTACGTGTTCGCACCGGGCGAGATGTACTACTCCATATCCGGCGAGCTGCCCGAGTACGCAAGCGAGCCCGTGGCCATGTCCCGCGGGGGCATGAACACGGAACAGAACGTGGTGTTCACCTGCGCGGAGACCGGCGTCTACGCCATAGTCATCGTCAACTTCGCGGCCAGGGACAACATCCCCTTCACCCTGGAGGTGAGCGTCCAGGGGAGAACCCTGGTGGACGACAGTCCCCTCAGGGGCGACCTCAACGAGCACAACGTCGAGGACCTGTTCCAGTTCCAGGCCGAGGCCAACACCTGGAACCTGGTGGGAAGCCGGCTGTCCAACGACGAGGGCGCCCTCTGGCATAGCCTCCACAGCACCGCCCTCGACACCAACCCGATCAGGCAGGACCCCGTGGGATGGCACCAGGCCCCAGGGGCGAAGAAGGGCGTCACCGCCGACAACCCCGTGGGACTGATGGCCGTGGACGGCCATGAGCTGTCCTTCCAGACCACCTACTTCGTCCGGGAGGAGGTGGAGTCCGGCTCCCCCCACTACGTGGTCGAGCTGGAGAACTCACCCCTGTCCCTCACGGCCGCCACCGACAACATGACTTTCACCTTCCGTGCCGACGAGTTCCTGCACACCTACACCATGGACCTCGCCGAGCGGGACACCATCGATATCCGTGTGGCGCCGCCCAGGGAATGGACGTACCCCTACTCCCTCGGGGTCTACGTGTTCCCTCCCGGGGAGCTCTACCGCAACCTCGGCACCGAGGGGGACGCTGGGTCCGTAGCGGCCCCGGGGGTCAGCAGGAACCCCTCGCTGGTCTACACCACCTCCACCGCGGGCGAGCACCTGATAGTGGTGGCCAACCTGGGCGACATGATATCCCTGGACTACGAGATGACCTACGCGGTCAACGGCTTCCCTTCCTCCGACTTCGTCCTCAACTCCGGCGTGCTCGACGCCGACAACGTGGAGGACGCGTTCCGCTTCGACCCCACCACCGGGACCTACACCCTGGTGGTCGTGAGGCTCCCTGAGAGCGAGCCCGCTGCGTCCGTCACCGCAACCCTCAGATGGCCCACCGTCGACTCGGTGGCCCTCTCGACCCTCGAGCTGACCCCGGACGAGCGGGTGGGCGCCTTCGTGATAGACGGGAGCACCCTGCCCTCTGGGACCCAGAGGCACTTCGTCCACCTTGAGGCCGAGGTGCCCGAGGGGAGGACGGTGACCTACCAGGTTCAGATCGCCAGGAGCGGTGGAGGGGTGCCGGGCGGCACCCAGAACCTGACGGACCAGGACATCGGGGCGCTATGGACGCCCACCATACCCGAGGCGTCCACCGTGGACATCGGCCTGCGGGTGCCCCCGGGCTACACCTAC
>CP070808.1:695536-698093 GCA_020343715.1 Thermoplasmata archaeon
GTTGAAGGCGACCCCGTCCTCATAGACCTGGGCCAGGCCATGCTGATCAAGCACCCCCGGGCGGTGGAGCTAATGGACCGGGACGCGGCTAACATGGCCCGCTTCTGGTCCCGGAGGGGTGTCGAGACCTCAGTCGATGACGTCTGGATGCGCATCACCGGAAAAGAGCGGGGCGAGGCCCTAGTGGGCGACGACGACGAGGGGACGGAGGAGTAGACCCCATCCTAGACCGTTCCGTCAACCTTCTCCCAACGTTTATATCGCATTGTGGTCAAAGGAATCCGTCAAGAGGGTTTAGGAATGGGGTTGACCGATCCTCTTGTCATGGTCAATGGCGAGCTCGTGTCAGCGGGTGGATTCGAAAGGGGTCCCAAGATCAATGACGACATGGAGATCGCCAGGCTGAAGGAGATAAGGGCGATCTGGTTGGACTTCCTCTCGGTCACGACCGGGATCTCGTTGGGGGTCCTTCTCATTGTCGTCGCCACGTGGGCGTTCGATGACAGGGCTCTTATAGTGGTCATAATCGTCGCGGCGGTCCTTTCCGCCCTCGCCGCGATGGTCGTCATCCCGTGGGGGATGTATTCGTACGTGAGGGCCAGCAGGGTCAGGCACGGAGCCCCTCCAGGGCTATATGAGAACGGGCTCCAGTACGACCCATCGGTGTTCATCCCGTACGAGGAGTTCGTCGGGTACCGGATGGGACGCAAGCCCAGGGGCAACCTGATGGCCCGGAACGTCTGGATACGCACCAGGGCCGGCAAGAAGGGTCGGGCCGGTAGGTATCGCAACCTCAGGATCTGGGAGAGTCAGTATGGCAAGGAGATCCTGGACATGCTTGTGGTCCGGATATGTGGGAATGGCCCAACGATGGATAGCCCCCCCGAGATGAACATCTATCCCAGTGGGCATACCGCGTGAGTCTCCACAGTGGCCCTGGGTCGATATTCGACCACAAAGGCCTAATACGGGGCCCCGCATTGTGCGGCCCCATGACCACCCACGTGCGAATACCGATGGAACGCGTCGCCGTCCTCATTGGCCCCAAGGGCGAGGTGAAGCGCTACATCGAGCAGCGGGCGGGGGTGGAGCTGGACATCGACTCCTCCGACGGCTCCGTGGTGGTCAACGAGGAGGGGGCCGAGGACCCCTTCGTGGCCATGAGGGCCGCTGATATAGTGAAGGCCATCGGCAGGGGCTTCAGCCCCGAGCACGCGTTCTCGCTCCTTCGGGACGACTACTACTTCTACCTCATGGACATCACCGAGTACGTGGGCAAGAAGCCCAACCACGTGCGCAGGATGCGGGCCCGCCTCATCGGCACCGACGGCAAGACCCGCAGGGTGCTGGAGACCCTCTCCGAGTGCTACATATCCGTCTACGGCAACACCGTGGGGATCATCGGCGACGAGTGGGGCACCGACGTGGGCCGCCGCGCCCTGGACATGCTCCTCTCGGGCTCGGAGCACCGCACCGTCTACGGATACCTGGAGAAGATGCGCCGGCAGAAGAAGCTCGCCGTCCTCGACGGCTTCCGTTGAACCAAAGCCTTTTTGCCGGCCCGACCCCTTCACCGGGACAGGGATGGCCGATGCTGGACAAGCGCCTCGAGGACCTGGACTACCGCATCGCCCAGTACCAACGGGAGGGCCATCACGAGCAGCGCCTGGTGCGCAGGCGCAAGTCGCTCCTGGACTCCTACAAGACCGCCCACGACCTGATGGAGGAGATGGCCGGGACGCTCTCCGCGGAGGAGGACAAGCTTGGCCACGGCATCCACCTGTTCCACCGCGGCCTGGAGCGGCGGATGGTGGAGGACATCGTCGCGGTGGAGAACCTGTCCGTCTTCAAGGCCGCGTGCCAGTACGACGCCGTCACGAAGCGCATCGAGGACGTGGAGGCCGAGGTGCTGGATATCAACGGCGCCCTGGAGAGGATGAAGGACCACCACGACCAGCTGGCCATGCTGGAGGACTGGCGGGAGGACGTCTACGAGCGGGCCGACCGGGACGCGCGGGAGCGCAACGCCCTCCTCCACAGGAGGCTGGAAGTCTGGCTCCGGGTCGCCGAGCGGGAGGACGACATCAAGGACCTGGAAACGGCGGGTTCGACGCTGGAGGACGCGCTCCAGGCCCTGGAGGCCTCAATAACCGCGGGGACCCACGTTCGGAAGGTCGAGAAGCGGGACCTGGCGGTGCTGGCCAACCTGCAGCCCATGCGCACCAAGCAGTTCCTCATCGGCGAGATGCTCAGGAAGGCGAAGGAGGCCTACCGGCACACCAGCAAGCTCATCGACCAGCTCCAGGGCGTAGAGCACCTGAAGGTCCACATCCGCGACCCAATCCGCATCCTGGACGTGCTCACCGAGGCGATGCTCCTGGACTACTATGAAGGGGACAGGCCCTTCCACGCACTCCGGGAGGTCCACGAGCAGCATCGCTACCTCAAGCAGATCCGTTCGGCGCTCCGGAAGCGGAACCTGGACGTCCAGAAGGAGATCGAGGATCTTAAGGTCGAGGAGGACGAGCTCCTCCTGCTGGCGGTGGACAGGAGGCTC
>CP070808.1:698193-700721 GCA_020343715.1 Thermoplasmata archaeon
ACCTCATATCGATGACGATGGTGAACCATACCAACCGCATCGTGCCGAGCCTCGAGAACAGCGTGTTCTACCTCTTCGCCGTGGCCACGGTGACTGCGGGGACGGAGGGGCCCATGTGCGAGTTCGTCGTCGGCAAGCCAGAGGGTCCCCCCAGCGTGGTCAGCGTGTTCTCGGCCAGGTCAGTGAACGGGACCGTTGACCTCACATGGGAACGACCGGACTACACGGGTGACGAGACCCTGACGTACCGGATCTCCCGGGGCACGACGAGAGACGACCTCCAACCGCTCCACGAGGTCACAGATGTCCTGGGGTACGTGGATGAGGACGTCGAGATAGGTCAGACCTACTTCTACCGCATAACGGCGTTCAACTCCCAGGGGCCCTCCACTCCCTCCACCATAAGGGAGGTCACGGTGGAGGACCCGACCGCTCTGGAACGACCGGGGATCGTGGAGAGCTTCGAGGCGGTCCCGGGGGACGGGTTCGTCGTTCTGAGCTGGACCCCTCCCACAGATACGGGAGGTTCCGATATCACCGGTTACGTGCTGTACCGGGGCATATTCGAGGAGGGCATTGTCCAGCTCGTGGAGTTCGGCCCGTTGACGGACTTCGTCGACTCCCAGGTCGACAACAACATGGAGTACCTCTACCAGGTGGCGGCGAGGAACGCCGGTGGCACGGGCCCACGGTCGGCCGTGGTTAGCGCCACGCCCATGCCCGTGCCGGGCAAGCCGTACGGGTTCACGGTGAAGGTCAAGGACGGTCAGGTACACCTCGGTTGGGAACCCCCCAGGCTGACCGGGACGGCCCCGGTGACCGGATACGCCGTCTGGCGGGGCCCCTCCTCGGACGACATGACGATCCTTGCAGAGGTAGGAACGGACCTGTCGTACATCGACAGGGACGTGAGGACGGGTGGTAAGTACTACTACCAGGTCGTCCCGCACAGCCACGTGGGCGATGGTGAGGGAACGGACATCATCATACCCAATTGGCCAGAGGAGAGCGACACCGACATGCTGCCCATCCTGCTTATCCTCTTGGCGATAATCGTCTCCCTGGTGGGTGCACTGTACCTCAGGAAAAGTACGGACCGACCGGAGGTAGTGGCTGGTATCGCCCCTCTGGCACCAGATGAGAAGATGGCCGCCAAGTACCTCATCGAGCAGGTGTTCGTCGTGCACAGGGACGGCAGGCTGATGGCGGAGTGCTCTAGGGAGGACTGCTCCATTGCGGATCTGGACCTCATGTCCAGCATGCTCATCGCGGTACAGGGCCTGATGCAGGACGGGCTCCGGCGGGGCTCCCTCAAGTCCATCAGGTACGGTGACAGCCTCGTTCTCCTGTCGGCGGGCCAGTACGTGAACCTGGCGGTGGTGGTGTACGGGGAGCCGGACGAGGAGCTCCGGGAGAGCATGGAATCTACCGTTGGCCGCATCGAGACATCCTTCGCAGGGGTCATCGAGGAATGGACCGGCGACCCATCAACGCTGATCAACCTCCAGGGAATGGTCAGGCACATATTGGAAGCGACCTCCGACCTGTCAAGGGAGGATATCGGGCCTCAAGGCTCCCCTGAGGAGGTATCGGTCCTCACAGCGGTGGACCATCACAGGGGATACGGGCGTCTGAAGGCAGCCGTGGTGAATGACACGGTCGAGACCATTACGGACGTGACCATCTCTATCGAGTACGATGAGGACCTTATGAGGCTCTATCGGGTCGAGCCCCTGACCCTCGATTTCGAAGGGAACGTGGTCTCCCTGGGCAACGTCCGTCCCGGTGAGAGGAAGACGGTGTCGGTGCTCTTCGAGCGACTGTCTGGGTCAGAGGCGAACATCGACGGGACGCTGGAATACATCGACCACACAGGCGGTGTCCATCAATCGAGGTTGAAGGGACGGACCATAATATTCGGGAAATGAGCGGAGAGACAGGCAAGGAGATTGGGTGATGTGTCGATGAGGAGGCTTCTGATAGCGGCGATGGTTCTTCTAATGGTCAACTCAGCGCTGGTCCAACTACCCTTACAGGGCCCGGCCATCGAGGAGAACGTTCCGCGAGTGTCTCCACATGCCATTGGTTCAGAGGCCATGCTCCCGGTGGACATAAGGACGGCCCTGGGAGAAATCGACGGAGGTTTCATCGAGAACCACGGTCAGCTTTCGGAAGACGGCATTCGGTTCTACGCCATCGGCGACCCACTTTCCATCGGGTTTGCACCAGACCGAGTCGTTTTCACTCTGACGGGAACGCCTGACCAGGATGGGACCGTTGCCCCTCGTTCATCGTCCAACAATCACATGGCCGTCCGTTTCGACATGGTGTTCGATGGATGCGACGGAGTCGAGCCCGTGGGACAAGGACGTCTCGGAAATCCCACCAGCTTCTTCCTTGGCAACGATCCGGAGAGATGGGTCAGGGACACCTTCAGCTATGCCGAGGTGCTCTACCAAGGCATCTACGACGGCGTCGACCTGCGGTTCTACTTCAAGGAGGGCATGTTCAAGTACGACTTCATTCTC
>CP070808.1:700821-703340 GCA_020343715.1 Thermoplasmata archaeon
ATGCGGGTGGCATGGGCGATGCTGTTGGCGAGCAACACGCAGCTGGGGGCCGGTCCCACGACGTACCTGGAGGAGGCCCTGTACTGGATCTCGATGCTCATGGTGTCCCCGGTCCTGAACACCAGGGGCTCTGTGAAGGTCGGCGGGTCCGGAACGGAGAACTCCAGGGGGACACTCGACAGCATGGCCCGGTTCGTGTACATGTTCGATACCTGGCCGCCGTTCCTCTGGAAGATGACCCGGAACTCGGCGTTCTGGGCGTCCTCGTTCGACTTGGCCCACACCGAGACCATGTTGATGCCGTAGACCTCCAAGGAGTGCTGGAGGCTTATCTGCATCCCGAAGATGCCGCACCTACTGAGGGTCCTTCGGGGGAAGGTGGGTCCTGGCACTTGGATCTCGGCAAGGGTATCGTTGATCTGAAGGGCCACGGGGGACAGCTGCCCCTGGGCCACGGCGGAACCGGAGACGGCCTTCACGTAGTACGGCGTTATCTGGGGCGGGATGCCCTCTCCTCCCTGCTGGACCGCGTTGGGCACCCACTCGTCCTCTGTCTTGTCCGGCCTGTCCTGGCCCATCGCCGCTCCCATGCTGGTAATGAGGAACATGGCCACGACCAGGACGGAGAGGACCGTGGCGGGCAGTGAACGTCGGGAAACCATTGTCTCACCCAGTGCCTCTAATTAACGCGTCCGCTCTCTTAAAGCTTTGGGGAACGTTGGTACCGAAAGAAAGCTACTGGTAGTTCTTGATGGCCTTGGCCAGCTCCGGAGCGACGGAAACGGCGGAGGTCTCGTTCTCGATGGTGTCCGACGAGACGATGGTGTCCACCACCTTCTCCAGCTTCTCGAGGGCGCCCTGGGCGTAGAGGCCGTGGGTGCAGGCGGCGATGACCTCCTTCGCGCCCTGGTCCTTGAGCTGCTTGGCCGCCTCGACGATCGTACCTCCGGTGGCGATGATGTCGTCCACGATGGCCACCCGCTTGCGGTAGACGTCCAGCATCTTGGTGGTGATCTTGACGGTCTCCCCGTCGATGCGGGTCTTCTCCAGGTAGTCCACCGAGGTCCCGATGATCTGCCCCACGATGCGTGCCCGTGAGACAGAGCCCTCGTCAGGGGACAGGACCATCTCGGCCCCGGCGTCCTTCAGGTAGTTGGCGATCTGGAGCATCCCGGAGATGTTCTCCACGGGGATGTCGAAGTAGGTGAGGATCATGAGGTTGTGGACGTCCACCAGCAGCACGGTGTCCGTGTTCCGCTGGATGGCCTGGATGAGGGCCCGTGAGGATATGGCCTCACCATTGTTGAAAAGCTTGTCCTGACGGGCGTAGCCGAAGTAGGGGACGACGGTGATGAGGGAGCGGACCCGATACTCTTGGATTGCGTCCTGGAGGAGGAGCAGCTCGACGACCTCCTGGTCGCTGAGAGTGCTCTGGACCAGTATCACGTCCTCGCGTTCAAGGTCGTCATGGATGCGGACATAACATTCTCCGTCGGGGAACCTTTTGGTGTCGACCTTCCCCAGGCTCACATCCAGCTCCTTCGCGAGGCGGGTTGCCAGCAACGGCGATGCTGAACCCCCCAGCACCTTCAACGTAGAGTCCTCCAACCGCAAATAACGAGGGGCTGGTTAATAACCGTTTGTGCGCCATTCACGGTCCTGAAAAGTACTGCTGAGGGCTTGGTCATCGGGTCCCAGGGGTCCTGACCGAACGTGAAGGGCCTCACACCTCGAACATCTGGGCGTGGGGGACCCCCTTTATCTTGACCACGTTGTCGGGGTCGATGCACCCGGCCTCGATGCCCATGGCCACCGCCCTCTCGCCGAAGAGGTTCAGGGAGGTGGAGCGCTGGAACAGGGCCGAGGTCGCCTCGTCGTCGTCCTCGACGAGATCTCCACCGAAGAAGTCCTCCTTGATGGTGACGTGGTAGGGGTCCTCTTCGAGGGTCTCGCCAAGGAGCTCTTCGTCGCAGGCCGCAGCGCAGATGTGGCCGCGGCGCGTGTGTACCTTGACGTAGATCGTTGTCTCACCACCAGGGGTATAAGATAAGCTGTTGCCAGCGTTCAAATAGTTTCCGCAATAAGTCGCGTCCAGGCGAACTAGATGACCCGGTAGTGACCCGCCTTGGGCGTGTAGATCCGGCCGTCCGCCTTCAGCCGGTCTAGCACCGCCTTGGCCTGGGACCGCTCGATGTTGACCGCCTCCGCCTCGGCGAGGATGTCGTCCTCGCTGGGGGACTCGCCACCACGGGTCAACTGGTCGATGATGTCGAGGAGGATGCGCATCCGTTCCCGCTGGGAGTGACTGATGCCGGTGGCGATGACGTCGATGTCGAAGCGCTCGCCGCCCATGATCTTCCTCAGGAAGTAGTCCACGATGCGGATGGACCGGTCGGCGTCCTCCCTTGTGACGAACTCCGACAGGCGCACCCGGGCCGACGCCTCGGCCAGGCGTATGAACGCCTCCAGCTGCCGGGCTGTGAGGGGTACCGACAGCTCCTCCCCCTCCCCCTGCTTCC
>CP070808.1:703440-705958 GCA_020343715.1 Thermoplasmata archaeon
ATACCGGCGACCACATCGCCCGCAAGGTCAGCGAAGGGGCCGTCCAGGCCCAGCCTCGCGGCGGTCGAGCCACAACAGGGCTCCTCCGTGCCCATGTAGGCCACCTCATGGCCCAATGCCCTCAGCACGGCCACTGTCCTGCGGGCCACATCGGGATGGACGTAGCTGTCGGAGCAGCCGGCGAAGTAGAGGACGTCCCCCTTGGTGGGCAGGTCCAGGCCCTCGGCCCACCGGGCCCGGTCCCGCCGGGGGGAGAGGTAGGGATTCCGATAGTTCGCCAAGGACCCGACCAGCACCTCATGGTCCTCCATCGGACCGCATCCAGACCTGGCCAGCCATCGCCGCATCTCCTCGTTGTGGGCCAGGTAATCGATGTCCACGTGGCACACCACGGAGCACCTCCCGCAGGAGGTGCACTCGTAGACCCCTCGGACGAAGGCCTCGGGGACGGCCACACCCCGCTTGGGGTCCCAGGCGTTGACAAGCTGCTTGAGCATCCGGATCTTGCCACGGGGCGTGGTCGACTCCCACCCCACCTGTCTGGCGGTGGGGCACTCGGCCGAGCAGTAGTTGCAGTGGATGCACGCCCAAAGCTCGTCGGCGAAGGGGGGCGGCCGTTCCATGGCCCGAGGGACGCCGGGGGCGTCCTTGCCCCGACTGCTCCTGGCCCCCTTCCGGGCCTTGGCGTCTGCCTTGATGGTGCCTGCCGACTGCAATGGCTCAACCTTCCTTGCTCTCCTCATCTGGGGCAGCGGTCCCGGGCGGTGCGTCGACCAGGTCCTCGGCACGTTCCTCCTCCACGATGTCCGCCTCCTCGGAGGAGGTGCCCGTCGGACCATCGACGGGAGCGGTCCTCCTGACCTTCCTCTGGTCGGCCAGAAGGGCATGGACCATGGAGATGCTCTTGGTGCCCAGGTTCATCATCCCGGCGGGGATGGCCAGGTCGAACTTGGACACCGCGTGCACCAGCTTCCCGGGGTTCATCAGGTCCTTGGGGTCCAAGGCCCGCTTGACCGCCTTCATGGCGTCCAGGGCCCAATCGTGCAGGTTGGGCATCTGGTAGGCCATCCAGAGCCCCACGCCAGCGGGCCGACCTCCCAGGTCAAGGGATAGCTGGGCGAACTCGTCCACCAGACCGTACGCGAAGAAGGTGGACCATTGGCGCTCGTCCACCAGGGCGTACGGCATCAGCGACGCCGTGGACCGGGACGCGGCGGTGCCAACGATGCCCCCTGGCACGCCGTGCCCCTCGATGATGCGGGCCATGCCCGCCATGACCTCGGTGGTCCTTGAAAGGGGCACGAACACCTCGTTCATGAGCAGCGTGGGACCGTCCCGGGCGACCCGGAGGTCGAACAGGTGGTCGTCCCAGGTGGTCTTCGCATACTCCTCTCGGGCCACCTCGCCCCCCGCCTTTCGCACCAGCTCGGCCGTGGCCTCCCACTCCCATTCCACCAACGAGGAGTAGCCCTCGAACATCAGGCTCACCAGGCCCCCTCCGTAGGGGACCGTCTCACCGAGCCTTTCCAGGTTGGACAGGTGGGCCGGGTCGTAGAAGGAGACGTGGAAGGGGGTCACCCGGCTCCTGGCCAGGAGCTGGACGAAGTCACCCAGTTCCTTGGCCGACGGGTACCCGGCGGCCAGGGGTCGGGTGGTCTCGGGGGCGGGCACAAGTTCCAAGGTGGCCTCAGTGACCACCCCCAAGGTGCCCTCGGAACCGATGATCAGGGACTTGAGGTCGTAACCGGAGCTGTTGGGTATCACCCGGTCGAAGCCGAGGCGGACCAGCTCGCCGTTGGGCAGCACCACCCGGAGGGCCCTGACCTGCCGGTCGATGCCGCCGTACTTGTATGCTCCCACGCCCACGCCGCCGGTGTTGATCCAACCCCCCACGGTGGACCCCGGGGCGGAGGTGGGGTACGCGGGGAGCATGTAGCCCCGCCTTCGGGCCAGGTCGGCCACGTCGCGCCATATCGCCCCCGCGCCCGCCGTCACCGTCATGGTGTCCCTGTCCACGCTTATGTCCGAGAGGCCCTGGAGGTCGAACACTATGCCACCGTTGACCGGCACCGCCCCTCCGAAGCCCCAGGTGGCGGCACCCCGGGGCACGATGGGCACACCGGCCTTGACGGCGAATCGGACCACCCTGCGGACCTGGTCCGGGCTCTTGGGACGGACGACCGCGTCGGGGACCGGGTTGAAGGCCCACTTGGCGGAGGCCGGGAGGGGCGCCGCATCCCGGTCGTAGAGCCGGAGCTCGGCGGGGTCCAGGCTCACGACCCCCGGGTCCATCCGCCGGGCCAGCTGCCTGGCCCACTTAGGGGTCTTCCTGTCTCCCTTGGGGTCCCTTCCAACCTTTGCCAAATCGAGCACCTCCTATGCCACCAGCGGTAGCGACAATATCCATACATAAACGATGCTGAAGGCGACCATTGCGATGAGTATTGCCGCCAGCATCTTGCCCGCGAACCGCCGCTTGGGTTGCATCCTCAATGACAACCTGTAGGCGGCGTAGGCG
>CP070808.1:706058-708563 GCA_020343715.1 Thermoplasmata archaeon
GCCAGTTCCTGGTTCTCGTCGGTGTTGAGGAAACCGAAGGTCATGGTGCCCTTGTACTGCTCGTGCAGGGCCTCCACTATTGGGGTAATCTGCTTGCAGGGACCGCACCAGGGCGCCCAGCAGTCGATCACGAGGAACGGGAAACGGTCCGAGATCTCCGGATAGTCGGAGCCGGTCACCTCGACAGGTAGGTCTGGGACCTGCCCATCAGGCACCTGAGAAATCGGTTGGCACTTCATTGGACTATTTGCCTCCAAGGGTGATTTGCCAAAGCGGGCCTTGGGTAGTTAAACTTTCTGATAGGGCTCTCAGATGCCAACACTGGAGGGGCCTCCCAAGGACCGGGAGAGGCCGGCACGGAATATATTTTATAGGGCATTCCGGTACACCCGGCATGCGGCGACCCATCCCGCTCCTGGCAATCACGTTTGTAGTGTTGCTCATCGTCGCCACAGCCGGCTGCATCGAGGTCAAGGAGAAGCCCCCTCAGGGTCCCTTCGTCATCGACGTCCACTCCGAGGAGATGTTCTTCGTGGACGACTCGGGTGGCCTTCTGGAGGGCCCCCATGGCCACGTGGAGACCGACATCCTCCACGCCCACGAGGAGTACGCCTGGGACATCCACGAACTGGGGGAGTTCGAGGGGGCGGAGGTGGACCTTCCCGCCCACGACGTAGGCGTCCGTAAGGCCTCCTATAACGTCCACTTCATCGACCAGGAGAACCACATGGGCCTCTCGGTGGCCACCGTTCCGGACCTGTCGGGCATCTACTTCGTTATCGGGGACGGTATCGGACTGGAGGAAGGGGACAACGACACCCAGACCCTGGACCTCGAGCTCAGGTGGGGACAGAACATGACCGAGGTGTCATCGGGGGATGGCTGGGCCATCAGGGAGTACGCTGGCCGCCTCAGCGAGCCTATGTTCGTGGGCGTTGCCCATAACTTCAGCAACCAAGGCAACGTGACCTACCTCGTGGGCGTCCACACGGTGTCCGGGGAGCTCATGGAGGAGGACATCGGGTCCATCAGGATCATGCCCGGAGATTACCACGCTCTCAGCTACCTGGATGGCGAGCTGACGGTGACTATCTATGATCCGTCCAGAGAGGACTGGGAACAGGACCCTGTTTGGACCGGAGTGTACGAGGACCTCCCGAAGGAGTATCGCACCCACATCGGCGCCCTCGAGTGGGAGGGTCATGTGGGCGAGCCGGAGGAGACCCCTGGCTTCGGTGCGTTGATGTCGATCCTTGCCCTGACCGTCGCCATCGTCGTTGTCATCAGGACCCGCAGGCGCTAGCCTGAGACTATCGTCAGCTTGGTGCCGACGGTGGAGCTCTGCAGTATCCCGAAATGGATGGTGACCTCCAGGGTCACCTCGTCGTCCACATCACCGTTCGCGAAGACCACGAAGGTGAGGATCTCGGAATCGTCCGGGCTCAGGACCCTGGGGCTCTCCGGGGTCTCGATGATCTCGAACGAGTCAGGTCCGGTCAGGGTGTGGTTGATGGTGACCAAGGTGTCCACATTGCTGTGGGACGTGAGATTGAAGGTGATGTTCTTCTCAGTACCAGGCGTGAAGAACCACTCGACGCTGGTCGCCTTTATGGACACGTCGTAGTCCACCGTACCCACGTCCAGGTTGAAGCCCAAACGCGTCGCTGACCCTGGCATCCCGGACTTCGCGACCCAGAGGTCGACCCGAAGGCCCGTCGTCTCTGGAGTGCCCGGGGGTGCGTAGACCCAGATCATCAGAACGGCGGTCCCGTTGTTCGGAAGGTCGATGTAGGACAGCGGTGGGGTGGTGTTGACCTCCTCCGGGGTCATGTCCTCCACCGAGGCGTCGGTCATGGTGTACCGGAGCCCGCCCTCCACGTTCAAGGCCATGTCGAACCTGGTGGTGCCGTTGTCGGGTTGCCTCACCTGGTTCTTGAACCGGACCTCGAAGCCCTCCACCCAGTCGACGGGGATGGTGCTGTCCCCGGGCACCTGCCGTGGTTCGATCCATCCCACGGTGGCACGGAACCTGGCGTCGCCCCTCCCGGAGGACTGTGTCGGTGCGGGGGACACGTACTTGATCTCCACCACGAAGTGCCTTGAGTCACCCAGCTCCTGGTCGGGGTTCGGGGAGACGCTGAGGTTCACGTAGGTGGTGAAGTTCGTGGACCTTACCTTTAGGACGTCGAAGGGTTCGCTCCAGTTCCTGATACCATCTGGGAACTCGATCCGTTTCTCGAACTTGACGCTCCAACCTGTGGTGTCCTGGATCCGTATCTGAGCATCGAGCCTGGTATTGCCAGTGTTCACAAGGACCAGGGTGTTGTTCACCCACTCGTCTGGGAACGCATGGACCTCGGGCTCCTCGAACATGGGATCGATGTCCGCCTCCAGGACCGCGTAGGTGAAGGGAGCGGGAACGAAGCACACTATGAGCATGGCCACAGCGGCGATGCCCGCCACGTAACGGGTGGGTGGCAGCGGTGATATGTCGTTGAGGGGGGG
>CP070808.1:708663-711158 GCA_020343715.1 Thermoplasmata archaeon
TTCACCGTCACGGTAGAGTGCGAGCCGAGCAGGTGCAACTCCGTCTACGACGCCATCAAGGGCATCAAACCCTCAAAGCAGAACGTGGTGACCTACCTTGCCTGCATCTTCAGGGAAGGTGACAGGTCGATCCTGCTATCGGTCCTCAGCCGCAGCCCTGACACCCTGGCGTCCATGATAAAGGAGCATATCGATAGCATAGAGGGCGTACGGGGCACAGAGGTTACGAGGATCGTGAAGACGAAGAAGCTGGTGACGACTGAGATGTGGAAGCGGACAATAAGGCACCGGACCCTCTTCGAGTTCCTGCAGAGCGTGGACTACGACGAGAAGTACCTCAATGACGTGATCGCCGGCGCGTGATGGGCCCGAATAGGGGCCTCAGTTAAATACCGCTTCAGCCCATCCCATCGGAAGGCCGACGGACGGAGGTCAGAGGATGGTGTTGGACGCCGAGGCGATCAGGAGGGACTTCCCGGTTCTCACCAGGGACCACTCGCCCAGGCCACCCCTCGTCTACCTGGACAGCGGGTGCATGAGCCTCAAGCCCACCCCTGTCATCGAGGCCGTCTCCGAGTACTACACCCAGCACTCGGCATGCTCCGGTCGGAGCATCCACGCCCTGGCCTCGGAGGTGACCCGTCGGGTCGAGCGGACGCGGGCCACCGTCGCCCGACTAATAGGCGCCCCTAGGCCGGAGGGCGTGGTGTTCACCCGAAACACCACCGAGTCCATCAACCTGGTGGCCCACGGTTTGGGGCTGGGCAGGGGCGACGGGGTGGTCATCTCCGACAGGGAGCACAACTCCAACATGGTGCCATGGCTGAGGCTCCGTGAGACGGCAGGCATCGACCTGACCATCCTGCCCTCAGAGGACGACGGAACCCTCGACACCGACCGCATGGCCGACGCTGTGTCGGGGGGAGGGGTCCGTCTCGTCTCTATGGCCCACACCACCAACCTGGACGGCTACACCATGCCCATGGAGGCCATCTCGGACATCGCCCACGATGCGGGCGCATTGGTCTTCGCCGACGCGGCACAGAGCGTCCCGAACCGGCCCGTGGACGTGGGGGCCCTTAGCGTGGACCTGCTGGCCTTCTCGGTCCACAAGATGCTGGGGCCCACGGGGGTGGGCGTCCTATGGGGCCGACAGGAAGTGCTTGAGGGCCTGGACCCCTACAACGTGGGCGGCGACACCGTGGTCAACGTGACCCGGGGGGGCGCCGAGTACCAACCGCCCCCCCATAGGTTCGAGGCGGGCCTCCAGGACTACGCGGGCATCTACGGGACCGAGGCGGCCGTCGCGTACCTCCGGGAGCTGGGTCTGGACCAGGTATGGGCCCACGACGTGGCCCTCAACGCCAGGGCCACCGAGGCGGTCGCCGACATCCCGGGCGTCTCCGTCGTGGGGCCAGCGGACCCGGCGGAGAGATCGGGCATCCTCACCCTGGCGGTCGAGGGCGTGGCCAGCCACGAGGTGGGCATGGCCATGGACGAGATCGGTAACGTGGCCGTCCGAACGGGCCAGCACTGCAACCACGCCTGGTTCGCCGAGCACGGGATGGAGGGGGCCGTGCGGGCCACCTTCTACGTGTACAACACCCCGGGGGACGTGGACGTCTTCGCCCGGGTGCTGGAGGAGGCGTTGGAGGCCCTGAGAGGTGCCTGACGCTAAAGGTTAAGGGCCACCAGTTGCTTGCAGGGTCCGGTCGATTCCCTTGCTCGAGGCCATCTTCAAGACCAACGCCCACGAGGAGTGGCGCAAGGAGCTCATCCAGAAGTACAGCGCATCCATCTCCGTCATTGACTGCCGGGAGATGGAGGAGGGGGGCTGCCGCAACCTGGTGGAGATCGGAGTGCCCCCCGAGCAGGAGGACCACGTGAGGGGCGACATGGATGCGAACCCCACGGTGGACGCCATGGACCTGGACACCGTGGAGCCCGGGATCCTCAAGGGCATCGTGACCACCAACGTCTGCCTGGGCTGCTGCCGCATGGTGGGCTCGGAGACCTTCCTGGTGGAGGTCAGGATGGACGAGGACGGCTGCATCATCCAGCGCATCATCTCCAAGGACCGGGAGACGGTGCGCCAGGCCATGGGCAAGCTGGAGGCCCTGGGCCACGAGGTCACGCTGATGAAGCTCACCACCCTGGAGCCGGACATGTACATGACGGGCTACCAGGAGGACGTGCTCATGATAGCCTACGAGCGGGGCTACTTCGACAGCCCCCGCAAGACGGACCTGAAGGAGCTGTCCGAGATGTTCGGCGTCTCCATCGCCACCATGTCCGAGATCCTCAGGAAGGCCCAGCGCAAGGTGATGGCCGAGCACTTCAAGGACGACACCTGAGGCCTCCGTCGACCTCAGCTGGGCGTGCCACTGCCCGTCTCGCAGAACTGCTTGAGGGAGGCCATGTACCACTCCCACGCCTTCCTGCACATGCGGAAGAATGGGGTGTCGGCCTCCCAGTCGGCGTGGGTGAAGGTGAGG
>CP070808.1:711258-713724 GCA_020343715.1 Thermoplasmata archaeon
CAGAGCAACGAGCTCTACAGGAACTCCCAGGACGGCCTAAACGCCAACCTGCAGGTCCGGGTGGTGGAGTTCCGCATCGATGACATCCGCGCCCACAACAACACCAACAACGGCGTGTGGGTGAGGGCCTACGCATCCTCGATGCTGGCCAAGTGGGTCGACCGGGTCACCTCGATCGGCAACGGAGGGCAGGGCGTCTACCTATCCTTCGACAACCAGCACTGGGACCGCCCGGTCTTCCGCCACTGGTACGTTCGCGCCAACGAGGGCGGCGGCATCCAGTTCCGCAACTTCAACTGCGCCACGCTGGAGGACTCATACTGCGTCAACGAGCAGACCCAGTTCGACTACAGCACCACCAACACCAACCTGGAGATCTTCAGGACCACCCACAGGAAGGGCAACGCCCAGGTCTCCGGCGGCGCCTACATGATCACCTCATTCAGGTACCTGAACCTCCACGCCACCTGGCAGAACGGCATCCCCTGCCGGTACAACACCGTGCAGTTCGAGGACACGGCGAACAACGTGCTCTTCGCGTACACAACGGACTACGAGGGACACATGGGCAACCACACAGAGTGGGACTGGCGGGTACGGGAGACGAGGACAACGCTCCGACACTCCATGACCCCCTACCTGCTTGGCGGCACCCAGCGCCTGACGGGCGCCTCCTTCGACTTCGACCGGGACATGATAGAGGACCTCCTGTTCCACGACATCCAGACCCCTGACCTGGTGGTCGAGACCCCCGGCTCCAACCACGTGCAGAACTTCGACAACCTGACCATCTCGGGCTCCTGCCTGGACGCCCACTCGGGCGCAAATGTCGTCCAGGTCAGCTTCGACCCGAACCCCACCTGGCACCTGAAGCACTGGGAGAACGCCACGGGCACCTCGGCATGGGAGCATTACGTCGACCCCGCCCCCGACGGCGTCGTCACCATCTACGTTAGGGCCTTCGACTGGGCCAACTGGCCCGGTGGCATGTACGCCAACGTCACCATCACCAACGTGACGGTGGACACGACCGCCCCCAACCTGACCATCATCCAGCCTCTGACGGACATCATCACGAACCAGTCCCAGCTCACGGTGCTGGGGACCACCGACCCCGACGTCGTGACCCTCACACTCAACGGTGAGGTCCTGCCCGCCTTCGGAGGCACCTTCAACAAGGCCATCCAGCTGAACGAGGGCATCAACAACATCGTCCTCATCGCCACGGACTACGCGGGCAACATCGCCAACGCCACCCGCAAGATAACGCTGGACTCGTTACCGCCCATCGTGGTGGTCAGACATCCACAGGACGAGCTCTATACAAACGTGGACTCGGTCCAGATAGGGGGCGTCACAGACCGGGAGGGCGTCACCATGACGGTGGACGGCACCCCCGTCCCCGTCCAGGCCGACGGGACGTGGTCCCACACGGTGAGCCTGCTTCGGGGCTGGAACCACATCATCATCGACGCGGTGGACATCGCCCTCAACCACAGGGTCATCACCCACAAGGTCTACTACGACCCCGACCCGCCGCGCATCAACGTGTTCGAGCCGAAGCCCGACGCCGTGGTAAACTCCTCGGTCTTCAAGATATCCGGCTCCACGGACCCCGACGTGCTCAACGCCCAGATCCGTGTCAATGGCATATGGATAGGTCTGGAGAACTCCGCCTTCGACACCGACTTCACCCTCCTCGTGGAGGGGGCGACGGAACTGGAGTTCTACGCCAAGGACTGGGCCGGCAACGAGGCCACCCTCATGGTGCCTATAGTCATCGACACCACGCCACCCGTCATAGACGACCTCCTGCCCATCGACGGCGAGATCGTCAAAGAGAGGGTCATCAACGTGACTGGGCACACGGAGGAGGACGCGACGGTCTACGTCAACGGCCGCTTCACCGCCGTGGTGGAGGGCTACTTCAGCGAGCAGATCAACCTGGAGGAGGGCGACAACCCCGTCAACATCCTTGTCACCGACGTGGCGGGCAACACCAGGCCCATCCACAGGATCGTCACGCTGGACACCTTCCCGCCCGACATCTTCATCGACGGCCTGGTGGGCGAGTTCATGCGCACCGAGGCCAGCTTCGTCACCGTTACGGGCAACACCGAGCCCACGGCGATCCTCCGCATCCTGTACGGACCTCCCCAGGACGAGGAGCCCTCGGTCATCGAGGTCATCCCCGTTGACGAGAACGGCGAGTTCAGCTACCCCGTGCTCCTGGGCAAGAACAAGACCACCCTGGTGGTTCTCCAGTCCACCGACTACGCCGGCAACGTGGGCGAGGTGAGCTTCGAGATCAAGAAGCAGGAGACGGAGGATCCCGGCTTCTTCGAGGCCAACCCGACGGCCCTGTGGGGGTTACTCATCGTGGTGGTGGTGCTGGCCCTTGCCTACCCCCTCACCAAGATGGCCCTGGACCGGACCTACGACCGGAGACTGAAGGTCATGGGGTAC
>CP070808.1:713824-716287 GCA_020343715.1 Thermoplasmata archaeon
ACGGGGAGGACTGGTGGTGCCTCGTGGGAGAGCCCGATGGGACAGATGGGGGCGCCGTCCTTGTCCTGGTGGGACCCTCCTTCGATCTGTCGGGTTGGGAGGTGGGGGACGAGCTGGACCTCAAGGTCATCGTCCGATACGACGGCTCATCGGGCTTCGTCTACCTGGAGGTGACGGGGGTCGCCTAGTCGGACTTGGCCTGCATCATGTAGACGACCAGGGCCACGATGATGATGAGGATGACCACGATCGCGATGATCACACCGGTCGAGATGCCTCCCTCCTCCTCGGCCTCCTTGAGGACCACCTGGAGCTGGACCTTCTCGTTGAATGCCGGATCGGAGGACACAACGGTTATGTCCAGGAAGGCGTGGTCGCCCTTCGATTCCTTGCTGGGGGCGATGGAGAGGGTTACCGTCTCGGAGGCACCCTCCTCCAGGGTCACCACCGTCGTTCCCGCGGTGGTCCAGTTGGAAGCATCACCGGTGAGCAGGATGTTGAAGGTGTCGCTCCCCTGGCCGGTGTTGGTGATGGTCAAGGTGACCTCCTTGTCCTTTCCCTTGGTGATGGTGATCGAGTCGACCGACAGGGATATCTCCAACCCGTTGACGGTTACGGTTACGGTCAGCTCGTTGGAGGAGTCGGCCATCCCGTCGCTCGAGGTGGCTCTCACCTTGAACTTGTATACGCCCTGGTCGATGTTGTCCCCGAGCATGAGGGTGGCGGTCACCAGACCCACCTCCTCTGGGTCCAGGGCCACGGGGTTGGCGTTGAACAACACGGACTCGGCCCAGTCGGCGTCCTCCCGGGATAGGGTGAACACGTCCCGCTCCTGACCGGTGTTGGTGAGGTCGAACTCGAAGATGATCTGGTCGCCCCGGTAACCGGAACCGGAGTTGTTCTTGGCGGAGAGATGTACGCCTGGCACCCTCACGTGGACCGATGTGGTGGCCGAGGCGTTGGTCTCTCCGTTCGCGGAGGTCGCCGTCAGGGTGAACTCGTAGAAGCCCGCATCCGCATCGTCCGGAGGGGTGATCTCCATGAGCACGCTCTCGGTCTCTCCCTCCGCCACTTCGATCGAGGTCTCGGAGAGGACGAACCATCCAGTCTTGTCCGTCTCCACCGTGAGGGCGAATGTGTCCGAGCCCTGGCCGGTGTTGGTCACGTTGAACCACACAGATACCAGGACCTCCCTCCATGCGTCCTCCAGGTCCGAGCTTACCTCCACGTCGACGCCGTCCACCATGACGTTGACGGCCATCGACACGCTGTCATTGGTAACCCCGTCCTCGGAGGTTGCCGTCAGCGAGATGGAATAGGTGGCCTCGTCAGCGTCCTCAGGCACGGAGACATGCACGATTATATCGGCCGTCCCATCCTCCTGGAGCGTGATGGTGGTATGGCTGGGGGTCGCCCATGAGGCTCCATCCCCGTCGAGAACGATGGTGTAGGTGTCGTTGCCCTGTCCAGTGTTCTCGATAGAGACGATGAACTCAACGGATTCCTCCGGGAAGGCGCTCATCTCGTCATCCACTATCGAGACATCCACCCCGTTGACCATGACGTCGACCCAGAGCTCGATGCTCTTGCTAACACCTGGGTCGGTCTCAGAGGTGACGGTCATGTTGAAGTAGTACCGGTTCTCGTTGACGCCCGGGGGCACCACGACGGTCGCAGTGAAGGTCCCCGACTCCGAGGGCTCCACGGTTATCATCTCCGCGTCCCAGGTGAGCCATTCGGAGCCCGTCATCTGCTCGATGCTGTACTCGTCGGTCCCGGCACCCGTGTTCTCCACCTCGAACTCGAGCGTTCCCTCGGAACCAGAGTGGATGGGCTCCGGTTCGTTGGGTTGGCTGACATCCACGCCCTTGGTGGAGGATTCGCCATAGCCCATCATGACGTAGTTCATCTGGATCCTGAAGGCCTCCAGGTCCACGCTAAGGACCATGAAGGCGATGGACTGGTCCTCTGGGAAGAACTCGGGAAGCTGTTTGTCCATGCCGAAGAGGTCGGGACCCATCTTAGGCAGGGGCATGATGTTGAAATCGTCGGACATGGGACCCAGCCCCATGGGCTGTCCCCACTGGGTCAGGCCCGTCTCCTCGTCGAACACGGCGAAGAACTGGCCGATGTAGTAGCTCTCGGGGAGCGGGACGGTGGCCCGGAGCTCGACTGGGTTGTCCTTGTGGACCCTTCCTATGGTGATCTCGATGTTCTCGTCCCGGGGGAAGAAGCCCGCGTCGAGCAGAGGTTCGGTGGACTCCATCCGCTCCTTCCTGCCCTCCTCCTCGCTCCATACGACGGCCTCGAACATGATCCAACCGTTCACTTCGTTGTCAGGAACCAGGAAGGTCAGGTCGAAGTCACCGTTGTTGTCCGTCACCTCGAAGCCACTGTCTATTATGGTCCAATCGGTGTCGAAGAAACCGTCACGGTCGATGAGGTACCAGTTGATGCGCTTGT
>CP070808.1:716387-718833 GCA_020343715.1 Thermoplasmata archaeon
CCAGGCGGAGACCCCCCGCACCGGAGGGCAGGTCCTCCCCGGTGAGGGGGTCCCGTGCCCGGGCGAGCAACGCGTCCAGGGCCACCAGCCTGTCGTTCCAGGACATTGCCCCGTACGTCGGGTCGTACAGGGGGTTAGTATCGTAGGTGGGTTCGTGGAACGCCGAGTAGCCCAGGCTTATGTAGTCCTCGACACCCTCGTCCTCCTGCAAGGCCAGTATGACCGAGGCCTTGTTCGGGCCCGGCTCGCGCAGGTCGCCCCCGGAGAACAGCACGTCCACCGTGGGTGTGACCTCAGGGTTCTCCTCGGCCAGGACCCCCATCAACCACAGCAGGGCCCCGTACCTCTCGCTGGACACGTGGTCGTTGAAGGGATCGTCGTACCCGCTGTACGCGTAGGCGTGGACGGGACGGACCACGGGCTCCTCCGCCACTTTGAGGAAGAAGTCCTGATACGACGAGAGGCCAGTGTCATCGGTGGCCCGAAGGACCACCTTCACCGCCTCCTCGGGGACCTGGGTGGGGGTCCAGTTCACGTCCCCCTCCTGGGAGACCGTCATCCCGGTCGGGCCCCTGTAGAGGTCGTAGGTGAACCCGTCACCCTCCATGTCCACCGCCCTGGCCCGGTAGGTGTACTCCACTCCCACGGCAGCGTCAAGGGGGGGCACGGAGACGATGAACGGCGGGTTGCCGAAGTTCCCGGGCTCACCGAACCAGACGTCGTCGAACCAGACGGTGCCCGGTCCCGAGAGCACGCACTGGAAGTACACCCGCCTGGTGGCCTGGACGTGCTCGGCCTCCCGGGACAGCTCCACCCAGGTCGTCTCGTTGGTGTCCAGCACCAGCTCCCACGAGTTTGTGCTCCTAAGGCGTCCGAAGCCGACCCGGAGGATGGCCTTACCACCATCGCCCAGGTCCGTCCTCAGCCAACCGCCCATCCCGGCGGACTGGCCCTCCTCCAGCTCGAACAGGTGGTACCACAGAAGCTCCTGGCCCCTGGTCGCGTTCGGGGCGCTGACGAGGGCAGAGTGGAAGCCGTTGTGGTGCTCCTCCCCGTCCTGGTGGATCTCCGTCCCCCGGGGAGGGGGGAAGGGCTCGATGGACCATTGGAAGGGTCGGGGCCCGAAGTTGGGCTCGTCGAAGGCCCGTTCGAAGCTGGGATTCCCCAGCAGGTTGCCGGGCCCCTCCTCCTGGGCCTGGGCCGAGGGGGCCATCTCGGTAGAGACGGGCAGCACGGTAAGGAGCAAGAGCCCCACCAGCGCAAAGGCGCGGCACCATCGGTGCACGTCGCCAACCTTCCTTTGCGTGCGCGCTCCCGCTGGCATCCCTGGCTCGATGTGAAGGGACCATATATGAGGCTTGCGTAATCCGCCGTCGCCTCAGGGCCGGAGCAGCCTCGCCTGCTCCACCATGCGCTTGCCGTACTTGGCGCACGCCTTTAGGGCCTCATCGTCGGGCTTCCCTATCGCCACGGGGCCGTAGTGGTCGCTCCCAGCGGAGCCGGAGACCAGCATCCCGTGGACCAGCCAGCACATCAATATGGCTGTCACGGTGGTCTCGTTCCCCCCGGCCCGCATCCCGCTGGACGCGAAGGCGCCCCCCAGGCGCCCCTTCAGCTTGTTGTGGACCTTGACGGACTTGTCGAACATCTCCTTGATCTCGGCCGCCATCGTTCCGTAGTACGTGGGCGAGCCCGCCACCAGGCAGTCGTACTCCGGGAAGGTCATCACGTCCACCTGCTCCACCTGGAGCAGGTCCACGTCGGCGCCCTCCTCGCGGGCGGCCTCGGCTATCGCCTCGGCCATGCGTTTGGTGTGTCCGGACCTGGAGTAGTAGGTAACGAGCATCTTGACCATGTGCCACCCTCGCGTTCGCTAGGGACTGCAAGGGGGAAAAATGTTGCGACGGGGCCCCAGGAGGAGCCCTTGTCGCGACTGCGTATGGACCTAGAGGCCCTTCTCCTTCTTGACCTCGGCCACCACGTCCTCGACGGTGCCGAAGTCGAAGCGCTCCATCTGGGCCAACCTGCGGACGACCTCATCGACGATCTCGATGGGGGCGCCGGCCTGCACCGCCATGTTCCGGGCGTGCAGCCTCATGTGGCCCTTCTGGATGCCCTCGGTGGCCAGGGCGCGCAGGGCGCCGGCGTTCTGGGCCAGGCCCACGGAGGCCATCACCATGCCCAGCTCGTCGGCGGACTCGATGCCCAGGATCTTCACGTTGGTGCGGGCGGTGGGGTGCACCTTGGTGGCACCGCCGACCAGGCCCACGGCCATGGGTACCTCGATGACGCCCAGCAGGTGCCCGTCAGCGGTCTTCTCCCACTTGGTCAGGGGCTTGTAGCCCCCGTCCACGGTTGCGAAGGTGTGGGCACCCGCCTCCACGGCACGGAAGTCGTTGCCGGTGGCGATGACCACGGCGGAGATGCCGTTCATGATGCCCTTGTT
>CP070808.1:718933-721378 GCA_020343715.1 Thermoplasmata archaeon
TGTCCAACACTGGCCCTTCGTACCCGACAGCAGGGTGCTGTACCTGGGCGCCGGCGCGGGGACGACGGTTTCGTATGTGTCCGACATCTGCCCAGGTGGCTCGGTGATCGCCGTGGAGTTCGCCCCCGAGCCCTTCCGGTCCCTGGTGGACGTGGCCAGGGCCCGGCCCAACGTACTGCCCATCCTGGCCGACGCCAGGGACCCGTCGGCGTATGCGGTCCAAGTGGTGTTGCCCGTGGACGTGATATACCAGGACGTGGCTCAGCGGGACCAGTGGGCCATCGCCCACAGGAACGTGGAGGCGCTGCTGGCCGAGGACGGATGGCTGCTGCTGCTGGTCAAGGCCAGGTCCGTCGACGTGTCCAAACGGGCCCAGGACGTGTTCGAGGACGTGGCGGCGGAGGCCAGGGGCCTTGGCTACGACATGGTGGAGATGGTGGACCTGGGGGCATACGCCGAAGGTCATGCCACCATCGTCGCCAAGAGGAGATGAGATATTGGTGGAATCCCATTCACTTAGCATCCCGCAGGACGGAGGCAAGGCAGCATGAGGAGCATCGAGGGCAAGAAGGTGGTCATCACCGGCGGGGCCGGGTTCATCGGCTCCCACCTGGTGGACCGGGTCATGAAGGAGGCTGGAGAGGTCTGGGTCATCGACAACCTCTCCGCCGGCAAGGAGGAGTTCGTCGAGCGGTGGTTCGGTGACGACCGGTTCCACCTGGCCCGGGTGGACGTGACCAAGCTGGAGTCGATCATGCCCTACATGAAGGGCGCCGACGTGGTGTTCCACCTGGCCGCCAATCCCGACGTGAGGACCGCCGCCGACAACACCTACGCCCACGTGGAGCAGAACATCCTGGCCACCTACAACGTGCTGGAGGCCATGAGGTTCACCGAGGCCACGGACATAGTCTTCACCTCCACCTCCACCGTTTACGGCGAGGCGACGGTGCTCCCCACCCCCGAGGACTACGGCCCACTCAAGCCCATCTCTGTCTACGGGGCGTCCAAGCTGGCGTCCGAGGCCCTCATCTCGTCGTACGTCTCCACCTTCGGCATGTCGGGGGTCCTGTACAGGTTTGCGAACGTCGTCGGCTCCCGGGGCACCCACGGTGTCATCTTCGACTTCATCCGCAAGCTGCGGGCCAACCCCAACGAGCTGGAGATACTGGGCGACGGCAAGCAGCGCAAGTCGTACGTCCACGTCAAGGACTGCGTCGAGGCCATGGTCCTGGCGTACGAGCGCACCGAGGAGCCCCTGGGCATCTACAACATCGGCACCGCCCAGTCCACGGACGTCATCACCATCGCCGACCTGGTAACCGAGGTGATGGGCCTGGCGGGCGTGAAGTACCGGACCACCGGTGGCGTGGACGGGGGTCGTGGATGGAAGGGTGACGTGAAGGTGATGTCCCTGGACGTGGACGCCATATTGTCCCTGGGCTGGGAGCCCAAGCATACCTCCGATGATGCAGTCAGGGCCACGGCGGCGGCGCTGCTCAAGGAGATAGATTGAGTAATCCTTCGATATGTTGTCCAAAGGGTCCCTCGGTCCATCGAGATGTCAGGCGAGAACAGGGTGCATTGACCTCATTGGTCGCCGTTATCTCCATCGTCACCGGTGCCACGGAGCATGCCGATTCTCGTGAGGAACAGCAGGACCAGGACGAAGGTGACCGCTATCGCACCGACGATCGCAGCCAAGGTGAGGTAGTCCGTCCCCTCATCGTCAGGGTCCGAAGGATCGTCCCCACCGTTGGTGTCACCCGGTCCCACCGGCGGTCCGCTCACGGTGATCGTCACCGAATCGACGACGCTGGACCCGTCGTCGTCCACGACGGTCACCACCACCAGGTATGAGCCGGCCGCTTCGAACGTGTGGGAGCCGCTGACGTCGGTGGAGGCGTTACCGTCCCCGAAGTCCCAGGTGACGGTGAGGTCCTCCAGGTCCGAAGGCGTGTCGAAGAGGTGGACGGTGTACGACACCGGAGCACCTGCCTCTACGGTCGTCCTGTCGACCTCCAGGGTCGCCTCGGGTGCCATGTTCTCCACCGTCACTGTGACGGTGACGGAGGTGGTCGCGCCCTCCGGGTCGGTCACGTGTAGGACGCACTCGTAAACGCCGGACCTGGTGAAGGTGTGCTCCGTCGAGTCAGTATCGTGCTCGGTCCCGTCGATGACCCACTGGTAGGACAATCCTCCCTCGTCCGAGGGGGTGTCCGAGCCATCACCCTTGAACCTGACACGGACGTCCTCGAGGACGGTCGCCGTGTCACCGGGGAGTAGGACCTGGACCGAGGGCGGGGCGTTGACGACGGTGATGTCCGAGGTGTTGGTGTGCTCGGCGCCGTCGGAGTCCCTGACGGTCACCGTCACCACGTAGATCCCGCCTGCGGTGTAAGCATGGGTCACCTCGGTGTCCCGCCTACCCAACCAATCGCTGTA
>CP070808.1:721478-723917 GCA_020343715.1 Thermoplasmata archaeon
ACCCTCATCGCAACGGCGAGGTCGTCCACGTGCCTGGCCATGGGACCCGCTTGGAACAGCACTGCCTCCTGGCCCGCGGCGTAGATGCCTGTCGGGACATCCGACAGGGCGAGCCTTCCCGTCGTCGGTTTGAGCCCCGCGATGCCGCTGAAATGACATGGGACCCTGATGCTCCCCCCGAAGTCACCTCCGAGGCCCAGGGGCGAACCTCTGGCGGCGATCAGAGCCGACTCCCCTCCGGAGCTGCCTCCGGGGGAGCGGTCCGTGTCCCACGGGTTGTTGGTCCTTCCGTAGACAGTATTGTCCGTCTCGTCGGCGACCAGGAGCTGGGGCACGTTGGTCTTACCCAAGAACACGACACCTGCCGAGCGGAGCTTCGTCACCAGGAGACCCTCCCAATCGTATACGTTGTCGGCGAGGCTCTCGAGCCCCAGGGTCGTTGGGGTCCCCCTGACGTTGTACTGCTCCTTGATGGTCATGGGGACGCCGTGGAGAGGGGATAGTTCCCTACCCTCGGACACAGCCCTGTCGGCCTCTGCCGCCTGTGCCATGGCCTCGTCGAACAGCGGCACGACCACCGCGTTCAATGACGGGTCTACCTCCTTGATACGGGCTATGAAGGCCTGGGTGACCTGGGCTGATGTTACCTCCCCAGACCTTATCCTCTGGGCGATCTCAGCGGCCCCCATGTCGGTAAGGTCCCTGGCCTGATCGGTACTAGCGATCGCTTCATCCGTCACACCCTCGGAGGATACTGGTATAGTCAGGTCTCATCCCCTCCTCTAGTCCAGACATCTCCGAGGATGGGACCCTATATAGTATTTCCACCAATTCCGCGAGACCCAAGAGCACTGTCGGGTCAGGCTCCCTTGAATCATCATCGCCTTCGGAGCACGACGGCGGCGATGATGACGACAACGACGATTGCCAGGGTGATGTAGATGATGCTCCCTTGAGGGGATGGGCCCTCATCGACAGTGACGGAGAAGCCATCGGTGGCTGTGAGCCCTTCCGCGTCCGTGACCTCTACCGTCACCCGGTAGTTACCGGGTGTCTCGAAGGTGTACCTGACCACGGCCCCCTGAAGGACCTTGGTGCTCCCATCGTGGGTGATGGTCCAGTTCCATCCGACGATCCCCACGTTGTCCGTCGAGGCGGATGCGTCCAGGGTGACCCGCTCCCCCTCCGTGGGATCGCTGATGGGCTCCAGCACCACCACGGGTGGCTCGGTGTCCTTGACCCTCAGCCCGACCGTCGCCGTCCCGGCCTTGCCGACAGCGTCCCGCACCGTGAGCGTGACATCGTAGGACTCGGGGATATCGAAGAGGAACGAGGCGGTGTCACCGTATATGCTGACCAGCTCGCCGTCGTAGAAGAACCTCCAAGTCCAGTTGACGATGCCCACGTCGTCCGATGATGCAGTGCCGTCGAAGGTCACCAACGAGCCCTGGTCCACCACCATGTCGGGTCCTCCATCTGCGACGGGCGGGGCCAGGTCCTCAGGAGCCCCTGTCTCGAAGGTGAAGGTGTGAGCAACCGCCAGGGGGTTGCCGGGGACAGAGTCGTCCACGGCCTGGGCGGAGACAGTCACGGTGTACGTTGACACATGCTCCAAACCCTTGGTCTGGAAGGTAACGGTCTCATCTGACCAACTGGGTAGTCTCAGCATGGGGCTTCCAGGTCCAGCGATGGATACGGCGTTTTCTCTGGAGCGGTTCATCCCCTCGTCGAAGGTGATGGCTAAAAGCCCATCGATGGGGACGTCGGAGGCACCGTCCGACGGGGCCGTGCTCAGCACCATCGGGGCCGTGGAGTCGATCTCCAGGTCACCCTGAGAGGTGGCCGAGGCGGTGATGGAGTTGCCATCGGACACCTGGACCCTGAGGCGGACCCGGCCCTCGTCAACCTCCGGGACCGTCCAGCGGTACGAGCCGTCCCCGGTGCCTGCCTGATGGATGTCAGTGGCGATGATGTTGCCGTACGAGGCACCACCGTCGGTGGAGTAGCTGAGGCTCACCGAGTACGGGGGGGTCCCCGACGAGACCGACCAGCGAACGCTATGTTCCGACCCTCCGGACAGGGACGTGCCCTCCGACGGGGTGCGTAGCCTGGCCGAGAGCCCTGGCTTCGGTCCCCTGGGGTTCATCCACACCTCGACGCCCCCACCGCCGGTCATCTTGCCCGCCGCCAGGTCGGGATTGCCCTCACCGTCCACGTCCCCGATGTCGAGGCCCACGTAGTATTCGGTGTCCGGGAGGCCCGGGGAGCTCTCGGACCACGTCCCCTGTCCGTTCCCGTGGTACACGTGGATGCCGAAGGTGGTCTCGAATCCACCGGTGGCCACGATGTCCAGGTGCCCGTCGCCGTTCAGGTCGGCGACGCCGTTCTCTATGTAGTCGCCCGAGTTGGGCAGTCCCGTGGACATGGTCGCCCAACCCG
>CP070808.1:724017-726453 GCA_020343715.1 Thermoplasmata archaeon
CGGAACTCGTACTGGTTGAAGACGTTCATCTCACGGGCGATGCGCTCGAAGGTGTCCTCGTCCTCGGGGAGCTGCAATGTGAACATCCATGGCCAGTAGATGGTGCCCTTCCATGTGTGCATGTGCAGGGCGATGGTGAACTCGTGGGCCTCCACCAACTCCTTGATGGCGATGGTCTCCCGGGCGGTGAAGCCGCCGCGTCCGTCCTCGTCGATGAGGCCGTCGCCGTCGTTGTCCATGTTGTCCATGTTGTCCTCGTTGATGCGGCGGTCGCCGTCGTCGTCCGCCTTGTCCACGGGCCCGATGTAGTCCTCGGCCCGGGAGTCCACGTAGCTCATGGCCCCCAGCTCGCCCCAGTGGAAACCGTAGTTCCGATTGAGGTCCACGCCGTACGTGAGGCCCTGCGCCCCTCCCATGTCCTGGTAGTTGGGCTCCCGGTTCTTGCGCCACAGCTCCGACTCGTCGGTGGCACCGCTAGCAACAAGCTGCCTGGAGTACTCGTAGCCGTCGGGATTGACGAAGGGCACGAACCAGATCTCCCTGTTGTCCACCAGCCACTGGATGCGTGCCTCGGGCCAGTCCTCGTCGATTGAGCCGTCACCATCGTCGTCCAGACCGTTGTACGGGTCCTCGTCGGCCACCCCGTCCATGTCGGTGTCGCCGTCCAGGAAACCGTCGCCGTCCATGTCGCAGCAGGCGTGCTCGTAACCTGAGACCAGCTGCCGGAGGGTAGCCATGACCACCGAGATGCCGGGCCACTCCTTGCCGTGGTGCATCGCCGTCAGCAGGACCTCGGGCTCGTCCTCGTCCTCGGCCACGTTGTCCGAGACCTTGACGGCCCAAATGTCCCGGTCCTCCCAGGTCACGCCTATGGAGACGACCATGACGATGTCAGGGTGCTCGTCGGCCATGAGGAATATCTCCTCGGTGACCTCGTCGTACGAGGGATATAGCTCCAGGTACGAAGTATCGATGGCCATGGCAGGGGCTGGGAGCATCGAGAGCAAGAGAATCCCCGTCAGGAACACTACGGTCTTCATCCCACCCGGCGGCATGTTGCCAGGCCTATCTTTCACTCGGTAGATATAGGTTTTGTCTGAAGATGGGAGGGTTGTTCGGTCGACCATGACAGCCAGGCATACCGGGGGCGAAGGATTAAATATGATACTGGGGTTGAACCTGGGCATGCGCCCGCGGACCGTGCTGGCCCTATCCGCCCTCTTCCTTCTTATTGTCATCGTGGGTGGTCCCTCAACCTCCGTCCTGGCCCAGGAACCTGTGACCGAGACCGAGACGTTGAACGGCTACGTGGACAACCCCGACGAGAACTCCGCGGGCTCAGTGGCCCAGCTCCAGTTCGACCTGACTGGGCTCGAGATCCTAGCTGTGGAGGCTACTGTCACCTGGTCCGACGACGAGGGGTCCAGCTCCAACCCCGACACCCTCAGCCTCAGCATTGACGACGACCTGGGGACGAGCGACTCGGATTCCAGTGCAGGTGGCTCCCTATCCGCTCAACTGGACCAGGAGGGCCTAGGAAGTAACTGGACGGTGACCATCACCTGCGTCGAGGCGGGCATGACCCCCCTCGGTCCTCTGGGCAGGATAGGCACGGTGGACCCGGGCAACAGCTTCTCCGTAAGCTTCTCGTACACCTACGTGCCCATCGAGGTGGAACCTCCCGAGCCCCCGGGACCACCGCCGAACATCGCGGCCCTCTACGAGGACCCCATCTTCTGGGCCCATGTCATTTTCATGATTGCATCCACCTACATGTTCGGCATCGTGGGTATCCTTGCTGGCATCGCCCTGTTCTTCCGCAGCAGGTGGGCTGACGACCCCAACCGTTGGAAGCGGGCCCTGACCACCAACAAGCCCTTCCGCGTGGTGGCCGTCCACGTATGGTGGGTCTTCTTCATCGCCGCCATCCCCCTGGGTATCTATGTAGCCGGGAAGGCCTACGGTTGGGAGAACTCGTGGTCCTCCTTCCCGATGGTCTGGCACGAGTGGTTCTGGCAATGGCAGAACGCTGACCATGTGTCGCTCATCGTGCTGGCACTCTGGGCGCTTCCCCTGTGGCTCAACCGCAAGGAGGTCATGGCCAGCGGGGCCCACGGCTGGTTCTTCGGCAGAATCGGGTGGTTCAGGAGGCTGGCCGCGAACGCGCCGGAGCCTAAGTTGACGACCCGGGAGCTGGCCATCATCTACTTCCTGATGGGCGTCTTCACGTTCCTGGTGTTCGTGGTCCAATCCCATGGGAACTGACGAAGTGCTGTCCAGTCCAGCATCGTTGGTCTTATATACGGGCTCCGCCGATATGTCCAGGGCGGGGGTTTCCATTTGGATGGAGCGACCAATGGTCAAGTGTACATGCCCAGTACCGAGAAGAACGTCCTTTTCTTCCGGGACCTCAACCTGTCGATCTCCGAGTGGATA
>CP070808.1:726553-728987 GCA_020343715.1 Thermoplasmata archaeon
GTGCCCCATCGGATGTGTTCTTCATCGTGGACGACGCCGTGGCCCAGGAGCACCCGGCCACCGCGATTTCGACCCACGGCGCCCTCAACATCGTGTACCTGGAGAGGACCCAGACGTCCTCCAAGCTGTTCCTCGTCAGGTCCGACGACGGTCTCAACCCATTGCCCCCCAGGGTGGTGGAGCCGGGCATGCCCGACAACGAGACCCACGTCCAGGGCGACATAGCGATGAACGAGGACAACGACATGTTCATCGCGTTCGGCTACCGCGCGCCAGGAGAGGCCGGCATCAAGCTTGCGCGCATGGAATCGGGCTCCGGCAGCTTCACCGTTTCCAAGGTGTACACCGTCATCGAGGACGCACCCCGGTCCCTCCGGCCACGCATCGCCGTCTCCGGTGACGTGGTCGAGGTCATATTCGACCCCCTAACCACCGAGGGCCGGGTCCTCCACGTCCGTTCGGAGGACGGCGGCGCCACCTTCGGAGCCCCGTCCAAGGTGTGGGCGGGCGGCGGCGCCAACGAGCCCCAGACCAACCCGGCCCCTGCGTTCGATCCCATGGGCCGGCTGCACGTGGCGTGGACACAGGGGGAGCCCGGGAAGACCCGGGTCCGCCACAGCCTCAGCCTCGATGGATTATCCTTCACCGCACCCACCCCCATCACCGGGGGGTGGAACGAGTCGGAGATGGGCCCTAGGCTCTGGGAGGACCACACCTCGATACTTCCCCAGGACGACGGGAGCGTGGTCACCGTCTACGCGGCAAACCTGAACAACACCGTTGGCGTCTACCTCAGCCGGATGGTCAACCTGCCTCCCGTGGTCGAGATCACCTCGCCCAACGACGGCGAGCTGGTCACCGGCACCGTCTACGTCCAGGGTGTCGCCGCCGACATGGGCGGGACCACCGGACTGGACGCGGTGTTCGTGCAGGTGGGCGACAGCCCTCGGAAGCGTCTTCCGGGCACCACCGAGTGGGAGCACTCCTTCGACTCCACCCAGTTCCCCGACGGTGACCTGAACATCACCGCGTGGGCATCAGACGGCTTCGTGGAGGGGGATGTCCACACCATCGTCGTGGACGTTGACAACAACAAGCCTCCCACCATCAACGTGGCGCGACCCGAGAACGGGACGGACTACCAAGGCTTCGTGCCCGTGGTGGGCACCGCCGACGACGCCGAGGGATTCGGAGATGACACCACAGTCCAGTGGAAGCACCCTGAGGCTGACGAGTGGACGGACTCCATGGGGTGGGAGCTGCAGACGGACAACATCCTGGACTTCGACTTCGTCCTGGACATGTCCCACCTACCCACTGGGCCAGCCTCCATCGAGGTCAGGGTCTCCGACGGGGACAAGTACTCCCCGGTGGAGCTTCGGACCTTCGAGATGGAGAACAAGCCCGACCTGGTGATAGACTCCTCGTGGATCGGCATCGACCTTCAGGACATCGAGCACAAGGACGTGGTGACCATCTCCGTCACGGTGAAGAACGAGGGGGCGGGACCCTCGGGCCTCTACGACGTGGAGTTCCGTAGGTTCAACAACTTCGAGGGGATGACCACGGGTCGCAACCTGTCGGTGGGCGAGTCGGACACCCTGACCTTCGTCTGGGAGGCCGTGAAGGGGGACAACACCCTGCGCTTCATCGTCGACCCGCAGTTCAAGGTGCCCGAGCTGGACAAGGACAACAACGAGGCGGAGATCCAGGTGTCAGTCAAGGCCCCTCCCCCCGTGGAGGACGAGGAGAGGGACTGGACCTTCATCATCGCCATCGTGGTCGTTGTGGCCATCATCGGGGTAGGCGTGGTCCTCATGGCGTTCAAGTACTGGGCCACGGCCCCCGCCCTGGAGACGCCCGACGTGCAGGTGGTCTACGAGGGCGGAGGGATGTACAGCGAGACCAGCGCCGAGTACGCAGATGCCGACACCTCGGGTAGGGAGCTGATGGAATCGTCACCGGAGAAGGCGCCAGAGACCGCACCGGAGATGAGAGAGCCCTCTTCTGACGAGTCCCTGTTCCCTGACATAGACGACTCACACTGGGAGACCGGACACCTCACCGAAGAAGGAGAAGGGTTGGGCTCAGAAGGGACGGTGGACCGTCCCTCCCAGATGCCTCGTGTCGAAGAACAGGGTCCAGGGTTGACCGAGGCCGTCGACAGCCCTCCTGACCTAGAGCCTCCAGAGGGGGGCGACCCGCCGGACCCGGACCAGCCCACCTTGGACTCCAAGGACAGCAAGCAGCTGGAGCAGGACGTGGAGATTAGGACCGAGAAGACGGACAGGGCATGAGGCCAGGCCAGGTCTTTCCTGACAATCTATAAATACGGACGCGCCCATCATTTCCGACAGCCCTCCCATGGGCCCATCCAGGGGAATAACTGAATGAAGGTTCGAGCCCTCGCCCTTGCACTCGTCATCGTCATCTC
>CP070808.1:729087-731506 GCA_020343715.1 Thermoplasmata archaeon
CTTGTCATGATGAGCTGAGACACTCGTATTAGATGGACGATCCCACGAGGGAGGCGAGGTTGGCATATGTATTTCAAACCCTTCCGCCAATCAATGAACGGTGTGAATGGGGGTCGCTCCCTACTCTTGGCCCCACGAGAGGGAATGGAAGCCAGGGCTCTACGACAAGCGGGCCAACCTGGGCATATGGTTCGCCCTCATCGTCTACTCGATATTCTACATCGGGATCACCCTCAACATAGGACCCGAGCTCCTGTTCGGCGAGCTGCTGTTCGTCTTCCTGTTCCTGACTTGCGTCCTAGCAATCCTGGTGGCATTCTTCATCGTTGGCCAGACCGTCAGGAGGGACGTCCGGGTGGAGGAGATCAAGTACTTCGACATTCCCCCAGAGCGGCTCTCCGAGGTTGTGTACGACCTGCTGATGGCAGACTCCATCCACCACACCAGGGACGGGCCGCACATCCCCAGGGAGGACTACTGGCTGGACACCTTCACCCTCATCGGACCCCATTGGGATGGGATAACCCTGGTGGTAGAGCGCAACCCACTCATCGCCCGTGTCGACCTGGCTTGCGTCACGATACGGGGTATGTCCCGCTCGACGGAGCAGATCAATGACATCGAGGAGCGCATCGACGGCGTTGCCATGGGGGAGCTGTTGGACCGGTACGAGGGCAACATAAGGAGGGACCGGCCCAATCTCGTCCTGTACGGTGACGATGCCGGGGGTTTCTCCAATACCAAGGCCCCAGTCCCTACGGAATCGCACAAACCTTATGAGCCCCGCGACCCATGAGGGCGCTACCCTCGGGGGGTATTGAAATGAGGATACTGGTCGTCGGAGGAGGAGCCCGCGAGCACGCTATCTGCGACGCCGTCGTGCGCGGTGGCGGCGAGCTCTATTCCGTTATGAAGAACCTGAACCCGGGCATCGCCCGGATGAGCAAGGCGTACAAGCTGATGGACGAGCGCCACGTGCCCGAGGTCCTTGCATGGGCCCAGGAACAGGGTATCGAGATGCTCGTCGTGGGTCCCGAGGCCTCGCTGCAGGAGGGCATCGTTGACGCGTTCCAGGAGGCGGGCATCGCATCCGCCTCCCCCACCAAGGCCGCCGCCCGCATAGAGACGGACAAGGCCTTCGCCAGGGACCTGATGCTTCGGCACGACGTGCCGGGTCGGGTGGAGCACCACACGTTCTCCGACGTGGCCGAGATGGAGGCCTTCGTCCGCGGGTACCAAGGCCGCCTGGTGGTCAAGCCCATCGGCCTGACCGGCGGCAAGGGCGTCCGCATCGAGGGCGAGCAGATGGCCAACAAGGACGAGGTCGTCGCCTACGCCAAGGAGGTCATCGAGGAGGGAATCGGCGGCGACGTCCGTGTCGTCATCGAGGAGTGCGTCGAGGGCGAGGAGTTCACCCTCCAGTGCTTCTCCGACGGCACCACCCTCAAGGCCATGCCCCCTGTCCAGGACCACAAGCGCGCCTACGAGGGCGACGTGGGCCCGAACACCGGAGGCATGGGCTCGTACTCCGCCGCCGACCACCTGCTGCCCTTCCTGCCAGAGCAGGTGCTGACCCAGGCCGAGGTCATCTGCCAGGCCATAATCGATGCGCTGCGCCGTGATGGCTGCCCCTACGTGGGCGCCTTCTACGGGCAGTTCATGTACACCCCCCGCGGTCCCGTGGTCATAGAGATTAACGCCCGCTTCGGCGACCCCGAGGCCATGAACGTGCTGCCCCTGCTGGAGACCAACTACGTCGACGTCCTCAAGGCCATGACGAACGGGACGCTGGCCACGATGGACCTGGAGTTCGCCCCGAAGGCCACGGTGTGCAAGTACATCGTGCCCAAGGGCTACGGCGTCTCCTCCCTGGCCGACGTGCCGCTGGGCGTCAACGAGTCCGTCGTCTCACAGTCCGGGGCCAAGATGTTCTACGCCTCGGTCAACGAGAGGGAAGGGCAGATCTACACCACCTCGTCCCGGTCGGTGGCCTTCGTGGGCTGCGGGCCCACCATCGCCGAGGCGGAGGCCAAGGCGGAGGCGGCCCTGTCGTCGGTGTCAGGAGAGTACGACGCCCGTCACGACATCGGGAAGCCCGATACCATCGAGCGAAAGGTCAACCACATGCGCTCGGTGCTGGAAGGCAGGGAGATGGACTAGGCCCCTCAGGACCGGCCCCGTGCGCCGATGAGGCGCCCTAGCGCGAACAGGTACAGCGCCAGCCCCAGCACCCACACGACCAGGAGAGTGTCGTAGGCCAACTGGGAGTCCATCGGTGCACCACCGCACCCGGATTCATCGACAACTGTGATAAGTTCTTCGGAACTGGCTCGCCGGAAATTGCCATCACGGTCCCGAACCTTCAAAGGCGAAAGTTCATATAGGGAACCTGTCATTGCCACCTCCACAAGGGTCTGCT
>CP070808.1:731606-734004 GCA_020343715.1 Thermoplasmata archaeon
CAGCAGGTCAAGGGTCCTCATCAGGTCGTCCCAGGCAGACAGCTCGAAGGGTGCGCACAGGCGCCGGTGGGTCTCCACGTCGGGGGCCACCACCGAGACGTACAGCTGTGTCGGCAGGGGATCCAGCGTCTCGAGGACGTCGGGCCGGGTGCCGTTGGTGACCAGGAAAGTGGTCATCCCCCGGTCGTGGCACGCGGTGAAAAGCTCCCCGAGGCGGGAGTAGAGGGTGGGCTCGCCGGAGAGCGAGCACGCAACCTGGTTGGGCTCCATGGCCTCCGCGAAGTCCTCGGGCCTGCACCGGGGGTCGCCCTTGAAGCCCTGGATCAGGTTCCGGTGGGCCTCCAGGCAGCCCTCGAGCACCTCGACGGGGTCGTCGTGCTCCTCGGGGAGGGTGGACCCGAAGCCCTGGAAGCGCCAGCAGAAGAGGCACATCTGGGTGCAGTCGTTCACCGCCGGGGTCATCTGAAGGCAACGGTGGCTGTTGATGCCGTAGAACCTCTCCTTGTAGCAGGACCTGTTGTGGAGCAGCCGCTGGCCTAGCCAGTGGCACACCTTGACGCCGCTGTGCTCTCCCACGACCCGGTACTTCTGCTTCTCCAGGATCCGCCTGAGGTCCTCGTTCATCGGTCCATCACCAGGTGCCCTTCCGGCAACGGGAAGGTCGATAAATATGTTTTCGCCCGGGCTGGCTAGAACTCGAACAGGCTCTTCTGGGAGTCGGCGTCCTCGGGGTCCGCATCGGAGGCATCGCCCTTCCCCGTCTCCCCCTCGCTCTCGTCGTCCCCGTCGTCGTCCCCGTCGTCATCGCCCACCTCGGGTTCCCGCTCGAAGACGGAGAAGCCCAGGCCTGCTGGATCGATATGGCCGGTGCCGTCGGCCCTGGCCTCCACCGCCTCCATGAGCATAGAGACCCGCTTTCCGTCCCTGCTGTCGCCCAGGAGCATCGCCACCTCGGCCTCCTGCAGGTCCAGCCGGTAGGTCTGGTCCACGGCGAAGCCCCCGTCCAGCTCGAACATCATCCTGTAGAAGGGGATGAGCTCGTCCCTGGCGATGGAATCGGATGTGTGGCAGTGCGTCCTCAGCTTCCGGGAGAGGGAGGCCTTGGTCTGTCTCATGGCCCGGGTCCGGCCCATGGTGGCCAGCCAGAGGGGGAAGCGGTACTGGGTGTAGAAGCGGTACTCCCGGTCCTTCGCGGTGGCCACACCGGCGGACATCAGGTCGCTGGCGTAGGCCCACATCCGGTAGTTCTGGGTCCGCCGGGCCCTGTTCAGGAACAGGTCCGCCCGGGCGACGGCCTCCATGCCCCTGGCCAGGTCGGGCAGCTCCTTGTACTCGTTGGGCACGTTCTCCGACAGCCACAGCAGCAGGAACTCAGGGTCCTCGTCGATCTCCTGGGCAGCCCTCCTGGCTGCCCGGACGTTGTCCGACTTGAGGATGGTGCGGACGGCATCGTACATGGTCACCCGGGTGTCCCGCTTGCCCACGGCGTCCACGTCGTCCTCTCCCACGTAGGACCTGCCCAGGGACAGGGCCTGCAGGTCGTTGATGGCGGACCGCAGGTCCCCCGAAGTGCGCTCGGCGATGACCTCCAGGGCCTGGTCGTCCACCTCCATGTGCTCGGCGGCGGCGATTCGCCGGAGCACCGGTTTGATGGAACGGGCGCCGACCCCCTGGAACCTGATGGTCTGTGTCAGCGTCTTGAAGGACGACGAGTGGCGCGTCAGCTGGTACAGGTCGTTGACGATGAGGATGATGGGCTGCTGGGTCTTCCTGATGGTCTCCAGGATGGTCTTGACCCCGCCACGGTCCACGTTGCCGTGCAGGTGGTCCGCCTCGTCCAGGATGATGAGCTTCCTCCCGCCGGTGTCCGACCGGAGGAACTCCCCATCGTCGGTGAAGGTCTGGTTGAGGGCCCCGGCGGTGGCCACTCTGCGGATGGCGTCGGCGTTCCGGGTGTCCGAGGCATTGAGCTCGATGACCCCCCAGCCGAAGTCGGCGGCCAGGGCGTGGGCCACCGTGGTCTTGCCGCATCCGGGCTTCCCCGAGAGGATGACGGCCCGCTTCTTGGGCACCTTGCCCGAATCCCATGACCTGGCCCAGGTCAGCAGCGACTGGATGGCCTTCTTGTTCCCCACCACGTCGTCCAACGTTCGGGGCCTGTACTTCTCGGTCCACTCCACGCTCTTCCCGTCCCCCAAGTGCCCCCTGGATAAAAGGCATTTTCGGGGGGGTGGGTGGAACTCCGGCGGGCGAGCCAGGCTGTCCAGGAGGACCTCACAAGGGCTGCGGAAAGTGTAAATAGGCCCTCCAAGGTACGTGTGGAGACGAGAGGTGGTCCCTGCGTCGGACATTAGGAAGGCCGTTTCCGACCGGGTCTACAGCGCCTACGAGCAGAAGC
>CP070808.1:734104-736478 GCA_020343715.1 Thermoplasmata archaeon
ACATTGCGGCCGTGCTGGGCGGACCTGAACCTCTGTCCGGAGCTGTCCGCGGTGCTTATCTCCACGGCGTTGAAGGCTATGGAGATGAAGTTCATGAGCATGGCGGCCATCATGACGATAAGGATGATGGCGGGGATGGGGATGAAGAGGGGGCTTGCGCTCATGCCCTTGTGGGACATGGATATGATGATGACTATCACCATGACCAGGGCGGTGACGCCCAGGAGGATGGTCTTCGTCCTCCTGACCTTCCTTATCGTCAGGGCCTGGTCGAGAAGTGGCGAGCCAGACAAGATGCGCCCTCCAGGCCATCGAAGGGAACGTTAGCTTAAAATAAACTTCGGTACGGCTATCAGCCACGGTACATGGACCAGGGGGCTCATTTCCCGTTCTTCTTTCGGTGGAAGATCCGGCTCCCCTTCTTGCCCCCCTTGTCGTCCTCGGAGGGATTGTCCGCATCCTTCAGCCGCCGCATCAGGTCCTTCTGCTCGGACGTCAGGTGGCGGGGCGTCTCCACGATGACGCGCACGTACTGGTCCCCGCGGCCCGCCCCCCGCAGGTGGGGCAGTCCCTGGCCTCGGAGCCTGAACACCTTGTGGGTCTGGGTCGCCGGCGGGATCGTCAGCTGGGCCTTCCCGGTGAGGGTGGGTACCTCGATCTTGTCCCCCAGGGCCGCCTGGGAGAAGGTGATGGGGATCTCCAGCAGGAGGTCGGGACCTTCCCGCTCGAACTTGGAGTGGGGCCGGACGTTCACGATGGCGTAGAGGTCCCCGGGGGGCCCGCCCAACATGCCGGCCTCGCCCTGGCCCCCGTACCGGACGCGGGTCCCTGTCTCGGCGCCGGGGGGAACCTGGATGAGCAGCCTTCGGTTGACCCGGAGATGACCGCCCCCGCCGCACTTCTCGCAGGGCTCGTCCACAACCGTACCCCGCCCCCTGCACTGGGGGCAGGTGTTGACGGTCACCAGGCGTCGGTTCCCGAACTGACGGGCCTGCTGGACCTGGCCCTGTCCGCCGCACGTGCTGCACGTGGTGGGCGCGGTGCCCTCCTTGGCGCCGGAGCCGCGGCACAGGTCGCAGGTCTCCGCGCGGGGGATCTCCACCTCCACCTCCTTGCCGGAGATGACGTCCTCCAGGTCCACGTTGACCTGGAGCCTGATGTCGTTCCCGGCTCGGGGCCCGTGGCGCATGCCGCGGCCTCCACCACCGAAGAATACATCGAAGATGTCGCCCCCGCCGCCGCCTCCGAAGATGGTGTTGATGAAGTCGAAGCCGAAGATGTCCGAGACGTCGCCCGCGTGGGAGAAGTCGTTCCACGAGAAGCCGCCGGCACCGAAGTCGGACCGGATGCCCTCGTGACCGAAGCGGTCGTAGCGGGCCCGCTTGTCGTCGTCCATCAGGACCTCGTAGGCCTCCGAAAGCTCCTTGAACCTCTCCTCGGCGGACTCTGGGTCGTCCTTGTTCACGTCGGGATGGTACTTCTTGGCCAGCTTGCGGTACGCCCGCTTGATCTCGTCCTTGGACGCGGCCTTCTCCACGCCCAGGACCTCGTAGTAGTCCCGCTTGGCCATCGCCATCCTCCCTTACGCCATCGCGCCCATCCCCCTAATGGTTTGTGGGGGACGCCGCCCGGTGGGGCGGCTACTTCTCGTCCTCCAAGATGGTGTAGTCGGCGTCGACGGCGTCCTCGCCGGAACCACCGCCGCCGGCTCCCGGGTCGCCCTCACCGGCGGGTCCGCCCACCTCGGGGCCCCCCGCCTGCTGGGCCTGTTGCTGCGCCACGTGGGCGTACATCTCCTCGGACACCTTGGAGAACTTCTCCTTGAGCTCCGCCAGCTTGGTCTTCATCAGCTCGTAGTCGTCCTTGGCCACGGCGTCCTCCAGGTCGGCGATGGCCTGGTCGATCTCGGCCGCCTTCTCCTCGGGGACCTTGTCCCGCAGCTCGTCCAGGGTCTTCTTGAACGAGTAGGCCGTCTGCTCGGCCTCGTTGCGGGTCTCGGCCATGTCCCGCTTGCGCTGGTCCTCCTCTGCGTGGGACTCGGCGTCCTTGACCGCCCTGTCGATGTCGTCCTCGGACAGGTTGGAGGTGGCGGTGATGGTTATGGCCTGCTCCTTCCCGGTGCCCAGGTCCTTGGCGCTCACGTTCACGATGCCGTTGGCGTCGATGTCGAACTTCACCTCGATCTGGGGGATGCCCCGGGGCGCGGGGGGGATGCCCACCAGGTGGAACCTGCCCAGGGAGATGTTGTCGCCGGCCATGTCCCGCTCGCCCTGGACCACGTGGACCTCCACCGAGGTCTGCATGTCCGCGGCGGTGGAGAATATCTGGGTCCTCTCCACGGGGATGGTGGTGTTCCTGTCCACGATGGGGGTGG
>CP070808.1:736578-738927 GCA_020343715.1 Thermoplasmata archaeon
GCGGGGTCTCGTCCCACTTGTCCTCGTCCGGTCCGTCGTCACCCGTCAGTCTCGTCACCCCCTCAACGTGCCCAGGATGGTCCCCATGGGCGCGGGAATGAAGATGCGGTTCTCACCTGAGGACTCCTGGAGGGTCACACCGTTCACGTGGGACCGGGGGGCCGACCGCATGGACAGCGGCACCTCGAAGATGCTCACCGAGATATCCCTGGTCGTCCCCCTGACCTTAGTCCTTCCCACCAGGGACATCTGTAGCCCTTCGGAGACCAGGTCGTTCAGCTGAATCAGAGGGTAGACGCCGAAGACCATGTGCACCCTTATAGAGGCCCGGGTCAGGTGGGAGGCGACGATGTCCAGCCGGTCTATCCACGTCCCCTCGGAGTACTGCATGCCCGAGACGGACATCTGGAGGAACTCCATTCGGGAGGCGGAGATGCGGTACTCGTTGCCCGAGTGTGTCATCGACATCTCCTCTAGGTTCCTGGCGTCGATGAAGACGTCGGCCTTGTTTCCCAAAGACCTGCCCTCGATGCGGACCAGCAGGTCCAGCCCCGGCTTGTTGGACGTCACCTGGACGTCGGGCAGGTTGGCCAGGGCGTCCGACGAGTCCATGTCGAACCCGGCCCCGCTCCTCACCGAGAGGCTGAGGAGGGGTGGCAGGTCGTGGAGAATCACCGAGGTCGCCGGCGCCTCGGTGCTTCCTAGGTCGCGGGAGACCTTCACGTAGGCCAGGCGGATACCCTCGCTGAGCTCCACGTCCAGCTGGATGTCCCGGGAGTACTGGAACGAGAGCTCCGCCGTCTGGGGGACGTTGGATAGCACCACCTCCACGGTGGCCACGCTCTCGTCCCTCATCCGGGACCTCATGTGGAGAGCGCCTATGGCGTGGGAGATGCCCAGGGTGATGTCGCCCGCCACCGTACCACCGATGGACATGTCGGCGTCCAGGTCAAGCATCAGGTCCAGGTCGATAGGTGTGGCCAGGTCGGACATGTACAGCCACAGGTCCCTTCCGCTGCCGTCCTCCAGCAGCGATGAGCCGTTGATCAGCAGCAGCAGGTGGTCGTACTTGGGGGCGAAGCCGTTCAGGCTCAGCTCCAGGTGGGTGCTGTCGGGGGTGGAGAGCAGCTCGATGGAGCCGGTGGGGGAGAAGCCAGAGAGGTAGATCTTCGCGTCCATGAGGACACTGCCGTCGGAGGCAGGGAACATGTTCACCCACACACCGTGGACCCAGGGTGCTATGGGGACTGGGTTGGGCCCGCCGTGGGTCACCGAGGCCACCAGGTCCATGTTCTTGTCCCCCTCGAAGGAGAACGTCAGGTTGGAGGAGAAGCCTCCGAGCCCGTCCACCATGCTGACGGTGGCCTCGCCCATGGCCTCCAGCACGCTGTCGGCCAGGTCGGAGATCTGGTACATCACCGAGGCGAACTCCAGCACCGACGTCACCTCCTGGAGGGAGGGGACTTCGATCTCCGAGATGCCCAGCACGTCGGTCAGCTCCGTCTCCAGGTTCAGGGGGATGGGGTCTATCTTCGCGTCCACGTGGAAGTCCTCCACGTAGTCGTCCACCAGGATCCCGAAGGCCTGGCCACCCGTCTGGAGGGACACGGTGTTCCTCTCTCCCTTGTTCATCTGTAGGGTCCGGACCCCGCTGATCCTCAGGGAGATGGCGGTGCTCCCGGTAACGTCCCTCTCCAGGAGCAGGTGGTCCCCGTCCATGGACCTCAGGGCCCCGTCGGTGACCTGGATGGTTATGGTGTCTATCTGGCCCACCAGGACGTCGACGCCCGAGACCTTGTCCCCCATGAGGATGTGCATGCCGCCGGGCACACCCTCCATCTGGAACTTGATGTACTGGTCCCCTATCTCGGAGGTGTACTCCAGCTTGTCCACGGCCCCGTCGCCCATGTAGACCACCTGGTCCTCCATCAGCTCTAATGAGATGTTGTGGGGGATGTTGGAGAACCTCAGCGAGGCGTTGGCGTTGTTGGCAGGGTCGATGAAGAGGCCCCGGAACTCACGGTTGTAGCGGGAGTCGAGGACTATCTGCTTGCGGTCCTTGAACTCGGCATGGGCGCCCCGGAGGTCCATGAGCCGTAGGGAGAAGCCCGACTGGACCATGTTTCCCACCAGCTGGTCGTGGGTGTCGTTGTAGAAGGCGAGGAAGCTGGTCCCCTCCCCCACCGTCACGTAATGGTTGGAGGTAAGCCACATCTCCAGCATCCCCATGTGTGCCGAGGGGTCCGGGAACTGCACGTCCATGTAGCCCTCCAGCTCGGGCATGTCCAGAAGGCTGCCGGGCAGGGCCCTAAGCGTCTGGCCTATGTTGAACAGCTTGGACGTGAGGCC
>CP070808.1:739027-741371 GCA_020343715.1 Thermoplasmata archaeon
GGGTCGAGTCCGAGTCCACCCCGGGGATCACGCCGGCCAGCTTCTGCAACGCCTCGATGATGTCCACCACGATCCTGTGGGGCAGGGCCATCGAGATGTCCCCAGGGGTGACGTCGGTCAGCGTGGGGACCACGTGGTTGCGGCCCAGGCGGGACCAGGTAGTCCGCCTTCCCCGCAGCAGGTCGCCCAGCCTCTGGACCAGTGGCTTGCCCCCTCCGATGGTCGTTGCCAGCTCGGCCACCGAGGTGGCATAGTCGGTGGTGTTCTCCAGGGGCTCTGTGAGGGCGACGCGGACCAGGAGGGCGAAGTTCGTGTTGGGCGAGACGTTGTCCCTCATGGAGTGGCCGTTGACCCCCACGAACTCCTTGTACTGCTCGGCCACCACGAACCCCTTCCTGTTGGCGCAGAACGTCCGCACGAAGTCGTCGTAGGTCTCGGACCGGATGTGGAACTTGGGGTCCCTGTTGACGGCGGTGATGGGGTCCATGATGATGTTGGGGACCTCCACCCGGACGCCGATGTCCACGGGGGCGAAGTGACCGTTCACCGCGTGCCTCACCACCAGGTCGTCGAGCCAGCTGGCGCCGACGCGGCCGATGGCCAGCAGCACCGCCTTGGCCCCGATCTCGGTGCCGTCGGCGAGGCGGACTCCGACGCACCTCCTGTCCTCCACGAGGATGTCGTCGACGATGGTCTTGAGGAGGAACTCGACGCCCCGCTCCCGCAGGTCCTTCTCGAAGGCGTCTATGAGGAGCTGGCTGTAGTCGGAGCCGATGTGTCGCTGGGTGATGTCGATGAACCTTACGTCGTTCTCCGCCGCCCTCCTCATCAGCGCCTCCACCACGTCGGGGTCCGGCCTCTCGGTGATGGGGGGCGCGCCGTACTCGACCCATATGTCGTCCACGTACTTCACCAGGTCCCATGCCTTCTCCTCGCTCCTGGTCAGCTCTCGCAGGTCCCCACCTATGTCGGGGCGCAGGTTGAGAGTCCCGTCGGAGAAGGTACCCGCACCGCCCACGCCGTGCATCACGTTGCAGGGCTCGCACTTGTGGCAGACACCGTCGATGTCCATGGGGCAGTGGCGCCGCTTGGCGGCCTCGCCCTCGTCGATGACGAGGATGCTGTCAACACCCAGGTCCGTCAGCTCCCTGGCCGCGAACATGCCCGCGGGCCCCGCCCCGACTATCACCACGTGGTAGCTGTCCTGCATCGGCTCTCCCACCGGTATTCAGCGGGGGGCATGAAAAGGGTTGCCCTCAATCCCCTTCCTCGCCGCTGGGCTCGGGCTCGGGTTCCGGTACCGGTGCGGGCTCGGGCTCCGATGTCGGTCCGGGCTCGGTCTCCGTAGTCTCGGCTGCCTCCTCGTTCCTCCTGGCCACCCGGGGAAGGAGTATGAAGAAGAACACCAGGACGACCAGCAGAATGACCACCATCCAGTACCAAAGCCCGATGGCAGCGCCCTGATCCTCGGCATCGACCACCTCGATGGGGATCACGATGGGGGGTGCGTTGAGTGAGGTCAGAAGCAGATGACTGTCACCGCCCTTCTTCACGCCCTCGTCGACCGATATGGTGAGTCTGATGACGTTGACGTCGCCCGATGCCACGTCGATGCCCTGCTCCTCCACATCGGCGATGACCCCCTCACCAGCGTTGGTGATCATCATCACCCGGGTGACGGGGCCATTGCCGGAGGTCTCCGTAAGCTCGAAGTCGATTATGGCGGTCTCGCCCCTCACCAGCTCGACCTCTCTCTTGTCTACCTCGATGTCGGGGGAGTCACTACCGTAATTCTTGACGTGAACGCCGAAGGGGCCAGTGAAACCCCCGGTGGTCACCAGCACGTGGGAGTCACCCGATGCCAGTTCGGTGGAGGAGGTGGACACCCTGCTGCCGCTCCAGGTCCCGGAAGCGGTGAGGGACCCCGAACCCTCGGTAACATCGACCCAGAGCTTCCTGAAGGTCTCGGGGTCGGTGCAGGTGAGCTTCCGGTCGGACACGGTGAGGCCCTTCACGGGGTCGGACACAAGGACGTTGCCCTCCAGGTCGATGAACCTGGCGGAGCCGCCATCTATGGCTATCTCCAGCTCGGGGTTCGGGGCCGTCATGTAGGCGGCCTGCATAGCTATGATGGAGTAGATGCCCGCGATCTCGGGCTCCTCCTCGCGCCATCCCACCTGCGGGTTGCCAGGGAACTGACCGTTGGGCTGCTGGAGGTCCATGAAGAGGTTCGCCATGTCGGACCTCCAGTCATGGAGCTTCCCGGAGCCGTCCACGACCCAGTCCTGGCCCGAGATGGCCAGGGCACGGGTCTGGGTCCATAGATAGTAGTACAGGCCCTTCC
>CP070808.1:741471-743813 GCA_020343715.1 Thermoplasmata archaeon
GCTGGCAGTAGGGTTCGTCGGCCAGTCGCCTCCTGGCCTCCTTCGTGGAAGGGGAGCACCAGATGTCCTCCATGGGGCCGTCCCTCACGTTGCCCAGCCTCCACTTGTCACCAGCAAGCATCAGGCAGGGGAACACGTCGCCGGTGGCGTTGAGCATCAGGGTGCTGTACAGGCCCAGGCAGGGATACGTCCGCCGACCCTTGGTGTAGATGTCCTTGACCTTGTCGAAGTAGTAGGCGTACGCCGGCTCCTCCTTGGATATCTCCTGTAGGAAGGCCAGCATCTCCTTGATGTCCTCGTCCTTCAAGGCCGCCTCGCCGAAGGTCTCCTCGTTGGAGTAGTAGTCCGACACCACGGCGGGGGTCAGGTTCACATGGTCCGTCCGTTCCTTGAAGAAGGCCCTGATGTCCCGGATGTTGGCCACGTTGAGGGCGGTGATGACCGATTCGACGCCCGTCTCGAAGCGCGGGTTCTCGATGGCCTGGAGCCGCTCCAGGGTGTCCAGGGCCTTCTCGAAGCCCCCTGGGATGCAACGGATCTCGTCATGCTGCTCGCCCACCCCGTCGATGGACACCGTCACCGATAGCAGCACGTCCCTGCCCTCCAAGAGCTCCAGGCTCCGCTTCACGTCCCGCTCGATTCGGTCGGGGAGGAAGCCGTTGGTGGGGATGGCGATTATCTCCAGGTCGGGGCACCTCTCACCCAGGAGCCCGATCATCTCGGGGACGTCCTTGCGAAGGAAGGGCTCCCCTCCCGTGAGGTTGACCCACCGGATGCCCTGCATGAAGGGGTCTTGCAGCAGCTTATCGAACTCCTCCAGCGTCAGTTCGTCCCCTGGCTCCATCTGCCAGATGCTGCACATCCGGCACTTGCTGTTGCAGCGGACGGTGGTCTGGTAGATGAGGAACCTGGGCTCCATGCACCGGGCGCGCCGCCTGTTGTAGCGGAACTTGGCGCCCCTGCCCAGGCCGCCGATGTTGGAGATTACTGGTCCAGCCGTGTCGTGGCCTCCTGTCACTCGGAAGGGATGGACACCGTTTTAAGGTTGTTGCCAGGTGTCAGTGGCGGTATCGTATTTCCATGGTATTTTATATCTAGAATCTATCACGGATTCCCAAGGTGGTTGGAGATGCAATACAGGGTTCATCGGATGAAGGTAGACAAGGATAACATGTTGGAGGACTTGGAGCGATTCATAAACGCTCTCTCCGGAGAAGTCATCTCTGTCTTCCCCAACGTCACTCCCACTTTCAAGCCCATGGGAGCGACGGCCAAGGTCGATTACCTCATGATCGTGGAGAAGCTTCGCTAGAAATCATCCTCGGAGTGAGAGCTGGCTGGCTCGTCCGTATTCGAAAATTATCGTATGAAAACTTTCAAATAGGAACGGGTCATTCCGACCCCCATGGCCAAGGGCTCTGGCAAGGGCAAGAAGGGCGGTGCGTCCAAGAAGGGCGACAAGCCCAAGAGGGACGACAAGCCCAAGAAGGAGGCACAGAAGCGCAGCCGCTTCAGCCCGATAAAGACCCAGGTCCACGAGTCCGGCATCAAGGAGGTCTCAGCTCTCAGGGCGTTCCTGACCTCCTTCGTGTTCTTCTCCCTGATACTGGCCCCGGTGCTGGGCCTGGGCCTCTACTTCGCCTGGGACATGTTCACGGACCTCCTGGAGACCGAGGAGGTCGCGTTCATGGTAGGGATGGCTGGGGGGATCCTCATCTCCTTCGTCATAGCCGTTCTCTTCACCAGGAAGGCCGTCGCCTCGACCTAAGTGGATGGGAAGGACCTTCACCATTGTTAGATGCTCAGTCCACCGTCTCCAGCTCGTAAAAGACGCTGAGGCCCTCTAGGACTGTGTGCACCTTGTCTGCGAACCAGATGGCGTCCTGGACATTGGCGTTCCTGTCCCACTCGTACACCAGGTCCTGGTGTCCCCTGGTGGGCTTGAAACCCAACATGCATAGCCGGTCTATCACGTCCGAGGGCTTGGCGCCTTCAGAGTGGAACGTGAGCTTGATCCACGTCTTCATCTTAACGTATCATGATTCAGCTCTCCATTATAAGACCCTTCCCACCCACCTCCCCCCAACCCTTTTAATGGCGGGGAACGTACCCGACCCCGTGACGGAGCTTAGCGAGGCCCTGGAGGAGGTGGCACGGGAGGTACGAGCCGCCCAGGACGTGCATATTATCTCCCATATCGATGCCGATGGCATCTGCGCTGGGTCCATCGCGTACAGGGCGTGCCGACGCCTCGACCTCCGGCCCGAAGTGGAGTTCATCAAGCAGCTGGACGACTTCGTCATAGAGAGGCTCTGCAAGGAGGTTCCCGAGGGAACGCTGGT
>CP070808.1:743913-746238 GCA_020343715.1 Thermoplasmata archaeon
CCCCGGCAGACGGAGGACTTCGTGGTGCCAACCATCGTCAACCAGGTGCTTCAGGGGGTCCAGCTCCGCCTGGGCGACGGCCGGCCGTTGCGCAACTTCACCTACGCGACGGACGCCGCCCAGTTCCTCCTGAGGATACCCCTCTCTCGGGGCGTGAACGGCAGGGTCATCAACCTGGGGTCGAGGGAGGTGATGTCCATAGAGACGGTGGCCCACATGGTCCTCGACAAGCTCAACTCTGACCTGGACCCCTTCTACGACGTGGCCAAGTTCAGGGAGGGCGACCCCACCGTCCTGGAGATGGACCCCGCCTTGGCCGAACAATTGCTGGGATGGAGGCCCGTTGTCCAGATGCCAGAGGGCCTGGACATGACCATCGCCCACTACAAGGAAGAGTGGGACAAGGTGATGGTGGACTCGGCCAAGACGCTGTACTCCAGCTACTGACTCACAACGTCAGGTCCTGGGCCTCGGTGTCCTCCCGGAACCAGAGCAGGAAGCTGTTGAGCCCCTGCTCCAGGGTGGTGGCGGGCTCGTAGTTGATGAGTCGCCTGGCCTCGTCGATGGCGGCCCAGGTGTCCCGGGCGTCGCCCACCGCCCGCTCCTGGTACTCGGCGTCCACCTCGGAGCCTTTGAGGTCTCTGAGCACCACTACCAGGTCGTTGATGCTGATGCGGCGGGACGACCCTATGTTCATGGCCTGCCCCTTAAGCTCCACCCTGGGGTCAAGGAGGCGCACGTTGGCCTCGACGATGTCGTCGATGTAGGTGTAGTCCCGGGTCTGCTCGCCGTCCCCGAAGATCACTGGCGGTATGCCCCGCATCAGGCGCTTGGAGAACCTGGGCACCGCCAGGTCGGGCCGCATCCTGGGGCCGTAGACGGTGAAGTACCTGAGCGATATTGTGGGGATGCCGTAGACCTCGGTGAAAACGCGGCAGTAATGCTCCGCCGCCAGCTTGGACACCCCGTAGGGTGATACGGGCCTGGTGGGGTGGTGCTCGTCGAAGGGCAGGTACGCCACCGTACCGTAGACCGAGGAGGAGGAGGCGTTTACGACCCTCTCGACCCCCGCGTCGCGGGCGGCCACCAGCACGTTCAGGGTCCCCACCACGTTTACCAGGTTGGGCTTGAAAGGGTCATCCACCGAGGCACGTACGCCCGCCTGGGCCGCCTCGTGGAAGATGGTCTGCACGTCGTGCTCCTCGATGATGTCCTGGAGGGCGGGCAGGTCCGTCACGTCGGCGTCCACGTAGGTGTACCTGCCGGCCCCCTCGGCCCTGGCGGCCTCCTCCACGGCCTCCAGGTTCCTGCGCTTGAGGCGCACGTCGTAGTAGGGGTCCAGGTTGTCCACGACCACCACGTCGCGCCCGTCCCGGAGCAGGCGCTCCGTCAGGTGGGATCCGATGAAACCGGCTCCCCCGGTGAGCATGACCCGTTCCATGGTCCTGAAAGGACCAGCGGCCCAATATATCTTCTCACCGGGGCTGGCCGGTTGTTTAAAAGAAAAAGGGGCCGCACCCGCCCCCCCGGTTAGCCAGAGGAGGAGAGAGCCACTGTGGCCAGGGGGGCGGGTTTGCGGTGGGTCCTTGGGGCATATGGGGGGGCCGGCGAGGGGCAATCCGCCGGCCTCCGGGGGGGTTTCGGGGGTCTGTTTGAGAGTGATCGGAAAGAGGGAGGAGGAACACCTACCACGTCCCTCCCCCCTCGGGGGGTGAACACTGTGACCAAATCAACGATGGTAGCCTTATTAAGGGCAAGGCTACGGATATCACGAATTATTATCACGGCCTCGCCTGGGCGGGCCATAAAACCATAATGGAGCCAGCCCGGAGGGGGGCTCGGGGCCCCCCTCCAGACGGGATTTCCCTCAGAAGAACGCGAAGGCCAGGAGTATGGCGCCGCCCAGGATCAGACCGAAGCGGACCAGGTCCTTGGTGCCATCGTAGTAGATGCCGGTGATGATCATCGGCGTGGCGATGAGGAATCCGCTGACGGTGCCGAGGATCCTGCCCGCCTTGATCATGCCCTCGTCGGAGTAGTCGGCCACGTCCAGGAGGATCTGGCCGATGAGGATAAGGATGGCACCAACGAGCACCAGGAACCAGAGTGACTTCCAGAACACGGTGGACAGCAGCATCTGGGGTGGTTGGGTGTAACCACTGCCCGGGGGGGGATACTGCTGCTGGCCGTAAGGCTGTTGGTAGGACTGCTGCTGCTGCGCTCCCTCGGCGGTGAAGGGTGCCTGGGTGGGCTGCCCCTCGACGGCCTCGATATCGCCTTGAGCATCATCTGCATTCTCTTCGTCGGTCATGAGGTTCCCTCTGT
>CP070808.1:746338-748645 GCA_020343715.1 Thermoplasmata archaeon
GATTATGACGACCCGTTCATTACCTTCGGACAATTGGACCACCCCAAGGGGGATGTGGTACGGGTCGGTACGGTAAAAACGTTACCGCTACCACCGGCGGAGGACCGGCCCTTGGGGACGGTTCAGACCCTGCGCTCCGAGACCAGCCGGGCGAAGGTCTCGTACGACCTGTCCCACGTCCGCTCCACGTCGTCGGGGAAGAGGCAGCCCGGCAGCTGCCTCATCCGCTTGTGGTACCTGAGGCACTGACAGCAGATCCCCTTGCGCGAGCACGGGTCGTAGGTGCAGTTGCAGTCCTGGAGGTTCTGCTCCTGTTGGCACTCCATCGCCACCGGGAACGTGACGGCCGGTGAAAAACCCACCGATTGGAGGGGCGGAACGTTGATGACCGAGCTCGCCCATCACCCCGGCTATGGAGGCCCCTACCCTGGAGATTGGACCCGTGACCCTCAGGCCTTTGAGGCCCGAGGACGCGGTGGGCCTGGAGCCCTCGTTCAACGACCCGGAGCTGGTGCGCCTCCTGGGCCTCCCGGGCCCCAAGACGGCCAAGTTCCTGGCGGACCTCATCCGCTCCGCCAACGCCGACCCGGGAGCGCTTTATGTGGCCATAGACGTGGACGAGGTGCTGGCGGGCTACACCTTCTTGGACCAGATCGACTGGGGCCACCGCCACGCCAACGAGACGGGCATCCTGGTCAGCAACCCCGACTACTGGGGAAAGGGGCTGGGCCGGGCCGCCTTCGGCCGGCTGCTGATGCACGGCTTCGACGACCTGAACCTCCACCGGGCGAGCCTGGGGGTGCTGGAGGAGAACCAGAGGGCCGTCAAGTCCTACGAGGCCCTGGGGTTCCGCCACGAGGGCAAGCGCCGGGAGGCCCTCCTGCTGGACTCGGGCTGGGAGGACACGCTGATGATGGGGCTGCTGGCCCCCCAGCTGAACCGCATCGCCGTCGCCGAGGGCATAGAGCGCCTGGAGGACTTCATCCAAATTCAGGATGGATGAGCCGGGAGTCCTTGGTGGGCCGTCCCTTTCCCGTCGGGTCCACGACAACCTCCGCCATCACCAGCCCCGGCTCGTCCCCCGCCTCCGCCAGGACTGTCCCGTCGGGGGCCACGATGGAGCTGTGACCGCAGAAGTCGGTGTCCATCTCGTGGCCTATCCTGTTGGCGGCGACCACGGGGACCCCCAGGTCACGGGCCCTGGCCTTGAGCGTCGCCTGCCAAAGCGTCAGGTTCGTGAAGGCGGCGGTGGCCGCCAGAAGCGAGGCGCCCAGGGCGCCCACCCGCTCCGCCGTCTCGGGGAACTCCAGGTCGTAGCACACCAGCAGGCCGACGCGGCCCAGGGGGCCCCCCGTCTCGGGGGCCATCACCTGGTCGCCGGGGGTGAACACGGAGTTCTCGGTGTCCCACAGGTGGATCTTCCTGTACACCCCCTGGAGGCCAGAGGGTCCTATCAGCACCGAGGAGTCGTGGACCTTCCCGTCGTCGCCCTTCTCCGCCAGGCCCATCACCACGTGGTAGTCGTAGCGCTTGGCCAGCTCGTGGACGACGGCCACAGTCGGCCCGTCCAGTGGCTCGGCCAGGTCGTGGAACTTGTTGAACATGTAGTAGCCGGTGGTGGCCAGCTCCGGCAGCACCACCAGGTCGGCGCCCTTCACCCCCGCCTGGGAGGCCAGCTCCAGGACCCGCGAGATGTTCCATCGCATGTCCCCCTGACGGGGCTCGAACTGGCCCGCGGCCACCATGACGCCGTTGCTCATGTCACTCATCGTCCACATCATCCTCCCGGGGCCCCTCCAGGTCCAGGCGGGGCAGGTCGGCGTCCATAAGCGCCTCCTCCAGCGTCCGCTGGGCCACCAGGTCCACGGCGCGGTTGAACCCATCGGTGTCCACGTGCACCAAAAGCCCCCCCAGCACGGTGGCCACGGCCCTGACCCGGGTCAGGTCTACGGCCTCGTCAGGGTCCTCGTCCAGGAGGGCCATGTCCGCCGCCTTGCCCGGCTCGATGGTCCCCAGCCACCTCTCGGCGTCCACGGCGTAGGCCGAGCCCTCGGTGTACGCCCGCAATGCCACCATGGGCGGTAGCTGCTGGTCCTCCACCGGGTGGTGCACGGCCCCCTGCAGCCCGTAGAGGGGCCCGAAGGGCATGTTGTCCGACCCGAAGGCCATGGGTATGCCCCGGCTCCATATGTCGCGGAGGGCCTCGGCGGTCCCCCCCAGGCCCTTGAGCATGAAGGAGTACTGCCTGACGGCGGCCCCCAGGAAGGAGGGGGCGAGGCAGAAGGCGACCACCAGGGGCCGGGAGCG
>CP070808.1:748745-751044 GCA_020343715.1 Thermoplasmata archaeon
CACGCTGAAGGTCGAGCCGCTCCCTCCCTTCAGGAGGGTCGAGATGGTGGTGCTGCCCTCGCTGACTAAGGCGGTGGACCTCATCACCCACTGCCTCAGGTCCGGCATCTGGCTGGAGGCGGCCCATATCAACTGCCGACACCGCCTCAGGTTCTACACCCACGCCTACCTGGTCAAGCACGGCCACGAGCCCGAGATCCCTGACTGGGCGGGCGCCCTGTTCTCCTTCGCCATCGGCGGCGAGCAGGAGGTCGTGGACTTCCAGGTGGACTGGGTCCTGCGCACCGCAGTAGAGGCCTTCGGGGGCAAGGTGGTGGCCGAGAGGGACATCGTGGACAGCTGGTGGACCTCCAAGCACACCCTGGACTTCGAGCCCTTCCAGCAGAAGTGGCCGGCCAGCCAGGGGGAGAAGCAGTTCGGGGCCGCCGACGTGGGGGTCCCCATGGGGGTGCTGGAGGAGTTCTACGAGGAGGGCTTCATGGCCCTGCTGGAGAGGCACGGTCTCGAGGTGCTGGGCATGAATGCCTACCTGGAGCACCCCAACTCCATCGGCCTGTCCCTCTCGTGCGCCGTCTTCGTGGACTACCACGACCAGGCCCAGGTGGACGCCTTCAGGGCCTTCGCCCTGGACATGTCCAGGAAGGCCGTCGAGATGGGCGGGACCTCCACCACCTACATGTCAGACACCTACGTCAAGCGGGAGACCATGGCCGAGGAGGCGGGGGATGCCCTGGCCTACTACCGGGCCATCAAGGAGCTGTTCGACCCCCAGTTCATCATGAACACGGGCAAGAAGTGGGAGGACGACGCCCGGCCCCCCGGGGGTGAGGGCGGTTGAGCCCTCCCGAGAGCCGCGAGCGGAAGGAGCGTCGCATGGACGACGAGGACCTGCGCCAGGAGGTCATGACCTGCTACGCCGCCTCGTGCGGTATGTGCCGACGGAACTGCCCTGTGTACGACGTGACGGGACGCATGGTGCACAGCAGCACCGGCAAGAACAGGGTCATCAGGGGCTACCTGGAGGGTAAGATCGAGCCCTCCAAGGAGCTGGCCGAGGCGGTCTTCACATGTACCCTTTGCGGGAACTGTGACGTGATGTGCGCGGTGCCCAACACAGAGCACTTCATAGCCATGCGCCAAGAGCTGGTGGACAAGGGCTTCTTCATCGAGGAGCTGGAGGCCGTCAGCAGGAACGTGGAGGAGACGGGCAGCATCTACGCCCAGCCCATGGCAGAGCCCCGCGAGGGGAGCGTGACGGTCTACGTGGGGTGCCGATGGGGCTACCGTAAGAACGCGCTGCGCAAAATCCTACGGGTGCTGGAGATAGGGGGTATGGAGCCGCGGGTGCTGGAGGAGGTGTGCTGTGGCTATCCCCTCAGGGTCTTCGGCTTCCGTGACAGGTACGATGCCAACCTTGTGAGGCTCGAGGGGGTCCTGGGCGAGCAGGGGGAGATCCTCACCCTCTGCCCCACTTGCACCGTCGAGCTGGTGGAGGGTATGGGCCTCCCCGCGAGGCATGCCCTCGAGGCCCTCACCGACAGGCTCGATGACATGGAGGTGAGGCGCCCCCTGGACGCCGTGGTCACCTACCACGACCCGTGCCACAACGCCCGTTACATGGGCGTGGTGGAGGAGCCCCGGCGGCTCCTGCGTCACATCGGTGCCGATATAGTGGAGATGGAGAACCATGGGGCCCACACCACCTGCTGCGGGGGCGGCGGTGGGCTGGTCTCCACCCGCTCGGACCTGGCCACCGAGGTGGCGAAGGCCAGGGTGGAGGAGGCGGTGGGGACGGGAGCCGAGATCCTGACCACCGATTGCCCCACCTGCTTCACCAACCTCAAGGAGGCCGCCCAGGAGATGGGAAACCCCATCAGGGTGGTCCTGGTGTGGGACCTGCTCCTCAGGGCCCTCAAGTGACCGTATCGGGTCCAAAGGTTTATTTCGCCTCCCACCGCTCAAGGACATCATGGCGGATGAGGTGTTGTGCCCCAGCTGTGGCAGGGGTAACGAGAGGAGCATGGCCGAGTCCTACCGCGTCTGCGTGCACTGCGGCGGGGACCTGAGCGACGCCGTGGCCGGCTCCTCCCCCATGGAGGACCTGCAGCGGTCCATCGACGGGGCACCCCCACCGGCGGCACCCCAGCAGGCACCACCACAGCAGCAGGCGCCCCCGCAGCAGCAGGCACCACCACAGCAACAGGCGCCCCCACAACAGCAGTACGGGCAACCACCTCCTGGACAGACGGCATACCAGCAACCGCCCCCGAGCCAGACCGCCTACGGACAGCCACCCCCC
>CP070808.1:751144-753440 GCA_020343715.1 Thermoplasmata archaeon
ACCCGTTCCCGGGGCCGAGAGGCCCCATGACAACTGGGGAGGGTACGGCCTCGTCATGACCATGGACCTGATTGACGAGCTAGGATGAGCCCGTTCATGGCATGAGGACGGGACGGATCGACAGCGCGTGCTCCAAGCCCCATTCCGTCCAGATGGGACTGGATTCCAGCGTGAATCCGATGGCCGATGCGATCTCCAGCAGATGTGTCTCCTCACCGTCGGACCCTATCAACCTGATGTCCGATGGGAAGAACCGTCCAGGTACCACTTGCCCTTGCCATGCCACGTATGGCCTCTCGGGCGTGAACCGGATCACGTAGGGCTTGCCATGGAACTCCCGCGGCAGCCCGTGGGAACGAGCTGAGACGGTCCAGTTCACCTCCACCCACACCTGGCCATCTAGGAGCTCCACCTCCGTGACCAGGTCGGTGATGGCGTTGGCCAGGTCCTCCAGTTCCTGGGTCCTGTAGTAGTCGGCCTGCATGCTGAACAGGCCTGTGAACGAGGCGGCTATTACCAGCACGGTGATGCTCGTCACCATCTTCGAAGAGAACCATTCGATCATCGCATCGACCCCTAGAGCACTGTGACCTGGACGAAGTCGCGGTGCTGTACCCCCGGAGGAGCGGTCATGGCCTCGACCACGAGAAGGCAGGGGAACCTGTCGATCACCACCTGCTCACCTCCAGGTCCGGCCATCGGTACCGGTCCTCCGCTGGTGGTCACCAGCTCCCTCGATCCAGGCCCAGATGACAGCCGCCAAGTGATGGCCCCTGCCTCCACGGCCGGGGCTGTGAGCTCGCTGCCTATCGTCAAACTCTCCAACCTGATCCCTCCGGTGGAGGGCACGTCGATCAACACAGTCCTCGAGCTACCTGGATGTCGATGGGCCGATGTGACGGCAGCCTCTATCTCGGTCACGGCGAGGGAGACCCTGTGCTCCATCTGGGTTTCATGGTAGGACTGGAGAACGGGGTACAGCGTGGCTACCGCCATGGACACGAGCACCACGGAGACGAGCATCTTGAAAGGCACGTCCATGGCGGCTCCCGTGTCGTTCCTGAACCGTGGGGGACGCAACGGGTCTCCCCCTCACGCGGCGACCAGCAGGATGCTGGTACCCCGGGACTGACCGCCGAAGGCACCCTCGTGGGTCACGCGGACGTTCAGCTCCCCAACGGCCTTGGCCCCAAGGTCAGGGTGAACGGTGAAGGTAGCGGTTCCGTCGCTGCCGGTCTTGGTGGCGGTGGTCACCCCCTCTCCCTCAATGTAGACGGTGGCCCCCTCAATGGGGCGCCCCTCGGTGTCCTCGACGGTAACGGTGAACGTGGTCTCACCATCGCCCCCCGGGACCTCTATCACGTCGGGGTTCGCTGCCACCTTACCCAGGTTCTGGCCCGAGAAGGTTCCCATGAGCCCGGTCATGATCCCGATGGCGGCGACAACCACCACCACCATGATGAGCATGTAGAGGGGCATGCCCTCCACCGAGGCCCTGTCGTCGTTCCTTATACTAGCACATGGCTTCCGAATGTGTCCGCACATATCGCACACCTCGGATGCATTTACAGTGCATTGGGTATATGAGGCGAGTCGGATAACCATCAATCCGACGCCAATTAATCAATGGTGCGATGGGCCTTCTCGCCCACTGGGCCCCAACAGAGGCCAGATCAGCCAGTGACGTCCTGGACCTTGAAGCCCACCAGGATCTTCACCTGGTGCACCAGCTTCGGGCCTCTGATGTGCCCCCGGTGCTCGACGACCTCGAAGAACTCAAGACCCTGAAGGGTCGAGCCGGCCCTCTCGATGGCGGAGTCGATGGCCGCCTGGTAGCCCTCAGTAGACGTGCCCACTAGCTGTATTACCTTGAAGGTATCACTCATTCACGTTCCCCCTAGGGATTCCCGCTAGTGGACTTCGCGCTCATATATAGAATTCGGTCAGACGATGACCGATTGACCCACGATGGATGCCAGGCTGAACACACAGACGGCCACGGGAAGGGCCCTGGCCGCATGGTACCTCCCTTCCACCGGGTCGTCCCCATGGGCCAGGTTCGTGGTGAAGTACATGGTGGCCACAACCATCGCCATCACGAACACCCCGAGGACGAGGGTGAACGTGCCAACGGGCATCGTCGATGCCACGTCGGCGGAGAACGGGAGGGTGGGGGTCAGGCGGGCCACTACCAGGTAGAGGGCGGAGGTGATCCCGAGGATGACAGGAGCGAAGAGCAACGCCGTGGAGCGCATCATGTCGGTCACCGGACGGAGCCGCGAGGTGACCTCGCGAT
>CP070808.1:753540-755831 GCA_020343715.1 Thermoplasmata archaeon
CACCACGGGTGGTCGCTACATTGAGACCGCCCAGTTGTTCAACCTCCCCGCTGGTGTTGGGGCCAGGTCCGAGGATGACTACATCCCGGTCCCGAGTGGCCCCACCATCGTGAACTCCAGGATCAGTCTGAAGAAGATCCTGGGGTCCGTGGAGATGAGCGCCGACACCATGAAGAAGGTGCGGAGCGAAGAGGGAGCGTTCGTGGATTGGGCCGACAGGGCCCTTCCCTCTCTGGTGGAGAGGCTGGTGAACGAGTTGGACCGTATGCTCATCGGCTACGGTGCCGGTATCAAGGCTCGGGTGAATGACGCCACCCCCGCCACCAACCTGGTCGTGGACTCCGCCTACGGGCTGGAAGTTCCTGCGGCCAACCCCCTGGAGGATCACCTGCTCCAGTTCCTGGGTGGTGAGACTCTGATCGCGTCCCCCAACTCTGACGGTTCCACGCCCCGCTCCGGGGTGATGACCGTCGAGCAAGTGGACTTCGCCAACGGCTACATCGTCGTGGATGCGTTGGCCACTTCTCTGGCGGATAACGACTATCTCTTCCCCGGTGATGCCGCCGGGAACTCCGCCGCCAAGGAGCCCATGGGCCTCCTCGGCATGGTGGATGACGGAACCATTCTCGCCACCTTCCAGAACATCGCTCGGGGGACCTACGCGCAGTGGAAGAGCTTCGTGCAGAACGCACAGGGCTCGCCCTTCGCTGCCTCTCAGGTCCTCACCGAGAAGGTTCTGACCTACGCCGACGACGAAGCCTACGTCCGGGGCGGAGCGAAGGTGGACACCCTCATCGTCTCCAGGCAGGGGCTCCGTCAGGTCTGGGCCGACCTCCTGGGTGACAGGACCCTCAACGATCCCACCGCCTACACGGGTGGTAAGGCTGGGATCAACGTGTGGCTCGGTGACCGCCAGGTGAACCTCCGTGCTGCGCGGAAGCTCCCCCGGACCCTCGCCTTCGGGCTGACCAAATCCACCTTCAAGAGGTGGATGGTCCACGACTGGGAGTGGAATGACCTGACCGGGAGCCTGTGGCGGCAGGTGACCGACGCGACCGGGCGGAAGGATGCCTTCTGGGCGTATGGCTCCATGTACTTGGAGTGCAGCAACAGCGACCCGCAGAAGAACTTCCGCATCCAGAACATCTCCGACGAAGCCTTCGGGCCGTAATCGGTAACCTGTGGTCCTGCGGGGGCCCTTCGGGGCTCCCGCTTCACAGGGGCCCGTCAAGGAGACACGGATGATAGTTCGCAACAGGCACATTCATCAGAACTCCGACTTCGTCCGGGAGGTCATCAAGCTCTCGGCAGAGGTGGGGAACGGAGTTCAAATTGGGGACCACCTCCTCCAGCACGGTACGCTGGCGATCTCGGCAACGCCCGAGGACTTCAAAACCACTACCCCCATCTTCATCCAGGTGGATGGGATTCAGCGCCCCCTGGCTGCAACCGACAACCTGGCGTTCGCCTCCGGCTATACCATCAACGTGGGTACAGCGACGGGCGACTTCTGGGGCGCGTTCCTGGTCGAGGCCACGGGTGTGGCCACCCCGGTCATCACGGCCAAGGCCAACGGTGCGGACCAGGCCTACGCCTCCGAGGCGGAAGCCATCGCCGCGCTGCCAGCAGTCACTGCTGGATCGGTAGCCATCGGATACATCACGGTGCAGGCCAACACCGACTCCGCATGGACTGCCAACACTGACGACCTGACCGCCGCCAGCGACTGTCAGGCCGCCAACTTCGTGGACTACACCCCCGGAGAGGCGATCACCTCCGGGCTCTTCGACTCCTTCGTGCCCGGCTATCCGTTCGAGATCGTCGGCGTCCAGCACTTCGCAGAGGAAGTGGTCGCCACGGGCACTGCTATGGTGAGGATTGCAGCGAGAGATGCGGTGTCGGCCATCACCCCGGTCACGGGGACGAGGGGTGACGCCACACTCTCCACCACGCCTGCGAATCTCGTGGGCACGGCGTCCGAAGCCATCAACCTTCTGTGTACGACGAACGCCGCAGGTCTACTCGAAGGCCTGAAGGTACACGTCACCATCCGCCCCCAAGGACTGAGGGCGTAGGGAGGTACTGGATGTTCGGCAGGGAGGCTCCCCCAGAGGTCCTTGACCAGCTTCGTGAGATCTGTCCCCGAGCGGATCTTGTCTATTGGGGCGATGGCCGGTGGATACTGGGAAGGTGGAACCCTCGCGTTCGGTGGAACCCGAGCGCAGTGGACCGCCTGAACAGGATCACCCGCTGGCCCAACTCCGATACCCGAGACAAGAACATCGCGTTGG
>CP070808.1:755931-758206 GCA_020343715.1 Thermoplasmata archaeon
CCGTCACCGACAACCGCGGGGCCCAATCGGTGGACACCCGGATCGTCCGGGTGAACAACCGCAACTTCAACGTGAACTTCACGCTCCGGGACGCCAACGCCGACAATCAGAGGGACTTCACCGCCGAGGGCACCACCACCTACCTGAACATGACCATCGACGTGGAGAACCTCCACATGGTGCGGTACCGCTTGAGCTGGCGCGACAACGTTCGGCCACCGGGCGGACCTGCCAACGACATGTTCCGTCTTACCGTGGTGCCTCCCGACGGCTTCTCCATCTCCGCCAACGGGACCGAGGAGAACCTGACCCTCACCTTCCCGCTGGCGAGCATACCTCTCAACAGGACGATGGAGGGCAGGGACACCGCATCGGTCCTGGCCGAGGTGCAGGAGGCCCTGGGCTCGCAGCTGGGCCGAGGGGAGTGGCTCATCCAGATAGAGGCCATCGAGTGCGGTGGCTTCAGGGACGCCGACGACACGTGGATCGACGACCCGGGCAATTTCTGGGACCTGGCGATCCACTACGAGTACTACGAGGCCCACGTCACACAGGCGTGAGGCCACCTGGGGGGCCTATCATTCTCAATACCACTAGGGGAGGAGGTAAGCGGACGCCGACGTAGCTCAATGGCCTAGAGCAGCCGGTTTGTAACCGGCAGGACGCGGGTTCGATTCCCGCCGTCGGCTCCTTCCCCCCCCCGTATGATCACCATCAAAGGGTTTAATCCGTCTGCGGACCATCCACGGTCCGATGACGGATGGTCGACGCAGGGTGGCGGTACTGGTCAACGACAGGTTCGGCCCACTTACCTCCAAGACCGCCATGGCGGTCATCCGGTACGGGTCGGACGAGGTCGTGACGGCCATTGACCGGTCTAAGCGGCCAGTGGACGCATCCGAGTACATCGGCCCTCCTGGGAAGGGCATCCCGGTCGTCGACAACATCGGTGACGCGCTGCGCATGGACCTGGACGCCGTGATCTTCGGATGGGCCCCCGAGGGAGGGGCCCTGCCCGACCACGACAGGAGGGACCTGCTGGTGGCCCTCGAGTCCGGAGTGGACGTGATATCGGGCCTCCATGATCATCTTGGCGACGACCCGATGATGAGGGGCGCCGCTGAAAGGGGAGGCGCCACCATAACCGACCTTCGAAGGCCCCCTGACAGGAAGCTCCTCTTCACGGGCGAGGTGGCGTACAAGCGCACCCCCGTCGTGCTCGTCACGGGCACCGACTGCTCCACCGGCAAGATGACCGTCGCCGTGGAGATTGTCCGGGAGGCCCAGGACCGAGGTATCGACGCCGCATTCGTCGCCACGGGCCAGAGCGGTATGCTGCTCTCCCCGGACGCCGGTGCCCCCATCGACGCTTTGGTGGGGGACTTCATGGCCGGCGAGGTGGAGGCCCTCGTCTTGGAGGCGGATGAACGCAGGCCTGACCTCATCGTCGTGGAGGGTCAGGGGGCGCTGTCCCACCCCGCCTACGGGGCGGTGGCCCTAGCCATCCACCAGGGGTGCTTCCCCGACGCCCTTGTCATGTGCCACGACCCGAACAGGACCCACTACAAGGCCTTCTCCGGGATGCGGCACAAGCCCGTCATACCTCCTTTGGGGGGCGAGATCGCCCTGGCCGAACGGGTGCTCCTCAACACCTCCATGGGCGAGGTGGTGGCCGTGGCGCTGATGGCGGCGGGCGCCAGCCACAAGGAGATGACCAAGTACGAGCACATCGTCCGCGACACCCTGGGCCTGGTGGCCGCCGACGTGTTCCAGGACGGACCAGGTCCCTTCCTCGACGCCGTGGTTGGCCCCCTCAGGATCCGTGGGGGTGGTGGAGGGTGAGGCTCCAGGCCTTCACCTACCAGATGCGGCTGGCCCAGCCCTTCGTGATCTCCGCCGAGACCCAGGAAGTGGCCCACAACGCCTTCGTGCGGTTGGACTCGGGGGACCACTGGGGCCTGGGGGAGGGCGTCCCCAGCCCCAGGGTCACAGGCAAGACCCTGGAGGACGTTCTGGGCTTCATAGCACCCCAGACCAAGTGGCTGGCAAACGTGGAGGCGGACTCTGCTTTCCAGATGGCCAACGGCATGGCGGACTCCATCCAGGCGGGTCGCCTGGAGGGAGGTCCTGGCCCCGCCTCGGTGGACCTGGCACTGTTGGACCTGGCAGGTAGGGCCGACGGTTACTCCGCCAGGGAGCTCCTGGGTCTGCCATTGGAGGCATCCATCCCCAGCAGCATCACCGTAAGCCTCGGTCCCATCGAGGACATGGTGGC
>CP070808.1:758306-760572 GCA_020343715.1 Thermoplasmata archaeon
GACTGGTTCGAGCGGATGTACTCCGACATCCTGGACTACACCAACCCCGACGACGCGGACCGGAACGACGACGACGACAACTGGACCAACTACGAGGAGTACATCTACGCCGACGACCCGTACAATCACGTCCCGACGAACCCTCTGCTCACCTCCACCGACGGTGACAAGTTCGCCGACGACAACGACCCCTTCCCGGTGTTCATCCCCACCACCCAGCGGCCGATGAACCCCACCCGGAAGGCCCAGTCCCTCAACCCCCTCAGCGCCCTGGACCGCTACGGCAACCCAGAATCCGAGGGTGACATGGACCAGGACCTGCTGAACAACTCGGCGGAGTTCGCCCGTGACGTCAGCCACACAAACCCCACCGATCCGGACTCCGACTCCGACGGCATGCCCGACGGATGGGAGGTCGTCCACGCCCTGTGGGACCCCTTCACCGCCAAGCCCAACCTGAGCCCCCTGGACCCATCCGATGCCTACGACGATCCCGACTGGGACGGCATCAACTACAGCCTCCAGCGGGACCCCGAGGGCAACTACATCATCCGCGAGGGTGACTACAACGGAGACGGTTACATCGACCCCGTGACCGAGAACGAGTCCTTCTGCAACGTGGAGGAGTACCTCTACGGCGAGGACCTGGACCGGGACGGCATCATCGACCGCAGCCCCCACCCCAACATGTGGGACACCGACGGGGACCAGATCTCCGACGGATGGGAGGCACTCCTCAACGACAACGACGCGGACGCCATGTCGAACTGGTACGAGCTGGTCTACGGCCTGAACCCCTTCGACCCAGAGGGGGTCAACGGCACCTTCGGAGACCCCGACGAGGACGGGTTCACAAATCACCAGGAGTTCTTGAACAACACGAATCCCAGGGATCCCACTCACAACCCTGACACCGTCGACCGGGGCATGCCCCCCATGCCCGACAGGTACATGGACTACATGGACGAGGCCACCGACGGTCGCAAGGACTGAAACCCAGGTGAAGTTAGGGCCCCCGGCGGGGCCCGATCCAGATGAACACAGCCAGGGCGCTAAGCCCTGCCCTCACTAGAGGACGGGGGGCCCTCACCGGCCCCCGTCCTCCTGTGGGTACCCCTCCTTCTCGGACCGGCCCAGCGTGCTATGGTGTGTCACCATTCGATGAACGGTAGCCCAAGGGATTTATAAGGTCGCGACCCAAGAGGCAGTCGGGTCCAGACGGACCCAGGGAACTCGCTTCGAACAGATAGATAAGCACAAGGAGGACTAGCGGATGCTAGAACGGATGGCTGATAAATTCCGTGGATATGGGTGCCACCAACTGTATTCACTAACCTCTTCATCAGACTATTCACAGCACGTAACAATGATTTGGAGGGGTTCCTCGACATCGCACACCGGCAAGGCCTTGGATCGAGTCCTGGACATGGGATCGGCAAGGCTCGAGAATGTGTCTGGTCGGGATACACCTGGGGGATTAACTAGTGACACTGGCTTACCGGCAGATGCCTCAGTCGGATGCGTCTCCTAGTCTGGGCACCTGTCGGACCACTATGTTGTCCAGTGCGTCGAGGAACTCCTCCTCCTTCCCCTCGGGGATGGAGGCTCCGGCGGCGATGTCGTGACCTCCCCCGATGCCACCCACGGCCTCGGCCGCCTCCCTCATGGCGGCGGCCAGGTCCAGGCCCTCCTCCACCAGGTCGCGGGTCCCCCTCCCTGAGACCTTGACAACGCCCTTCTCGTCCCGCTTGTTGGCCAGGGCGATGATGGGGCGTCCCATGTCCACGTCGACCTCGGGGGCCTGCAGCGCCATGCTGGCCACCGTACCCACGATGGTGTCGGGGACTGCGTCCCGCACGTGGAAGAACTGGATGGCCCTCCTCTCGGCCACGCCCATGGCGGCCACCGTCCGCAATCCGTCCACCAGCTTCGCCCTGTGGGACCCCTGGAGGCGCTTGGCCTCGTTGAAGGCATCGAGCCTGTCGCCGAGGCACACCTCCATGCCCACACGGGCCATGCCGTATCGCCCGCAGGCGTTCAGCAGGGTGGAGTACTCCATGGCGTCCCGGGTCTCCAGGCCTTGCTCCTCCTGGGTGAGGGTGTACACGTCCTGTACAAGCCGCCACACCGCCAGGTGCCCGTGACCCTGCACCAGCAGTATCTCGCCCAGCCGCGCGATCACCCTTCGCTTCTCGGCCTCCTCCAGCTCGCCCCAGGTCCGCCAGTGCTCGCCCCTCCTGGGTTCCACGTCGGCGTCCTTCATCAC
>CP070808.1:760672-762932 GCA_020343715.1 Thermoplasmata archaeon
GTGACACCCACATCCACATCAACGAGACGGGTCGCTTCGTACTGGGCGGGCCCTACGCCGACACCGGTCTCACCGGCCGCAAGATCATCGTGGACACGTACGGCGGCGTGGGCTCCCACGGCGGCGGCTGCTTCTCCGGCAAGGACCCCTCGAAGGTGGACCGGTCGGCGTCGTACATGGCCCGCTACGTGGCGAAGAACATCGTGGCGGCCGACCTTGCCGACCGTTGCGAGGTCCAGATGGCGTACGCCATCGGCGTGGCTGAGCCGGTCTCGCTCCTGGTGGACACCTACGGCACGGCCCACGTCGACGAGCTCAAGATAGAGCAGGTCGTCAGGGAGGTGTTCGACCTCCGGCCCAGGGCCATCATCAAGCACCTGGACCTGCTCCGGCCCATCTACAAGAAGACCGCCGCTTACGGTCATTTCGGCCGGGACGACCCGGACTTCACCTGGGAGCGCACCGACAAGGTGGACGAGCTCAAGGACAAGCTGGGCGCCTGAGGTTTCCGAGGGGTCGGCCTCACACCATCTCCATCAGCCGCGCCACCCTCTTCTCGGTGGGCGGATGGGTCGAGAACAACCCGGCGAAGCCCCCCTTGAAGGGGTTGACTATAAACAGGTGAGAGGTGGCAGGGCTCCCCGACTTGATGGGATACCTCTCGACGCCCCGCTCCAGCTGCTTGAGGGCGCTGGCCAGGGCCCACGGCTTCCCTATGATGGCCGCGCCCGTTGCGTCGGCCCGGTACTCCTGGTTGCGGCTGATGGCCGCCCTCACTAGCAGGGCTGCGATGGGCGCCGTCACCGCCACCAGCAGCAGGAGCCAAACGTTGACGTCCCTGTTGATTATGGCCTGCCAGAAGGCGATGCGTGCAAACACGGCGATGGCGGCCACGATGGTGGCGGCCACCGTCATTATCAGGATGTCTCTGTTCTTGACGTGCGCCATCTCGTGGGCGATGACGCCCTCCAGCTCCTCGTCGGACAGCATGCGGAGCAGGCCCTCCGTCGCAGCCACCACCGCGTTGTCCGGGTTCCGACCGGTGGCAAAGGCGTTTGGGGTGTCCATGGGGATCATGGCAACCTTCGGCATGGGCACGTCCGCCCTGAGGGCCACCCGCTCCACGGTGCGGTACAGCTTCGGCGCCGCCTCGGGCCCCACGATCTGCGCCCCGTAGGATGAGAGCACCAGCTTGTCCGAGAAGAAGTACGAGACCACGTTCATGACCACGGCTATGGCGAAGAATATGACGAACCCGTACATCCAATTGCCCAAGAAGAACTCGCCGATGAACCATCCGATGACGGCAAATATCAGCATGAGCAGGACGAACATCACGAACAGTCGGGCCATGGCGCCCATTAGTGGAACCTCGTGAACGAATACATCAGGTCCGACGATAAATGTTTCCGCCAACCAGTCAGGCGCACCGTCCCTATTTATACCGTCCCAGGCCATTCACGACCGATGTCAGGGCAGCCCCCCGGGACCCCTCCCGCCCTCTCTTACAAGAGCAAGGCCCAGCGGGAGCAGGAGGAGAGGGAGAGGAGGGAGCGGGAGGAGGAGGAGCGGCGCGAGGCCGAGCGCCTCGCCGCCGCACGGGCCGAGGCTGCCAGGGTCGCCGAGGAGGAAAGGGCCCTCGCGCTGACCGCGCCTCCCGCGCCGGCCACCGAGGGGTCCCCCACCAGGGACGAGACCCCCAGGCCGTCGACACAGGACCCGAAGAGCCTGGTGTTGTTCGAGGAGGACGGGCTCGCCCCCACGCCCAGGGAGATCGACGACATCGAGATGCTCGGCGGTCCCGAGGAGGAGGAGGAGGTCGTAGAGGAGGTCGAGGAGGAGGAGGTCGAGGAGGCCCCTACCAGGAGTCCGCCCAGACCGCCCAAGTCCCCCGACATGAGGCCCGTCTACGCCGGGTTCATCCTTGTGTTCACGGGCCTGTCCCAGCTCCTGTACGGGATATGGGCCATGGTCCAGAGCCCCGACGCCGCCGTGGGCATCTGGTCGCCCCTGGTCAAGTGGGGCGCCTTCTCCATGGGCCTCACCGCCGCCTTCCTGGGCCTCCTGGCCATCAGGGGCGGTCTCTGGTCCTTCAGGAAGGAGAACTTCTCCGTGGTCAAGGTGGGGGCCATCGCCGCCTCGTTGTGCGTGTGGGCCTGGTGGGTGCCATGGCTCTTCGGCATAGTCGCCCTCATCCTAGTGACCCGGGCCCGGGACGAGTACTATCCCTTCTACGACCCCAGGTGGGACGCGCCCGATT
>CP070808.1:763032-765271 GCA_020343715.1 Thermoplasmata archaeon
CCCGTCTCATCGAGATCGTGGACGCCCGTCGCGAGCCCTCCACGCCCATGATGGAGATCCACGTGGCCGAGGAGATATCCAACGACCGGGACGCGGTGGAGGACCTGGCCTCCGAGATCGAGATGACGTCAATGGCCGACGTGACCGTGCTGACCACGGACATCATCAACATGGAGGTCATCATCAAGCCCAACGAGAAGCGGATGGAGCGCCGCGGCACCGACCAGGAGGCCATCCTCAAGGCCCTGAAGAAGATGCGCCGAAAGGCGTACTCGGCCATAGAGGAGGTGGAGGACGTCATCCACGTGAAGGTGGGCGCCCCCAGCTTCATCAAGCTACACGCGCTGATGGAGCTCATCCAGAGCCTCAAGGTCAAGGGCATCGACGGCATCCGCCGGGCCCTCATCCGGCTGGAGAAGGACGGCTACGTCATCTACACCGAGGGGTCGAACCTGGCCAGGGTGCTCCGCCTGCCCGGCGTCGACCACACCAAGACCACCACCAACAACATCATGGAGATCTACGAGGTGCTGGGCATCGAGGCCGCCCGCAACTCCATCATCAAGGAGGCATCCCGGACCCTCAGCGAGCAGGGCCTGTCGGTGGACGTGCGCCACATCATGCTGGTCGCAGACCTCATGACCTACGACGGCGCGGTGCGCGCCATCGGCCGCCACGGCATCTCGGGCAAGAAGAGCTCGGTGCTGGCCCGCGCCGCCTTCGAGATCACAACCGCCCACCTGCTCAAGGCGGGCGTCACCGGCGAGATAGACACCCTGGAGGGTGTGGCAGAGAACATCATCGTGGGACAGCCGGTCACCATCGGCACAGGCGCCGTGGAGCTGGTCTACAAACCCATTGGGAAGAAGAAGTGAGGAGGGTGATAGGATGGACATGAACAGAGCTCTCCGGCAGGTCGTGCAAACGGGCGAGGTGCACTTCGGCGTCCGCCAGGCCAAGAAGGCCCTGAAGGACCGCACCGCCCAGCTGATAGTAGTCCCGGAGAACATCCCCCAAGACACCCTCGATGAGATGAGGGACGTGAGCAAGGTGCCCCTGGTCCGGTTCTCCGGTACCAACTTCGAGCTGGGCACCGTCTGCGGCAAACCGTTCTCGGTCAGCGCCCTCACCGTCATCGAGGCCGGCGATTCGGACATCCTCGACAGCATCAACTGAGGAAGGCATCCCCGTGTCCGAGATGAAGCTGGACCTCCAGGCGATAGAGACCATCGCCCTCTTCGAGAGGTTCACCCGGGTCCCCGCCATCGACTACATGGAGACGGAGCGCACCGTCTACTTCGTGGTCCCCGAGGGCAGCATGCGCAGGCTCAAGGACAACAAGGGCGTCGAGCGCCTCTCCAAGAAGATGGGAAAGCCCATCCGGATGGTGGAGACGCGGAACGGGCCAGAGGGCTTCCTCAAGAGCCTGTTCTGGCAGTACGGCGTCGAGGATTGCTCGGTGGAGGAGACCTCCGACGGCCTGGTGGCAAGGGTCCGCGTCAGCCCCCTTCGCAAGGGCCGCGCCATTGGCAAGGGCGGGGAGAACCTCAAGGCCCTCCGCGTGCTCGCCAGGCGTCACGCTGGCATAGAGAAGATCCACCTCGAGTGAGGACGCTCAACGCCGCCTTCCACGCAGGGCCACCAGGGCCGCCAGCGAAAGACACGCGAGCAGCAGCGGTGCCGCCATTCCAGGCGCCTCCGTCGAGGGCTCACCGGAGTCCTGGGTGACGAAGTAGAAGGAGAACTCCTCGGTCAGGCGGTTGCCCGCCTTGTCCGTCGCCCCGGTGCCCACCGTTATAGCGTACCTCTGGCCGGGCTCCATGTCCACCGTCATGGCCAGCACGGTGTCGCCAACACGCCAGGTCTTGCTGGCGATGCTGCCCACCGATATGCTGAGGGCCGCCTCGACGGAGGCGGTGTCCATGGGCTCGGAGAAGGTGATGGTCAGCTCCGCTATCGCGGGATCGATCTCCCGCTGCCGGTCCGGCGGGTAGTTGCCGGTCACGGTGGGGGCCGTCACGTCCGGCGGGTCGCCGGTGGTGAAGTGGAAGGCGTAGGGCGAGCTCATGCCGGTGCCGTCGGAGGCAAGGGCGCCGTCGGACACCGTCACCGTGTACCGGGTGTTGGGCATCAAAGACGCGTCGGGCACGACGGTCAGCACGGTGTCGCCGTCGGACCACACGGGCGACCAGGACGTCGAGGGCTGGAGGGACACCGCACCTTGGGTGACGGTGGTGTC
>CP070808.1:765371-767593 GCA_020343715.1 Thermoplasmata archaeon
ATGTTCCTCCCCAACGAGGACCCCGCGTCCCTCATCAGCTCGCCCGACAAGGAGGACTACTACTACTGGACGGCCATGTGGGCCATCTTCGCGTTCCTCCTGATAATGCTGGCGGGCCTCCTGGTGCTGGGGACGGGCCTTACCGGTCTTCCATTCATCCACATGGCCAAGTACCACACGGGGTTGTTCTACGTGAGCGTGTTCAGCCTGGTCCTCATCCCCACGGCCATCGCCATGAAGTCGGGGGCCACGCTGATGGCGGATGCCATGTGCGACACGATGTTCGCAGAGTCGTTGACGGGTGACGTCTTCTCCTCGCCCGCAGGCTTCGTCGCCCTTGTGGCTGGTAGCATCGTCCTTGCTATTTCGCTGCTCGTCATATTCGTTAACCTGTTCAGCCTGGCGAGGGTGGCCTACCGCCCCTCGCTGGCGAAGGGTGGCGCGGTCATGGGCCTGGTCCTCGTGGCGGTCCTCATCGTCACCTACACCGCCATCCCCATGATGATGGCCCTCCACTTCGACCACGGGCATGGACGTCAAGGGGCAGTGGGCTTCGAGGAGTTCCCGCCCCAGGACGTGACCTACAGCCCGGGATGGCTGGGATGGCTCTCGGACGGCGAGTTCCGCTCCACCTACGGCTCCATGTCCAACTGGCTGGGCATGATGTCGTTCATGATACTCCTGGCGATCATCGTCAGCGTCGTGGGCTTCATAGGATTGGCGCTGTACTCCGCCAACGACAGAGGTCCCAACGCGTTCAACCTATCCATCACGCCCTTGGCCTCAATCTTCCTGGTCGTCCTCTCAATAATGTTCTACCTCGGATACATGAGCTCTCTTAACCAGCTGGCCGAGCGGTTGAACGTGGACAGCGAGATCACCAAGATAACCTACATGTCGGACAACATGTACATCGCCTTGGTCCTGATGCTCGCCGCCATAGGGGCGGGCGCGGGATACGCTGTTACCCTGAGAGAATGGCTGAACGCCGTCTTCAAGGGCAAGAAGGTGGCAGATCCAATATCGATGAACTCCCTGGTCGACCCGCCCACGGGCATCCAGGACCCACCCACGGGGTGGCCCGCCAACTGGTCCAAGATGTCGGTGGGCAACATCGCCATCGTGGCGGTCGCCGTCATCGTGGTCCTGGCAGGCCTCGGTAGCGGCTTCTACGTCAAGGGCAAGCAGGGCACCTCCTCCGACTTCGTCCCCACGGACGACGGTGACCTGGTGGACCTGTCGGAGCTGTCCGACGAGCAGAGGTCGTTCACCTTCAACGACTATGCCGCAGAGGGTGGTACCAGGCCCTTCCTGTGGCAGCCCGACGGGATATGGTTCATCAAACGGATGGAGCTGGTGGTCACGTGGACCGACGAGACCCCGTTCTTCCGCCACGAGAACCTGCCCGACACCTTCAACGGCGTGGTCTCCTCAAGCACCGGCGAGGAGGTCATCGGCAACGGGTCGTCCACCACGACGACCCTCCAGGGGGAGCTGCGATGCTCGATCGAGTTCGACAACTACATCCTCATGACGTCGGTCCCGGGGCTGGAGCTTCCCCCGGAGATAGTGACGGCCGACATAGCCGTTAACATCACGTGCGTCTCCGCTGGGGACCAGGTCCCAATCGGCACCGGCTTCCTCGAGTTCGCCGACGACGGGAACTCCTTCGCCGCCACCCTGAACGTGGACTTCAAACAGTACGAGAGGAACGCGTGATTTCGCGTTGCTGGCCCATGTTGGTCCCGGACCACACGACCCCGAAAGCTTGATAAGCAAAGTGGGCCCTTCAGAGGAATCATGAGCCCCGACGATGCCAATCCGACCGAGACCGAGCCGGCGGGGGACGCCGAGGAGACCAAGCCCAAAAAGACCATGGGCGAGCGAATGGCATTCCTTACCAAGGGCGGGGAGAAGTTCGACAACGTCAAGGGGTTCAACAAGATTCCGCGGAGCCTCCGTGTCCTCACCCTCCTGATTATAGTCGTCCTGGTCGTGGTGATCGTCATGGCCTTGATGATGATGGGCGGTGGTGACGACAAGCCTCCGACGAACGCCAACAGGATCGACCCCGCCAAGCTGGAGGACTTCTCATGGTCCTCTGGACCCACCATGGGCACGGCGTCCGAGTTCCAGCAGATCCAGTTCACCCTTGACGGCATGCTCGAGGGCAACGGCACCATACTGGTGGACAGCATCTCCATGACCCTGGAGTGGCAGGA
>CP070808.1:767693-769915 GCA_020343715.1 Thermoplasmata archaeon
TGATGCTCACGGACCGTACCAACGGATAATATTGGTCCAATCCTATAGTAATATTTAGGGCCCCGCCGGGTCAGTGGGAGAGGCGCATGTACGCCGCCGGGTCCTCCAGGGGCTCGAAGCCCAGCCCCTCGTAGAATCCCCGGGCCTTGCGCGAGGCGGTGTAGATCTCCAGCCCCGCCAGCGCGGGATGGGACAGCAGGCTCTCCATGAGGAACCTGCCCAGCCCCTTGCCCTGGTACTCGGGCAGCACGTACACGTCCTCGATGATGCCCACCACAGCGAAGTCGGTGATGACCCGGGCGAACCCTATCGTCTGGTCCCCGTGGACCAGGCCGAAGGCCAGGGAGCGCTCCATCGCCAGCTGCACCACCATCTTGGACCGTCCCTTGGCCCAGTAGGATGAGTGGAGGAAGTCGTGCACCGCGTCCACGTCGATGAGGGCCTGGTTGTCGACGACGGCGTACTCGCCCTTGGTCCATCGCATGGGGGGTGGATACAGGAGGTGGTTAATTGGACTTGCGGTCCAACGGGACCGCATCGGTGCGGCCCAAGCTTTTTCTATTGCCCCGGCGCTCTGACCACCGGTGCTTGAAATGCAGCCCGCCGAGTTCGACATGGAGGAGGTCCTGTCGGTGGCCATCGCCACCGAGTGGGAGGGCTACGCCTTCTACAGGACCCTCGCCGAGAAGACCAAGTCCCCTCTTGGGAAGGAGATGTTCAACCGCCTGGCCGAGGAGGAGGTGGAGCACGTGCGCGTCCTGGAGCAGGTGTCGTGCGCCTACTCCGACGGCTGCGTGTACATGGACTACGACACGGCGCTGGAGTACATCGACTGCGAGGTGGACCTGGACGAGTTCGACGAGGAGGGGGCCACCTGCACCGAGACGGCCCCCATCTTCAAGAAGGGCGTGGACCGGGCCGGACGCCTGAACGACGTGGACGCCCTGCGCATAGCCGCCGAGACTGAGGCGGAGGCCGTGAACTACTACCGAGAGGCAGCGGAGACGGCCCCCAACGAGGACGCCAAGTCCTTCTTCCAGCGCATGGTGGAGATCGAGACGGGTCACCAGAAGCTGTTGGAGGCGGAGTATGACTACTACGCGGCCAACGGCTTCTACTTCGACCAGCGGGAGTTCTCGCTGGAGATGTGAGGGGGCGGGCAGATGACGCCGGACGCCGGCGGCCTCGACCTGGGTCTTGCCGACCACGTTGTCGAGCTGGACCACCGGGGCGGCTACAACTTCACCGCCCGCTTCGTCAGCGAGTCGGGCAGTCTGCAGATGGACGAGCCAGAGCCCCTGGGCGAGGGAGAGCCATGGGGACCCGAGGGCGTCAGCCTCCTCACGGGAGGCGCGGGCTACTGCCTCACCGCCAGCCTGGTGTTCTGCCTCAACAAGGTCAGGGTGCCGGTGGAGGACCTCTCCACCCGGGCCGTGGGGCACCTCCAGCGCATCGAGAAGAGGCTCCGTCGCATCAGTGGACTGGAGGTGGAGATAACCGTCCAGGTCGCCGAGGAGCACAGGAGGGCCTTCGAGCGCTGCCTGGGCCACTTCACCGAGTTCTGCATAGTCACCGAGAGCATCCAGGGCAACTTCCCCATCGAGATCCGGGTGCATCACCCGTGGGGGACCTTCGAGAAGGTCCTGCCACCCCGGGAATGAGCCTCCGAAGGTTCCATTACCCTCCAGGCCCTTCGACCGTCCGATGGCCGAATGCCACAAGTGCGGCGCTACCGCGGTCACCTTCCTCCGCCACGCGGGCAGGCACCTGTGCGGGGAGCACTTCATCGACCTGACCGAGCGGAGGGTCCAGAAGGCCATTCGCCGTCAGGCCGACCTCTCTGGAGGGGGCACAGTGGCGGTGGCCGTCTCGGGCGGCAAGGACTCCATGACCTGCCTGGACATCGTCCGCCGCACCCTGGAGCCCCGCAGGGACACCACCATAATCGCCATCACCGTGGACGAGGGCATCGCTGGTTATCGGGACACGTCCATCCCCATCGCCCGCGATTACTGCGGCGAGCACGGCATCGAGTGGGTCCTGACCTCCATCGAGGAGGAGCAGGGCGTGACCATGGACCATGTGGCCGCGGCGGGCCTGGCAGAGACGCCGTGCGCATTCTGTGGTGTGTGGCGCCGCTGGTCCATGAACAGGGCGGCCAGGGAGGCGGGCGCCCGCTACCTGGCCACCGGGCTCAACCTGGACGACACCGCCCAGAGCGT
>CP070808.1:770015-772232 GCA_020343715.1 Thermoplasmata archaeon
GGCAGGTCTCCCAGCTGGTCCTGACGGAGGTGATCATGCTGGTCACGGCGGGCCTGCTCCTGGGCCTGGTGATAGGCTCTGCCCTGGCGATCGTCTTCGGCTACCTACACGATGTCACTGAGGGGACGGGTGTGTTCATGGCGCCCACCTCCCTCTCCGTCCTGGTACTGGCCGCCGCTGCGGCCCTGGCCTTGGGCTCCGCCGTGCTGGCGGCAGCCTACCCCGCATCGAGGGCGGCGGGACAACGACCCACGGAGGCTCTGAGGTATGAGTGATCGAAGGAAGGAAGGCGAGGGGAGGACCGGACCCATGGTCGTCCTCAGGAACGTGAACAGGACCTTCATGATGGGCTCCCGGGAGGTGCACGCCCTCAGGGAAGTCAGCATGACGCTCCCCGTCGGCACGATGGCGACCATCCAGGGACCCTCGGGGTCCGGCAAGACCACCCTCCTGAACGTCATCGGGGCCATGGACGTGCCCACGTCAGGCTCTGTGAAGGTGGCCGACCAGGAGCTGGGTCGCCTCACCGATGACGCCCTCACCTCCTTCCGTAAGCACCACGTGGGCTTCGTGTTCCAGTTCTTCAACCTGATACCCTCCCTCAACGCGGTGGAGAACGTGCTGGTGCCTGCGATGTTCGACGGGGATCCGCCCCTGGACAGGGCACTGGCCCTTCTGGAGAGGGTGGGCCTGGCCGACCGGTGGGACCACCTGCCGGCCCAGCTATCGGGCGGGGAGCGCCAGCGCCTCGCGGTGGCTAGGGCCCTCATAAACGACCCCCCGCTGGTCCTGGCCGACGAGCCCACGGGCAACCTGGACCACGAGACGGGCGAGGGCGTCCTCCGGCTGTTCTCAGACCTGGTGGAGGAGGGACGGACGGTGATCCTGGTCACCCACGACGACGAGGTGGCCGAGCGGGGGGAGATCGTTTACCTTCTCCGGGACGGTGTGATGAGTGAGCGGAAGGAAGCGCAGAGGTGAGGAGGAAGTCCCCGTACGGGACCCGCCAAAGGAGGACGAGCTGAGCCTGAAGGCCTACGGCTACATCCTCGCCAACGCCCGGGCCAACCCGGTCCGGGTGGGCGCCACCATAACCGCCGTGGCCGTCGCGGTGGCCTTCATAATCATCGTCGGCTCCCTGTCGGTCGGCCTGGAGGGCGCTGAGCAGAGGGAGCTCCTGGACTACACCTTCGGCACCCCCGAGCTCCCCATCTCCGACTTCGTCCAGACCCAGGAGGGAGACTTCGTGGGACTGTTCGCCACCACGCTGTACGACCCCGACGAGGTGACGGACGTGGGCTTCGCGGCCCAGCAGCACGTGGGCTCCGTCGACGGCGCCACGGCGTACCCCTACACCGAGCGGGTGATGGGCCGGACCCCGTTCACGGGCCTCACGTACCACGTGAGCCGTCTCGTCGCCGTGGACCCGGGGAAGGGCCTCACCACCCCCTACACCGAGTACCACACCTACCTGGGACTGTCCAACGGGGAGCACCTGGACGACCCGGGCGCTGCCGACGTGGTGCTTGGCCACCAGCTCTGGCTGGACGAGTACCCCGACGCCCGGCCCGGCGACGTCATCGACCTGGCCCCCGACGGGGAGACATGGCTCGAGGCGCCCGTGGAGGACCTCAGGTCCCGGGGCCCGGTCACGTCGACCCGGCTGCCGGGCCTATCCGGGCTCCGGCTCAGGGGGATCCTGGACAAGGACCTCTCCACCGACGACAACGCGTACGTCCCCCTGGCGTACTTCTCGAACCTCACCGGTGCCGGCCATACCGTGGATGGCCCCCGCTGCGAGGCGATCTCGGTGGAGGTGAGGGAGGGCGGGGTGGACATGCAGGCCCTGACCGAGCGGCTCCTGGACGAGTCGGACAGGACCACATCCCTCTTCGTGACCTCCCTCAGCCGTGGGACCGAGAGCCAGATGGCCCGGTCGCTGACCGACGCCATATACAGCTGGCTCGTGCTGTCGGTGGTGGTGATACTCGTAGGAATGGTGCTGGGCATCGCCAACACCAGCTTCCTGACCGTCAGCCAGAGGGTCAGGGAGATCGGCACCCTCCGAGCACTCGGCCTGTCGCGTGACCAGATCAGGAAGCTCGTCCAGTGGGAGGCCCTGTTCATAGGAATGATGGGCTGGGTGATAGGCTTCTTCGCTGGCACAATCTTGGCCTCCACGGTCCTGAACGTGCTTTACGAGGCCGAGGAGCTGGG
>CP070808.1:772332-774523 GCA_020343715.1 Thermoplasmata archaeon
CAGGTCCTCCAGGTCCTTGACCCCTGCCGGATTGCCGTTGGGCACCAGGATGGCCGAGTCACGGGCACCGATTGGACGGATGGTGAGCCCGATGACGCAACCGAAGGTGATGGCCGCGTCCATGACCTCCTCTGCCCCCCCGCAGATGATGTCACCCTCCTGCCACTCCAGCATCCTGGGCAGGAGCTTGCCTGACCCAGACGCGGTGAACTCGAAGGAGACGTCCTCGTTGAGCAGGACGAAGGCCTGGGCCGCCCTCCTGAGGGGACCGGTCACACTGCCCGTGGCAAAGACATGGAGGGTCTCTCCCGCACCTTCGGTCGCCGTGTCAACCACCGGCCGTTACCAGGAGACCTTTCCTCAAATAGGTTGCGTCGAGAGTATCAAGGTCCAGAATCACCGTCGGAGCCCATCTCGGCCCCGAGGAACTCCCTTATCAGTGCCACCGTCTCCCGGGGCTTGTCCAGGAACGGCACGTGGCCTGCGCCACCGACGATGCGCATCCTGGAGTCGGGGATGCCGGCCAGGAGCTCGAGCCCCATCTCGACCGGGATGGTCCGGTCCTCAGAGCCCCAGATGACGAGGGTTGGTGCCTCCACCTGGCCCATGATCGGGCGCAGGTCCCTCTCAAGGGCGTCCGCGGACACAGACCGGGCGCGGGCGGTCTCGTATCCCCTTGACGCCATCATCGTCCTGCCCATCTCCCGGAGCAGGTCGTCGGAGAGGGCCTCCTTATCCACCACCATCTCCTTGATGTCCAGGGTCCCCACCTGGAAGGGCTTGGTGGGGGCCGCCATCAGGACCAGCCGGTCCACGAGGTGGGGCCGGTGGGCGGCCAGCTGCAGGGCGACTGCGCCGCCCCGGGAAGCCCCGATGGTGCACATCCTGTCCATCCCCATCGCCTCTAGGAAGCCCTCCAGCAGTACCCATTGCTCCACCACGTCCTCCTCCGGGTCCCAGGGGTCCGAGTCCCCATGCCCGGGAAGGTCGGGGGCGACCACTTGCCACCTATCGGACAGGGACAACATGGTGGGACGGAAGAACCGGGCGCTGCTACGGAAGCCGTGGACGAAGAGCAGGTAGGGAGACCCGGGCTCACCGGAGGAGAAGTACCTCCACCTGCGCCCATCGACCACGATATCGTCGGAGACGACGCCCTCCATGGTGTCCGGACCCCGTCTCCCGCCCTTAATCCTTTCGGAGAGCCACGGGTTCCAACACAGCCTGGGCCACGTAGGCGCCGAGGATGGCCCCCGTCACATTCGCCAGGACGTCGAGGACCGACGGGTCCCGTTCCGGGACCGCCAACTGCAGCACCTCCAGGATGACCCCGTAGACGATGACGGCCACAACGGTGGTCCGAAGCTGCCAGCCCCTGTCCCTCTTCGTCCCCCTAACCAGGGCGAAGAATGTCAGGAAGGACAGGATGAAGTACTGGAGGAAGTGGACGATCTTGTCCTGGTGCGTGACGATGTCGATGTCCTCTATGGGTCCGAGGCTGGGGGACAGGGCCGTGACCATGAGGAACACCGCCCAAGCCATGGCGGGAAGGCCATGCATGTACACACGCCAGCGAACGCTCCTCCCGATGGCCGTGCCCATGGGTCGCCTCCTAACCACCCGGGGGTCCGCAGCCGGTGAGGACCTCCCGGCCGAAGTCGAAGAGGGTCTCCCTCCGTCCATCCGATTCCAGCACCATCAGGTGCCCCTCGGTGACATTGCCTATCTCGGCGGCCTCCAGGCCCCGGTCCGAAAGGCCCTTGACGACCTCCTCGGAGTCGTCGGGACCGCACGTCAGCACGAAGCCGCAACCCTGGTAGCACAGCAGCCAGTGGACTGGGTCGGCCCCTTCTGGCATGGGGACCAGTGACGGGTCCACCACGGCGCCCTTCCCCGAGGTCTCCAGGAGCATCCCCAGGGTGCCCAGGGTGCCCGGGTTCGAGATGTCCTTGCCCCCCGTGAGCAGGTCCCTCTGGGACAGGCGACGTGCCGCGAACATGCGCGATAGCACCTGGTCGGTGGTCTTGGTCTGGGTGGTGTCGAAGGAGTACCTGAAGTCGGGATGGAAGTCACCGTCGATGTCCACACCGACGACTATGGCGTCGCCCACACGGGCCGTGTGGGAGTAGATTACCTCGGACCTTCGGGCCCTGCCGACCACCGCCACGTCGATGGCGGAGCACTCGGCGTC
>CP070808.1:774623-776779 GCA_020343715.1 Thermoplasmata archaeon
GCCATCTCGCACGCCACCTCCTCGCTGACGGCACCATGGGCAATGAGGGTCGCCTCGGCCACACCCAGCCGCTCCATCTTGGACTCGTTGGCGTAGGCCACCACGCCCTCCAGGAGGTAGGCGCTGCTGCCGGGGACGTCGGTGACCATGCTGGTGACCAGGCCTCCGGTGAGGGACTCGGCGATGGCCAGGGTCTCGTCTCGCTCCGTCAGGATCCTGCCGATGTCCTCCGCTACCGCCATTATAGGACCATGTGCGCAATGCGGTTCACTAGAGAAAAGGATTGGCTCCCCCATGCTTGTCCGATACGGTCAGGGGGGCCGCCATCATGGTCCATGGGATGGCCACTGGACCCATGTATTCCATTTCGGGTGGTGGAAACAGCATCAGAAGAACGAGGAAAGTAACCAACAAGAGAAGGATTATCACAATCGCTATACCTACCGCCCTCCTGACCTGGCGCTTATGGGGAGGGAATTGACCGAAACCAGATGCAAAAGGCGGTGGTCGCTCCTCAGGGTCCACGAGATTTCTCACCCCGTACCGTGGTACCATTGGCACTCATGAGTGATAGTGTTTTCGTCAAGGCAGATCTGGGAAAGAGGATGGTGGGCCTAGCCGGATTCGAACCGGCGACCTCCCGGTTATCAGCCGGGTGCTCCAGACCGTACTAAGCTATAGGCCCAGCGGGATTCGGGAAACCCCTGGGTGGTTAATAAAAGTGTCGACCCCGGGCTCAGGTGGGGGTCTTGTCCTTGCCCCATCCCCGGGGGTAGGTGCCCTCCCTCATGAACACCCTGGCCAGCTCTGCGGCGATGCCGTCCTTGGCCTCGACCATCTGCTCGGCGGTCATGGTGGCGTGGCCGTACCCGACGGCCTCACCCTTGCCGGTGAAGACGGCCACGTGACGGCCCTTCATGACCGTCTCGTCCACCTCCAGGACGCCGGCGACGGCCAGGGGCGCCCCGTGGCATAGGGCGTCCACGGCGCTGTCGCGGACGACGATCCTGGGCAGGTCCGTCAGCAGCTCCTCCATGGGGCGGACGATCCGCCTCATCTCTTCCTCCTCACCGTCCTCCTCCAGCCACACCGCGGCGTCCCGCAGGTCCTGGAGGGTGACCATCTCCGCCTCCCCGAAGGGGCCCACGCAGGTGCGGCGCAGGTCGCCCATGTGGGCGCCGGTGCCCAGGGCCTGGCCGATGTCGTGGCAAAGGCTCCTGATGTAGGTGCCCGCCTCGCAGTGTACCCTTATGAGGGCGAGCCTGGGGCTGTGCTCGAGCAGCTGGATGGAGTACACCCTCCTGGTTCGGAGCACCCGCCTGACGGCGGACTTCTTGGGAGGCATCTGGATCACGTCCCCCACGAAGCCCTTGAGGGTCTTGCGGAGGCGGCCCTTCTCCACTTCCTTGTGGAGCACCAGCTCCGTCACGTACTCCTTGCCCGCCTGGCGGACCAGGTCCAGGGCGCGGGTGCCAGAGTCCAGGGCGACCACCAGCATGCCCGTCACCTTGGGGTCCAGGGTGCCCGCGTGACCGGCCTTCTTCGCGCCGACGGCGTCCCTGGCCCATGCGGCCACCTGGTGGGAGCTGGGTCCTGCGGGCTTGTCCAGCACGACGATGCCGTACTCCATGTGGTCGGCGATGGGGCGGGCGTCGAAGGGGTGGCCGTGGGCCGGGTCCGACCGTGCCTTCGCCCTCACGAGTCTCGTCGGCGGTGCGCCCGGGTCGGGCCCTTCGTCAGCCATGGGGCCTCACTTCCCCTTCTGGGCCTCTTCGAACTTCTTGACAATCTCGTCCGCGATGTCCTCTGGCGTGCGGTCCTGGGTCTGGATGACCAGGTTGTACACGTCCAGGTCGCGGATGTCCACGTGGTAGATGTTGTAGTACCGGTCCCACTCGGACTTCTCCCGGGCCTGGGTGTCGGCCAGGGCGGCCTCCATGGACTTCTCGTCGCGGCCCGAGATGCGCTCGACGCGCACCTCCAGGGGGGCCTCGAGCCACACCTTCAGGGCCTCCATGTCGTTGAGCTCAAGCATTATGCCGGCCAGGCGGCCCTCCAGGATGACGTTGTCGCGCCGAGCGATCTCCAGCAGCTTCTTGTCGATGGCCTTGTCGATGTTGGGGTTGCGCTCGGCGAAGAAGCCGAACTCCTCCAGG
>CP070808.1:776879-779031 GCA_020343715.1 Thermoplasmata archaeon
CACACGCTGGAGATCCGGGTGGCCACCAGCGACGACATGGAGGACTGGAGCGAGGAATGGTGGATGTACTACGATGCCACCAGGGAGGGCTGGTACCGGGGCGATCCCACGAGGCCCAGCAGCTACCACTGGCAGTACTCCGACAAGGCCGCCACCGTGGACACGTGGTACGACGTCAGGCTCTACATCGACGAGGCCAGCATGTCGGTGAAGGTCACCGAGCCCGGTAACCCGACACCCATAGTCGACGCCGACTGGTACTCACAGAAGCTGAGGCACACGACCGTCAGTATGTCAGCTTGGGCGGACGAGAAGGCCATCACAGCCGCCCGCATCGACGACTTCGCCTTCCGGACCGGTGATGCCCCGCCTGCCGCGCCCATCGAGGTGTATCCCATGCCCCCCGTCGTCGTGACCGAGGACCTGGAGGAGATAATCGATCTGGAACCTTACGTCCACGACCCCGTGGACGGCGACATCACCGGCATATGGGTCGAGTCCCCCGACCTGCACGTGATCCACACCGCCGGCCTGAAGGCCGTCGTCCTCTGCCTGGAGGACGGGGGAACCGTGGAGGTGGTCATGTCCTTCACGGACGGGAACAGGACTACCCACGCCTTCCTGGAGCTGGTGGTGGAGGGCGTCAACGATGAGCCCAGGCTCACAGTGTTGGCCCCCTTGGACGGGGCCACGTACTACGATACGGACATGATCGAGTTCGAGTTCCAGATAACGGACCCGGATTCCGACAGGTGGGACGCCATGTGGACGGTCTACAGCACCGTGGAGGGCTACCGCACAGAGGAGGAGACGTACATCGGCACCAGCAGACGCCACAAGGGAACAATCCCCTCCCTCACACCTGGGACCTACATTCTTAGCGTCTCCATCTCAGACGGGGAGCTGGCGGACTCCCAAAAGATATGGTTCTACATAGAGACCACGGAGGGGCCGACTCAACAGTCCTCGTCCGCGGACATCTTCGCGATGACGTTCTTCGTGCTCATCGTCATAATCATGATAGTAGCGGCCACTGTCAGCTTGGCCTCTAGAGGCAAGCGACGCCATTTCTCCCAGACAGAGCTGGACACCCTCAGGGCCAGGAGGCTGGCGAAGAAGCGGGCACTGTCGGCGCCCAGGATGAACGTGGTAACACAGCAACCCAGATCCCATCCTGGACCCCGGCCTCGGTCCCAGGTACAACCTCCGTCCGCGCCCCGGTCCAGGGAGGCGCCGCCCGCCTACGCGACCCCGCCCACAAGGACCTCGCCACCCGTGGCCGTACCGGTCCCCGTCGCCCAACCCTCACCTGAGCCGGCCACCATCCACGCGGTCATGGCCGAGGACTGGAAGGTTGGCTCCGTCGACGAGTTCATGGAGATCATCCCGGACCTGCCCGAGGGGTTCCCCCAGTCCCTCTGGGGCATACCACAGCAGAACGTGGGCAACCAGCTGGTGGCCACCTCAACAATAGGTCCAGGGGGCACGCCCATCGCCTTCATCAACGAGGGCGTCTACCACGCCGACAAGCGGGACCTGGCCACCTTCCTCCAGCCCTTCAGGGGCTGACACGTCAGAAGGTCACGACGCGGTCGGAGGTACCCTCCCACTCGGTCAGTTCCTTCATGGTCGACCTCTCCACGCCTTCGATGAGGGTAAGGTCCCACATGCCCCGCGCCTTGGCGCAGGTGCCGCATGCCTTGACCTGGCCCCCCTTCGCGAGCACGCCCTTGAGCATGCGCTCGATGTTGTAGTAACCGTCGGGGGTGTCCTGCCCCGGCAGGGCGCAGCCCACGGCGTCGGCCATGAGGAACACCCACACCTCGTCGTCGGGCATCTCCCGCTGGATGCTCATGGCCAGTCGCAACCCGTTGTAGGCCTTCTCGGTGCCGTAGGGCGCGTCGTTGATGATGATGAGGTGTCGCACGTCACCGCCTCCTCGCTACGATTCCCGGTAGACCAGAACCCGTTGATAACCGTTTGCCCCGACGGTCCAGGTGGGATACCTTCAAATACGCCCCAATCCTACCGACGGGCATGGACGGCGACCCCACCTGGCAGGACCGATACTCCCGTCAGATAGCCCTCGAGCCCCTGGGCAGAGAGGGCCAGGAGAGGCTGGGCCAGGCCACGGTCGCCGTCGTCGGGGCTG
>CP070808.1:779131-781280 GCA_020343715.1 Thermoplasmata archaeon
GCGCATCCCCTCGAACCAGCCGGTGGAGGACGCGGTGGTCATCGTCAACGCCACATCCTCGGGCGGCGATGACGTGACCACCAAGGCCACGACCACCACGACCATATACCCGTTCTACGGCGTGACCCTCACCATCTCGAACCCCTCGAAGGAGGCGTTCCCGGGCAAGTGGACCGCGTTCACCGTCAAGGTCAAGAACACCGGCAACTCCCGGGACACCTTCAACTTCGAGGTCACCGGCGACTACGCCTCTTGGGTTGCCGAGATGCTGCCCCTGACCATCGACGCGGGCAAGACCAAGAACCTGGAGGTCAACATCACCCCGCCAGCCGACATCGCCAACGGCGTGTACACCTTCACCGTCAACGGGTCCTCGGACACCGTGGGCGACGCCTTCGACATCCTGGACCTGGAAGTGACCATCAACGTCTACTACGGGCTCATCGTGACCCTCAGCGAGACCGAGATCAACAGCAGCCCCGACGCCACGGAGACCGTCCTGGTCTACGTGGAGAACACCGGTAACGTCAACGACACCTTCGACGTCAGGGCCCTGGGCCAGTACACGTCCTGGGTGACCATCGACAACACCACGTTGGACGCCGACGAGGGCGCCACCGAGGTGGCCACCGCCACCATCGAGGTGAACGCCACCCGGTCCGGCAGCTACGTCATCCGCTTCGAGGTGACGTCCCACGGCGGTGGCAACGTGACGGAGGCGGAGGTCACTATACTCATCGACCTGCGCTACGGCGTCTCGCTCTTCGCCGTCAAGGAGGCCATCCCGTCGGGCAACAACATGTCCGTGGACGCCGAGGTGGAGCTGGTCAACGAGGGCAACACCGAGGACACCTACGAGCTGAAGGTGGTGGGCCTTCCCGGCAGCCTGTGGGAGGCGAACCTCCAGTATGACGAGCTGACGGTCATGGGAGGCGAGATGGCCTGGTTCAACGTCACCGTGGACGTGCCCTCGGGCGTGAGGGCCGGCAACTACGTGGTCCAGGTGCGCGCCACCTCCACCATGTCGCCCACCACCCTGGCGAAGACGATACCCCTAAACATCACCGTGGCCTTCGGCGTCAACGCCACCGGTCCCCGGGACAAGGTCAACGTGATGCCCGGCGACGCCGAGACCGTCCAGATAACGGTGGAGAACACCGGACTGGGCCCCGACATCGTGCTCCTCGAGCCGGTGTCGCCCTACGAGGACTGGGCGGATCCCGCCGAGGCCGCCGTGCTCCTCATGCCCGGCGAGACGGCCATCGTCGACGTGGTCATCACCCCGCCTGAGGACACCCTGACCGGCACCTACATAGTGCAGATCAAGGCCACCAGCCGAGCCGACCTGGAGGTCAGCATGCTCGCCGACGTGAAGGTGGGCGTGGGCCAGGTCTACGCCATCCTGGTGGAGCCCGGCTCCTCCTTCGTGGAGGGCCCAGCCGCCGAGTGGCACGAGACGGACCTGACGGTCACCAACCTGGGCAACGGCGAGGACACCATCACCCTGGACGCAGTCGTCCCAGGGGGCGTGGACCTGGAGGCCCGCTTCGCCCAGTCCATCGTGACGCTGGCCGGCGGCGAGGAGATCGACGTGACGCTGCGCATCCGGGCCGACAAGGACCTGGAGGCGGCGTCGTACCTCATCGACGTGACGGCCCGGTCCAGCTCCTCATCGGTGGGGACGTACCACGTGGACGTGACGTACACCATCCCCGACGTCTTCGCCGTCGACATCAAGACCGACTCGGGCCTTGACGAGGCCAACATAGTGGGTGCGGTCATAGGACGCGAGTACCAGATCACCTTCGAGGTGTTCAACAACGGCAACACCGGGGACAGTTACGGCCTCTCGGCCACCTCCGACGACTCCACCCTGCCCTCATGGTTCACCTTCGAGGCAAGTCGCGTGACCGTCCCGGCGGGCGAGTCGAGGATGATGATAGTCACCATCGGAGTGCCCACCGACGCCCTGGCGGGCAACTACATCTTCGCCATCCAGGCCAAGTCAGAGAGCTCCAACGAGAGCGCCCAGCTGCCCGGGTCCATAGAGGTGTCCACCTACAGGGACCTGACCATCACCACCGACAACACCCAGTCCCAGGTGGACCCCACGGGCGGAACCGGCGACAGCGCCCTGTTCGTCATCGAC
>CP070808.1:781380-783525 GCA_020343715.1 Thermoplasmata archaeon
GTCCAGCTCGTCCAGCTTGGAGGTGTCCAGGGTGGAGTAGGCGATGGCGTTGGCCTTCCGGACGTGCTCCACGTTCACGTACTCCTTAACCTCCTCCTCAGCCAGCTGGCCCGACTTCTCCAGGAGGTCGATGGCCCTGCGGGCGTCCCCCGTCTCGGCGGCGATGGCCGCCATCTGGCCGATGACCTCCTCGTCCACAGTGTGTGGGTGGAAGGCCAGGTCCACCCTCTGGGAGATGATGTCGAAGAGCTCCCGCTCGGAGTAGCGCTCGAAGGTGATAACGTTGGAGGCCTTGAAGGTTGAGCGGGAGGCCTCGTCCATCAGCTCGAGCACGTTTACCTGGGATATCAGGATGAGGTTGATGGAGCCCTGGTCCCGGAGCTCCTCCTCCTCGAAGCGTGTCAGGAGGTAGATCAGGTCCGACCCCGCCTTGCGCAGCAGCACGTCCACCTCGTCCAGAATCACGAAGTAGTGGATGTGGTCCTTGACCAGGAACTTCTTGATGACGTCAAGCATCTCGGGGACCGAGAACCCCCGGTCGGGGAAACCCTTGTCGAAGTGGTTCGTGAGGGCCAGCACCACCGAGGCGTTGGACGTCCTCCTGCGGCAGTTCACCACCTCGAACTCCACCGAGGAGTCCGACTTCGCAGCCCAGTCACGGAACTCCATGGAGAAGCGCTTGGCCAGGGCGGTCTTGCCGGTCCCTACCCGCCCCTGCAGGGCGACGTTCTGGGACACCCCCGACTCGGCGACGGACCTGAAGATGGAGAACATCCTCTTCATCTGCTCGTCACGATGAGGTAGCTCCTTGGGCACGTAGGTGAACGATAGCGCCTTGTGGTCCTTGATTATCGGACGACCCTGGACGTTGTCGAAGTAACCCATCCGACCTGGTGACCGACGAGACGCTATATCAACATTGCCGTGATGGTATCGTCAGCTCTCACCGGTGGGCCTTCCAGGACCTCTCGATCCAGGCGGCCGACTCCCGGTCCATCAGCATCGTGTACGTCCCTCCCTCGGCGCTCTTGACGGGCACCGTCGCCGTGGCCTTCTTCGAGGAGGGGACCTTGACCTTTGGTATCTCGTCCCATGATAGGACCAGGTAGTACCTCCCCCTGCCCTGGATGACCTCGAACAGCTCCATCCCCTTCGTCCAGGACTCGTCACCCGGTAGCTTGAGCACGTCCCTGGCTGAGGTCAGGGAGGGGTCCACGAGGATGATGAGGCGGCGGTCGGTCATCGTCATGCCCACCTCGCCCTGCCCGTGGTGGATGAGGGGTTGGCCCTTCGCCCGCTTCCCCTCGAAGAGGGCGAGGGCCTCGGCCGTCCTGGTGGAGTCGATTATCTCTCGCTCCTCCAGGATCGGGGCGCCGAACCGGTCGTAGACCACACCCCTGCCGTCGTTGTCCCCCAGATGCATCGCGGGTGGATGGCGGTGCTGCCCCAATTGCCTTGCGCCGGGACGCAAGGCTTTTTGCCCCCCCATACACTTCCCCAGGCGGGAGAGTAGGATGGACCAGGACGTGGAGGTGAGTATAGAGGGGAGGCTCCTGCTGCCCACGGGCCTCAACGACGGCTGTGTCGGCATCACCGATGGCCGGATCGTCGCCATCAAGAAGATCCTCGAGGGGGAGCGGCATTACACCCTGTCCAACCACCTGATCGTACCCGCTGCCGTGGACATGCACGTCCATTTCAGGCAGCCGGGACACCCCGATAAGGGGACCTTCGCCACCGAGAGCAGGGCTGCGGCCTTCGGGGGCGTTACCGCGGTGGCCGACATGCCGAACAACGCCCCTCCCGCGGTCGATCCCCGGTCCTGGAAGGCGAAGGCCGACGAGGTGGCGGGCACATCGTACGTGGACTACGCCCTCTACATGGGTCTGGGAAAGGGTCTTGACATCCACTACCTAGGGATGACGACGGGACTGTTCAAGCTCTACATCGCCTCCTCCACCGGCGACCTGCTGGTCAGGGACCGGGAGCAGTGGGTGGCGGCCATGGCCACCGCCCTGGAGGCGGGAGGTCATGTGGTGGTCCACGCCGAGGACCAGGCCTCCATCGAGGCCGCCGAACCCATCGGCGAGGAGCTGGAGTGGCACCACACACACAGACCACCCCTGGGGGAGGCGGGGGCGGTGG
>CP070808.1:783625-785750 GCA_020343715.1 Thermoplasmata archaeon
GAGCTGAACCTTACCTTCGAGACCCGCAACGAGGAGCACGCCGAGCGACTCCTGGGCCTAATCGTCACCGCCCCCGGCACCGACCTGGTCGAGGCGGAATGAGCCGGGTCAGACCCCCAGCTCCTCGTTGATCTCAGCGACCTGGGAGCGGAGCTTCTCCACCCCCTTCTCACCCAGGACGTGCACGTGGAGGTACCACTCGGTGTAGTCCTCGGATGGCTGCTCGAAGTAGGGCACCAGGGAGATCTTCGCGGGCATGAGGGGGATGGTGGGGTAGAGCACATCAACCTCCCGCAGCTCCCCGTAGGGGACGAAGAAGCCCTTGGGGTGCACGAGCCCCTCCTTGTATAGCCCCGGAGGGTTGTCAGGGTCATAGAACCCCTTGGCCCAGACCTCGGGGATCAGCACGGCGGCGATGACCAGGACCAAGACCAGGATGCCCAGCCTTATGTCCGGGATCGCCACGTAGAGGATCGCTACCACCACCGACATGAGGACGATGAGGACGAAGGCATACCCCACCAGGTCCATCATCATGTGACGTCTGTAGCGGGCCCTCCACTGGTAACGGCTCCTCAGGAGGGGTGCCCCAGGCTCCACCTTGTCGGTCTTGACGACCTTCCCATCCTCGACGACCTTCAGTGCCCGCAGCCTCATGGGAGGCCCTCAGTTGTTCTTCTTGTCCGCCGCCTGGGCGGCCTTCAGCTCCTCACCCAGGGCACCGTCCTTCAGCTTCTTGAGGTAGATGGTGCCGTAGGGGAACTTCCTCTGCCACAGCTTGATCCGTCCGTGCAGCGCCAGGAAGAGCGACGCCACGAATATCGTAAGGTAGTCCTCCACCCCGTCCTTGTGCAGGTCCTCCAGGGCGATGGTGCTTCCGTTGTGGGTGAGGATGCGCTCCCACGTTTCGACGATGTCCTCCTCCAGCGACTCCTTGTGCATCATCTTGGAGACCTTCACGTCCCGCTCCCGCTTGATGCGCTCCCGGGCGGCCACCCGCTTGGTCTCGATCTCCTTGCGCAGCTCCGACTCCCGCCGTGCCTCCTCGAAGGCGTCCACCAGCTCCAGTAGGGTGACTGGGCGCGGCGTCCTGCGCTGGACCCGCTCCTCGATGACGGGCCTCTCCTTCTTCAGCACCTCCTTGGTGTAGGCGTAGTCGGGCTCGTCGTAGGCCATCCAGTCCGGGGCGTCGTCGAACCAGTCGGCGAAGTCCCCGTTGGACTCCTCCCTGGCCTTCTCGATGGCGGTGAGCACCTCCTCCGTCTGCAGTCGGAGCACCGACCATGCCATGAGCATTATCCGGCCGGCGGTGATGAAGTCGATGTCCTTCTCCTTTCGCACCCTCTTGAGGTAGACCTTGGAAAACTCTATAAGGTTCACGTCCCAGGGGTCCAGGTGCTCGGTGAGCACCAGCTCCAGGGTTATGGCGATGGACTTGTCGAAGGGGTTCTCCATGGCCACGTGGGCCCCCTCCTGGAGGTCCCGCACCATCTCCATGTAGGTGGAGAGGCGGTCCCCCGAGTCCTCCTCGTCGATGAGGCTCTTATGGAATATCAGGTGAGACATGACCTCGTGCACCGACTCGGCCAGGGCCGGGTCGTCGGCGATGGGGTCCTTCCCGATGAAGGTGGAGCTGGCACCCGGTCCCCCGCCCTCAGTCACGGAAGGCACCTCCAGGCGGGCAGATCCTCACGTCCTCCTCGTCATCGTCCTCGCTGAAGGAGAGCCAGAGGTCGTCCTCGCACTCTTCGTCCTCGGGGACGCCGCCGTCGGCCATTACCTTGGCCTCCTCGTGGGCGGGCGGCTCCTCCTTGAACTCCGCCAGGTTGACCTTGCCGACCACGTCCGACACGCCGGTGGGCATGAGGGTCACCCCATACAGCTGGTCCGCCTTGGTCAACGTTACCTTGCGCAGCGAGATCATCAGCACCTGGGCGTACGAGGAGCTGCGGGCGACGGTGCGGGCCACCGCCTCGGCGTTGACTGCGTCGAGGAACATGTCCACCTCGTCAAGGAGGTAGAAGGGCGAGGGGTCGAAGCGCTGGATGGCGAAGATGAGGGCGAGGGCGGTGAGGGACTTCTCGCCCCCCGACAGGGATTCCAGGCGCAGCACCTTCTTGTTGGG
>CP070808.1:785850-787947 GCA_020343715.1 Thermoplasmata archaeon
GGAGATGGACCGGGTCGGGGCGGACATGACCGCACTGCCCTTCGCCGACGGGACCTTCGACGCAGTCTACGAGATCACCGCCCTGGTGTTCGTCCCCGACCTGGAGGCGGCCCTGGGCGAGATGGTCAGGGTGCTCAGGCCAGGGGGGCTTCTCCTGCTCCTTTCCCTCAACCCCGTCTCCAAGTGGGGCCAGGACAGGCTGAAGGGCCTGGACGCGCCATGGACCTCCCTGGAGGGGCTGGTGGCCATCGTGGAGGACGCCACCGACGGTGCGGTATCGGTGGACCACATCCTGAACCTGGAAAAGGAGGGCGTCCTCATGCCGTCGACGGGCCTGGACGATGCGGCCCTGATAGTGCTGGCCTCCCGCATCCCCGGGGGTTGAGCTCCCTATTTTTAGGGCAGGCGAAAACAATAAATCCTCCATTCCGGGTACCCGACCCCAGCGAGGCCCCCAGGGACAGCTTGAGGGTACGGCAACATCCTTTAGAACCCCCGGGACGTTCGCGCAGTCGGTGAGACCATGGAAGAGACCGAGGAAAGGAGCCAGATCGAGGAGAACCTCCAGGTTCTGGACAACCTGGCCCGTATCAAGCACAAGATCGTGGTGATGAGCGGCAAGGGCGGCGTGGGCAAGAGCACCGTCGCCGTCAACCTGGCCCTCACGCTGGCCTCCGAGGGCTACCGGGTGGGCGTCATGGACGTGGACATCCACGGCCCCGACGTGGCCATGCTCCTGGGAGTGGAGGACGAGAGGCTCCAGAGCACCGGGGACATGATAGTGCCGGTGAGGGTCAACGAGAACCTGTCCGCCATCTCCATGGCGTTCCTGCTGGAGGACCGGGACACCCCCATCGTCTGGCGCGGCCCCATGAAGATGTCCGCCATCAAGCAGTTCCTTGGTGAGGTGGCCTGGGGCGACCTGGACTACCTGGTCATCGACCTCCCCCCGGGCACGGGCGACGAGCCCCTCTCGGTGGCCCAGATGATCCCCGACGGGGCCTGGGCCGTGGTCGTCACCACCCCCCAGGACCTGGCGCTCCTGGACTCACGGAAGGCCATCCGCTTCGCCGAGGCGCTGAACATGAACGTGGCCGGCGTGGTTGAGAACATGGCGGGCCTCGAGTGCCCCCACTGCGGCGAGTCCATCGACCTGTTCAAGACGGGCGGGGGCGAGGCCGCCGCCAACGAGATGGGCGTCAACTTCCTGGGCCGCATACCCATCGACCCCCACATGGTCAAGATGGGCGACCTGGGCCAGCCCTACGTGGTGCAGGAGCCCAACGAGCCCGCCCCGCGGGCCTTCCACGAGATCGCCCACAACCTGGAGAAGCGCGTATCGGAGGAGGGAGGGAAGTGAGGGTAACGGTACCGACCACCGGGGACATGGGCCTGGAGGAGGAGGTCAACGGCCACATCGGCATGGCCCCCACCTACACCATCGTGGACACCGAATCAGGCGAGGTGAGGACTGTGGAGAACACCTCCAACCACAGGGGCGGTGTGGGCATGCCCCCCGAAGTCATCGCCCGAGCGGGGACCGACGTGGTCCTCTGCTACACCCTTGGCCAGAGGGCCATCGACCTCTTCCGCGGCTTCGGCATCAAGGTGCACATCGGGGCCGAGGGGACGGTGGCGGAGGCCATCGACGCGTGGAAGGAGGGGCGTCTGCCTGAGCCGGACGACCACACCGACTGCGGCCACGGATGTGGCGGTCACTGAGCCCCCCTCAGGCTCTGGTCGCAACGAACAGGACGGCCACGACCGCGACGATGATTATCGCAACTAGGGCAAGCGCCAGCGAGGTCGTCAGAACGGGCTCTGCCTCAGGCGCGGCCGAGACCTGGAACCCAGAGGATGAAAGGTGCATCCCCTCGTGGGTGAGGAACACCTCGTACTCCCCAGCCCGGTCGGCCTCGAAGCTGGTGGTATAGACTCCCTCGCCAGGCTCGAGGACCAGGTCCGACATGACCGGCTCGTGGCCGAGGAAAACGTGCAGCCTGAAGCCGGCGTCAAGTATCACATCGTTCCCTGCGAAGTCCTGCACCCTGACGTGGACCTCTACGGTGTCCCCCTCCACCGGGACGTCCTCGACAT
>CP070808.1:788047-790133 GCA_020343715.1 Thermoplasmata archaeon
GTGGTCAGCACGGCGTTGGTGGCGGGGTTCAGGATGGATACCTCCGCGACCAGGTAGCCGGTGTGGTTCCGGCTGCGGATCTTCCAGCCCTCGAACCTGACCTCGAAGTAAACGTCCTTGGGTGCGTCCTCGACGGTCTGGGTCTCGGCGGCCGAGAGCCACCAGCTACCATCGGCGGGCATCAGCTTGACGTACAGGTAGTAGTCACCAGACCTGGTGAAGTTGACCTTGGAGACCACCTGGAGCCCGTCGAAGAGCTTGTCCCCGTCGTCGTCGTCGGGGTAGCCAGCTATGTCCAGGATTCTCACGCCCACAGACTCGGGCCTGTCCGCCTCGGTGTCATCCGGCTGGGGCCCGGTCTGGGCCATGGCGACCATGGCCGGGCCTAGCATGAGGAGGGCGACGAACAGGGCCATGAAGCGGTTTCTCATGGCGACACCTCTGTTATCGGACCATTTCTAGGCCCCTGAGTATATAAACGGTTTATGGGACATATGCTGAAGAGTGGTACAGGTACCGAACGTTGCGGCAGAATTATCGGAACCTCTTTATATCCAGATATGTGTTTCTCGGCCACTCCACAGGGGGGAATTGTATGGAGGATATACCAAGGCTACCCACTGGCATCCCGGGGCTCGACAGGAACATCGAGGATGGCTTCCCCAACCCGATGATCCTGCTCCTCGAGGGCGAGCCAGGAACTGGCAAGTCGACTTTCGCGCTGCAGATGCTGATGCACGAGTGCGAGGGCAAGAACCGCATCTACTTCTCAGGCATCTCCGAGCCCTTCGAGAACATGAAGCGGAACATGGGCCGGCACCGGTTCTTCCGGGCCGACTACATCGAGCAGGACATCGTCCACTTCATAGACATCGGACGCGCGTTGGGAATGGGCGCCGAGGCCCGGCTCACGCCAACGAGGGAATCGGAGCTGGAGCTGGGAGAGCCCTTCACCACGATAATCTCGATGATACGCCAGCACCAGCCGGACATGGTGGTCATCGACCCGCTGCTCACCAGCTTCTCGGCCGAGTCGCTGAAGTACCGCAAGATCATCTACGACTTCTACCGGATCATCCGGGAGCTGGGCGTCTTCCTCCTCATCGTGAAGGAGAACACCGACAAGACGGCCCGGTCGGTGGACAACTACATGGCCGACGGCGTGCTCACGCTGGCCATCAGGCCCCTCAAGGACCTGCCCACCGAGTACCGCAAGGTGATGCGCATCGCCAAGCTCCGGGGCACCGCCCACACCGACAGGCTCCTCCAGGTGGACAAGGACGAGGAGGGCATGTCGATGGTGACGCTGGAGCAGGACATCATCGGTTCGGTCCCCTGAGCACAGTGGCCAAACTTTCCCAAACACGTTAAATAGTACGCAACCGTGCCCACGGACGGAAGTGGGAGCTTGATCACGACGGAGGAGCTCACCCGCAAGTTCGGCACCCTGGTGGCCGTCGACAGGCTGAACGTGGAGATCAAGGAGGGGGACATCTACGGCTTCCTGGGCCCCAACGGGGCGGGCAAGACCACCACCATCCGGATGCTCTCGACCCTCATCAAGCCCACCTCGGGCACCGCGTGCATCATGGGCCACGACGTGCGCACCGAGCCCAACCGAGCCCGTCGCGCCATCGGCATCATGCCCGAGCGGCCCGGCTTCTACGAGGAGATGACGGGACGCAAGCAGTTGCGCTTCTACGGAGAATTCTACAAGATCCCCCGCGCCAAGCTGGACGGTCGCATCGAGGAGCTGCTGACCCGCGTAGGCATGTCCCGCTTCATCGACGCGGCCATCAAGACCTACTCCCACGGCATGCGCAAGCGCCTGGCCATCGCCCAGGCCCTGCTGCACGAGCCGAAGATCCTCATCCTGGACGAGCCGAGCACCGGCCTGGACCCCGCGGGGGTCATGGAATTCAGGGAGCTCATCAGGTCCCTCAACGAGGAGGGCTACACCATCTTCCTGTCATCCCACGTGCTGACGGAGATCCAGCAGGTATGCAACCGAGTGGGCATCCTCAGGAGGGGCAAGCTGGTGGCGGAGGACACCATCGACAACCTGAGGGACCAGCTGGACGCCAGG
>CP070808.1:790233-792307 GCA_020343715.1 Thermoplasmata archaeon
GTGGCAGGCGTACTGGGTGTAATGGACGACGCCCTCCACCCTGCGTCGACGGAGCTCCTCCTCCAGCTTGTCGAACCGGTACTCCAGGTCGCGGGCGAAGGTGTAGCCAGCGTAGTTGCGGGCCATGGTCCGCAGGGACCTTCCCCCCATGCGGGCGAACTCCCACGGGAGCTCGTCGAAGACCACCTGCAACCCGAAGCCCTCGCACACCTCGTGGAAGTCCGGGTAGATGGGTGGGACACCGACAAGGGCTATGCGCGCCTCCGGGACATCCTCCGGTCGGTCCTCCAGCGCCCTCCTCACGGAGAGTTCGAACCTCTCCGGGTCGCCCCCCAGGTCGCAAAGTTGGATCAGGTGGTTGAAGGTCCGGGAGCCCAGGACCTGCCGGCGGCATCGGGCCACGTCCAGCTGGATGCACAGGTCCTTGATGTCCGCCACCCGCCCGAGGGCCCCCTGGTCGGTGACGCCTCCCAGGAAGGCCTCCAGTCGGCGCAGGTGCTCCTCCATCTCGCCCTCGTCCCCGTCGAAGGGGTAGAACAGGTAGTGGGTGGGGATACCCTTCATGGCCACCCGCTGTCCGTCGACCAGGGCGTTGTGGCAATCGCCCCCGGCCACCACCACCAGGCGGTCTACGCCTATCTCGCCACGGAGCAGGAGGTCCCGCCACGTGGCGGTCCAGGCGCACAGCTTGGCACGGGGAACGCACTCGGAGGTGGGGACAGTGTTGTTGAGGTCGAAGGGGACGTGCCCGCAACCGTAGACCAGCTCAGGGGGCACCAGCGCCGTTATCCCTACCGTTCCCATGGCCTTCACCGGGGTGAGGGAGAGGGTCCGGGGGGCTCATAAGGCTTCGCCTAGGGGCCCGTCGTGGAGGGCCATGGAGTCCAGATCACCCGGGTGTCCACCATTGAAGGGCATTCCACAAATGGAGGGGTCATCCGCGTATCTGCTTTCGGGTGGGCCTGCCGGAAGGCATTTGAACGGAAATCGCCGTTGGGTCCGGCGTGCGCCTCGACGACTTCGACTACCACCTGCCTAAGGATATGATAGCCCAGGAGGGTGTGGAGCCCAGGGATGCGGCCAGGTTGATGGTGCTGGGCGAGGACGGGTCCATCGACCACCTGCACATGCGGGACCTGCCCCAGGTCCTGGGCAAGGGCGATCTGCTGGTGGCCAACGAGTCCCGGGTCATCGCCGCCAGGGTCCGGGCCCGCAAGCCCACCGGTGGGAGGGCCGAGCTGGTCTTCCTCGAGCCCCTTGGGGACGGTCGATGGGACTGCCTCGTGGGCGGGGGACGGCTGTCCGAGGGCTCCATCCTGCTGGTCGGGGAGGGCGAGGACGGGTCCCGTGTCCTCCTGATGGAGCCCAGGGGTCCCGGGAGGTACGCCGTCTCCGTGGAGGGCGGGCCCTCGCCCGAGGAGCTGATGGGCCGGTGGGGCGAGATGCCCACGCCCCCCTACATCCGGACCCACCTGGAGGACCAGGACCGATACCAGACGACCTACGCTCGCGTGGACGGGTCGGTGGCGGCGCCCACGGCGGGGCTCCACTTCAACGACACCCTGCTGCGTGCCCTCGAGTCGGCGGGAGTGGCGATGGTCAAGCTGGTGCTCCACGTGGGATACGGGACATTCCAGCCCGTCCGGGCGGACCGGGTCGAGGACCACGTGATGGAGTCGGAGAGGCTGGAGGTGTCCGAGGGGGTGGCGGCGTCCATCAACGAGGCCCTGGACACGGGACGCCGCGTCATCGCCGTGGGCACCACGACGGTGCGTTGCCTGGAGTCGGTCACCGACGGGGACGGCCGGGTGCTGCCCCTGGCCCGGTCGACGGACCTGTTCATATACCCGGGGTACCGGTTCCGGTTCCCCTACTCGGGGCTGATGACCAACTTCCACCTGCCCCGCTCCACGCTGCTTATGTTGGTGTCGGCCTATAGGGGACGGGAGGAGATGCTCGCCGCCTACAGGGGGGCCGTGGCGCGGGAATACCGCTTCTACTCCCTGGGCGACGGCATGCTGATCATGGGAGGTCCGGTGTGATGGGTTTCTCGGTGGAGGTCGTGGACGGGGAT
>CP070808.1:792407-794465 GCA_020343715.1 Thermoplasmata archaeon
GCGATGAACCGCCGGCCGAACGTGATCTCCTACCACCTGAAGCTCCTAAAGGAGGGCGGACTGGTCCGGATGGAGGAGGACGGCCGCCACGTTCGGGTCTACCCCATCGACACCGCCGTGGCCATGATCTGAGCCGACCCGACCCGACGCCTCAAGATGGGACCCATTCTCAACCATCGAGACCTGAGGAGGGCATCTCCTCGGTCCGGTCGCCGTCGGCCATGAGACGCTCTATCCGCAGCTCGGCCTCGGTCAACCTCTTCTGGCACACCTTCGTGAGCCGGGTCCCCTCCTCGAACAACCGGAGGGACTCGTCCAGGGGCAGTTGGCCGGATTCCAGCCTCCCCACGATCTCCTCGAGCCGCTCGAGGGAATCCTCATAGCTCATCTCCTCGTCACCCGAGGCGCTGCCGCTTCCTTCACCTTCCATCTTCATCACCTTTCAATCATCGTCATCCGGGCGCACCTCCTCGGCGCGCGCGTCCACCCTTCCGTCCGCCATCACCAGTTCCATCGCGTCGCCTGGAGATACCTGTGTCACGCTGCCGACCAGGTCGCCCTCGGCGTCCAGGGTCAGGGTGTAACCCCTTTTCAGGGTCGACGTGGGGCTCAGGGCCTCGAGCCTCTCGAGCAGTCCGTCCAGCCTTCCACGCTCCACCTCCATCGTGTGGAGCAGCTTGGTCGAAACGATCCGTGCAAGCTCGTCCAGCCGCTGCTGGCGGGCATCGAGCATGTCACGGGGTCTGCGCAGGACGGGGCGTGCCATCAGGCCCGAGAGCCGGTCCCGCTCCCGGGTCAACAGCCTGGTCACCGCTGCCAGCAACCGCTCGCCGTGGGCCCTCAGCATCCGTCCTTCCTCCACGGCGGAGGGCACGACCATCTCGGCCGCCGCTGAAGGCGTGGGCGCCCGCTTGTCGGCGACGAAGTCCGAGATCGTGAAGTCCGTCTCGTGGCCCACGGCCGACACCACCGGGATGGGGCTGGCGCGGATGGTCCTGGCCAGCTCCTCGTCGTTGAAGGGCCACAGGTCCTCGAATGACCCACCGCCACGACCTATTATTATCACATCGACGTTCCCCAGGGAGCCAAGGCGCCGCAGGCCCTCGATCAGCTCTCCCGCCGCCCTCTCCCCCTGGACGGCGGAGTGGGCGAGGGTGACCCTGACGTGGGGGTACCTCCTCCTGACCACCCTGACGATGTCGTGGAAGACCGAGCCCGTCGAGGAGGTCACCACCCCGATGCGCCGGGGAAGGCGGGGCAGGGGCCGCTTGAGCTCGTCCGCGAACAGCCCCTCCTTCTCCAGTCTCTCCTTCAGCTCCAGGAACCGACGGTACAGGTCGCCCACCCCCCGTTTCGTCACCGAATCGGCGATGAGCTGGTACTTGCCGTGGGGCTCGTAGACGTCGATGCGTCCCGTGACCACCACCTGGTCGCCCTCCTCGACGTCCGCCCCTCCCCGTCCCCCGCGGGCGAACATGACGCAGGGCATCTGGGCGTCCTCGTCCTTGAGGGTGAAGTATAGGTGACCGCGGGCGGACCGGGAGACGTTCGAGAGCTCCCCCGCCACCGTCAGGTCCTGCAGCCTGGGCTCGGAGGTCAACAGCTCCTTGATGACCTGGGTGGCCTCCAGGACCGACATGGGCTCTGGACCTCCTGGCGGTGGGACCTCCAAGGGGGGCTCGCGGGCCGGGGGTCGGCGTCCGTCCTCCTTCTTCCCATCCTTCTTCAGGTCGTCCACGTAGGACCCTAGGCTGCGTTGTCCGAAGCTCACGGGGCTCGCCCCGCAATTGCCCTCGACCCTTAATAAGTACCGATGAAGGGGGGAAGGTGAATGTGTATGTGGACACCTTTATTAGCCCAGGCATGTATCGACCGGCCGTGCTAGCCGCTTGCCCTGGCTGTGGTATAACCCTGGAGGACACCGGGACCTCCGGGACCATCACCTGTCCCCGATGTGGCACCACCTTCGCCTCGATGTCCAACGTGATGGGCGACGCCGAAAGCCCCGGGCTCAGGAGGATGGCCCAGCCACCCCCCACGGAACAGGACCACCCCCCT
>CP070808.1:794565-796622 GCA_020343715.1 Thermoplasmata archaeon
CCCTGTTCGCCTTGATGTTCTCGACCGATGCATCGGCGTCGCCAGGGACGAGGACCGTGGAGAAGGCCACGAACTCGGCCACGATGGCGAAGACGAACATGAGTATCAGTCCGACCCCGACGAGCCTGGCAGCCGCGGGCATGGACAGGTCCGGTAACCAAGTGGTCCTCGGACCCGTGGTGTTCACAAAGCCGTTCCCCTTTCCGGTCATGGTCATTTCCTGCATGATATCACCGTGATGTTCGAGACACCAATCGATGCGGTTTTACTAGGAAATTGAGCAATCCATGTATGACAGTATATAAAGGACGTCGAGAATCCCTATCACGATACCATGAGGAAGATGACCATCGAGTTCACCCCGAGCGAGGAAGGCAGGGAGAGGCAGCGTGCGCTCTTCGAGGACATCTACTCCTACGAGGTCCTGGAGATGCTGAAGGTCGACCACGAGCAGGGGATGTGCGTGGACCTGATCGAGGTCGCGGTCAAGGAGCACCTGTCCATCGAGGACCTGAGGTCCATCGGCAAGATGGAGATACTGAACGTCCTGAAGTCGGTTGGGAACAAGCACACATGCCTGGTCAAGTACATAGAGGACGAGGCGAACCTGGACTCCTTCAAGGAGTTCGACCTGGACCTGATCGTCGTCCCACCCTCGTTGGTTTCCGAGGACCGGTACGTGGCCACCTTCATAGGCACCCACGAGAACCTCAACCGGGTGGTGGACGTCATCAGGAAGATCGCTGGCACGGTCGAGAGCATCTCCATGAAGCAGGCGGTGTACGAGAGGGGTGATCTGCTGTCCATCCTGACGGACAAGCAGCGGGACGCCCTCGTGACGGCCCACAGGTACGGCTACTACGAGTACCCCAGGAGGATAAACAGCACGAGGCTGGCGGAGAAGGTGGACATCAGCAAGCCCACCCTGGTCCAGCACCTCCGGAAGGCAGAGGGCCGCATCATGGACGAGATCCTCGCTGGTGCAGGTTGATTCAGATCACGTTGACGATGATGTTCCCCCGCTTACGTCCCGACTCCACGTAGCGGTGGGCGTCCGGGACCTGCTCGAGGGTGTAGGCCCGGTCTATGTGGGCCCGGAGCTTCCCCTCCTTGACAAGATCGGCCAGGAAGGCCAGGTCCTCGGGTACCTCCTTGGTGGGGGTGAACACGGTCTGGTACTTCCCGTCGGGCTTGAGCGCCTTCCGCCTCTTGGACCGGGGCATCTTGTTGACTGCGTCGAATATGACGTCGTACCTGCGGTCCCGCTCGGTGAAGTCCTCCTTCGTGTAGTCGACGACCTCATCGGCCCCCAGGGACATGACCAGATCGGCGTTCCGGCCACTGCACACCCCGGTCACGTGGGCGTCCCAGAGGACCTTCGCCAGCTGGACGGCGAAGGTGCCCACGCTGCCCGAGGCGCCGTAGATCAGGACGTCGTCGCCCTTCTCGATGCCCGCCTTCTTCAGGAGCTGGAGCGCCGTCACCGCGCCGGCGGAGAGGGCAACAACCTCCTCGAAGGTCACCCCATCAGGCTTCTTGATCACCATGCCATGCTTGGACACCTCGGGCACGCACACGTACTCGGCGTTGCCGCCGTACCTCTGCCCTGTGGTGGTCCCGAAGACCTGGTCGCCCACCTTGAAGTTTCGGACGTTCTTGCCAACCGCCTCGACGTCGCCGGACATCTCCACCCCGGGGATCCTCATGGTGGGGAACCCTCCCAGGATGAAGAAGAGCTTGAAGAGGGGATTGAGGTGGCGCAGGTTCACGTCGCCGATGGTGACGGAGGCCACGTGGACCTTCACCAGGATCTCGTCGTCCTTCGGGACTGGCCTGTCCACGTCCTGTAGCTGGAGGTGGTCGGCCGACCCGGACCTGGTGCTGATGATCGCCTTCAAAGACGTTGCCTCCCGTTCGGTGAATGGGGCTCGTGGGGTATCACGATTGCCCATGCCCCTCGATGGGCTCCGACGGATGTCCGACCCTTAACCTCTCGTAGCGGAGGGCGAAGTACTCGGAGTCCAGCTCCGCGTACTCCTCCCGGAGGGCCGAGGCCC
>CP070808.1:796722-798770 GCA_020343715.1 Thermoplasmata archaeon
CCGTCCTGCCTCGACTTGAGGTACTCGGCCTTCTCCAGGCGATTCAGGTGGTACGTGAGCACCCCCATGGAGAGGTCCAGGTCGTCCAGGATGGCCCTGTAGTGGGCCCCGGGGTTCTCCTCGACGTAATCGTGTATTCGCTTTCGGACGGCGTGCCGAAGAAGGTTCTCCCGCTTGATCTTGGAATAGAGCACGATGGAGGTGATTATCACGATGGTGAGGACGGCCGCATAGAGCAGGTAGGGCGGGGTCGGAGTGGGGGACGGGTGGGGCGATGGCCCGGAGATCGGAGACAGGCTCGGGTCCACCTCCGCGTACGGCCCGAACGTGTCTGGAACGAATACTTCCTCGGTGAAGGGTTCGTAGCCTTCGGCCTCAACGGTGAGGATGAACCATCCGAAGAACGAACCCTCAATCAGATAGATACCGTCGTCGCCGGTGACATCGGTCCCGACGACGGTCCCGCTGTCACGGTAGGCCAGGGTCACGGACGCTCCCTCAATTGCCTCCATCGTCGTATCGTCCGTCACGATGCCGGTAACTGTCGAGGTCCCAGACGCCGCAACGGTGGCATTGAGGATGACAAACAGTGCTAAGACCACCAGGACGATGGGGAGGTCCCTTGGGACAAGACTCGATCCTATTGACTTCAAGGTACGCCACCTCGGCGGTGAGCCGTCCTTCTTGTCATATATTATGGGTCGGTTTATTAATTGATTATGGAACAGTTGGGTGACAATCCTACTACAGGCTGAAGAGGTGATGAGTGGACCGGACGGGATTCGAACCCGTGGCCTCCCGCTTGCAAAGCGGACGATCTACCAGGCTGATCTACCGGCCCTTGGCCGGCGGCATTAGGATGGGGCCTTAATAACGTTGCCTAGCCCCGTCTCCTCCTCCAGACGATGAAGACGATGGGGATCATCAACAGCACCAGGAGCGATAGGCCCACTGCCGCGCCACCGGATACGCCGATCCCCTCGCCTCCCTCGTCCTCCGGACCGACGTCGACCTCGCTGACCAGGGAGGCATTGACATGCTCCATCCAGTCGTTGGCCAGGTCGTAGGCGATGGTCAGGCCCGTGTCGATGCCCTCCAATAGCTGGGTCTTCCCCCCGGCGTACCTCTCCATGGTCTCCAGGGTGTCGGCGGGGGTGTGCTTGAAGGTGATCTCGTTTATGTCCCCCTCCTCACGGGGCTTCTCGTTCATACCCCGGAACCACACCGAGGGAATGGAGCGCTGGACGAAGAATCGATGGTCGCTTATGCCAGCGGTGTCGTCCATCACGATGACCCACTGGCTGGGATGGCCGTAGCGGTCGTACGTTATGTTCTCCAAGGTGTCACGGAAGGCCGAGAAGTTTGCCAGCGCCTCGTCGGTGTACTCCACATTCTGATAGATAGAGAAGTCACTGACAGGGGAGGTGTACACGTTCAGCTTGAAGTAGTCCTCATTGGACATCGGGATGCTGTTCCGGACCGGATAGCTTAGGCCGAACATGTCCAGGTTGATATAGCCGATGATCTCGGTGTCCCATACCGGGTTCTCCAGGAAGTGGTTGCTCCCGGCGCCGCCCCCCTCCTCCGAGTCCCAGGCAGCGAAAAGGACCGAGAAGGGCGGGGCATCGTCGTGGACCTGGGTGAACAGTCGTGCCAGCTCGATGACCGTCCCAACGCCGACGGCGTTGTCATAGGCGCCCTTGCTGCTGCGCTGGTTGTTGTCGTAGTGACCACCGATGACCAGGCAACGAGTGGGGTCCTCGCCTTCCAGGAGGCCAAGAACGTTCGCCGCCCTCACGGAGCCGTCCAAACGCTGGGCCGTGTAGGCCTGGACGGTGGTGTTGAGTCGGTAATCGTCGAACATTGAGAGGATGTGGGCCTCGGCGTTACGATGGCCCGGTGAGTCGAGGTACCTGTACCACTGGTCCAGGATGTCGATCTGGTCGTAGACGTGTTCGGGGGATGGTGAATCGGCGTACATAGGCATCGCCGTTGCGACATCAGAAGGTATGGTCATGGGGAGCAGCAGCATCAGGGCAACGAGGCTC
>CP070808.1:798870-800912 GCA_020343715.1 Thermoplasmata archaeon
ATAGGCGAGATACCAGCGGGCATCGCGGCCCCACAGGTCCCGGACATCGTGGCCTCGGACATCCGCGCCCTGCTTCCCCTGGCCCTGGGCCTATTCATCGTTTCCTTCGTCGAGTCCATGAGCATGGGCAGGATGTACCAGCACAAGTACGGGTACAAGGTGGACCCGGAGCAGGAGCTGGTCGCCCTGGGCAGCTCCAATCTGGTGGTGGGTTTCTTCCAGGGGTTCCCCGTATCGGGCAGCTTCTCACGGACCCTCCTGAACGACCACATAGGCGCCAGGACGCAGCTTTCGGGCCTCATGGTTTCCATCATCGTCATAGTGGTCGTGATGTTCTTCACCGACGCCTTCTACCACATGCCCGAGGTGGTGCTGGCGGTCCTCATCATCGTGGCCGTCTACAAGCTCATCGACCTTCGGACACATCACAAGATCAGGATGCTCAGCTCCATGGAGTTCTACATCACCATGTGCTCCTTGGGCGGGGTCCTGGTGTTCGGCGTCCTCCAGGGGGTGCTCATAGGCGTCATCATATCATTCCTGGTGGTGAACTACCGCATCTCCTCCCCCCACATCGCCGTGCTGGGGAGGGTGCCCGGCACGGATCACTTCACCGACATCAAGCGGCATCCCGACAACGAGACCTTCCCCGGCGTGCTGGTGGTCCGGGTCGACGCCCCCCTGATATTCGCCAACTCCCACGTGGTGAAGGACACCATCATCGAGATGGTGGACGCGGACCCCTCCGTCCACTCGGTGGTGATGGACCTGCAGACCTCCCCGATGATCGACATCTCGTCCGCTGAGATGCTGGTCGAGCTGGACGAGGCCCTGGAGGAGAGGGAGGTGGACCTGCGGCTGGCGGAGGCCATCGGCGACGTGCAGGACCTGCTCCTCGCCGCGGGGGTTACCAGGGTGACGGGCCCCGTGGACCACGAGCACGACCTGCAGGACGTCGTCCTACAGGTCTCGAAGAAGGACCGCGAGTAGCTTTGTAACCGCCACCCCCGGGCCAAGTTTATAACCGTACCACGCAATCACCGATTCCGGAGTGTGTCGATGGTCTGGGAGGACGAGCCCGATCAGCCCGAGGGGATTGCCAAGGTACTTCCAGTAGCCCATTGGCTGCCCAGGTACAAACGGGAATGGTTCAGAAAGGACCTGTTCGCGGCCCTCACGGTGGCGGCCTTCGCCGTCCCGAACCTGATGGCCTTCTCCGAGCTAGCGGGACTCCCTCCCCAGTACGGGCTGTATGCCGGGATAGGCGCCGGCATCGCCTATTTCATGTTCGGCAGCATCAAGCGGCTGTCGATGGGTCCCAGCGCTTCCCAGGCCATCATGTTGGCGAGCGTGGTCTCCGTTCTTGTACCTTTAGGGGACTACATGCTCGACGACGGGACCTTCCTCCAGGACGAGTACCTGACCCGGTACATCTCCCTCGCGGTAACTACGTCCTTCATGGTCGGTATCATATTCCTGCTGGCCAGGTTGTTCAAGCTGGGATTCATAATCAACCTGATACCGGTGCCCGTCTTCCGAGGATTCATGGCAGGCCTTGGCCTCACGATAATCATGAGCCAGCTCCCGAAGGTCCTGGGCGTCCCTGGTGTGCAGGGTGACTTCTTCACACGGCTCTTCGACCTGCTGGACCACCTGGGCGACATCAACTTCTACACCCTTGGCCTGGGCGTTTTCCTGCTGGGGCTTCTCTTTGCCATGAACGCCAGGTTCAAGAAGCTACCTAACACCCTCATCGTCGTGATAATCTCCATCATCATAATGAGCGTCACCGACCTGGTCGACCAGGGCGTCCAGATCGTCGGCGACATCCCAAGGGGACTACCGACGCCCTCGGTGCCGGAGCTGGACGCAGGAGACATCGAGGCCCTTCTGCCCCTCGCCCTTGGCCTGTTCCTTCTATCGTTCGTGGAGACGACCAGCATCGGCAAGCAGTTGGAGTCGAAGCACGCCTACAGGATGGACCCGGACCAGGAGCTCGTCGCACTGGGTGCGTCCAACATAGGTTCTGGTCTCTTCCAGGG
>CP070808.1:801012-803049 GCA_020343715.1 Thermoplasmata archaeon
CCAGCTCTGAGCCGATCTGGCCCACCGAGCCGGTGACGAGGATCCTCTTCATCGGCCTGTTCGCCATCTAACCACCCGTGAGTGTCACGCCCCACTTCCGGGTCCGTCTCGGACCCCGGCGTGGGCCGATGGGAATCCCACTGCGGGTAATAAGCCTTTGGCACCCTCGCCAGGCGATGCTCAGCGAGCGTCCTCGCCGCGACGGCGCCTGAAGGTGAGGGCCCCGCTGAGGATGCCCAGGGCCGCCAGCGTGAACGCGGCCACCGCGTCGAAGGTGTAGCCCGCGCCCCACAGCCACACGCCCACCACCAGGAACGCGCTGCCCGCCACGCCCAGGAGGAGGCTGAAGCCGTCGGACTGGAAGTAGCTGGGTCTTGGGGTTGGCCAGTCGTCGGGGACGATGCCGCCCTGGTCCACGCGGGGGGGCCTGGTGGTCATCTCTCCTCCTCGGTGTAGAGGCCGGTGAGCTCGCCCACGGTGGTCAGCAGGCCCAGGAACATGAAGCAGAAGCCCACGCCCACAAGCTCGGCTATGGCGCCCACGTCGGTGGCCAGCAGCGCGAAGTAGGAGGCGATCATCACCACTCCCGAGACCAGCAGTATCAGGCCCACGGTCCTCCTGGACACGTCCATCCGCTCACCACCCGAGGGGCAATGCCCTCTCCGTCAACCAGGACGGGACGGGGATAAGTAACGTTCGCCCCGATTCTCACACTTTCGCCACTCTCCCCACGGAAACCAATATAAGGTATGCCGACATGCGCCCAGTGGATGGACGGCGATATAGTCATCCGTCTCGAGGGGCTGACCAAGCGGTTCGACGACCTGGTCGCCGTCGACGGGGTGGACCTGGAGATACCCCGCGGCGAGATATTCGGGCTGCTGGGGCCCAACGGGGCGGGCAAGACCACCATCATCCGCATGCTAGGAGGGCTTACGCTGCCCACCGCCGGTGGAGCCACGGTGCTGGGCCTGGACATCGTCAAGGACACCCGCAAGGTCAAGGACCGCATCGGCGTGGTCCCCCAGAACAACGTGCTGGACCGGGACATCAACGTGCTTCAGAACCTGCGGTACCACGGCAAGCTCCACAACATCCCCAGGGGCAAGATAGACGGCAAGATAGACGATGTCCTTGACTTCACGGAGCTCAAGGCCAAGCGGGACGCCAAGATCGACGAGCTGTCCGGTGGGATGAAGCGTCGCCTGGTGGTGGCCAAGGCGATGATGCACGACCCCGAGGTGTTCATCCTCGACGAGCCCACCACTGGACTGGACCCCCAGTCGCGGCGCATGGTGTGGGAGAAGGTCAGGTCGTTTCGCGAGATGGGCATGACGATGATCCTCACCACCCACTACATGGACGAGGCCGACGCCCTGTGCGATCGCATCGGCATCATCGACCACGGGAAGGTCATCGCCCTGGGCACCCCCGAGGACCTGAAGGCCAGCCTGGGGGCCCAGACGGTGTTGGAGGTGAAGGTGTACGAGGGCACCCAGGACGCCATCCTCGCCGGCCTGGAGGTGCAGCCCTTCACCGAGGACGTGTTCGCCGAGGGCGACAAGGTGATGCTGCGCACCAACGACAAGAAGGCCGCCGCCGTCCACATGCTGACCCAACACGCCGACGACGTAGAGACCCTGCAGTTCAGGGAACCCACCCTGGAGGACGTGTTCATAGAACTGACCGGGAGGGAGCTGCGGGAATGAGCCGAGGGGCGACCGTCTGGGCCATCATAGAGAAGGAGATGTTCGTCTTCTTCAAGTACTTCCACTCCGAGGTCTCCTTCGCCGTCATCTTCCCCGTGCTCATGATAATGACCATGGAGGTGGGCCTGGGGGATGCCATCATCGACTGGCTCCCCGAGGGGGTCTCGTACGCGGCCTTCATCATGCCCGGTCTCATCATGATGACGGTCATATCCACGGGTTTCTTCAACACCGGCTTCGTCATCATGTTCGAAAAAGAGTACTCCGACGCCTTCGACGGCCTGGTCCAGACCCCGGTGACCACCGAGGAGATCGCCCTGGCCAAGAT
>CP070808.1:803149-805169 GCA_020343715.1 Thermoplasmata archaeon
CAGGTCGCCCTGTACATCGACGGCTCCCTCCACTCGGAGCTGACCTTCTCCGTGACCGACCGGGAGGACGTGACCTTCCAGGACCTGGACATCGAGGCGGGGACGCACACGGTGAGGGTGGTTGTGGACCCCGACGACGACGTCATGGAGATGAACGAGGGCGGGAACAACGAGCTGAGGTTCCTCATGGACGTGGCCCCCGAGGGGGGCACCGGCGAGCTGGTGGACCTGACGGTGGAGATAACCCGAATCGGGGACACGGCGGGCAACGAGGGCGAGGAGCTCCTCCCGGGCCTGCTGTACGTGGACTACAGGGTCCGGGCCTTCAACTCCAAGGTCCTGATGAGGAACGTGCCCGTGGCCGTTTTCATCAACGACGCCATGGACGACCTGGTGCGAGTGGACCTGCTGGACATCGAGGACGACGCCTTCTTCACCACCGGCCAGTTCCGGTTGAACCTGCCCCGGGGCGACTACGTCATCAAGGTGGTGGTCGACCCCTTCGACGAGATCGACGAGGAGCGGGAGCACAACAACGAGGACCTGCGGACGGTGACTCTCACCGAGGACGTGGGCGACCCCAACTTCTTCGACTCCACCTGCTGCATATCCCTGCTGGTGTTCGGCCTGGTGGCCGCCGTGGGCATCCTGGGGGCCTGGGCCCAGCGCAAGCAGCGGATGGCCGCGGAGCAGGCGGGGGGCATGGGCTCGTACCAGGGGACTAGCCCGGCCCAGCCGGCCATGACAGGCACCCAGACCTACGGGACCACGCCCCAGTACGGGACCAGCCCCCAGGGGGAGACCTACGAGCCCGTGAGCCTGGACCAGCGGTGGCGAGTGGAGCAGACGGGCACCACCGCCTACACCGCCGACGGCTGGGAGGAGGGGGTGGCGGAGCGCATCACCGCCCCGAGCAAGCGGGCCCCGCCGGACAGGGAGCGGTACAAGGCCACCGACCTGAGCTGCCCCCGGTGCAAGGGGCGCGACATCATGGGATTCTCCGACGGCTCGGCCAAGTGCCAGTCATGCAAGAAGATCTTCTACCCTAGACGTAGTTATTGACGATTCGGACCCCTCCCCTTATATAATAATCGTCGCCAAAGATTTAAAAAGGGGCTTTCCCGTTCTCATAGGGCCGGTGGAGGTATACAAGGTTGCAGGATGCCCCTAGTAAGAGGGACCAGGACGAGCCCCAGCCGATTTGGGTCGTGGAGGCGGGCGACGCCATCACCGACATGGAGATAGCGACCAACGGCTCGTCCGTGGTGGTGGCCACCCAGAGCAACCGGGTGGCCATGGTGGGCAACGACGGCGAGATCAAGTGGAACCGAGAGTTCGACCGTCCCGTCATCGGCGTCGACCTGAGCTCCCTGGGCAACACCGCCGTGGTGGGCCTGCGCACCGGCGAGATCTACTGCCTCGACGAGGACGGCGAGGAGCTGTGGTCGTACAACATCCACGCCCGCCTGGAGGCCATCCAAATCTCCAAGTCTGGACGCTACATCGTGGTCGGGTCCCGGGACACCTACACCTACTTCTTCGACTCCACGGGCCTGCTGCTCTGGCGCAGCAAGGCCGACGGCCGCATCCGGGAGGTGGCCACCTCCACGTCGGCCAACTACGTGGTGTCGGGCAGCTCGAACAAGGACATCTTCCTCCACGACAACTACAGCTCCAACATGAGGGGCGCCGTCACCTGGCGCCACGAGCTGGGCGGGGACATCACCAGCCTGGCCATAAGCTCCGATGGCCACTTCATCGCCGTGGGGGCCACCGACAACATGTTCTACTACTTCGACAAGGTGGGCAAGCTCCACTGGAAGCACCACGTGGAGAACAAGATAAACTCCATCGCCCTGGCGCCCAGGGGCGACTACGTCGCCATCGGCGTGGAGGGCGGTACCTACCCCGGACAGGTGTGCCTGTACAACCAGAAGCAGGGCCTCATCTGGCGGTACCTGACCGGTTCCGGTGGGGTCCGCGACGTGGACATCACCACCAACGGCCGCTACGTGGTGGC
>CP070808.1:805269-807285 GCA_020343715.1 Thermoplasmata archaeon
CACGTGCTGCTCAACGGGTCCCACTTCGCCTTCGTCCGGGGCGACTGACGGGCCGCCTTGGGGCGGCCAGGGGTTATCCCCACCGTACACTGGCACGGCAATTTATTTATCGAATGCCTGACAATGGCCGTTAACAGAAGGCGATGGGAGGCCTCGAATGAGGAAAGCACTGTTACTCTGCGTGATTCTGATACTGATGGCGCTGGCGCCCGCCGTGTCCGGCGGACTGAGCTGGAACTCCGGCATGGCCGTGTTCATGACCTACCCCGACCAGGAGTACGACGTGGGCGACGACCTTATCGTGACCGTGCACGTGTTCAGGGAGGGGGCGTACCACACCCCCGACCTGGTGACTCTGACGGTGGACACCGCCGACAGGACCATCGGCCTCACCGAGGAGGCCGAGGGGCGCTACAAGGGTGTCATAACGATAGCCGACACCGACATCGACACCTGGGGCGACCTGGAACTTTCGGCCGAGGCGTCCGACGGGTTCGGCATGTTCCGAGACTCGGCCAGCGACTGGCAGTGGATCTCCACCAGTGCGGGCTCAGGGTTCGACGTGGCCCTGCGCCTGGTGGAGGGCGTGGACCTCTATCCGGCCCCGGGCCAGGACGTGGAGTTCCAGGTCCACGTGACCCACCGCGACACGCCGGTGGACCCCGACTCGGAAACCCTGTTTGTGGGTTACCTGGACCCCGCCGGGTCCGACCATGAGCTGGAGGTCACCCGGGTGGGGACCGGTCTGTTCGAAGGGACCCTCACCATCCCGGCCAGCCTCAAGGAGAGCTCTGTATACGAGATGTACGCCGAGGCGGAGTACACCCCCGAATCCATCACCCTGTCCGGCGACGACTACGAGGAGGTCTACGTCCAGTTCTTCAACGTCTGGGCCCACATCACCGACGTCACGCCTTCGGCGGCCTCGGTGGACGTGTACGTCCTCAACCTGGACGGCACCCTGGTCGAGGGCGCCACGGTCAACGTGGACTGGGTCTACGAGGACGACGCGTGGGAGGACGTGGAGGACTCGGCCTCGGGCGTCACCGGCGCCGACGGGAAGGCCAGCTTCTCCATCCAGTACACCGACCTGGGCAAGGACGCCTGGGACGTGGAGGTGTCAGGGAGGGCCACCCACGACGGTTTCACCCAGCTCTTCGAGGGCTACATCGTCGTCCGGGAGGACACCGACATCGACGGCCCCACCGGTGAAGGGTTCGAGGTGGTGATCCAGGAGCCGGGCCCCTACGAGGGGGGCGAGTCCATCACCGTGGAGCACTCGGTCACCTACGACGGGGAGCCCCTGGCCAGCACCGAGATATACTTCTACCTGACCGACGACCACAAGATCTACCGCTTCGGCTCCGAGACCACCGATGCCGAGGGCAAGTTCTCCTTCCCCCTGAACCTGCCCGAGCTGGGCGAGGACGAGATGATGCGGTACATCACCGGCCAGTACCACCTCCCTGGCGAGTTCTACTGGGAGGGGGCGTACTCCTGGATAGTCATCGGGGATCTGACGGTGGAGACCCTCTTCGACGAGTTCCTGGACCCCTCCGTCACTCTGGAGGTACCTCCATTCTCCGCCGGCGAGACCGTCGAGGTGACCCTGGACCAGGCGGATGCCGACGGGGTGGAGGAGCAGGGCATGCTGATCTGGGGCATCGGCCCGCTCCCCGACGACCTGGAGAGCATGCTCAACCTGGAGTGGGAGTCTTGGAACCCCGGCGAGCTGGGCTTCGTGCAGATGGTGCCCCTCGAGTGGGAGGACGGAGAGTACGTGGGCTCCTTCAGCTGCCCTGCGTTCCTGACCATCGAGGACGAGCTGTTCATGTATGGCATCATCGTATTCCTCGACCAGGGGGACGACTTCGACGCCGCGAAGGCGGCCAAGATCGAAGCCGTCAATCCCGTGCCCCCCAACCCCGCCCCCGAGGCGGTGATATCCGAGCCCGCAGAGGCGGAGGCCGTGGGCGGGAAGGTGAAGATCAAGGGCACCTCCTCCGACGACACCGA
>CP070808.1:807385-809399 GCA_020343715.1 Thermoplasmata archaeon
GGTCAGCAGGAGACCTTCCTGAACGTGAAGGGGCACGAAATGCTCCTGGACGCCGTGAAGAAGTGCTGGTCCTCCCTGTTCACCCCCAGGGCCATCTTCTACAGGGTGCAGCACGGGTTCTCCCACGAGGAGGTAAAACTTTCCGTCGTTGTCCAGCGCATGGTGAACTCGTTCACCTCGGGTATCATGTTCACCTCCGACGTGACCCTGGGCAAGCCCTACAGCCTCATCGAGGGCGGTTGGGGCCTGGGCGAGATGATCGTCTCGGGCACCGTAACCCCGGACACCTACATCGTCCGTAAGAAAGACCTGGAGATTCACAACAAGCTCATCGGCAAGCAGCTGGAGCAGATGATCCGGGACGAGGACGGAGGCAACATCCGTCTGGCCGTGGAGGACGAGCTGATGAACGTCCAGAAGATCCCCGATCCCATGATCATCGAGGTGGCCGAGGCCGGCAACACCATCGAGGACCACTACGGCCGTCCCATGGACGTGGAGTGGGCCGTGGAGAACGACACCCTCTACATCCTGCAGGCACGCCCCGTCACCACCCACATCCCCGAGGGCGACGAGGAGGAAGAGGAGGAGGAGGGCACCACCGAGAAGAAGATCCTGCTCAAGGGCCTGGGCGCCAGCCCCGGCATGGGCTCCGGCAAGGTGGTCCAGGTCAACGACATGGACGACCTACCGAAGGTGAAGAAGGGCGACATCCTCGTCACCGTCATGACCACCCCCGACATGGTCCCGGCGATGGTCCGGTCCGCCGGCATCGTCACCAACGAGGGCGGCATGACCTGCCACGCGGCCATCGTGTCCCGCGAGCTGGGCATCCCCTGCGTCGTGGGCACCACCAACGCCACCGAGCTGCTCAAGGACGACATGGTCGTCACCGTCGAGGGCAAGCTGGGCCAGGTGTACGAGGGCAAGGTGGCCTCGAAGAAGAAGGCCGCCGCCGCCACCGGCGCCGTGGCCATGGCCCCTGCCTCTCCCACCACCGCCACCAAGGTCTACCTGAATCTGGCGGTGCCCGAGAAGGCCGAGGAGTACTCCCAGCTGCCCGTGGACGGCGTTGGCCTGCTCCGGCTGGAGTTCATCTTCATAAACTCGGTCAAGGAGCATCCGGTGGACATGATCAACAAGGGCAAGGGCCAGGACGTCATCGACAGGCTGGCCGAGGGCATCGGCACCGTTTGCGAGGCCCTTTACCCCCGCCCCGTCATCGTGCGCCTGTCCGACTTCAAGACCAACGAGTACCGCGACATGCCCGGCGGCGAGCAGTACGAGCCCGAGGAGGAGAACCCCATGATCGGGTGGCGCGGCTGCTCCCGCTACATCTCGGAGGAGTACCGCGAGGCCTTCCGACACGAGCTGGCGGCCTTCGCCAAGGTCAGGAACGACATGGGCCTGATCAACGCCCATCCAATGCTGCCCTTCGTCAGGACCGAGTGGGAGCTCAAGGAGATCATCGCCTTGATGGAGGAGGAGGGCCTCAAGCGGGGTCCCGACCTCAAGCTCTACATGATGGCCGAGGTCCCCTCGAACATCTTCATGGCCGACATGTTCTCTCAGTACATCGATGGGTTCTCCATCGGGTCGAACGACCTGACGCAACTCATCATGGGCGCGGACCGTGACTCGCGTATCCTGGGCAACATGGGCTACTTCGACGAGAGGAACCCTGCCGTGACCCGGGCCATCAGCCACCTGATCAAGGTGGCCCACGCCAACGGGGTCACCGTGGGCATCTGCGGCCAGGCCCCATCGGTCTATCCGGAGTTCTCCGAGTTCCTGGTGCGCGAGGGCATAGACTCCATCTCCCTGAACCACGACACGGTGATCAAGACCAAGCAGATCATCGCGTCGGCGGAGCAGAAGGTCATGCTCGAGCGCCTCCAGAGGCTCGAGAGCAAGATGTCCGAGCTGGACGACTACCTCGGGTAGGGGACCTCCCCTACCCGGTCACATCTTTTCCCCTCATCATAGCGACAGCCTTTGCTAGGTCACCTGGTTC
>CP070808.1:809499-811506 GCA_020343715.1 Thermoplasmata archaeon
GCCGACACGTGGGAGAGGGTCGAGGTCCGGACCCACTCCATCAAATCACACTCCCTTGGCCTTCACCAGCAGAGCGACCTGGTACGTGCCCGGGTGGCCATCGACGAGGGTTCCGTGGCCATCCTTGAGGGGAGGCGCGTCACCGTCCAGCTGGTGGACAGCGACAACAGGGCCAGCTTGGAGAAGGGGGAGGGTTACACACCGCTGGTGGAGACGACCATCGACGTCAAGGAGACGTCCTTCCCTCTCGACATGCGCAACGAGGGATACCTGGAGTACACCGCCCACAGGACCGACACCTACTACCTGGTCTACCGCAACGAGGACTGGTGGAACCTCACCCTGCAGGTGGCCGACGGCGACGCCTTGGACCAGCAGTTCATGATCAAGGTCTACGCCACAATCCTTGTGCTGGCCACCGTCATCATCTTCGCATGGGCCTACGGCAGGATGTTCGACGTCAACGTACGCCACAGCCTGGGCCTGGTGGGGAGGCCCAAGGGGCCCGGCTCCATGTCCGCCCAGGAGCCCGTCGAGCCCGAGGCATCGGCGGCGGACCTGGTGCTGGAGGCCGAGGGCGAGGGCGGCACAGGCACCTGAGGGCCGAGCCCGAGACGCGCGAAAGGGTGATTACCGCGGGACGTCCATGCGGGGGCGGTCACCATGCCGGTCTACTTCGACGAGGACTTCCTGCGCCACAAGCAGTCCGCCTGGCATCCCGAGCGGCCCGAACGCCTTGTCCGTGTCCTTGAGATGATGAGGGACCTACAGCTGGACGCCCAGCTGATGCCCGTCCAGCCCGCGAGCCGCGAGCGGCTTGCCAGGGTGCACGACGAGAGCTACCTGGACATGATGGAGAACTTCGGCGAGGGCCCGTACGACCCGGACACGTACGTGCGTCCCGAGACCTACAGCATCGCCGAGAAGGCCGCGGGCGCCTCGGTTGCGGCGGCCCTGGACACGTTGCACAACGGCCGGTCCAACATCGTCCTGGCACGTCCACCGGGCCATCACAGCGGTCGCAACTACGCCGGGGGATTTTGTTACATGAACAACATAGCGATCGCCGCCCGGGCCCTGCAGGTCGAGGAGGGCGTCACGCGGGTGGCGATCCTGGACTTCGACGTCCACCATGGCAACGGCACCTCCGACGTCTTCTACATGGACGAGTCGGTGCTGTACATCTCGACCCACCAGTGGGGCATCTACCCTGGCACCGGTCACGCCGAGTCGGTGGGTGAGGGGACGGGCGAGGGCTTCAACATCAACCTGCCCTTCAGGGGCGGGATGGGCGACGGGACCTTCTCCGACGCCATGGAGCGGCTCGTCAGGCCCGTGATGGAGGAGTTCTCCCCCAGGGCGGTCCTGGTCAGCCTGGGCGGGGACGGTCATTACGCCGACCCCCTGGGGGGGCTGAGCCTGTCGTCACAAGGGTACGTGGACGCCTACCTGACGCCTCACCGCGTAGCCCTGGACCTGGGCCTGGGAGGTGCGACCTACTTCCTGGAGGGGGGCTACGACGTGGACGCCCTGGCGGAGGTGGTGTGGGGGGTCCACGAGGGCTTCTCGGGCCGAGCCATCGACTACCGGCTGGACGAGGTGAGGGACACCTCGGGAGAGGGCTCTGACATAGTGGACAACGTGGTGAGGATACACTCAGACTACTGGGACCTGTGATGCCGGTCCTCAGTGGATGTGACGGGAGGTCTGCTTCTCCTTCTCCTTGATTATCTGCTTCTCTATGTGGTCCAGGACGGTGTCCAGGGCCCTGAACTTGTCGAAGTCCTGGCCCTCTGAGAAGAACAGGCCGGTGTTCGTCGAGAGGCGCGCCCGGATGGAGTAGTGGCGCGGTTCGGCCGGGTGGTGATGCTCGGTGAAGTGGAGCATCAGCAGCTGGGGCATGGTGATGGGGGTGATCTTCTGCATCCGGCGGTCGATGAGCGAGTACATCTCGTCGTAGATGTCCGGGTCGTGCTCCTCCAGGCCCGTTATCTGTATGTACACCTG
>CP070808.1:811606-813604 GCA_020343715.1 Thermoplasmata archaeon
GGACACCAGCTCGTCGATCTCCAGGTTGACCCGGATGTTGTAGCCCTGGAGCAGGCCCATGTACGCGGTGGAGCCTCCCTCGGTCTTGAGGCCCAGGACGCTGCCCACCAGCTTGGTCTCGGCCCGGGTGACCACCTCGCCGGCACGGAAGGGCGTCTGGGGCCGCTGCAGCAGGCCCCGGTCGTCCCGGTACCCGATGATGTCCACCAACGCCACCAGCTTCTCCTGGAACTCCACCTCCTGGCCGCCCGAGATGGCGGAGGCCTTGTCGTAGTCCACGTCCGTCTCCCGCTCCAGCTTGATGAGCTGGCCCAGGACCGGGCCGTACATCTTGTGGTTGGCCTGTACGTACTCGTTGCGCTGAACGTTCGAGGCAGAGATGGCAACCTTGAACGTGCTAGCACGGACGTTCCCGAAAATGACGCCTATCGGCTCCATGCATCCCGTGGTCCATATGTGGTGGAGCACTTTTGAAGCTTACGGATACAATTCCATCCGATGTATCATGCCGTCTTTATGTTCAACGGGGGTCTTCCCACCGTCTTCCGCTCATCGATGGCCCGCAGGATACGCCCCACCTCGGCCCTGTTCTCGCCGTTAACGGGCCCCACGATGACATCGCTGTTGAAAGATGCGTCCCCCTTTATCGCCGTGGTGTAGACCACGATCGCGAGGTCGGGTTCCCGTATCCTGAACATCCCCATCAGGTTCTTGGGGAACCTCTTCAGGTTGGTGTAGGTCGGGGCGGGCGGGTCGAACCTGGTGTGGTCGAAGTGGAGGGCCTTGATGGCGTTCTCCGTGACATCCAACAACTCATCGCGCTCCTTCACCCGGAACCTCCTGTACACCGAGTCGTCAGTCAGGCTCAGCGCGAGGTAGTGCCGGTAGTACCGCATCGCGGCGAAGCCAAGGCCGACGGCGATCCCCGCTAGGATGGAATAGCAGCACACATCGAGTCCCAGCGAACTGTACCGGTCATATCCCGCAAGGTTGAGGGCGATGTCCCCCAACAGGAAGAACAAGACGACCCCGAGGAGGACCAGCAGGGCGGCAAGTTCCATCTTCTTCCTCTTCTTGTAATACCGGGTGGACCTCCACGCGCCTTGCGGTATACCAGTGAAGTCGACAGGTGTGCCCATGAACCCCGAAGTATCATGTGTCCCACCCTGTAGATAAGCCTGCCCATTTCGTCTGCCATGCGGACATCCGAAACCTCGGAACGGTTAAAAACGACCAGGGCCATACACACCTCCTCCACCGGGGGTGAGAGGCAATGCCAGAAGGTAGGGAGGATATGGACAAGGGGCGTCCAGCCCGGATGCCGACCCCCTCCGCCCTGACAAGGGCCGCCGCCCTCAGGCTGAAGGCGGACCGTTCCGTCCGCGCCGAGCGGCCACGACGCGCCGTCCGGTACTACGAGAAGTCCCTCAAGCTGAACCCCAGGGACCACATCGCGTGGAACAACATGGGAGTTGCCCTGTCCCAGGTAGGCGAGCTCCGGGAGGCCATCGACGCCTACACCCAGGCCCTCAAGGTCAGGCCCACCTACTCGAAGGCCTGGTTCAACAAGGGCAAGGCCTTCCAACAGATGGGCATGTACCCCGCCGCCCAGATATGCTACGCCAACGTGCTGCGCATCAATCCCAAGGCCACCGCCGCATGGATCAACCTGGGCGTCGCCCACAGGGAGATTGGTCAGAACGAGCGGGCCTTCCAGTGCTACGAGCGGGCCCTCGAGGTGGACCCGGGCAGCTCCGTAGCGTGGAACAACATGGGGGTCCTTCTCACGCGGACGGGCGACCTCCAGCATGCCCTCCAATGCTTCAACAAGGCCCTGGAGTTCGACCCCAACCTCCACGAGGCGATATACGAGCGCGAACAGGTGATAGCGATGCTCGAGCAGAAGAGGGTCGTGCACCTCGAGGCCGATGACGAGTTCTAGACGACGGGCACGAATCCGAGGGGCGTGTCGTCGTCGGTGGAGAAGTCCAGGTAGAG
>CP070808.1:813704-815694 GCA_020343715.1 Thermoplasmata archaeon
TCTGGTGGGGCCCGACAACGGGGTGCTGGAACCTGTCACCCGGGGCACCAACGACATGGTGGTGCGCGAGATCGCCTTCCCGCCGGGCGGGGCGAGCCCCGTGTTCCACGGACGCGACATGTTCGCGCCCACGGCGGCCAAGATCGCCAGGGGGGAAGACATCAGCACCTTGGGCCGCACGGTGGGCTCGCTTATGGCCCTTCCCAGCTACGGGTTCGACAGGTTCGGGGACCGGGTGGTGACTAGAGTGGTGCACGTAGACGTCTTCGGCAACGTCCAGACCCCCGTGCCCTACAGGGCGATGGAGGACCTGGTGGACACCAAGCGCAGGGTCATGGTGTGGCTGGCGGACGAGAGCCACGAGGCTCGAGTGGTGAGGACCTACGGCGAGCTGGCCGTAAACGAGCTTGGCGTCCTCGTCTCCTCGTCGGGCCACGTGGAGGTGGCCCAGAGGGACGGGCCGGCCGCGGTGCTCCTGGGCTCCCGCATCGGCGACGAGATCGCCATCGACGTCGAGTGAGCGAAGGCCAGATAAGGCCCCGCCGCGATTATCGGCGGGAGGATTTCCCATGGCCGAGGAGAAGCGGAACAGGCGGGAGTTCGACTTCGATATGGAGTGGGTCGAGCACATGGGCTTCATCGTCAAGTGGGACTTCTACGAGTCGCCGGACCTGTTCATGGACGAGCCCCCCTCAATGGGAGGTTCGGGCAAGGGGCCCAACGCCGCCCGGATGATAGTGGCGGGCGTGGCCAACTGCCTGAGCGCGTCGCTGACCTTCTGCCTGGGCAAGTCCAGGGCGAACGTGGAGGCCATGCGCATACGGTGCCACGGGGTCCTGGAACGGAACGAGCGTGGGCGCCTGCGCCTCGTCCACATCGCCATCCAGCCCCTGGTCGAGCTGCCCGAGGAGGACATCCCCAAGTTGGAGCGCTGCCTCGGCATCTTCGAGGACTTCTGCATCGTCACCGAGGCGGTGCGGCAGGGGATCCCGGTGGACGTGCAGATCTTCCGGGTCGACGGGGAGGGCAACGAGACCCCGATGGAGAGCCCCGAGTAGTATTGAAATGACAGCTCCGCAACCCTTTTTGACCACCTCCCCGATACCCCGACTCCCCAGGTGACTTTCATGATGGACCCCAGATACGAGAAGCTGGCCGACGTGCTCATCGGATACTCGACCAAACTGCAGCCGGGCGAGAAGATCCTCATCGAGACCTTCGACATCCCCGAGGAGATGGTGGTGGCCCTCGTGCGCCGCGCCTCCGAGGCCGGTGGCATCCCCCTCATCGATGCCAAGCACAACGTTTCACTCAGGGCGCTTTACAGCAACGCCACCGAGGAGCAGATGAAGCTCATCGGCGACATCGAGAAGTACCGGATGGAGCAGATGGACGCCTACATAGGCCTTCGGGGCTCCCACAACATCGCCGAGCTGTCCGATGTGCCCTCTGACAAGATGAAGATGTACCAATCCCACTGGCTCAAACCGGTCCACCTGGAGGTCCGGGTGCCCAAGACCAAGTGGGTGGTCCTCAGGTGGCCGTCCCCCTCGATGGCCCAGCAGGCGGACATGTCCACCGAGGCCTTCGAGAAGTTCTACTTCGACGTGTGCACCCTGGACTACTCCAAGATGGACGCGGCCTTCAAGCCCCTCAAGGACCTGATGGAGCGGACGGACAAGGTCCACATCAAGGGACCTCTCGACACCGACATAGAGTTCTCCATCAAGGATATCCCGGCGGTGCCCTGCGCGGGGGAGCTGAACATCCCCGACGGCGAGATATTCACGGCCCCCGTCAAGGACTCGGTCAACGGCGTCATCCACTACAACACGCCCACCCTCTACCAGGGCCAGACCCACGAGGACGTGCGCCTGGTGTTCAAGGACGGCAAGATCGTGGAGGCCACGGGCTCGGACACCGAGCGGCTCAATGAGATCCTGGACTCCGACGAGGGCGCCCGGTACATCGGCGAGTTCGCCCTGGGCGT
>CP070808.1:815794-817781 GCA_020343715.1 Thermoplasmata archaeon
CCCACGAAGATGAAGGAGAATATGACCAGGGACCACCAGTACACCCATATGAGCATGGTCGCAAGGTTCTGGGAGGGCTCCTGGGTGCCCCATATGCCCACGATTATGACGAGGATGAAGAGGGCCAGCATCGGCACCTCCAGGAGGGGCTGTAGCCATCGCCATCGCAGGAGCCGGCCCAGGCCCGGGAACTGCAGCAGGTCCATCCTGTGGTCCTGGATGTAGGCCTCCTGGGATGTCTCGGCGGCCCGCTCCTCCCGCAGGTCGAGCTCGGGCACACCCTCGAAGGGTATAGGCCGCTCTATTGGTGCGCCATCGGACGTCCTGGCGATATCGCCGTCCATCCTGATGCGGGCCGTCGCCACGGATGCCCCCCCTAGTACGTCTCCTCCGGAACGATGCCCAGAGGCGCGGGTCTGATCTCGTCCACCATCTCCTCCCTGCCCATCATCCTATACAGGACCAGTCCGACGACGATGCCAGCTATGGCGAAGAAGACCGCTGTCAACGGGACCCTCTCGAGGAAGCTGGGAGGCGGAGGCACCACGTCCACGGTGAAGAGCCCCGCCTCAACGCCCTCGACCATGATGGTCACCTGGTACGTCCCCTCCTCGGGGAACTCCAGCTCCTTGTGGGCGTACTTGCCTGAACCCCTGTCCTGGAGCACCACCGTGGTCGCCTTCCACTCCGGCTCCCCAGTGCGGGCCACCACGAGGGTGACCCTTGCCTCCTCCAAGGCCTCGTCCCGAAGGTCGGTCACCGTCACCTTGGCGCTGGTGGGCTTGGTGGCGGTGGGGAATGCCGTCCCAAGGGTGTATACGAGGCCCAGCTGCTTCTCGAAGGGTATGAAGATGGACTGGATGCAAACGTCGGGGCTTCGGAAGTATCCCCCCAGCTGCTGCAGGAGGACCGGGTCGTCGATGGTGTGGGTGTAGTTGGTGTCCACCACCCAGACCATGTTGACGATGTCGTCGTACACCACCAGGTTGGGGAAGCGGTCGCCGTAATCGTCCACGGAGTCGGAGACCTCCATGAAGTCGCCGAACCTCAGCTGGCCGAACCTGTCCTCCTGGCCGACCCGATACACCAGGTCCGCGTCGGAGCCGAAGGTGACGCCCTGGTCCCTGGAGATCCAGCCGATGAAGAGCCGGTCGTGGTACCAAAGGCCCGTGGGCTTCGTATCCCTCCCGTTGGAGGTGAGGGAGCTGACGGTGACCCTGATGCCCAACCCCTCCCCGGGGGTCCACTCACGCAGCACGATGGAGGAGAAGTCGCTGAGCTTACCGGTGTCCCGGGTCTCCCAGATGAAGAAGGCCCTCCCCTCGGTGGCCACGATGGTGGGGGCCTCGTTGTCCGCCACGGCCTCGGAGTTGAGCTTCATGGGCGGGGTGACCCACGAGGTCCCGTCGAAGACCCGGGCCCAGACGTCATGGACGTTGGCCAGTCCCGAGGTGTAGTTGGCCTTCATCCACATGATGAACATGAGCTCGCCATCGCTGGCGACCTGCACGTGGTAGTCGTTGTAGGCGTCCCCCGGGGGCGTTACCTCTATGGTCTGGCCGAACTCGTTGCCGTCCCAAGGTCGCATCACGATGTCCATGTCGGCACCGTCTGAGTCCAGCCTGTCGTTGGTCTCCCAGAGGAACCAAGTGCGACCCTTGAAGGGCATGACCTGGGGTAGCTTGTCCAGACCGTCGTTGTAGTGGCCCGAGATCTCGATGACCTCGGACCAGGTCCTGCCGTCCTCGGTGAACCGGAAGACCACGTCGTCGTCGATGCCGGTGGTCCAGTTGGGCTCGGTGGAGGTCCATGCCAGGTAGAGGGCATCCTGGTCAGCCCCCATGCGGGGGTTGAGGTTAAGCTCTGACCGGGTGGCCACCTCCATGTCGGGGCACGAGGGGTAGACGGGTTCAGACCAGTCCGTCCCATCGAAGGACCTGAGGGTCAGGAAGTACTTGACGGAGTCGGTGAAGTTCTCCTTCTGCCA
>CP070808.1:817881-819855 GCA_020343715.1 Thermoplasmata archaeon
GAGATCCCCACCTTGAGGTCCTCCCCGAAGGGTATCTCGTACATCAGGAACCCATCCTCGTAGTACCGTACCGAGGACCCGTCCAACTCCACGTGACCGGGTCTGGCCACCCAGAGGTATCCTCTGACCTCATATGCGGCGGAGAGGGTTATGAAGGACCCGAGCACCATGAGGACCACCGTCCAGCCGAGGGTCAGCTCCTCCGTGTCCCTGAGCAATACCGGGAAGACGATCAGGAGCACCCCACATGCCCCTATCCCAACCGTCCCGAAGATTATGGACCGGAGCCCCTCGCCTGTCTTCGAGGCTCGAAAGCTGACATCACCGACCTTCGGGACATCCTCATCGGATGCGCGTGTCATCTGCGACCTCTTGGGTGTGACGGTCTCACACAACCCTGTAAAAATATGGGTCAATGGGTCTTATCAATGTTACCCATGGCCAATTCCTTGGCCCTCACGAGGCGGTAGAGGGTCTCCATCACGGGTGTCTGGACCCCCTTCTCCCTTCCGTACCTGATGACAGCCCCGGTGAGGGCGTCGATCTCGGTGGGCCTCCCCCTTTCCATGTCCTGGAGCATCGACGTCCTGGAGCGGGCCCAGTTGGGGTTGCGCTGTGTCGCCCGCTCGATCTGGTAGTCGCCTACCTTGTGGCCGAGGGCCTCGCCCACCTCGATGGCCTCCCTCATGGCAACCTCGGCGACGGACCTGCTCGCATCGTCCTCGATGATCTCCAGCACCCTCATCCCGGTCAGGGCGGCTATCGGATTGAACGAGGCGTTCCATATCAGCTTGCGCCACTTGACGGTCCGGACGTCCTGGGTCACTTTGGTATCTACACCGGCGTCGGCGAACGCCTTGCAGATGCTGCGGACCCGGTCCGTCTCCTCACCACTGACCTCCCCCAGCGTTATCGAACCGTTGTTGGTGTGCCTTATCAGCCCAGGTTCCGGCATCGCGACGCCGATGACGGCCACCCCGGGCACTATCCGGTCCGCGCCGAGGACCCTTTCGAGGACCGCTTCGTTGTCCACACCGTTCTGGACCGACAGCACCGTGGTGTAGGGTCCCACCATCGGGACCGCCTCCTCGGCAGCCCTATCCGTGCCGGTGGACTTGACCGTGAAAAGCACCAGGTCCACCTTGCCGATCGACGAGGGGTCACGGATGGCCCGGACGGGGACGATCTCGAAATCGCCGTCTATGCTCTCGACCCGGATGCCGGTGGTCCGATAGGCCTTCAGGCGCTCCCCTCGGGCGATGAACCAGACCTCGGGCCCCGCCCTGGCGAGCTTGGCTCCGAAGTAACCCCCGACGGCGCCCGCGCCCATCACCGCGACCCGCATGGATGTCTCACGTCCCGGTCTTGAGAAGGTCCTCAATGTCCTTAACGCTTGGGAAGGTGTGACAACCTCCAGAGACCCGCAGCGCGCCGCCGGCGCAGGCGAACCTCACGGCCTCCTCCAGGTCCATACCGTCCGCCAGTGCGACCACCAGGGCGGCGTTGAACACGTCACCGGTGCCCGTGGCGTTCACGGGGTCCACATCGAACGCGGGAACGATCACATCCTCGCCCCCAGACGTGACAACCCTGGCACCCTCATCGCCCAACTTCACGATGAGGGTCCCTATGTCATGGTCCATAAGCTTCGTGATGGCGTCCTCTATGTCCGTCTTGCAAGCCACGGCCTTGACCTCCAGGTTATTGCCCATCACGATGTCCGCCTCCTCCAAGGGCAGGACGGAGAGGTCCCATTCGCCGGTGCAGTCCCATGCCAGGTCCATGACCACCTTGGCGCCCTTCGAACGCGCCTCGCTGGCGAGCCGACGGAGTCCCTCACCGCTGTATGCCTTCACGAGGAAAAGGGAGGAGAGTATGACCCAGTCGCCCTCACCGATGCCGGAGAGGTCCACCTTGGACAGGTCGTGGCTCTCGCTGGCACCGTTATGGGTGAGCAACGCCCGCTCCCCATCG
>CP070808.1:819955-821926 GCA_020343715.1 Thermoplasmata archaeon
GGCTCGGTGGGCTCCTCCCTGGGGGGGGTCTGGGGGGGGGCGGTGTCGGTGTCGGTGACGACCTCCCCGTACTCGTCGACGATGATGGGCTCTCCCACCATGGCCTCGGGCTCGATGGCCCCGCCCTTGATGCCAGGGTAGATGATTGCCATGCCGATGAGGAGCATGACCAGCACCAGGGCCAGGGAGAAGGCTATGCCGGCTCCGGCGATGCCCGACTCCGGTGGTTCCACGGCGGTGCGGGTCACGTTGACTGTGGTCTCGACCCGGTTGCCCGCCTCGTCGAAGGCGACGATCTTGATGGCGTTCTTGCCGGTCTTGAGATGGATGGACTCGGCGAACTCGCCGTTGGGGCCCAGGACGCCGGGCACGCCGGCGATGCGTATCTCGGCACCGTCCATGAGGATGCCGCTGACGGTCACCACCTCCCGGGTGGTCCTCTCGGCCATGGGTGACACCATGAGCACCGGCGGCTCCAGGTCGTAGGTGACCTGGAAGGTGAGGCGTGCCATGTTGCCCACCTCGTCCTCGGCCTCCAGGTGGATGGTGTTGACGCCCCTCACCAGGGGGTACTCCTCGTACCTGAAGGTGCTCTGGAGGCGTATGAGGTTGATGGCGTCGAACTCCTCGTGTAGGGGCTCGCCCCAGATGACCAGCTCCACGTCGGCGTCCACGGAACCGCGGATGCGCACCGTGGGGTCCATGGTCTCCAGGCCGCCGACGGGCTCCTCCAGCCGGAGGTCCGGCGGGGTGGTGTCCAGGACTATCATGTAGCTCCGGGCGACGTAGTTTCGGGCGCCGTCCCAAACCTCGATGACGATGGGGTTCTCGCCCTCGTCCAGCCGGAACTCCTTCTCGAAGACCTGGTCGATGACGGGCACCAGGAGGCCGTTGATGATGACGTTGGTGACCGACGGGTCGTCGATGGTGCCCCTCACGGGGAGGAAGCGATGGCTCACCAGGGCGTCTGCCCTGGGGCTCTCCACCTGCAGCACCGGAGAGATGCTGTCCAGGTGGACCGTCCTGATCTCCCGCTTCATGTTGTTGGCCTTGTCCACCGCCTCGACGATGACCACGTTCATTCCCTCGGTGAGGAAGATGTTCGTGGCAAAGCGCCCGTCGAAGGTGGGCAGGGGGTCGCCGTTGACCAGGATCGTGGCGCCCAGCTCGGTGATGCCCTTGACCTCTATCTGGGAGATGTTGGTCCACATGCCCTCCTCGGGGCTGGTGAGGATGAGCTTGGGCTCCGAGCTGTCGCGCACGATGTTCTTGGTGATGACGTGGGCGTTGCCCACGTGGTCGGTGGCCACGATGACGAACTCGTTGATGCCGCTGTGGATCTCCTGCAGTGACTCCCAGGTGCCGTCGGGGGCCACCTCCACCGGCTGACGGTTGATTATGAGGGAGAACTCTCCGTTCACCTTTCCACGGATTGTGTAGTTCTCCTGGCTGGTGTACCACACGGCCTTGACGGGGTCCACCACCTCCAGGGCGGGGGGTGTCAGGTCGATGACCACTCCCTCCACCTTGCCGAAGGCTTCGTTGCCCGCGTGGTCCACGGACTTGATGTGGATGATGTGGACTCCCTCGGGAAGGTCCAGCATGACCTCCCAGGTCTGCTGGTCGTCCGCTATCTGGGTCCACTCCGCGGCGTCCCTGTCGGTGGAGACGTACGTGGAGTTGATGCCCGCGCCCACGTCGGTGCTCATGCCCCTGACCTCGAGCCCGGTTACGTTCTGGGCGTGCCCGTCGTTGGGGGTGAACACGTAGACGGTGGGCTCCACGTAGTCGTAGATGAGGATCCTCACGTCCAGGTTCGTTGTGAAGACATGCTTGGCCTCGGACGACTGTATGCCCGAGGAGTACGCGCTCATGTGCAGGGGTGAGTTGGACACCTCCGTCTGGGAGCCGTAGGAGGCGTAGATGGTCCGCGACGTGACCACCAGGGGACCGATGGTGCCGTTCTCGTCG
>CP070808.1:822026-823978 GCA_020343715.1 Thermoplasmata archaeon
CCCGTCCGTCGGAGGAGCTGGCGTTCAGCCACACCCGGTGCTCGCCAGGGAACATGTTGTCGGGGACCGAGATCTGGACGAAGACCTCGGCGTCGGACCGAGGTCTCACCACCTTCCAGCCCGGAAGGATGGTGACGGTGATACGCTCGTCATCGGACCGGGTCCAGAAGGTGACGTTGTCGTCTATGATGCCCGTGCTGCGCACGTACATCGAGAAGGCTGCGGTGGTCCCGCCGTAGACATCGATTACCTGCTTGGGACGCAGCGCGCCGGCCTGGGCCACTGGCGCCCCTGGCGATGTGACGGCCTCGCCCTCCCAGAGCCATTCGACCCGCCCGAAGGGCCTGATGTCGACCGATAAGGCCTGGAGCCTGACCAGGTCGCTGTTGACAGACTCGACCCGCAGGTCGTGGGTGTAGGTGGGCAGGGGACGGTCCCCCAGGTCGTCGGGGAGGCGCATCGACACGTTGAGCATGCCCGTCTCGCCGGGGAACAGGGTGAGGCTGGAGGGCGTAATGAACACCAGCCAGGTCCCGTTCCAGTCCACCCAGCTGAGGTTGTACGAGTCCACAGCGTTGCCCAGGTTCCGCACGTTCACGTCGAACTGGACCTGGTCCCCCGGGTCAGCTTCGATACGGTCCTCGTCGGCCCACAGGGCGAACTCGAAGTGGTCCGCCACCTCCACGTAGAAGGTCTTGGAGACGGAGGTGAGCTCGGTGTTGGATGACCACACCTCGGCGTGGAAGGCGACGGTGCCCAGGGACGCGTTGGCGGGGACCTTCACGATGTAGTGCACCGTCCCGTTGTCACGCGCGCCGATGCCGATCTGGTCGGGGTTCGGCCGTGCGAACCATCCCGGGGCCTCCTGCTCGTTCCAGCCGGCGAAGATCCTGAAGGTGTCCAGCCCGTTGCCAGTGTTCCATATCCGGAGCTCGAAGTCGACGGTGGAGTTGATCTGTCCCGTCTTGGTGTCGGGCCCCTCGATGAAGACCTGGAAGCCGTAGTACTGGAGGACCTGGACGTTTACCCCCGCCGGGGGCTTCACCAGGGTCGGGTCCTTCTCCGAGGTGGCGTTGGCCGACACGTGGCACATCACGTCGGCCATCTCGTCAGCCGGGACCTCCAACTTGGCTCTCACCACATGGGGGCTGGTCTTCCCCGGGTCCGAAGGGAGGTAGTCGGTCCATCCCTGGCTGTCCACCCCCGAAAGGAGGGTCATCGTCCATCCGTCCTGGCACATGGTCGCCCCCGCCTGGACGCGGAACCTGTCCGGGGCATTGCCCAGATTGAAGATGTGGAACTCGATGGTCAGTTGTGTCGAGGGTAGGACCTTGATGACACCACCGGGGGGAGGATCCGCCAGCACGATCTCGAAGTCCGCGCTCTCGGGGATGGTCACACCCAAGTCCAGGTCGTCCTTGGCCGCCGCGTCGGCCTCTGCCCGAGCATTCACCGTTAGCCAGTACGTCCCACTGGCCATCCCGTCACTGGGCCGGATCGTCACCGACAGGTTGCCCACCTCGCCCACATCGAGGGTGAAGCGCACGTTGTCGGTGCCCGAGGCCACGCCGTGGTTCGTCTCGGCCAGCAGGTTGTGGGACCATCCCGAGGGCTCGTTGAGGACCCTCACGATGACCACCTGGGTCAGCTCGGTCCCTGTGTGCTCCACCGTGAGGTTGAAGACCACGGGGTCGGGGGCGTGGTAGGTCCTCTCGTCGCCGGGGCTCTCGAAGCCCAGCTTGACCCCGTACCGGGCCCCCTCGGCCGGCTCAGCAATCAGCAGCATCGCGGCTACCACGATGAGGCACGCCGCCGCGATTATCGCCAATGGTAGACCTGTCCGTTCCAATTGGACACCCCGACCCGGCAGCTGGTATTGTACGAGCCCCGTATTAAACATTGAGCAATATGGTGACCGCTGGCCCCTCCACCTCATAGCTGGAGGACCATCT
>CP070808.1:824078-826021 GCA_020343715.1 Thermoplasmata archaeon
GCGTCGACTGGAACAGGGCCTCGTGGGTGGAGGGGGAGCAGGCGGCTATGACCACCCGGTTGATGCCCTCCTTCTTGATGGTCTCGGCGATGGCCACCTGGGAGTCCTGGGAGCAGGTGTACACGTTCTCCTCCGTGTGGATGACACCGGGGAGGTCACGGGCCGAATCGGCCACGGCGGCGCAGTCCACCACGCCCGCTATGTTCGAGCCGCAGTGGCAGACGAACACTCCCACCTTGGGCTCCTCCGTCGGATCCGTCTCGGGAATCACGTCGGGTACTATCTCCTCCTTGTCCCCGTGCATGATGGCGGCAGCTGCCGCTGCGGAGGCGGAGCCCATGGTTACGCTGTCGGGCACGTCCTTGGGGCCCTGGATGCATCCCGCCAGGAAGACGCCGGGATTCTCGGTGCGGATGCCCGAAGGGTCCATGGGCGAGGAGGCCAGGAAGCCACGCTCGTCCAGCTCGAGGCCCACTATCTCCGCCGTCTCGGCGGCGCCCTCGGGGGCGTTCAGGGCCACGCCCAGGACGACCATGTCGGCCTCTACCCTGTGGGGGACGCCGTCCTCGTCCTCGGCGATTACGACCAGGCCTCCCTGACCGTCCTCCATCACCTCGGCGGCTCTGCCGCGGACGAACATGATGCCGTCCTCCTCGGCCCGGTCGATGTAGGCGTCGTAGCCCTTGCCGTAGGCGCGCAGGTCCATGTGGATCATCGTCGCCTCTATCTCGTTGTGGTGCTCCCTGGCGACCATGGCCTCCTTGACCAGGTACATGCAGCACACCCGGGAGCAGTGGGCGGCGCCCCGTCGCTCGTCGCGGGAGAGGGCGCAGTGGATGAAGGCCACCCGCTTTGGCACCTCGCTGTCCGATGGCCTCTGGACCTTGCCCTCGGTGGGACCCGACGCGGACAGCATGCGCTCCAGCTCGAAGCCGGTGATCACGTCCTTGAATCGACCGTGTCCGTACTCGGGGCGCAGCGCGGTGTCGATCTGCTCGTAGCCGGTGGCCACGATGACAGCGCCCACGTCCAGCTTATGGTCGATGTCCTTCAACTCGTAGTTGATGGCATTGGCCTGGCAGACCTTCTCGCAGATGCCACACTTGCCCTTGGTGATCATGAGGCACCGGTCCGGGTCGATGACGTACTTGAGGGGGACGGCCTGGGGGAAGGGGATGTATACCGCCTTCCGCTTGGCCAGTCCCTCGTCGAACTCGCTGTCGACCTTGGACGGGCACTTGACGGTGCAGTCGCCGCAGGCCACGCAGGCGTCCATGTCCACGTAGCGGGAACGCTCGCGGACGTGGGCCTTGAAATTGCCGGCCTCACCCTCCAGCGACACCAGGTCGCTGTTGGTGAGCAGTTTTATGCGGGGATGGCGTCCAGCCTCCACCAGGCGCGGGGACAGGATGCAGGAGGAGCAGTCGTTGGTCGGGAAGGTCTTGTCGAGGCGGATCATGTTGCCCCCGATGGAGGGGGTGCGCTCGACCAGGAAGACCTGGATTCCTGCATCCGCGAGGTCCAATGCGGCCTGGATACCGGCTACGCCACCACCCAGAACTAGGACCCCTTTGGTCATGACTCAGACCCCACCTCTTCTACTTTGGCCAATAGAGCCTTCGCCTTGACCCTGTTGGCCTTGAAGCCCAGGTCCTCGATGGGATCGAGGCCCATGGCCAGGCCCAGGAGCTGCGTGTAGGGGAGCACCGGGACCTTGTACTTCTCCTCGGTGATGCGCTCGGCGGCCTTCTGGTTGTGGTCGTACATCACGCCGCAGAAGGCGCAGTGCATCTCCATGCAGTCGGCCTCGGCGTCCTTGATGCTCGCCATCTTCTTGGCGATGAGGGTGTAAGAGTCGGTCTCCCGGTACCCCAGGATGGCGCCGCCGCAGCAAAGGAGGCGCTCGGTGTAGTCCACCGACTCGGCACCGGTGACCTCCACCA
>CP070808.1:826121-828061 GCA_020343715.1 Thermoplasmata archaeon
ACCCCGGCGGGTATGCCCAGGATAGGCACTCGCTGGTCCACGGCCCGGAGCACGTCCCGGGCGGTCCCGTCACCGCCGCAGAACATGAGGACCTTCACCCCCGCCTCCTCCACGGCCAGACAGGCCTCGATGGTGTCCTTGGCCGTGGTGGCCTCCAGGTCCTCCGCCGAGTGTACGACCTCGATGGTGGATGGGTCGACCCCAGCCTCCTGCAGCGCGTCGGCTCCCATGGGCCCAGCCGAGGTCACCCACGTCACCTGTGGTGCTTCCCGAAGGCCGTCACAGGCGGTGATGAAGCGCTGGAGCATGAGGACGGTCCTCCTACCGGCCCTGGGCTCGGCTCCCAGGTCGAGGGCCTCCTCAAGGACACCGTCTGTACCTTTGAGGCCGACGCGACCGCCCATGCCCGCGATGGGGTTGACCACCAGTCCCACTCGCTCCATCAGCACGGGAATCCCACGCCGGCCTATTAACGGTTGTGTCAATCCTTATGAGGGAGCACCGCCATCGGCGGCCCGTGCGGCTCGGAAGGATGACCCTCGCACTGTACAACTCCTACGACCCCGTCAGGCTGGCCGAGGCCCACCGGCGGGCCCTGGCGAGGGCCGCTCCCGTCGCCCAGGCCTACGACGCCAACCTGGCGACCCTGGGCTTCCCCTTCGACAGGGAGCTCCGGACCCCCGTCGAGGTGGCAAGGTGGCTCTCCACCACGACTTCCATTGGCAAGGGGGGCGAGCTTCTGTTAGAAATGGCGGAGGCAGGGAGGTTCGGGGTCTTCGACATGCTCAAGAAGGGTTTCCCGCCCCAGCTGGGGACGGTGGTGGCCACCACCTCGAAGCCCGATCCCGCAAGGAGGGTCGACGCCGAGTGGGCCGCAGGCGAGCTGTCCCATGGCAGCTCCCTGTGCATGCTCTTCGGGCTGGGACCCAAGGGGCTTCCAAAGGACGTGATCGGGTTCTCGAAGCACCACCTCGACGTAACGAGGAAGGGGGTCGCATTGGAGACCTGCACGGCGATGGGGGCGGTGCCCGCGGCTATCGCCGAGGCGATGCGCCCCATGGTCGAGGAGTGAGGGCTCAGGGGAAGGGGTTGTCGCCCAAAAGGAGCATTATCATGAGGCCGAACCCGGCGAGCATCATGACCAGGGCGATGAGCCAGAACCACCGGAAGATGAATGTGCGCTGCTCAGGGGTGAGCTTACCCTCGGGGACCTCCTCCTCCTCGTCGAGGTATCCGAAACCCTTGTCCGACCAGTCGTCCCATCGCTCAGGCACGGACCGGTCCAATGTCTGGCCGGCTAGTTAGGGTTTGTGGTCACGTCAACCCTCCGCCGCAGCCTTCGCCGCCTCGGCGGCGGCGGCCTTCTCGCCCTTCTGCTTGATCATCTTGAGGCGGAAGGTGTTCTCCCGCTCCATCTCCTCCAGGCGGAAGGTTATGAAGGCGGCGGCCTCGGTCAGCTCCGGGATGACCTTGAACTCCAGGGCGTTGACGCGCCGCTTGGTCTTCTCGATGTCGACGAGGAGCTTGCGGATGGTGGTCTCGATCTCGGCGGCCACCACGATGTCCTCGACCAGGACCTCGTAGGCCGAGACGGCGTCGTCGATGGCGGACTGGGAGCCGATGATGCCGTAGCCCCTTTCCACAATTTTCTTCTTGACGGCCCGGCTCTCCACCTGGGGCACCACCACGCCCATGACGTTCTTTGGGCGGATGTGCACGAAGGGCTCGTCCTTGGGAGCGAAGGCGGCGGCCTTGATGGCGATGACGCCCTCGACGCCCTCGGCGATGGTGAGCCGGCGGCGCGCCTCCTTGTACTCGTCGGTCAGGATGCCCCTGATGTCGCGGGCCTTGGACAGGATCAGGAAGAACTCCATGATGAGGCCGTCGCGCTTCATCTTGAGGAGCTTGTGACCGGTCTCGCTGAGCTTGATCTTGCGCTT
>CP070808.1:828161-830096 GCA_020343715.1 Thermoplasmata archaeon
AAGGTGGTCGCCGAGGCCCCGACGTACCTGGGGGGTTCCAATGCATTCCTCGTCTACGGTTGCGACGTCATCCACGTGGAGATGGACGGTGATGGTATGAAGATAGGGGAGCTGGAGGACTCCCTGAGGAGGCTCTATGCCGCCGGGACCCCTCCCAAGTTCCTCTACATGATCCCCACCTTCCAGAACCCTGCGGGCGTCACGATGCCCGAGTCCCGTCGCCGTGAGTTCCTGGAGCTGGTCTATCAGTACGATGACCTGCCCGTGATCGAGGACGACCCCTACGGCAGGTTGCGGTTCGAGGGCGAGCATCAGAGGTCCTTAAAGGCCCTGGACACCGAGGGTAGGGTGCTGTCCATGAAGACCCTTTCCAAGATCCTGGTGCCGGGCTTCCGCATCGGGATAGTCACCGGCCCCTCGGATCTTGTGCAGAAGCTGGTTATCGCCAAGCAGTCCGCGGACCTGTGCTCCCCCGCCTTCAACCAGTTCGTCGCCTGGAAGTACATGGAGTACGGTTACGTTGAGAAGCAGATCAAGCTGATCTGTGAGATGTACAGGCGGAAGAAGGACATCATGCTCAAGGCCATGGACGCCCACATGCCCCAGGGGACCACTTGGACCCGGCCCGAGGGCGGGATGTTCCTGTGGACGACCGTGAAGGGCGGCATCAACACCGACGAGCTCTTCTTCAAGGCCATCGAGAAGAACGTGGCATTCGTCGTCGGACGCCCCTTCTACACTGACGGCAGGGGCACCGACAGCATGCGATTGAACTTCTCCTACTCGGAGGACGACATCATCGACGAGGGCATCCAGAGGCTCTCCGATGCCATCCGGGAGGAGCAGGCCAACCACCAGCGGAAGGAGGAGTATCCCGCCCACCCGTAGGCCGACATCCTTTTCCCCCGGCGGGGCCATCGGGTTCCGGTTGGTCCCATGGCGAAGAAAGGCAAGAAGTCCAGCTCGGCCACCGAATGGACGCTGTTGGAGCAGGCCTTCGGGCTGATCATAGTCATCCTGGTCATCGTGGCAGCGTACGCGTTCTACGTTCGCGAGGAGATCGTCGAGGTGGCCTCCATCGAGACATTCCAGGGGGCCCTGGACCTCCGCGCGGGGGACGACGACAACTCCTCGTTCAGCTTCGACCGTCAGCTAAAGGAGGACTACCAGGTCCACGTCAGGTACAACGTCCCCTACGCCGGGCTCCGTCCCCAGCCCATCGTGCACTTCAGGGTCTGGAACGAGAGCACGGGCAAGGAGCTGTTCAAGGAGACGACCCAGGCCAACTATGACAAGAACATCCGCCTCGACGCCGAGGACACCGGTCATTACGAGTTCGTCTGGTGGGTCGACGCGCAGGCGGGCTCAGGCTTCTCCCGCGTGGACTACGAGGTGCTGATCGAGCCAACGGAGAAGCTGTTCGAGAAGAAGACGTAGGTGGGGCCGTCGGCCTCATCCTAGCCGCTTGACCAGCTCGGTCTCCAGGTCCTCGGCGGAGGCCTCGGTGAGGGTGATGTGGGTGGTCAACCCGTCTGCGCCCTGCTGGACGCGGTCCGCGTTGATGATGCCCCTGGCCGACATGTCCTGTATGTACTTCCAGAACTGGGTGGTGCCCCTGGGCTTCTCGCCGTACTCCTCGCAGACCACGGGGTAGACCTTCATCACGTCGCCGGTGGAGACCACCGACTCCTTCCGCAGCGCCCTGCAGATGGCCAGCAGCGCCACCGTCTTGGGCCGGTCCAGCTCGTCCAGCTTGGAGGTGTCCAGGGTGGAGTAGGCGATGGCGTTGGCCTTCCTCACGTGCTCCACGTTGACGTAGTCCTTCACCTCCTCCTCCGCCAGCTGGCCAGACTTCTCCAGGAGGTCGATGGCGCGGCGGGCGTCCCCAGTCTCGGCGGCGATGGCCGCCATCTGGCCGATGACCTCCTCGTCCAC
>CP070808.1:830196-832127 GCA_020343715.1 Thermoplasmata archaeon
CCACACGGTGGTCTTGCCCTCGTAGAGCACGTCCACCTCGGGAAGCTCGAAGCGGGATCCCCTCGAGATGTCGTCGGGAAGGTTATCCCTGGCACGCTTGAGGAGGGATTGGTAATCGTCACTGGGCATGGGTATCGAACGCTCGGAAGGTGCCTTCCCCTTAATAAGCTTACCCCGGTGGGGGGAAAATACCCAACGACAACCACGCCGAAAACTATTAGGTACCAGCACCCTCATTTCCCACCGTGGACGAAGCGGAAGGGATGCGCGGAGGCTCGGAGGGCGACATCCGCAGCCTGGAGTACTGGTCGAGGATGTCCCTGATATTCCTCGTGATATCCGTAGGGATCTGGGCCTTCGCGGGAGCTTGGAACATCTACCAGGGCATGACGTGGCTGGAGCGGGACCGGCTCATAGGCTCGACCCAGGCCACCTCCGACCTCGTCACCGGCGTAGCGCTGTGCGTGGTGGCGGGGGCCACCGTGCTTCTGGCGAGGCTGGTCTACCTGGACATCCACCAGGTGTTCGCCCAGCGGAGGTTCCAGGTTCCACGGGAGAAGCTCCTGGTGTACGGGATCCTGGGCCTGCCTTTCGGTTTCGTCATCTCGGGCTCGCTGTTGCTGTTCGTCAACATCAAGCTGTCCCATCCCGACTTCCTACCGTCCCATGCCGAGGCGTACCCCGACGCTATGCCCGGGTTCGTGCAGGTCCCCAGGGCCATGCTGACCGCCGAGGTCCCCGTTGGCGAGGTGGAGGAGCCGCTGCTCCCCGAGGGAGCACCCACGGAGCTGGCACCCCTTGGCTTCGACGCCATCCCCGTCACCGAGGAGGAGGCTCAGCCCGCCCCCGAGTTCTTCGGCGACGCCCCCGTGCCCGCGGGGCCGTACGAGCCGCTGCCGCAGGAGGTCCCCGAGCCCGCGGCCCTCGTCCCGCCCCCGACCGAACCGGCGCCCGCCATGGTGGAGGCATTGGTGGAGGAGGTCCCAGAGGATGAGATCCCTGAGGTGGTGGCGGAGGTCACCCCAGCTCCAGCAGCCCCCGTCGAGGCAGTCTACGAGGAGGTGGAGCCGGAGGTGGCCGAGGCTCCCGTGGAGGCCGTGGTCGAGGCGGTCGTCGAGGAGGTCCCCGAGGACGAGAGTGGATTCGAGCTGGTGGAGGAGCCCGCTCCGGAGGATGCCGAGGGACCCCAGTCGATAGAGGAGGCCCACGAGGACCTATTGGACAAGCTGCTGGGCAAGTGAACCCAGGCATCACTTCTTCTTGCCCTTGGCCGCCTTCCTCTTCTTGGCGGCCTTCTCCTTGCCCTTCTTGTGCTCCACGGCGGCCCTCATCAACCCCACGAACATGGGTGCCGGTCGCGTAGGACGGGACTTCAGCTCGGGGTGGAACTGACAGCCCACGTAGTACGGGTGCCCCTCCAGCTCGAAGACCTCCATGCGGATCTTGTCGGGGGCTCTCCCCACGAACCTCAGGCCCGCCTCCTCGATGCGCTCGATGTAGTCGGGGTTCACCTCGTAGCGGTGGCGGTGGCGCTCGTAGATCTCGGTGGCGCCGTACAGCTTCGACGCCATGCAACCCTTGTCCAGGAGGACCAGGTGCGAGCCCAGGCGCATCGTGCCTCCCATCTCCTTGACGGCGCCCTGCTCGGGCAGCAGGTCGATGACCGGGTGGGGCGTCCGGGGGTTGAACTCGGAGGAGTTAGCATCCTCCAGGCCCAGGACGTTGCGGGAGAACTCCGAGGTGGCCATCTGGAAGCCGAGGCAGATGCCGAGGAACGGTGTCTTGTGCTCCCGGGCCCACTTGGCCGCCGCTATCTTGCCCTCAGAGCCACGCCAGCCGAAGCCACCCGGTACGATGATGCCGTCCAGGCCGTCGAAGGGCCGCTTGACCTTGCCCTCCTCGATGTCCTCGGCCTCCAGCCACCTTATCTT
>CP070808.1:832227-834137 GCA_020343715.1 Thermoplasmata archaeon
AGGTAAGGTTCAACTCGACCATGCCGTAGGGGAGCTCGGGCACATCCCTCCGGTGACTGACCTCCATTATGTTGGCGCCCGCGTCGGAGATGGCCTCCAGGAGCTCCAGCAGCCGGCCGGGACGGTCCTCCATCTGGATCCGGATCTGAAGGATGCGGCCCGCCTTCACCAGGCCCTGACGGATGACCTTGCCGATCATGTTGATGTCCAGGTTGCCGCCGGAGATGAGGCACATCACGTTCTCGCCCAGCTCATTGGCCTTCCCCGCCAGGATGGCGGCGGTGGGAACGGCCCCGGCCCCCTCGGCCACCGTCTTGTGCCGCTCCAGCAGGAACACGAAGGCGCGGGCGATGTCATCCTCGTCCACGGTGACGACGGTGTCCACCATCTGGCGGATGATGGGCATCGTCACCTTTCCGGGCATCCGGATGGTGATGTCGTCGGCGATGGAGGTCACGCGACGGATGCTCACGTGCTGACCGTCGGGGGATGGGACCTCCTGTGGTGGCGAGCCAGAGGCCTGCACGCCGATGACCCTGCAGTCGGGGTTCTTTGCCTTGACGGCTATCGCGATGCCAGATATCAAGGCGCCGCCACCTATGGGCACGAGCAACGTGTCCACGTCGGGGATGTCCTCCAGGATCTCGATGCCTATCGTGCCCTGGCCGGCGATGATGTACTTGTCGTCGTAAGGGTGAATGAGGATGTAGCCTTCGTCGCGGGCGATGCGCTCGGCCTCCAGGTTGGCCTCGCCGTAGGACCCTCCATGGTATCGGACCTCGGCCCCGTAGTACTCCGCCGCGGCGGCGCGGGGGAGGGCCATGCCGATGGGGACGACCACGATGGACTTGACCCCCTGCATCGACGCCGCCCTGGCGACCGCGAGGGCGTTGTTGCCCGTGGAGGCCGCCACGACGCCCTTCTCCTTCTCGGCGGGCGAAAGTGAGTTGATCTTCACGAAGGCGCCCCTGAACTTGTACGAGCCCGAGCGCTGCTTGTTCTCGTACTTCAGGTAGACGTTCTTGCCGGTCATCTCGGAGAGGGACCGGGACAACATTATAGGGGTCCTCCTGTGGCTGTCCCTCAGCACATCCCAGGCATCGTCCACATCGGAGGCGCTGACAGCGACCGGTCCATTCGTGCTCACGGGGTCATCGTCACCCGCCATGAAGACCACCTAGAACCCTTATCACCCGCTAGTATATAACACCGTTGGTCGCCCCTCTCACGTAGGGGTTCGGGGGGTGGGCGTCAGGGACGCTGGAAGGTTTGATATACGCCAATGTGGATTCCCCGTCGCTCGGGGTGCGCCGATGGGTTCTACGATAGCGCAGAAGGTCCTCGCCAGGACGGCGGGCGAATCGGACGTCGAGGTGGGTCAGATCGTGTCGGCTCGGGTGGACCGTGCCATGTCCCACGAGAACGCAAAGCTGGTCTCCAAGGTCTTCCGCGAGCTGGGGGTCGACCGGGTGTGGGACCCGGATAGGATCGTCGTCCTGTTCGACCACCGCATCCCCGCCAACAACATCAAGACGGCCACCGCCCACAAGGACGTGCGGGACTTCATAGCCGAGATGGACATGCCCAACTTCCTCGAGGAGAAGGAGGGCATCTGCCACCAGGTCATGGTCGAGATGGGGTTCGTCGCCCCCGGCGACCTGGTGGTCGGGACCGACAGCCACACCACCACGTACGGCGCCCTCGGTGCCTTCTCCACGGGCATAGGCGCCACCGAGATGGCGGGCGTCTGGGCCACGGGGGAACTATGGCTCCGAGTGCCCGAGACGATCCGCGTGGAGGTCCATGGGGCCTTCCGCAACCGGGTGGGGCCAAAGGACCTGGTGCTCAAGTTCATCGGGGACGTGGGGGCCGACGGCGCCGACTACGCGTCGGTTGAGTGGGCGGGCTCC
>CP070808.1:834237-836145 GCA_020343715.1 Thermoplasmata archaeon
ATCTTGGTGGCCTTCCCGTCGGCCATGGTGGCCAGTGTGTTGAGCGATTTGACGGTCAGGGCCTTCTGGTCCAGTGGGGCGGAGCCCACCGCCAGGATGCGCAGGCCCTGGGCCTCGCCCTGGGCGTTGAGGATCTGGCTCAGGCGCTCTCCCTCGGCCTCCAGGATCTTGGACTGCTTGATGCCCTCCGCCTGCAGGATGCGGCTACGCTTGGCGCCCTCGGCCTCCAGGATGGCCGACCGCTTCACGCCGTCGGCGCGGAGGATGGCGGCACGCCGCTCGCGCTCCGAGGCGGTCTGCTCCTCCATGGCCGCCTTGACGGCGCCCACGGGGTCCACCTCGCGGATCTCCACCATCTCAACCTTGACGCCCCACGGGTCGGTGGCCTCGTCCAGGGTGTCACGGAGCTGGGTGTTGATGACGGCCCTGTTGTAAAGCACCTCGTCCAGCTCCATGTCGCCGATGGTGGAGCGCAGGGTGGTCTGGGCCAGCGCGACGGTGGCCAGCTTGTAGTTGGCCACCTGGAAGAAGGCCTTCTCGGGGTCGACCACCTTTATGTAGATGATGGCGTCAACCCGGGTGGGGGAGTTGTCCTTGGTGATGACCTCCTGCTGGGGGACGTCGAAGACCTGGGTCCGCAGGTCCATCCGGATGACGCGGGTGATGAAGGGCGGCACGAAGTTGAGGCCCGGGTTGAGCCTCCCGGCGTACTTGCCCAGCACGATCTTCAGGCCCTGCTCGTAGGGCTGGATTATGACCACCGCCTTGAACAGCGCGAAGACCAGCAGGAGGATTATGAGGATGACCACTATCCAGATGAAGATCAGCTGGGTGTTGTCCTCCTCCTCCTGGGCGGCCGCCTGGCCAGCGGTCACTGAAATAAGCGCGATGACGAGCAGCAGCACCACGGCCGCCCTCGCCCACCTCGAAGCGTTTCCTTCTCCTTCCATGATATCGCTCCCTTGAAAGTTACCTTGTGGTCCGGGTCCCCTGGCCTACGCCTCCACCTCGAGCACGTCCTCGACCCACTTATCCTCGACCTTCTTCTCCACGGGCCTGACGATGACCTTCACGCCCTGGACCTTGACCACCTCCACCCGCGTCCCCTCGGGGATGACGGTGTCGGAGGTGGCGCTCCAGATCTCGTTCTCGATGTTCACCTTGCCCCGGATGTTGCCAGGGTGGATGTCCTTCTTGACGAAGCCAACCCTCCCGACAAGGCTGTCGCTGGACAGTGTTGTCGGTCTACCAGGTGGTGCTATGTGCTTGTACACGAAGAACGCCAGCAGGAACGCAGGTATGAAGGACACTATGAAGATGACGGGCAGCCAATAGCTGTCCGTGGCCGCTGGGAAGGCCATGATGAGGGCGCCGACGATGGTCAGGGCCACGCCGGGCACTAGGATGAAGGTGCCAGGGGTGAACGCCTCGGCTATGATCAGCGCTATCCCGATGACGAAGATAATCAGCCCGATGGAGTTGATGGCCATGGTACTGCCCCCAGACTGGCAATAGGATTGTCCGAGTATATAATGTATGTCCCACGGTCTGACGGCATGTCCGACGCTGGACGTCCTCGGGTCACCGCTTCTTCCTGCGCTTGGCCCTGTCGGAGTGGATCCCGATGTCAGAGTCCTGGGGCCGGTGCTCCGTCTCCGTCTCGTAAGACACAAGCTGGCCAGGGGACCTGGGGGTGGGCGCGGGAGGCCTCTTAGCCTTATCGGGCCTCGGTGGGGGCGTCATCCTCATCTCCACGCCGCCCTCGTCAAAGGCCTCGGCGGCCCCCGAGGCCTGCTGGGTCCGCAGGCGCTCCCGGAGGAACTGGCGCTGGTCCTTCCGTGAGAGGAGCTCGAAGTCGTGGAAGTCCCCTGGGTCGGTGAACATCATGTCGAAGTCCATGCCCTCCCA
>CP070808.1:836245-838152 GCA_020343715.1 Thermoplasmata archaeon
GATGGCATGCTCAAGTACGACGTCATCGTCGATGCTGACATCGATCTCGGTACGGTCGTCCTGGAGTACATGGGGACGGATGGGCTCTCGTTGGACCCCGTGTCAGGTGACCTGCTCATCTACACTCCCGCGGGCATCGTGAGGGATGCCAGGCCAGTGTTCCTCCAGGAAGGCCTGGGTGACGGGGAAACCGGGGACTACGAGCTATTGGGGGATGGCCGGTTCACCTTCCTGGCTCCCGAGAGGTGCACCTCCGGACTGCCCTTGGTCATCGACCCAGGCATCGAGTTCGCCACTCTGCTCGGTGGCTCCGCTTACGACGACATCCTCATGGTGGGCATCGATGGCAACGGGGACGTGATCGTCGGGGGCCAGTCGAACTCCTCGGACCTTCCCACCACCCCTGGCGCCAACAACACGGCCCAGATCGGGTTCTTCGACGGTTTCTGTGCCAAGTACGACCCCACTGGTTCGACGCTTCTCTTTTTGACCTACTTCGGAGGTACCTTGAACGAGTTCCTGTTCGACATGGAGGTGTTTCCAGATGGGACGATATGGTTCGTTGGGATCACCTACTCGAGGGACTTCCCAACGACGGACGATGCCATATTCCCGGATTTCCTCGGTGGATGGGTGGATGCCATCCTCATCCAGCTCTCGAACGATGGTGCGGACCTCCTCTACGGCACCTTCATGGGTGGGTCCAGCAACGAGAACCTGCGGTCGCTGGAATATGATGGGGACGGAAACCTATACCTGGGTGGCGTCACCAACTCCTGGGACCTTCCGGTGACTGCGGGAGCCTACTGCAGCACGCGCACGGACCCCTCCTGGGAGCTCAGCTCGGGCTGGGTGGTGAAGGTCAACTCCTCTCTCACCAGTATAGACTACTGCACCTACATCAACGGATTGACGTACGACTCGATCTACGGGATGCAATGGTACGAGCTCGGCCTGGACAGCACCGGTTGTGTCTACGTGGGCGCCGCCAGCAACAAGGCCGATTTCCCCGTGACGGGCGGGGCCTACTGCACAACGAAGCAGGCGGGTTACTGTGATGCGGTCGTCTTCGCCCTCAATCCGACGGGCACAGACCTGAAGTACTCGACCTTCCTGGGCGGCGACGGGGAGGATTTCCCCTTCTTCATCAACGTTGGTACGGAGGGGCTGGTGTACGTAACTGGGTTCACGAACTCCACAGATTTCCCGACATCGTTCGACGCTCTATCCTCCACATATTCGGGAATGGAAGATGCCTTCCTGACCGTCCTGGACAGTAGCCTCTCTCAATTGGAGTACAGCACATACCTGGGTGGTGCCGGACGGGACATCGGCGTCTCCTTGGCCGAGTCGCCGGACGGCGATAGCTTCTTCGTATTCGGAGCCACCACCTCCTACGAGCTCATTACTACGGAGGGATGTTTCGATTCCAGCTATCGGGGGGTGTTGCCAGAACCCGATTGCTTCCTCGCCGCGTTCGACAGCGCGGACAACTCCTTGTTTTACTGCACATACCTTGGAGGAACTGCTACGGACGGTGTGTCGAACAAGGGCATCCTCTGTGACGAAGACGGTGACCTGTTCCTGGTTGGCGCGACGAACTCCTCCGACTTCCCGACCACGCCCGGAGCGAACCAGACCGTCCTTGACCTCTCGCTGGACGGGTACCTGATGAAGATATCGCCAACGGCCTGCGGTGTGCCGGCCGCTCCCGTTGGTTTGTCCGTCACCCCAGGGGACGGCTTCGTCAACCTCAGCTGGGACCTATACGTCGAGAACGAGCATAGGGTCCTCGAGCACGTAATATACCGCAAGACCGACAGTGCCCTCGAACCGGTCTCTTCGATCCAGTGGCCGTTCACAGGTTGGCACATCGATGAGGATGTGGTCAACGGTGTCAACTACAC
>CP070808.1:838252-840158 GCA_020343715.1 Thermoplasmata archaeon
GGTGGGGGCTCGAAGAAACCGTAGAATCCCTTCTTCATGTCCGGCATCCTGCTGGCGAGACGAACCATGGCAATTCCTCGGCCCTGGGAATCGCGCATCGGGTATTTAAAACCGGGGAGGGACTCACCAATCGGTGGGCTCCTCTCGCTCCCAGAGCAGGCCCATGAGGTAGCCGTAGGGGATGGACAGGATAACGAGGACGACTATCCATATCTCGTAGTAGGGGAGGAACGTCTGCCCGAAAGCGCTCACGAGGATCAGAGTGCTGACCACGACGTAAAGGGCCCAGATCGGAACGAACATGATTAGGGCCTTGACCTTGTCGGTGTCACCAGGTAATCTCGCACGGACCACGGGGAACAGGACCCCGATGGTGATGCATACGACCAAGAAGATGATCAGGTCTCCCATCAGGTAGATGATGGTGGCACCGATACCTTCCCAATGGAACTCGTATCCCAGGTACCACGAAAGGAGGACCTCTGTGTACAATAGGCTCAAGGTGAGTTCGACCGCGAAGATGATGAGGCCCAGCTTCGCGCCTGCCCGCAACCCCCTGTACCAATCTACCCTCATAGTCTCCTCCAACTGATTCCCAACGGGCATGATAGACCTTTCTCCGACTTGGTAACCGAGATAAACCATAAGGGCGATGCACCCCTCCCCGGAGGCACACCATGTTCAAGAACCACGAGGAGCTGGTCTCGGGACCCACCGCCGACATGAGGGAGGACGCCCTCAAGATACTAAGGGCAGGAATCGACGCCGTCGAGCCGTACACCTCGATAACCGACTTCGTGAGCCGGAACGGTGACGCCCTTGCTGTGGCCGACCAGCTCTATGACCTGGACAACGTGGACAGGGTCATCGTCCTGGGCGGCGGCAAGGCCGCCATCGCCATGGTGACCGCCATCGTCGACATGCTAGGGGACAAGGCCGAGGGCCACGTGAACGCCCTGGAGGACCGGGTCATCGGGAACGTGGTCTGCCACAGGGCCACCCATCCAATCCCGGGCCCCGAGGGCGTGGAGGGCTCCAGGCTCATGTTCGAGGCGGCCAAGGGTGCCACCGAGCGGGACCTGGTTCTATGCCTCATATCCGGGGGAGGGAGCGCGCTGATGCCGCTTCCCGAGGAGGGGCTGACGCTGGAGCACAAGATGGAGATGACCAACGTACTGCTCAAGTGCGGTGCCACCATCCAGGAGCTGAACTGCATAAGGAAGCACATGTCCGCCATCAAGGGGGGCAAGCTGGCCCGAGCTGCGGCGCCGGCACCCGTGACGTCCCTCATCCTCTCTGACGTCATCGGTGACCCGCTGGACTCCATCGCGTCGGGGCCGACGGCGCCCGACACGACCTCCTACGCCGACGCCCGGGCCATATTGGACAAGTACGACGTCTGGGACCAGGTGCCGGACCCTGTTAGGGTCGAGCTGGAGGCGGAGAGGTTCGAGACGCCCAAGGAGGGCGACCCCCTCTTCGACCGGGTGCAGAACGTGCTCATCGGAAACAACATGAAGTCCCAGGTCGCCATGGCACACCGAGCGCTCCAGCTCGGATACCAAGCGGTCCAGTTCGAGGACTACCTTCTGGGCAACGCCAGGGAGGCCGCAGGTGAGTTCCTGGAGACGGCCAGGGCCTTCACCGAGGACGATACCAAGGCGGTGGTGATCGCCGGGGGCGAGACCACCGTGGTGGTGACCGGTGAGGGCAGGGGCGGTCGCAACCAGGAGATGGCCCTGGTGAACATGGGACGCCTGGTGGAGGGCGAGCTCTTCGCGTCGGTGGGCACCGACGGGATCGACGGCAAGAGCCATGCAGCCGGCGCGCTGGTGGACACGGGCATCCTGGCCTCGGCCATGGAGAAGGGGCTGGACCCGGGCGACTACCTGGCGGAGAACGACTC
>CP070808.1:840258-842159 GCA_020343715.1 Thermoplasmata archaeon
CGCCCACTCCCCCGAACTGGAATGTGAAGTAGGTGTTGTTCGGCTCCAGGCCGTCGGGCATGATGGTGAAGTTGGTGTCCGGCTCCTCACCGAAGCCGTCCTCGCTGCCGTAGTGGACGAACAGCTTGTACTGGTCCTCCCACCATATCTCGCCGTTGGCCCTGACCTTTAGGTCGTTGAGCCGGTAGACCAGGTCGGCGTGACCGTCATCGTTCACGTCCCCTATCCAACGCTCGCTGTGATAGTTCCAACCGATGGAGCCGTTACCGATCTCCTCCAGGTCGTCGACGGTGTAGTTCCGGTCCTCCTTGCCTCGGAGGAGGTACTGCTTGCCACCGCCACCCCAGGGGGCGAAGTCGTCCTCCAGCCACCAGTCGTAGCCGGAGCCCACGATCATGTCGTCGATGCCGTCTCCGTCCACGTCGCCCAGGTTGGTCAGCGAAGCGGCAAAGGGGTCGTCTGTGGGCCCTTCTAAGACGGAGACGATGGGGATGGTGTCGTCCTCGTCCAGCGCGGTGAACCAGCCGTCACCCGGGCCGAGGGGGTCGTCGCCGGCGTCCCCGGGGGCGGCACCCACGAGGGGAGATAGTGGTGCCAGCAGGAACATGAGGGCGACAAGAAGCGCTATTGGCCGAACCGGTGCTCTCGAGATGGCCATGGATATCACTGCTCATACAGATGACTCGGGCTATTAATACTTGCCAGTTACATGTAGACTTACCCGAACCAGGGCCAGTCAGATGCAGCCCCCATGGTTTGGAGCAGTTCTCGAACCATTCCGGAGATATTATTATCCCTCGTGCCCCTCTTGGGGGTTCGTGCACCCAGCCCGTCTTACGTTCTCATTGGTCGTAGCGACCCTGCTGATGGTGAGCGGAGCCGTCTCAGCCCTCCCCGGCCCTGACTTCGACAGGCCGGACCGGTGGTTCGACGACCACGTCTACCACCACCACGCGGACCTGACGACGGAGCTCCAGCAGCTCAAGTCGGACCACCCCTTCTACATGGACCTGACCTCCATCGGCACCTCGGTGAATGGCCGGGAGCTGTGGACAGTGCGGATAACGGACCCCAACGTGCCTGCGGCGGGCAAGATGAGGATCTACATCGACGGCGAGCACCACGGCAACGAGCAGCTGGGCGGCGAGCTGTGCATCCTCCTCATCCGTCACCTGCTGGAGGACCAGACGGACCCTCTGGTGAAGAGGGTGCTGGAGGAGTCCATCGTGTGGGTGACGCCCATGCTCAACCCCGACGGCGTCGCCCGGGACCGGAGGGGGAACGCCAACGGCGTCGACCTCAACCGCAACTACCCCTTCGCCCACAGGCCTGGTGGCAGCAGGGGGGACTTCCCCGCCTCGGAGCCGGAGGTCGCGGCCAACGTGGCCTTCATGGAGGGCGCCGATCTGGACCTCTACATCACCATGCACACAGGCATCGTCCGGCTCATCCACCCGTGGAGCTACACCCACGACCCGACGCCGGACCAGTCGATGTACGAGAACCTGACCAACATAAGCGAGGCCCACGGCATCACGTACGGCCAGGCATCCCACGTGTTGTACATCGCCCACGGCACCGCCAAGGACTACGGCTACGGTGCCCTGGGCGTGCCCAGCTTCACCTATGAGGTGGACAACCAGCAGACCCGGATGATATCAACCAGGCAGGACATCGAGACCCGCCTGAGCGATGAGCTGGGCCTGCTCATGGAGTTCATCCTGGCCACTGCCACCATGAGGGCCAACCTGGAGGCGAGGGACATGGGCTACCAGGTGGACGGGGGGCGGGGCGTCGACGTAAAGGTTGACCTGCTCAACAAGGGACTCTCCGCCGCCAACAACACCACCGTCATCGTGGAGGCCTACCAGGGCTCACAGCTGATCACCGTGGCCACCACC
>CP070808.1:842259-844156 GCA_020343715.1 Thermoplasmata archaeon
GTGAAGGCGCCCCACATGAGGGCCAGGAAGATGGGGATGCCCAGCCACTTGTGGGTCAGCACCCTGTCGATGTAGTCCGATGGCGTGACCTTGAGCTGGCACCGGACCAGGGCCTGCCCCAAAATAGCGTCGATGACCTGGTATCTGCGCTCGGCCATCTCCACCTCGATGTCCTCGTGGTCCTCCTCCGCCAAGAGCGCGTCGATCTCATCGGCCACGGGGCTTCCCGATATGCGCTCCCGCACGTTCTCGTCGCCCTCTAGCAGCTTGACCGCCACCCATCGTAGGGGGTACCTCTTCACAAGGTCCTCGTCCCTCGCAAGGGTCTCCACCAGGACGGAAACCTTCCGTTCCAGCTCTTCACCGTAACCTACCATGTGGTGGTGGTGGGGACCCTTGGTCGCCTCCTCCACCACCTCATCCAGGAGCCTGTCGATTCCCGTCCCCTTCGAGGCAGAGGTTGGTACCACGGGCGCCTCAAGGTACTCCTCAATCTTCTCCAGGTCGATGCAGTCGCCGCGGGCCTCGCTGAGGTCGAACTTGTTCAGGGCTATGACCAGCCGGGTGTTGGTGGTCATCAGCTGGGTCGTCAGGTACAGGTTCCGGTCCAGGTTGGTGGCGTCAACCACATGGATGACGGCATCTGGCTGGCCGTCGATTATGTAGTCCCGGGCCACGATCTCATCGATGGAGTTGGCGGTGAGACTGTAGGTCCCGGGCAGGTCCACGATCTCCAGCACGTGGTCGCCGTGCCTGCGCACGCCCACCTTCTGCTCCACGGTGACACCGGGCCAGTTCCCCACGTGCTGCCGTGCACCGGTGAGGGCGTTGAAGAGCGACGTCTTTCCCACGTTGGGATTCCCGGTGAGGGCGATCCTGAGCCTCTGCTCGTCACGACCCCCGTGCCTGTGGCGTTCCCGCCTACGTCGGCGGCGTCCTCCGGGACGCCTGTGATGCCAGTGACCCCCCTCGTGCGGCATCCCATCAACCCTCCTCGTAGGGCGCCACCTCGACCTGGTGGGCGTCGGACCTGCGGATGGAGAAGTCTGAACCCTTCACCCGGTACTCCACCGGGTCCTCCAGGGGGGCCTTCCGGAGGACCTGGACGATGGTCCCGGGGACCATGCCAACAGCCAGCAGGCGTCGTCTGGACTTGCCTCGGCCCAGGACGTGGACCACCTTGACCTTGCGGCCTGGCTCCACCTCGTCGAGGCGGAGGAGGGGTCCCTGGCTCGCGGCATCGTCCATACGAAACACCCGATAGAATTCGGTAGACCGAATTCCTTTCGTTCGGCCTAATATGGCTGCCGCTATTTCAACTTTGCCTTATCTGTCCAGATGGTGGCGGCCTAGAGCTGGATGCCGTAGATGGGACCGAACTTAGCCTTCAGGTAGTCTATGAAGTAGTTGGCGTTCAGACCCTCGCCCGTCAGGTGCTGGAGCATCTCGGGGCTGCGGTACATCTTGCCGGGGCGGTGAACCTTCTCGTTGAGCCATCCGCGCAGACCCCCGTACTGGCCGGCCTCGATCTGGTCCCAGACGTTCGGCATCTCCTTCTCGATGGTGTTCCAGAGCTGAGCGCTGATGAGGTTGCCCAAGGTGTAGGTGGGGAAGTAGCCCTGGATGCCCATGGACCAGTGGATGTCCTGCATGCACCCGTCGGCGTCGTTGGGCACGTCTATGCCCAGGTACTGCTCGTACTTCTCGTTCCACAGGGCGGGCACCTCGGACATGGACACCTCCCCGTTCATCATCTTGAGCTCCACCTCGAAGCGGATTAGGGGGTGGAGGTTGTAGGTGACCTCGTCGGCCTCCACCCGGATGAGGGAGGGCTTGACCACGTTGGCGGCGGCGTAGAAGTCCTCGATGGGCACGCTCCCGAACTGCTTGGGGAACT
>CP070808.1:844256-846149 GCA_020343715.1 Thermoplasmata archaeon
CTCAGCGATGATGTCGTTCTCGCCGTGGTCCTCCTCGGCCGTCTCGTCGGGCTCCCCGCCGTCGGCCGCCACCGCACCGGTGTGCCCCTCGAAGGCGTCCTCGTCGGTCAGGACCTCGATGTGGTAGTGGTCGCCCACGGCCCTTTGCAGGCCCAGCTCCAGGTCGCTCCTCTTGGCCGCCGGGACCCAGCCCTCGGCAAAGAGCACGTTGGCGGTGGAGCCGCACCGCAGGGGGCTCTCCATCTTCTCCACCTTGATGGAGAGCTGCTCCTCGGCGGCCAGCAGGCTGTCGCCGTGCACCTCCCGGATGCGCTTGATGTTGAGCTCGGCCTCCTCCAGGTTGGACTTGACCTTGGCCAGGCCCTCCCGTAGCTGGACGCGCATCGCCCGGGGATCGCCCTCCCCCTCGAACACGGGGGCGGGTTGGAAGCTCATCTCCTGCAGCAGGGTTCGGACCTCGTCCGCCCGGTCGGTGTCCACGAAGAGGGCGAACACGGAGGACTTGGAGGGGTCCTTTGGCAGGAACAGCTCGTACCTCACGTCGGTCCTCGCCATGGCCTTGCCGATGTCCCCGGTGATGGAGCCCACTATGACCTCTACGTTCTCGTACTCGTTGTAGTGGGAAAGGTCCAGCCCCAGGTGCAGGTAGGGCTCCAGCATGGTGAGCCGCTGCTCGATGTTCCGGCTCTCGTTGGTCAACCGGGTTCGATTGTCGCCCAGGGTCTCGATCTCGGACTCCAGGTGCTCGAACTTCTCCTCCAGCTCCCGCATTACGGTGCTTACTGGAAGCGGGGTCTCCACCTCCTGGCCCTTGATGCCCAGGGTGGCGATCATGGCCCTCAGGCGGATGAGGGTCTCCGAGGTCTCCGATGCCCCCTCCAGGGGCTTGCCGAGGTCGAGCCCGTCCCGACCCTCCACGTGGTCGTGCAGGTGGAGGAGTCTCATGTCGTAGAGGGCCTCCACGGCCTGAGGGACGTACTCCCTCGGGACCACGAGGAGGACCCGGGTCATCGGCTCGGCTCTCAGGACCAGGTTCGCACCCTCCGTCAGCCCTTGGCGATGGAGCTCTCCAGTTCCTCGACCAGCTTGTCGACGGCCTGGGGCAGGTTCCCCTCGGCGTCCCGTCGCTTCTGGTCGACCTGGTGACGTCCTTGCTCGATGCGCTCGTCAACAAGCCGTCGGGTCTCCTTATGGGCGGCCTGGAACTCGTCCTCTATCTCTTTGTCGATGAGGGACAGAGCTGCCTCCTGGATCCGGTCGGCCTCACGCCTTGCCTGGGATTGCTTCGACTCCCGCTCGTGCTCGGCCTTCTCGAGCATCTCGCGAACGGCGCGCTCCGCCTCCCGCACTTCCTTGAGGACGTGTTCCTTGCCCATGTCTCGACCCGTTCCTTTAATAGTCGGTGGACGGTCTCATGACGCCCGGATGCCGGGCAATCGCCATCGCCCTATATTTGCCTTTTGGGCTAAACCAACGGAGAACCCACGGCGACGGTCTACTCCCGCCCCTCCGAGGAGGGTCCAAGACCCTTGTCGGCGAGGTACCCTAGGACGTAGCCGACGGTGAACGACAACCCCCCTGTGGTGACGACGAGGAGCAACAGGTACCAAGGGTCCATGGTGTTCATCTCCCCATAGTAGACCAGGAGGACCCCGCCCAGGGCGAGCAGCGCACCCACCAGACCGTACGACCAACCACCAGAGACCGTTCCCCCACCCCCCTCATAGGGAGCGCATCAGCAGCTCCTTGATGTCCATGGCCCGCATCTTGAAGGCCTCGCCCCCCGCTTCCTTCCTTTCCCGCTTGAGCACCTGGACCGCGTGGTTGAAGTTGAATCGGCAGGTGGGGCACGCCGTGACCACAACCGATGCGCCCAGGGCCTCCGCCTCCTCC
>CP070808.1:846249-848131 GCA_020343715.1 Thermoplasmata archaeon
ACTTGCCCAGGTTGTCCACTACGTCAAGGGCCAGGTCAGCGTCCCCTCCCGAGCAGACCTTCCCGGACAGGGGCCCGTCACCGAAGGGTCCCTGGGGCGAGTGGCCGTGGCCCCCCATGACCTCCACCGTGGAGTCCTCGATGCGGATGTAGTCGGTGGCCCGTAGGCTGAGGATGGCAGAGGTGCCCATGCTGCCCTCGGCGCTGGCGGTGCCGTTCGTCCCCCACACATGGACCGCTGAGCCCTGGCTGATATCCACGTGACGGCATAGTCCGGAGAGCTGCGTCGGGCCCGTCCCCGCGATACCCCTCACAAGGAGGGTGCCACCGGTCATCTCGAGCCGGGAGTCACCGGCCATCATCAGGCTCGTCCCCGTGAGGATGGAGCCGCTGGGGATGACCAGGGTCCCAGTGGACGCCACCAGGATCTGGTCGAAGCTCGCGATACCGGATATCCGGTAGATCTCCGTCACCGTCAGGTCGGCGTCGGTTGTCGGTAGGGCCGCGTCGTCCGGGGGATCGGACGGGGGGACATAGGCGGAGAGGCCCAGGAGCAGGACCACCAGGACGGTGGCCACGGTTCCCGCCAGGGTGCGGAACGGGGTGCCGCTATATCTCCATCTCATCCCTGGCACCCCTGTTGCCGGCGTAGTAGCCGATGGCGATCATCATTACGAATATCACTGCGAAGACGATGTAGAGCCACAGGTTGGAGTAGTCGGGGGGAGGCCCCGGCTCGTCCCTCTCGATGATCCAAACGTCCACGTACGACGTGCTGGTGTACTTGCCGTCGTCCACCTCGATGAAGATGCGGTGGTACCCCACGGGCAGGTCGGAGACCTTGAGGTGGGCCAGGTCGACCGTGCCGTAGGTGCCCAGTACCCCCGATATGTTGGATGTCCAGGTGACCTGGAGCACCTCCCCGTGGGCTATGTCCGGGTCCGAGACCCTGACGGTGAAGGACACCTCGTCACCCTCCTTCCAAGTCGAGCCGTTCTTGGGGCTGAACACCTCTGGGGGCTCTGGGGGCTCCTTGGCGTTCACCACCTGGATGCGCACCTTCATGGTGTCGATGCCCCCCATCCCGTCCTCCACGACGACGGAGATGATGTGCATCCCGATGTCGTCGGAGGTGGCCGTCAGGTGGAGGCTCCCCTGGGCGGAGATCGACGCCCCCTCCCATGTGCCCAGGACGGAGTACGTCAACGGGTCCCCGTTGTCGTCGTGGGCGTTCACCTGCAGGAACTGCTCCGTTCCCTCCTCCATCACCAGCTGGACCGGGGGTTTGTGGCCCCCGATGTCGCTGATGACCGGTATCTCGTTGGCGTCGATGACCACGATGTTGAGGATGCCCGTGGTGTTCGACGCCCCGTCGCTGACGTAGTACTCTATCTGGTGGGGCTCCTCGTACTCCTTGTAGTACAGGGATAGGAACAGGCCGATGATGCCGTCCACCCCATGGTGCTCGCAGGTGAGGCACAGGGCCTGGAGGGAGGTGTCGGGGTCGACAACGTAGTTGCCGATGTAGACCGACCTGGAGATCCCCTCGTCGATCTCGATGGTGGGCTCCTTGGTCACCACGGGCGGGGCGTTGAAGTAGCGGAACCAGTATTGGATGGAAGGCGGTCCAGGGGTGCTCCCCGGCTCCTCGTAGTAGGCCGTCACGTACCAGTAGTAGGTCCCCATCGGTAGTTTCCGGTTGAACCACCCGGGGGTCTCAACATCGGCGACCACATAGGGGTCGGTGAACTGGTTGTCGGTGTCCAGCACGAAGCGGTAGAAGTCCACGTCACCGTTGGTGGTGGACCTGTAAAGGGGCATCCAGTCGAACCTGGGGGGGATGGTCACATGCTCCTCGTTCGCCGGAGCCCACAGCATGGGCT
>CP070808.1:848231-850089 GCA_020343715.1 Thermoplasmata archaeon
CTCGACCGGTCGCTCACACCCAGGGGAGGAAGTCCTCCTCGTAGACCTCGTTGGTCAGCAGGGCCCAGGCGGTGTAGATGGCGGTGAAGGCACACAGGATGCCCCAGTAGCCCGCCACCACGTGGATCGTCTCGTTGTACTGACCAGCGGCCAGCAGGAAGAAGAGCACGGTCAACGTGAAGAAGATCGCCTGGATGCCCCGGCTGAGCTTGAGGGCTGGGACGAACATTAGGCCGGTGAACATGCCCCACACGGCCAGGTAGGCGGCGAAGCCGCCTCTGAACTCGTCACTGGAGTGGAGGACACCGCCGTCGGCCAGCACGTGCCAGAACGCCAGGCCCATCCAGAAGGCGCCGTACGCCGAGAAGGCGGTGGCGCCGAAGGTGTTTCCCGTCTTGAACTCCCACATGCCCGCACAGAACTGGGCCAGGCCGCCGAAGAACATGCCGTATCCCAGGACGAGGGATATGGTCTCGGACTCCACGACCTCGGAGTTGACCAGGTTGAGCAACAACGTGGTTACGCCGAAGGCGAACAGGCCCAAAGGTGCCGGGTTCGCCAACTTGGGGGCGCTCGCGGTGGCCTCCAGCTTGCCCTCCATCCTGGAGAGCCTAGATTCGAGTTCCATTGAGATCTCAGCCATTCTCATCACCTTTCGCACAGCGTTGTGGCCAGGGGTCCTGGCCGGGGTCCGAGCTCCGGCATATCGTCGACCTATTTAACCCTGTCGATACCGCGCCTATTTCGGGGATGCGGCTATCTATTCCGGCGTCGAATCACCGGGTCCCATGGCCCGCCTGGAGTACCCGATGTGGAAACGTTTTTGTCCCCAAAAGGCCTTCGAGCCGCGAAGTCACGGAAGGCCGAGCCAGCACAGCGCAGGCCCATACTTCCGTGCACCGGAGGGCTAACTCATGGAGCGAGGAGTGGTGGTCATCGGGGGAGGCATCGGTGGAGTGCAGGCATCCCTCGACCTTGCCAATGCGGGCATCAAGGTATACATGGTGGAGAGGCAACCCAGCATAGGGGGCGCCATGGCGCAGCTGGACAAGACCTTCCCCACCAACGATTGCTCCATGTGCATCCTGTCGCCCAAGCTGGTGGAGGTGGCCAGGCATCCCAACATCGAGCTGCTCACCAACGCGGAGGTCACCGCGGTGGAGGGTTCCGTTGGCGAGTTCTCGGTGACGGTGCTCAAGCACCCCCGCTACGTGGACATGGAAAAGTGCATCGCCTGTGGCACCTGCACCGAGAAGTGCCCCGTGAAGGTGGACTCGGAGTTCGACCAGGGGCTGGGCAAGCGCAAGGCCATCTACGCCCAGTTCCCCCAGGCGGTGCCCCTCAAGTGGGCCATCGACGCTCCGAACTGCCTGTACCTCACCAAGGAGAAGTGCGGCATATGCGCCAAGGTCTGCCCCGCCGACGCGGTGGACTACGAGGACTCCGAGGAGGTGGTCCAGCTGGACGCCAGCGCCATCGTCGCCGCCCCCGGCTTCGCCTCGTACGACCCGGCGCCCCTCACCGAGTTCGGCCATGGCCGGTTCGCCAACGTGATCACCAACCTGGAGTTCGAGCGGATGCTCAACGCGTCGGGTCCCACCGAGGGCCACCTGGTGCGACCCGCTGACGGTGAACCCCCCAAGCGCATCGCCTTCCTCCAGTGCGTGGGGTCCCGGGACGAGAAGGCCCAGCCCTGGTGCTCGGCATTCTGCTGCATGTCCTCCATCAAAGAGGCCATCATAGCCAAGGAGCACGCGTCGGACCTGGAGGACCTGCACATCTACTTCATGGACATCAGGGCCTACGGCAAGGAGTTCGAGGACTTCTACGTCAAGGCGGAGCAGCAGCACGGCATCGG
>CP070808.1:850189-852046 GCA_020343715.1 Thermoplasmata archaeon
GACTCGGTCCCCGAGGAGGAGAAGCAGGAGGTGGCCCGGTCGGTGGCTGACTGGGTCCTCGCGTCGATGGGCGAGCGAGAGACCTGACCGGCGGACCGGTGGGCGGGTGCCATGACACCGCTCTGCGCATGATATCACAACCGAGACGGTTGCCAGAGCTTTCAGGCTGTCCACTCCTTCAACCCCAGCGTTGAAAGATTGAACATTTCGATGTATTCTCATAAAACAAGTTCAATCTAGCTGTGAACACAGGAATATATCGAGTATCCTCCGTAATTGATGATGACGGGGCGCGGATGGAGCGTCCCGATATGGAAACACGATAAACGGAGGATACGAAAATGAACGACAACAGAAACGAGAGCGACTTCATGCGGTGGTACAGGACCGACGCCCACGAGGGTGTCGGGTGGGCCCTGATATTCCTTATGGCGGCCGTCCTGGTGTACATCGACATCTCCGGCGCCGCCAGCGGCATCGGCTGGTGGGACGGCTGGGCGGTCTTCTTCCTGGGCCTAGGCATAATAGTGCTGCTCGGCGCCGTGGTGCGCAGGATCGTCATCGGCCGCAGGATAGAGGGCTTCGGTGCCGTCTGCGGCACCGTCCTGGTGGCCATCGGTGTCGACGGCCTTGCCGGCGTCGAGTGGATTTGGCCCGTGGTGCTGGGTGCCATCGGCGTGCTGATCCTCTTCTCAGTCATCTACTCACCCGAGTACGAGGACGACGTGGACGATTGGGACTGGAGGGCATGAGCTAGAGGGAGCGAACGGTTAGGATAGATGGATTGATCAAGAAAGGGAGATGATGGAAATGGAAGACGAGCTAAAGGAGTTGGAGATGGGAATGAGGTGGAGGGGCGCCCTCACTGGCGTCATCGCGGTCGGATGGATCGCGTTCGTGGTGCTGTGGCTCCTGGTCTTCGCCGGGGACTACGACGTCTACAAGAACATCGCGGTGGTCCTGGGCACCCTGGTGCTCGCCATCGTGGCCGTCATGGTCACCTGGATGTCCGCCTTCGGCAAGTACATGAGCCACTGCGGCGAGGCGATGAAGGGCGTCAAGGGCCTGTCGTGGAGGTTCGGCCTCTCGATGGTACTGATCGTCGCCGCCGTCGTGACGGTGCTGGTGTGGCTGTGGTTCTTCGCTTCGGACTTCAACGGTTACCAGAACCTGGGGGTCATGTTCTTGGTCCTCATGGCCACGGCAATGGCTCTCTGGGCGACCTGGGCGACCTTCCATCCGATGAGGTCCTTCGGGTACGAGGGCAACTACGACACGTGGAGCATGTGCTCATGGATGAATGACGGCACCGGTGTCTCTCCCTGTGAGGGATGCGTTTCCTGGTGCCCCATGTCGAGGCGGTCTGTCACGGCATCCGAGTAGGCGTGGACAGGGAGGTTACAACGATGTTCAAGAGGATCATGGGAACCAAGGACGAGAACGACAACGAGGGGACCTACGACCGTGTCCCCTCGGTGGAGTGGGCCCACCTGGTCTCCGTCACCCGTGCGGAGATCAGGTGAGACCGCTTCCGGTCGAGGAAGTCAGACACAGAATATAGGATCGGAAATTACCAACGGAGTGATACGTATGGAAAATGGAGCTATGAACACGGGGACCGGGCAAAAGGGCCACACCCTCCACGTGTCCCCGATGGATAGGGCCTGCCCCATCGGTGAGACGGTAGGTGAGCGGAACATCGCCGAGGGGAGGACTCCCGTCTTCTCCTGCGAGGGAGCATGTATCCGGGGTGAGATCGCCCGCCGGGCTGCGAACCTGGTGGCGAAGGACCCCCGCTTCGGTCGAGCCTGCCACGGGGAGGCATTCACCGTTCCCCACTCGGCCATCGGCCGCTGG
>CP070808.1:852146-853986 GCA_020343715.1 Thermoplasmata archaeon
GGTATCGAACGATGGTTCAGCGGCACTCGTGAACTGCAGCTTCGACCCGTCGAAGGTGGTCGCGTCCGGTGCGGGGGACAATTGGTCCGCGTGGTGGATCGTGCACGTCAAGGTCAAGTTCCCCTCGGGAGGGGCAGCGGCGGGTGCAACGGTGACCATCAAGGACTCCAAGGGCACGACGGTGTTCACCGGCACCACCGATGGCAACGGCTTCATCGCGAACATCCTGCTCATGGAGCATCTGACGGTGTACCTCACCGAGGACTCAAGGACGCCCCACATCTTCAACGCCACCTTGGGCGCGGCCGGCAACGAGGCTTCCGTTGACATAACGGGCCACCTGCTCGTCACCATCGAGATCGCCGACGGTGCGCCCCCCGAGCTGACGATAACCTCCCACTACGACGGCGAGCACATCCGGACCACGACCCTCACCATCCGGGGCACGGCCTACGACGCCGGCTCCTCGGTGTACAGGGTCGAGGCCCGCATCGCGACCCAGGGTTGGCAGATTTGCACCGGGACCGACACGTGGGAGTGGACCACCACCCTCCCTGGCGACGGCACCTATCCGTTCAGCGTCCGGGCCCGTGACATCGCCCTCAACACCATCGTGACGTACTTCAACCTGACCCTTGACACCCTGGCCCCGGACATCGATGTGTCCGTCCCGCCCTCGCCCGCCAACAACAGCCTGGTCGGAAGCCCCTTCGTCACCATCACCGGATGGGTGGACTCGGCCGACGTCCTGGTGACCGCAATGGGCGTCACCGCAGACATGTCGGGCACCGCCTTCACGCTCAACCTCACCCTCGTCGATGGGCTCAACAAGATAGCGATCAGGGGAGAGGACCCTGCAGGGAACGTCGCCATCCTCGAGTGGTGGCTCCAGGCGGACCTGGACGCTCCCACACTGACGATATTCAGCCCCCTCGACGGGTCCCAGCACAACGACACCACCGTCACCCTCACGGGTGCGACGGACCCGTTCGTGGACGTGTACTACAGGGTGGCCCAGCTGTCCACCGTGTGGTCGATGCTGACCGTGTCGGGCTCGGGGGGCTTCAGCCAGGAGATAAACAGTCTCCAACAGGGCCTCAACACCCTGGAGGTGATGGTCCGTGACCCGGCGGGTAACGAGATCACGACGAGCATCAACATTACCGTGGACACCGTGCCACCCCGCCTGGTCTCCACCGTTCCCATAGACGGTGCCAACGTCAAACATCCGACCCTGCTCGTCAGGGGAGAGTACTCAGAACCCCTCTCGTCCCTCATGGTGGGAGACACGATCGCCACCGTGGAGGGGACCAACTTCACCGTGTCCCTCGACCTTGTCGAGGACCTCAACCAGTTCACCGTGGTGGCCAAGGACGCCCTGGACAACGTGGCCCTGTCGACCTTGAGGTTCTACCTGGACGTCACCCCGCCGGGCATCGACATACCTGGTTTCACCTTCGACCAGGGGACGGGGAACTACGAGCCCTTCGACACCTACCAGAAGGTGTACCTCCTGATCGGGACCACGGAGCTGGGCGCCACCCTGTACGTGGACCGGTGGGAGGAGACGGTCGATTCCCTGGGCAGGTTCACCGCGACCCTCAACCTGGAGGAGGGTGAGAACGTCTACGAGATCCTCGTCCGGGACAAGGCCGGGAACGAGTACTTCACCAACGTGACCATTGTGCTCGACACCTACCCGCCCCAGCTGACCGTCGAGACCCCCGAGCACCTGTCCACGACCCCCAAGGACTACGTGATGGTCGAGGGGACGGTGACCCAGGGCGATACCGTCGCGGTGGGGGAGGTGGAGATGGTGTCCGAGGACGGCACCTTCAGC
>CP070808.1:854086-855912 GCA_020343715.1 Thermoplasmata archaeon
CGCAGTCATCACGGCGATGCTGGGGCTGCCGCTAGCCAAGAGCAAGTTGCAACAGGCGAAGTGAGGGTCCTCACATCCGTTCCAGGAACTCGGAGATCTCGGACTCGAACATCTTGAGGACCTCGGCCTTGATCTCATCCTTCAGGTTCTCGGGCAGCATCGCGAAGGACATCTTGGTGCCCGCCTTGGCCAGCCTCACCGAGGCCAGCATCTCCTTCGCCCGGGACTCCAGGTACATCTCCAGGGCATCCTTTATCTCCTGCTTGAGGGCCGGGTCCTCCTCCAGCTTGGCCCTCATGTAGGCCTTGATCTCGTCGCGCACCAGGTCGCGCATGGCCTCGGTCACCAGGCCCTCGGCCTGCAGGACCTCGGAAAGGGTCGTCCGCACCAGGGGCACCAGGGTCTCTTCCAGGTCTGCCATGTCAATCCCGCGCTGGCACGGTCCGCGCGAACGATAAAGGTTCCGGTGAACGAGGACGCGATACCGATATGTAGTCACCGAGCAGTATCATCGTCAGCATGGACGACCCCAACTCAGTGGAACGCTACATCAGGTTCATGGTCCCTCTGGCATGCTTCACCGGTACTCTCGCGGTCCTGGTCGGATATGACAAGGGCATGAGCTGGTTGCTCATGCTAGGTATCTTCATGGTCGGTTTCCCCCTCCTCGTCGCAATCGGGTACTATGTCATCCAGGCAGGGACTGATGAAAAATGGGTCATAACGGAGTCCTCGTCCCCAAAACCGGGCCAGAAACCGTATCTCTCGTTCGTGGACGAGCCCCTGGACGGACCGGGCAATTGCCCAACATGCGGGGGGGCCCTGTTCTACGGGAGGGTCAACTGCCCCCACTGCAGCGAGTCCATCTTCAACGTGGACGATGAGGCCCGCTCGCCCGGTCGATGATTATTGGACAACCCGGTCGAAGAGACCGCAACTGATATCACCCTCCAGCACCCACTCATTACCTGGTTGAGGGCTGCATGTCCGTAACTTCGCGTGTATTCGACTTCATCGTCGATCATCTCCGTTGGTTCCTGTTCGCCCTGGGGCTCCTCCCAGTCATCCTGGTCCTCTCCCCGGTCCTGGGATATTCCCTGGAGCAAGGCTTCTTCCTCTGGGCCATCATCACGGGCGGCATCATCGCCCTCGCAATATGGGAGGAGTTCGAGGACCTCCTCGACGAGGGGATCGTCCGGACGCAATCGTTGTACGACAGCCATCGCGCGCGTGAGAGGATGTACGTACCTTCGGAACCTTCCATGTACCACGGGCCCGCCCACCCGCAGGCATTGGTCGAACGGGCGGCCCCCCCAACGGAGCCGCAGCCGGACCTGTCACGGAAGTACGACCTCCAGCCACCCCACGAGTACATGGAGGGACCCGCCTGGACGAGCCAATGCCCCTCCTGTGGGGGGAAGATCATGGGCGGTCCCGCCTACTGCCCGCACTGCAGCACGCCCATCCTGGCTACCCGTCCCTGAGCCCGTCACCGGGCCCATTCACCAGTTAGCTCCGCCTAAAGGATTATTAGCAAGATGCCTTATACCCGACCGCACGGGTGGACTTGAGCCCCCAGGAAGTGTCGTGATGGACATCTCCTACTTCGACAACGCCGCCTCCACGCGGACGGACCCCAGGGTGGTGGAGGCCATGCTGCCGTACTTCGATGAGGTTTACGGCAACGCCTCGGAGCTCCACATGAAGGGCATGGAGGCCAAGGAGGCGCTGGAGGAGTCCCGCGAGAGCATCGCCAAGGTTATCGGCGCCCAGCCCGAGGAGATAGTCTTCACCTCCGGCGGCACCGAGTCGGACAACCTGGCGGT
>CP070808.1:856012-857835 GCA_020343715.1 Thermoplasmata archaeon
TCGCCCAAGAAGAAGAAGGGCAAGCGCAAGAAGGGTAGGAGGTAGACAGCATGGCCAGGAAGAAGAAGAAGTTCTCATCCGCGAAGGCGGCCCGCAGGCGGTCGAGGAAGCGGAAGTCCACGATCCTAGCCCGCGCCAAGAAGGAGTTCACCTACATGGGCCACACGGTCACCGAGCTGCAGGAGATGTCCGTCTCCGAGTTCGCTGCACTGGTGCCGGCCCGCGTCAGGCGCTCCATCGAGCGCGGCTGGACCCACGGACAGGAGAAGCTCTACAACGACATGAAGGCCGAAAAGCGCAGGGTGTACAAGACCCACGAACGCGACGCCGTCATCCTCCCCATCATGATCGGCAAGACCGTGGGGGTCCACAACGGCAAGGACTTCCACGAGGTCACCATCCAGCCAGAGATGGTGGGCCACTACCTGGGCGAGTTCGCCCTGACCCGGACCGAGGTCAAGCACACCGGTCCCGGCGTCGGTGCGACCCGGTCGTCCAAGTACCTGCCGCTGAAGTGAGGTGACGAGGATGGTCGGATACACCGTGGACATCGACCCGGAGACGTCGGCGCGGGCCATCGGCCGCGAGCTGCCCATCTCCCCCAAGCACTCCATCGTCATCTGTCGCCACATCAAGGGATGGCCGCTGGAGCGGGCCAAGGACTTCTTAGCGGACGTCATCGCCAAGAAGGCCCCCGTGCCCGACACCCGCTACGGCAGCTCCGGTCACCGCCGAGGCAAGGTGGGTCCGGGGCGCTTCCCCGAGAAGGCGGCCCGTCAGATCCTCAAGGTCCTGGAGGGCGCCGAGGCCAATGCCGAGTACAAGGGGCTGGTGGTCGACGACATGTACATCGCCCACAGCGCCGCATCGCGGGGCAGGGCCTGGGAGGGTCGCTTCCCCAGGGCCCGCGGTCGGGCCACCCCGAAGATCCGCGAGACCGTGAACGTCGAGATCATCCTCAGAGAGTCCGGAGAGTTGGAGGACTGACCATGTCATCCGAACGCAAGTTCATCAGAGAGAACATTCGCAGGCACCTGCTCAAGGAGCACCTGTTCCGGGAGACCCAGAGGGCCGGCTTCGGCGGCCTGAACGTGGCCCGGACGCCCCTGGGCACCCACATCACCCTCATAGCCGAGAGGCCTGGCATGGTCATCGGACGCCGGGGCGCCACCATCAACCGTCTGACCGACGAGGTGGAGAACGACTTCGGGTTCGACAACCCCCAGATCGAGGTGCAGGAGGCCGAGGTCCCCGCCCTCAACCCGGGCATAATGGCCCAGAAGCTGGCCATCGCCCTGGAGAAGGGTTGGCACTTCCGGCGGGCCGGCCACTCCACCGTGATGCGCATCATGGACGCTGGCGCCCGGGGATGCCAGGTGGAGATATCCGGCAAGCTCACCGGCGACCGCCACCGCACCGTGAAGTTCAGGCAGGGCCACATCAAGTACTGCGGCGAGCCCAAGCACGAGTGGATGCGCATAGCCATCACCACCGCCGCCAAGAAGAGCGGCGTGCTGGGCCTCAAGGTCCAGATCATGGACCCCCACGCCAAGCTCCCCGACGAGATCGAGATCCTCCCACCCGAGGATCTGACCGAGGTGTTCGAGGAGTACGGCGAGGGCGACGCCCCCGAGGGCCCGTACCAGCCCCCCGAGGTCACCGACCTGGAGGACGAGGACGCCGCCGCCCTTGACGCCATCGTCGAGGCCGACGCCGAGGCCGTCACCGAGGCCGCCCCCGAGGACATCGCCCCCGAGGGCGAGGTCGTCGAGGTCGCCCCCGGGGTCTTCCGTCGCATCAGGGTGTCGGAGCTGTTCAGGTAG
>CP070808.1:857935-859741 GCA_020343715.1 Thermoplasmata archaeon
TCTCGACGTAGACCTCGCCGTCGATGCCGCCGTCGGGTGGGACGGTGATCTCTTGGGGTATCGACCCTATGAAGCCGTGGACGTCCTGGACGAAGTACAGGACCGCCGAGCCGAAGCACTCCACGGTCCTGCCCGCCAGGTCGGCGTACGCCCTGAACCCCATTTGGACCTCGGGAGGTCCCGCCACCCGGGGCGGAACGGAGACGAACACCTCGAACTGGTGCATGTTCTCGCCCACCTTCCGGAACACCATCACCTGGGGAGAGATGACCAGGTCCCAGGACGTATCTATCCAGGCCTCTATGTACACCCGTATCTCGTCGGGCCTGGTCTTCTCGCAGTACACGTTCCCCAGGAGCTCGAGGCTCCAGATCTGTGTCTGTGACGGGAACAGGTACACCTCCTCAGGCATGACCTCCATCCTGAGCTCCACCGTTGGGGCGGCCTCAGAGGTCTCTACCCCCCAAAGGACCATCCCCACTGCCATGGATGATATCAATAGGGTTGATACGATCGATGCCGACCATCTAGGAAGTGCCACGGACACGAAACTCCCGCTAACAATTGGGAGATAATGCCAGATATCCCTTTCGGTCAGCGCTTCCGGCGGTCCAGGAGGGCCAGGGAGACCGCTATGACGGCGGCCACGGCCAGTACGGCGCCCATGCCTGGCACCGACGAGCTGGCCTCCGAGACGGTGATGGTCTGCTGCTCGTAGTGGTTGTTGGTCTCGTCGGTCTCGTCGACGGTGTCCTCGGGGTCCACGTCCAGGCGCACCACCTGGTCACCGGTGCTCTTGGGCTCCCAGACCAGGGTGTACGAGTGGCTCTTGCCGGGTTGCACCCCGGTGGACTCGGTGATGGTGGCCAGCTCCTTGGTGCCCGAGGTGGCCCTCACGATGAATCCCTTGACGGTGGTATGGCCGTTGTTGCGCACGGTGACCTTCACCTTGGCCTTGTCGCCCAGCTCCAGCTCGTTGGACACCCACTCGACCTTGGTTATCTCCAGGTCGGCCCGGTTGGACACGGTGATGGTCCAGGTCTCACCCGGGTTCTCGTTGCCCTTCAGGTCGCAGGCGGTGACCGTGAAGGTGAGGGGACCGTCGGGGTAGTCCCTGGTGTCAACGTTGTAGTACCAGTACTCCTCAGCCTCGCGCATCTTGACCGGGTCGCCGGTGCCTATCTTCACCATGACGCAGGACTTGTTCAGGTTAGCCTCGGTGATGTTGGCCCGCACCTGGTAGTTGCCCCATCGCTCCCCTCCGCCGGATACGAACTTGATCATGGGCGCGTAGTTGTCCACGTCGAAGTACACCGCGGGGCTGCGGGACCACTGGCCCCACATGTCCTCGGCGTACACGGTGAACTCCCGGGTGCCGTCCATCACGTCCCGGGTGTCCAGGACCAGCTGGTAGGTGCCCTCCCCGTCCACGGGGTCCATCATGGTGGAGTTGTCGTCGTCCCCATCGATGACCAGGTACACCTCGGTCGCGTTGAGGTAGGGGTCGTTTACGGTTGCCATTATCGTGATGGTGCCGGTGACGTTGCCGCCCTCGGTCGTGATCCACGAATCGGGGGGGTTGTTGTCCACCTGCAGCAGCAGGGGCCCCGCCTCGGCCTCGTGGCCCACCAGGTCGATGGTCATGATGGTGATCTCGGTGTCGCCGTCGTCCATGTTGGTGGTGTCGAAGGAATAGGTGTACACACCGTCGCCCTGGTGCTCCAGGGCCGTCCTGTTCAGCACGTCGCCGTCGAAGACCGCCCACACCTTGTCGTAGTCCATGTAGGCGTCGGTCACGTTGATGGA
>CP070808.1:859841-861623 GCA_020343715.1 Thermoplasmata archaeon
GGGCACGATGAGCGAGAGCAGTGCCTCGCTGTCCAGGCCCATTACCATGACCCGGTAGCGCCCAGCCTCGACGATGATGCGCTCCACCTCGCCCTCGGGGAACTCGGAGTTCAGGGTGTGGGCGGCGCCGAGGAGGGTTGCGCACATGATGCCATACGTCTCGCTGTGGACCCCGTCTGGGAGGTCCGAGGAGAGGGTGACACCGTCCCTTGCTACAAGGGCCCAGTGCACTGCGGGATTGCCCTCACGCAGGTCCCGCATACCTTTCTCGATGGCTTTGTAGGTCATGGCGAAATCAACCCTTATCCCTGTTCTCCTACCCCGCCAGGTCGGGAATTGGCCCCCCCGTTAATATACGTTTGCTCGCGTTTTTCAGATTGGATTTCGTGGATGATGGAAAGTAACATCTAGGGGCCCGTGCCCTTCGGGGAACATGACCGATATCCCCCCCTCCCATCCCAGGTACGCCTCGCTGAAGGCCCGGGAGCGCCTCGTCGCCGGCGTTAGGGCAGGCATCACCTCCGAGGCGGGCCTCATCGCCCATGGACGTGGGGAGGCATTCGACTACCTGCTGGGCGAGGAGACGGTGGAGGAGGCCCGGGAGGCGGCCACTGTGGCCGCGGCGATGCTGCTGCTGGCGGACCGGCCGGTGATGTCAGTCAACGGCAACGTGGCCGCCCTGGCGGTGGACCAGGTCGTCGAGCTGCAGGAGCGGGTCCACGAGCTCCGGGTCAGCAGGGGGGCCAAGGAGCCCGCCTTCCCCATCGAGGTCAACCTGTTCCACAGGACGGAGGACCGGGTCAAGGCCATCACGAAGGTACTCAGGGACGCCGGGGCCGTGGGGGTGCTGGGGGAGCAGCCCAACATGAAGGTGCCTGGCCTGGACCATGCCAGGGCCCTGTGCTCCAAGTCGGGCGTGGGCTCCGCCGACGTGGTCCTCATCCCCCTGGAGGATGGGGACCGGGCCGAGGCCCTCCGGGCCTGGGACAGGTACGTCATCGCCATCGACCTCAACCCCCTGGCCAGGACGTCACGGGCGGCCCACGTGACGCTGGTGGACGAGCTGACCAGGGCGCTGCCGGCCATCAAGACGGCGGCCGAAGGCCTGGAGCACCGGTCCCACCGCGCCCTGGCCACGATGATAAAGGAGTGGGACAACGGGGCAATGCTATCCAGGACGCTCGAGAGGATCTCGGACAGGCTCACCACGATGGGCGCCGACCAGCTGGACCCCGAAGGCATTTAATACCCACACGTATGTTCTGTCGGCCATGCAGGACAGGGTGTTGGGTATGCTTATATTCGTACCCGTGGCCATCATAGTCCTGCTGCTGCTGGCCATGTACCTCGTAGACTTCCTGGAGGAGGACCCGGTCAATCCCGTGGGCTCGATACCGAAGATAATAATGGACCACGAGGGGAACGAGACCATCGTCACCGTCAAGGCGGTGGGTGAGCGCCGTTACGACGCCATGCACATCAACTACACCGCGGGGAACGAGACCCAGAACCTGTCAGCGTTCAACAGGTACGTGCTCGACGCGGGCATCAACCACACCATCTTCGTCCTAAACATAACCGTCATACGGGGGAACGACCACTACCTGTACAACTGCTCCGTCAGCGTCGAGCTGGTGGAGGGGGAGCCGGTCTACTTCTGGATACAGGAGGAGGGCGACGAGATCAGTGAGCGACACCGTTCGCCGTTCAAGACCCTTGCAGAATGGAGGGAGATAAAGTGAAGCCGATGCTGGAGTTCCGCATGCCGCGTCTCTACGTTTT
>CP070808.1:861723-863500 GCA_020343715.1 Thermoplasmata archaeon
CGGGCTGGCCTTCGAGGACGTCTACCCGGAGTACGAGGTGACGAACGCGAACCGGACGATAACCTACTCTCCATACACCGCCGAGGCGACGCTGGGCGACCTTTTCAACATCACCACCATCCCTATCTCGGGCAACCCCAACATCACCCTGGTGCTGAGACCGGTCATCGACCTGCCTCCAGTGGTCGCTATCATCGCTCCGAGGGAGGGAGGGGAGTACGACGTTTGGGAGCTAGGGAACCGGATACCCTTCGAAGGGTCCGTCGTCGATCCCGAGGAGGGTGAGGTGACGTGGGCCTGGTACCTGGACGGAGAGTTGGTCAACGACGAGGAGCTGGAGTTCGAGCTGGAGCTGGTCCCGGGTGTCGTGTACGAGGTCGCCCTCATGGGAGTGGACGGGAGCGACCATGAGACCTGGGTGTACCACAACTTCAGTGTCATCTCTGTGCCGCCCGAGGACAACTACGTGGAGATCATTAGCCCAGAGGACGAGGACGTCTTCGACATGGGCGAGGAATTCTCCCTTGTGTGCGAGTACTATGTACTAGACCACCCGGAGCTCGAGGGGCCGGTAGCGCTTCCCGTCCGGTGGACCTCCGACAGGGACGGTCTGCTCATCGAGGAGGAGGAGGGGACCATCGACGACCTCACCCCGGGTACCCATGTCATCACCGTCATCGTGGAGCCCCGGTTCCCAGAGTTCATCGGCGAGCCCTACACCGCCTCCGTGGTCATCGAGGTCCTGCCCCCTGAGCCCGTGGCAACGGCGGTCATCTCCTCTCCCGAGGACGGTTCGGAGTTCCCCTGGGACGCCACGGTGCATCTGGCAGCGAACGGGTCATCCTTCGACATCTGGGACCCTCCGGAGTACAGGGTGATCTACCGGTGGTCCTCGGACATCGACGGGCTCCTTGGAGAGGGCAAGGAGCTGGACGCGAGGCATCTGGCGACGGGGACGCACACCATCACCTTGTTGCTCTCCACCGACCCCTTCCTGGTGTCGGACGGGGCCTCGATCACCATCGTCGTCCATCCCGAGCCCAACAACCCACCCGTCGCCCGGATCACGGTGATCACCGCTATGCCCAAGGCCGGAGAGCCCATGCGGATGACAGCCACCCTGTCCGCCGACCCCGACGGTGACATCCTGACGTACAGCTGGGACCTGGGGGACGGCAACATCTCGACCTCGGTGGAGGTGAACCACACCTACGAGGCGGGGGGCAACTACACCCTTCGCCTGACCGTGTTCGACGGGGAGGCCGAGGGGGTCGAGTCCCTTGTCATCGAGGTGGCCCCCCCGGACGACCCTGACAACGGTGGCAACGGTGGAGGCGGGGACGGCGATGGTGACGGTGACGATGGGACGGTGGAGGCATCGGACACTTGGCTAGGATGGCTGTTCATCGTCCTCCTCCTCGCCGCCGTGGGGGCCATGCTGTTCCTGTTGGTCAAGGGCAGGTCCAGCGAGGGATGAGCCGGCGGAAGGCTTTTCCCCCGGTCCCGCGATGGGGGTCGCCGTGCCCCCCGACTATGCCACAGTGATGGAGGCCCTCAGGTCCATGCATGGACCCACCATGCTGGAGAGGAGGGAGAACCCCTACGACGTGCTTGTGGCCACCATCCTGTCCCAGCGTACCCGTGACGAGACGACGGAACGGGTCTTCCAGTCGGTGAAGGCAAGATGGCCCGACCCCCCCTCCCTGGCCGCCGCGGACGAGGACGAGCTTGATGGGGTGATACACAGCATCGGGTTCCACAGGGCGAAGGCCAGGGG
>CP070808.1:863600-865373 GCA_020343715.1 Thermoplasmata archaeon
GCACCACGTGCCCATGGCCCCCATCCCCATGGCGTTCACCACCTCCTTCGGGAAGCACGCCGTGGCAAAGGTCATGGAGCTGGGGAACGACTTCGACATGGTCCACGTGCAGTCGAACATGTCCCTCCTCCAGAAGCGCCACTACTGGGACATCTCATCGCCCATCGTGTCGGGGATGCTGGGCACGTGGAAGGGGGAGCGGTCCATGATAAGCTGGAGGGACGTGACGCCCTCCATCGAGTCGGCCAACGACCTGGCGGTCCTGTACCTGTCCCCCATGTTCGACGTGTACGAGGACTACGCCCTCCAGTACTCCAACGCCAACGTGATCATTTGCACCGAGCTGCTGGAGGCCATACGGCAGCGCGGGGTCAGCAACGTCTACGGCGATGACCGTTGGAACATGCTCTACGCGGGCATCGACGCCGACGCCCTCCACCCTGACAACCGGGACCCCGGGGTCCTGGAGAGGTACGGCATGGACCCCTCCCGTCCCCTGGTCCTCTTCGTGGGGCGCCTGGCGGCCAGGAAGGGGGTCTTCGACATGCTGGACATATTCCGCAGGGCACGGAAGGAGCTGCCCGACGTCCAGTTGGTGGTCATAGGGTCGGGCCCCCAGGAGAGGGTCCTGCGCGCCCGGGTCTCCGCCCACGGCCTGGAGGGGGCGGTCAGGATAACCGGGTCCGTCCCCTTCCCCGACCTGCAGGCCTTCTACGCCACCGCCCACGCGGTGCTGTTCCCCTCGTTCTGGGAGGGGCAGGGGCTCATCGTGGGCGAGGCGATGGCGTCAGGCACGGCGGTCATCGCCTCGGACGTGGGATGGGTGCCCGAGATCGTGCGCGACGGCGAGAACGGCTTCCGCTTCCCCATCAAGGACGTGGCGAGGGCGTCGACCCAGCTGGTGAGGGTCCTTTCCGACGACGAACTGAGGGGGCGCATCGAGAGGGAGGGCAGGAGGACGGTGGAGGACGGGCTGACCATCCGGCACCACACCGACCGGCTGGAGGCCATCTACTCGGAGGTGATGGGCGACGCCAAGCCCCCCCGCTGAGACCGTCGTCGAGGGGTCCGTGGGGGACGAGGGGGAAAGGGACCCGAGCTGGTACCTCAGGCTGACCTCCGCCCTGTACATCTCCACCTTCGCCGTCAGGGTCAGCTTCGCCATGGTCTTCATCGCCTTCCCCGTCTACCTGGGGGAGGACGTGGGCTACTTCGAGTACGCCCTGGTCCTGTCCACCTGGCCCATCGTGGAGACGGTGATGGTGCTAGTTGTGGGCGCCGACATCGACAGGAGGGGCCGCCGCCTCGCGCTGGTGCTGTCGACGGGGCTGGCCGCCGTCGCCCTCTCGCTGTTCATGCTCACCCCCCTGCCCGCTTGGGTCGCCATGGTCAACGGCCTGATGGGCGTTGCTGCCGCGGGCATCCTGGTGTCCTCCCTGGCGCTCATGGCCGACTACGCCCCCGAGGGCAAGCGGGGCCGGGAGATGGGCGTATTCCAGTTCGTCCAGATCTTCGGCTGGCTCTTCGGGTTCTCCCTGGGCGGCGTCCTGGTGGAGGTCTTCGACGACAGCCTGGGGACCGTCTTCATGGTGGCCTCCACCCTGTGCGCCGTGGCGGCGGTGTACGCCTTCATCAACGTGCGGGAGCCCAGGGTGACCCGCTACGTCACCGACCACCTGACCTGGTCGCACCTGACCAAGGTGCTGGTCCAGAGGTCCGTCGTCCTCCTCGTCATGCCCTGGTTCATCGTCTACCTGCTCATCGGGTCCATGT
>CP070808.1:865473-867237 GCA_020343715.1 Thermoplasmata archaeon
ACAGCTGATTCTCCAGGGCGGGACCGTGACCTCCACTTACCCGATCAACGTCTACCTCTACGATGACTCCAGCCTGGTCATGGGCTCCGGTTCGAAACTGATGATAACCACCCTGGTCGCCGAGGACGCTGCCACGGTTGAGGCAAGGGCCTCCTCCCTGACCGCCAGGTTGCTGCTGAGAGGTGGCCAGTTCTCGATGGAGGACGGTTGCCTCGTGGATGGTGACACGATGATCGTCGAGACGCCGAGTGTGGACATCCGAGGCGGCGAGGTCACCGTGGAAGAGCTTTACATCAACTCGCCCACCACCGCTATCCAGGGGCTCACACTGACTGCTAGGACGATGAATCTTATCGCTTCGTCCCTGGCGAACATCTCCGATAGCACCATAACCCTCGAGACACTCAAGGTGGATGCGAAGATCCTCACCATAACCGGTTCGCAGCTTAGCGCTGATGTCCCCCTCGACATGGCCGTGGCCACCCTGTACATGGACACCTCGGTCTCGGACCAGCCCTTGGCCAGTTCCAGGATAGACTCGAAGGTCTACCTGTACGACGCCGAGGTCCCCTATCCGTTCTCTCAGGGCAACGCCACCGTGCTCGTGTACTGGTACCTCACCGTCGTGGTCCAGGACCTGCTGGCCAATCCCGTCTCCAGCGTGGCTGTGGAGATCAGCTACACCAATAACGGGACGGTAGTGGCCAATGGCGTGACCAACGACGATGGCCAGGTCAGATTCCCGCTGTTGGGTTCCATCGTCACCCCGGAGGGGGAGTACTTCGTTGGCAACTATCGGATAGTCGCCGAGAACCCTAAGCAGGCTGGGGAGACCGAGACGCGTTTCGTCAACCTCGACATGGCGAAGACCATGATCACCGCCTTCAACGAGCCCATGGTCCCGCCAACGATGATCGGTGTTGAGATATCTGTGGTCAACACCACCGTCGTCGCCGGTACCGAGTTCGTCGTCAGCGGGGTCGCGACCGCGATCTTCCCAACCGTTCGCAACCCGCTTTACCATGGCGATGTGGAGGTCCAGATGTGGGACAACGGTTCCACGTGGAGCAACACGACCACATTGGACGACGACGGGATGTTCCATGTCAGCGTCCCCGCACCAATGGTTGACGGTGTCTATTATGTGAAGGCCCTCGTGGTACCCACCGGCGACTTCGAGGGCGTACCGTCCAGTGTCAGCAACATCATAACGATAGACGTGGAGCCCCCGGGACCCACCAGCCTTTACATAGTCCTCGAGACGACCATGATGAACGACTTCCCCGCAGGGGGCACGTTGACCATCCGTGGCACCGTCAGGTACAACACGGCCCAGGGTGCACCGGCGGCGAACGTGAGGGTTTTCCTGGACGACCCGATCAGCCATCAGAAGTACCAAACGATGGCCGATGGCCTGGGCGTGTTCCAGTTCCCGCCCAGGGTGGGCCCTGCGTTCTATGGTCAGTACGACTACTTCATCACCGCCCGCGACGACGAGCTGGACATCGAGACGCTCAACCCCACCAAGCTGACCGTTGTCGCCGTGGAGGTCGAGGAGGAGCAGACCGACGATACCAACTGGCTCCTGTGGACCATCGTCATCATTGTGATCGTGGTCGTCGTGATCGGCGCCACTCTTGGATACTGGGCAATGTCCTCCAAGGGACGAATGGTGGAGTGTGGTGAGTGCGGCACCCTCGTGCCGGACAGCGCCACCGAGTGTCCCAAGTGCGGCATCGAGTTCGAGGTCGAGGTGGCCAAGTG
>CP070808.1:867337-869099 GCA_020343715.1 Thermoplasmata archaeon
ATTACCCACCAGTACGTGGCCTCGACCCAGCAGGAGGCGGCCGACGAGGTGGGGGGGCTGCCAATCGGCGAGCGCACCGAGTGGAGCCTCAGCTTCTGCCTCCGCGTGGACCCCCAGCGGGTCGAGGCGGAGCCCGGGCAGAACATCACATTCGTCCTCCAATGGCGGGCGTTCCACTACGACTGCCCGTACTGGCTGCCGTACGACCGGTCGGTGGAGGGCGTCATAGTCAACACCAACATCACCTACACCAACCTGGTGGTCCTCAACGAGACCGACTGGACGCCCGTGGACGACCTCAAGGAGACCTTCCGCAAGGAGGTCACCGTCCAGACCACCGCCCGTGACGGCCAGGTCCGACTCCTCCGTGACTGCCCCTGGTACTTCGACCAGCGGGCCCGTGGCGTCGTGGACGTGCCCGACGACGACCCGGGAGAGGATATCGAGGAGAAGGAGCAGTCCACCCTGGCAGGGCTCTGGCAGCGGATACAGCAGAGCCCCCTGGCCACCCTGGTCATCATGTCCCTCATCGTCATCGTCCCGGTGGCCATCGCCGCCCGCACGGCCCCGTCGGTCAGGCACATGCGCATCGTGGCCCAGCTGTCCTTCTTCTTCGCCATAAACATCGGCGTGCTCGGCTTCTGGGCCATCCGGACGGAGGCCCTCCCCCTGACGGCCGCGCTCCCGGGGACGGCGTGCAACTACCTCAACACCAACATAGGGGCCTGCATAGTCTACCAGCTCCAGCACTACCTCTCCGTGGGCTTCTTCCAGTCGTGGATGTTCATACTGGTCCTCATCCTGTCCTTCCTCATCCTCTACGTGGCCCTGGGCAGGGCATGGTGCGGATGGGCCTGTCCCCTGGGGATGATCCAGGACGTGATGGACTGGGTCAGGTCCAAGCTGGGCATAAGCCGCTACCGGCTCAACCCCTACCAGCGACAGGTCCTCAACGTGGGCAGGTACTCAGTCTTCTTCGCGGGCTTGCTCCTTTCCATCTTCATCGCCATCAACGTGGTGACATTCTACGTGGAGGCGGGTGACATCTACCGGCCAGTGTGCCAGGTGTGCCCCGCCTACCCATTCTTCACCGTCAGCCAGGCGGGCCTGGGCCTCACCACCGCCGTGGGTGCTCAGAACATCCCATGGCTCACCCTGGGCGTGCTGACGACCTTCCTGTTCGCCGCGGTGGTCATCCGCAGACCGTTCTGCCGCATCTGCCCCGTGGCGGTCGTCATGATGCCCTTCGCGGGCGTGTCGGGGATATCGCTGCACAAGGACGGGAAGAAGTGCACCCGGTGCTCCATGTGCCATCGGATATGCCCGGTGGACGTGACCGAGGTGTGGAAGGAGATGGACAAGACGGACATCACCGTCCACAACTGCATCCTCTGCATGAGGTGCGTTGAGGTGTGTCCCGAGGACGGCTGCCTGACGGGTCGCGTCATGGGCTTCAACGTCACCGAGTCGTCCTACAAGAAGTTCATGGGCCAGCACGACCGCCGCACCCGGCGTTCGATGAAGGCCCACGCCTCGCCGTGGTGGGCGGGTGGAGGGGATGACGAGCCCCCAGGAGGTGGCTAGATGGCAAGACTCTTCGGAAGGAAGGGACCCAAGATATCCGACGCCGCCGGCGCCGAGGTCGCAGACACCCAGCCCACCGCCCCCAGGTACCGGTGGAAGGGCGGGGAGGACGCCGATAGGCTGGACGAGCTCTCCAGCACCATCATCAAGCGGGCCAACGAGCTCATCGACCACTACC
>CP070808.1:869199-870958 GCA_020343715.1 Thermoplasmata archaeon
CGACGAGGACGTGGCCTTCGCCTCCGCGGAACCCTACCACTACTCCAACAGCGGTTACATGGAGGCCTTGGGCATCATGGGCTACAGACTCGTCTATTATAGCACCAAGAACGCCACGGCGGTAGCCTCCAGCAGTATCGCCGATGACACTTGGGGTTCTATGAGGACGGAGGTCATCGACGTGGGCGACCCGGCCACTGTCGGCGACTGGGCCTGGTTGTCGTACAGGATGCTCCCGGGCCAGGCCAACTTCAAGGTCACCGTCAACCTCAGGGACGCGGACACGGAGGAGTTGCTGAAGACCTACACCGGCCAATGGGAGGAGAGGTCCTTCGACATCTCGTCCGTCCCCATGGACGACCACCCAAAGGTCTTCATAGAGGTGCACATCGAGAACCGGAACCACGTGCAGGATGTCAAGCTGGGCCACCTGGAGATCAACTGGACGGACCGACTGCCCGAACCGCCGAGGATGATATCCATCGAGGCGGACAACGGCACCATCTACCGGACCAACTCGACCACGCTGCGCATCCAGGTCGCCGACGAGCTGGACCGGCCCAGCTACATGAGCCCCACGGTGCAGATGAGACCCCCCCTGGGAGGGGGATGGCTCTCGGACCGGTTGGACGACCCCGTGTGGGACGGGGGGAACTGGACGGTCCGGTTCTTCACCACCAGGGACGATGCGGTGGGCGCCTATAGCTTCCGTGCATGGGTCACCGACAGCGACATGCTCACATCGGACATCCTGGAGGTGACCGACCTGGTCACCGTGCTCAACAACCCGCCCGGGGAACCCGGTATAGCCATCGCCCCCGAGGAGCCCTACACCACCGACGACCTGGTCGTGGGCATCATACGCCAGCCCTACGACAGGGACACCTCGTACATGGAGTACGAGTACACCTGGTTCCTCGACGGGGAGATGGTGGACGGGCTGAACGGCTCCCAGGTGCCTTCGAGCATGACCGAGAGGGGCCAGACGTGGAGGGTGAGGGTCCGCGCCTACGACGGGGTGGACCACGGACCGCCTGTGAATGCCTCCGTGGTGATCTCTAACTCGCCCCCCGTGCTCCTCAAGTCCCTGGGCCCCGTGGACCTCCTCGAGGACGACCCACCCTTCACCTTCAGGCTGGCAGACCACGTCACCGACCCTGACGGGGACACCATCGACGTCGAGCACAGCGGCGCCACCGCCGTGCTGGTGGAGATCGACATGGACGGTGGGACTGTGACGATCACAATCCCCGATGACTGGTATGGCACCGACAGGGTAACATTCAACTTCACCGACGGACAGATGATCCTCCAAGAGGAGCTGGTCGTGAGGGTCGAGGCCGTGCTCGACCCGCCTGTCATCCTCACCATCGGTGGGGTCGAACCGGTGGACGGACGGTTCAGGCTGAAGGCAGTCCAAGGCGAGGAGTCCGTCTACCTGGTCGAGGTGGAGGACGTGGACTCGGACAGGTTCAGGTTCCACTCCGACGCCCAGCTGCAGGTGTTCGAGCTGGTAACGGCCAACGGGACCATCATCTACACCCCGGTGAACTCCGAGGTTGGCGAGCGGACCTTCGTCCTCCAGGTGGAGGACTGGGAGGGTAACTCGGTGGTGGTCCACGTGGACATCGAGGTGTCGAACACGAACGACCCGCCAGGTGTCGTGCAGATCATCCAGCCCAAGTCAGGCATGACCTTCGAGCACGACTCGACCATACTCATGCAGGGCATATGCGACGACCCGGACCTGGTCCACGGG
>CP070808.1:871058-872808 GCA_020343715.1 Thermoplasmata archaeon
AGCGGGATGTCGTTCTTGTCGACTTCTTCGAACCACGCGATGATGGCCATAGAAATACCTCTGTCGAGCGGGGAAACCTGATAATGCTAGTAAAAGGTTTCGGTAAGAAACCGGGGTGCTGGTACGCGTATCCTCTGGAGCCCCTATCCTGACCGCTTCCCTGACATGTACTCTATGTCCACCCGACCGATGTTCACCTTCCGCACCGCCTCGGGGGTGTCGTCCTTCGCGAAGAACTTGTCCACGTCGGCACCGAACTGTTCCAGGAGGACGGTGAGACCGTGTCTCTTCTCCCCCTCCTCCTCGGGGAAGCTGACCCTGCCCTTGAACTGGGTGGTGACGTATTCCTGATGACATTCGGGACCGTCATAGCCCGTGTCGAGGACCGCCTCGCCCCAGACGACGGGGTTGGCGGAGAGGATGTCAATCTTCTTGCCCTCGTGGGCACAGTGGAAGTAGATGGCGTTCCGCTCCGTGTCGTAGCCGTGGGAGATGGTCACAAGGTAGGGCTCGTCCTCCATGCACATCGCCATCGTCACGAAGTGGGCCTCCCGGAGGGTGGCCCTCAGCTCGTCCTCATCGGTTATCTCCTGGTCCTTCTTCCTCATCTCCCAGTGTCCCATCTCCATTCCTCCTCACAGGTCCATCAGCGTTCCAACGTCCAGGTCCGTCGCACCGTGACCGATGCCGGCCTCGGGCGGTGTGGATACCACCCCAAGGTCGATGGGCGGACCCGGTATCGGGTTGTCGGCCAGCAGCAGGTGTCCATCCAGGTCGGCCCAGTCACAGGCACCTATCAGCTGTGATGCCGCCGCTATACCGGCCCCCGATTCTATGAAGCAGCCCACCATCACCTTGAGACCATACTCCTTCGCCCGCTTCGCCATCCGGGCCCCCGTTGTCAGGCCCCCCACCTTCTGGAGCTTGATGTTGATACCGTGGGCAAGGCCGTGGCGTCCGATGATGTCCACATCGATGGGTCCTTGGACCATCTCGTCGGCCACGATGGGGATGGAGGATGCCTTGACCAGGGCCGCCATGTCCTCGTGGGAGTCCCTGGGGAAGGGCTGCTCGATCAGCTCCACCTCGTGCCGCTCCATCAGCGGAAGCAAAGTGGCCGCGGAGTGGGCCGTCCACGCCTCGTTGGCGTCCACACGGATGGTGGCCTCGGGAACGTGGTCCCGCAAGGCCCGTAGGAGCCTGGATGTGGCGAGGGGCTCGGCCCCCAGCTTGACCTTGAGCACGTTGAAGCCCTTGCGCATGTGGTCCTCGGCCTCCGCGACCATGTCATCGATGGGACCAAGGCTCACGGTGATGCTCGTGGGTATGGACGCCTCCATAGGCAGCCCGAGCAGCTCCCTGGCCGAGTAGCCGTCCGCCCTGCCGGCAAGGTCCAGGAGGGCCAGGTCCATCGCGGCGGGTCCTGGTCCCGGTTCCACCCGTCCCGCACCGATGGAATCGGCCATCCCGTTGGCCATCTTCAACGCCTCGTCCGCCTCCACGTTGTCGACCCACTTGGCCTGGGGGGCGATGAAGGCGAGCACGTCCTCCAGCGTCTTCCCTGTGACCCGGGGGCTGGGCACTCCCTCGCCGAGTCCCCATTCCTTCTGGGAGTCGAGCCTCACGAAGGCGTTGTGGGCGACCTCCTGGGATTCGGCCGAGATCACGAAGGGCTGACTCAGATGCATGGTGTGGGTGAAGGCCTGGAACCTCATCCTCGTCCACCTCCCTGGATGTTGAGGGCCCCGGT
>CP070808.1:872908-874646 GCA_020343715.1 Thermoplasmata archaeon
TCGGTGGTCTCGATGTTGTAGTACCAGTACTCCGCCGCCTCCCTCATGAGCTTGGGCTCCCCGTCCCCCACCTGGACCTTCACGCAGCTCTTGTTCAGGTTGGGGTCGGTGACGTTGGCCCGGACCTGGTATCTACCCCACTTGGTCCCGGCCGCGGAGACGAACTTGATCATCGGGGCGTAGTTGTCCACGTCGAAGTAGACCATGGGGCTCAGGGACGACATGCCCCACATGTCCTCGGCCCAGACACGGAGCTCCCGTGAGCCATCCATCAGGTTCCGGGTATCAAGGACCAGCTGGTACCTCCCCTCGCCGTCGACGGGGTCCATCATGGTGGAGTTGTCGTCGTCCCCGTCGACGACCAGGTAGACGCACGTCATGTTCAGGTAGGCGTCGGTGACGGTGGCCTCTATCGTGATGACACCTGAGACGTTGCCGCCCTCGGTGGTGATCATCGAGACGGGGGCGTTGTTGTCCACCTGTAGCAACATGGGGCCCGCCTCCTGGGTGAAGTCCACCAGGTCGGTGGCCAGGATGGTTATCTCCAGGTCCCCGTCATCCATGGTGGTGGTGTCGAAGGAGTAGGTGTACATGCCCTCCCCCATGTGGTCCATCGCCCGCTTGTTGAGGTTGTCGCCGTTGAAGACGGCCCAGACCTTGGAATGGTCCATGTAGGGGTCGGTCACGTTGATGGTGAGCTGGTAGATGCCCATCACGTGGCCATCGTACGAGGTGAACATCACCATCGGGGGCATGTTGTCCACCTTCACGTCCACACCCTCGGACCAGGCCCCGTTGCCTCCTAGGTCGATGGCGTAGACCGCCAGGGTGTGGTCCCCGCAATAGAGCTCCGTCGCGGTGTCCAGGACGTACTCGAAGTGGCTCCCCTTATTCTCCATGGCCCACGAGAGGCTCATGTTGCCGTCGACGACCAGGCGCACCCCGGAGGGGTCCACGTTGTCGTCGGAGACCGTGACGGTGACGGTGTAGTCGCCGATCACGTACTCGGGCACGCTGGAGGTGATCTCCACCACCGGGTCGGTGTGGTCCACCGTGATGGTCTGCTGCTTCGTGACGTTGGCGCCGGTGCTGTTGATCGCCTTGACCGTGAGGGTGTGGTCCCCCTCGGACAGGCCAGAGGTGTCGATGACGGCCTCGTAGTGGTAGTTGGCGGTGAGCGTCATATGGACATCGGGGTCCGGGTCGTCCACCCCGTAGAACACCTGGCCAGGGGCCAGGTCCCCGATGACGGTGACGTTCAGCACGTACTCATCCGAGACGACCCCACCGGGGCTGATGAAGTCGATGACGGGTAGCCCCTCCGCCCCTGAGGTGGGGGTGAGGGCCACCATGGCTAGGGCAACGGCGATGGCCGCCATGACCAACATTCGATGATGGTGGCTGGCGGTGATCTTGTCGGCTATCATAAGAGAGATACCTCCAACGGCACGGCATGCGCTCTTACCGGGACCAAGCCCACTGGCTCGTATTAAAGGATATCGACCTGGCTCTCAAGAACCGGAGAGAACGGAGCTTATATAAGCAGCCCTCGCCATAACGCTGGCTCGATACCGGGGGTGCATACCTTGGCAAGGATTACGCTGGCCGACGCAGACACTGGCTCCAAGATCGCCATCGACGTAGAGGAGGACACCCTGATGGAGGAGATCATCGAATCCGCCGCCGCCTACTGGGAGAAGGACCCAGGGGCGTACGTGGTCAGGAGCGGTGACCGCAT
>CP070808.1:874746-876468 GCA_020343715.1 Thermoplasmata archaeon
CTTCCCGTCCGGGGACCATTCCACCGACTCCGAGTCGTTCTTGAACAGGTGGTGGGCCGTCTTCTGGCCCCCACGGGGACCCCGGATGGTGACCCGCCCGTCACCACCAGCCGTGGCGAAGAGCTTCCCGTCGGGTTTCCAGGTGATCGCGTTCATGGCCCTCTTGTGGGCATGCATCCTGCCCACCTCATCACCGGTGTCGCCATCGAGCATGAGGATCATGGAGGGCGCCTTCATCTCCGCGGTGGCCAGGCGCTTTCCGTTGGGTGACCATCCTGGCCACCACATGAATGGTGAATGGCCCGCTCTCTTCCAGAGAACCTCGGGGTCGCCCATGGAACTGACAGTGCACCAGGCAAAGATGAAGGTTGCGATTGACCGGCGCTGCGACATGCCAAACTGACCCAAAGGACTTTTTATTTGGTCAAGCTAAATCATGTCGACTAAAAGTCAACGGGTGATTGGGCATGAAAATCCGTGCTGTAGCGATGATACTCCTCCTGATACTGGTCCCACTGGGCCAAGTGTGCTGGGGAGCCGATGATGGAATGGACAGGAACCCTGGGCCCATGGCCGGCGGGGACCCTTGGAGCGATCCCCTTGATGACACGACCAACGTGTATGTCCCACCTGGAGGCCTGGTGGGTGTGGAGGTCTCGGGTGGCAGCGCCCACCTCAAAGCGGGACACGATTCGGGCTGGATAGCCTCCAGCATCATCACTTGCCCCGACGACTACCGGTACGACCTTGTGATCGTGGAGGTGGACACACCGGGCGAGAGCTGGTTCAACGTGACCGTCCTGGACGCCGCCACCGCACCGACGGACAACGCGTTCGCCAACGCGACGGTCCCCGGTTTCATCAACGTCTCCTCCCCCGACGTCTCCGTGTTCAGGGTTCCAGTGGCCACGTACCCCGCCGTACGCATCCAGGTCAACCTCCATGCCAGCGGTTCCGACAGACCTAGCCTGCTCTCCTGGGGCCTGATGTTCATCGACCTGGGCCAGTGGCGTGACGACTTCCTGGGCTCTGGAAAGATGAGCGAGGTCCAGGGGATCAACATCACGTCGAGCGAAGTGGAACTGGACCTGACCCAGGGGACCGGGGGGACCTCCGATCCCTATCCCCCGGTCCTGTTCCCGGACCAGCGAGGCGACGTGGACATCTTCTACGGCAATGCCAACCAGGACGGGTACCTCGACGGCAGCACCATCGCGAACACGATGCCAACCAGGGGCATGGACGCTGGCGACCTGGACGGGGACGGATATGTCGACATCATCCTGGCCAGAGATGGCAACTCAGGCTCCCGCATCCTCTGGGGCTCGTCCTCCGGCAAGTGGTCAACCTCCGACTCCCAGACCCTGTCCCACACCGACTCGGGCACCGATGCGGCCATTGGCGACTTCAACGACGACGGTCATCTCGACTTCGTGCTCTCGGCCATCGGGGGTATGATCCACCATGGCTCCTACGTCTGGCTAAACAACGGTGACGGGACCTTCGACAAGGCACCCGACATCACGCTGGACGGAGGGACGGGGCATGTGGACGCCGGCGACCTGAACAACGATGGGTATGACGACATAGTGTTCACCAAGTCCCTGGTGATGGACGCCCCCTGCTTCTTCGGAGGCGCGAATGGACCGGACACCACCGCTGACCTCAACTTCCTCCGCGGTATCAGCATGACGGCCATCAACCAGGTGCTCATAGAGGACA
>CP070808.1:876568-878265 GCA_020343715.1 Thermoplasmata archaeon
GAAGTGGCGGGCCAGGTCGGACACGCGCATCATTATCGCCTCCGCGTCCGGGACCTTGGAGGAGCCGTCCAGGAAGACCCGCTGCATGTCAACCACCAGGAGGGCCGCCTGGTCCATGTCAAGGTCAAAACGGACCGTCTGCAAGGGCTCTATCGCCTGCATCCAAGTGACGGCCCTGGTCGCCAGGTCGTCGTTGTACTCGACCATGTCCCCACCTCCTCCCACCGAGGGGACCGGATGGTTAATAAGGCTTGCGCGTGGGGCAAGGGCGGGAGGCCCCAAGTTTATATTCCCGCATCCCATGGGGCGGGAGGATGACATACAGGTGCGGATTCTGCTCTTGGGAGCCCAAGTTCCCCTTCCCGTCGGAAGGTTGGATAGAGGCCATCCAGGGATTCCTGGACCAGCAACCGCATCCCACCCGTGTCGACGGGCTGATCCCATGCGACCGCCGGGTCTTCGAGGACGACGCCTTCTTCTGCGTGGTCGCCTCCGAGCCGCTGGCGGAGGGCCACATCCGGTTGATATGCAAGCACCACCTGACGGACATCGGCCAGCTCCGTGGCATCACCAGCGAGGACGTGGACGGCGCCGCCGTCGAGACCGTCCGCAGCAACCTGCTGGACAACCTGATAATCGCCCACGACGTGGCCCGGAACTACGACGAGCGGGTCACCCACGCCATCATGATGTCCGGCACCTCGAAGGACGTCCACATGTACGCCGACGTGGTACCAGTCTACAGGTTCGACCACGGGACGCTCCACACGCTGGGCGAGCGGGGTGCCGTCTGGGAGGACATGTCCCTCGAGGAGAAGAGGGACCGATGGAAGCGCCAGGCGAATGACTACGCCGAGACGGCCCAGTGCCTCCGCGAGGTGGCGGGCCGCGTCATAAGGAGCCGACCAGGCAGGCGGCGGGCCGGCCTGGTGGCCGGCGACGAGATGGGCTGAAAGCGAAAGACCCAAGTAATCGGCCATTCGTACATTCCCAAGATGTCCGAGCGCGATGAGGAGGACCCATGGGGCCTCATCCCCAATTGGGTGGGGGAGGCGATCGCCCTTCATGTGGACGGGCGGCCCATGGCCCGGGTCAGGTCAGGCAGGCCCCCCGAGGCGGAGGTGGACACGATGGACCCTGTGGTCATCGCCTTCCAGGGGATGGTCCAGGACGCCCTCGGGGACAGGGGGCGCCCCGTCTCCGCGGTGTACGGCGAGAGGGTCTTCTCCCTCGTTCCGGGCCAGCGGGTCCACGTGGCCACCGTCGCGCGGGGCCGCCCCGACCCCGACCTCCGGTCATCGATGGAGACCGCGGTGTCGGTCATCGAGGACCGCTGGGGTCCGGCCATCGGTGCTTGGTCGGGCTCTCCGGGGGAGCTGCGTGGGCTGGAAGGCGAGCTGGCCCCTCTCCTGGAGCGCACCGCCCACAGGACCCCTGGGGAGGTGGCCGACCCCCTCAACGCCCGGGGCGTCTTCCCAGTCTCCGCGATGGACTTCGACGGCGGTTGCGCACGCCTCAAGGTGGCCGTCTTCTCCGCCGGCTTCGCCGACGTTCGTGGGGGCCTACTGGAGCTCACCTTCAACCACGACGCGCTTCGGTTGGAGGGCTCCTGGCCCGCCTTCGCCGTCACCGAGGAGGGGACGGTCAGGCTGGGTAACGTGTCCCAGGGCGAGGCGGGGGCGGTGGCGTGCCTCCTC
>CP070808.1:878365-880048 GCA_020343715.1 Thermoplasmata archaeon
GACGCCGCCGCGGGCCGTCCCTTCAAGGACGTCATGGCATTCGTTCGCGAGGAGGTCTTCGAGGGCCTGTCCGATGCCGAGCGCCATACCCTGTCCGCCGTGTCCGTGCACCGCGCGAACGTTCCCCGCGAGGCCGCCCTCGCGGCGGCCAGCTCCGCGGGGGCAGGGCCAGAGGTCCTCGACAGGCTCGTCGACCGAGGTCTGGTAGCGGACGTAGGCGAGGCGGAGCTGCACCTTCACGACCTGGTGCGGGAGTTCTTCTTCTCCCGCTTGACGGAGGAGGAGAGGACCGAGCGGCACGCCGAGGCCGCCGAGGCGTGGGGGAGGATCGGTACCCCTGATGCCCTGGTCGAGCGGGCGCACCATCTGGTGGGCGCCGGTGAGGCAGAGGCCGCCGTGGCCACCCTGGCATCGGACCCCTCCCGGGCTCTGGGCGAAATCCCCCTCCTCCGGGACGTCCTGAGCATCCTGGACGAGGCCTCAGCGACGGGTGGCCTCACGCCTGCCGCGGTGGACGAGGCCGACCTCCTCAGGGGTGACGCCCTTGCCCAGATGGACCAGGTGGACTCAGCCATGGCCATCTACACCCGGGTCATGGACAGGGCGGTGGCCGAGGGGGACCGGGGCCAGGAGGCCAGGGTACTGTACAGGATAGGAAGGATCCACGGGCGCCGTGGCCAGGACACCGACTCGATGGACGTCCAGCGGAGGGCCATCGCCGCCTTCGAGGAGGTGGACGACGAGGCGGGCGCGGCCATGTGCCGTCTGGCCATCGCAGAGGTCCTGGTCGATCGGGAGGAGACGGACAGCGCGGTGGAGGAGCTGGGCCATGCCCACGAATCCTTCACCCTCGTGGAGGACAGGCTCGGGGTGGCCAGGTCCTGCGTCCAGCTGGCGTCGATCATGCTGGACCGGGAGGACCCCCAGTTGGCCAGGTCGTACCTGAAGGAGGCCCACGAGAACCTGGACCGGCCCGAGGACGTATCGCTCCTCAGCTGGGTCCACTACTACATGGGCGAGGCGGACCGTATGGAGGACCAGTGGGAGGAAGCCACCGTCCATTACGAGCGGGCGGTTGACCTGTTCCAGCAGACCGGCGAGGAGCACATGGCCGCCAATGCGTGCACGTACCTGGGAGATGCGTACCAGGCAATTGGCGACACCGAGAGGGCCGAGGTGTACTACCAGCGGGGCCTGGACATGATGGTGGCCCAGTGAGTTTCCCGGCGTCGACGAACGACGGCGAACCCTTTATCCCCCAGGAGCCCGTACTCGAGACAGTCATGTCGTCCGATGATAACGACCAGCGCAGGTTCCCCCTGGCGTACCTACTGGTCGCTCTGGTATTGGCACTCCCCCTCTCCCTGGTTATGTTCCGGGGCGTGGCAATGGTCCTGACGACCCTGGGGATCGTGATGGCGTTCGACCCTGCTGCCTTCGTTCTCTTCGGGATCCTCCTGCTCCCCCGCATCCTCGGGTCCCTGTGGGTCTACTTCCGGGTGGACAACCTGTGGGGCAACGAGGTGGGGTACATGGCCATCTTCCTGCTCCTTCCCCTGATCGGGCTGGTCATATACCTTGCCAACCTATCGAGCCTGAAGCAGCCCCCAAGGGGATTCGAGTACGCCACCATCAAGGACGGGCTGGTCCATCAGCCCCTCTACGAGTACATCGGACCACCCC
>CP070808.1:880148-881827 GCA_020343715.1 Thermoplasmata archaeon
GAGGACTTCGGCAAGGTCCTGGTGGACACCTGCATGGTGGTCGCCCCGATCGACGAGGTGGCCTCGGCCACGGCCACCAACTCCGGCAAGGCGGCCACGTACCTTCCCCTGGACTCCTTCTGCGGCCAGAAGGTCCTCTACCGCTCCACGCCGATGCTCCTTTCGCTCCTGGTGGAGTGAGGGTGACCCCCAGGACAAGTCTTTTTTACCGGCGACAGCCTTATTCGACGCCCGGGAGAGCCAGACAGTGACCGAGAGGGAAGGTAGCGATGAGGGCGACGGGGCCATCCGCCTCGCCGGTCGCCAGATATCCAGCGGAAAGGCCACGGGCAAGGCCCTGGTCCTCGAGTCGGACCTCTCGTTCCTGGGAGGCGTGGACCCGGAGACGGGGCGGATCAAGGACAGGGGCACCGGGGCCTTCAACCGCACGGTGCGCAACCGGGTCCTGGTCTTCCCGAAGGGTAAGGGTTCGACCGTGGGTTCCTACGTGATCTACGGCCTCCAGGCCAACGGGAAGGCCCCGGCCGCCATCGTGAACGCCCAGACCGAGACCATCGTGGCCACGGGCGCGATACTGGCCAAGATACCCCTGGTTGACGAGGTGGACATCGGCGCCATCAGCACCGGGGACCGGGTCACCGTGGACGGCGACAGGGGAGAGGTCATCGTCCACGGGGATGGGGGTGGCTGAGCTGTTCGGGGGCCGGAAGACCAAGAAGGAGCTGGAGGAGCTCAAGGAGGAGCACCACGACCTGGAGGAGAGGTTCGAGGACCTCCAGGAGAAGCACGATCAGCTCCAGCACGAGACGGGCGAGCAGACCAACATGCGCATCTCCTACATCGAGGAGGAGATCGAGTCGATGAACCAGCGCGTGGAGAAGCTGGCCACCGACACCTACGAGATCCGGGGGGAGGTGCGTGACATCCACGAGTCGGTGCTGGGCATGCAGACCTCCCTGTCGGAGATCGTCAAGCTGTACAAGGCCATCATCGCCCAGTACGGCTTCGGCGACATGAAGCAGGCGGCCCAGAGGAGACAAGCTGCAAGGCCCAAGCCAGGGGAGGACCCTGGCGACGCCATCATCCGGGCCCTCGAGGAGGACAGGGAGGCCCCCAGAAAGGGAACGGCCCCTCGGCAACCGCCGGCGAAGGCCCCGGCCAAGGCCCCACCGCCGCCACCGCGCCCGGCCCCATCCAACGCCAACGCCCTGGACGAGCTGCACAGGCTCTCAGAGGCCCACAGGGACAGGGGCGACGAGGACGACGACGAGCTGGCTGCCAGACTGATGGCCAGGTCGGCCAGGGATGACAAGGTCGACCGTGTCGCACGTCGTGACATGGACCGGCCAGGAGCGTCCGACATGGAACGGGAGGGCGAGTTCACCCGGAGCCTGCCCAAGAAGGACCTCAGGACCAGGACGCCGGAGAGCTCCCAAGAGGCCAGACCCGGCGACGGCTGGGAGTCCATGAGCCCGCCTCCCGCGCCCGGGGACGAGGGGAGGAGGTCCAAGGCCAAGCTGGAGGACCTCCTGAGCCCCGAGTAGGGATGATGCCGATGGAGGGCCCCATACACGTGGTCACCAGCTTCCTCATGAGGGAGGGCCAGGTCCTGATCCTCAAGAGGTCCATGGGGGTCAAGACCAACAAGGGCAAGTGGGCAGGCGTCTCAGGCTACGTGG
>CP070808.1:881927-883583 GCA_020343715.1 Thermoplasmata archaeon
GTCGCATCCATCTCCACCTTCATCACCTACTCGGACGTGAAGGCCACCTATGGCTTCCTCCAGAAGCTGACGGGTCGGCTCAAGCGGACCCAGGCGGTCTCCCTGTATCCCATCGACGAGGGCATGCACGCCCACACCGACATCCAGATGCTGGGTCACGTGATGGACGGAAGCTTCCAGTTCAAGGCCGAGAACCTCAAGACGTACATCGCCATCCAGGGCGTATGCGACACCCAGAGCCGGGACTGGATTCAGTACCAGTACACCAAGAAGGGCCTGAACATCGGGTCGTTCACCCTTTCCCACATCCGTTGAGGGGAAGAACGGAGAACCATATCCAAATGCCCAGCGTAGCCTTTAGAAGTCCGACTCGTCCAAGGCATACATCAGGTTGTACCTGATCTTCTCCAGGAACTCCTTCGGAACGGGCTCCTGTCCCTTTGCCGCACGGATCTCGTTGACCTTGGCGGCGAAGGCGTCCAGGTCCCTGTGACGCAGAAGCTGTATCTCCTCGCGGGAGATTATGTCCTCGAGCTCCTCTTCTATCTCCTCGTAGCGTTGTTGCTCACGGTATCCCTTGAGGAGCGCCCAGGCGATGACGGAGACGCCGGCGATGGTCACAGCCAGGATGGCGATCGCGATCCAGAAGTCCGGGTCGGTAAGGTCCACCAAGTCATCACCCCATCAGATCCCAGAAAGTGGCGTTCCAGGCGGCCTCAAGGTCGTCCACGGGAAGGTCGATCAATACCTTCTTCCCATCGGAGACCCGGAGGGTCGGTCCCGCTGGAGCGGGCTTCTTAGTTCCCTTCCCCTTGCCCTTCGTAGGCCTCGAGGCCACCTTACCGAGGAAGGTGAGGTCCACACCGCTGCGTTTGAAGAGCCTCTCCAAATGGCGCGCCTTGCCAGGGACGACCTCCAGTATCCACCTCGTGTTGGACTCCGAGAACAACTTCGCCACCGGTCGCAGTCTGCCCTGGGCCGCCAAATCGACATCAGCTCCAAGCCTACCGCCGATGCACATCTCGGCCAATGCCACGGCCAGGCCACCGTCCGATATGTCGTGGCATGATTCCAGCCACCCCTTCTCCACGGCTGCGAGTATCGTGTCCATAGACCCCGAGAGCTCCTTGAGGTTCACACCGGGAGCGGTCTTGTGGGGTGCATCGTGTCGGGCGTATATGGCGGAGCCCGCCATCTGGTCACGGGTCCTCCCCACCATGTAGAGGCGGTTGCCCGATCTCTTCAGGTCGGAGGTCACTGCCAAGGACGCATCCTTCATCAGTCCTGCACCCATCATAGATGCGGTCGGGGGAACGTAGCTCTCCGCCGTCTCGTTGTAGAAGCTGACGTTGCCAGATGGTGCGGGGAGGTCCAGGTGTCTGAGGGCCTCCCCCATCCCCCTCAGGGTCTCCACGAACTCGCCGAGCCGCTCGGGCACCTCGGGGTTTCCGAAGTTCAGACAGTTGGTCATCGAGTGGGGACGGGCACCCACCGCCACCAGGTTCCGGCACATCTCGTCGACGATCGACAGTCCCCCCCTGTAAGGGTCGACGGAGGTGAGCCGAGGGTTGAACGCGGTGCTGATGGCGAGGCCCTGGGGAGAGCCCTCGATGGGAACGAGCACGCACGCATCCTGGGGGCCAGCGTGACCCACGG
>CP070808.1:883683-885335 GCA_020343715.1 Thermoplasmata archaeon
CGCGCCGGTCCACAAGGAGCTGGGACCCCGGTTCCGTGGCGACGCCAAGGCAGTCGCCGAGGCCCTCATGGAGGCGGACTCGTCCTCCGTGGACGGCGACGGTTCGGCCACCATCTCGATCCCCGAGGGGGACGGGACCCGAACGGTCCAGGTCCCTCCCGAATGCTTCAATATCGAGAGGAAGGTGGAGAAGGTCACCGGCGAGCGGGTGCTGCCCCACGTGGTGGAACCCTCGTACGGCATCGATCGCATCACGTGGACAGTGATAGAGCACGCCTACACCCTGCGAGCGGGCGACGAAGGCGAGGCGATGACCGTCCTCAAGTTGTCACCCATCGTAGCCCCCGTCAACGTTGGCGTGTTCCCTCTGGTCACAAAGGACGGCCTGGACACCATCGCCGAGGAGGTGGACGGACGGCTCCGCGGGGCGGGACTGCGCACCTTCTTCGACGGGTCGGGCTCCATCGGCCGCCGCTACGCCCGGGCCGACGAGGTGGGCATACCCTTCTGCATCACCGTGGACCACCAGTCCAAGGAGGACGACTCGGTGACCATCCGGTGGCGGGACACCCAGGACCAGGTGAGGCTACCGATATCACATCTGGTGGACTCGGTCAGAGACCTGATCGGGTTGGACTGAGCCTTACACAAGGAATAATATCCCAATGGCTGATTGAGGTCCTTCGGGGTTATTTGGAGTCGAAATAACATGCCAGAGGGCGACGTGGGCTTGCTCACCGCACCTTGCTCGCCGCCAGCGCTATCGCGTCCAGCACGGACTCCCGGGGCTGGATGGTTGCCACGGGGATGTGGAGGATCCTCTCGATGGTTGTAGAGACGATGGGGGCGCAGACGAGGGCCATGGCGCCCTCCCGCTCCGCGCGGACCCCCTGGATGATGGCCTCCTCCAGGTTGAAGGCCGAGTACTCGCGACATTCGATGTCACCCAGTCCCAGGGCCTGGAGCTCGGGGGTCAGGTCCTCGATGACGGACCTGGCCACGATGAGGGCGATGAAGCGGCCCCGCTGGGAGCCGATGATGTCCTGGACCGCCTTGACGATGCGACGCAGGGTGTCCAGGTTGGGGTGCCGGTCCCCCGACAGCATCTTGTAAACGGTGCTCTCGCCCAGCCCCGCCTCCTTGGCGAAGTCCCGGGCCGTCATCCCCAGCTCCTCTCGGAGCACTCGGCGTAACTCTTGACGGAAAGCCTCATCACCATCAACTGCGGCCCAGAGCAGGTCCTCGTCCGCGGTCACTGGGTCCACCCCGTTGGGATATTCACTGGTAATATATTAATACGTTCGTATCGTTCCGATTCGTCGATTCGGTCCAATCGTATCAAACTCAAGTAAAGGGTTAATATATAACCATCATTATCGAAAATCGATTAACATGAAGACTCTGGCAACTGTTGCCGCCGTTGCGGTTCTGATGGTGACTGCCACTCTGCTCACCGCAGGCTGCCTCGACAGTGACGATGAATGGGACGGCACGATTAGGGTCGCGTACCTGCAGGGTGACATCCACCAAGTGGCGTACTTCGTCGCGAAGAGCGCGGCCGCCGGTGGTGGGGAATCGTTCTTCGAGCAGTACGACGTGAAGGTCGAGGACGCCAAGGGCGCCCCGTACCCCAACGGAGGAGCGGTCATGGA
>CP070808.1:885435-887082 GCA_020343715.1 Thermoplasmata archaeon
ACACCTCGCACCACTGGTGGTCCGAGGCGGGGTAGATGCAGACCCGGGCGGGTATCATCGCCACCTTCAGGGACGAGGCGGTGGTGATGCTGTACTGGCCGCAACTGCCGTAGCGCTCGAGGATGACCTGGACCGGCTGGAGGGGGTTGGTGCCGTAGCCGAACTCCATGTTCATCTGCATCCAGATCGTGGACGCGTTGGCGCCCTCGATGATGTTGCTGGCCCCCTGTAGCCAGCTCTTCAGCGTGCCCGAGGTGTTGTAGGTTATCTCGTCCCAGTACGCCTTGCGCCAGAACGACTTGCCCGCCACCCTGGCCGGGTCCTCCCAGAACACCCGGGCGTGGGCGATGTACCAGTAGTAGATGTCCCGGGGGTAGTCGTGGCGCACGCCGGTGTAGTTGACGTAGCTGACGGTGGTGAAGTCCCCGTCCTCCCCCGTCCGCTCCACGATGTCGGCGTAGGGGATGTCGGCGTCCTGACCATAGAGCTGCCTCACGTTGTCCGTCAACACGTTGACGCTCCCGACGCGGTTGAGCACCTCGGGGGGCGTGTGGGCCACCGAGAAGGCTATCTCGTCTACCCAATCCGACTCCTGGCAGTTTACTATCAGGTTGGCGTAACGGTTCCCGTTGGTCCCCAGACGGTTGAGCTGGACGGCCAGGTCCCGCTTGAGCCATGGCTCCACCCGGTCCACGGCAGAACGGTGGAGCGACGACAGGTCATCGATGGGGTCGACCCAGTCGACCGGTTCCAGCGCGGCGTTCTCGTGGTCGAGCCGGAGCACCCGCGTCTCCCGGGGCGGGACCTCGACCAGGGCGCTTATCGAATCCACCTGCACCCGCATGCCCCCCTCCCGCGTCTCCGTGGACCGGTCCCCACCGTTGGCCGGCACGTCGGAGGAGAGTGCGGTGGCCACCGGGGTCATGATGAGTAACGTCAGGGCGAGGGCGACAGCGAGCATCCGTCGACCGTGCCAGGGAGGCTTCCGAGCTGGGGGATATGGGGTGACCACGGGCAACACCATCCAACCAATGCTCCCATCACGGGCTCTGGCCTATTTATCCCTTTCCGATTTGCCTGGGGGCAAAACCTATTATACGACATGTCCCCTACCGCCGTTTCGCCGAGGTGTTGGCTTGGACCTGGGAATAGTCCTCATCGAGAAGGGCAAGAACCACATCGAGGTGGAGCTCTCTGAGCCCACCGGCAATGTGATCCTCGAACCCCTGAAGGCGCGGCTGCTGGCCGACGACACGGTGGAGATGGCCACCCACGACAGCGACCACCCCATGTACGGCAAGCGGAGGCTCTTCGTCCGAGTAAAGTCGGGCAAGCCCCAGAACGCCGTCAAGCGGGCCCTCAAGGAGATCACCACCGATTTCTCCGAGGCGAAGAAGGCGGTGGACAAGGCCAAGGTCGAGAAGCCGAAGAAGGCCAAGAAGAAGAAGTGACCTGGCGTCGCTCCGCCCCCGGCATCCTTTTTACCCATCCATCCCTCTAGGTGGGGCCATGACCTCCCTCCACGTCCCTGAACAGCCCACGGGCGAGGAGGAGGTGGGCATCCTGGGCTTCATCACGTCCGCCCCAGGCGTGGGAGGTCGTCTCAGGGGCGAGGCCGAGGACTTCGTGGTGGAGGAGCTGTCCCGC
>CP070808.1:887182-888816 GCA_020343715.1 Thermoplasmata archaeon
CACCGTCAACCTGCTCCAGAAGAACCTGGGCATCCGGGTATGCCGCCGCATGAACCCACGTGGATGTCTGTACATGCACATCGGCATGTGCTCCGCCCCCTGCGTTGACGCCATCGACGAGGCGGGCTACACCGAGCGGGTGAGGAAGGCCAAGATGATGCTCCGGGGCGACGTGAAGGCCCTCCGGAAGGACCTGGAGGGGACGATGCACGCCCTTGCGGCGGAACAACGGTACGAGGAGGCGGCGGAGGTCAGGGACTACCTCCAGGGCCTGGACCGCATGATGGAGCTCCAGTCCGTGCATCTCACCCGAGAGCGGGACGACGACTACCTGGCCCTCGCCTCGTCGGGCCACATGGCCATGGTCTTCGTGCTCCAGGTCAGGGGCGGAAAGGTGGTGGACAAGAAGGTCCTGCGCCTCACCCACGGGGACGACGTGCCCCCCGCGGAGGTGCTCCAGGCGGTCATCCCACAGCTCTACCGGGTGGGGGGCATACCCAGGACGGTCGCCGTCCCCGTCGAGCTGCCAGAGCGGGCCAACCTGGAGCTCGCCCTCACCCAGACGGCGGGCCGCAAGGTCCACATCACCGTCCCGAGCCGGGGAGAGCCCAAGCGGCTCATGCGGTTGGCGGAGAAGAACGCAAGGTCGTACGTCAAGACGGAGCGGCTTCGCACCCAGCTGCGTATCGAGGACAGGGGGGTCGAGGAGCTTGGACGGGCCCTCCGTCTCCCTTCCCCTCCCAGGCGGATAGAGGCGTTCGATGTCAGCCATCACATGGGGGACGAGACGGTGGCCTCCCTGGTGACCTTCAGGGAGGGCAAGCCCCTCAAGAAGGACTACCGCAGGTTCAAGGTGCGCACCGCGGAGCCAGGCGACGACTACGCCGCCATGAGGGAGGTTGTGGAGCGCAGGTACGGCGGCAGCCTCCGAGGCACGATGCCCGAGCCCGACCTGGTTCTCATCGACGGTGGCAAGGGACAGCTCGCCGCGGCCGGGGAGGCACTGGGCATGCTCTCCATGAGGCTTCCGGTCGCGGCCCTCGCGAAGGAGCGGGAGGAGCTCTTCGTGCCAGGGTCCCAGCATCCCCTTGACCTGGAGCCCGACAGCGATGGCGTCCTGCTGCTGCGTCGCATCCGCGACGAGGCCCACCGGTTCGCCATATCGTATCACAGGAAGCGGAGGAGGGGTGCCCTCACGCGTAGTCGTCTGCTCAAGGTGCCCGGCATCGGACCCCAGCGGGCCCAGACGCTCCTCCTCCACTTCGGAAGCCTACGGGGCATCGAGGCGGCGACCCTCGAGGAGCTGGAGGCGGCGCCCGGGATGGGCAAAGGCACGGCAAAGGCACTGTGGGACGAGCTGCACGGCGATGCAAGGATCTGACAGCCATCGCCAGCCTTTTTTTTCCGTATCTTCCTCCGCGAAAGTATTATAACGATGCCCCAACCATCCGACCGTGCATGTCCGAGGGGGGACAAAAGACCGCAGTGGTTCTTCTATCTGGAGGCCTGGACAGCTCCGTCGTGCTGGCTATAGCCGTCGAAAGGGGCTACAAGGTACACGCGCTGACCGTCGACTACGGTCAACGGCACCAACGGGAGCTGGACGCGGCCAGGGCGATGGCCAAGCACTATGG
>CP070808.1:888916-890536 GCA_020343715.1 Thermoplasmata archaeon
ACCACGGACCCCGCTGGCTTCCATCTGTTCATAGGAGCCCTGGGTCTGGTGGCCATAGTGGTCGGTGGAGACATCGTCGGCCACACGGTGCCCGAGATGGGCAGGGAATCCGTGGTCGTCGACCTCCGGTCGGCCCGGCTCCTCAAGGCCGGGAAGCCCCGGGTCGAGTTCCGATTCGGGGACCACGTCAGGATCGGCGCCATGTTCAACTACGGCATCTACGTGCCCGAGCTCAAGCCCCTGTACGGCATCGAGTTCGAGCGGGCTGGCCAGACCATCAGCGTATCGCCCTCGGACGGTTACGACATCATGTACGTCCAGAAGCTATGGCCCATAGCCATGGCCCTCACCCGTCTGTACAAGATGAAGCCCACCCCTGGCTTCACCAAGCAGCTCCTATACGAGGGCAAGAAGGGCGGGTACTGGGCGAAGGTGAGGGACGACCTGCTGGGGAAGCCGGAGAAGCTGGTCAAGAAGAAGGACGGTCCCAAGAAGGCCAAGGGCTCGTCATGAAAGGTTTCTTTTAGACGGGCGTCCTTCAAGCCATCATGAAGAAGGGCATCTCTACCCGATGTGTGCATGCCGGGGAGGAACCGGAGCCCAGGACCGGGGCGGTGGGCACCCCTGTCTTCGAAAATACCACCTTCCTCTATCCCAACCCGGAGCCCAACGCCATCCAGGGCGAGAGGGTGGGGGACTACTACATCTACACCCGATACAACAACCCCACCGTCGAGGCCCTTGAGGCGAAGGTGACGGACCTGGAGGATGGCGGGGGGGCCGTGGCCTTCTCCTCGGGCATGGCAGCCATCTCCACGACGCTCCTGACGCTGGCGGGGGAGGGGGGCCACGTGGTTTCGGCCAGGGACCTGTACGGGGGGACGTACACGCTCATGCGCGACCTGCTGCCCAAGCTGGGGGTAGAGGTCACCTTCGTGGACACCCGGGACACCGACGGGTTCTGGTCTGCCATTCGGGACGACACCAGGCTGATTTACTGCGAGTCCATCACGAACCCTGTTCTCAAGGTAGCAGACATCCCGGAGCTGGCGGAGATCGCCCACGGCAAGGACATACCGCTGGTGGTGGACGCCACCTTCGCCACGCCCATAAACCAGAACCCCTTGGAGCAGGGCGCCGATGTGGTCGTCCACAGCTGCACCAAGTACCTGGGCGGCCACGGGGACGTGACCGGCGGCATCGCCGTGGCATCCGACGAGGTGGCCCACGACATCCGCGACAGGATGATCTTCTACGGCGGGTGCATCGACCCCATGGCGGCTTGGCTGGTCATCAGGGGCCTCAAGACGCTGGAGCTCCGCGTGGCGCGCCAGAACGCCACCGCCAGGTGGCTGGGGGACTGGCTGGAGGGCAACGAGAAGGTGGTGTCCGTCCTGCACCCGGAGCTGGAGAGCCATCCTGACCACGAGGTGGCACAGCGGGTTCTCAGGGCCGGCGGAGGGATGGTCACCTTCGAGCTGGCCGACCTGGACGCCTGCCACCGGTGCCTGGACGCGTTCGAGACGATAACGGTCGCCTCGTCCCTGGGGAGCGTTGACTCCCTGGTGAGCCTTCCCGTGGAGACGTCCCACTGGGAGCTGGACGCCGCAGAGCGGGCGG
>CP070808.1:890636-892252 GCA_020343715.1 Thermoplasmata archaeon
GTGCTGGGCGCCGACTACTTCGGCGAGTCGAAGAAGGGCGCCCTCCGGATGCTGAACGAGTACGTCTACCAACAGGGCGGCCTGGTGCTCCACGCGGGCGCCAAGGCGGTGACGGTGGGCGACAAGCGGCTCACCATGACCATCCTGGGCCTGTCGGGTACCGGGAAGACCACCACCACCTTCTCGAAGCAGGGAGAGCTGACCCAGCCCATCCAGGACGACATGGTCTGTGTCTGGCCAGGCGGGACCGTCAGCATCACGGAGAACGGTGCCTTCGCCAAGACGTACGGGCTGACCCACGAGAACGAGCCCATCATATGGGACGGGACGCTGGCCCCCTCCGCGTGGGTCGAGAACTCGTACCTGGACGTTGAGGGCACCTACGATTTCTGGAAGCAACCCCTGTCCCGGGAGGACGTGAAGCGCCTCAGGGAGGAGCTGGTGATGACGGGCGCCCCCAAGGCCAACGTTGACGCCTACATCAGCGGCGAGGCCGACCTGGAGGACCACGTGGACGAGAACATGATAACCGAGGACGGATGGGACTTCCTGGTGTGGACCCAGAACGGCCGGTCCATCTTCCCCCTGTCCGCCATCCCGGGCGTTCCCGACCTGAACACCATCCCACCCATGCTCTCCATGGGCATGCTTGACCGGGACGAGGGCCCCGACGCGGCCTTCCCGGGCATCGTCAAGTTCAAGAACCTGGAGCAGGCGGCCGCCTACTTCATGCTGGGCGAGACCACCAAGACCTCGGCGGCGGGCAAGGACCGCGGCCGCATCCGGTCCCCGTTCACCCAGCCCTTCTTCCCCAGGGCGATGGGGCTCCAGGCGGTGAGGTTCGCCGAGCTGGCCGAGGACATCCCCGGCCTGGTGACCTGGATGATGAACACCGGTTGGGTCGGCGGCGACGCCAAGGACGTGGAGGCGGGCACCGCGCTGAAGGTGAAGATCAAGCACAGCAGCGCCATGCTCGAGGCCATGCTGCGCGACGAGATCGTCTGGAAGGAGGACCCGGACTTCGGCTACCTCATCGTGGACATCGACCATCCCGACAACGCCACCCTCATGGAGAAGGTCCCCAAGGAGATCCTCAACCCCATCACGCTCTTCGAGGAGCAGGACAGGATGGACGTCTACAGGGCCTGGGTCACCATGATGCTGACCCAGCGCAAGGAGTTCCTCCAAGGTCTCCACGTGGCGGACACCATCTGCAACCAGATACCGGTGTGCATGGAGTGAGACTCACTCCGTCAGGTCGAAGTACCATCGGGTGAAGAAGAAGCTGATGATCAGCGCAGTCACCACTCCGACGGCCATCAGTGGCAGGAGCCATCCTGGCGTCTCGGAGACGCTCTCCTTCGGTGGGACCGTGAACGCTGACGTCGTAATGTCCTCGTTTCCCGCGGCGTCCTTCACGACGAGGACCACATGGTACGGTCCAGGGCTACTTACCGGGTAGTCCACCATGACCCCAAAGAATGTGTTGGTGACAGTCTTGTGGGTTACCCTCCACTCGTAGCTGGAGATCCCCACGTTGTCATTGGACCGGGAAGCGTCGAGGACGATTGACGACCCCAGCTCCACCTCCTCGGGGGAGAACACACCACTGGAGG
>CP070808.1:892352-893960 GCA_020343715.1 Thermoplasmata archaeon
ACGCGGTAGCCCTTCTTGATGAGCCTCGCCAGGTAACCGTCCACCGCATGGTGCGGGACGCCGCACATGGGGATACGGGGCTGTCCCTTGGCAGGCGCCCTGGAGGTGAGCACCACGTCCATCTCCCTTGACGCCACCTTGGCGTCCTCCCCGAACATCTCATAGAAATCACCCATGCGGAACATGACCAATGCGTCGGGATGCTGCTCCTTGGCCGCGTAGTACTGCTTCATCATGGGTGTGAGTCTAGGCAACGGTCCCCCGCCTGTGCCACCCGGAATGGGGGGCGGGCAAGAAAAGGGTTGCCCCGCCGGGGATGGCCAGCGACCCCATCCAGAAACCTTTTACCCTCCCATGCGCATCGCGCCAGACGAGGAGGAGACACAAGGTGGTCCAGGACATCAGGGGGCGGATGGAGGCGGACATAAGGTCCGCCACGACGGCGCTTCTCAGGCCGGGTGCCATCGCCATCGTGGGCGCCTCCGAGGACCCCTCGCTGCCGGGCGGCCACCTGCTCCATTCCCTCATCGGGGGACGATACCCGGGCCCGATCTATCCCGTCCTCGAGCCCAAGCCGGGCTCGACCCGGAGGCCCGCCCAGGTAATGGCCAGGCAGGCCCTCCATAGCATTACGGAGATTCCCGACGGGGTGGACATGGCCGTGGTCGTGCTGCCCCCGCACCGGGCCGCTGCCACGGCGATGGAGCTGGTGAAGAGGGGCGTGCGCGCCGTCGTCGTGCCCGTTCCCGGTTTCGCAGAGGCCCACCAGGAGGGCCGCGACCTGCAGGCGAGGATGCTCGACACCGTCCGCTGTGGGGGCGCCCGGCTGCTGGGCCCCAACACCCTCGGCATCTACTCCGTGACGTCCAAGGTCTCCCTGGTGCACGGGGTGGACCCAGCGCCCGAGGGCGTCGAGAGGGCCCGGTCTCCCAGGGTCGCGCTGCTCTCCCAGGCGGGTGAGCTGGACCAGGTGTTCATCGATGGCCTCCTGGGTCACCGGGAGGCCCTCTCGCTCTACGTGAGCGTAGGCAACGGTGCCGATGTCAGCTTCGAGCACCTGGTGAGGGGCGCTGCCGAGGAACCTGGGATATCCGCCATCGCCATGGTGCCCTCCGGTGACGTCGACGTACCGGCGGTGGCGTCGGCCATTCGCCAGGTCGCCGGCCGTGTACCTGTGCTGGTCGCCCCCAAGGTCCGTGGGGCCGCCGCCCTACGTGCCGCCCGGGCCCATGTGGGAGGCGGTACCGACGCGGAGGACGCCCTCCCGTCGATCATAGCATCGGGTGCCATCGCAGCCCGGGACATCGAGGACCTGGCGGACCGGACCGCAGCCGTGGTCAACCAGCCCATGGCCAGGGGTCGTCGTGTCGCGGTCCTCTCCACCTCGGGGGGCGCCGCCGTTGCCGCCGCCTCCCACCTGTCGGACCTGGGCATGGAGGTCCCGTCCCTACCTCCCGACGTTCAGGGCGTGCTGAGGGCATGGCTCCCAGACCACGCCGGGTCGTCCAATCCCATCAACCTCACCGGCAAGCTGCCCTCGAACAACTACTGGCCCATCGTCTCGGGCGTGCTGGGCCAGCCCAACATCGACGGGGCCGTGGTGCTGGC
>CP070808.1:894060-895667 GCA_020343715.1 Thermoplasmata archaeon
GATTTGGATGGGGTCCAGAAGGCGCTCAGTAGTCCAGGAGGCTCAGGTCCAGGTCGCACATGGGGCACCGCTCGTGCTCAGGCGGCAGCCCGATGGCGTACCCGCACTCGGGGCACTCCCCCGGGTCGAAGTCCCTCCAGTTGGATATCTTCGCCTTGGGCGCCTGCACCGACATCACCATGCACGAGGTGTCCGACTCGTTGAGGATGCCGTGCCAGGTGTTGGGCGGGATGTGCATGGCCTGGCCACCGCGGAGCACCTTCTCCTCGTCGCCGCAGTGGATGTAGGCCTCTCCAACGACCACGTAGATCCAGATCTCGCAGGCCGGATGCCTGTGGACCCGCAGCTCCTGTCCGGGCTCGAAGGTGAGGAGGGAGACGTACATTCCCACCCTGTCGATGAGGACCTTCCTCCACATGGCCTCGCTCCGGAACTCGCTGATCGCGGGAACGTCGAAGATATCCATGCACCTACCTCCCTTGACCGTCCAATGCCTGGGTCGGCAACGGTCGGCCTAGGATAGGATGTGGGGGTTTAATACTTTGGGGTCGGCCTCTCACCGGCCGCTCCTGACCCCGGTCCAGGGGGGTTCCCACGGCCGTAGAGACGGCCGATGTCCAGAAACTATTAATAGCATCACCAACAGACAGAATAGGTTGCCCGTGACCTGTCTCAAGGGCGACGGGTCGTCGGGAAGTGCGACCGGGGTGGTTCAAGAACCAACGGGCCTCATGACCTCGTGAAGTTCTGTCCAATGGTTGGGTCCATTCTGCTTCTCATACAGGGGTCGTGACCCGTCCCTACCTCCGTCTCATTCATGGGCCACCCGGTCGCTCGATACCGTCGAAGGACAGCCAGGACCCTCCCTCCTCCTCGAGCCTTTTCACCGCCCGTTCCACCGATTCCGGCCTCTCCCCCAGGACAACCAGGTGCCCGGGGCAGTCGTGGTCCGAGGCGCCGAAGCGCTCGGGGCCCATCACGACCCAAGGGATCCCCACCAGCCAACGTACGATGTCGCACTCGGAGGGACCATCAGGGCCGAAGGTCACCGCACCAACCACCTGGCACTCGGGCCGGGAGGTGAGCCTGTCGATGTGCCAGTGGACCCTCTTGACGGGACGGGCGTGGCGCAGGAGACGGGGACCCAGACCCGACCGGGCAGACCCGGCGTATACGTAGACGCCCCGGGGGAACCGGACCCTGCCCAGGCTCCCCACGGCCTCGGAGAACCCCTCCTCCAGCATGAAGAACAGGGCATAGGTGCCGCCTCCGTCCACGGTCATCGACACCCCCTATGCCCCCGCCGGGGCAAAACGGTTGTCCCTTAGGGCCCAAGGTTTTTATCGCCGCCAGGCGTTGCCAGACCCGTGAGGTACCGAACCCCCCTGGTGGATGCCGAGTTCGTGAGGCGGGAGAACAGGTTCGCGGCCACGGTGAGCCTCGACGGAGGCATGGAGAGGGTCCACGTGCCCAACTCCGGTAGGATGCACGAGCTGCTTCTCCCGGGGACCGGGGTGCTGCTTCTGCCCGCCGACAGCCCCGGGAGGAGGACGGGCCACGACCTGGTGGCGGTGGAGGCCCCCACCACCCGCGTCTCGGTGGACTCC
>CP070808.1:895767-897370 GCA_020343715.1 Thermoplasmata archaeon
ACATCTCCAGCATCTTGACGTACGTCGAGCCCAGCATGACGGTGTTGGCGTCCACGTCCAGGAACTGGACGTCGGGACCGTGGCGCGCGGCCACGAACTCGGCCAGGTCACGCACGACCTGGGCCGGGTCGGAGACCCTCGTCGTCTCGGGGAGCTGCTGACCCATCAGGTCCACGTGGACGGTGCGCAGGGCCCTGTCGGACCAGGACCTGGCCTCGTAGTAGGAGTGGTAGGTGGCCAGCTGGGGGTCGTCCATGGGGTGGCTGTGGTCCAACCGAGTGAAGTCGGTGTGACCGAACTGGGTGATGTCCATCACGTAGTGGGCCATGAGCCCCGCGTAGTAGGCGGCCCTGTGCTGGTCCTCGTCGTACCTGACGGACCCGTTCATCAGCCATCCGTAGATGTGGTTCCGGGTCTGGTTGTACAGGTGGGACACCCGGGTGGCGGCGTCCCCCTCCGGGGGGTCCCACCAGGACCGGCGGTTGCGGTAGAGGGTGTGGTTGTCCCAGTCCTGCCAGTGGGAGTCGGGGTCGTCGGTGTACGCGTTTATGTTGTCCGTCGCCGTGGGCGCCGTGCTGCGGGGGTCGAACGAGTAGCCGTAATCGGTGGCGTTCCGGATGTACCAGTCCGTCATCCAGGTCAGCAGCTCTGGGGAGGTGTAGGTGGCGGTACGGAGGGCGATGTCGCAGGTAATGTCATGGATCCCGAAGTTGGGCCACTCTATGCTGGCCGAGCTCCCATTGCCCCAGGCGTCAGCTGGCTCCAGCGGAACGAGAAGACCGCTAGAGAGGAGCAGCGTCACTACAATTAAGATACCTGGGGATACTGGCCTCATCCGCGTTGCCATGATTTAGGAGGCATTTAACCCTATTGCATTGGTACCATCTGGCCCCTATAGGCCGACGGGACCTTCGTTAGCAGCGCGCTCAGGAGGATCAGGATGCCACCGACGAGGGCGAGGTACCATGCGGCCCCTATCCCGAACGAGGAGCCCTCGGTCTCGGTCAGCTCCTGACCCATGTCCTCCTCCAGGGCGTCCTGGAACGCGATGGCGAAGTAGGACGTCGCGACCACTATCAGGATGCCGGCGACCAGACCGGTCAGCACGGGGACCCAGGTGACGGTGCCCCGGACAATGCCCAGGAGGGCGAGGAAGGCGAAGAGGATGAAGAAGGCGGCGACTATGACACCCATCAGGAGCGTCCACCAAGTATTCCTCACCACGTCGTCCGTGACGATCTGGTCCTCCATCTCCTGGGTCAGCTCCGTGTAGCTGGCGGTCTCCTTGATGGGTTCGCCGAAGCCCTCGGAGGTGATCTCCAGCTTCCTGAGGCCGAACCTCTGGGTCATGTCGTACCCTTCCTCGGATATCTCTATGACGAACCAGCTGAACATCGCCATGGCCGTCACCACGAGGATGAGGCCGAGGAGGGCGATGAGCAATCCCATGGAGATGCGCATCCGGGGAAACGGCACAGGCCCCATGGGGACGGTCGACGGGGGATAGGCTGGCTGGCCCTGGGGCGGAGCCACGTTCCCGGCCCTGTCAGCGCCGCACTGGGGACAGAACGCCATCCCCGCCGGGATGGTGGTCCCGCAGGCC
>CP070808.1:897470-899072 GCA_020343715.1 Thermoplasmata archaeon
ATATTGAAGTCGGTATAGACCGGACCAGGCCCGTCCACTCCTCCCTGCTTCTCAGCGGGTAACTTCATAAGTGCCACCATAGATTGGCACCCATGGCCGAGAGATGCTGGTCCGACGTGGGCGACGCCATGGGGGCCTACCACGACACCGAGTGGGGGACGCCCCTCCACGACGACGACGGGCTCTTCGAGCAGCTGGTGCTCCAGGGCTTCCAGGCGGGCCTGAGCTGGACCACGGTGCTGAACAAGCGGGAGGCCTTCAGGGCGGCCTTCGACGGCTTCGATGTGGCGAAGGTGGCAGCCTACGACGAGACGAAGGTAACGGAGCTCCTCGGGAACGCCGACATCGTCCGCAACCGGAAGAAGATCGAGGCCGCCATCTCCAACGCCAACGCCTTCCTGGCCGTCGCCGAGGAGTTCGGCTCCTTCGACGCCTACATCTGGGGCTTCGTGGACGGGAGGCCGCTCCAGACGAACATCAAGTCGTTCTCGGAGATGCCGGCTGAGACGGACCTGTCGAGGCGGATCAGCAAGGACATGAAGGCGAGGGGCTTCCGCTTCATCGGCCCCACCATCATGTACGCCTTCATGCAGGCCACGGGCATGGTCAACGACCACCTGGTGGGCTGTCCCAGGCACGACTCCCTGAGGGATTGAGCCGAAAGCTATGGCCTCATCCCTTGCGGCGGGCGTGCAGGAGGGCTACCGCGACGACGACCATGGCCACGAACAGGCCCATGGCGTTGAGGAGGCTGCCGATCCCAGCATCCTCCTCGGTCTTCTCCAGCTTGAACGTGGTGGAACCGACGGTCGGGTTCCCCACACCGTCGACCACCCTGACGTCCACCGTGTGCTCCCCGAAGGCATCCATCTCCAGGTCCAGCTCCCTGTCGGTCGTCTGGCCGTCCATCCAGGCGCCCCCATCGATCCTGTAGCTCACCTCGGATACGCCGGAAGCGTCCTCCACCGTGAACGTGACCTGGACCTTCCGGGCCTTCTGGGAGAGCTTGGAGCCGTCCTCAGGCTCGATGATCTCGAGGACGGGGGCCAGGGTGTCCACCGTGAACTCGATGTCGGTGACCTCCGAGATGAGGCCGGGGGCGTTCCTCGCCCTCACGTGGATGGTGTGGGGACCATCGGAGAGGCCTGAAGGCAACGGGACCTGCAGCGTCCCCGTGACCGGGGTCCACGGTCCGTAGTCGCCGTCATCGAGGGCCACCTGGACCTCTATGGCCCCGTAGGGGTCCACCGGTGTGACCTCCACCTCTATGTTGTCCACGGCCTGGACCGTGTCACCCCCTGGCAGCTCCAGCATGATGACCGGTATGACCGTGGCGTAGTGGATCTTCGTGAAGGCCGTGGCGGTGTTGCCGACCCCGTCCTCGACCATCACGTGGAGGAACTTGTCGCCCTCGACGGCCTCGATGGACCAGGTGAAGGTCTCGGCGAAGGGCTGGGGGTCCACCAGGTCGAACCTGTCGTCCGATGCCAGCCACATGCGGGACGCGGGGGTCGCGTCATCGTAGCTCACGATGGCCGTCAGGTCCGTTTCCGATGTGAAGGCCGCCCCGTCCTCGAGGAGGACCTCGAGCGTGGGTGGCGT
>CP070808.1:899172-900755 GCA_020343715.1 Thermoplasmata archaeon
GAGTTGTCCCAGTGGTTGGCGAAGACCAGGTCCAGGTCAGAGTCGCCGTTGAGGTCGGTGACCAGCACGTCCTCGGCTCCCTTGGTCGCGATGGCCAGGGGGGTGGTCTCGAAGCCGCCGCCAGCCTTGCCCCAGTAGACGTAGCTGTCTATCTCGGCGAAGCCGCCGGCCAGGCCGTTGGCGAACACCACATCCACGTGGCCGTCGCCGTCGATGTCGCCCGAGGCCACGGCACGGGCGCCCTTGGTGGGCAGCAGGTAATCGACGGCGGTGGCGCAGAAGCCCTCGGTGCCGTCCTGGAGGAAGACCATGCTGTCCGTCGAGGTGGAGGTGGTGTCGCGGAAGCACGCGAACACCAGGTCCAGGGTGTCGTCGCCGTTCACGTCTACGACCTCCACGTCGGTGGCGCCGTTGGTGGAGAAGGTAAGGTCGGGTGTTGATGAGAAGCCGTCGGCGGAGCCCCAGTAGAGGATGCTGCCGATGGTGTAGTTACCGGACTTCTGTTCCTGGGAGAACACCACGTCCACGTAGCCGTCGCCGTCGATGTCCTCCAGGACCACGTCGGTGGCCCCCGTCGTGTCGAACCTGTGCTGGGGCACGTTCTGCATGCCCATGGGGCCGCCCACGAACAGGGGGCTCTTGGTGTCGAAGGTGTCGTTGTCCGACTGCTTGATGGAGAAGACCATGTCCATGAAGCCGTCACCGTTGACGTCGGCTATGTCCGCCGCCGTGGTGCCCTTGACCTTGAAGTCGAAGGGGTCCCGGGTGAGGTAGTCCGCCCCGCCCGCGTCGTAGAAGGCTAGCGGGGACGTGGTGTAGTTGGCATCACCAATGAGCGAGGGGAAGATCAGCTGGGGTCCCTGTCCGCCGATGTCCCCAGTCTGCATGGTGCCGCCGGCCACGTCGATGTTCAGCAGGCGATCGACCTTGCCGGGGCCAAAGAACTCGTCACGCCACTCGCGCCGGTCCATCCACTTGACGGTAAGGGCGTCGAGCGATGGGGTGGTGGTGTTCAGCTCCGTCAGGATGGTCACCTCCAGCTTGATGCTGTTGGTGGTGATGCCGGACAGGTCCACGTCCATGGCCGCCAGGTCCTTGTACCCCGTGATGGGAGAACCCGAATTGCCGTCCATCACGGTAATCCTCGCCGAGGTGTTGGCGGGAAAGGCACCCTCGAGATAGGCCACGTCCCACTTCTGGGTTAGGGTGTCGGGAAGGGTTATGGGGACGGAGGTGAACGTGCCCCGGTAGGCCTTCGGCCCACCTCCCTCGCCTTCGGGAATTGCCACCGCGATGTTGTAGCCGTACGACGCGGTCTTGGTTATCGACGCAGACGTGGGTAAGGAGATGCCTCCCTTCCATACCCTGAGGGTGTACGAAGGGGAGGTGAAGCTGTGGGTTATCAGGTCGCCGTAGCCGTCCTTGTCCACGTCCGCTATCTTGCTCCGGCTATAGGTGTCCATGTCGATTCCGTGGTACCGATTGCTCTTCCATCCATCGGACCCCCCCTCTAGGATGGTTATGTCGTAGTCGCCGGTCCCGACGTAGTCGGTGAACGCGATGTCGATGTAGCCGTCGCCGTT
>CP070808.1:900855-902433 GCA_020343715.1 Thermoplasmata archaeon
CTCCGGGGCCACCAAGCCAAACTGGCCGAGGATAGCCGATTACGACGGCGACGGCAAGAACGACGTGGTCTGCGGTGGCAACGACAAGAAGTTCGTGTTCCTCAAGCAGAAGGACGGCTCCCTGAGCACCACATCGAAGAAGTGGGATTCGAAGCACCCGGTCATGGACGTGGCCGCAGGGGACTTCAACGGGGATGGCCTCATCGACGCCGCCACAGCGAACCGGGACGGCGACAACGTGGGCCTGTGGGTACAACGGACAGAGTACCAGGGCTCATGGGTCTCCAACCCCATAGTCCAGCCCCTCCTGGTCCGATACATCAACTTCACCTACGACATCGTGCGGAACGGAGGGGACACCCACATCTACTTCCTGACCGACACCATCGACTGGACCGAGCTGACCAACGGCACCACCTACGACCTCATCAACAGGACCGACCGGTTCTGGCTCAAGGTGACCACCTACTCGTCCAGCGCCGCCAAGTACGACACGATCAAGTGGATCCACATGAACATGACGTACCAGACCTACCCCACCAACCTCTACCTGGACCTGGGTCGCGACGGCAGCATCGAGTGGAACATGACAGGGGAGCTCATAGGTCAGACGAACGTCACAGACCTGGCCGACGCCCTGACAGACTACGTGCAGGACTCGTCCCACCACGCGGATGCCGAGGGATACGTGACGGTGCCCCTGGAGATCTACTCCAAGACCCCAGGGACCCTTAGGTTGTACAACCTGGACATCCTGTACAACAACGCATCGCGCAAGCCGGTGATGGTCAGCCCCAAGGACAGGGGGTTCGTCAACGCCACACCAACCCTCAACTTCTACGCCAACGACACCGACGACGACCTTCTGAAGTACGTGGTCCAGATCTCCAAGGGCGGTGACTTCAGCAACTCCTTCGAGACGATGACCTTCGACATGAGGTACAGCCTGTTCAACGAGGAGGAGGGCGAGGGCTTCACCCAGGCCGACTACCGGCAGGGTGTGGTGGCCACGTTCACGCTCCCAGAGCTGTTCGCCCTGGACGACGACACGTCGTACAAGTGGAGGGTCTACGCCTTCGACGGTTACCTGATGTCCCGCCCGTCCCCGGTGTACACCATGCGGGTCGACAGCTTCGCACCCACTGGCCACGCCTCGACGCCCAGGTACTCCAACTCCCTCAACTTCACCGTCACGTGGTCCGCGGAGGACATGATGCCCGGCTCGGGCCTGGCACCCGCGGGGACCTATGACGTGCAGTACAGGGTCTCGACGGAGCCAACGTGGAACGACTGGCAGGTGTTCACCACCAAGACCTCCGAGGTCTTCGCCGGCGAGGAGGGCATCACCTACTACTTCCGCATGCGCTCCCGCGACGCCGTTTGGAACGAGCAGCTGTTCATAGGAGGGAAGGGCGACACCCAGACCACCGTGGACTCCCAGGCACCAGTGGTGACCTGGTCCGACATGCCCGGGTTCCAGGACACCAGGACCTTCCTGCTCCGGTGGATCGGCACCGACTTCACCCCGGGCTCCGGCATCCGACACTACGACGTGGAGGTGCGAAAGGAGGACGGGCC
>CP070808.1:902533-904105 GCA_020343715.1 Thermoplasmata archaeon
TCTCCGGAACCCTGACTTGCACCTGGCTCATCTTATCGTGTAAACGCATGTGTTTACGTACTATTTCCATTTTCTCCTATTTGACATCTGATCTTTGATATAAGAATGGGCATTGGGGGGATGAGGGAATGTGGTCTGCCTAGGAATGAAATACGCTTTGATGATGCGTTAAAACCGTACGGCACAAGGACCCTTGTCGAGTACTCCACAACTGGAGCCAGGGGGGTCGGATATGGGTCCCATATCGGTTAAAAAAGTACTCGACAACCCCACTTGTCAAATTCCAAAAAAAAAGAAGTAAAGGGGTCATCGAGGATAAAACCCTCTCACCCTTCCATCATCCCGACGTGTGTTCGTGATATCGCTTCAGTCTCATTCAGAAGGCCTGGGCCCGGACGCCCTTCAGGATGAGCCATCCGCAGGTGGCGAACTCCGTGACCGCGGCAAGGCCGAGGACCATGGAGGTGATGTAGTGCATCTCCGGGGCCACGAAGTATACGAGCGCATCGGACACGTGGATGAAGCAGGAGATCATCAGCAGGATGCCAAGGACCTTGGGGAAGTAGCCCGACATGTAACCCATGTATCCCAGGGGGAACAGCCAGGGGCCCCAGCCCAGGATCTGCGCGATGAAGGTCCCGGAGGTGTACATGTCCAGGTGCAGCATGACCTGGGCCGCCACCTGCTCCGCGCCGATAACTGCCATGTAGTCACCGACCAGCAGGTGCACGACGGTGTACTGGTGGAGCAGGCTCACGCCGCCGATGGCGGCACTCACCGTGACGAACACCAGCAGGGCCAGGGAGGCCCTCTTGTTCACACCCTCGAACAACAGGTAGGTGGCCAGACCAAGCATGAAGTAGCTCATGGTCATGAGCAGGTCGCTGACGAAGCTCAGCTTGAAGGCGGTCATGTTCGCCTCGATGTTCCCGACCGTCGCCGCGGCGTCGTCCGCGTCGATCAGGCTCATCCTGGTGACCTGGGCGCTGATGCCGAAGATGATGACGCTCAGGTACAGCAGGCCCGCGAGCCTCGCCCTCTTCTTCCGGTCCTCGTACTCGACCTTGTTCTCGTTCTCCCGTCCGTCAATCGCGTTGTTTCCGAATATTTTTCCCAACATTCCAATCACCTGTTCGTGTTTTGGTATCTAGTTCCTGTCAAGGAGGGAAAAATACTAGGAATTTGAGCAATTGATTTATGATAGTTTATATATCCAGACACCTTTCAATGTGGATGATACCATGAGGAAGCTGACCATCGATTTCGTGCCCACCGAGGAGGACAAGAGGGCGTTGGCACCCATGTTCGAGCTCATCCATTCCTATGAGATCCTGGAGACGCTGAAGATAGACTGGGAGGAGGGGCTGTGCATAGACCTCATAGAATGCCACATGAGGGAACCCCACGTGCTCCAGGATGCGGACACCCTTGGCCGGTACGAGGTCCTCAGGGTGCTCAAGACCGAGGGCGACAAGCAGGTCTGCCTCGTCAAGCACCACGAGCCCGAGGAGACGATGGACGAGTTCCAGGAGTTCGACCTGGACCTGATCTACACCACGCCCACCGTCCTCT
>CP070808.1:904205-905774 GCA_020343715.1 Thermoplasmata archaeon
GCCAACGGGACCGAGGAGAACCTGACCCTGACCTTCCCGCTGGCGAGCGTGCCCATCAACCGGACGGTGGAGGGTAGCGACCCGGCATCGGTGCTGGCAGAGATCGAACGCACCCTGGGCTCGACCCTTGGCAAGGGCACCTGGCTGGTCCAGATCGAGGCCATCGAGTGCGGTGGCTTCCGGGACCAGGACGATACCTGGATCAACGACCCGGGCAACATCTGGGACCTCGCCGTCCACTACGAGAACTTCGAACCTCACGTCACACAGGTGTGAGGCCACAAGGGGGGGCCTATCATTCTCAATACCACTAAGGGAGGGCAGAAGCGAAAGCCGACGTAGCTCAATGGCCCAGAGCAGCCGGTTTGTAACCGGCAGGACGCGGGTTCGATTCCCGCCGTCGGCTCCTCCCCTTCCCCTATCCAACCCACCTACGGTCGGACCTCCCCATCAAAGGGGTTAAATCGTCCGGTGGACCATCACGATGTCCGATGTCCCGGCAACCCCGTCGAGTCGGCGTCCTCGTCAACGACAGGTTCGGTCCCCTCACATCGAAGACGGCCATGGCCCTCATCAGGTACGGGGAGGACCACGTGGTGGTCGCCATCGACAGGTCGAAGCGACCCACCAACGCCTCGGAGTACATCGGGTCGCCCGGGGAGGGGATACCGGTGGTGAACACCATCGGCGACGCCCTCCGGATGGACCTCGACGTCGTCGTCTTCGGATGGGCCCCGGAGGGGGGCGGGCTTCCCGACCACGACCGGAAGGACCTGCTCGTGACCCTCGAATCGGGAGTGGACGTGGTCTCAGGGCTCCACGACCTCCTTGGGGACGATCCCGTCATGAGGGCCGCGGCCGAGCGGGGGGGCGCCTCGATCACGGACCTTCGCCGGCCCCCGGCGAGGAAGCGGCTGTTCAACGGCGAGGTGGCCTACAAGAGGGCCCCTGTGGTCCTGGTTACGGGGACCGACTGCTCCACCGGGAAGATGACCGTGGCGGTGGAGATGGTGTGGGAGGCTCGTCGGCGGGACCTCGACGCGGCCTTCGTGGCCACCGGACAGAGCGGGATGCTCATCGGATGCGATGCGGGAGCCTCGATAGACGCGATGGTGGGCGACTTCATGGCCGGTGAGGTGGAGGCGATGGTCCTGGAGGTGGACGAGGGACGGCCCGACCTGATCGTGGTGGAGGGGCAGGGAGCCCTCTCGCACCCGGCCTACGGTGCCGTGGCCCTGGCCATCCACCAGGGATGCTACCCCGACGCCCTCGTGATGTGCCACGACCCGGGCAGGTCCCACTACAAGGCCTTCACGGGCCAACGTCACAAGCCCACCATTCCGCACCTGGGGGGAGAGATCGCCCTTGCCGAGCGGGTGCTGCTCAACACCAGCATGGGGGAGGTGGTCGCCGTGGCCATGATGGCGGTCGGGGCGACCCACAAGGAGATGGCCACCCATGAGCAGATCGTCCGGGAGACGATGGGCCTCGCCGTCGGCGACGTGTTCCAGGATGGACCAGGCCTCTTCCTAGACGCCGTCACCGGGGCCCTCAACATCCAGGGAGGTG
>CP070808.1:905874-907423 GCA_020343715.1 Thermoplasmata archaeon
GACCCGTTGGAGTACGTGTGGGACTTCGGCGACGGCACCACGTCGACGGAACTGCTCCCCAACCACGAGTACGACAAGTCTGGCCTATACACCGTGACCCTCACCGTCTCCGATGGCTACGAGGAGTCCGAGGCCCGCATCACCGTCTACGTGGAGGAGCAGGAGGAGACCCCCGGCTTCGGCAGCGCCGCTGTCATGCTCGCGCTCCTCGGAGCAGCACTCATCGCACTCGCAATATCCAGCAGGAGGAGGCCATGAAGGGCGCAGGCCCTGGGTCACCCCGTGCAGGCCACAAAGGAAACAAATATAACCCCGAATCAATCTTTCGAACATCCTAGGAGGGCATCCCATGAACAAAGAAGGTATTATCAGATGGTCGCGTGGAATCTCCGTCCCGTTGACCGTCCTAGTGGTCATGGCCCTGCTCATGACCAGCTCGACCGTCACCGAGGACGTGATGGCCGCCTCCGGAATCGTCACCACCTTCTCCAACGGTGAGGACGAGGGTCTCATCAACTACACCAAGGAGGACGACAACGCCGACTACTCCATACGGCTCCCCAAGCAGTCCAACGTGCTGGAGGCCGACATGCAGTTCGAGGGCACCGACTACCTCAAGCAGAACGTGAACAAGACCATAAAGACCTCATGGGACTGGCGCCAGGGAACCCAGACCCCCGAGTCCACCCTCATCTCGGAGACCACGGGCTTCCACCTGGACATGGACACCCTGGCACCCTTCGAGGCCGAGAAGACCATCAACGCCGGCTCCGACGTGTTCTCCATCGCCTCGGGCGACTTCAACAAGGATGGGAGGGCGGACCTGGTGGTCGTCAACTACGACGCCGACACCGCCACGGTGTTCCTCCAGAACGCCCAGGGCAAGATGATCAAGGACAGGGACGTCAACACCGACGACACGCCCAGGACCGTCGAGGTGGGCGACCTGAACCACGACGGGCGTGACGACTTCGCCGTGGGGACCTACAACGGCAAGTCCGTCAACATCTTCAAGAGCAAGGCCACCGGTGGCTTCGACAAGTCCACCATCAGCCTGACCCGCCAGGTCCTGGACCTGGACATCGCCGACCTGAACAACGACGGCCGGGACGACATAGTCCTGGCGACCTACGCCAGCTACGGGGAGATCTACTTCCAGACCGGTACCGGGAGCTTCAGCCTCCACAGGTCGATGACGGTTACCAGCGGTGGCTACTACTGGTACACCTACTACGTCCGCGGTTGCGCCGCCGGCGATTTCAACAACGACGGCAGGGTCGACGTGGCCTTCACCGTCTCCACCACCTACACCTCCACGTGGGCCTACCAGTACTACGGGATGATGAAGGTCCATCTGCAGTCCTCCTCAGGCACCTTCTCCTCCTCCCACACCTGGAGGTACTACGCCTACAACTACGCCTACGGTATCGACGCCGGTGACGTGACGGGCGACGGCCGGGACGACATCGTCATCACCAACCACTACATCAACCAGATCCGGGTATGGACCCAGCGGGGCACGGGAGGCTTCTCGGGCACCGGCACCACC
>CP070808.1:907523-909068 GCA_020343715.1 Thermoplasmata archaeon
GTCTTCTGGACCAGGGGTATCTGCCAGTAGGTGGTCCCCTGGATGACGATGAACCGGGCCGCCTCGTCGTCGGGCTCGTACAGGTGAGCCTTGTTGAACCACCGGTACGTGAGGCCCAGGCGGTACTCGGCCCAGTGCCACACCCAGTCGTAGACGTAGGAGTCGGGGTACACCACCTCGAGCCACTCGGGGATGTCCGGGTCCTCCACGTCGTACTCCCAGTTGCGGTCGATGGAAGTGGCGTCCACGATCAGGATCTTCTCCAGGTGGAGCATGTTGTACACCAGGTCCCGCTCCGCCAGGTAGAGGATCCAGTAGGGGTTCTCGTCGTCGTCGATGGAGAACCTGATCTGGGCAATCTCGTACTGGGCGGAGTACCGGGAGAAGGCCAGCTGGTGCAGCCGCTTGTCCCAGGATATGCGCGTCTCGTGGGTCTCCAGCTCGGTGCGCACCTTGTGGGTCAGGTCCGTCGACTCGGCGGAGATGTTGGCCGGGTCGTTCTCCACGTACACGAAGAAGGGCACCTTCTTGCCACCGAACCACTTCCATGCCTCGTAGTAGGGGGCGTTGACCCACACGAACCTACCGTTGACGTAGGCGGGGTCGGTGTAAGAGAACAGCCCCGAGCCGCTGGAGTCCAGCGTGGCGGCGGCCTCGCCGTAGGACCGCTGGAGGTACTGGGTGGCCAGGAGCCAGGACACCACGCGCACCTCGTTGGGGTCCTCCAGCGTGATGTTGTTCTCGCCCGTCACCTCGTTCTCGGACAGGGACTCGTACAGTGGGTTCTTGACCAGCCCGTCGGGGGCCACGTAGGGCATGAAGGAGGAGACGATGAGTATCCCCAGGGCTATGAGCGCCACGGCGATACGGGCACCGTCCACGTACCTGGCCGGCGACCTGACCTTGGGCCCTTCGGCCTTGGCGTCCCCGGCCGTGCCCAGGTCAACCATCGACCTGCGGGCGCGCATGAATATGGTGCCCATGACGATGAGCATGATGATCAGGGGCACCACGCAGATGACCGAGTAGGCGCCTCCCAACCCTATGGCCATGAGCAGGACGGCGATGACCACGCCCACCACGATGATGACGGGCTTGCCGCCCATGGCGCCCCTGAGTCCGCCCCCCAGCTGCTCCACGTCGAACTCCTCGTTGGACGATCGGATGGCCATGCTCGCTATCAGGCCGATGATGGAGGCCGCCAATGCGTAGCCCAGGAACGACCTGACCGAACCGATGTAGTACGAGTACGTGATGTCGATGATGAAGATGATCACCCAGAAAACGACCAGGAAGCCTATGAACGGGGCCAGGTGCAGCACGGAACGGCCCATGTAGAACTTGGTGCCCTCCCTGCGGAACCTGGTGGTCCCCTCGTAGCTGGCCCTGGCCTCGCCCACCACGCCACCATCGGCCCCGGCCGGGGCGCGGGTGACGTGCAATCCCGCCAGCAGCGCCAGGATTAGTCCCAGAAGATACATTACCCCTTCCATGGGGCCCGAATGGAGCGACCCACTATATCACTGTTTATCCAAATCCTCGCCC
>CP070808.1:909168-910693 GCA_020343715.1 Thermoplasmata archaeon
GTGGTGTCCAGGGGTCTCATCATGGGTTCGAGGACGTACACCGACAGCCCGACGGTGCCCGAGCCGTCGAAGGTGCAGCCCCGTACGACCAGGTTCGCCTCGTTCCCGGTCACCGTCATGCCTGTGGGGCAACCCGTGAAGTCCGAGGCCGTCACCGTCAGGTTGACCATCGAGGAGTTCAGGAAGGCCTCGACCCCGTAGTTGAAATCATCGAAGGAGCAGCCGTCCACCGTGATGTCCACTGTATGCGTGATGGATTCCGACAGCTGGAACGACAGGGCGAAGGTGTCGAACGCGGCGGCGCTGGGATGCTCGAAGGAGCAGTTTCGGATGGCGGACCACCCTGGGATCGTGGGGTCTGAGAACCTGACGCTCACCAGTCCCAGGTCACGGAACTCGCACGACTCGGCCTCCAACGATCCCGTCACCAGGATGCCAGTCGAGTCGGGGGCCGACTCGACGACGGTGTTGAGCATCGTGAGGGCGCCGGACAAATCGATGGCGGGGGTGACGTTGGACGTCCACACGTTGGTCACCATGCTGTCCACCATATGGCCGATGCCCCCGAGGTGTATGCCCACTGGGTAAGGGGAGCCCTTGATGGTCCCGTTGTCCAGGGTCAACGTGGAGCCCGGGGTCGCGTTGAACCAGTGGGAGCCGTTGTGGGTGCCCACTATCTCAACTGTGGCATGCAGGATCTTCAGGCGTGTGCCGCCCTCCACCGTCACGTTCCCGTGGACCTCGAACACGTCGTCGTACCACGTGAGGTCGTGGTCCACCACCACGTCGCCGTTGATGACCGTGCGGGCCTCCGTGTCGTCCGCGGTGGCTATGGAGAGCAGGAGCACCATGGCGACGGACGTTGCGATGGCGAAGAGCAGTCCCCTACGAAGATACATCGTGACCACACCCGGAGCGGTTGCGAATCTAAGCTCTGGTCGACCTTAAGGGTTTCGATGGTCCTGGATGGACTCGGAGCCAAGCCACAGGTCCATTTGACATCTTAGGGTGAACCTTTAAATGCTGTAACACGTCTTCACAAACGACCTGGGGAAAGGTGGACTCTGGGTAGGGAAGGTAGTATGATGGTGGACGGATTTGAAGCATCTTCCGATGGACCTAGCGAGGGATTCAGGGTGAGGGGCGATGTCCTGCTTTTGGGGCTATTCACATTCATCGTGGCCATCCTCGCGCTGACGCTCTTCAATCCCGTGGGGACGGGCGATGTATTCGACATCGAGCCCTTGGCCGCATCGGGTGACTCCGGCGAGAGCAGGGCCTCTGCAGAGGAGGACCCATGCATCAATTGCCACACGGACTCCGACGTGATGCCCGGCGTCACGGCGGACTGGGCGAGCAGCAAGCACGCCGAGGAGGACGTGAGCTGCATAGACTGTCACGAGGCGGAGGAGTCCGACGTGGACGCCTTCAGCCACAACGGCTACACCATCAGCGCCGTGGTCTCGCCGCTGGACTGCGCCGAGTGTCACCCCGACGAGGTGGCCCAGAACGACCAGAGCCTCCA
>CP070808.1:910793-912306 GCA_020343715.1 Thermoplasmata archaeon
ATCAACATCAAGCTCCAGAAGGTGGGGGGCCTTACAACCGGGGCGAGGATGGCCAAGCGGGCCAAGGAGTACGGGCTCAAGGTGATGGTGGGTTGCTTCATCGAGTCCGGTACCGGCATCGCCGCAGCCTCCCAGATGGTGGGGATCTGCGACTGGGCCGACCTGGACGGACATCTGCTGCTGGCGGACAACCCGATACCAGGACCCCCTGTGGACCTGGGCGTGGTCTCGACGCCGCCCGAGGCGGGGATTGGTCACGGTGCCACCGACCTGGACGTGGGGACGCTGATGGACCTTTAGGAGGTGTGGGTATGGGACACTGGGAGATGCGGAAGAAGGACCAGGAGATCACCGACAGGGAGGAGCTGGTGGCAATCCTGCGGGAGGCCCACTACGTGACGATGGCCATGTGCCTGGACGACGAGCCCTACCTGGTGACGATCTCCCACGGGTACGACGCCGAGGCCAACGCCATCTACTTCCACTGCGCCCAGGAGGGCAAGAAGATAGACGTCCTCCGGGCCAACCCTGTGGTCTGGGGCGAGGCAGTCCTGGACAAGGGCTACGACGGCCCAGACTGCAAGCAGGAGTACGCCACCACCCAGTTCCGGGGCACGGTCTCGTTCCCCCGGGACGACACCGAGAAGCGCCACGGGCTCACGGTGCTCCTCCAGCAGTTCGGAGCGGACGTGGACAAGTTCTTCGCCAAGGACGACACCCCCGACTCAGTGGTGAAGGTCAACATCGGAAGGGTGGACATCGAGTACATGTCGGGGAAGCGGTCGGGTTAGGGCGGCCAACTCCTATCAGTACCAGCTCCCTGCTTCGAAACCGAAAGTTTTTACTAGCAATATCAGGTTTCCCCGCTCGACAGAGGTATTTATATGGCCATCATCGCGTGGTTCGAAGAAGTCGACAAGAACGACATCCCGCTCGTGGGTGGCAAGGGTGCCAACCTGGGCGAGATGACGCAGGCGGGCATTCGCGTGCCCGGTGGATACAACGTCACCATCGAGGGTTATGATGCATTCGTGGAGGCCAACGACCTTCACGATAAGATCATGGAGCACCTCAAGGACCTGGACGAGGACGACACCGAGGCTCTCCAGAAGGCCTCGAAGGACATCAGGGACCTCATGGAGATCCAGCCCATCCCCGACGACCTGGAGAAGCTCATCACCGATGCCTACGACAAGGCGATCGAGGACTTCCCGGACGCCTTCGTCGCGGTGCGCTCCTCCGCCACCGCCGAGGACCTGCCCGACGCGTCCTTCGCCGGTCAGCAGGAGACCTTCCTGAACGTGAAGGGGCACGAGATGCTCCTGGACGCCGTGAAGAAGTGCTGGTCCTCGCTGTTCACCCCCCGGGCCATATTCTACCGGGTGCAGCAGGGCTTCTCCCACGAGGAGGTGAAGCTGTCCATCGTCGTGCAGCGCATGGTCAACTCCTACACCTCCGGCATCATGTTCACCTCCGACGTGACCCTCGGCAAGCCCTACAGCCTCATCGAGGG
>CP070808.1:912406-913918 GCA_020343715.1 Thermoplasmata archaeon
GCGTAAGCGGGTCAGGCGCCCAACACCAGGCCGGCCGACAGGAGGAGGCCGCCCACCAGGTGGGTGATGATGGTCATGCCCTGGGCGGGCACCACCTCGGGGTACAGTCCCTTGGACCTCCTCAGGATGGCGATGGCGCTCATGGTAGGCACGATCACGGCCACGGCCAGGAGCGCCTCCAGGGGTAGGAGGTTGAGTATGACGCCTCCGACGATTATCGCCACGGCGGAGACCTGGATGGCCGAGTACATGTCGATGGACCGCTCAATGCCCAATCGAACGACCATGGTCCGCTTGCCCGTGGAGCCGTCGGCCTCTATGTCGGGGATCTGATTGATCCAGATGACGGCGGCTATCCATAGGGAGACGGGGAGGGAGGCCACCACCGCCTCCAGGGTGAAGGTGGTCGTCTGGATGAAGTACGTCCCCAGGACGGCCAGCAGACCGAAGAGGGCGCCGATGACCAGGTCGCCCCAGCCCCGGCTCGCCAGGGACAGTGGCGGGGCCGAGTAGAAGTAGCCGCCGCCCACACCGATGAGGCCCAGGAGGAGCACTACCCATCCGTCCTCGCCCATGGCGTAGACCAGGTAGAGGCCGACAAGGGAGCCTGCCACGATGAAGCCTTGGCCCAAGCGAAGCACCTTCCTGGGGGACAGCCTGCCCTCCACCAGGAACGTGGAGCCCCCCGAGAAGGGGGTTCGGAAGCGGTTGACCACGTCGGTGCCTCCCACGTAGTCCCAGTAGTCGTTGGTCACGTTCGCCCCCAGGTGCAGGAGCATCACGCCGACCATCGTCACCAGGAAGAGCCAGAGGTCCAGGACACCGACGGCGGCCCATGCGGCCGCCCCGCCCACGAGGACGGGAATGAACGAGGCCGTAAGGAAGGGGGCCCGAAGCTCCTCGACCCATTCTTTGCCGCTGCCCTTCGGAGGTGTAGGAACCTCCTTTCCTGGTTGCTGGTTCACTCGCCGGTGAAGGGTGCAGTATCTTTTAGCCTTTTTCCCCCGCTTCTCGAGAGCGATTGGTGACCTAAACCTCATCCAGCTCCCGGCGGATCCCTAGGACCAGGGGCCTTGCCAGGTGACGGCGCGCGTCGGCGGGCACCTCGTACCAGCCCGTCTCCAGGTCCCGGGGTCTCTCCTCGAAGGTGGCATCCTCCTCCCCTGCCCTCGTTCCGCAGTTGTTGCACCTGTATCCCGCCGCCGCCCCAATCGACTTCATCGACTTACCGCACTGGGGGCAGCCTGGGTTCGCTATCTTCAACCGTTCCATGTCCGAGCCCAGCGAGATCAACCTGAGCTTCTCCAGGTTGAGGGTCCGCGGCTCGTCCCTCACGCTGCCGCAGGCGACCACCTCATCACCGGGGACCAGCTTCCTCACCAGACCGCGGAATCCCTTGGTGGGCTCGTATGCGGCCGCGGCCATATGGGCATCACCGTCACCGATCTCGAGGATGACATGGCCACCCGATATCGTGCCGGGGGCTTTTATGACGGTGCCCCGGACGGCCAC
>CP070808.1:914018-915528 GCA_020343715.1 Thermoplasmata archaeon
GGCGGTACGTAGACGGCGTCGGTCCAGACAAGCTCGTGCCCCTCGAAGGTCCTGATGTAGTTCAGGGCCTCGTCGGCGTAGTACCATCTCCGATTGACGGGCCATGTCTCGGTGGCGTTGGAGCGGGTCCCGGTCTCGTGGATGTTGAAGGCATCGTATGTGCCGGCAGGCACCGTCATGGATGTGGGTCCTGTGGCGGTCACGTTCAGGTCCCAGACCTCGGAGGTGTTGTACCAGCTGCTCTCCTGGGTGGGGACCAGGATGTAGAACTCGGTGGTGGTGTTGATGGTGGACCTGACGGACCATTGCGTCGAGGGAATGGGGAACTCCATCATGGGCATCGGGGGGTCGTACGTGGTGAAGTTGTCGAAACCTCCCGTGAACTTACCGAGGCCGAGGGGGAGGTCACCTGTGAAGGTGAGGTTGAAGGACTGGTTGATCACCGCCATGTCCGAAGCCCTGAAGTACGTCCATCCACTCCCCCATGCCGTGGCGGTGACGCCGTAGGTGATACCGTAGGTCACCGTCCCCGATAGGGTGCCCCTCCGGCTCTCCAAGACCTTGTACTGCTTCTCTCCTTCAACGTCCAGGACCTTGAAGATGGTCCGGGTCCAGTTCTCCTGGATGTGGTTGATATGGATGGTATCGCCTACATCATAGTCCACATCGTGATCCACCTTATAGGACCATCCATAGCCCTCCTCCCACTGGGGTAGGATCCCTTGGATTGGTTCCGCCGCTCCGGGCATGACCGGGGTCATCCAGGTCAGCATCAGGAGGAGCGCGAGGATGAACGTCAACGGGCTCGGTCCTGGTCTGGGCAAGGGACACTCCTCTCGATATGCGCCTATGACCTGGGACGATTAAAAGGGTTCGCAGTCGTCTGGTGCCCCCCCAAAACCCTTTTCTGGTCTTGCCCCGTTGCACCAGTCGTGACAGCGGAAGACGGGAGATGGCTCACCCCGGAGGAGGTGAACGAACGGTACGGGGACCACTGGTGCCAGTGCTTCCTCACCTTGGTCGACGAGGATGCTGGCATGGTGCGCATCGTGGAGGAGTGCACGGTAAAGGGGACGGTAGAATGGGACTCGTGGAACCGTCGGCGGGCCTCTGGCATCGTCAAGAGGGTGTCCGTGGAGGGCACCACGCTGATCATGGACGCGATGATCGGGGAGGAGGAGCCCAGGTTCGGCCCAGCGGCATCCGAGCTTGGCGCACAGGCCCTGAGGGCGGTGGAGGTCCACGGTGACGAGGTCCACACCAGGTGGATGGGGCTTGCGGGGGCGGGCTACGCCCTGAAGGTGTGTCTCGCCCAGGCCCCGGGCGTCAAGCGGGCGCGGTTCGGGGGCACGGGGGGCACTGGAGGGGCCCACCTGGCAGAGGTGGAGGTGGTCACACCGGTGATGAGGAGGCTCCTGGTCGGCATCGATGACACCGACACCAAGGAGGAGGGAGCGACCTGGGCCCTAGGCCTCCGGTTGGGAAGGTCCATGCCCGTGGGCACGTTCCT
>CP070808.1:915628-917136 GCA_020343715.1 Thermoplasmata archaeon
TGGTACAACAAGGGCACCGTCAGCTTCGAGCTGGGCGACTACGAGACGGCGCTGACCGCCTTCACCCGGGTGACCGTGCTGGACGACAAGCACGAGGAGGGGTGGTTCAACAAGGGCGCCGCCCTGCAGGCGATGGGCGACTTCCCCCACGCCCTCCGCTGCTACGACATCACCCTCAACATCAAGCCCCGCCACTACCGTGCGTGGAACAACAAGGGCGCCACCCTGTTCGCCCTCGACCGGAAGCAGGACGCGGCCTTCTGCTACCAGAAGGCAATCAAGATCAAGGGGGACGACCCCGAGGGCTACTACAACCTGGCAAAGACCCTGGAGTCGATGCACATCTACGCCGAGGCGGTGCAGAACTACGACAAGGCCGCCGAGCTGCTCGAGGACAGCCAATCCGTCCTGGAGGACCGGGAGCTGTGCATGCGCAAGCTGGAGGAGAGCATCGATCTTGTGTAGTCTCATTGTGTCGACTTACGCCCGATGTGGGCACAAGACGACCGTTCCGATGCCTATCATTAAGAACACGGTCCGCCGAACCATTAATCGGGTGGTACGGTGGCAGAGGGGCTCATCCTGTTGGCGAAGATCCTGGTCGTCTTCACATTCCTTGCGTTGTGCTTCCTGTTCATGGCAGGGCTTTCTGAGGCCGATAGAGGTACGGGATCCACCCGTGCGAAGAGGTCGGACCTGGGCGCATGGGGGTTCTTTGAGGTGCTGTTCATGACCGTGGCACTGATCTACATATTGTTCGTGTAGTAGTGGGTCGGGACCGGACCGATGGACGGTCAATTATTTCTATCGGACGTACCAATATCATATGGGGATATCATGACGGACCCAGCATCGGTGGCGCTCGGCATCCTGTTCTTCCTGTTGCTGACCTTCGGGGCCATCGGCATCCTTATCTTCATCGAGCTCGACATGTTCTGACCAAGTCGTAGGTCGCACCGTGCCGACATCTGGTTGACAGGACCACCAAGCGACCGATTCTGAGGTCATACTTATCTATGGCATCTGGACAAAGGAACCATCGGGTGGTATGGTGTATGTGTGTCTCGCATGGACCATAATCGGGTTCCTAGCTTTCTTCATAATCGTAGGCATCTGGATTATCACCCGTCCCCTCGAAGAAGGGATAAACGAGGGGGAGGCAGTTGAGGGCGAGGGTGGCGTTCTGGGGGCCGCCGTCGAGCTCGGTCTCGAGGTGGCGTTCTGGACGCTCCTAGGGCTTTAGACTTGGCCCCCAGGCCGTACCATCTCTCTCGAACGAAGGCGAAAGGACCTTAAGGTCCCGCCGGCTATGTCATCGCGTCATGGGGCTTTTGGACAGGTTCAGGCACTGGCGGCTCTCCAAGAAGACGGTCAGGCTGACCCTCGGGGCGGTCCCGCTCCCGGTGCTCATACCCGACGCGGAGCAGGGCCTAAACGAGATCTACTCCGTCCACAAGCGGTACAAGCTCATCCGCTACTGGGAGGTCCTCATCCTCAAGGCGGACAGG
>CP070808.1:917236-918739 GCA_020343715.1 Thermoplasmata archaeon
AGGCGTCACGCCAACGTGGTGTGCCCCATCTTCTTCACGAAGGAGCATGCCAACACAGCCATGTTGAGGCGCCTCATCAAGGAGCGTCTCCACCTGAGCGACGCCAGGATCTTCAGGTACCCTTCATCGATCAGAGGGGCGGACATGCTGGACGTGGGCAAGCGTGCCCTTGGCGGCATCGACATCCAGCTGGTGAGGGAGATCGTTCTGGAGGGACCACCATTCGAGGCGGAGGTATGGTACTACGGTGAGACCCAGAAGAGGGGCTACCAGATCGTCATGAGATTGGGCGTGCTGGCCGACCAGGAGGTGCTCGAGTTCTTCGCCGCCTCCACCGACATGGAGCCGCTGACGGGACTACTGGCCGAGTTCAGGCGTGAGCTGGAATGGGCCATGCAGGAGATATTCCCCGGCACCCCTCCCTTGGAGCCAGAGATTGACGAGGACATCCGCTTCCAGGTCGAGGCCAGGCCCCTGAGGATCGACGAGGTGATCGTCGAGGAGGAGGAGGACGGCTGAGACAACGGGCCCAAAGGGCCGGCCGAACTCGTCCACCGGGCCGAACAGGGTCCGAAGGCAAGGTTGAAATAGCCCTGCGAGACATGGTGATGTAGAGTATGGAGGTGGGTCCTGATGGCGATCCGTTCCATAGCCCTGCTCGTCGCCGTCCTCTTCATCGTCCAGCCGTGCTGTCATATTAATATTGGGAGTGAGGAAGGCCCCACACCGTCGGAGGTGGTTACCGGCGAGGTTCCGGTCGACATCCGTCTGGAGGCTCTGGCAATCACCTCCACGGGTTACTTCATCGAGAACCGGGGACAACTGGACGACCCCCGCGTGTCCTACTACGCTCGGGGTGACCCCCTCTCTGTGGCCTTCGGAGTCGACGGCGCCTTGTACTCCTACGAGGGTCCGGATGGCTCGTTCGCCTTCTCCATGTGGCTGTCGGGTGCCAGGCAGGTCCATCCCGTGGGCGTGTCGGCGCTGGATGGTACCTCCAACTACTTCATCGGGCAGGACCCGGCCGGTTGGGTCACAGGTGCGAGGTTCTTCAAGGCGGTCCTGTACGAGGAGGTCCTTGAAGGTATCGACATCCGATTCTACTTTTCCGATGGATTGCTGAAGTACGACCTCGAGTTGGACGCCGGGGTTGACAGCGATGCCATCTCCATGTACTACGATGGCCTTGACGGACTAGACGTGCACCCGGTCACTGGCGACCTCCTGCTGACCTCGGGAGGCGTCACCCTCCGGGATGCCCGACCCGTGGTCATCCAAGAGGGTCTTGGACCGGAGGGACGGGAACCTGGCGCTTACCGTATCCACGGGGACATGACCGTGGGATTCGTCCTTCCCGAGGGCATCGACCCTACGCTGCCTCTCACCATCGACCCGGGGCTGGAGTTCTCCACCCTCGTGGGAGGCATTGAGAAGGAGATGCTGACCTGTTGTGAGGTCGACCCCGATGGAAACATCGTTATTGCCGGGTATGCGGACAACACC
>CP070808.1:918839-920337 GCA_020343715.1 Thermoplasmata archaeon
CTCCTCCAGGGCCTGCCTGATGGCCTTGTCGGAGGTCGGGCCCTCCCGGACGAACACGGGGATGTCCAGGTAGGAGGCGACCAGGGAGGCGTGCATGGAGGCGGAGTAGCCCTCGAAGCCCATGTCGACCACCACGGCCCCGCTGGACCTGGCGAAGGCCGTCAGGGCCGCCTGGATGCTGGCGGTGGTGTGGTCGGCGCCGTCGACCACCAGGGGCGACGACAGCGACAGGTAGGACTTGAGGCGGGCCTGCTGGGAGGCCTCCTCCTCCTCGCCGTCCACCAGCAGCGGGACCAGCCCGTACTCGCCAGCCGGCTTGTCGTACCAGACAGCCAGGGGCGTGGCCGCGGAGGCCAGTATGGGCGCGTCGGCCGACACCACCACGTGGTCGTAGGAGGCCGTGCGCTCCGACGTGGAGGTGGCCATCACCTCGCCGAAGGTGATCTCCTCCACCCGGTCCCTCCCCACCGCGGACCAAGCGCCGAAGCTGAGAGCGGCGATGATGACGATGGCAACAACCGAAACGGCGAGTATTCTTCGGTCCTTCCAGAACCGGGGGAGGCGCATCCTTTCTGCCATAGCCAAGGTTGATAATAAGGCTTATGCCCAAGGATGGTATGCTGGTTTGGGATGTACGAAAGGTTATTATCCACCGGAGTTATGCCTCGGCCCACATCCTTGTGGCCGGGATGGGGTAGCTGGTCATCCTAAGGGACTGTGGATCCCTCGACTCGGGTTCGAATCCCGGTCCCGGCCCCATAAACGACTCCCCAGCCGAAGGGAGGTTCCGTCACGACAAAGCAAACCAAAACCTTTTTCTCCCGCCTTCGTGAATTGGAGCCAACCAGAGAAGAAGGTGAGTACCCGATGGGAAGAGAGGTCCACCCCAGCAACCGGCATCTCCGGCTCTTCAGCATGATGGCGATGGCCATCATCCTGATGGGACTGGCCATCATGGCCCTGCTGCTCATCCCAGGTGCCCTGGGGGGCACCATCGTGGGCGACCAGCCCCCCGCCACCGGCGACTGGGTCATCAACCAGGACACCACTGTGACCGGTAGCGTGGTGACCGTAAAGGGCAACGTCATAGTCAACGGGAACCTGACCCTGTGGAGCTCCTCCGTCCTCATCGAGGGCGCCGCCGACGGCTCCATCGGCATCAACGTCACCCCCGGCGGCCGCCTGTCCGCCAACGACAGCAACATCGTCAGCTCCAACGGCCGTCCGTACTACTTCCGCGTGTACGACGAGATGGACCTCAAGAGGGTGACCATCCGCAACGTCCACGAGGGTATCCTGGTCTCCACCTCGGAGACCGTCTCCTTCGACCGGGTCCAGATCCTGGACTTCGGGGGCCTCGGCCTGGTCCTCGAGGGCGCCAGCGGCACCACCGTCAAGGACGTGACCTTCCAGGCCGACGACTACTCCACATACAAGGACGTATCCCTGAACACCAACATGGGGCGACCGCGAGCCGAGTGGAGGTACGACCATCCTG
>CP070808.1:920437-921920 GCA_020343715.1 Thermoplasmata archaeon
GGGTCACCGTGACGTTCCCGATGCGCACCCAGTGTCGTTTGATCTCCAGGGGGGCCTCGGCCTCGAAGTGCTCCCTCTCCTCGTCGGAGTAGACCACCTGTAGATAGTACGTGCCCAGCTCGACCTCGTCGTGGGTGGAGGTGGGTATGGTGATGGTCGCGCCCTCCTCTTGGATGTCTATCCCTGGTTCCCCGGTGGAGAAGTCCTCCGGCGGGGAGACATTGACGCCAAGGTGTCCAGGGGGACCCCCCTCGGTGAACTGGACATCGATGATGACTACGGCATCCTCCCCGGGATGGACCTCCCCGGGCTCAGCCCTCACCGTGCCTTGGGCGACGTGCCCCTCTGGGACCTGACTGGCCCTCAATCTGACCTGGAATAGGTTCAGCAACACCTGGTCTCACCGGCTCGGGGTGATTGGCGATGTGAGTAAAAAGGGTTCGGTCACCCGGAGCGGGCGTCGGTCTCGAGCACGACCTCGCCCGTGTAATCGCAATCGTTGCACACGTACGCGTGACGAAGGCCATCCAGCGTCATCTTCCACTCGATGGAGGTGCTGCCGCACTCGGGGCAGGTGGTGACCTTATCCGATTTTACAGGCCCGCCCTTGCTCTTCACATTCAGCTTCACGGTCACAGCTCCTCAACCGACTCGTCCTCGCCAACGATCACCTTGCGCTCGAGGACGAAGGCGCCCCTGTAATGGCAGTCGGTGCAATGGTACTTCTGGCCGGTGATGTAGCCTCCGGCCCAGGTCAGGTTGGTGCCCCTGCAATGGGGACACACCAGGGCGGTGACGACCTCCTTGGGCTTCTTCTTCTCGACCTTAACCTTCATCTTCATCGTCCAGCTCTCCCACGTATATCAGGCCCCGCTTGGCCAGTATCTCCAGGTAGTTCACGACCCGTTTGAGGACGGGCTCCATGAGCTCCTTGAAGGCCTGGTCCACCGCGGTGCAGATGGTGGCTATGTTGTTCTCACCGTCGCACATTAGCCATATGAAGGACCCGGGGGCGTCCAGAGGCCTCCTGAGCTCCATGACGGGCCTGAACACGGCGGCGAGGGTACGTTCGATGCCCGAGAGGTTCTTTGGGTATATCAGCGTTACCAGGCCCGTCTCCTCGTCCTCCTCCCACTCCACGTTCGGGTTGCGCTTGGGTGTCAGCATCAGCAGGTGCTGTTGTTCCTCGGGCAGGTCCTGGATCCTCATCGGGGTGGGGGCCCGTCTCTCGGGCGGGGCATCGTCCCACGGCATCCGCTTGACCACCTTGCTCATTTCACAGCTCCTTTGTGTACCAGTAGATGAAGGCGAGCATGAACCCTATGCTCAGCACCGCCGCCATGCGCACCCGGGGGACGGACCTGGAGACCTCCATCGAGTACATCAGGAAAGTGCCCGACGCGAGGAGTCCCAATATAAGGGCCAGGCCAACGATGTCCACCATGTGCTGGCCATGGTCGACCTTTGGTAAAACGTTTGCGGG
>CP070808.1:922020-923497 GCA_020343715.1 Thermoplasmata archaeon
GTGGCCATTGCCACGGCCACGGTGCTCTTCGGCCTAAGCTCGGGGGCGGCCCTGGCGACGGTGGTTGGCGTGCTGATCGAGGTGCCCGTCATGCTGATGCTCGTCAGGATATGCCTTCGGACCCGTCATTGGTTCCCGAGGAAGGATGCTGGCGAGGAAGAGGGTGGGGAGATGTGCCCGGAGTGCGGCTCTCAGGTCACAGCCTAGGCCCTCAGAGGATGTTGGCGGCCTGGAGGAACTCGTCCCAGCTGGTGTCCCTCGCAAACGCGGTGGTCTCATAGGAGTCCCGGTACTCGGTGGACCTGTAGGGGATCCATATGGAGAGGCCGTGGGCGTCCACGTGGTGGCCCAACGATTCGTCGGTCCCGTGGCGCTCGGCGATGATGGCGGCACCGGCGGCGTCCCGCACCTGCCGTAGCGTGGCCTCGCTGCACAGCTCGTTGATGTCGCATTTGTCCAGCTGGTCGATGAAGTCCAGCAGGTCGTAGTTCACCCAGGTGCCCTGGCCGATGTAGTCTGGCTGGCCCGAGAACGACTCGGTGCAGTACTCCTCGGGCTCCTGGGGGCTCCCGATGACCCTGTTTACCAGCTGGGTGTGGGATATCATGCGGCCCAGTCCCGTCAGCGAGGACTCCAGCTCCAGGCCCAGCCTGTCCACCGCCGCCACCAGGTCCGGCATGGCGGACAGGTCGATGGCGGACACGGTGTCCGAGGAGTAGTCCCGGTAGACCATGATGTCGGGGGCGTTCCAGGGCCCGTACATCTGGAAGGCGTCGACGACGTGCACCGCGAACTCCCGGGCCGACATCTCGGGGTTGTCCTTCACGGGTCCCCAGATGGCGTCGAAGGGGTAGTTGCCGATGAGGTAGTCGTCGGGGCCGTGCTGCTCGGAGCCCCACGAGAAGGTCTCCGAGGCGACCAGGTAGTCGGCGTGCTCGTAGATCTCGTACGCGAACTCGGTGGATGCCATCAGGCAGGCGTAGCACAGGACCACGTCCACCTTGCGGCCCAGGTTGTAGTGGATGGTCTCCAGGGCCTCCGCAACCTCGTTGGGGGGCAGGAAGTCCTCGTCGGTGTCGTCCCAGCATATGCCGAACCATCCGCCTCCGTGGTTGTTGAGGACCACGCAGATCTTCTCCGCGGGGTACTCGGTGGCGGCCCAGGTCACGAAGGTTGACAGCGTGGCGGGGTCGCCCAGGTTCATCTCCGGGCCCCAGCTGGGGTCCACCTCCTCGGTGGACATGTTCTCAACGCCGCCCTGGAGCACGTACTGGACCACAGTGTCCCCGTCCTCGTCGCCGTCGTACAGGGCAATGTGGTGGCTCTCGGGGGACGAGCCCACCTTCTGGAGGCTCCAAAGGTCCGCCTGCCACTCGCCGAAGGCGTCCAGGTTGTTGTCCATGGACACGTAGTGCACCGTCAGCCACTGGGCCGTGGGCCTGGGACCCTCGTCGCCGGACGGAGTGGTGTAATTGGA
>CP070808.1:923597-925066 GCA_020343715.1 Thermoplasmata archaeon
GACTTCGGGGATGACATATCCTCCCAGTGGCTGGTCTCCCCCCAGGTCGTCCACGCCTATGCGAGGTCGGGCAACTACACGGCTAAACTGACCGTCCGGGACCCCGAGATGGCGACGGGGAGCGTGACGACCCTGGTCATCGTGGTAAACGAGGTGCCCTCGTGCACCATCGTCCTACCCGTCGCGGGCGAGCCATACGACAAGGAGGTACCGGTGCAGTTCAAGGGCACCGGGACGGACACGCCCTCCGACGAGGTGGACCTGGTCTACATGTGGGACTTCGGGGACGGGACGGCCACAGACTGGCTGGGCCGAAGGGACGTCCAGGTGTTCCACACCTACACCAAGGGCGGTGTGGTGGAGGTGGGCCTGACGGTGATGGACTCCGACGGAGCCACGTACACGGCCACGGCGACCATCACGATCATGAACGCACCCCCCGAGGTCCAGATCGTCCGCCCATGGCCATCGGCCACTGTGGACGAGGACGTGCCCGTCAAGTTCGAGGGCAGGGGGAGCGACACGCCCGGCGACCAGCCTGGGCTGGAGTACGAGTGGGTCATCGACGGCATAACCTACTCTGGCAAGTACGTGGAGCGCACCTTCGTCCGATCCGGGGTCTACCTGGCCGTCTTCCGGGTCACCGACCCCGACGGCGCCGTCAGCAGCCTGGAGGTCGAGGTGACCGTTGGCAACGTGGTGCCGGAGATAACCCTCTCTATCGACCGGACCGTCATCGAGACGGGGGAGGCGGTGAACTTCTCCGTGGACATCGTCGACACCCCCTCGGACATCGGCGGGCACTTCATCACCTGGGAGTTCGGTGACGGCGGGACGAGCCACGACCTCCGAGGCTCCCACGGCTTCGCCAGGAACGGGACGTACGTGGTCCGCGTCCTCGTCGAGGACGACGACGGTGACACCGCCATCGCCTCGGTCTCGGTGACGGTCAACGACCCGCCCAGTCCGCCCGTGGACCCCCCGGACGACGGACCGTCAACCAGCGGTGGGGGGGACGGGAGCATGCTGCTCTTCGGTGGCATCATCGTCGCCGTCCTCGTGGCCGTACTGGTGGTCGCCTACCTGCTCCTGATGAGGGGTGGACGACCTGGCATTGACGATGACCTGGTCGACCCTCCCGATGATGACGAGGATGGGGGCGGGGACACGGCCTAGCGGCCCTCGATCATCTGACTGAGCAGCGTGGAGGGCAGTCCGATCACCGTCTCCCGGTCACCTTCCACCTCCTCGATCATATTCACCCCGACGCCCTGCACGGCGTAGCCGCCCGCCTTGCCCTCGCCCTCGCCCGTGCCGACGTACCATTCGATCTCCTCGTCCGTCAGCTCCTTGAACGTGACCGTCGCCACGTCCATCTCGACAAGGGCGTCCGTGAAGCCAGGGAAGCACACCGCCACGGCGGTCATGACCAGGTGCTCCTTCCCGGACAGCTCCTTTATCATCCGTCG
>CP070808.1:925166-926626 GCA_020343715.1 Thermoplasmata archaeon
GGCGCCCGCGTCCTGGAGTCGTACCTGGAGCGCCTGGAGGTGGAGGCCGACCGGAAGGGCGCCTCCCGGGCGGACAAGGGCCTCTCCAACGACCCCGTGTTCCAGCGGGTCGTCAAGCGGGTCCGCACCATCACCGAGGACCACCCCAAGGCCTCGATGCTGGACCAGATCGTCCGCAACCAGTTCGAACTTCACCCGGACAGCCGGATGATAGTGTTCTGCCACTATCGGGACAATGCCGAGATAGTCTCCCAGCGCCTCAGCGCGCTGTCAGGTGTGCATCCCATTCGCTTCGTGGGACAGGCCACCAAGGGCGAGGACAAGGGGCTGTCCCAAAAGGAGCAGGTTGGCCTCATCGAGGACTTCAAGGAGGGGATCTACAACGTGCTGGTGGCCACCTCGGTGGCAGAGGAGGGCCTCGACATACCCAGCACCGACCTGGTCGTCTTCTACGAGCCCATCCCCTCGGAGATCCGCACCATCCAGAGGCGGGGACGTACCGGGCGCGCACGCGCAGGCGAGGTACGTATATTGGTGACCAAGGGCACCCGGGACGAGGCGTACACCTACTCCGCCAAGTCCAAGGAGGAGAAGATGCACAGGGAGCTGGACAGGCTGCGAAAACGCCTCAAGGGGCACATCCAGGTGGGGGAGCCAGGCATCCTGGCCGGCTTCGTTAACGGCGAGGCCATCGGTGGTGACCTGGGCCTGGGGACCGACACGGCCCAGCCCAGCCTCTTCGAGTTCGGCGCTGACAAGAGGCCCCAAGAGCCGGTCTCCATGGACGTGACGCCCCAGACCGAGGACCTGCCCGAGGAGGAGCTGGTCGAGGAGGTCGAGGAGGAGGAGGTGGAGGCCTCGGTGGAGCCACCGGAGCCGGTAAGCGACCCCGACCCCCAGGCGCTGGAGGTGGCAGGCGTCATCCACGTGGCGGCAAGGGAGTCCGAGGGCTGGTTGGCCGAACACCTCAAAGAGCTGGGTGTGGCCACCAGGAAGGGACCCGACGGTGTTGCCGACTACCGCCTGTCCCAGTGGGTGGGCGTGCGGCGGCTTCGCACCGACGAGTTCCACGGCATGCTCGAGGACAACACCATAATACAGCTGGCCCGGGACCTGAAGGACGCCTTCCCCAAGCCCGTCATCGTTGTGGAGGGCGGTCCCCTCGCACCCGAGGGCAGGGGCGACGCCCGCAAGGTGTGGGCCGCCATAGCCTCCATCCAGTCCGACTGGGAGGTGGCGGTCATGAACACCAAGGACGCCACCCAGACGGCTGACGTGCTGGTGGCGCTGCTCCTCCGGGAGGCCGCCCTGGCCAAGCAGGGAGCCTAGGCGGCGTCCAGGCCTCGCTCCAGGTCCGACATGAGGTCCGGTAGGTCCTCGATGCCGATGGACAGCCTCACGTGGCCGTCCGAGATGCCCAGGCCCGCCCGCTCTGCGGCGTCCAGCTCCCAGTGGGACGT
>CP070808.1:926726-928185 GCA_020343715.1 Thermoplasmata archaeon
GACCTGGACGAGGTCTTCTGGGGCCTGCTGCCCGAGCTGTCGGTGTACTCCATCGTCGAGGAGGTCCGACCGGTGGGAGGGCCCGAGAAGGCGGCCAGCATAGGCAGGGCGGCAAGGCACGAGGAGGTGGGAATGGACCAGGTCATCTACGTGGGCGACAGCATCACCGACGTGGATGCCTTCCGGACCGTTCGCCGCGAGGGGGGTCTGGCGGTCTCCTTCAACGGGAACCGCTGGGCGGTGGAGGAGGCGGACCTGGCCATCGTGAGCCCCCGGGCCGAACCCGTGCTGCCCCTGGCGAAGGCCTTCCTCTCCGGAGGTCGGTCCGCCGTCAAGGGCATCGACTGGGCCGAAGGGTTCCCGGGGGCCATGGCCAGCTGGCTGGAGAACGGTGACATCGAGGAGGTCGTCGAGGCGAGCGAGAGGGTCCGGAAAGAGGTCCGGGGCGAGGAGATCGGTAGGCTGGGATGAGCCGTTCATGGCTCACAGGGGCAAGACCCTGATCTCCACCGTCGTCCTGCCCCTCTCGCCCATCTGGTCCACGACGGTGAGGGACACCTGGTACACCCCCTGGTTCATGAAGGAGTGCTCCACCTCCTTGCCGGACATCTGGTAACCGTCCCCGAAGTCCCAGGTCCATCCCACCACCTTCCCGTCGGGGTCGTACGAGTTGGAGCCGTCGAACTGGGCGGGTCTGTCCCTTCGGGCGAACCGGGGCGCGTTGATGTCCGCCACAGGCGGTTGGTTGTCCAGGTCCGGACTGTGGGTGAGGGGGATGTAATGGGTGAAGTGGTAGGTGATGCCCCTGACCCACGCCCTCACGCTGGCGCTGCCGTCAACCGTCAACAGTGGATCAGGGAGGGGCAGGGGGACGTTGAGGACCCTCACCTCGAAATGGACCGTCTGGTTCGTGTTGGCCGGTATGACGGTGTTCTCCGCGAAGTAGAAGGTGTCCAACCTCTTCCCGGCGGAGCTGACCTCCCCCTCCACGGAGGACAGGGTGGCGTCGACGTTGTTGGTGTTGTCCACCGCCAGGTACATGCTGAAGTAGAGGGTGTCGCTGGTGATGTCTATCCGGTCGACCGACATGGACTGGATGGTCAGCTCCGGGTAGTCCAGGCTGGCCACCGCGACAAGGCTGGCCATCAGGATCAGCACGACCACTGCCGCCACGAGAATCATCCGCCGCCTGCGGGTCCGACGGCGGCCCTCCTCCGCCGATACCTGGTAATCGAACACCGTATCGTATTTCGGCCTTGTCGGTTAAATAACCTTCGAGTGGGTGGGCCTCAAGGCACCAGGTCCGCACCCTCCCAATCGGCGTCCACGACGACCCGGTCGACCTGGACGAGTCGGATGGTGACCTCCTCGCCACGGTTCCAGGCCGCCACCGCCAGGCGCACCTCACGCATCTCGTCCTCCCCATCGGCTAGCAGGCCCAGCTGCAGGTCCGAGGTGC
>CP070808.1:928285-929726 GCA_020343715.1 Thermoplasmata archaeon
GATGCAGACGTCGGGGCTCCGGAACACACCGCCCAGCTGTTCCAGCAGGGTCATGTTGGTGATGGTGTGGGTGTAGTTCGAGTCCACGATCCAGACAACGTTGACGATGTCGTCGTAGACGACCAGGTTGGGGTGCCGGTCACCGTATTCGTCGGTGGAGGTGGACACCTCGATGAAGTCGCCGAACCGCAGTCGGCCCTCGTGGTCCTCCTCGGCCACCCGGTAGACCAGGTCCGCGTCGTCCCCGAAGGTCACGCCCTGGTCATTGGATATCCACGCGATGAAAAGCCGGTCGTGGTACCAAAGGCCGGTGGGCGTCGTATCCTTGCCGTTCGAGGTGAGGGAGCTCACGATGACCCGTGGGCCAAGGCCCTCCTCCGGGGTCCACTCGCGCATCAGGATCGAGGAGACGTCGCCCAGCTTGCCCGTGTCGGTGGTCTCCCATACGAAGAAGGCACGACCGTCCGCCGCGACCACGGTGGGATGGCCGTTGTCCTCCACGGCGTCGGAGTTGAGCTTCATCGGCGGCGTGACCCACTGGCCACCGTCGAAGACCCTTGCCCAGACGTCATGGACGTTGGCCATGCCGGAGGTGTAGTTCTTCTTCATCCACATGAGGTACATGTTGTCGTCGTCCGCCGCGACCTGGACGTGATGGTCGTTGTAGGTGTCCCCCGAGGGGGTCACCTCGATAGTCTGTCCAAGCTCCCTGCCGTCCCAGGGGCGCATGACTATGTCCATGTCCCTGCCGTCCGAGTCCACGTCATCGTTGGTCTCCCACAGGAACCAGGTGGTGCCCTTGAAGGATTGGACCTGGGGGAGCTTGTCAAGGCCGTCGTTGTAATGGCCCGAGATCTCGATGACCTCCGACCAGCTCTCCCCGTCCTCGGTGAACCTGAACACCACGTCATCGTCGATACCGGTCGTCCAGGATGGCTCGTTCGAGGTCCAGGCCATGTAGAGGGCCCCGTCGTCCGCCCCGAAGCGGGGGTTGAGGTTCAGCTCGGACCTGGTGGGCTCGTAGATGTCCTCGCATGAGGGGTAGATGGGATCGGACCATGAGGTGCCATCGAAGGACCTGAGGGTAAGGAAGTACTTGACGGAGTCGGTGAAGTTCTCCTTCTGCCATGTCACGAACAGCTGGTCCTTGAAGGCGATGCTCCGGGGGAACAGCTCCTCCACGGTCGTGGCGGATAGGAGGGCAAGGTCCGGGAACGCCGTACCGCAGCTCACGGCCTGGGCCTCGAACTCTTGGTCGGGGCCGTCGGCGATGCATGCCGACACCGGGGCGGCCGAGGCGACTACGAACGTCACCAACAGTATGGTCATTAACCAGTGGACCCTCATGTGAACGTGATTTAAGCCGAGGGTCGGCTTATATAAAGATTAGTATGGTTTTTTAATGTCTGGGGGTGAACGGTCGGCACGTGCCAGGCCCTAC
>CP070808.1:929826-931267 GCA_020343715.1 Thermoplasmata archaeon
ACATCAAGGCGCTGGATGGGGAGCAGCGGCTCCTGGACTGGCCCAACGATTGATGCGAGGGGGTAAGGGCCTCAGCCCTCCCTGGTGACGTCCCGCTCGTCCTGGTGGCTGCGCACCTTGAGCAGGGGGTAGAGGTTGCGCATGATCTGCAGCTCCCCCTTCTGTAGGTGCTCGCCGAAGGTGGACCGGGAAAGACCTGCCCGCTTGGCCACCTTGTCCATCTTGGTGCGGGCGGGGATGTCGTAAAGGCCCTGCTCGTAGGAGTTGACAATGACGCTCACCTGTCGGGGCGTCAACCCCTCGATGAAGTGGGTGGGCACCACGTGGACGTCGCGGACCAGGTCTGCCAGCTCCCGCTTCCTCTGGGAGATCAGCTCGGCCGAGCCCCGGGCCCCAACTCGGTCCATCAGTGTACGAAGCTGGTCCTGCTCCTTGCAGATGACCCTGTGGGTCTCCCAACCGCCGTTGAAGCTGACGGGGGGAATGAGCAGGCACTCCTCCTCTGAGGCGATGGCCACCACCGAGTCGGCCCTCTCGATCCAGGGGTGGGTGATGAGGAGTATCGCCGACTCGGCGTCGTGGAACTCGTCGGAGAAATCCAACGTCTCCCAGGCGGCGGTGATGAGCTCCTCGATGTCGTAGTTGTCAGGTATCGAGATCTGCAGCATGTCCACGAGGACGCTGAGCCATAGGGTCATCTGGGCGTCGGGGTACCTGTCCGACAGCTCACAGTAGGGACATTCGTGGCGCACGCGCACCCAAGTGTCAAGATATGTCACGATTCAGGCATGGAATGCACTATAAAAAAACATTGTTGCCGGACTCCTCCGGGTCCCGTGGTGGCCAGTCATGGGTTTTAATGGCGGCGAGGGTGTCTTCGCACCCGGAGTGTGCCGGCAACAATTGGGTATCCCGGGGATGACAATGTATATCTCATGATGCGCGGTGGAAAGGTCGCAACGGTTCTTGGATCCCCACCCGAGGATCGAAGGACGGGAAGGGACCCCATGAGGGGCCCCAGGCCGACCACCACTCCAACTCATCGTATCGCATTCGGGGGAGGAAAGGTGAGGTTCGGGCCGTCACCTTAATCCAGAGAGGGGGAATCAGATCACTCCGGCCAGGCCCGCTAAGGGAAGGACCGTCCGAGCTCGGGAGGGGGAAGCAGATGCTTGGGCACGGGCGGTCCGACCCTTAATTCCATGCTTCTACGATCGACGGGGCACGTCGGCGAACGCCATCGCGAGGCCCCGTCCCGTGCACGGTCATTTTGCCCCTTGCCCCTCCCCGACATCGACCTCGCAGAAGGGGTCCCCCTCGCGGCAGCAACGGAGCTTGAGGAACGGGTAGAGGTTCCGAAGGATCTCGTACTCGGCCTTGCGCAGGTGCTCGCCGAAGGTGGACCGTGAAAGTCCCACCTTCTCGGCGACCTTGTCCATCT
>CP070808.1:931367-932804 GCA_020343715.1 Thermoplasmata archaeon
GCTGTAGGGGTTGTTGAAGCTGCCCGAGAAGGTGCAGTTCTCGATGCGCCAGTCGATGTTGTACAGGCGGTCGTTGGTCGAGATCTGGAACCGGTTCCACGAGGTGGAGTAGATGTGGGTCTCGATCATCGTCACGTGGGTGCGGGCGTAGATGCCGTACGTGGACGAGTCGTGGATGGTGCAGCCCTTGATGAAGTGGGTGCCGTAGTAGAGGCGCAACCCGCCGTGACGGTCCCTCCAGCCGTACAGGCGGGAGATGTCGGTGTTGACGAAAACGGTGTCGTTGTAAACGTTGAAGAAGTAGCGGTGGTAGCTCTCGTCCGAGTACCTGTTCGATATTGTGGAGTCGTACGAGTACAGGTTCCCGGTGCTCTCCACCACCAGGGAGAAGGCGTCGTTCCTCCGGGAGTCGATGAGGAACGTGCAGTTGCGGATGGTCAGCGAGCCACCGTCCTTGATGGCCACGTTGCCCCTCACGATGATGTTGTCCCCGCTGTACTCGGCATCGTAGTCGATGACCCAATCACCGGCGAAGTAATGGTCTGCCGCATCCGCCCCCTCGGCAAGGATGATGGCCGCCCCGATGACCGCGAGCGTCGTGAACACTAATGCTACCAGTATACCCTCCGGAGCCCTCATGGCCTCAGGATTGGCACCGGGACGAGATATACCTATCGGTGACGTTGACCACCGACCTGCTGGCCATGTGCTGGCTTGGGCGAAAGGCATAAGGCATCTCCCGCCTCATGGGGTGCAGATGAGATGCCTGGTCACCGGCGCCGACGGCTTCCTGGGTTCCCACCTGGTGGACGCCCTCCTCGCGTCCGATGAGTGCAGCAAGGTGGTCGCCCTGGTGCACCGCCAACCGGTTCGCTGGCTCCCCATCAGGAAGTACCTGGACAAGCTGGTGGTGGTCCAGGCGGACGTGCGCCGGTCCAGCTCCCTCGTTGAAGTCCCCAACGCCGACGTCATCTACCACCTGGCTGGGATATCCTCCATGGGCCGGTGCGAGAACGCCCCCGAGGCGGCCCGCCTGGTCAACTTCCAGGGTACGATCAACATGCTGAACCTGGCACTGGAGATGCGAAGGTCGCCCCTGTTCGTATTCGCCTCCACCGCGGCCCTGTACGGCGAACCCCAGTACCTCCCCGTGGACGAACGGCACCCCGTGGAGCCCAAGAACTCGTACACGTACACCAAGATGAGCTCGGAGATCACTGTGACGGCCTACCACCGGGACCAGGGACTGCCGATGACCATCGTCCGGCCCTTCAACATATACGGGCCCCGGCAGACCGAGGACTTCGTTGTGCCCACCATCATCAACCAGGTGCTGCAGGGGGTCCAGCTCCGCCTGGGCGACGGTAGGCCGCTGCGCAACTTCACCTATGTAACAGACGCCGCACAGTTCCTCCTGAGGATACCCCTCTCTCGGGG
>CP070808.1:932904-934341 GCA_020343715.1 Thermoplasmata archaeon
GGCTCGAGGGCATCGACAGGCTACCCTCCTACGGGGCTTGGCTATCCGTCCTGACCTGCGACATGAGGTCCCAAGACTTCCTGTACGACCTTCGAGAGATGATGGACGAAGGGGCGATCACGGCGTCTGGCAGCCCCGCGGGGCTTCCCGACATCTACGTGTGGTGGTCTGGCCAGGCGCAGGTTCACTGGCAGAACCAACTTCCCATCAAGAGGGCCGATGTCGAGGTAGGGACGGCCCTGGGCACCACCTACGGTTCGCCGACCGACGAACGAGGCCTGACCGAGGTCATGTACCTTCTAGTCGAGAGCTGGTTGGGCTCCGAGGGCCTCCAGTCCCACCTCCCGATGACCTTCTCTGTCAACGTCTCGGGGCTGGTTGAGGAGGAGACCGTGTCCTTCGTCGACAGACCCATCCACATAGACCTGGTGGTCAAGGACTTCAAGGCCCCCATACTAGTTGTGGATAATGGATACGATGTGGCCACGAACAGCACCAACCTGACCCTCTCAGGTCACATCGACGATGAGCACAGCGGTGTGGCCTTCCTCGAGGTGGCCATTCTGCCCGCCGACTACATCCGAGTGCCAGTCGATCCGGTGACCGGCCGGTTCGAGCACACCATCATTCTCAGGAACGGTTACCAATCTATCTCCCTCAGGGCCTACGACACCGTTGGTAACAGGGGCTCGAGGCTGGTGGAGGTGTTCTATAGCGTTTCCGCCCCGTACGTCTTCATAGACGAGCCCTTCGAGGGGGCTTGGGTGAACACCAACCTGACCTTCATCGTCGGAGTGACCGAGGTAGGGACCCAAGTGGAGGTCCAGGGCCGGGTCACCATTGCGGACAACGGCACCTTCAGGATCCTGGCGTACCTGGTGGAGGGACCGAACCTGATCCTGGTGAACGTCACCTCAAGGGCCGGCAACCACAACAGCACCCAGGTCCTCGTCTACCTGGACACCGTCCTGCCGGAACTGGAGGTCTTCGATCCGGCCGTCTCACCCCACCATACCCAGTACTCCACCTACCGGATCAGGGGGAAGGCCGAGGCCGGGGCGGAGGTCTACATCAACCAGGTCCCCATCGAGACGGCGGATGACGGCTCGTTCACCACACTGAACGTCAACCTCGACGAGGGCTCCACCAAGGTCACCCTGAGGGCCGTCGACGGGGCGGGGAACGTCAACGCCGTCGACGTCGTCTTTATCGTGGACTCCGTCGCACCCACATTGGTGGTCCTGGTCAACGGTGAGGATGCCATCAAGTACACTGACGATGGCCTTCTGATGACCTCGGCCGATACCGTCTCGCTGACCATCATCACCGACGAGGACACCATCCTCGAGGTGAACGGGGAGATCGTGACGATGGATGGCACTGAGGTGGTGATCGCATACCCCCTGGAGGAGGGGACCCAGACCATCACGGTCCACG
>CP070808.1:934441-935877 GCA_020343715.1 Thermoplasmata archaeon
CAAGAGTCCTCAGGCGGCGGAGGCGGCGGCGGCGGCTCGACCCGGTTGCGGACGAAGAAGACCTCCTCGCTGGCCTGGTTTCCTGCCTCGCTGATGACGGTCACGGTGACGGAGTGGTTCCCGACCTGGGGCAGGGCCACCGTCAAGTTGAAGGCCCCGTCGTCGCCGGCGACCAGGTTGTAGGTCTTGGAGTAGGCCCCGAGTATGACATGGACGGACACAGGTAGACCGGGGTCCGTCTCGCCCTCCAGCTCGTGTGAGTCCTCCTCCGTCTCGATCTTCTTCGGGGTAGTGATGATGAGGGGTGGCGGGGAAGTGCTCAGGATCACCGTCTGGACCACGGGGTCCGCGGCGTTCCCCAGGGGGTCCTCCGCCTCCACGGTCACCGTGTTATCGCCCTCGGTGAGCTGGAGGATCCTCGAGAACGCCAGACCCGACAGGCTGACCACCTCGCCGTTGACCCTTATGATCGCCTCGGGATCGTCGGTGCTGCCCTGGACGGTCACGGTGTTCTTGTTGGTGAACTCGGGCAGCTGGCCCACCACCAGCTCTGGCGGGGTGGTGTCCCTCTCGATGAGGATGGAGGTTGACCAGTTGTTCCCGGCCAGGTCCTCGCTCCATATGTCCACGTCGTTAAGGCCCTCCACCGGCAGGTCCACCTGGGTGGTGAACGTGGTGGAGCCGAAGAACTGGGGCAGGTAGCCGTTCACGTAGATGGTGGCGTCGGCCTTCTTCGTGCCGGACAGGGTGAAGGTGAGCTGGTTGGTGATGAACTCGTCCTGGTCCAGGATGACCTCGGGGAGGATGGTGTCCACGGTCACGGTCCTCGTCACCGTGACGGTGTTCGACTGGACGTCGGTGGCCACCACGACGATGGTGTTGACGCCGTTGACGAGGGTGAGGCTCCGATTGAACCTGCCCTCAGCGTCCACGGTCACGGACACCCCGTCCACGGTGACCTGGACCCCGGGGTCGGTGATTCCCTCGACGGTGACCTCGGTGTAGTTGATGAAAAGGCCGTCCTCGGGCGCGAGGACGACCAGCGTGGGCGGCATGGTGTCCACCTCAACGGTGACGGTGGTAGAGTTCATGTTACCGATGCGGTCGAACACCTGGATCTCCACCACTTGGAAGCCGTCCTCCAGGACGGCGTCGAAGGACCACTCGGTCACCTCGGGCAGGTCTATGGGCGTCCAGTTCCCATCATCGACCCGGTACCTCATCGACGCCAGACCCTCGGTGGTGGTGATCACGGCGTCCCACGCCTCGCCCTCGAAGGTCACGGTGGACACGTTGTGCAGCGACCCGTCGTCGGGAGCCGTGACCAGGAGCACTGGAGGGAAGTTGTCCAAGTAGAAGGTGTGGTCCATCGAGGCCTCCACCGTGAGGTCGAAGCTGTCGGACAGTCCGCCCTTGGTTACCGTGATGGTGTGGGG
>CP070808.1:935977-937409 GCA_020343715.1 Thermoplasmata archaeon
CGTGGTGGCCCTGGCCGCCTCCGCCACCGCCCAGGCCGATGGAGTCTCCGCCATCGCCGGCGTTCCCGCCGTCCCCTCCCCTCATGTCGAAGCGGGCGAGCCTCAGGTCCAGGTCGACGGAGTCGATTATCAGGTCGATGTCGCCGCCCCTCCCGGCCTGGCCGGACACATCGCCACCGGGCATGGCGCCGTGCTCCTCGGCGAGGCCGCTGGCACCGTCTCCGCCCGTGTAGCCGCCGCCCCCGGCACCCGCCAGGACGTTCATGTTCACCGCTGCACCGTCGCCGCCGTCGCCACCCGTCCCTGCGGTGACGTTGAAGCCTGCGTTGGAGACCTCCACCGTGGTACCGTGGAGGGCGATCCTCACGTCGCCACCGCTCCCGACCCGGCCTCCGACGTCACCTCCCCTGGTGAAGCCACCGCCCAGGCCCTTGAGCCTGCCCTCCTTGTCAGGCGGGGGTGCCACGGCATCGGGGGCCTTCCCCCCTTCACCCGCCTCCAGGTGTACGTCCAATCCCGCCAGCCACACCATCTCGTGGTCGTTCTCCGACGTCAGGTTCAGGTCCACGTCGCCGCCCGAGAATGCCCTACCGGAAAGGTCGGAGGAGGTCAAGGGCTCGGGGGGTGACGCTCCGTCCCCGGCCCGGATGTCGATGGTGGAATCTGTGATGTGGATGGCCCGGCTGGAGCTCACGTTGATGCCCACGGTGCAGCCCATGCTGGTGGAGATGTCGTACCCCCCGTCGGGACCATGGATGCGCACGACGGAACGTCCCACCACCTCGAACCAGCTGCAGTGGCCCGAGATCATGGCAGAGGTCCTGTGGGCCCGGGGCGTTATCTCCAACGTGCCCCCCTGCACCGTCAGGAGGGAGTTCCCGTCCAGGACCAGGTTGTCGGTGACCAACGTGCCACCGCCCTTGATGTACAGCTTCCCCGTGGAGGAGACGAAGACCTCCCTCCAGACCTCGTAGTCCGTCACCCAACGGGTCTTGTCGACCACCAGCTGCTTGTCCGGGTTGATGACGGGAGAGCCCGAGGCCAGGGAGCCGTCGGGATAAAGTATGGACACCAGGGGTAGAGATGCTAGAACAAGGACTACCGCTACCGCACACGAAACCCCGGCGCGCATCGGTATTGTTACTTGGCGCGCGTGTATATTATATCTTTGGTTCAAGCTTCGACGGATTGACACGGCGTGTCACGATTCTACGTCGGACAGCACGGTGCCTGGCCCCGTCCCATCCCGTCGTCGCATCTGCGAGAATCCCGCGGCGTACCCCACGCCGAACAGGATGATGGAGGCCACGATGTACACCCACATGCTCGGCCCCTTGGAGGACGGAGGGGTGACGGGCGGGGGTTCCGGGGCCTCCTCCACGATGACCACCACCTGGTCCGAGGCGGAGTACTGCCCGTCGGAGACCAGCAC
>CP070808.1:937509-938917 GCA_020343715.1 Thermoplasmata archaeon
CATCTCGGTGGACCTCCTGGGGATGGATCTCCGGAATCCACTCCTCTTGGCCTCTGGCATCCTGGGGGAGACGGGGCCATCGCTTCTTTCTGTCCTGGACGGTGGCGCAGCCGCTGTGGTCACCAAGTCGATCTGCGAACTGGCCAGGGAGGGCCATCCCAACCCCACTGTGGTGACCCTAGGCCACTCGATGATGAACGCCATGGGCCTTCCCAATCCCGGGATGGAGGCCTTCGCCGAGGAGCTGGAGTGGTTGAACGAGCGCGCCGACGCCCGCGTCATCGTGTCCGTCTTCGGCTCGGATGCGCTGGAGTATGCCCGCGTCGCAGAGCGGCTGGCACCCCTGGCCAGCGCCGTCGAGCTCAACCTCTCCTGTCCCCACGCCAAGGGGTACGGGGCCGAGATCGGTTCCGACCCGGACCTGGTCCGCCAGGTGGTCGGGGCGGTCACGGACGTGGTCGACGTACCCGTCATGGCAAAGCTCACCCCCAACACCAGCGACATCGTGTCCCTGGCTAAGGCCGCGGAGGAGGGGGGCGCGGCTGGACTGGTCGCCATCAACACCCTCAAGGGGATGGTGGTGGACGTGGAGATGGGCGCCCCCGCCCTGGCCAATACCTACGGAGGGCTCTCGGGGGAGGGCGTAAGGGCCGTGGGCGTGAGGTGCGTCCACGAGATCGCATCATCGGTGGACCTACCGGTGGTCGGAGTGGGGGGAGTATCGACTGCCCAGGATGCCCTGGAGTACCTGATGGCCGGGGCCACCGCCGTCCAGGTCGGTACTGCCATCCGGTCCAACGGTCCGAACGTCTTTGACAAGATAGCAAGGGACCTGCAGGAATGGCTCGGGTCCCATGGCCACAGCTCGATCTCCCAGGTGCAAGGGCTTCTCTTGCGGGGTGGCGGACGATGAGGTCCTTACCTGCCACCGTCGTCGAAAGGCGAGGGGAGACCCCTACCCAGTGCACCCTGGTCCTGGATTGGCAGCCCAGGGCCGCACCCGGACAGTTCGTGATGGTATGGATACCCGGTGTCGACGAGGTGCCCATGGGTTTCTCCCGAATAGCTCCGAATGCGGCCATGACCATCCAGAGGATGGGCGAGGCCACCGAGGCCCTATGTGCCCTAGGTCCAGGGGACAGGGTAGGGGTCAGGGGACCTCTGGGAAGGGGCTTCCAGCTCCAAGGGGAGGAACGTGCCCTCCTGGTGGGAGGTGGCAACGGGACCGCGCCTCTCGTGCCTCTGACCGAGGCCCTCGTGGCCGCGGGATGCGATGTCACCGTAGCTGTCGGTGCCAGGACTGCCGAGGAGCTGCTGTTCGTGCCCGAACTGGAGGAACTGTCCGGCAATTCCGTTCTCGTCGCCACGGACGACGGGACCGCGGGGCATCACGGGTTCGTTACCACCT
>CP070808.1:939017-940417 GCA_020343715.1 Thermoplasmata archaeon
CGACACCGGCCACCCCGGCGACCACGAAGGACGTGGGACAGCAATAGTCCTCCCAATCGGGTCCGTCATCTATCGCCCACTCGACCTCGTAGTCCACAGTGGAGTGGTCGATGGCGGAGTGTCCTGCGGTCTCGATGACCAGGTAGTTGTCCTGGCTATTCCACATCCCTGTTCTCTTGCTGTAGCTCGTAACGTTAAACATCGAGACTTCCTCATCATAGGAGAAGTCATCGATGAGCGGGTTGGTGTACTCACGGTATTGCCCACTCGACATGAAGTAGACGTTCACGGGCGAGCCGTCGGTCACCCGGATGTCCCACTCGACCATGTGACCGGAGTCGTCCGGGCAGTTCATCTCGATGGCGTAGTGGTCGCCCCAGTAGACCGTCTCGGTCCCACTGGCCTCCTCACCACTGACCGGAGACGCTACGATCGACAGTGCGAGCGCTAGGCACATGACGATGATGACCCTCCTCCTGGACATCGCAGTCACCTCCCCCGAGGCTCTGGGTAGCCTCATGCGCTGAGGTCGTATAAGACGCTATGGGCACCCCCCATTGCCCGACCATTTTCATCATCAGTAGATTATATAATGACTGAGGCCCCTGTGAAACCGGTCGCATCCGGGATGCGAAAGGGTGGTGGAATGACGTTCCGGATAAGTTCGATAATTGCTATGCTTGTGTCTATCGTCCTCCTCTGCGTGGGCGCGTCGACCGTGTCCTTGGCGGACCCCACGGGTGATGGGGGGACCATGGTCCCGCAATCCCTCGTCGGTGAGGATGGCAACAGGTCGTACCAGCCAGCTGAGATCGTCGACATGCGGTTGGTCGACAGCGTCGGCCACGATAACTGGGCCTTCGACCTGGAATGGTCCCCGGACGGGAAGTACCTGGCCGCCTGCATGTTCTGGCACGATTGGGGCTCTACCACGTTCTACCTGTTCTCCTTCGACGGCACCGACCTCGAGGTGGTGGAGACGTGGCAGCCAGGTAACGCCCAGTTGGCCGTCGATTGGAGCCCCGACGGCAAGTACATCGCCATATCCGGCTATTTCTCTGACCCCTTGCGGATATACTCCTTCGACGGGAACGGCACGACCTTCGTGACATCCTATCGATGTTCCTCTATCGAAACCCTGGAGTGGTCACCGGATGGCAAGTACATCGCAATCTCGGGTTGGTTAAGTTCCACCGAGAAGTTCGCGGTCCTATCGTTCAACGGGACGGCCCTCACCAAGGTGGATTCACGACAACACTACAGAGGCGCGAACGAAGTGGACTGGTCGCCGGACGGTGATCGGATCGCCGTCGCCTCTTACTACAGCGACGTCGAGCTTATCATCTACTCCTTCAACGGGACCGCCCTGGAGGAGGATTGGTCCATGGACAAGGGAGCCA
>CP070808.1:940517-941916 GCA_020343715.1 Thermoplasmata archaeon
GGAGATGGCGTGCAACCTGATCTCACCACAGCCTGGTAAGGTGCACTATCCCGGCCTGGACACCGAGATCCTGTCGATCATCGTTTGGAACGACCGTCACGTAGACGCCCTCCAGTGGGTGAAGGTCACCATCGATCCGGGAGGGGCCGGGACATCCTGGAGGTGGACCCAGAATACCAAAGCCTTCAAGCTGGAGCCCGGCGCAACGGACCACGCCTCGTTCCCACCGTCGTGGCACAGCTATGAGAAGGACCTGCTTAACCGGACGTGGGTTCTCAACGTGACCTTGTCCTTCGGCTGGACCTTCCCCACCGACGGGCCCGTTGACATCCAGGTCCTGATCAGGGACGACCATACCCGGATGCACACCTTCGAGTTCGAGCAGGTGCTGGACGTCCGGACGGGTCTCGAGCTCTCGGGGCCCGTGCGGCTGATGGCCGATGACCAGGGCCCGCTAGGCCCCGGCTCTTGGATCCGAGGCGGTGAGGGACTCAGGGTCACGGCGCCGGCGGTGGTCTACGCCGGGTCCCAGGATGTGCATCCACCCGACGGCACCGTCTCGATCTCCATGACCTGGGACGGCACGGAGGTCGCCAGGTCCGGTCAATCCAGGGGTGGGGACTGGGATGCAGGCTGGACCGTTCCGATGGTACCCCGGGCCACTGTCGACCTGGGCATCTGGCTCGTCGACCTGCCCACCGGGGCCGATGCTCCTGGGGCTGTCATCGTCACCCTGGAGGTCGACGGTCGTGGGCCCACATGGCTCTCGATGGCCCCGGACGACGGGAGCTGGTTGCTGAACGCTGACGTGGAGGCCTGGACGGACATCACCGACAACGACGGGGCCGGGCTGGACCCGTTCTCCTTGGAGTACCAGGTGCGGGACCACGTCCTCGGGACCTGGGGTCCATGGACCTCGGCCAGACTGGTGCTGGACGGGGGGGAGGGAGGCTCCTCTCGAGGCATAGTCGCGCTGATGCTGGACGAGGGTGAGGGTCACTCCATCCGTTGGCGGGCCACAGACGTGCTGGGAAATGGGCCGACCACATCGGCCTCAGTCACCTTCGGCATCGATGCATCGGATGTGACGTTGGAGCCCTTCGCCGAGACGGACTGGATACGCGGGACCGAGGTGTTCGTCACCTGCCTGGTCACCGATCCAGACCCTGGTCACGGGAGCTCTGGTGTGGACATGGGCACCGTCGAGTTCAGCGTTCTACTTCCCGGTTCTGATGGCTGGTCCGACTGGACGACCCCCGACAGCGTGGTCGAGGTGGAGGGCACCACGACGGTGCAGGCCACGGCCCGCCTCTCCTTGGTCGAGGGGAGCAACAACTTCGTGCGTTGGAGGGCCCGGGACACGGCGGGGAACGAGCTCGTGGTCTCGCCGCCGGACATG
>CP070808.1:942016-943415 GCA_020343715.1 Thermoplasmata archaeon
GACCTCCCCATGGAGCTCCCGGAGCCGGGCGATCAGGGCCTTCACTTTCTCCACCTCCACATCGTCAGTGAAGGGTCGGTTGTCGAAGTGGACGAGCACCAGTTCGACGCCGCGGGAGAGCATCAGGTGGGCCGCGACGGGGGAATCGATGCCCCCCGAGATGAGCGCCACGTACCTGACCGACATCCTCCAGTCCTCCTAGTGGCCCACGTACCGGGCGTAAAGCGTCTTGGCCACCGCCACCTCTGCGGTGCCCTTTACCAGGGCCCTTCCGGAGGGGAAGAGCTGCAACCTCAGGTCTCCCAGGTCCAGTGTCAGCACGGGTCCGGACCGGACGACCTTGCCCAGGCTGGCCCACTCCCTCTCCTTGGCGTCCATGTCGATGGAGGTCCTCCGGGGAGGGTTGATCTGCACCGCGTCCTGGCCGCACAGCGAGGTGGCGATCTCCCCTGACCCCGCCTCAAGGAACTCACGGCGCCCCTCCGAACAGGCCGGACAGTCCTCCCGGCGCTGGAGGTCCACCGTCCGCCAGTAGTCGGACCACAGGTCCATCGTGGTCAGGCGGCTCTCCACGCTGGCCCCGGTCAGGATACGGCTCGCGTGGGCGACCTGTATGGCGGCCACCACGGCGGGCGTGCTCGGGTGGATGCCGGCGCTCTCGCAGGTGGGGAGCACGCCCGGGTCCGGGGGTTCGGGGAACAGGCACCTCAGGCAGGGCCCGTCCACCGGGAAGGGGGCCTCCATGCCGGTGGTGCCAACGACGCCCCCATAGACCCATGGGATGCCCAGCTCCAGACAGGCGTCGTTGACTATGTAGCGGGTCCCCATGTTGTCCAGGCCGTCGATCACCACGTCGGCGCCCTCGAGGAGCCCAAGGACGTTACCTGCTGTGAGGTCCTCCGCGACGCCCGCGACGCTGGCGTCGGGGAATGAGTTGGCAAGCTCCCCTCCCAGGGCATCGGCCTTGGACAGGTCCAAGTGAGGTTCGCCCAGGACACGGAACCTGTGGAGGTTCGACAACTCCACCACGTCCCTGTCGATGATGCGGACGCTGCCGATGCCCATACGGACCAGCAGGTCCGCCGAGTTGCTTCCCAGGGCACCCGCGCCCACTACGACGACGGTGGCCTCGCGCAAGCGACGCTGGCCCTCCTCGGCCATCGGCTCGAGGGTTATCTGCCGCGAGTAACGCTCCAGCCAGGTCGGGTCCCCGTCCATGGTTCTCCGTAGGTATGGGGCATATTTGAAGATATCCCAGCCTTGGGTCCCTGCTACCGGAGGGAGAACGGTTATCAACAGGCTGGTGCCTTCAGGCCCTCGAGCGAGAGGAGGCGACCTTGTGAGGCACCTCATCATCATCAACGACGCGCCCTACGGCACCGAGAAGGCCTACAACGGG
>CP070808.1:943515-944909 GCA_020343715.1 Thermoplasmata archaeon
CTGGCACCGCCTCTGGGCACCACCGGGATCTGCTCCTTAACGGCCAGCTTCATTATCTCTGAGACCTCCTCCGCGCTGACGGGCCTGACGACCGCGTCGGGCATCATCTTGAAGCCCATCTCCATCATGGGCGGAAGGGGGGCCAGGTCGTGGTTGTGGAGCAGCCTCTCCATCTTGTCGGTCTTCACCCTGTCCGCTCCCACCAACTTGGAGAGCTTGATGTGCAGATCGTCCGATTTACGGCTCATCCTTCCACCTCCTCGCCGGCCTCATCGGCGGGTGGCATGAGTTTCTCGTACTGGGGGTCCTTGGGCGCCTTGTAGCCGCCCTTGACCTGCCTGTACCAGAGGAAATGATGTTTCTTCACGTACCACTCGGGCATGGTCCCGGTGGACATTATGCTCCTGATGGCAACACGGTCGTGGGTCCTGATGAGGTACAGTATCCTGTACCCCGCCAGGAACACCAGCAGGAGCCCAGCGATGATATGCATGATCTCGGTCATCTCGTCGACCCAGCCGATGAGGAGTGGGATGGCGGTGATGCCGCAGAGGGCGATCACGTAGATGGTGGCGATGTACGTCATGCGCTGGTTGCGCAGGTACTTCTCGCCGGCGCCCCTCTCGGGCTTGGGCGACAGGTGGAATATGTAGAAAATGGCCTGGACCGAGGCGGCCACATCCACTCCCACGTTCTTGGGCAGGATGGGCTTGTCCCTCTGCTCCCGGTGGGTCATCAGGTGGGCTGCTCCCAGGGCCAGTACCGCGAACCCGGCGAACATGTGAAGGGTCTCCTGGCCCTCGAAGCTGGGGAACAGGTAGTTGATTCCGTAGATGTGGAACTCATGGGCGAACCAGTCCCTCCACATCAGCAGGCCGGTGATGAGCAGCGGGAACACGAATATGATGAAGAGCCAGTGGACGCCGATGACCTCGGCACCGTAGCGCTCAATCTCGGCGCCTCCTCCCTGCTTGTCCTCCGCCATTCCTCTCACCTCCCTAGTGTGTCCACCCCGACCCGTGGCAGCTGCAGCCCCGCAGCTCCTCGTTGTGCTCTGTATGGCTGGGCAATGAATCCTCGTCGTGACATATCCAGCATCGGTCGAAGTCGACCTGGATGTTGACCAGGTGGTCCAAGTGACAGTAGACACAGTCCAGGCCCCGGTGCTGTGGCTCCTGGTCCAGGTCCTCGATCTGATCGGGATGGCAGGCCTCGCACAGGTCGTTGCCGACCCCATCTAATCCCATGTAGGTCACGCCCGTCCTGTCATGGATGCCCGTGGTTTCATTGTATGTAGGATGGCAGTCCCAGCATTCGCCGTACTTGCCGTCCACGAAGTGGAATGCATGACTCGAAAGGTGCTCTATGTGGCAGTCGACGCAATCGCCGTAGAG
>CP070808.1:945009-946398 GCA_020343715.1 Thermoplasmata archaeon
ACGCCCTTGACGACGATGGGCTGGATCGCGGTGGTCTTGATGACGGTGCGCGGCTCGATGCCGTGCTCCTCGTTGTAGGCCGCCTGCTTGGCCCGGCGGGTCTCGGTGGTGTCGATGACCGCCTGCATCGCCTCGGTGACCCGGTCGGCGTACATGATGACCATGCCGTTCACGTTTCGGCTGGCCCTCCCGATGGTCTGCAGGAGGGAGGTCTCCGACCTGAGGAAGCCCTGCTTGTCGGCGTCCAGGATGGCGACCATGGAGACCACGGGCAGGTCAAGCCCCTCGCGTAGGAGGTTTATGCCGATGAGCACGTCGAACTCCGCCGCCTCCAGCCCGCGGAGCAGCTCCACCCGCTCCACGGTGTCTATGTCCGAGTGCATGTAGCGGACCCGGACGCCCAGGGCGGCGTAGTGGTCCGTCAGGTCCTCGGCCATGCGCTTTGTGAGGGTGGTGACCAGCACCCGCTCCTCCCGCTCGGCCCGGTCCCGGATCTCCGCCAGCAGGTCGTCCACCTGACCCTCCACGGGCCGGACCTCCAGGGCGGGGTCCAAGAGGCCCGTGGGCCGGACCACCTGCTGGGCCACCAGGTCCGAGTTCTCCAGCTCGTAATCGTCGGGGGTGGCGCTGACGTACAGCGTCTGGTGGGTCTTGGACTCGAACTCGTCGAAGGTAAGGGGCCGGTTGTCGTACGCCGAGTCCAGCCGGAACCCGTAGTCCACCAAGGACCTCTTGCGGGACCGGTCGCCGGCGGACATGGCCCTCAGCTGGGGGATGGTCACGTGGCTCTCGTCTATGATGACGAACAGGTCCTCCCCGAAGAAGTCCATGAGGGTGTACGGGGGCTCCCCCGGGCTGCGCTCGGTGAGGTAGCGGGAATAGTTCTCCACGCCCGGGCAGTGTCCCGTGGTCTCCAGCATCTCCAGGTCGAACTCAGTCCGCTGCCGGATGCGCTCGGCCTCCAGGGGCTTGCCCTCCTCCAGGAAGGTCCGCTCCCTGACCAGCATCTCGTCGTGGATGGAGGACACGGCCCGCTCCAGCAGGTCCTCCTCCACCACGTAGTGCTTGGCGGGGGGTATCATCACCGACTTGACCCGCTCCAGGGGCTTGGCGGTGACCCGGTCCACCTCGGTGATGCGCTCCACCTCGTCCCCGAACAGCTCGATGCGGGTGACGTTGTCCTCCCCGGGCATGATCACCTCCACGATGTCGCCGCGGACCCGGAACCGGCCCCGGTCCAGGTCGATGTCGTTCCGGTCGTACTGGAGGCGCACCAGCTCCTCGAGGATCTTCCTCCTCGCGATGGGCTGGCCCTCGGTGAGCATCAGCGTCATGCGCTGGTAGTACTCGGGCACGCCCAGGCCGTAGATGCAGCTGACCGAGGCCACG
>CP070808.1:946498-947874 GCA_020343715.1 Thermoplasmata archaeon
GCTCGTCGTCCCGGAAGTGGTTGATGGAGAAGGTGCCCGAGCTGTCGGAGCCGAAGGCGGAGAAGCCCTCGGTGCCCAGGGTGACTGGGTTTGCCACCGAGAACGAGGTGTCGCCCTGGAGGATCTGGTTGTCGATGGTGGCCTTGATGTTGCCGAAGTCGGAGGTGACCTGCTGTACCTGGTTCGCCTCCCGCTTCTCCATCCAGACGGGCATCCAGACCGAGGTGACCATGGTGACCAGCATGATGACCACCAGGATGGCGAGCATGATGGCGACCACACCGGCGGCCCCCTCCTCGTCATGGCGCACGCTGATGCGCCTCCTGCGAAGGGTGCGGGTGCCGCTGACGGTGGCGTCCCTCATCCGGGCATCCATCTGGCTCATCCTCTTTACACCTTTCCCTACGGCTTCAAAGATTGATAATGACGCTGGATCTCAGCGCCCGTGAGCGGTCGGTCGAATATGATTATCTCGTCGATGTCCCCCGTGAACCACCTGTCGTGGGCCCCGGAGTGCCACCGGTTGGCGATGGTGAGGCCCTGGCCTACAACATTGATGGTGCCGTTGTGGGCGGTGGTGTTCTCCAGCGTGCCGTTGACGTACAGCCTTATCTCCTCCCCAACGGGGTCGTAGACGCCTGTGATGTGGTACCATACGTTGGGCACGGCCACTGTGCTGGACCAGGACCAGTTCCTGCCCTGGTCCGTCTCCACGGCGAACTCGAAGAACTCGTTCATGCCGGGGCCCGGAGGGGCTCCGCCCGAGAACATCATTATCCACTGGTGCTCGCCCGCAGACACGACTGCAGCGTGGTCAGCGCCGGTGGCCGGGTCGATGGTCCACCTCATCATGGCCATGACGGTAATGCCATTGGGGCAGTCGTACGCCGGTATGTACGGCACGTGACCGTGGTCGGAGGCTCCGTCGAAGTTCAGGGCGGGGCTCTTGGGCCCAGCGATCCAGACGGGGTCGTCGATGAGGTTGGCGTCGTTGTGCTGGGCCGAGGCGTCCAAGGCCGTGGTCCCGGAGTCGTCGTTGAGGTGCCAGAGGCCCACCACGTTCTGTAGGCCCGACTGGGAGGCGAGGCCTCCCACCTCCTCCTCAATCTCCACGTTGACCAGGGCGTAGCCCATGTTGAAGTTGAGCACGTTCCTGATTGATATCGTGATGGTGTTCCCCGTTACCGTTGTCGTGTAGTCGGCGGGGGAGGAGAAGCCCTCCTCGATAAGTGTGTTGTTGTAGAAGCGGGCCCATGCCGTGGGGAACTCGCTTACCATGGTGATGTTCACCCACTGGGGCGTGTCGTGCCGGAACTCGGCCGAGGTGTAGGTGACCAACTTCGACTGCACGATGATGGTGCTGGTGCCGGTGACCG
>CP070808.1:947974-949349 GCA_020343715.1 Thermoplasmata archaeon
CCGCATCCCCATGTGCGGCGTGCCCCACCACGCAGTGGACAGCTACCTGGCCCGGCTGATCAAGAAGGGTTATCGGGTGGCCATCTGCGAGCAGATGGAGGACCCATCCAAGGCCAAGGGCCTGGTCAAGCGAGAGGTCATCCGCGTGGTCACCCCTGGGACGGTGCTTGACACCGCCCTCCTCGACGACAAGGCCAACAACTGGCTGGTGGCCGTCCTCCGTGAGGAGGACCGTTACGGCCTCGCAGCGGTCGATGGGTCCACGGGCGACTTCATCGTGACCGAGCTGGAGGGTGTCGGCGAGGGCAATGGGTCCGACGAGGTTCTGCTGTCCCAGCTGGAGCGGCTGGCCCCATCCGAGATCATCCTTCCCACCGACCTCTACGAGGACGCGGAGTTCCGCTCCCTCCTCGGCCAGCGGGTCGGAGCGGCGGTGCATAGAGGCTCAGACCTTGCCTTCACCGAGGAGGCGTCGGAGAGGATCCTCAAGGACCAGTTCAACGTGGTATCGCTGGAGGGCTTCGGCATCGTTGACAGACCGCTGGCCACTTCAGCAGCAGGGGCCACCGTCGATTACCTGCGGGAGACCCAGCGGGGGGCCCTTGCCCACCTTGAGGGCCTCACGTACTACGGGGAGGACCAGTTCATGGTCCTGGACGGGACGGCCCAGCGGAACCTGGAGCTGGTCCGTAGCCTGCGGGACGGCACCTCCCGTGGGACCTTGCTGGGCGTGCTGGACAGGACCCGGACCGCCATGGGTGGCAGGCTGCTGCGACGCAGGCTGCTCCAGCCCCTCATGGACATCACCGTGATCCAGCGTCGGCTGGACCAGGTGGAGGCGTTGCTGGGCGCCACCATCCCCCGGGGGGACCTGCGGGACGCCCTCTCCGACCTTCACGACCTGGAGAGGCTCGCCTCCCGCGTCGCCTCCGGATACGCCACGCCCCGGGACCTGGGAGCCCTGCGCGGGGGCCTAGAGGTCATACCCAAGGTGCGAGAGGCCGCCATGGCAGTGGGAGAGGGGCCGGTGTCCGAGCTGGCATCCGGGCTCGAGGAGCTCCCGGACCTACGGGAGCTGCTCCAGCGGGCCCTCGTGGACAACCCTCCGGCCCAGGTGGCGAAGGGCGGGATCATCAGGGACGGGTTCTCCGAGCAGCTGGACGAGATCAAGGCTGGGGTGAAGGGGAGCAAGGACTGGATCGCCAAGCTCCAGGATGTGGAGCGGGCCCGGACGGGCATTAAGTCGCTGCGTGTGGGCTACAACAAGGTCTTCGGCTACTACATCGAGGTGAGCAAGGCCAACCTGGACAAGGTGCCCGAGGACTACCAGCGGAAGCAGACGCTCACCAACGCCGAGCGGTTCATCACCGACGAG
>CP070808.1:949449-950824 GCA_020343715.1 Thermoplasmata archaeon
AAGGCCGAGGTGGCCCCCGAGGCGGAGGCCGAGGACTACTCCAAGATGGCGGCGGGCCTCCACACTCTGCGGGAGGACATCAAGGCCTACTTCCACAAGTCCGACGAGGAGGCCACCCCGGAGGAGCACGAGGGCACCATCGACGAGTTCCACGACAGGGTGGACGAGCACCTGGAGTGGATGCGCAAGTCTGGGCGCGAGTGGTGAGGCCGGCCCAGCGCCAGGGCGAACCTTCATATCGGAGAAGCGTAATAACCGCTGGTCGCCCCGTAGCGGGGTGGGGTAGCTAGGAAATCCCGACGGGCTCATAACCCGTAGATCAGTGGTTCAAATCCACTCCCCGCTACCATTTTCCCATCTCCGACCCTCTCATTCTGGGAAAGGCTTATTGGTGTGAGCCCTGATTCGGCGGGCGCACCCTTAGGGGGATATCCATCATGGCGGGAAACAGCTACCCCGAGTTCATAGAGTTCGTCCGAGAGATAACCAACGTGGAGTACGCCGCGGGCATCCTGGGCTGGGACCAGGAGACGTACATGCCCCCGGGCGGCGTGGGCGAGAGGGCCGGCCAGATGGCCGCCCTTGCCAAGCTCCACCACGACCTGTTCACCTCCGACCGCATGCGAGGTTACCTGGAGGAGCTGCGCAGGTCCGACGTTTACGACAGCCTGTCCCCCGAGGAGCAGACCAACGTCCGGGAGACGGGCTGGCGCTTCGACCGGGAGATGTCCATACCCAGCGAGCTGGTCAAGGAGATGGCCAAGCACACGTCCCTGTCCCTGGAGGCATGGAAGGAGGCCCGGGGCAAGGACGACTTCAAGCTGTTCGAGCCCTACTTGGAGAAGATGGTGGACCTGAAGATACAGATGGCCGAGTACATCGGCTACGAGGACAACATCTACGACGCCCTCATAGACGAGTACGAGCCGGGCACCTGCACCAAGGACGTCAAGGCGGTCTTCTCGGAGCTGGCGGAGAAGCTGGTGCCCATCGTCCACAAGATCGCCGAGGCCGACTTCGAGCCCAACGAGGCGCTGCTGACCCAGGACTTCGACCTGGTCGACCAGCTGGAGTTCGGCACCGAGGTGGTCAAGGCCATCGGGTACGACCTGGAGATGGGTCGCATCGACAAGGCGCCCCACCCCTTCTGCAGCGGCGCCATCCAGGACGTGCGCATCACCTACCGGTCCTTCCCCAACGACATCCGACCGTCCCTGTTCGCCCTGGCCCACGAGGCGGGGCACGCCATGTACCAGCAGGGCCTGGACCCCGAGTACTACGCCACTCCCATGGGCGAAGCCATCGGTCTGGGCTTCCACGAGTCCCAGTCCCGCATGTGGGAGAACATCGTGGGCCGGTCCATGCCCTTCTGGCG
>CP070808.1:950924-952297 GCA_020343715.1 Thermoplasmata archaeon
GCCAGGTCCAGGTCGTCGTCGTTATCGAAATCGGCCAGCACCACGTTGCTGTCCCTGTCCTGATTGCCAGGGAGGCCCGTTGACTGGTCGGTGAACTTGCCCGTGCCGTCGCCCAGGTACACGTGGATGCCCTCGGAGGTGCCGTAGCCGTTTGAGCCGGCGATGTCCATCTTGCCGTCACCGTCAACGTCGGCGATGGCCACTCCCCTCCAGTTGCCGTTGGTGGGCAGGCCAGAGCCGGAGGTCCTCTCGGTGAAGCCCCCCTGGCCGTTGCCCTTCCACAGGTGGATCCCGTTGGGGTTGCCATCCCCGTTTCCCGGGGAGCCAGCGACTATGTCCAAGTTACCGTCCTTATCGTAGTCGCCCAACACGAGATCACCGTAGCCGCCATCGGTGGCAGGATGGGCCGATACGGCGGACCACTGGCCAGTGCCGTCGCCCAGGAACACCCTGACGCCATCGCCGTCGGAGGCGCCCACCACGTCCAGCTTCCCGTCGTTGTTCACATCGCCGAAGACCACGCCGAAGTACGTACCTGAGGTCGGCAGGCCGTCGGAGGCCATGGTCCAGTCCCCGGCGGCCCGGTCCTCGGCACCGGTGGGGACTGAGGCGGCCATGAGGCCTCCCAGCAGCAGCATGACCACTATCAGGGCGGACGGACGATTACTCATACTCACCATTCTAATGGGTACGGCAACCTGGGTCATGAGGATATCCACGAAAAAAGACCCTTAATGATTTTGGGTCTGAGTCTCACCGGTAACAACCACCAGCTGAGATGTGTTCGGAGGGGTCGGGGGGCCAGTGTACGGGCCCATACGTTATCAAACCCCGGGACTCGGGGTCGTCAGACCCCCAGGTCAGCTACGTATCTCCACGACGATGAAGTACATCAGCACTAGGGCCAGGAAGATAGAGACCAGGCACAGGCCCGGCTTGGTGTCCCCCTCCTCGTAGCGGCCCGTGGTGTTGTTGGGCTCCGTCAGGTTGTAGTAGGGCCCGTCCTGCTGCTCGTTGGCCAGGTCTGAGACGATGTATCCCATCACCACCAGGAGGCAGACCAGGACGGCCCCCAGCATGATGCGCTTCACCGTCAGGTGCAGTCCCAGCACCTCGATCTCCAGCTCACGACCCAAGAGGGGCCTCAAAGCCCGTCTCCTCCCTCGTCATCCTCGATGGCCATCCTCCTCATGAGGAGGAGGGCCGCGACGATCACCACCGTCACCACCAGGCCGATGATCACGGCCAGGCTTCCCCCGGAAAGTCCAGAGACATCGGGGTCAGGCTCCTCGACCACGGTGACGACGAGGTCCACCTCGTCGGTGGCTCCATGGTCGTCGGTCACCTTAAGGGTTATCGTGTAGGTGCCGGCG
>CP070808.1:952397-953764 GCA_020343715.1 Thermoplasmata archaeon
TTCATCGGCGGCAAGGGCGACACCCAGACCACGGTGGACTCCCGGGTTCCGACCGTGTCCTTCGCGGACATGCCAGGTTTCCAGGACACCCGAACGTTCCTGGTCCGGTGGGTCGGCGAGGACTACGAGCCGGGCTCGGGAATCAGGCACTACGACGTCCAGGTACGGAAGGAGGACGGACCTTGGACAGACTGGTTGTCCGAGTTCAAGAGCTCCCAGTCCGTCTACACCGCCGACTCCGACAAGACCTATCACTTCCGCGTACGGGCCGTCGACCAGGGCGGTAACGTGGGCGATTGGTCCGAGGTGTTCTCGGTACGCATAGACGCCACCCCGCCAGTCCTGCTGGAACCCCCCAGCGTGCCCCTTGGTGGCAACGACGCCTGGAGCGACCTGGACTCCCTCACCGTGGAGTTCTCCTTTGTGGACACCGAATCCTCCGTCCGCAGCGTGGAGGTTGCCGTGGGCACCGAGAGCGGGCTGTTCGACGTGATGCCACCTACCGTGCTCCCTTACCCCGAGGACGGTGTGCTGGTCCTTCGCAACCTACCCCTCATCAACTCCTTCACCTACTTCGTGGGCGTCAGGGCCGAGAACCAGGCCGGAGCCTGGTCCGAGTGGGCCTGGTCCGACGGAGTGCTGGTGGCAATACCCGGCCCCGTGTCGACCATGACCTACCCCGAGGGCAGGCTCAGCGACACCCAGGTGCTCATCGAGATCGACGTGGAGGACCCGATGGGCTTCAACGTCTCCCTCGGCGACCTTCGCATGAGGAGCGCCACCCGCACCGACGAAGTATGGACCTGGACCGACTGGGCACGCATCAGCAACGCCCGGGAGGACGTGGTCTTCGAGGGCAAGCGCGGCTTCCGCTACCAGTTCAAGTACAGGGCCCAGAACGAGTTGGGCTCCTGGGGCGAGTTCGCCGAGTACGACGACGATGACTACTTCGTGTTCATCAACAACCCGCCCGTGGCCAACGGTGGTCCCGCCCAGATAACCACCGTGGGCAAGGAGGTCCAGTTCTCCGCCGACGAGTCCCAGGACCGTGACGGCGACGCCCTGGAGTACCACTGGGACTTCGGGGACGGCTCCACCTCTACCGAGCTGCTCCCCAACCACGCGTACGACAAGGCTGGCCTCTACACCGTCACCCTGACGGTGACGGACGGCTACGAGGAGTCCACGGCCCGAGTGACGGTGCTCGTGGAGGAGGAGGAGCAGACCCCTGGCTTCGGTCCCTTCCTGACTGTGCTCGCCCTGCTGGGTGCAGCACTGGTCGCGGTCGGAGCCTCCCGCGCTAGGGTAAGGCCGTAGACGCAGGCATGGAGATCGCCTCGTACCGGCGACCCATAAAACCACCCATA
>CP070808.1:953864-955230 GCA_020343715.1 Thermoplasmata archaeon
GACAGTCTTGAGCTCCATTCCGGAAAGGTCGTCCCGGGCGTTCACTTGGGCGCCTTCAGCTCGCTCTTGAGAAGGGAGATGATCTTGTAAGGGAGCAGGTTGCGGTTGATGGGCGTGACCTCCAGGATGCGCACGTCGTCACGGCGGCGGATGTCCTGGAGGAGGGGGTTTCGGGACTTCTTGTGCAGGGTCAGTATCAGGGGCTTGGCCGCCTCCAAGGCGTGCTTGACCGCCTTGATGAAGGTCTCGGACTCCACCTCCATCTTCCCCACCTCGTCGATGACGATTATGTCCGCCTCGTCGGTGGCCCAGTCTATGGAGGGCACCCCAATCTCGTTGAGGACATCGATGGCCACGAACATGTTGCCTATCTTGATGGGGGTCTCGTAGTCCCTGTGGGCGAAGATCCCCAGCCGCTTCGAGTGCCAATCCATGACCTCGAACCCTATCTTCTTGCCCCGCTCGTAGATGGGTGTGGTGATCATGCCACCCACCGTGTGACCGTCCACCTCCAGCATCTCTATGACCTTGAGTAGGGCCTCGGTCTTCCCGGCCCCTGGCAGACCGGTGATGCCTATCTTCACGGACTTGGCCATTTCGACACCTTGGCCGGGACGGCGACGGGGCTCCAAGGGTAGCTCGGCGACCTCCCGGTACGAATGACCGGTAACGTCCTTCGGTCTATTTACACTTGTGCATGGACTGGACAATCCTGGCCCCGTCCGCTCACTCGTCGAGGGCCTCCTCGATGATGTCCTCCACCGGGCTCCCCTTGGCGAAGGGGCCCAAGAAGATGTACAGCACAGAGGCAGATAAGGTGAGGTACATCATGAACTCGGCGAGCCACTCGAACTCCTCCCCCATCAGGACGGTGATGACCAGCAGGAGCCCCAGGACCCCCGTCACGTTACGGGGCCATCCCCGCGCCTTGGGGTACTTGAGGTCGGAGACCATCAGCACCGCCGACACAACGGTGAAGGCGGCTACCACAAGGCCGGGCCACCCCATCAGGAGCATGGTGGCGACGAGGAGCGCGGTGGCGGGGATGGGCAGTCCGGTGAACCAAAGGCCCGTCTCGTCGGTCTCGGACTCGTAGCAGAACCGGGCCAGCCTGAGCACGCCCAGGGTGATGACGATGGCTCCTACGATGAAGATGAGCATCCGGCCGGCGGTGACGGTGAGGCCCAGGTCAGGGGCGCCCAGACCCTCCCTGTACGTGATGTACATCAGCACCGAGGGTGCCACCCCGAAGGTAACGGTGTCGGCCATGATATCCAGGAAGTCGCCGATCATCCACTTGCTTCCGAAGCGGCGGGCCACCATGCCGTCCAGCCCATCGGCCAGCACGCCCAGGATCACCAGGACG
>CP070808.1:955330-956693 GCA_020343715.1 Thermoplasmata archaeon
CCAACACCGTCATGCTGGGCTCCACCTACGTCAAGATGCTGGAGATGTTCGTCACCGAATACGACGCCCAGAACAGCTACAACGGCGCCCGGGGCTACTCGGAGGAGCTTTGGAACCTGACGCTGGAGAACCTGTTCGCCGGCATGGACAACCTGACGAACCTCTGGACCTCCGCGTTCCTGGACGCTCGGGACATGTTCCGGGCCGACGCCGCCGACCTGGTGGTCGAGCAGATCGTGTTCGACCCCGCCACGGGTGCCTACGACGGCCTGCTCGTCGACATCACCGCCCACGTGAGGAACATAGGCAACGCCAGCAGCGGCGACCTGAACGTGGGGATGTTCGTCGACAACGAGTCCTTCTCAGAGGCCCGCATAGACCTGGAGCCGGGCGAGATGATGGCCGTGGCCTTCCAGTGGACCGCCGAGGCGGGCGAGCACGAGATACGGTTCGTGGCGGACCTCTACCAGCAGGTGCCCGAGGGCAACGAGACGAACAACGTGGGCATCAAGATGTACTCCGTGGACGAGGCCTACCACGCCTCGAGCCTCACAGCGGATCCAGTGACGCTCACCCTTCTCCAGGAGGACGCGGGGACTTTCAACCTGACACTGACCAACCTGGGCAACAAGCCAGACATCTACAGGGTCGTCCTGGAGACCGTTCCGGGCGCCATCGACTTCTCGATGACGCTACACGTGGAGGAGCTGGTGATGCTTCCATCTGGTGGGACCGTCGACTTCTCCATCGACGTGACAACGCACCTGGACAACCCCGTGGGGCCCAGGTACTTCCAGGTGGTCGCAGAGGGCGGCAACTCAACCAGCAGGTTGACGCTGGTGGTCCTTATCGAGGAGAGGGACGTGGCGCCCTACATCGAGGTGGAGTACGACTTCTACGGCAACGTTTCTGTGCCCATGGTCTTCGACGCCTCCCGGTCGTGGGACCGGAACGGCGACCCCATCACCTTCCAGTGGTGGATGGACGGGCTGATGATCGGCACGGAGCCCGAGCTGGTCCGTTCCTTCGACGAGGAGGGCGTCTACCTCATCCAGCTGACCGTGTCCGATGGGACCAACCAGAGGAGCGAGGTGCTGGAGGTGTCCATCGAGGCGGCCATACCGCCCCCGTTACCGTTGGAGCTAGAATCGTGGGACAAGGATGCCTTCTGGGTGGTCTGGGGGGGTAAGAACTGGACCCGTTACCTGGCCTCGTGGAACAGTGGTAGGTACTTCTCCCAGTACCAGGTCTACGTCTCCAACAACCACTCGGACCCGTACGAGATAGTCTCCAATGGAGTGCTGGTGGCGAACATATCGCTGGCGTACGTCAACAACGTTACCGTGGTCACCCCCTACCGTTA
>CP070808.1:956793-958155 GCA_020343715.1 Thermoplasmata archaeon
CCAACATCCTGGTCGCCTTCCTGGTCGTGGCCATCTTCGCGTGGGGCTTCATGGGCTCCCTGGAGCAGGCCGAGGAGGGCACCGTCCTCAACCTGATCATCGACGAGCAGACGGTCAACGTGGGGAACGGCACCGAGGTCCAGAAGCAGACACCCGCCTCCTTGGCTGGTCTCAAGCCCTGGAGCACGTTGATGAGCATCGAGGCACTGGAGGGCCCGCCCCTGGGGCCTGATGGCGAGAACATATCGGTGCTCAAGGACAACAACGACTTCCAGGACACGATGGCCCGGTCCCAGGGGGGACAGAAGGTCCGCCTCACGTGGTTCCACGACGGACGGACCTTCACCGCCAACGTGACCCTCTGGGACAAGGGCGAGGTGTACGGTGACGAGTACTCCGGACAGGGCTACCTGGGCGCCGGCTCGCGTCTGCTATACGAGGTGCCCGCGGGAGAGTACCCCGACGCCTTGGCGAGGCCCATGACCTATGTGGACGACGTGATGAGCTTCCGCAACATGACGTTCTTCTACATATCGCTCCCCTTCACCCGGCCTGCGCTGCAACCCCCGTCGCCGGCCATAACCCAGGCCTTCGAGGTCACGGGACCCCTGGCTGGACTCGGCGACATGGGCTTCTGGATCCTCGCCAACCTGCTCTACTGGATCTTCTGGCTCAACATGATGGTGGGCATATTCAACGCGCTGCCGGCCATACCCCTGGACGGGGGCTACATCTTCCGGGACGGCTTCAGCTGGCTCATCCAGAAGATGAAGCCGGCACGCAAACGGGACGACGTGGACGCCATGGCTACGAGGGTGACGATGACCATCTCGCTGCTCATCCTCTTCCTCATCCTTTGGCAGTTCATCGGGCCCTGGATGGGCTCCCTCATCGGCACCAACTAGCTACGGTGGCCCGACCCCCTCCCGTCGGGGTGCCAGGTTATCTTTAAGTAGTACTTGTTCCATCCCCGCTTACGGACGTGGTTAGCATGCTCAAGCCCCTCACTGTGCTCAATAAGGCCATGGGCTCCCGTGTGATAGTGGAGCTCCGCGGCAAGCTGGAGTACAGGGGCGTGCTGGACGGCTACGATCCCCACATGAACCTGGTCCTCAAGAGTGCCGACGAGCTGCACGACGGCGAGAAGGTCCGCACCCACGAGATGACCGTGCTGAGGGGCGATAGCGTGATCTACATTTCCACCTGAGGAGGCGGAGTCGCATGACCAAGGGGACCACTTCTAGAGGCAAGCGGACCAAGAAGACGCACATACGATGCAGGCGATGCGGCAGGCACTCCTATCACGCCACCAAGGGCGTCTGCGCCCACTGTGGCTACGGCAAGACCGCGAAGATCCGGTCG
>CP070808.1:958255-959610 GCA_020343715.1 Thermoplasmata archaeon
CTCCTCGGGGGTCATGTCGCCGTTGGCCACGGCGTTCCTCAGGCGTTGCAGGACGATGCGGAGGTTCACGCCTTCGTCGGGCTCCTCTTCCTCCTCATCACCCTCGTAGAGCAACCGGGCCAGGAGCTCGCGGCCCTCCTCCTCGGACATGTCGCCGTTGGCGACGGCCTCCCGGATTCGGTGGACGTACTCGCGGATGTCGTCACCCTCGTCCCACTCCCCTTCCTCCCCGCCTTCGAAGTGCCAGCGGAGTTCATGGAGGGCCTCCTCGGGGCTTATCTCCCCCATATGGACGAGCTCGAGGAGGTGGAAGAAGATCTCCCGGAGCTCGTCGGCCTCGGTCCATTCCTCCTCCTCCCAGTCATCCCCGTCGATGACGATGATGATGACGGGAGGCTTGCCCTCCTTCTTGCGGCAGTCACCCTTCTTGCCGTCCCACTTCTCGTCCTTGACGGGGTACCACTTGCCCTCCTTGAGGACGTACCAGACGCCGTCCTTTTGGACCTTCTCGGGGCCCTCCTCGTGCTCCCACTCGGGGTCCTTAGGCCGATCCCTCTCGCCTTCCCTCTTCTCTACGGGAGGTTCGAGCCCCTTCAGGTACTCGGCGAACCTGGCCTTGGCCTCCTCCTCGGTGATATCGCCCGCCTCGATGGCCCGCTTGAGGTCCGCCCAGACCTCCTCGTGCTCGGCGGCGAGGTCGGTCTTCTCGCCTGAGGTCCCGTCCTTCTCGCCGTCGGTCTCGGGGACGGTGTCCGCCGTCAGGGCCGCCACGGCGGCGAATGCGAAGATTATGGCGAAGATCGCCAGGAGGGTGCGGAGCATGTCACATCAACTCGCCTGGCAATGGATACACGCGGTATTTATCGCATTCGGTTTGATGCCAATGGTGCTACATCGCCTCGGGGAGCGTCTTCGCCCTCACCAGGAGCCAGATGCCCAGGGAGATCTCCGCGAAGGTGGCAGGGATCATCACGATGGGCAGTATGGCATCGTTCATGGCCTGGGGGAGTGCGTGCTCACCGTACAGGAGGAACACGTAGCAGAATGACGCGACGATGAGGAAGGCGCCCAGGAACCGGTTGACGTATCCGGACACGTAGACCAGGTACCCCAGGATGAGGACATGGGTTATGAAGAACACGTACGCGGTCAGCTGCCCGTACAGGTACGCATCGGGACGGAGCAGCACCAGGGCGGCCATGGCCCCGAACATGGTTCCGGTGTAGAGCAACCTGAGGGCCGCCGCTAGCAGCGAGAGTTCCCTGTCGACGGGCCTGAGGACAACGTAGAGGCCCCAGGACACCAGCACGTCCAGGACGAGGACGACCACGTAAGCTGCCACCCCGATGCCGAAC
>CP070808.1:959710-961033 GCA_020343715.1 Thermoplasmata archaeon
CCCCCTCGTTGTCGACGAAGGCGGTCAGGTCCACCGCCTCGCCGGCCCTCGGGAAGTCCGGGTCAACCTCCAGGGCGACGGAGGCGTCGATCTCCACATCCCCCTGGACCAGTTGGACCCGCTGGTCCACCGAGAAGGAGCCGTGGTTGGTCCAGTTCCTCTCGCCGGGCCACCGGACGGACACGTCCACGTCGCCCCGGTAGTCGCCCAGGCCGAAGTGGGTCGTGAACATGTCCTGGCTCGTGGTCCCCCGACCGCCCTTCACGTCACGGACCTGCCTGTCGCCCCCGGCGTCGATACGGACCCGCGCCCCGATGGCCGCGGAGTTGGCCCAGGTACTCTCCAGTTCCACCTGGAGCCAGTGGTTGCCGTTCCCCTTGTTCTCCAACAGCGTGAAGCCGCTTCCCGAGCCTACCGCCAGGTCCATATCCCCATCGTGGTCGTAGTCGCACCACCCGGTGCCCCACCCGTTGTCCACGGAGGTCGCCGTGTCGCCCGTGGCGTCCTCGAACCTGTCGTTGCCCACGTTACGGAACATGCGGGACCACGTGTCCTCGTACACGGCGGTGTAATAAAGGTCCAGGTCGCCGTCGTTGTCGAAGTCGGCCCAGCTGGCGTCCGAGGAGGTCTCGCAGTAGGCGATGCCCGAGCCGAAGAAGCGGTCGACGAAGGTCCCGTCGCCCCTGTTCTTCATGAGCATCGACTTGTCGGAGAACATGATGAACCTGGGATGGGCCAGGTTGGAGACGTAAAGGTCCATGTCCCCGTCGTTGTCGTAGTCCCCGAAGTCGGACCCGATGGAGTGGCCGTACCTGACGCTCCCCGCCTGCTCCACCCCGTAGCCCTCCACGCGGGCATCCGCCGCGACGTTGGTGAAGGTCCCGTCGCCCTCGTTGCGCCAGAGGAAGTTGGGGTCTAGCCTGTAGTTGGAGACGTAGATGTCCAGGTCGCCGTCGTCGTCGTAGTCGGCCCACACCACGCCCCGGCCGCACCGGTCGGTGTCCACCTCGATGCCGGCACGGCCCGACACGTCGGTGAAGGTCCCATCGCCGTTGTTGTGGTACAGGAAGTCCTCGGTGCCTATGCCCAGCTCGGCGTCCGGGTCTACGGAGGCGGTCTCGTAGTTGGCCACATAGAGGTCCACGAAGCCGTCGTCGTCGTAGTCGCCCCAGGCGACGCCCTCGGTGGGAAGCTGGTCCCAGATGTCCCCCGCTTGAGGGGCTATGTTCGTGAAGGTGCCGTCCCCGTCGTTTCGCCAAAGGGCGTCCCGGTTGGTATCGCTGCGCACGTTGGCGTAGAAGTCCAGGTCGCCGTCGTTGTCGA
>CP070808.1:961133-962450 GCA_020343715.1 Thermoplasmata archaeon
CCGATGGGGACCACCATGTAGAGGAGGCCCAGGGACTTGACGGTGATCTTGCCCGCCCTGGCCAGGATGCCGTGGGCGAACTCGTGGACCAGCATGGCCACGGCCAGGCCGAAGATGCCGTACCACAGCGGTATCACCGGGTTCACACCGGGGATGCCCAGCATCTGCTGGGGCTGGATGACGCCGGGCGGGATGCGCACGACGATGAAGGACTGCCACACCAGGAGGGCGAACATGAGGAACATGAACACCATGACGATGCCGATGGCGATGTTGCCGTACCCCTTCCAGAAGCGGACGCGCCGGCGGGACTTGCGCTGCTGCTTGGGGAAATCGGGGGACCTCTCTATCCTGTCCAGCTCCTCGCGCCGGTCGGAGAGCTCCAGCTTGATGGTGGACACGTTCTGGCCGAGGGTGCCCTGTTGCTGCTGGGAGGAGTACAGTATCTCCTCCAGCTCCCGGGTCACCTCATCCTCGTCGGTGTCCTTGAGCAGGTCACGGAACTTGGACTGGGGCGCCACCAGGTCCTCACGGGACGACAGCTCGTAGGTGAGCTCGTTGACCCGCTCGTCGTTGGCCGGGTCGTTCTCCGACATCAGCGACGCCCGCTCCGAGGAGATGTTGCGGTACTCCCTGACCACCTCCACTAGCCGCTGGTCGTCCTTGGCCTTATCCAGGGCCTCGTTGGCCTCCTCCAGCTGGGGCTCCAGCTCCTGGATGCGCTTCTTCACTAGCTCGGCGTCGGTGGCGCGCCCGGATAGATTGTCGATGAGGTCCTTGCCCCTCTGGGTCCGCCACATCACGATGAACCCCATGGCTAGGGACATGTTGTGGCGTTCAAGCCAGCCGCTCCTGGCAGCCGACTGGACCAGGGCTATGAAGACCACGATGATGAGGAGCGTCATCCATAGGTAGATGTTCATGGGAACGCTCAGGTATTCTACCTTTCATTTATAAAGGTGCTGACGTCAATGGTCGGGGGCCGAACGATGAAGACGGTGCTAACGCTGGTCTTCGAAACGGCCCCGAGGGGCCACCATCTCCGGATGGATGTTAACGGGGGATGGACTTCTATTCGCCCTCTCCGCCGTCACCGGCCTCGTCGCCGCCGACCTCCTTGGGCGGCTCGGCGGGCGGCTCTCCCTGCTCCTTCTTCATGTGTTCCAGCTGCTTCTCCATCGCGTTGATCTGCATCTGCTGCATCTGCTTGGGGTCCATGTCCCTGAAGGAGTCCTTCATCTTGAACAGGTAGAACAGGATGAGCAGGTTGAACAGGACCTGGAGCGACGGGAAGAGGTAGTAATAGCTAGGTACTCC
>CP070808.1:962550-963866 GCA_020343715.1 Thermoplasmata archaeon
CACCCGTGGCGGCGTTCACATTCGACGCCGTCCGATACGAGGGCCAGGCGGTGAGCGTCGACGGCTCAGGGACCGTCGAGCCCGGGGACGACATCGTGTCGTGGCAGTGGGACTGGGAGTCCGACGGGACATTCGACAACACCACCGGCCCCGCCTCGGAGGTCATCTACACCAAGCCGGGGTACTACAACATCACCCTCCGGGTGACCGACGGCGAGGGCAGCACCAACGAGACGGTCCACATGGTCCAGATCCTCAACGTTGTCCCGAACGCGGCCCTCAGCATCTCCGACAGGACGATCATGGAGGGCGAGGAGACCACCTTCGACTGCTCGGGGTCCAGCGAGCCCGGGGACGACATCATCAGGTACTACTTCGACTTCGAGGGTGACGGGACCTACGAGTTCAACACCACCGAGCCCGTCGTCAACCACAGCTACCTCAGTGTCGGGGTCTACGTCGTCAGCATAGCCGTGCTGGACGAGGACATGACGTTCGATACATACTCCCACTTCTGGTGGACGCGTGTCACCGTGTCCAACGCCCCACCGCTGGTGAACGCCTCGGAGTCCAGCGGACCCGAGGGCGAGAACATCACCATCACCGTGGACGTGTACGAGCCCGGCGACAACCTGGTGGACTTCTACTGGGACTTCGACGGCGACTATCTGCCCGACGTGCACACCACCACACCCTACGTCAACCACACGTTCTGGGAGGCGGGCGTCCACTGGATCTGGGTCAACGTCACCGACGAGGACCACACCGACGCCACCCCGTCCTGGGGAGGTGGCGAGATCAAGGTCAACGTCTCCGACGTGGCGCCCAAGCCGTCGGTGGAGAACGGCCAGGCCACCGAGGGAGAGCCCACCCCGTTCACCGTCGTCATGAAGGGGACGGAGGAGAACATCACCACGTTCCAGTTCGACCTGGACGGCGATGGCAAGTTCGAGGTGACGTCCAAGGATTGGACGACCATGCTCACATTCACGGACACGGGCGAGATCGAGTGCCTCATCAGGGTCGTGGACACGGACGGCACCGAGAACATCGCCCTGTTCAACGTGTACGTGTACGACGTGGCGCCCACCCTCAAGGGCCCTGCGTTCATGCTGGTGGCCGAGGGCGAGGACATGAGGGTCCAGGTCACGGCAGAGGAGCCTGGCATGGATCTCGTCCGGTACGAGTGGGACTGGAACGCCGACGGCATCACCGACGACACGACGACGGGCCCCGAAGCGGTCCATGCCTACACCACCCAGGGCGCGAAGCGCATCGTGGTCAAGGTGGTCGACGAGGACGGGTCCGAGGGCTCG
>CP070808.1:963966-965280 GCA_020343715.1 Thermoplasmata archaeon
GCGGTCCACCTCCCTCATCTGGTCCACACTGATGGATGGGACGTCCATGGCCCCCTGGAACGGCAATCACGAATATAAGGATGCCCTAAATCATCCTCCAGAGTCAGCGGGAGGAGCCTCGGCCGCAGCGACCTCCTCGGAGCCCGCCCCCGTGTCCCCGTCCCTCACCGTTAACGACAGGAAGGCCGGCAGCACCACGACGGCGGCGATGAAGGCCATGCCGATCATCATCGCCGTCAGGTACCCGAACTTGGAGAACATCGTCATGGGCGAGAGGCCGATGATGAGGAAGCCCACGAAGGTGGAGCCCGCCGAGAACGCCAGGGCGTTCCCCGTGGACGCCAGGGTCATCGACATGGCCTTCTCGTACTCCTTGTGCTTCTCGTACTCCTCCCGGAACCTGTGGGTCACGTGTATGGCGTAGTCCACCCCCACGCCGATGGATATCGCGGCGATGGTCACCGTCACCGAGTTTAGGTAGTGACCCGTGAGCTCCATGACACCGTACAGCCATGCCACCACCAGGACCATAGGGACGATGGACACGATGCCCATCTTAAGGGACCGGAACAGCAGCACCATCACCAGCAGACAGAGCGCTATGGATATGAACACCGACTTGGCCATGCTGTCCGTCAGGGCGGAGAACTGCTCCTCGCGGGTGAAGGGGTTGTAGGTCCCCACGTCGGTGATAACGAAGTAAGGACCCTCCACCACCTCGTTGGCGGTGAAGCCCATGTCCTCCAGGTACTCCAGGTCCTCCTCCAGCTCGACCCTGCCCTCGGCCACCTTGGAGGCGTCACCGGAGCGGGGGATGGAGACCACAAGCACCGTCTTGTCCAGCGCCTCGCCGCCTCCCCACATGAACATGGAGGTTACAAGGAGGGTGGGCTGCTTCACCAACCTGTCGCCCACCATGTACATGGGCCATCCCTGGTCGTCCCCGATGATGAACTCGTAGATACCCTCGACCTGGTCCCTCTCGTCTGGGTATCCGTCCCCGTCGTCGTCCACCAGTCCCAGGTGGTCCCGCAGCGTCGTGTTGCCGTACATCGGGAAAACGTTGTCGTTCTCCATGATGTCCCTGACCACGTCGGCGATGGTTAAGGTGCCCAGGGGTGGTATGGCCTCCTCGTTGTCCTTGATGTTGTCCTCGAAGGTATCGATGGCCCTTAGGTTCGCTGGCTCGGCGAAGTCCGCCTGGACCAGCACGAGCCCGGACTCCCCGACCTTGGTGTGCTCGTTCATCTTCTCAAGGCCGATGACGAAGTCCGACTGGGGATTGATGAAGTCCTCCACGGGCATCTTCCCCTC
>CP070808.1:965380-966690 GCA_020343715.1 Thermoplasmata archaeon
GGCCTGGACCTCAAGGCCGCCTTCGAGGACGGCATGGTCTACGATCCCGAGGTCCTGGACGTGGACACCGACGCCATCATGGGGCAGTTCGCCTCGGGCGCCGCCGCCGCGTTCAACCTGGCCGTCAACGCCCACGTGTTCAACGACGTCACGATCCAGCCCCTCCTCGCCAAGGGTCACACCTACGGCTTCAACCTGGCCATCGAGGCGGGCATAATGACCTCCGAGACGGTGGAGCCCATCCTGGCCCGCGCCCACGGCAAGATGCTCGCCCTGGCGTCCCACATCCCGGACGCCCTGGACGACGAGCTCAAGGAGGCCATCGGCTCCGCGGCCGCCGCCGCCGCCCCCGCGGAGGTACCGGCCGAGGAGGGCGCCCCCACAGAGGACGATGACAAGAAGGACGAGGAGGAGGAGAAGGTGTCGGAGGAGGAAGCCGCTGAAGGCCTCTCCGCCCTCTTCGGTTGAGGATAACCAAGTTAGCATAACGATCGAAAGAAACTGGAGGGAAAGAAGATGGAGTACGTATACAGCGCCCTGCTCCTCCACTCCGCAGGCAAAGAAGTGACCGAGGACGCCATCACGAAGGTCCTCAAGGCCGCCGACGTGGACGTCGACGCGGCCCGCGTCAAGGCTTTGACCACCTCCCTGGAGGGTGTGAACATCGACGACGCCGTCGCCACGGCCGTCGCCGTTCCCGCCGCCGGTGCCCCCGCCGCTGCCGCCCCCGCGGCCGCCGAGGGTGGCGACGAGCCCGCCAAGGAAGAGGAGAAGAAGGAGGAGGAGGACAAGGTCTCCGAGGAGGACGCCGCCGCTGGGCTTTCCGCCCTGTTCGGCTAGGCGACCTCTAAGGAACCCCCCGACCCCAAAGGACGCCGGTCCCGCCGGACCGGCAGGCATTCACCGGGATGCGCCCGGTCCGGCCTAGCGCAGCCCCGACGCCCGGGCGACAGCCGGCGTCCCCCTCAATTCCATTATTATAGTTCATTGTCGATTCAGCAACATCGCTGGGTGGTGAGCAGGTGGCGGTCTTCACGAGGGACAAGGCGATACTCCTCGCGTTCCTCACGGGCGCCCACTTCCTCGTCCACGTGATGCTGGTGGCCTACGTCGCCATCACCGTCGAGGTGGGGAACGAGTTCGGCCTGGACACCAACGCCCAGCGTCTCCTCCCCATCACCCTGACCCTCTTCGTCTACGGCGCCGTCGCCGTCGCAACGGGATACCTGGCCGACCGGTACGACGCCCTCAAGATGCTCACGGTGGGCATCGCCATCTCCACCGCCGCCTCCTTCGGCATCGCCGCCTCC
>CP070808.1:966790-968092 GCA_020343715.1 Thermoplasmata archaeon
GGCATCGTGGCCAAGCAGACGGAGGACGAGATCTCCGCCGTCATGATGGCGATCGGGGCCAGCTCCGCGGGCGCCCGGGCGATGACAGGCACCTCGGGAGGCGGCTTCTGCCTGATGACGGAGGGCCTCGGCCTAGCAGGGGAGGCCGAGATACCCCTGGTCGTCATGCTGGGGCAGCGTCCTGGGCCCGCCACCGGCCTGGCCACCCGGACCGAGCAGGCGGACCTTCTGTTCGCGATAAACGCCTCCCAGGGCGAGTTCCCCAGGGCGGTGCTCACCCCCGGTGACGTACGCGAGGCGTACGAGCTATCGTTCAAGGCCTTCAACCTGGCAGATAAGTACCAGATACCCGTCATCATAATGGGCGACCGCATCCTCAACGAGGGGGTCCACTGCGCAACCTCACTGGAGACGACCGACAGGGAGGTCGACCGTGGCAAGCTGCTCACGGCCGAGGAGGCGGAGCCCTTCATGGACGAGGGCCACTTCATGCGCTACGCCATCACCGACGACGGCGTCTCCCCCAGGGTGAGGTTCGGAGAGCCAGGCGTGGTCCAGACCCACAGCGGGAACGAGCACAACGAGTTCGGCGACACGTACGAGGGCAGGAGGAACCGCCGGGCGATGATGGGCAAGCGCATGCGTAAGATGAAGGCGCTGACCCGGGAGGTGCCCGGGCCCAAGCTCTACGGGCCCAGGGACGCGGAGGTGACCCTCGTGGGATGGGGCTCGGTCAAGATGCCCGCCCGTGAGGCCCTCGCCATGCTCGCGAAGGATGGCCACTCGTCGGTCAGCTACCTCCACTTCCCATCGGTCTGGCCCATGGACGCCACCCGGGCCGGCAACATCCTGCGCAAACGCCGCCGCCTGGTGGGGGTTGAGACCAACTACTCGGGCCAGTTCTGCGACCTGTTGGCCAGCAAGACAGGCGTCCTGATTGAGGACCGCATCCTCAAGTACGACGGAAGGCCCATGAGCCCCAACTACATCATCCGTTTCCTTAGGGGGGTGATGGATTGGTGAGCCCCGCCGACTTCAAGGCCAGGATGAAGATCGACTGGTGCCCCGGTTGCGGGAACTTCGGCATCATCAATGCCCTCAAGAGGGCGTTGACGGACCTGGGGTACGGACCGGACCAGGCCGTGGTCGTCTCGGGCATTGGCTGCTCTGCCAAGCTACCCCATTTCATCAACATCAGCGGCTTCCACACCATCCATGGCCGCGCCCTTCCCGCCGCCACCGGCATAAAGCTGGCCACCGACGACATGCCCGTCATAGCCGTGACGGGCGACGGGGACGGCA
>CP070808.1:968192-969494 GCA_020343715.1 Thermoplasmata archaeon
GCCAGCCTCAAGGAGTCCTCGGTCTACACGCTGACGGCCTATGCGGAGCACACCCCCGGGTCGATAATCCTCACCGGCGACGACTACGAGGAGCTGTACGTCCAGTTCTTCCAGGTGTGGGCCCACATCACGGAGGTGACCCCCTCGGCGTCGACGATCGACGTGTACGTGATCAACCTCGACGGGACCCTGGTCGAGGGGGCGACCGTGAACCTGGACTGGGTCTACGAGGACGATGCATGGGAGGACATCGAGGACTCGACGTCGGGCACCACCGACGCTGAGGGGAAGGCCACCTTCTCCCTCTCGTACACCGACCTGGGCAAGGACGCGTACGCCGTGGACGTGTCGGGCAGGGTGACCATCGACGGCTTCACCCAGCTGTTCGAGGGATTGATCTACGTGCGTGAGGAGACGGACATCTTCGACCGCACCGACGAAGGGTTCCAGGTCGTCATCACCGATACGGGTCCCTACGAGGGTGGCGAGTCCATCACGGTGGAGCATGAGGTCACGTACGACGGGGAGCCGTTGGACGCGACCGAGATCTTCTTCTACCTGGTGGATGACCACAAGGTCTACCGATTCGGCTCCGAGGTCACCGACGCGGAGGGCAAGTTCGACTTCCCCCTCAACCTACCAGAGCTGGGCGAGGACGAGATGATGAGGTACATCACCGCCTACTACCACCTGCCAGGGGAGGGATTCTGGGAGACCGCATACTCCAACATCTTCATCGGTGATTTCAGTGTGGAGTCCCTGTTCGACGAGTGGATCGATCCCGGTGTCGACCTCGAGGTGCCCGCCTTCTCACCCGGTGAGACCGTAGAGGTGACGTTGGACCATGCCAGCGCCGACGGCGAGGAGGAGCAGGCCATGCTCATCTGGGGCATCGGTCCACTACCGGATGACTGGGAGACCCCCCTGAACCTGGAGTGGGAGGCCTGGAACCCCGGTGAGATCGGATTCCTCCAGATGGTGCCCTTCGAGTGGGATGACGGCCAGTTCGTCACCTCCTTCAGCTGCCCCGAGTTCCTGACCACTGATGACGAGCTGTTCATGTACGGCATCATCGTCTTCCTTGAGGAGGGTGACGACTTCGAGGACGCCAAGGCGGCCAAGATCGACGCTGTCAACCCCGTGCCTCCCAACCCCGCCCCGGTGGCGGCCATAACGAACCCGTTGGAGACCGAGGCGGTCGGCGGTAAGGTGAAGATCAAGGGCACCTCCTCGGACGACACCGACGTGGTCAAGGTGGAGGTGCGCATCGACGGCGGCGCGTGGATGGAGGCGGACGGCACC
>CP070808.1:969594-970894 GCA_020343715.1 Thermoplasmata archaeon
ACCTCCTCGCCCTCGGAGACGGTCTGGTCGTCGCCGGCGTCCGCTACCGGGGGAGGCAGTGCCGCCGCGGCCGGCGGGGCCACGAAGGTGAAGCTGGCCAGGACCAATAGGAGCACCAGGGAGAGGGTGGTGAGACGGCTCACGTGATAACCTCGTTTCATTGCGCCAGCTGACGCACTGGCCGAATTATGTTGAAGGGTGGTATTAAACCTTGTCATCCCGTTTGGACCTGTGTATAACCAGGGCCAGCTCCCTTTGGGTCGTGGACTTTTCGGACGTTCGAAGCCCTTATCTCCCACCTATGCGTTCAGCGGCCCCGATGTGGGAGGTCCGCATAGCAGGCGCTGGCCAGACACCGTTCGGCCGGTCCGTGAGCACCCTGGGGAGCATGGCAGAGGAGGCAGCGGATGCCGCCATGGGGAGGTCCAGCGTCGATGACTTCGATGCCGTGGTCCTGGGCTCGATGACACCCATGGGCACCCTGGGAGAGGCCCACCTGGCCTCCAAGGTCATGGACCACCTGGGCCTGACCCCCAGGCCAGCCATCCGGGTGGAGTCGGGCCCCGCCACGGGGGCCGCCGCACTCCACGCCGCCTACTGGGCCGTGTCCTCGGGGCAGTACGAGACGGTGATGGTGCTGGCGGCCGAGAAGCTCTCGCACCTGGATGCGCGGGAGGCGTCGGGGCTCCTTTCCAGGATCGCCACCGCCGAGGAGCGGGCCCTGGGTTTGACGATGCCGGGGATGACGGCCCTCATGGCCAGGGCATACATGGATAGGCACGGTGCCACCGAGGAGGACCTGGCGGACCTGGCCGTCAAGGCCCACGACGCGGCGGCCTCCAACCCCATGGCTCACAGGAGGAAGCGGCTCACCAGGGCCGACGTCCTAGGCGACCACATGGTGGCCGCACCCCTGCGAAGGTACAACTGCGCACCCCTCTCGGACGGGGCCGTGGCCCTGGTCCTGACGTCCAGGCACGCGGGCTCCGTCAGGGTCAGCGGCATAGGTGCGGCGACGGACCGGCTCAGGTACGCCGAGCGGGACGTGATGGAGGGCTTCCCGGCCAACTTGTGGGCCGCGGAGCACGCCCTCCGCATGGCCGGTCTGGCGCCAAGGGACGTCCACCTCCTGGAGACCCACGACGCCTTCTCGAACCTGGAGTGGTCCAACCCCGAGGACCTGGGACTGCTGAGGAGGGGGGAGGGAGTCTTGGCGGCCCGCCGGGGAGACACGCGACCGGGAGGAAGGTTGCCCATCAACCCATCCGGGGGCCTAACTGCCAAGGGCCACCCGGTGGGC
>CP070808.1:970994-972285 GCA_020343715.1 Thermoplasmata archaeon
ATGGTGAACTCGGTGGCGTCCAGGTCGTTGTCTATCGTCTTGGGGCAGCCTACGGCGGGCACCCCCAGCTCCGACAGCTTGTGGAGGACCCCCAAGGTGTCCTCGCCCCCGATGCCCACGAGGACGTCCACGCCCAGACCGTCGAGTGACGCCTTGACCTTCTCCGGACCGTCCTCGATCTTGAACACATTGGTACGGGAGGTACCGAGCATCGTGCCACCAACGTCATGGACCGCGTCGACGTCCGCCCGTGTGAGAGGTACCGTATCGCCCTCGAGGACGCCCTTCCAACCATCCTGGAAGCCCACGACCTCGTGGCCAAGCTGACCAGCCCTCAGCACGAGCCCTCGTATAGCATGGTTGAGCCCTGGGCAGTCCCCACCTCCAGTGAGCACTCCTATCCTCATCTGAACACCGGCACCACGAACGTCGGGCTCCGAGATAAAGGTTGTCGACCCCGCCGTCCACTCCCTTACCGGTGACAACCAGAGGGAAACCGTCATATACACATCCAGCCGTATCAATAATCTAGCCGGTGGACCCTTTGGCCGACGAGGGGAATGGTACATCCGAGGACATTGACGAGTGGGAGGCCGACCGCCTCATGGACCTGGTCAGTCATGACCTTATCAACCAACAACAGGCAGCGCTGGGATTCCTCGAGCTGCTGGAGGACTCGGAAGGGCTGTCGGATGGCGAGCGGGCACTGGTTGCCCGAACGGTCGAGGTGCTCGAGCACACTGCCAGGCTCCTGCTTCAGGTCAGGACCACCATGGTCCATCGGGAGAGGGGAGAGTACCGGCCCTCCCTGGTGCCCCTCGACAGGGCTCTGATTTCTGCGGCCAGGTCCGTCCAGGGCGCCTATGCAAGGGACAGGTTGACCATCGATACGGTCGGAATCGAAGGGGGCCCACGGGTCATGGCTGATGCCGTTCTTGGAGAGATGCTCACCCAGCTGCTCCTGCTCCTCTCCGAGACGGCACCTGCGGACCGGGACTGCACCATGCGGGTGGCCGTCGAACCCAGGGGAGAACGGACCGCTATCCGTGTCTCGTCCGAGGGGTTCGCACTCAACCCCATGGTCTCGGAGGCCCTGGTGGGCGGCAGGGAACCCCTCGGCCGGAGCAGCGAGGTGACAGCGATCACCCTGGTCCAGCACCTGCTCCGCCAGTACGGCGGGTCAGCGAGCATGGAGGACGCGCCCGCGGGAGAGGTCGGCGCATACATGGTTATCGAACTTCCCAGTGGTGAGGGGACCGATGCTGTCGATAATGATAGTCGATGACGAGGA
>CP070808.1:972385-973676 GCA_020343715.1 Thermoplasmata archaeon
CATCGTGTTCACCGACGACTTCACCCCCAAGGTCACCATGGAGGGCATAGGGGATGGGAATGTCAACGTCTCCTACCTCATCTTGGAGGGCGATGTCATCGAGCGGGGCCGTGGTCTGGTAAGCGTGGAGGTCTCCCTGGACGGGGATAACTGGCTAGTCGCCGCCGTCACCGGTGAGCGCTGGGACTTCGCCTTCAACCGGGTCGACGACGGCATCTACGACGTCACCGTCCGCGCCACCGACAAGGCCGGCAACGTGGGCGTCTACGTGGCCGAGGACGTCATCGTCGACACAATGCCGCCGCCCATCGACCTGGACGTGGAGCCGCCCGAGGCGACCAACCAGCCCCTCCTGACCATCAAGGGCACCACCGAGCCGGGCGCCGCCCTGTACGTGGGCGACGTGCTGGGCTGGCCCGACGAGACCGGAGCCTTCGAGTTCGACGTGCCCCTGTCCGAGGGCTACAACCCCCTGGTCATCAAGGTCCAGGACGTGGCGGGCAACTGGAACCAGGCGGTCTACTCCATCCTCCTGGACAGCACCCCGCCCACCCTCGACCTCACCGAGCCCGAGGACGGCCTCGTCACCAACGACCCGTCTGTCACCTTCACCGGCTCCACCGAGCAGGACGTGACGGTCACCGTGGACGGCGTGGAGGTCACCGTCTACAAGGGCGCGTTCTCCACCGACGTGGACCTGCCCGAGGGCGAGCACAGCATCGAGATCGTCGCCCTGGACCCCGCGGGCAACGGCGCGGCCCTCATCCGCTCCGTGACCGTGGACGTGACGGAGCCCGACCTGACCATCGAGAGCCCCGCCCAGGCCGAGTTCACCACCACCGACGACTCCGCATTCATCACCGGAAGCATGGACGAGGAGATCGACCACGTGTTCATCAACGGCGAGAGGATGGACGCCCTCCCCGGCGCCTTCGCCATCCAGGTGGAGTTGGCCGAGGGGGAGAACGCCTTCATCGTCGGGGTCAAGGACGCGGCGGGCAACGGGGCCCAGACCTCCATCACCATCATCCGCGACACCCGGGCACCCAAGTACAGCGTGGACGACATCGAGGCCAAGGACGGGGACATCACCAGGTCCGGCGACGACCACTTCGCCTCCACCGAAACCATCGTGTTCCACATGCGCGTCGACGAGCCCTCCACCTTCACCATCGGGACCGAGTTTCACGAGGGGGAAGGGACCTTCAACATCGAGCACGACATCGTCGAGGGGACGAACACCATCACCATCGAGGTCTCCGACGCCATGGGCAACCTGGCTGACCCCTAC
>CP070808.1:973776-975064 GCA_020343715.1 Thermoplasmata archaeon
ATCCGACCCGCACCCCTGGGCGCGGCGATAGAGGAATCCTACTAGGAGGCCTTCCGTGGCGACAGCTCGCGTTACCATCGATGGTGGTCAGGTGCCCACCGAGGGGATGCCGCCCATAGACCGGGGGATCCCCTTCGAGGGCATCCCGGAGCTGGACATACGGGACGAGCGGGCGGCCGAGACGTCCAGGGAGGCGTACATCCAGGACCACCGCACGGACCTCCTGCGTTTCCCGGCCATCGGCCGCCTCCTCAGGTGGCGTTGGCTCCAGCCCGTGGTGGAGCTGCCCATGCTGGCCATCTTCATATTGGTCATAATCGTGGGCATCTGGGGGACCCAGGAGCCCTCCCAGAACCTGGCCACCATGCTCATCTGGGTCTACTGGTGGTCCCTGGTCATCTTCTCCTTCATCTTCGTGGGACGGATATGGTGCATGATCTGCCCCCTGGGCGCCGCCGGGGAGTGGACCAACCGCAGGGTGGGAACCCTGGGCAAGCGCTGGCCCCGGGCATTGCGGAACCTGTGGATGGCCCACATCTTCTTCATCGTCCTCACTGGGGTCGACCTGGTCATCGGCATCGACATCATGCCCCGCTTCACCGGCATCTTCCTCCTGGCCCTGCTCGTCATGTCCATCGCCCTCTCCCTCGTCTTCGAGCGGAGGGCCTTCTGCCGCTACGTGTGCCCCATCGGGGGCATGTGCGGCATCTACTCCATGACCTCGGCCACCGAACTCCGCGCCAAGTCGAGGGGCAGGTGCGAGGCCTGCACCACGAAGGAGTGCATCAAGGGCACCGATGGATCCTACGCCTGCCCTTGGTTCGAGTACCCCGGGGAGATGGACCGCAACAACTACTGCACGTTCTGCATGGAGTGCGAGCGCAGCTGCCCCCACGACAACGTGGGCCTGTCGGTCCGGCCTCCGGGACAGGACCTGTGGCGCACCAACAAGCGGGTCTTCGACGAGGTCATCCTCGCGGTGGGCATGATAGGCGTCATGGCGTCCCACACCATCGCCACGACGCAGCCCTACGAGGAATGGGTGAGCGGGCTGGAGGCCAACCAGGGGATACCGGCTTGGGTGACGGTCACCATGGTGTACGTGGTGTCCATCCTGCTGGCCAACCTGGCTTACCTGGGCGTCTCGGCCCTCGCAGCCAGGCGGACCACCACCCCCGAGCGCCCCCTGGACGCTGGAACCGTCTACCGGTGGACGGGGTACGCCCTCATCCCCCTGGCCCTGTCGATGCACCTGGCGCGCAACGTGCTGTTCCTGAACATATGGGGC
>CP070808.1:975164-976444 GCA_020343715.1 Thermoplasmata archaeon
TCTCCGTCCCCCGGAGGCGACGAAGGGTCCCGGTCCACTCCAGCCTTGCCAACCCTCCTGATGGTCAATGTCAACGAGACCACGTCGGTCCAGGCCCTCGAAGATGGAACTGTAATCACCGGTACCTCCGGCGGCGGCATCGCCGAGTGGTCCTCGGCGGGTGTGCTCAACCGCGTCATCACGACTGTCGATGGATTGCCTTCGAACCACATAGTGGCCTTAGAGGTCGTGGCAGGCGACGTATGGGGATACACGCGGGATGCCCAACCGTCCATCGTCCGAAGGGATACCAATTCGGAATGGACCCAGATGGATAACATCGACGGTGCTACAGGTCCCATAACATGGATGAAGGGCGGTGACCGCCTCCTGGTACTGGACGGCCTAGGACGGGTCTTCATCTCCTACGACGGCTCGGACTGGGAACGGCCGTTGCTCCCCACGAACGTGAGCGAGCATGGATGGAAGCGGGCCGACATCGAGGGCGAAATACTGGCCCTGGCGAACGGTACGATGATAGAGGTCATAGACCTCCGGACCGGGGAGCACGAGACCTTGGTCTCCCCCCCTGTAAAGGACTTGGACCTGGAGGGGTCCAGGCTTGCCATCGCATCCTTCGAGTACCCCGACGTCTACGACCTGGAGAACAGGTCGTGGATGGACTCGAGGGTCACCAAGGCGCTCGGCAGGGTCGGTGGTCCATGGACGGAGGTAATGATACCCGCCAACGAGCTCGTCGCCGTGGACTTTTCAGGAATCGTCGTGACCGTCGACACCGAGGTCCAGGCCGATGTTAACGATGTCATCGAGAGGGGCTCCCTCCCTGACGGCCTGGACAGCAACGTGACCGACCTGGCCCTGTTGGACAATGCCACGTTCCTGCTGACGACCATGAAGGGGTCATGGGTGGTGACCGAGGCTGACACGGTTCCGTTCTCGACCTCCCGAATCTCGATGCCACCCACGAACGACATAAGGTCCGTGAGACATGAGGAGGACACCCTCTGGACGGTAACCCCTCAGGGCCTTTCGTTCCTTTCATTCGACTCCCGCGGCCAACCGTCGGGATGGGTCGAAGGGCCCTTCATGGGCGAGGGTATCTCGTTGGGTCCCCTCGAGGCGGCCAAGGTGGAGGGGACCGTTTACATCACAGGATACGGATACGGTATCCATACCTACGACACCTTCGCGTCGTCGGCCCCTGACCGGTGGGACATAGCGCACATGTACGGCGACGCCAGGGACGATGTCAGGGACCTGGTGTTGGTCAATGGCACCTT
>CP070808.1:976544-977817 GCA_020343715.1 Thermoplasmata archaeon
CGATGTCGCCATCGTATTCCACAAAATTTATCTGGCACCCCGCCACATGTGTAAACAACACTAGGGGTTGAAAGGATGCGATTGCACATCGGGCTTGTTCTTGGCACAATTGCCATCGTTGCTGTACTATGTGCACTCCCCGCCTCGTGGTACAACATCCACGTGGTCGGTCCGAACTTCATGGCCATCGGCGCCAACGAACCTACCATCGACGATGACATACGCGAGCTGGAGGGTGAGTGGAACCTCCGTAACTACGTTATCAACAACCAGACGTGGGAGGCGCCTCCCGAGCGCTTCGAGGAGCCCATGACGGTCATGCCAATATTCGGGGAAGAGGACCCCGACCTGCCACCTCCGCCCAACGCACAGGCGGCCGAGGTGGTGCAGACCACCGTGATCGCGTCCGTCGCCGCCGTGGCAGCCCTGGGGTTGGGCGCCTTCGGCGCGTGGAACATCGCCAGGTTCAACAGGTTCCGCCTCTTCACCGCCGCCTCGTTCATCCTCGCCGGCCTGCTCCTAGTGGGCGCGGTGTACAACTTCGGGGCCGAGATGCCCGGGGCCATGGCCGCCGACGCCGCCACCGAGCAGGAGGGCACCTTCAGCATGGAGTTCGACCAGTACCTGGACCCCGACGAGGGTGAGCCCGCCTACTACAGCGAGTTCTCCGGCGGATACCCGGACAACAACCCACGGAACATGGAGCAGCTCTCCTTCGGTCCAGGCGCCGGGTGGTACCTGGCAGGGATAGGAGGCGTTTTCGCCATCCTCACGGGCCTGGTCCTGGTGGCAGCGCCCCAGTACTCCCCCAAGCCCAAGGCCGACGCCAAGGCTGTGGAGGTAGTCAGGTACGTCCCCGTGCCCAGCATCACCAGCCTGAGGCTCCGGCGCCGGTAGGACATCGGTCGACCGCCATTCGTGGGGCTCGGAAAGATACATCTAGGCAGCCAATGCATTCCATTTCCGCACAGGGGTTGACCGCTTGAGACTGCGCGTGGGGATCCTCCTGGGAATCGTTCCTTTCATCCTCATCGGCGCAGCCCTGGCCTCGTCGTGGTACTCCATCCACGCCGTGGGACCAGACTTCCGGACGGTGGGGCCTGACGGTCCCGAGCCCTGGGACGAGAGGCGGCAGCTGGACGGTGAGTGGACCCTCTACGAGTTCCGCTACTTCAACGAGACGTGGGACGAGAGGGACATGAACCCGGCCCCGGGTTGGGTCACCAGCAGCATCAAGGGCGAGGGCAGGGACCCCCACGCCTACGAGGTCTAC
>CP070808.1:977917-979189 GCA_020343715.1 Thermoplasmata archaeon
GAAAAATGGATAATGGAGAAAGGCGTACTGCCCCCCCACACCAGAGCGTCCTGGAAGACCGCCCAGAGGCTGATGGACAGGCACGGTTCACAGGTGCGGAGGCTGGACGACTTCTGAGCATCGACGGAGGAACCCACCGATGGTAAAGGAACTACTGGAGAACGCAGTTGAGCAGTTCAACGAGAAATCCGCGGCGGATGAGAAGTTCAGGAAGGAGGTCGAGGGAAAGACGCGTACCATCCAGTTCACCCTGGACGATGGCCGGTCCTGGAACTTCAAGCTCGATGATGGACACATCGATGGCGTCCACGACGGTCCCCTCGAGGGGGCCGACATCTCCATCACGACCGACGAGGAGACGATCAGGGGCATCTTCGACGGTAGTATCTCACCGATGCGGGCCTACGCGCTCAAGAAGATCAAGTTCAAGGCATCCCTCCAGGACCTCCTGACCCTGCGGAAGCTCTTCTGACGGTGGTGAACCAGGTGGAGGTCAGGGTCCGATACTTCGCGGCCCACAAGGAGTTGGCCGGTGTCTCCGAGGAAACGGTCGAGGTTCCGGAGGGCACCACGGTCGATGGGCTACTCCAGGTCCTCATGGGACTCCATCCTGGTCTGGAGGGGATTAGGAGGGACACCATGGTGTCGGTCAACAGGGGTGTGGGCTCGGCCGACATCGTGCTAGATGACGGGGACGATGTGGCCCTGTTCCCACCCATCCAGGGCGGTTAGGCCAAATCCTCCTCCTGCTTCCTCTTCCAACGCCACCAGAGCTGGAGGACCACCACCTCCACCACGATGATCACGATGGTGATGGCCAGCATCGTGGGCAGCATCGACGGTGAATCCGGCCACGGCTCTGGCTGTGCAGGGGTCATCTGGACCTCGTAGACGAGGGAGGTGGACTGGCCGTACATGTCCGTGGAGACCACGACCAGGCGGTTGCTGCCCTCGTTGAGAAGGAAGTTCTTGACGAACAGGCCCCCTGAATCGACGCTGATACGGGCCCCGTTCACCACGATGGTGCAATTGGCCTCGGTAGTTCCCTTGAGGGTCAGCAGCGCCTCGTCGGTCATCTCAGGCATCGTGGGGTCCAGTGAGAGGGCGGGAGGGCTCCAGTCCACGTCCACGTTGATCGGGTCGTGGTCAAGGCCGTTCCCCGCCTGGTCCTCCACGTGGACCGTGATGGTCTGGGTCCCCTCCTCCAGGGGGTATGCTATCACCACCTCGGTGCCATCCATCGTCACGATCTCCCCGTTCACCTCGAGGATG
>CP070808.1:979289-980554 GCA_020343715.1 Thermoplasmata archaeon
AGGGGACCTCGTTCATCGAGGTTGCGATGAAACCCAGGCCCAGGAGGATGTAGGCTATGCCCATCAGAGCGGCCAGGGTGTTGGTCCACTCGAAGTAACCCGTCCATATCTGTGGTCGGGCACCATAGAACAACACCATGGTGGTGAATATGGCCGCCGACGTGATCACCAGGACGTCGCGCATGGCGGCCTTGCTCGATATGTCGCCCGTCTTCCGGGCCCGCTTGGCTCCCTTGGCCGCCTCGATGGCGGAAGTGCGCTCCAGGTCCTGGAGGTACTCCTCCTTGGCCATCTCGGAGATGTTGATGCGCTTCCGGCCAGCAGGCGGGCTGCCCTGTCCTTCGGCGGCACCTCCACCCGGTTGGCCGGCCATCTCGCCTCTCTCCCCTTTAGTTGACTCCCTGGTATCACTCGGTGTTGGCTATGTCGGTGAGCATCACCATCCTGCGCTTGAGGAGGTCGACCTCCTCGTCCATGGACCTGCGGAGGGCCGCCTTCCGCTCGTCGGACCACTCCTCGGGTATCCCGTCCATGATGTCCTCGATGAGCAGCTCTATGAGGAGCTCCCGCTTCCGCTTGGCGCTCTTGATGAGGGACATGATGTCGCCGATGGCGTCGAAGTGCTCCCTCTGGATCAGGTCGCGGCCCTTGTCGGTCAGCTTGTAGGTGACGTTCCGGCGCGAGCGGACCACCTTCTCGACGAAGCCTCGCTCGGCCAGGTCCTGGAGCACACCGTAGACGGTGGGCTCGGACACTTCCAGGTTCTCCTGTACCATCTCCACGAGCTTGGACGCTCTCTGGGGCCCATAGTAGAGACTGGTCACGACCTCGATTGTCACTTCGGGATTCTTGGATAGAACCATGATATCACCCAAGCGGCACAACTTAAGTCAAGTTGAGCCAAATACTCAATTTGAGGATAAGCGACCGTCCTATATAAACCTGTTGACTTAGGTCTCGCCAGATGCTAGGAATGGAGCATCCCATCGTCTCCCCGAAGGGGAGACGTCCTTGAAAACATTGCGGTCCCACTATCCTAGCCAACATATAAAAGGGGCGAGGCGCTTTGACGGGGGGAGCGAGGTGGCGCACGTGCTGGCGAAGGGTACCCCCTGGTTCATTTTCATGCTCCCGGCCTTCACGACGACCTTCGGGTTGAGTTGGGCCATTGCGGGGTTCCCATACGCGCCCATCTACATCGTCATCATCGCCATCCTGGTCCTCCTCTCCTTCATCGTGGTCTACTTCTTCCGAGACCCAGAGCG
>CP070808.1:980654-981917 GCA_020343715.1 Thermoplasmata archaeon
GATCCTGGACTTCGGGGGCCTCGGCCTGGTCCTCGAGGGCGCCAGCGGCACCACCGTCAAGGACGTGACGTTCCAGGCCAACGACTACTCCACCTATAAGGACGTATCCCTGAACACCAACATGGGGCGACCGCGAGCCGAGTGGAGGTACGACCATCCTGGCATCATCAAGGTGATGGGGGGAAGCCCTACCTTCGACGGTGTGGACATCTCCATCAACGGCTCCTTCGACGTGGACGTCAGGTACCGCAAGACCAACGTGGGGGGTGGAATAACCCTGGACGTGGAATGGGCCTTGGTCTACGTGGACAGCAAGGAGACCGTGGACATCGAGGACCTGACCCTCCGGGATTCCACCATCGAGATAGACATGAACGTCCGGGTCGTGGACATGTCCCCCAGCACCTTCGACCTGGATACCATCTCGTTCGTGGACATGGCCCTGTTCCGCAACTACAGGGACGTTTCCGCCATTGGCATCAACGTGGCCAACGTCAACGACTGGGGTCTCATTATGAACCTCACCGGGGTAGACGAGAACAACGTGGAAGTCTCTCACGACTTTGGGGGCATCAGGGCGGTCCACGCATTCGTGACCGAGACCTTCAGCACCGCGGGTCCCCATTCCTTCGACCTGGAGATGCGGAACGTCCACCTGACCGATTCACCCATCCTGTACCATCACCTGGATCTGGATTACTCGGGCACCGTCTCGCCCACCTTCGACTCCCAGGTGCTGGTCGACAACGTCAGCGCCCTTGGTGGCGAGGACCCGATGATCTTCGAGATCGTCCCCAAGTTCCCCCTAAAGACGACCATCTACGCCAAGGTGACCGTGTCCAACGCCACCTTCAAGGACCTGCCGTTCAGCCCGATACTCCTGGACTACTACCAGGGTCCAGGGATTCCCGACAGGGCCGCCATAGTCCTACACTCGACAACCATGTTGGAGGACAGCACCTTCACCAGGTGCCATACGGGCACCCACGGGCTGGTCAACGTGCCCAACCGGTTCGCGAACCCGAACGTGGACCAGGACGACGGCGTTCTCATCGTGAGGAACTGCGTCTTCACCCAGAACACGGGTACGCTCCTGAACGTCAACGGGACCATCACCATGGCCAGGGACCGCTTGGTCATCGATGGTAACAGGTTCGACAACAACACCGCCTGGCGGGACCAGCGCACCATCAACATCCTGCTGCGGACGGAGGTTGAGTTCACCAACAACACCTTCTCCGACAACAACTGCTCCTCGGGCAT
>CP070808.1:982017-983269 GCA_020343715.1 Thermoplasmata archaeon
GGGGAGGATATCCCGGTGGGGGTTGCTGCTGTTGCGGCGGGGATCGGGGAGGATATCCCGGTGGGGGTTGGCCCGGTGGGGGCTGTCCTGGTGGGGGCTGTCCTGGTGGGGGCTGTCCCGGTGGGGGTTGTGCCTGAGGTGCCTGTTGCTGAGGGGTCCCTACGTACTGGAAGATCGGTTGGTGGACTATACCGTTCTCGATCCTGGCCCATTCGTAGCCAGGAGGAGGGCGCCTCAGGGTGTTGGCCGTCATGACGTAGAACGCGATCCCCACGATGGGGATCAGGAGGAACACGGCCATGTAGCCGACCTCGTTGCCCCACATGTTGTCGACCTTGAAGTAGGCCCATAGGGAGCCCAGTATCCGGGGCAGGAGGATGATCGAGAATATGACGGCGGTGGTGACATCGAACGCCAGGACGAACCCCATGGTCGTGAGGACCGTGGTCACCCCCCTCAGGATGAGGGATGAGACAGGCACCGCCAGTAACAGGGCTGCTAGGAGGATGACTAGGGCCGGTCCCTTCCTCGGCCTTCCATCAGGGTCCATGTTGGGCTCGGGTAGGTCACCCGGAGGGATAAATCGTTCGGCTTGGTTCGGTGTTACGATCGGGGTCACTGGGCCACCATCATGTCCAGGCCCCGTTGGTAGAACACCTCTGCCCGCTCCGTGTCCCCGAGGGCCAGATGGGCATCCCCCAGGTATGTACATGCATTGGCGGCCATGTGATCGTCCCCGGTCCTCTGGAACAGTTCCACGGCCCGCTCGTAATGGTCGATGGCCGCCTGCCATTCCTCCTCCATCCTGTCGGTCTCGCCCAGGTAGTAGTAGGTCCAGCTGAGCAGGGCCTCGTCCTCGGGCGTGTTAACGTTGTCGAGGGCCTCCTCCAGGTAGTTCCTCGCCACCACGGGGTCCTCCCCGTCGAGCATTATCGAGGCCAGCTGCACGCATGACCTGGCAACGCCATGTCCGTCATCGACCAGGGTGAAGCCCTGGTGGGCGAGGCCAAGCTCCTCCACGGCCTGGTCCAACTCCTCCTGGTCCGCCAGGACCTCGGCGATGGCGAGGCGGCACTGGGCGGCCCCGGCCTCGTCGTTCACCTCCTCGTAGGCCACGATGGCCCTTCTCTGCACCTCGACCGCATCGGTCGCCTGGCCCCTTCGGGTGTGGATGAGGCCGATGCGATAGAGGACCCGGGCCTCCTGACCCAGTTCCCCCTCCGCCACGGCTCGGTCCAACACCCTGGTGTAT
>CP070808.1:983369-984619 GCA_020343715.1 Thermoplasmata archaeon
GGCATCACCGCCGCCGACTGGAACAAGGACGGCCTCGTCGACCTGGTGGTCTCCGCCTACAACGCCGGGGGCGGCAACGGCGTCTACGCCTACGCCAACACCCGGAACGGTGCCATGTGGAGCAGCGCCTCCTCGGGCCTGCCCGACGACGGTGACTACATCGAGAACGCCGTGGGCGACCTGGACGGCGACGGCGACCCGGACATCGTCACCGCCGGAAGCTACGGCGGCGAGTACGGCGTCCACGTCTACTACGGGGACGGGAGCGGGTCGTGGTCCGAGGACAGCCAGGGCCTGAACGACAACACCCAGTACGTGGGTGTGGACCTGGGAGATTACAACGGCGACGGCACGCTGGACATCGTCGTGGGCAAGCGCACCCGCGGCGGTGGCATCGAGGTCTGGAAGAACCCCAGCGGCGTCGTGCCGCCCCCCCTCCCCGAGCTGGAGATCACCTACCCGGCCGGGGGAGAGTCGCTGACCGGCGGCTCCAGCCACCAGGTGACCTGGACCCTGACCTCGGGGACCCCAGGTTACTCCCTGTCCCTCAAGTACTCCACCGACAGCGGTGCCACCTACACCCAGGTGATCGACGAGAGCGTGAACCAGGCGGACGCCGGGGACGGCTCGGTGACCTGGGACGTGCCCGTCATCAACTCGGAGAAGGTCCGGGTGAGGGCCGAGGTGCTGGACGCCGCGGACCAGACGGTCACCCGGAGCGGTCGCGACTTCGTCGTGGACTCGACGCCGCCGGTGGTCTCGTCCAGCTTCCCCAGGAGCGGCTCCGAGGGCGTCTCCACCTCCTCCATGGTCATCATAACGTTCAACGAGGGCATGGCCGAGGCCTCGGCCGACGCCGTCACCATCGCGGGGCCGGGCAGCCCGACGCTGTCGGACGCCTCGTGGTCGGGGACCCAGCTGACGCTGGCCACCGACGGGCTGGAGCCCGAGTCCCTGTACACCGTGACGGTGGCGACCACGGCGATGGACGACTCGCTACCGGGCAACGCCATGGCCAACCCCCACGGGTTCACCTTCACCACGGGCAGCGGGGACGCACCCTCGCCCCCCATCGTCCAGTACACCACCCCCGAGCACGACGCCACCGACGTGGGCCTGGGGACGTCGCTGAGGGTGGGCTTCTCCAAGGCCATGGACACCACCGTCACCCAAGGTGCGGTGTCCCTCCAGCCCTCGGTATCCTGGTCGCCCGTGTGGTCCGACGGCGACACCGTGCTGACCGTCGTGCC
>CP070808.1:984719-985959 GCA_020343715.1 Thermoplasmata archaeon
TTCGTGGAGGTGGCCTTTCCCTCGCCGGGTTGGCCCTCGGTCAGGGTGTCGTTGGCCCTCTTGGACCCCCTGGAGGCGCTACTGCCCCTGGCAGCCTGGGTCCGCGGCTCGCTGCCATCCCTCGTCGGGTTCGCCGCCACGGGGGTCGCGGACGGTGCGAGGCTCGCCCTATCCACCTGGCTGGCGGAGCGGCTCCAGGTGAGGTTGGAGCTGGCGTGGGCCACGGACCTGCCCTCTTGGATGGGCTCGAGGGCTGGCGTGACCCTCCCCGACGCCGTGGGCCTCGTGCTCAGGGGAGAGGTGAACATGGCCGGTCTCGCGGCGATCGGGGGCGCGACGTGGGGCCGGTGGGAGGGTTCCCTAGAGGTGCTGCTCCGGGGCGTGCCCGGGGCCCTCATGGCCCTGGTGCCCGGCATGGGGTCTCCCGACTGGGACTGGGCCGAGGTGACGCTGGTCCGCGCGAGGGTGGAGGAGGTGTCGGCCGCGCGCCTGGTGATGTCCCAGGTGCTCTACGATGCCCGGGGGAGGGACTCGGACCTGGAGTACGTGGAGGTCCTGAACGCCGGAAATGGGATGCTCGACCTTCACGGGTTCCGGCTGGAGGACGAAGCGGGGACCTTCCGGCTCCGTGGGCACCTGCCGCTACTTCCGGGGGATCGCATGTTGGTCGTCCGGAACTCCAGCGCTGTCAAGGACACATTCGGCGTGGTGGCGGACCTGGGCCGGATGGGGCTACGCCTGGCCAACGACGGTGACGCCCTGACGCTTCTTGACCCGGAGGACAGGGTCCTGGACCGGGTGGCCTGGGAGGGGCATTTGGAGGGCTGGGTAGACCTGGAGGCGTCGGAGGGGGAGGCCCTGGTCAGGCTCGAGGGTGACCACAGGAGGTGCCAGCGCGCGGCGTGGACCGTGGGTGTTCCTGATCCCCGGAGGTCAGGGTGGTGACCGGGGGCGTTGCGCCTACTCGTCGTCCCTGGGCGGTCGCGGGGCCGGAGCGGCCTCGCCCTCGCCCTCCTCGGGGGGCCTCGGAGGGGCACGGGGCGCGTCCGACGGGGGCCTCGGGGGTGCGCGGGGCGCGTCCGATGGGGGCCTCGGTGGCTTCCTGGGGGGCGCTCCGGGTGGTCCCTTGGGCCTGGCGCCGGGCGGCGGGTGGTAGGGTTGCTGGCTCGGCGGGGGTTGCACCTGGGTGCCGTAGCCCATGACCTTGAGGCGCCGGTCGTAGGTCCTGTCCAGGGCCATC
>CP070808.1:986059-987272 GCA_020343715.1 Thermoplasmata archaeon
GGCAACGCCTCGCGTATCCCATCCGCGACAAAGCTTCACCTGGCCCACAATAGGTGCTGGCCCCTATATTTTGGTTTCGCACTGGCTTCCTGGGCGTTACAATCGCCGTTCGGTCCATTCGTGGGGCACGTGGAAGTCCATGTACTCCTCCCCCGTGGGCCGGAAACCGAGGCGTCCCCAGAAGTCCAGGGCGGTCTTCTGGGAACCGGCCCTGGCCTTGATGCATCCCATCTCCTTGGCCCCGTCCAGGACGAACTCGACGATGGCCTTGCCCAGGCCCATCCGCCGAGCGAACTTCAGGACCGAGAGCCGGCTGACGTACGCGATCGGAGGGTCCTCGGAGGAGTCGAGGAGGAGCCGGGCCGCTCCCAGGTGCCGGGCCGCCCCCGGGGTGGTGGCGCACCCGGGTATCAGTTGGGCCAGCACGTGGAGGGCGAGGGGCTCGGCCTCGTCGAACTCCTGCTCCTCGGTGTAGCCCTGTTCCACTACGAACACCTCACGACGGATGTCGAAGGCGTGCTCGACCTCCTCCTCGTCTATGGCCCACTTGACCATTGCTGGCAGGTCCCCTCCAGGGAGGTCCACGGGCCTGAAAGTCTTGGGATCCCGGGCGATGGGCTTGACCAGACGGTCGGGGTCGTACATCATGACTCACAGCTCCACTGCCTTGGCCGGGTCGATTACCCCGATGGATATGAGGCCCTCTTGTGACATCATGCCCGGGTCCGTCTGGAAGGTCATCTCGAAGGTCTTACCCTCCTTGAGACCGTCCTGGACCCCCTGGAGCTCGTCCGCGTCGCCCACCACGGGCAGGAACCGGATGATGTGGTTCCTCTTGTGGGCGATGGCCAGGCACGCCTCGGGCTTGGGGACCAGAGGGAAGAACTGCATCCTGTACTCGAACCTGTCCGCCTTGAGGATGAGCACCTCCCAGTAGCGGACCACCTTGTAGCGCTTGTGCATGGCGTAGACCTCGTTCAGCCCCCTCTCCGCATCGGGGATGAGGGTGGGTAACGGGACAGCCCCAAGGGTCAGTCTCACGGTCTTTCGGGAGAGACGCCAATGCTTGAAACGGTCGATGAGCCCCATGACGGGGATACAAAGCTGACGCGGCCTTAAGGGTCTTTCGCCTTCGTCCCGTGGGCCATCAGCCCTTGGCTAGCCTCTCCAGGTCATCCTGGACCGCGCCCATCACGGTCCCCATGTCCACGGG
>CP070808.1:987372-988563 GCA_020343715.1 Thermoplasmata archaeon
GGATGCCCTTGGGCTTGCCGGTCGTCCCGCTGGTGTAAAGGATGAACAGGGGGTCCTCGGCATTCATCGGGGTGGGATCGCACTTCCACGGCATGCCGTGCATCACGTCGTCCCACCAGTGGTCCCGGTGTCCGCGCATCATCACGTCCAGGTTGGTCCTGTTGACCACGATCATGTTCTGGACGGAGGGCTGGCCCTCCACCGCCGCGTCGGCGTTGGTCTTGAGGGGGATCTTCCGGCCCCGGCGGTAGCTGCCGTCGGCGGTGATGACCAGGACGGGCTTGCAGTCCTCTATCCTGTCCCGCAGGGCCTCGGCCGAGAAGCCGCCGAACACGATGCTGTGGACCGCCCCGATACGGGCGCACGCCAGCATGGCGATGGGCAGCTCAGGTATCATGGGTAGGTAGATGATGACCCTGTCGCCCTTCTCCACGCCGAACTCCTTGAGGACGTTGGCGAACCGGCCGACCTCCCTCCATAGGTGGTGGTAGGTGTACACCTTCTGCTCGCCGGGCTCACCCTCCCAGATGAGAGCGGCCTTGTTCTTCATCCAAGAGTCCACGTGCCTATCGAGGCAGTTGACGCTCACGTTCAGCTTGCCGCCCTCGAACCACTTGACGTTCGGAGGCTCCCAGGACATGACCGTGTCCCACTTCTGCATCCAGTCCAGGTTCTCGGCCTGCTCGGCCCAGAAGGCCTCGGGGTCCTCGACGGACCGCTTCCACATCTTCTCGTAGTCCTTGAGGGACTTGATGTGGGCCTTCTCGGAGAACTCGGGGCTCGGGGGGAACTTCCGTTCCTCCTGGAGCATGGAGACGATGGTCTTGTCCTTCTCTTTGCCACCCTTCTTCTTCGGCATCGGACATCACACCTGCGCACGGTTTACCCGAGGCTCCAACGGTGATTCTTTTAGAGGCGCGGGCAGCGGGGGAATACGACTTTTCCTTGATAAGCCTTCTGCATTTGAATCCGGGCGGGGGAATGTTCCTGGCCCCCCTCCGACGGTCCACTCCAGCAAGGGTTGGAAAAACGATTATTAAGGTACATCGCAATGCGCAGCGGAGGGTCTCTGGTGGCCGGGATTCTGATAGTAGGAGGAGGGCTCGCGGGCATCGTCGCAGCCGAGATGCTTTCACCGTTCCACAGCGTCACGGTCCTAGAGACGGCGGACTCCCTCGGCGGCGTCGGTGG
>CP070808.1:988663-989853 GCA_020343715.1 Thermoplasmata archaeon
GGGACCCAGCCGGAGGTCCGCTATGCCAACAACAAGGACAAGTCGTCCGGGTTCAACTCGCCTGTGCGGGTGGACGATGCCCCTGCAGGCTCCTTCGCTGTCAGCCCTTCGTTGGGCGTGGCCGCCAACGGGTCCGCCACGGTGGCGTGGCTGGACGGCAGGGACGGGGGCGTCCGATGCCGCATCACCTACTCCCTCAACGGGGGCAGCTCGTGGGAGCCTTCGATGGCGGTCCCGGGCCCGGGCGATGGGGACAGCGTCCAGTCGCCCCCGGAGGTGGCCATCAGGGACGGCCTGATCGTCGTGGGTTTCACCGATGATGCCGATGGTCTTCACCAGGCCTATGCGACCATGGGACCCTCGGTGCCGCAGCTGGGGGAGGCGATGGCGGTGGAGGCGTCCCCCACGGGATCGCCCGCCAGCTCGCTGGTGGTGTCCTTGGACCCCGAGCCCACAGGACCCGTTCACATGGCCTGGACCAAGGGCGTGCTCTTCCTGGCGACATACGACGTGTCGACGGAGGAGTTCTCGGACCCGGAGGCTGTCCTTGACGACGTGTCCTGGGGACCCTACATCCACTATTCCATAGCGTCTGGGGACGGCGGGGCCGTGCACCTTTCGTGGGTGGACCTGGACGGGGGGCAGACGAGGGCATACCTGCGGACCATCGTTCCAGGCCTGGACCCACCGACCCTTTCGCAGCTGCCCGTTACGGGACCGGTCTCCTCCACCTCGTTGGCGTTCGCGGAGCACCAGCTCTCCTGCGTCCTCGTGGACGACGGGGTCACCGACCCGGACATCGCCTGTGCCGTCTGGGAGAACTCCCCACCGCCGGCCCCCGTGCCCCAGACCCCGGCCGACAACGGATGGGTCATCGTCCCGGACTTCAACCTGACCATCGGTGTGGGTGCTGACCCGGACGAGGACCCTGTGCTGGTCATGTACCGGGTGGTCCTCCCGGGAGGAGGCACCGAGGAGAGGGGTTACAGCATAGACCCCAGGTTCCGCATCACCGACGCGGAGGAGGGCACCTACACCTGGAGGGCGATGATCACCGACGGCTTCGGGGTGCAGTCCACCGAGGAGTGGACCTTCACCGTGGACATGACACCCCCCGACATTCCCGCGTTCCACCGGGTCCCCGAGTTCACCGCGGGCAACTCGATAACGCTATCGTGGGACCCCGTCAC
>CP070808.1:989953-991142 GCA_020343715.1 Thermoplasmata archaeon
GCGGTGATGAGCATGGGCCTGGCCGTGGCGATGTTCCCGCCAATGGTCCGGATCGAGAGCAGGACGTTCCGTACCTCGATTATGTAGTTGTTGATGAAGTTCTGGGTCGACGTCCGTGCCGTGGACTGGGCCTTGGCTATGTTGAGCCGGGCCTTCTTGAAATCGCCCCTCTCCAGGTTGGTCCTGGCCTGGTCCAGCAGCTCGTTCACACGGGCCTCGTTGGTACCGAGCTCTGAGAGGTCCGCTATCTCGTCCTCGGCCTCCTGGAGGTCCTTCTGGATCTCCTCCTTGTCCTGCCTGACCTTGACTATGCGGTCCTCGATGGACAGGGCGGTGTCGTACGCCTCCTTCCACTTGTAGGTGTCCATCGCCTTTATCGCGGTCTGGTACTGGGGTCTGATCTCCTGGAGGCTCAGTCCATCCCGCTTGGCCCTCTTCATCCGCTCGCCGGCGGCGTTCAGCACGTCCTGCAGCCGCTCCCTCATCGCCCTGACGGTCGCCAGGTGTGCATCCCTCAGCAGCTTGCGGGCCTGGGCGAGGTTGCCGTTGTCCAGCGCCTTGCGCGTCTTGGAGACCAGGTTCTCAGGGTGGGTGACCAGGCCCCGGATCTCCTCGAGGATCCCTATCTCCTCCTCCAACTTCTCGAGGCCTTTGCGGACGATCTCCTCCACGAAGTCCCGGTCCTCCTCCTCGATCATTCCCTCGATCACCAGGGAACCCTCGTCCGCCTCGGTGGTCAGGCCCTTCCGCGCCCTGTCGATGCTGGCCTGGATCTGTAACGTGTGCTCCAGGGCATCCTCGTACTCGTGGGCCTCCACGGCGGCCTTGGCCATGTCCATGAACTCGTGGGACCTGGCGACGTCCAGGCCTTCCTCCTCCGCATCCTTGATGAACATCTCCTGGTAACTGATGGCCTCGGTCAGCTGGTTCTGGGCCAACTCCACCGCCCGCTTCTCGGCGCCCTCGGCCGTCTCGAGGGCCGGTAGCAGCATCTTCTTCTTGAGCTGCTTGCGCGCATCACCGAGCTGGTCGCCCAGGTCGGTCTCGATGACCCCCAGGCGCTCCACGGCGTTGATGCGCTCCTGGGCCTTGTTGATGCGCTCCTCCACCTTTGGCTGGGCGCTCTTGTTCAGGGCGTTGGAGGCCCTCGTCAGGTGTCCCTGGGCGGCCTTGTAGTCCTTCTTGTCCG
>CP070808.1:991242-992427 GCA_020343715.1 Thermoplasmata archaeon
GCCGTCGGTGGTCTTGACCACGTTGGACTTGGTGACCACGGTGACGTTGTCGATATCGTTCCGGTCCGCGTAGTCGAAGGCCAGCTCCAGGATGCGCTCGGAGCCCGGGGCGGTGGTCACCGTGAAGTCGATGGCAAGGTCGTCGGTGACGGCGATGCCGTCTGACCCAAGGGCGTAGGCCCCCTCGGTGTTCTCTCGGAAGAATATCCAGTCGATGCCGGCCTCCGGCACCTTCACCGGGCGGACGTTGGCGAACAGGTCCAGCTCCTTCCTCATTGCCACGTTGGCGCTCTCTATGTTCGGCCACTCGTCCCCCTCGCTGGGGGTGGTGGTGGGACCCTTGAGGATCACATGGCACTTGCGGAGCTCCGCAAGTATGTCCTCGGGTATGGGCTTGCCCTGGGCGGCCCGGTTCTCGATGGTCAGTCCCTCTATCGTCCTGACCTCCACCTTGCCATCGGCCACCAGGTCCTCCAAGAGGAACTCCATGACCCTGCGGGCCTCGTCACAGATGATCGGCCCGATGCCGTCGCCCCCGACGACACCTACCACGAGGGGGTCGACCTTCGAGTAGTCGACCCAGCCCTCGTCCTCCTTCATCATGTCGATCCGGGCCATCTGCCGCTCTATCAGTGAGTTGAAGTGGGTCGCGGCCCTGTCGTAGACTTCCTTGTCCGTCATGTGCGCACTCTCCTTTCCTTCGTGATATCCTTGGAATGTCAGTCTCCCATCTGGTCCCTGATGAACTTGTGCAGTATTCCCCCGTTCCTCCAGTAGGCCACCTCGACCTCCGAGTTGAGCTTCACGGTGACCTTGAACCCCTGGACAGAGCCATCGGGGTCGGAGGCCAGAACCGTCAGGTCCCCTCCCGGGGTCAGCCCCTCCATCCCCATGATGTCGAAGGTCTCCGTTCCCGTGAGGCCCAGGGCGACGGCGTCGTCCCCGTCCTTGAACTCCAGCGGTAGCACGCCCATGCCGACCAGGTTGCTCCTATGGATTCGCTCGTAGGACCGGGCGATGACGGCGTGGACGCCGAGCAGGTGGGTGCCCTTGGCCGCCCAGTCGCGGGAGCTGCCGGAGCCGTACTCCCTGCCTCCGATGACGACGAGAGGCGTCCCCTCGTCGATGTACCTCATGGCGGCGTCGTAGATGGACATCTGCTCCCCCGAGGGCACGTGGATGGTC
>CP070808.1:992527-993704 GCA_020343715.1 Thermoplasmata archaeon
CGCTCGAACTCGCCCGCCACCTGGACCGCCAGCTCGCGGGTCGGCGTTAGCACTATGGCCGAGGGGCCCCCCTTGACCTCGCCCATCGTCTGGATGATGGGCAGGGCGAAGGCCGCCGTCTTGCCGGTGCCGGTCTTGGCCTGGCCGATTACGTCCTGGCGTCCCAGGACCAGGGGGATGGTCCTCTGCTGTATGTCGGTGGGGGTCTCGTACCCAAGGCGATGGCACGCCTCGGTCATACTCTCCTCGAGCCCTAGGGCGTCGAAGGTGTCTCTTACTATCCCCTCTAGGGGAGTTTTGCTGTCGTCCCCTGCGGAGTCGGTTTTCTCTTCGTTGATGGGCATACAAATGCCTCGCGAGGGGCGGTGTGAACGTAGTCGGGACTTGGCTTGGCAGAGGCCGGCCCTTTCCCCCTGAATGGGGGGAAGGTGCCGTGGGCCGGGCTCGAACCGGCGACCTCAAGATCTCTGCCTTGGATCTGCGCAAGTCTTCAGTCTTGCGCTCTCCCAACTGAGCTACCACGGCCTTCCAGTCGGAGCATGGAATGTCCATGGTCTAGTTAAATGTTACGCCTCGGGCATCTGGCTATGGCGTCAGGTCGTGGTGGATCCAGATGTTCATCTGGTTCCCCTCGGTGTTGTACGATTCTGAGCCGGAGAAGTTCCTGTTCGCCGACCTGAACGACCACTCTACGAATATGTGGTAGGTGTCCCATTGGTCACCGGTGAAGGAGATGGCGCTCATGGACGCCTCGCCATGGGCCCCCACCTCGCCCTCGAATGTGGACGGCTCCGCCATCCGGGTGTCGGAGGAGTCCTGGACGGTTATGCGGATCTGCACCTGCTCCATCGCCCGGGTCCCGTGGTTGTCGATGCGGGCATCGACGGATATGCCCCCCACGACGCCCTCGTGGTACTGGATGACCAGCTCGGCGTCGGCCCGGGGGATGACAACGTACCACATGAGGGGGATGAGTATGACGGCCAGGACGACGATGGCGAAGACCCGCTTGCCCCAGGAGCCCATCTCCGTGGTACCGGGGGTGTACTCCACTCCCTTGACGCCCTTGCCCTCGGCCTCCTCGCGGGCCTTGCGCTTATCCTCCTCCTCCTCGAGCCACTTCTGGACCTCCTTGTCGGGCTTCATGCCAGCGACCATGGGCTGGGTCTCGTCCCAC
>CP070808.1:993804-994977 GCA_020343715.1 Thermoplasmata archaeon
CAGCAGATCAACAAGGAGTACAACTCCCTCGCCAACAAGCTGGACTCGGAGAGCATCACCTTGGGCGAGCTGGAGATGGCAGCACCAGTGGCAAAGAACGGTATGGAGGAGGAGGTCCTGCGGAGGAGCGACCTCCAGCTGGACGATACGGGAAGGGAGCAGCTGGTCATGTCGTCAAAGAGCAAGGTCGGCCAGATAGTTAACTTCCTGCAACAGGACAGGGACATGGAGGTCAACATCAGCCTCAACTTCAACAAACCGGAGCCGGTGGAACCGGAGGAATAGGCCTCATCCACCAGGCGGTCCGCGGCCTATACCCAGCCGCGCTCCTCGTAGAGGTCGTAGCCCACCCGGAGAGCCTTGTCTATCTGGGCCCTCATGGTGTCGTCCATCCTCTTGATGTGGAAGCACGACTTGCCCTTGAGGGTGGCGAGCAGCTCGGGCTCGAAGACGTAGGCCAGGTCGGTGTCGGTGTATATGGGCATGTAGTAGAGGCCGACGTACGAGCTCTGGATGATTATGGTGGCGAAGGAGACCTCCTTGCGCTTCCTCCCCGCTATCTCCACGTCCTTGAAGGACCAGAGGTCGTACTTGGAGTCCAGGTCGAACTTGGGCTCCAGCTTGCCCTTGTCCTCGTAGACCTTCATCATCCCCTTCAGCTCGTCGAAGATCTCCACCAGCTCGTCCTGCTTCATGGTTTGGCACCACGGGCTGCCCGTTAATCAATATTGACCCGACGATGTGAGGACGTCACCGCTTGGCGAGGGACCGGCCCAGGCTCCGGGAGACCTGCTCGCGCCTCATGTTCACCACCGAGGCGACGAAGGCGAAGGCCAGGATGGCCAGGAAGGGCTCGAAGCCGGGGATGTAGTAGCCCTTCATGTAGAGGTACAGCGGATAAGACTTGCTGTACAGCAGGTTCTTCGCCCGGGCCTCCGAGGAGGTGACCTTGACGTTGAGGGCCACCATCTCCTTCTTGTACAGTGTCCATGTCTGGGGTGTCTGGACCGTCACCCGCACGGGCTGGTACTCGTCCTGCTGCACCGTGATGTCGGTGGAGCCCAGGAGCACGGTGAACTGCTTCTTGACCAGGTCCTCGTTGTTCTCGATCTCCAGCTCGAAGGTGTCCTGGCCGTTGCCGTCGTTGTAGACGTTGACCACGTTGTACGTTAG
>CP070808.1:995077-996248 GCA_020343715.1 Thermoplasmata archaeon
CGATGGTGATGGCCGCCTCCACGTCGGGCAGGTCGACCTTCCGTGTGGTGGACGTTTCGTCGGCGATCTCCACCCGCAGGTGCCTGCCGAGGGCGATGTTCACTATCCGGTTGCGCACCGTGGGTGCACCGTGGCCTATCCTGACGAGCACGTTCCTGGCGGAGTACCGCTCAACGACTGTGTCCAGGGCCTCCTCCACGTCGCCGACGGTGGCCATCTGCTTGGCCTCGAGCACCGTCCCGTCAGCCAGGACCGCGAAGCCGATGCGCTTCTCCCCCGGGTCGATGCCGACTATCATGGTGCGCACCGACTCCTTTCCGGTCATCAGCTGGATGGCGTCGGCTATCGCCAGCTCCCTGTCACTGCCTCCCTCCACCACCTTGGGGTGGTCCACCCTGGATGCCTCGCCCTCCCCTGTGATGACCACGGCCACGTCCGCCGGCACTGGCTGCCGGAAGTCAAGGCTCTTGAAGGGGATGCCCCGGCGCTTGAGGAGGCGCATGAGGTCGTAGGACAGCTCGAAGTCCTCGGTCATTATCCCGATGGGACGCACGCGGGGAGATTCGCGGGCCGTCGCATAAGCTTTACGAGAAGGCCTCTACCGAACGGATGTTCCTGTACCAGTCGTAGGAACCACCGCTGTAGACGGCGCGGTCAATGCTGAGCCTCTCCTCGAACACCAGCCCGGGGAGGGGACCGTCCTCGAGGACCCAGAACCAGTGGAGGACGTCTCCCCAGGTCGAGTTGTGGATGGACTCCACCAGGACGCCGGTCACGTTGATCCGGCCGTCGCTGGTCTGGAGGGGCTCGGTGTCCCTTCGCTTCGCCAGGTACGGAATGGTGACCCCGTAGAAGTTGGTGGCGGAGAAGGCATCGCCCACGTGTAGCACCCTGGGTCGGGTGCCGACGAAGCGGGCTCCCAGCTCGGGGTCGTAGTCCAGGGCGTCGGGGTTGAAGTCCTCATCGCCCAGCTCGTCCGGGAAGCCGGTCCACGAGGTGTTCGTCCAGCTCCAGTTGCCCTCCGTCCGCTCGAGCCCCACCTCCTGGATCGATTCGCGGAAGATGGTCCGGTTGTCGAATATCAACCGGTTGGCATCGTAGTCGAAGGTCAGGTTGTGAAGGTAGAAGCCGTACCCCACGTTGGTCCCCTCGAAGAGCTTCTCCGACCGGA
>CP070808.1:996348-997518 GCA_020343715.1 Thermoplasmata archaeon
CATCCCTGGAGGGTAGGGTATGAAGAAGGGTCTCCTCAAGCGGCTGAAGACCGATCCGCAGCCTGTTCCAGAAAGCGAGAAGTTCATCGACCTGGGCGACATCGACATCGAAGGCCTCGACCTGGAGGGCGGGGCCGCTGGCCTGCAGCTCCGGGTCGCAGAGGTCAACACCTTCGAGGACCTGGGCCCCGTGGTCGACGAGGTCTACGATGGCAACCTGGTGCTCGTGGACATATCCGCCCTCTCCACCGACGACACCGCGATGCGTCGGGTCGCCAACGAGCTCAAGTCCGTAGCACGTGATGTCAACGGGGACGTGGCAGGCGTCGGCAAGAACATGCTCGCCGTGACCCCCACGGGTGTGTTCATCAACAGGGACGTTATCAGAGGAGCTTACTGAGGCCCCCTTCCCTCGCTCCTATCCAACCGTTCCTATACCCAGAGCTCCGATTATGGGCGGGGTATGGGAATAAGGCCTTTCTCAAGAGATGAGATTTAATTATAACCGCTAGGTATCGAACGGTAACGGTGCCCAAAATTTTTTTTTCGCGCGCGTGAGAAGTACGCAAGAAAGTATAAATATGGACATGACCACGTGGGACCAACCTGAATTCAGGCTAGGCGAGGGTATAGTATGATTTGGAAAAAGAAAGGAGACGACGCAGTCTCCGAAGTCGTGGGTAACCTCCTCATCCTGGTCATCACCGTTGCGTTGTTCTCGGTGGTGCTGGGATTCGTCTACCAGATCCCAGGTCCCGAGGCGACCATCCAGGCGGACATCGTGCCGATGCTGGAGCGGACCTCGGCCGTGGACGGGACCCTTTACCTGCAGCACACTGGCGGTGAGCCGCTGCGAGAGGGTGAGACCTACATCCTCGTGAGCATCGACGACACCCCGGTCCAGTACACGATATCGGACGGTCTCGGTGGGGACACCGTGATGGAACCGGGTGACACCTGGACCATGGACTTCATCGGGACGATATCGACCTCGGCGAAGATCGACGTCAAGATCATCGACCGGACCTCCAACAGCCTCCTGTTCTACACCGTCGTGCAACGTGGTGTCTCCGCGGGTGGCAACCACGACCCCATAATCGCCTATGCCTGGGCGGACACCACCGAACCCGGTCTGGACGTCCTGCCCAACAACGATTACACCACCTGGCG
>CP070808.1:997618-998785 GCA_020343715.1 Thermoplasmata archaeon
GTTATGGCCGAGCTGACCGAGGTGTCCCCCTTCGACACGAACCCAGCCAACGACGTTTCCACCGTCTCCGTCACCGTCAGGAACACCAACACGGAGCCCATAGCCCGGCTGAACGTGGAACCCTCCACGGGACCACCGGGGATGGAGTTCACCTTCGATGGTAGCAACAGCTCCGACGACACAGCCGTCGCACAATACCTGTTCGAGTTCGGGGACCACACCGACTCGGGATGGGTGACTACGCCTACGGTCACCCACGTCTACACGGCTCAGGGAGAGTTCCTCACCAGCCTCTCGGTCAGGGACGAGGACGGCCTGGCCTCCACCAACTTCGCCACCTTCATGGTCCACGTGTCGGCGATGGGCTATCGGCCCTCTGCGGAGATTCTCACGATCCAGCCCAATCCTGCCCGCGTGGGCGAGGTGGTGACCCTGTCGGGAACGGCCACAGCGGCACCAGGTGCCACCATAGAGGTCCACACCTGGAACTCGTCCACCTTCGGGTTCATCGGTAAGGGCAAGCTCATCACCACCACCGAGCTGCCCGTGGGCGAGCACACGATACTGTACAAGGTCCAGGATGACAGGGGCCTATGGTCCGATCCTGCAACCGCCCTTTTGGAAATCCTACCACCCGAGGGGGAGTGGTCACTGACCATCGATAGGCCGAGGGAGGGTGCCGAGGTGAAGGGGGACGTCCTGGAGGTGTCGGGAACGGCCTCGTACAGCGAGGGCATGGTCCTGACCGTCGAGGTCCGCCTGGACAACGAACCGTGGGAGGTGGCGGTGGGGACCACCAGCTGGAGCCACGACCTGGACCTGTTCGACCTCCCGGACGGATACCACACCCTCCGCGTGAGGGCCTCCACCCGGGACTCGACCTCTGAGACGATGATGGTCAACTTCACGACAGGGGACGCGGCGTCGGGCGAGCCCTTCGACCTGCGACAATGGGCCACCACATGGGAGGGGATATTCATCATCATGGTCGTGGCCTCGATAATCGCCATCATCGTCAACTACGGCGTGTACAAGAGACGTAAGAGGACACAATCCACCACCTGACCATATCCCCCCTTAACGTCGGTCAACCCGGAAAACCGAAAAAAGTATTAACCTGGCCAACCAAGATTCTATGCGGTCACCATGGGGTTTAGTGGAACGCGT
>CP070808.1:998885-1000052 GCA_020343715.1 Thermoplasmata archaeon
ATGCTGGTGGCCTACGTCGCCATCACCGTCGAGGTGGGGGACGAGTTCGGCCTTACCTCCAACGCACAGCGCCTCCTCCCCATCACCCTCACGCTGTTCGTCTACGGGGCCGTCGCCGTGGCGACGGGCTACCTCGCCGACCGCTACGACGCCCTCAAGATGCTCACGGTGGGCATCGCAATCGCCACCGCCGCCTCCTTCGGCATCGCCGCCTCCCTCAACTACTGGATGCTCCTGGCCTTCATGGGCGTCCTGGGGGTGGGCCTGGGCTTCTACCATCCAGTGGGCCTCTCGTACATCTCCAAGGTGTTCGGCCCCAAGAACCGCGGCAAGGCCCTGGGCATCAACGGCATCGGCGGCAACACGGGCTGGCTCCTCTCCCCCATCGCCACCGCCTTCATAGCCGTCTCATTCGGTTGGCGATGGGCCTACGTGGCCTGGGGCATCCTGGGCCTGGCCTTCATCATCCTGGTGCTCTACCTCTTCGGTTCGGGGACCCTCACGGGCAACAACAACGAGAAGGAGGAGGAGCCCGAGGCGAACGGCAGGCGGAGGAGGCGGTCCAAGAACGGCGTGGTGGACCGCAGGACCCTCGAGGAGGACTCCGAGGAGAGGGTCACCCCTACCTCCGCCGACGAGTACAAGGTCAGCCTCCGCCGCCTGCTCACCTTCCTCGCCCTGATCGTGATGCTCATCACCATCTTCCGGGGCTTCTACTTCCACGGCCTCACCGACACCCTGCCCACCTTCCTGCAGGTGGAGAAGCCCGAGCTCCTGGTCTCCGACGACCCAGGGGTCAAGCTCATCCTCGCGGGGGGCTTCCTCTCGCTCCTTTACATGATGGGCATCATCGCCGAGCCCCTGGGGGGCTGGATCAAGGACCGCTACGAGGCCCGGAAGCCCATCGTCCTGGCCTCCCTGGCCAACGCGGGCTCCCTCGTCCTGCTCATCTACGCCGACACCCCGCTTATGCTGACCATCGCGGTCACGACCTTCGGCTTCTGCTTCCTGCTGCTCATGTCGGTGGTCAACGCCACTATAGCCGACGTGACACCGCCGCAGGTGCGGGGGACCTTCTTCGGTATCACCTTCCTCACCCGCGACGGCATCGGCGCCTTCGCGCCCCTTTTCGTCGGCTTCATCGCCGACACCACGGGCTCGTTCCTC
>CP070808.1:1000152-1001314 GCA_020343715.1 Thermoplasmata archaeon
GCCCAGGGACACCTGCCCCAGGCGCTGCGGTCGTACCAGAGGGCCGCCGACCTGGAGGAGGAGAGCGTGACCATCCTCGAGCTGACGGCCGGCACCATGAAGGCCCTGGGCCAGACGGAGGACCTCATGGGCATCGCCGACCGCATCCTGGCCCTGGACCCCGAGCACAAGTCCGCGTGGACGGACAAGGGCGTGCTGCTGCGGGACGAGGGCAGGAACGAGGAGGCGCTGCGCTGCTTCGAGGAGATAATCCGAGTGGACCCCGACGACCCGGCGGCCCACAACAACCGGGGCGTGGTCCTGGCGGCCCTGGGCAGGTACGAGGACGCCGCCGAGGCCTACACCCGCGCCATCGAGCTGGACCCCGAGGACGTGGAGGCCATGCGCAACCTGGGCGTGGCCTTCACCCACATGGGCAAGCAGATAGAGGCGGTGGGGGCCTTCGACCAGGCGCTGGAGAAGGACCCCCGGGACGCGGGCACCTGGAACAACAAGGGGCTGGCCCTGTCGCGCATGGGCAAGACCCGGGAGGCCCTGGACGCATTCGACCGGGGCATAGGCCTCGATCCCCAGGACCCGGCCATCAGGAACAACAAGGGCACCGTGCTGGCCCGCATGGGCCGCATGGAGGACGCCATCGAGTCGTACGACAAGGCGGTGGAGCTGGACCCCGATGACAAGTCGGCCTGGTTCAACATGGGCATCTGCTACGACCGGATCAAGCGCTTCGACAAGGCCATCGAGTGCCTGGTGAAGGCCACCGACCTGGACCCCGACGACAAGGCCGCGTGGTCCAACATGGGCCTGGTCCTCACCAGGAGCGGCCAGTTCGACGAGGCGGTGGAGGCCTTCGACAAGGCTGCCGCCCTCAACCCCCGGGACCCCGCCATCTGGAACAACCGGGGCATCGCCCTGGACCAGCTGGGCCGGTACGAGGAGGCCATCCACAGCTACGTCAAGGCGCTGGAGATCGAGCCCATGGACAAGGTGGCCTGGTACAACAAGGCCGTGGCCTACTTCCAGCTCAAGCAGTACAACGAGGCCCTGGACGCCTTCACCACCGCCCTGGAGATAGACCCCAACTACCACGCCGCCAAGGAGAAGAAGGCCGAGGCCCTGGACTTCATCAAGCACAAGAACGTGGAGAAGTACGCCCGGCAGA
>CP070808.1:1001414-1002556 GCA_020343715.1 Thermoplasmata archaeon
GTTCCCGTCGCCGAAGTCCCACTGGAACGAGGCCAGGTTGCCGTCGGGGTCCGTCGATTGGTCCGCCGAGAATGCGATGGCCTCGTCGATGAACTGGACCTCTGGCTCCGCGGTGATGACCGCCCGGGGAAGGCCGTTGACAACGATGGTCTGGACGAAGATGCTCTTCTTGCCCAGGTCGTCGGTCACGGTGAGGGTCACGTTGAATACGCCGAACTCCTCGAAGACGTGGACGGCGGTCATGCCCAGGGTCTCCTCGCCGTCGCCGAAGTCCCAGTGGTAGACGGTGATCGAGCCGTCCTTGTCCGAGGAGTTGGTCGCGTCGAAGGACACAACGTCCCCCACGTCCACCTGGGAGACCTCAGTCTCGAAGATCGCCCTCGGCGGGGCATTGTCCGGCTCGCTTATACAGCCCGCGAGCACCATGCTCAATAGTAGCATTACGGTGACCGCCGGGAGTGCCTTGTTCACCCTCACGATGGTCAGATACATCCTGGTGGTTTATATAGGTTTGCTGGCTGGTTCCCTTTCGGCACACGTTCTCCGCGACCGCCTGGCCACCACGATGCTCGCTGGCCTCTGCCGCTACGTTCATTTACAGCGAACACCTTGGAGCCGGACAGGAGGAACGGGCGTGACGACGGACGACGGCACGGGCGGCAGCGGAAGCCTTTTGGACAGGGGTGTGAAGCGGCTCTCATGGGCCCGGGACCACATGCCGGTGCTCGCAGGGGTGAGGGAGCGTCTCAAGGAGGAGGGCATCCTGGATGGGGTCCGCGTGGGCATGGCCCTCCACGTGGAGGCCAAGACCGGAATGCTCGCCCTCTCGCTGGAGGAGGCAGGGGCCCAGGTACGCCTCGCTTCATGCAACCCCCTCTCCACCGACGACTCCGTCTCCATAGCTCTCCGGGAGCACCATGGGCTGGCGACCTTCGCCTGCAGGGGCGAGAGCGACGACGAGTACTACTCACACCTGGACTCCGTCCTGGACATGGCCCCCAACGTGGTGGTGGACGACGGCGGCGACCTGGTCACCATCATCCACACCCGCAGGACCGACCTTCTACCTAACATCTGGGGCGGCTGCGAGGAGACGACGACGGGCGTCGTACGCCTTAGGGCGATGGAGCGGGAGGGTGCGC
>CP070808.1:1002656-1003769 GCA_020343715.1 Thermoplasmata archaeon
ACCTAGGGATGGGAAAGCCAGGGGAAGCCCATGGGAACGCCCTTCGAAGTCGTTGACGACACCACCGCTGCCGAGCTCGAGGCAGCCTTTGACGAGGTCGACGAGACCGGTGATGCCGGCGTCTTCGCGATCATCGACGAGACGGGCATCTACGCCCCCTTCCCCCTGCTCGATTACAACCTCATCGTGGAGATGCGCATCATCGAGGAGGAGGGCGGACGGGTCCAGTACTCCATCTCCCTCGAGAACGAGGGCGACATAGAGATCCCGCCCATGTCGGTGAAGCCGGAGCTGCCCGAGGGCCTGGAGCTGATGGATGCCGCCAGCAAGCCCCTGGGACCTGTTCCACCGGGAAGGAAGGTCGCCGTGGCCTTCGCGGTCAAGGCCAGCTTCGAGACCCTCACCCAGGGCGTGGACGGCACCCCCATATCAGGGTTGGACGTGCGCGTCGAGGCCACTCTGCACATCCGCGACCGTGTCCCGGTCTACAGCGTGAAGGTCACCAACATCCGAAGGTGGACGCTCCGGCACATCGCGATAATCCCGTCCCTCCCGTACGGCGTCGTCCCACTGGACGAGGAGGGCGAGATCCCGGTCCTGCAGGCAGGCGAGGAGGAGACGGTGGAGTTCCGTCTCATCACCAAGGACCAGGTTGACAAGCAGATACGGCACAGCAAGCGCCTCACCGTCCAGTCCCTCTACTCCCCCTCCCCGCCCAAGCGCAGGGCGAAGGGCTTCCCCAGGTCCCACTCGGACGAGGACCTGGCGGAGATGGTCCGGCGCCTCGAGGAGCTGGAGAGCGCGATCCTCATCCCGGAGGCAGAGAGGCTCGAGGACATCCTTGAGATGGACGGGCACGAGTACGGCCTCGAGGTGATGGAGGTCTACGAGTGCCTCGAGCACGACGCCCTGGAGGAGGGCTTCGTCCTCATCGAGATCGAGGAGGAGGCTCCCAGGCCGATGGGAGATCCGATCGAGTATCCCGAGGCCTACGAGGAGGACTTCATCATCATAGACCTGGAGGAGTTCGCCTCCATCCGCCCCCTGGGCCTGGAGCCCACCATCACCGACGAGATAGACATCGAGCCCATGGAGATAGACTTCTGAGGCGGC
>CP070808.1:1003869-1004981 GCA_020343715.1 Thermoplasmata archaeon
CTTGAACCTGTCCATCTGCAGGTGGTCCAGGACGCGGATGCTGACCCTCCTTCCCACGCCCTTTATCTTGGGCAGGGCTAGGTAGAGGGGCATCTCTCCATCGATGTCGGTGTTGACAATGCGGACCAGGAACTTGAAGTCGGGGTTCTCGTCCGCTTCCTTCTGAGGCTTGCCGGACGGCGCCGGCTCCTCGTTGGCTTGCTTCTTCGCCATGGCTGTTCCTCCATCAGGCCTTTACGGGACGGGGCGCTCCAAGGGCGCATCCGTCTGCCCGGCCTCTCCTGGCCGAGCCCCAACAGGACGGGCGGAATAACGCGCGATTATATATAAATGTTCGTACAACGTGGCGACCCTGGACAGGTATCACCAGCGTTCTCTGGCCCGCTCGTCGGGAGGTTCCCGTCCGATAGCAGGCTCCTCCGGATGATAGGTCACCCTGGTGTTCCGTGCGTGGACCACCTTGGCAGGGGGGTTGTTGTAGGATAACGCGGCCAGGGTACCCGATATCATGAATACGACGAAGGCCAGCGCGAAGGCGGCCCTCGCCTCGTCGGACCCCATGAGGCCCCACAACATGAAACCGGCGACGACCAGCGCAAGGGCCAGGACCAGACCGAGCATCCATACCCAGCGGAGCGCTCGACGCCACATGCGGCTACCTCAGGACTCACGTTCGATGAGCAGCGGCTTGTCCGTCAGCTCCTTCTTCAACCTCTGGTCCACGATGGGCTGGGCCTTCAGGCGGCCCATGTACTTCTCCTTGAGCATCCGGTTGAGGCTGTGTCCCAGCTCGGCCAGGAGGCCGGTGATGACCTCCATCTCCTGGGAGGCGACGAAGAACTCGGACGTGTGGCTCTCCTCCCGGACGGTGACACGGATGACGATCTTGAACCCCTTCACCTTGGTCTCGCCGTAGAACCAGGCCTCGCCGAGCCAGTTGGGCTTCTCCTCGAAGAACTCCCGGACGAACTTCACGTCGTGCAGGTGGACCACGCCCTTGCAGAGCTCGAAGGCCTGGCTCGGGGCGAGCCCGTCGGGGTAACGGAACACCTTGCTGTCCTGGGAGGCCAGCTCCTCCTTGACCAGCCGCTTGAGCATGGCGGTGTTGGCGT
>CP070808.1:1005081-1006185 GCA_020343715.1 Thermoplasmata archaeon
CTGCTGGAGGCCATGACCAACGGCACTCACACGTCACGGGGTTTCCTGGCGGGCTCCGTCAGCGTCCTCGAGGGGGATGGCGAAATCGGGCCGGCCATCTCCCCCTACCATCGGTCCGTGGTGGGAGAGGCCCATGTCCTGACCCCCGGGGACGTGGTGGACATAGGACATATGAAGGTCACCGCCACCCCCGCCTTCCACTCGGACCCCACCACCGTGGGGTTCCGTATAGGCACAACCAATGGCGATATCGGATACGTGCCAGACACGACCCTCAAGGAGGAGGTGATAGAGGCCAACAGGGGGGTCCGGGTCCTGATCGTCCCATTGACAAGACCGTTGCGGGCCCGCATCGACCACCACCTCTGCACCGAGGACGCGGCCGACCTGGTGAACGGGGTAAAGCCAGAGCTTGCCGTCCTTAACCACCTTGGCCTGAAGCTCCTCAGGGAGGACCCTGACATGCAGGCCGAGTGGATAACCAAGAAGAGCGGCGTGGAAACCTTGATCGGGCAGGACCTCATGCGCGTCCGTCTCACCGAACGCATCACCGTCAAGGGACCTGGTGAAGGGCGGTCACGGGGGCGGCGAGGACGCCGACATGGCCGGAGAGGGCGCCATCGCAAGCGGGGACCTCCATCGCCGGACCGGGAGAAGGGAGAGGGCAAATAACCACCTCCTCAGGACCAATCTTAATATCCAGCTAACCGATTCAGACCGCCCGGGTGGTTCGATGACGTATATCGAGGAGCTCAAGGAGGTCTTGGGACCCGACAAGGTGCTGGACGCCGATTTCGATCGGTTCTCCTACTCCTCCGACTTCTCCCCGATGGGGCCAGGAGAGGAGGTGGTGCCCGACGTGGTGGTGCTCCCCGAGGGTACCGAGGACGTTGTGGCGGTGGTCAGGGTCGCCCTCCGCCACGGGATCCCCATAACGCCCGTCGGGGGTATGACGGGGATGCTGGGTGGTGCCCTTGCCATCCAGGGAGGCATCCTCATGGCCACCCACGCGATGGGAGAGGTGCTGGAGGTGGACGTGCCCAACCAGACCGTGCGGGTCGAGGCGGGGGCCACCCTCCAGTCCATCAACGACGAGCTGGAGCC
>CP070808.1:1006285-1007388 GCA_020343715.1 Thermoplasmata archaeon
CCATAGCGGCCGCACCCAGAGCTGGCTCCTGGACAGCCAGGTCATCCCCGATGCGGTCATAATCCTCTCGGGGCACATCGGCGACCACGGCCTTGCGGTGCTGGCACAGAGGGAGGGCTACGGCTTCGACACCGAGGTGGAGTCCGACGTGGGCCCGGTCAACCACCTGGTGGAGGCGGCCATGAACGTGGGAGGCGTCCTGGCGGCCAAGGACCCGACCAGGGGTGGCATCGCCAACGCCCTCAATGAGTGGGCCGAGAAGTCGGGAGTGGGCCTCCTTGTCCGGGAGGACGACATCCCCATCCACCAGGGCGTGCTCCACGGCTGCGAGCTGCTGGGCATCGACCCTTACGAGATCGGGAACGAGGGCAAGATACTGATGGCCGTGGTCCCTGAGCGGGCCGACTCCATCGTGGCAGCGATACGGGACCTGCCCAGGGGAGGCGACGCAGCCATAATCGGCGTCGCCACCGAGGAGGTGGAGGGTGTGGTCCTGGAGACCTCCGTGGGAGGAAGACGTGTACTGGAGCCACCAGTCTCGGATCCCGTTCCAAGGATATGTTGAGGACCATCATCCCTTGGTGCCGTACTTCAAAGCTATTGTGCAACCGCCCTCGCGTGACACCATGCAGGGACCCACCGGGGTCCTGGGCGTGCACGCGTTGCCGAATAGGGGGCACTCCGAGGGCTCCATCACGCCGCGGAGCACCTCACCGCACCTGCAACCCGCGGGTTCCTTGTAGTCCTGGTTCCACACGTTCTCCAGCAGGTCCTCGTTGGCCTTCCTGGCGTCGTGCTCCACGTAGTAATCCCGTAGGCCAAGGGCGCTGTCGGGGATGAGCCCGAAGCCCCTCCATTTCTCGGAGCGGGGCTCGAAGACCTCGTCCATGGCGTCCTGGGCCGGGACGTTGCCCTCCTCCCTTACGACGCGGGAGTACTGGTTCTCCACCTCGACCCTGCCCTCGGCACGCTGGCGGGTCAGCATGTAGACCCCCATCAGCAGGTCCAGGGGCTCGAAGCCCGCCACCACCTGGGGGACGCCCCACTGCTCCGCTATGGGCTGGTAGGGTCGTGTGCCGATGATGGTGCTCACGTGACCCGGC
>CP070808.1:1007488-1027061 GCA_020343715.1 Thermoplasmata archaeon
ACTTGGGTGAACTCCGCCTCCTTGAGCTTGAGCTCCTCCTGCTCCTGCTTGGTACGGGTGATCTCCTCGTCTAGGTTCGTCTTGAGGACGGTCAGCTCACCCCGCTCGGTCTCCAGCTCGTCGAACTCCTGCAGGACGTTCTGCTTCTTCTCGAGGGTGGCGTTCAGCTCCTCGGTGAGCTGCTTCTGGAGGGTCTCCAGGTCGGTCTCCCTGGAGACCAGGTCGGTCTCCTTCCCGTCCAGGTGGGTCTCCCGCTCGGTGACCGCCTCGATGCGGTTCTTGAGGTTCTCCCGCTCCTCGCGGATCTGGGACCGCTCCTCGGAGATGCGGGTCATGTCCGCCTCGATCTCCTTGATGCGGATGCCCAGCTTCTCCTCCCTGTGCTTGAGCTCCGCCTCCCGGGTGTTCAGGCGGGACTCCCACTCCTCCAGGTCAACGACCTTGGACTGGAGCTCGGCGTAGCCCTCGTCCCTGGTGCCGATGCCGTTCCTGAACTCGTCGAGGCGCTGTTTGAGATCCCGGTCCTTCTCCTTGAGCTCCTCCTCGGTCCGTTCCAGCTGCAGGCGCTGCTCCTTGAGCTCGCCCTCCTTCTTGCGGAGGGCCTCCTCCCTCCGGCGGAGGATCTCCTCCTTGTCGGCGACGGTCATGCCCGCTTCGCCGTTGTTGCCCGACTCGAGGATGGACTTGATGGACTTCTCGAACTCGTCGTCCTCCTCGGGGACGTCACCACGGACGAACCGGTCGAGGATCTCGTACTCCGAGACCCCCGTCTCCCCACCTTCGACTGCGGCCCCGGTCTCATCCGAGGGGGCCTCGGACTTGACCTTCTTGACCTTCCGCTTGACCCTCTTAACCAAGCGTGCACCTCTACGGAACGGGTTTCCCCCAGCCAACCTTAAATGTGGGCCGGGATATGATTGGAGAGGTGCGAGTATATATATAACGTGGGGTTCCGATTATCAGCTAAGATATTGGAATCGTCCCCGCTAGCACGACTGTTTTTATTGAAGCTGGCCCCTAGGGGAAATCCGTCCCATCAGGACTTCATTATCGCCACTAGGAACACACCGATTGCGACGGCGGCGCCGACGAGGGCGGCGCCGATGTAGACCAGCGCCTCCTTGATGACGGTCCAGAACTCCAGCTCCACCGGGACGATGTCGAACTGGAACATCATCATGACCACGATGCCCATGATGATGCCGAAGACCAGGAGGCCCACACCGATCGCCCTGCTCTTTCCGCTGCCAAAGTACGCGGTGAAGGCCCCGGCCAGTATCAGGAATAGGCCGAAGGTAAGCAGGAGTACTGAGACGAATACCCACATGGTGTGCTCCATTATCGCTCCTCCTGGAATGCTCTCTGCGCCTAGAAATGGCCTGAGCCTATATAACCCTTTTTGCAGAGGTGGCTGGCGCCTAGGGACTGGCCCCCTGTTGGATGGCCTCCCGTCACTCCTCGTCCTCGTCCCCGTCGGACCCGGCCTTCTTGGCGGCCCTCTCCTCCGCCTTGCGAGCCTTTTCCTCGGCCCGCTTCTCACGGCGCTCCTCCCGCTCCTTGGCCTTCTCCTCCTTCTTGAGCTGGTTCTCCTTGATCTTCCGCTCGCGGTTGAGACGGCTCTTCTCCAGCCGGGTGATGGCGCCGCGCACCGCCTTCCGGTCGCGGGCCAGCTCTATGTTGAGCCTCTGGTAGTCCCCCTTGGACATGTCTCCACGGGCCACCTGGGCCTTGGCCTTGTCCGACTTGGCCTCGATGACGTCCAGCTCACGCTCCTTGCCCTTGATCATCTTGGTGAGCTTCTTGATCTTGCGGTCGCGCTCCACGGCGTAGCCCTTGTCCTTGTCCGGCTTGGCCATCGGGGACACCTCTGAGTGGGGGGAGAAGGGTCATAGGGGATATTAACCTTGGCCCGCGCCCTCCCCTCGAAGGTCCGCTGCCAGGCCCTCCCGCTCCTAGGTGCGATGGGTTTAAATACGAGGTTCATTATCTGCCGACCCACGGGTTCCTCCAGCGGGTCTTCTCGATGGAGGATAGCCCTTCACCAGCGAGGTGTGGCCTTGTACAAGATGGTCGAGCGGGTCGACACGGTCCGGATACCCCCGAAGCTCCTAGGCGCCCCCCTGAAGGAGGTGGTGGAGGAGCTCACCCACGAGTCCTTCGAGGGCAAGATAGACAAGGACAACAACCTTACGATCCTCGCCACCAGCATCGAGCCCGAGGGCTCAGGCCGCATCGTCCACGGCGACGGGGCGGTCTACCAGCAGGTGAAGTTCGACGCACTGGTGTTCAAGCCAGAGCTGCACGAGGTGGTCCAAGGCAAGGTGTGCGAGGTCCTCCGCTTCGGCGCCTTCGTCCGCTTCGGGCCCCTGGACGGTTTGCTCCACATCTCCCAGATCATGGACGACCGCATAGACATCGACGAGGCGAACAACCGGCTGGTGGGCAAGGACACGAAGCGGGACCTGCGCACCGGCGACATCGTCCGCGCCCGCATCGTCGCCATCTCGATAAACGAGGTCAACTACCGGGAGAGCAAGATCGGCCTGACCATGCGCCAGCCAGGTCTTGGCAAGATCGAGTGGCTCGAGGAGGACCGGAAGGTCGACGAGAAGCCCGCGAAGGGCAAGAAGAAGAAGGGCAGGGGGAAGAAGTGATGAAGGCGTGCAAGAGCTGTTACCACATCACCGAGCTGGACACCTGCCCCCTCTGCGGCGGCGAGCTGTCCAAGGAGTGGCAGGGCTACCTTATCATCCTGGACCATGAGAGGTCCCTCATCGCCCAGAAGATGGGCATCAAGGCCAACGGCCGCTTCGCCCTGAAGGTACGGTGAGGCCCGGCCCCCCGGGCGGTGTTCCCTGACGAGGGGGTGACTCATTGGAGGTCGTCATCGAGAGGGGCGTGCCCCTCCCTGGAAACGTCACCTTGGTACTCCCAGAGGACATGCGCGAGGAGCTCAGGGTCCCCCTAGGCCCCGTCATGGAGGAGGAAGAGGTGGCCCAACACATCGGAGACGGCGGCCCCATCTGCACCGTGGGCGACATGACGACGGAGACCCTCCACAGGATGGGAATCCCCGTGCACCTGGCGGTGGTGGACTACCAGACCAAGCGGGAGCCGTCCTCCCGATGGCGGACGGCCCTCGAGGGTGTGGGGGACCGGACGGTCACCGTCACCAGCCCCGCGGCCACCATCACCCCATCTATGTACAACACGATAATCGAGGCATGGGCCTCGCCCGACCCCATCAAGGTGGTGGTGGAGGGCGAGGAGGACATGGCGGCACTGCCCGCCATCCTGCATGCGCCAGAGGGCGCAACAGTAATATACGGCATCCCGGATACAGGACTCTGCCTGGTCCAGGTGGATGGGCATGCCAGGGATGTCGTCACAGACGTCCTTGCACGCCTCGAAAGCCGCTGGAACGGGCTACCGCCCTAGGAGGGCGCCAAGATGGAACTTGAGATCGTCTCGAAGAAGGAGAACCCCCTGCTCGACCGCACCGAGCTGGAGGTACTGGCTCACCACACCGGCAAGCCCACCCCGACCCGCAACGAGGTGCGCGAGCATGTGGCCGCCGCAATGAAGGCCAAGAAGGACGTGGTCCTTGTCGACCACATGGAGTCCACCTTCGGAAAGGGCATGACCCGTGGCTACGTGAAGGTGTACAAGACCAAGGAGGCGGCGATGGCCATCGAGAGGGAGCCCATCAAGAGGCGGAACGAGGGTGGTGCCCCCGCCCCGAAGAAGGAGAAGGCCGCCGCGCCCGAACCCGAGCCCGAGGCCGAGCCCAAGGCTGAACCCGAGCCCGAGGCCGAGCCCGAGCCCGAACCGGAGCCCGAACCGGAGCCCGAGCCAGAGCCCGAACCTGAGCCCGAGCCCGAGCCCGAGCCCAAGGGCGAGGACAAGGAGGAGTGAGGGCGATGGCGGACGAGCCCCGTAACCTGAAGCAGACCCAGCGTCTGTACGAGATCAAGGACACCCACCTGGAGCGCAAGCGCAAGGAGTGCCCCAAGTGCGGCACGGGCGTCTACATGGCCGAGCATGCCGACAGGAAGTCCTGCGGCAGGTGCGGCTACACCGAGTTCGACAGCTCCTGAGGGGAGCGGTCCCCCCGCGACCCGCCTGACTCTGCAGCGCGGGCCTGTGGTGTAGCTTGGATATCACAGAGGCCTCCGGAGGGGCAATCGGCCCCCCCGAAGCCCCGGTGCAAGCCCCTAACCCGGGTTCGAATCGGGCGTACTGCCCGCGGAACTCCCGGCAGGCCCGCCATCCCCACCCCTCGAATCGGCATTTTCGAGAGCGAACCCCGGCTGGGTCCCTACCAGGACGCTGGCGGACCTTTCTGCCAAGTTAGAATAGGGCCGAAAGGCATATGAAAAGGATGCGCGTATCCCTTCTCGATGGAGATAGTCTTCCTAGGGACTGGAGGGTCCTTCCCCTCCCCCCAACGGGGCGTGTCCTCCGTGGCGCTCAAGACCCACGGCGAGATACTTCTCTTCGACTGCGGTGAGGGGACCCAACGGCAGCTCATGCGGTCGTCCCTGTCCTTCATGGGAATCACCAAGATCTTCATCACCCACTTCCACGGGGACCACTACCTGGGCCTCGCTGGCCTGCTCCAGACCATGGCCCTCAACGGGAGGACCAAGGACCTGGAGATCTTCGGCCCCAAGGGCACCGAGCAGCTGGTAACCATCCTGGAGCGCATCTCGTACTACAGCAGGACCTACGACCTGGTCCTCCACGAGATGAAGGAGAACCAGAAGGAGCACTTCGAGGGCTACTCCGTCACCGCCATCCGCCTGGACCACTCCATCCCCACCCTGGGCTACCTGTTCGAGGAGGACGACAGGCCAGGCAAGTTCGACACCAACGCCGCACGCCTCCTGGGCATACCCCCAGGGCCCCTGTACAACAAGCTCCAGGGCGGAGAGGAGATCGTGTGGAACGAGAAGGTCGTCGAACCGGCCATGGTCATGGGCCCGCCCAGGCCCGGCCGCAAGATAGCCATGATGATGGACACCAAGCCAATCCTGGGCCTGCCGGACAGGATCAAGGGCTACGACATACTCATCCACGAGGCCACCGCCGACAAGACGCTGGAGGGCAAGGCCAACAAGTTCGGCCACTCCACGGCATCCCAGGCTGCAACCATCGCCAAGGAGTCGGACGTCAAGCGCCTCTTCCTCATCCACATCTCACCCCGGTTCCGCGACCCCAAGCCCCTCATCGAGGAGGCCAGGGAGATTTTCGAGGAGACCTACCTCCCCTCGGACCTGGACGAGTTCGAGGTTCCGCTACCCGAGAGCTGGGTCGAGGAGGACAAGCTCTGGGTCGTGGCCGAGAAGGAGGAGGTAGAGAAGGGCGAGGAAGGCGAGGAGGTCGGCGCCGAGGCCGTTGCCGAGGGCGTACCCACCGAGGCCGAGGAGCTGGCGGACGCCACCCTGGCCTACGACGAGCCCGTCCCCGGCGACGCCGTCGTGGAAGCGGGCACGGAAGGCGAGCCCCCGATCCCCACCGAGGTCACCGCCGACGGCGGCATGGAGGAGATCGCCGAGCCAGAGCCCGAGATAGAGCCCGAGCCCGCCATCACTGAGGAGGGCATCTCCCTCGGCGCTGTGGCTGCCGCCATGGAGTCCAAGACGTCACACTCCGACGAGGAGGAAGGGGATGTCGAGGTGCTGCCCGCCAATGCCGAGCCCCCGTCCGAGGAGGATGAGGACGAGGAGTTCGACCTGGAGGCCGCCATGAAGGAGGTCGGCCTGGACCCCAACTCCGAGTGATCCCACAACCTTCGTCCATCCCATTCCCGTTCCCACAGACAAGTTCCCCCCAGCCAGGGCCCTGGTCGGATGGAGCTGTCCCCATAACCCTTAATTAACCTGGAGGGCCTTGTTCCGACGATGGGCGGAGCTAGGAACTTGGCTGGCCGCGTGAGGGATGGCTTCGGCAGCGTCGGAAGGGAGCTGGGAAGGATCTTTCGACGCACCGGTCGCGACGTGGTCACCACCATCGAGGAGAGGCCCGACGTGGGCCCCATCGAGGTGGAGCTGCCCTACCCGCTCCCCACCCGGGAACAACCCCTGGCACTGGCCCTTTTCTTCGGTGCCGGGGTCGTCCTGGTCGCCTCCGTGACCATGGTGGTGACCAGCTACGCCCTCTTGGGACGGGTCTCCCCTTCCCTGGTCACCGCCATCGGCGCCATGGCAGTGATCATGGCCATTGCAGGGAACCTAACCCTAATCGCCCGGTACGTGGAGGACAACGCCACCCACACGGTGCGACCAATGGTCGGTGCCGGCATACCGCTCCTCCAGGCCCTCCACTACTGGTTCAATCCCGTGGTGGCCGTCCTGGCTGTGACCTACGTCATGGTCCAGGCCTCCAACAACTGGCTACTCCCCGTGGCGGCGCTGACACTCCTGGTGTGGGCGGTCACGGGCCTCCTGCTCAAGCTGCCCCGGGACTCCCCCTGGAACGGTCCCATGTTGAGGCGGACGGCGGGCGCGTTGCACAAGCAGCCCATCATCTACCTGCTCCTCATCGCCCTGGTGTCCATCGGGTTCCTGGCCGACCTGATCTACTGAGGGAAACCTTATGCCGCGTGAGCCCATTGGGACGGACGGAGGTCCCAGATGCTCGAACGTGTAGCCCGCGCTTCCGAGGAGGCCCGCGTCGCTGTGGTCATAGGCTCCGCACAGGAGGGCGACGGGGCGGACCTCTCCGCACAAAGGGCCAACGAGTCGGGCCTGGGGCCTGTCACGGTGGTGAGGGAACCGGAGGCGTTGGTCGAAGGGCTGACCGAGGGCCGGGCCGATGCCGCGGTCCGGGGCACCCTTCCTTCCCACGGGGTGCTCCCCCTCCTGAGGGAGGTGGTCGATGACGGTCCCGTCGGACGTGTGGCCCTCATGGACATAGGCGGAGGCCGGACCTTCCTGCTGGCACCCGTGGGCATCGACGAGGGCAGGGACATGGCCGAGCGGTGGGAACTCCTCAGGGGCGCCATCGACCTGGCGGACCGCCTTGGATGGGAGCCCAGTGTGGCCGTGATGTCCATGGGAAGGCACGAGGACAGGGACCGTGGGGAGGCGATCGCCCTGTCTCACAGGGAGTGCGAGGCCCTCAGGTCCGCGGCGGAGGCCGAGGGGGCACGGGCCGTGTGCGCCGGCATCCAGCTGGAACGGGCCGTGGGGGAGGCCAACGTGGTCCTGGCACCCGACGGGGTGACGGGGAACCTGGTGTTCAGGGCCCTGCACCTGGTTTCGGGCCACGAGAGTTGGGGGGCGGTGGCCCTGGGCCTGTTGCCCCTCGTGTTCGTGGACACATCACGGGAGAAGGCGGACTACCTGGGCGCACTGCACTTGGCCCGGGCATTGGCCGCGGGCCGGAAGGATGGTCGCTGAGACGGCTCACAACCCACGGTCCTTGACGTGGACCGCCGCCCTGAGCCTCTCCACGTGGCCCTGCAGTGATTCGATGTCGTGGATCTGGTAGGGGAGCGTCATCTTGAGCCTCCTCCGGGTGTCCACGTCCACCGAGGCCCCCGTTGAACGGAAGTGGGCCTCCAACCGGCTCGCCAGCTGGCCCCCCTTCCTGTCCCAGTCGGTCAGCACGATGAAGGCATCGTACTCCCGGGCCAGGTCCTCTGCCAGGTTGAGCAGCGACACCCCCTGGTTCAGCTTGATGATCGGCGGCGGGACTCCCAACCCGGTGAGCGACGCCACGTCGCGGTGGCCCTCGACGATGATGGCCACCCCCGGATCCCTCTCCCTCAGCTCGTCCAGGACCCGCTCGACCGACTCCAGGCGCTCCCTGTCCCTGGAGGTCGTCATCCTTGCCCTTCCCCCTCACCGAGGACCGAGGCGAAGCGCTCCTCTAACTCAGACAGGGCGACACCGGACGCCCTCACCGTCTTCCTTCGGGTCGTCGCCCCTCGGGCGATGTGGACGTCCTTGGGGCCGATCCCCAGCAGGTCGGCCAAGGTGGCCAGGAGCTCAGCGTTCGCCTTCCCCTCCTCAGCCGGGGCGGTGACCCTGACCTTTATGCGTTGTCGCCAGGGGTCGTAGGGTCCCACCATCGTCGATGAGGCCCCAGGCTCCACGTACAGGTCCATGTCGACGGTCTCACCGTCAATCTCCCTCAGGGCCGTCCTCCAATCCTTGAGCTCCACGGTCGGTGATATGGCGGGTGCCACGAAAATCCTTTGGGTGTCAGGCGAAGGTCTCGGATATGACGTCCCCTATGTGCTCGTAAACCCGTCTGGCGATGACAGGCCCGAAGATGGTCGATGCCAGGCTTGCCAGGTCGTAGTTGAGGGCGCACAGGTCCTGCTTCCCCAGGGAGGCCACGCCCTTTCGCCGGCACATGATCTGGGAGAGCCTGGTGTCGACCAGGTTGTCCCCGACGCCGGTGAGCATGTTGTACGAACGCCTCATCTCCTGCAGGATGACCCTGTTCCTTACGGTGTCGGGAGAGGTGCCGGTACTGTCGCGGAGCCGCTTCATTATCCGTACCTTACGCACCTTCACGGGAGTGCAGGTCTTGCGGGGCCTCGCGTGTCGGCCAGCGTCTATCGGAGGCAGCTCTGCCTCGGCCATGTTTAAGGTCCTCTCCTTGGTCATCGCCCATATTTATGGCAATTGATAATATTTATAGGTGAGCCTACGATTATCAAAGCCTGCGGCTCATGTTCTGGCGATGGGATGTGCCGATTCTCAATCAGCGTCTACTCATCTTCCCTAGGGGTCTCCTCGACGGGTTCCACAGGAGCCTCGGCCGATGGGTCGTATCCGGCGTCCTTGGGTTGATCGTAGGGGGTGTCCTCCCCCACATCGTGACCCTCGTCCGGCGGGGCAGGGTCCTCGACCCCGGGGCCGTAGTCGTAGTTGTAGTACGGGTTGTCCATCTCCTCTAAGGGGCTTCCGGGTATTGGAGCCTCCTCCGCCGGTGGCGGCGGAGGCGGTGGCGGCGGTGGGGGCAGGGGTCTGCTCCTGGGGGCCTGGCCCTCGGCCATGGCCGGGATCTGGACCTCGTCGTCGGGGGTGTCCTCGCCCTTCTTGCCCCTGGACATCACCAGGAACGCCACGAGCAGGAGGACGATGACGGCTGCCACGATCCCGCCGATGACGGTCATCGAAAGGAAGGGCTCCTCCTCCACTGGCTTCTTCTTGACCTCGATGAACCACTGCTCGGTGGTAACGCCGCCCCGGGTGTCGGTGACGGTCAGCTTCACGGTGTAGTGCCCCTTGAGGGTGTACACATGCTGGGTGGTGGAGTCGGGGGACGTGATGCCGTCCCCGAAGTCCCATAGGAAGGTCAGGGAGTCGCCGTCGACGTCGGAGGTGCCGTTGTTGACGAAGTTCACCGGGTCGTCCAAGTAGGCCTGCTCCGGGTACACGTCCACGCTGATGACGGGCGGCGAGTTGGGGGTGACGTTGATGGTCCACACCCTCTCGTCGTCGGGGTCCGCCCCGTGACCGGGCCTCGCCCTGACCTTCAGGTAGTTCGTGTCCCCGGCGGCGGTCCACGTGAAGGTGGCCACCATGCGGTCGCCGATGCCCAGGGACTCCTCCCTGCTGTCCACCAGCTCGTCGTTGACCAGGAACTCCAGGACCGCCGGGCTGGCGGCCAGCTCGCCCTCGTTGTAGACGACGGCGTTCACGGTGACCCTGTCCTTCTCGATGGGGTTCTGCTTGTCCAGGTACATGTCCCGGATCTCGAGCAGCGGCAGGTAGGGCTTGACCAGGATGGATATCTGGGTCGAGTTGGTCGACCCGTGCTCGTCGGTGACCTCCAGCGTTATCAGGTGGTCGCCCTCCACCATCGACTTGATGAAGGCGGGGTTGGTGGACAGCTCCCCGGATATGGAGCTGATCCAGCGGAAGCTCAGATCGTCCTCGTCGGGGTCCCACGACGATGACGCGGAGAACTCCACGGGCTCCGCGGGGGTGAACCGCTCCCCCGTGGAGGGGAAGTCTATGAGGGGTATCGGGTCCCGATTGAGGACCTCGGGGCCCGTGTACGAGCCCCCAGGCGGGTCCCTGACGGGGTTCTTGCCGTCGGAGAACTCGAAGAAGTAATCGTGCTCGCCCAGGTTCAGGCGGGTGGTGAAGCTGAACACCGCCCCGTCGGTGAAGTCCTGGTCGGGGCTGGACATCTCGTAGGGCGTGCCGTCGATGTAGACGTACTTGACCACCGGCTCGTCGTTGTCCACGTCGGTGTAGGTGATGGAGTACTCGAACCAGGTGGTCCTGTCACCGGAGGACTTGTCCATCTGGCCCAGCGACAGGATGGGCGGGGAGTTGAACTCCACGGATATGCCCTTGAACGAAGGCGTCAGGTGCCGCTTGAGGGAGTCGGTGGTGATGGTGACCTCGAACTGGAAGTAGCGGCCGTAAGGGATGTCGATGCTGGTGTCGTCCTTGCCAACCTCCTCCCAGCCCGTGGAGGCCGACATGTCGGGGTTCTTGGAGGTGCGTATCTCGACCGTCACCTTGACCAGGTTGGGGTTGGCGTCCTGGGGGATCTCGTCCCTATAGACGATGCGCTCAAGGCTGGAGCGCTCCTGCCCTAGGTCATAGATCGGCGATGTGTAAGTACCACGGCTGGCATAGCGGAAGGCCTCCATGTTCACGGTGTCCACCGAGGGGCTGATGGTGTCGTCATCGGTGTGGAAGTACATCCGGTAGGCCACCCTGCCCGCCCCGAAGTGGTGGTCGCCTATGGCGGTGCCCGCCGGGTCGGTGAAGTAGGAGTTGGAGGTCCCGTCGGGACCCACGAAGTTGGTGGGCGTCTCCAGCATGCTGGAGCTGGCCACCTGGAACTTGACGGGGTCGGGTCCCACGGACGGGGACTGGGAGGTGGGGGTCCAGGATATCTCGCCCATGGACACCACGCCGCCCACGTCGTAGACTGCTGAGGTTAGCCACCCGTCGGTCTGGAAGGGCACCTGGGTGGAGTATACCATGACGTCGTTATAGGAGGTGAGGGGCGGGTTGCCAGTCTCGGCGGCGCCGGCGAAGGCCAGCCCCAGGTTGTTGGTTGGGTCCCACACGAAGGCCCCCCAGTACCGGGCGTCGGGGGCGTTCTCCATCTGCCTCCACGAGTCCTGGAGGGGGCTGTACTCGTACAGCCGGGAGCTGATGGCGCTGCCGGTGAAGCCCCCGAAGGAGTAGGCCTTGTTGCCCACCGGGTCCCAGGACATGGAGTGGAACACCCTCGTCACGGGGGCGTTGCTCCGCTGGTTCCAGGTGTTGGTGGAGGGCTTGTACGAGAGGACGGAGGACATGGGGTTGTTGTTTCCCCGCTGGCCGCCGAATACTATCATCATCTCGTTCTGGGCGTCCCAGACCGAGGCGGCGCCGCCCCGGGCCTGGTTGGAGTCGAAGTTGGCCAGCCGGGTCCACGAGTTGGTGCCGGGCCTGAACGCCCACAGCTGGTTCGTGACGTTGGCCATCGTACCGTCCCTGGTCCCGCCGGCCACGAGCATCTGGTCGTTCACATTGTCCCAAACGGCGGTGTGCATGACCACGCCCCCGAAGGGGCAGTCGGCCATGAGGGCCCACGTGTCGTTGGCGGGCCAGTAGACCAGCGTCTCGTTGAGCAGGAAGATGTCGCTACCGACGACGGTGATGCCCCCGAACACGATCATCATGTGTAAGCTCTCCGCCCAGACGGCGGTGTGGAGGAACTTGGGCCGGTTCACCGGGCTCTTCTCGTCCCAGATGCCGGTGGCGCCGTCGTAGGACCACAGGGTGTTATGAACGAACCTGTTCTGGGCGGTGTCGTGGACGCCCCCGTAGACCAGGACCTCGGAGTTGTCCCTGTCGTAGACGGCCGAGTGCATGAAGTCGCCGTTGCTGTCGAAGCCCGGGTTGGTGGTCCAGTGGGAGGCCAGGTCCAGCTTGGGCTTGTTCTGACCGTCCACCACCATGTCCATGGCGTTGCCGTCGGACCATGCTTCGTCGGATATGGGATAGGACTCCACGTCCAGCTTGACGGTCCCCCCTTCGATGACGACCTTGTCGAGGACGGCCTGGTTGGTACCGGACCCCTGCAGGTCCTCGGTAGAGTCCACATCGAACACAAGGGCCTCGGCGGTGTCCGAGGAGTACGGGAGCACCCCGACGAGGGTGCTGATGAGCATCATCGCGACTATCAGAAGGGAGGGGGTCGACCTTGTCACAGTCATACCATCCTGGGCCGTCTGGCTGGCCTCCCGAGCTGATACCCGTTACCCCATTTAAAGGTTTCTTACCAGGACCTCTGGAGGCCTACGTCGGAGGGGGTGGACTGGACCCCCCGCGGAGTGGAGGAGAATTCGCTCCGTTGATACGCGGTGCCCAACCCTTAAATTCCCCCCGGCATATAGCAGTCGCACACCACGAGGGAGTGAAGATGCCGGAGTTCACGCTGTCGAGCATGAGGGCTAAGCGCATCATCACCACCGACGGCCGCTACGTCGGTTCGGTCAAGCGCTTCGAACTGGACACCATCCTGTGGAAGGTCAGGTCAATCGTCGTGGACGTGGACAACGCCGCCATGGAGCCCCTGGGCCTCAAGCGCTCGCGCATCAGGCCTAACGAGATCCTGGTGGGCAAGGAGCTGGTCGGTCGGGTGGGTGACGTCATCAAGCTGAACGTCTCCATGGAGATACTCAAGAACCAGCTGAGCCTACCCACCTCGAAGAAGAAGGTGATCGCCAAGGAGTAGGGGGGTGGATGGAATGCCGATAAAGAAGGACACGGATCTCTATGGCAAGCGGGTCATCCTGGAGGACGCCTCCGACGTGGGCACCTTAGCGGACATCTACGTGGACACCTCCGACTGGAGAATGACCCACCTGGACATCAGGCTGGAGAAGAGGTACACCGAGCGCCTCGGAATGGAGAAGGCGCTGCTCAAGAAGCCCGTCATCACCGTCCCCATCCACCTGCTCATGCAGGTGGAGGACGTGGTGCACCTCAAGGGGGACATCGACGACCTGGCCAAGACCCAGAAGACCATCCTCCCCGCCGCCGAGAAGCGGATGGAGGAGGAGCGGGCCGCCGAGGCCGCCGCCCGCGCTGCGAAGGCCCCCGCAAAGCCCAAGAAGGGGAAGGACAAGAAGAAGAAGGCCCCCGCCCCGGCCAAGCCCCCGCCCGAGCCCAAGATGCCTCCGAAGAAGGACAAGCCCAGGTCGATCTGAGGGCGTTTGGTTTTTTAGAGGGAAGGTGTGCCCCGGTCGTAACACGGCACGTCACAGTACCGCGTTCCCGCGACCTTGGTGCCGTTGACCCGACCGGGGCTTGTCCGACGCCGGGGTTGGCCGTACCATCATCCTGAGGACGTCCGTCCATGTCAGGCAGGGACCCATCGGCGCCAGTGTGTCGCCCCGGGTCGTCGGCGGGTATCACAGGTCAACCCGTCTTGTTCCGGGGCGGACGCTACTGGGGGTGGGTGTATAAGAACGTTTTGGCCCCAGCTCGACGGTGAGGGGCTCAGCCCCTGATGCGACGGACCTGGATGAGGTTGGTGGTGTCGCTCACCTCCAGCGGGAGGCCTGCGGCGATGACCACCACGTCCCCGGGCTCGGCCAGGCCCTGGTCCAGGGCCGCCTGTCGTGCCTGCTCCATCATCTCGTCGGTGTCGTCCACCTGGGTGATGGCCACCGCCTGGACGCCCCAGTACAGGGCCATCCTGCGTACCACCGCCTCCCAGGGGCTGACCGCCAGTATGGGCGTCCGTGGTCGGGACGCCGCGTGGTGCCGGGCGGTGAAGCCCGAGGTGGTGAAGGTGATTATCGCCTTCGCGTCCAGCCTGTCGGCCAGGTCGACGGTCGATTGGGAGACGGCCACGGGGATGGGCAGCCCATCGGGGAAGCCCTCCAGCTCGGGGGTCTCGATGATCCCCCCCGCCTCCACGTCCTTGGCGATGCAGTCCATCTGGGATACGGCCTCAACCGGGTAGCTGCCCACCGCCGTCTCACCGGAGAGCATCACCGCGTCCGCCCCGTCGAGGATGGCGTTGGCCACGTCGGAGACCTCGGCCCGGGTGGGTCGGGGGCTGTCGGTCATGCTCTCCAGCATCTGTGTCGCGATGATCGAGGGCTTGGCGTGCCGGTTGCACTGCTCCACTATCTCCTTCTGTATGAGGGGTATCTGGGAAAGGGGAAGCTCGATGCCCAGGTCGCCCCGGGCCACCATCACCACGTCGGCGGCGCCCACGATGGCCTTGATGTTGTCCACCGCGTCCCGCAGCTCTATCTTGGCCACCACCGGGAGGTCGGCCCCGTGCCTGTGCAGCTCCTGCTTGACCCGCTCAATGGCCTCGGCGTCCCTGATGAAGCTGACGGCCACGTAGTCCACCCCAGCGGACGCTGTCCATCGGATGTCCTCCATGTCCTTGTCGGTCACGCTGGGCGACGAGATGCGGAAGTCGGGCATGTTGATGCCCTTGCGGTTGCCCACGGGTCCGCCGCGGACCACGTCCACGGTGACCCCGTCTGGGGTGACCTTGGTCACCACGCATTCGACGCGCGCGTCGTCGATGAGGACGGTCACGCCCTCCTCCAGGTCCCTCTCCAGGTCGGAGTATGTTACGGGCACGATCCCGTCGGCGCCCATGACATCCCGGGACGTGAGCACCGCCTGTCCTCCCGTCTCGAGCATCATGCGGCCCCCCTCGATCCGTCCCACCCGCAGGCGCGGTCCCTGCAGGTCCACCATGATGGCCACGTTCCGCCCCGTGCGGGCCTGGGCCTTCCTGGCCTGGTCGACGAACCTTTGGTGGTCCTCCCGCTCGGCATGGGACAGGTTAAGCCGGAACACGTCCGCCCCCGCCTCCAAGAGTTCGGCGATGGCCTCCTCCGAGTCCACCGAGGGACCCAGGGTCGCCACTATCTTCGTCCTTCTAGGTATCATAGCACCAAGGGCAAGGGCGTGGGGCCTAATAATCCTCCGGGTCCTCGTCCTCGGCCTGCCCGCCCCTCAGGAACGCGTACGCCACAGCCACGACGATGGCCACGATGATGACGACCACCAGCACCATGATCCAGAACATCAGGCCACGGCCATTGTCGTCGTCCTGGGGCCCGTCCCCTCCTCCACCGACCTTCACCTGGATGGTGGCGGCGTTGTTGTCCTTGGGCTCCCAGGGGATGGCGTTGAGGGTGTCCACGACGGCGGTCACCTCGGTGTCCGAGGAAGGCACGGTCCAACCGAAGGTGACTGTCTCCTGGTCGCTGTTGTCGAAGATCACGTCGGAGTAGTCCAGCAGGTTGCCCGACGCGTATACCTCCACCCTGATCTGGGTCGCCGGGTTGATGAGGGCCGTGGACGCGACGATGACGGTTATCGTCGCCTCGGTGCCCGGTCCCGGTCGCTGGGGGGTGACGGTCAGGTTGCCCACCGTCAGGTCCAGGGAGGGCGGGTCCTCCAGCCGCACCACGAGGGTGTAGTTGCACATCTCCGCCTCGGAGGTGACCCTCACGTATATGGGCAGGCTGGAGTCGACGTAGAGGCGCATCTCCAGGTCGTCCCCGACCTCGAACACGGACTGGGGCTTGAGCAGCAGGTCGCCGGACTGGTCCTCCAGCTGGACGTCGAAGCCCACACGGCGCTGGCCGAAGAAGGCGTCCAGGCTACCCGACACCACCACGAACTTGCCCGAAGTGGGCAGCACCTCGTAGAGGTCCGAGCCGTCCACGTTGTTATCGTGCTCCCACTGGGGGCTGGAACCTCCGACCGAGCCGGTGACGGGGGTGTCCAGGGACACCGTGGGCGAGCCGGAGGTGGTGTTGACCACGTCCCTGCCGGTGCCCATGTCGTCCTGGGCCGGTCCCACCACATGGACGAGCTCGTAGCGGAACTCGAAGTCCACGTCCTCGGGGCCCTCCCACGTGACCGCCATGTAGTAGCTGAGCGTCGCGTGCTTGGAGTTGGTGAGAGCCGCGAACCTGTGGGGGTCGTCCAGGCCGGCGAAGGTGAAGTTCACCACCTCGGCCTTTGTGTAGTCCAGCACCCGGAAGCGCACGTGGGCGGGGGAGGCCGTCCCCGTCCGCAGCGTCAGGCTGGCCTCCAGGAACTGGGAGGAGGTGAAGTCCAGCTCGAAGAAGTCCGCCAGGTCCTCTGCCCCATGCCCGCGCATGATCATCCCTGGCATCGGGGTCATGTCCAGGTCCATGGCGTGGTCCGGGTCCTCGCCGGCATCTGCCCTGCCGTCGCCGTCGGCGCCCGGTACCAGGGTCAACACCCTGAGGGTGTAGTTGTTGATGACCGCCGCGGAGGTCAGGTTCAGGTACAGGTCCTGCTCCTCGGTGACGTAGTACCGGAACGAGACCTTCTGGCCCTCGGCCCCCACGGTGACGAAGTCCAGCACCCCGCCAGTGGAGTTCTCCAGGCCCATGGCCAGGTTACGGTCCCTGACGATGGAGGCCCGGGTCAGCGTCAGCTCCACCTTCAGGAAAAGGCCCACCTCGGGATTGAGGACGTACATGTCGCCCCCGTCGGCGTTGACGTCCTGGACCCAGTCCAGGTCCATGCCGCCCACGCTGCCGTTATGCTCGCCCAGGGGCAGCGGGAAGGCGGACTCCCGGTCCCTGGGGGCGTCGGTGCCCGACATGGCGTCGTCCTGGGTGTGGTTGGACATGGTTATCGTCAGTGTGTAGTTGATGGTGTAATGGACCAGCGAGGAGCCGTCCCATGTGATGCCTAGGTAGTAGGCGGGTTCCGTAACCTCGTCGTTGGCCAGCACCGCGAAGGGCATGGGCAGCCCCAGCCTGGGGAAGCCCATGGTCACAACGGGGGCCCGGTCAGTGTCGAACACCCTGTATGACACGTCCAGGTGGGTGGTGGAGGTGTCGGAGAGCGACACGTCCGCCTGCACGACGGACCCGGGGACGAAGGCGAAGACGTAGTAGTCCCCCAGGTCCTCCTCGGTGGCGTTGCGGAATATCGATCCCTTCCAGGACCCCACGTCGACGGCGGTGGCGTTGTCCAGGTCGTTCCCCGCATCCTCGGAGACGGGACCGTCGGCGGCAACGTCGATGGTCGTCAGTACCATCAGGGTCATGATGGCCAAAAGGGCTAGGACGCCCCAGCGCAGATGAGGCACGTTGGCTAGCCGAACGAAGGATATACTCATCTGGACGTCTCCTATCCCCCAGGGGACTTCCCCCGTATGACCAGGGCCCAGTATTAAGGCTTTGCATTTCGTGGACCTGAGCGGTACGCTGGCCCCAGCCATGGGCCACCCTAGAGCAGCCCCTCCAGGCGCCTCCGCTTCCGGGCCTTCATCTCCCGAAGGACGGCGACGGTTCCGACCACTATGGCGATGAGGAGTATCAACAACCAGTAGTTGAAGGGTTCCTGGACGTAGGTGGGCTCGGTCACCCTCACGTCCACCGAGGCGGACACCAGGTGCTCGCCGCCCAGCCCGTCGTCCACGTAGAGGGTTATGTGGTGCTCTCCCGCGGTGAGCGGTATCCTTATCTCGGGTCCCGAGCCCAGGTGCCCATCCAGGTCGGACCACCACTCGTAGGTCAGCTGGTCGTCCTCGTCAGGATCGGAGCTCCCCTCCGCGGAGAACCCCACGATGTCCTCGGTGCCGAAGGCCTCGCCCTCGGCCGGCGAGGCGATGACCGCCGTCGGCGCCAGGTTCACCATCATCCTGAAGGGTCCGAACTCCACGGGCCCGTTGCCGGCGGCGTCGGAGACCCTCCACATGACCCAGTTGTCGTGTCCCACCAGGCCGGTGACCTCCACCTCGACCCTCACCAGGTCCTCGGGGTCGCCCGTGGCCTCCACGGAGGTCCAATCGGAGAAATCGAACGCCGAACCCAGGCTGACCGACATCTCCACCGAACCCGGGTCGACCCCGGCCCCCATGCCGTCGGAGAAGGTGGCCATGGCCCTGCCGTCGTCGGGGCCGTCGAAGGTGCCGCCCCGTGGCCACTGGGAGACCAGGACCGGGAGGGTCGTGTCCACCATGAGCATGTCCGGCGGCGAGACCACCAGCTCGTTGCCCGCGGTGTCCTGGGCCCTCCACCTGACGAAGTTGTCCGCCCCCTCGGCCAGCTCCAGCCCGACGGTGGCCTGAACGGTGGCGGTGCCGGACACCTCAACCACGCTGTCGGGGGCCATCCAATCGGTCCATCCCTCGGAGCCCGCCCGGAGGACGCTGACCTCCACGGTGGCCATGTCCACCCCCGAGCTCCCAAGACCGGCGTCGGGGTCCGTCACGAGGCACGTGACGAACACCGTATGGCCTGTGATCCAGCCCGACTCCGCGTGGGGCTCCAGCTCCACGGGGGACGCGTCCACGCCGAAGGTCAGCGTCGGCGACTCCGTGGGACCATTGCCGAGCACGTCCATGGCCCTCCACCTGATGGAGTGACCCGCGCCCTCGGGCAGCATCAGCGCCACCACGCCCCGGGAGGCGCCGCCCTCGCCCCCGCCCAGCACGAGCCTGGCAGGACCCCAAGGCCCCCACTTGGTCGAAGAGGGATGCTTGGTCTGGTACTCCAGGGTGAGCGGGTCGAGCCCAGCTCCGTCGCCGTCCGTCAGATCGGCCCACGCGGCCACGTCGGACCCCAGTAGCCAACTTCCCTCGCCCGGGGCCATGGAAAGCCACGTCGGACCACGGCCGTCCACCTCCAGGGACACAAGGACCGCCTCGGGGGCGTCGGCGCCCTCGGGCAGGTCCACAAGCCATATCCCCAGCTCCACGGTTGCCCGGGGTGAGTAGGGGACCGTCCATCCCACCGACCAGAACTGCCCCCTGCCCTGACCGGAGCTGGCCACGTCGGACCCGCCCCAGGTCATGGAAACCGAGACAGTCCCGTCGGGCGGGTAGACGTCCTGGGAGCCTGCATAGATCACAGGGGGTACCGTCACGTCCAGGCCCTCGCCGCCACGGACCCACGAGCCGGGTCCCAGGGGACCCTGGTCGTCGGCCACAAGGCGCACCGGCCCGGAGAGCTCCAGCCCTGTCCTCACCTCCAGCACGTCCTCGAAGGTGAAGTAGTGCATGCGTGTGTGGTCGTCCCTTATCTGCACCCCGATGTCCACGGGCCCGTCGGTGGGGAACGTCCACTCGAAGGACAGCGTCACCGTCAGCACCCATGTCCTGTTCAGCAGGTCCTTTTCGGAGCTGTGCCAGTTCGCAGGGAAGGTAGCGTGCTCCACTGCACCGGCCTCCAGGTTGAACTGGTTCACGTTCTGGGTCCACCGCCAGGTCGTGTCGGCCCCGCCTGGGTCGATGGTCACCCTGACCCACTGGAGGGCGTCCACGTGCCGGTCGTTCCACACGATGAAGGACACCGTCTCGGTGTCCAGGCCGGGATGGTGGACCCGGCCGGGCTGGGGCGAGACCAGGTTGCACGCCATCTCCAGGGGCTTCGCCCTGACCAGCCGGATGTTCCAGAACATTATATCGTCCCGGTCGCTGGGGGAGTTGCCCCACCCGGTGATGATCTTGAAGCTGTTGGTGCCCTCCTTGAGGATCCCCTCCTCGATGGACACCTCTATCTCCACCTCGTCGTCGACCTCGTAGATGGAGCCCGTTCCCATCGCGTACTCGTTGATGTAACCTATCT
>CP070808.1:1027161-1033517 GCA_020343715.1 Thermoplasmata archaeon
CAGCGCCGAGGAGGGACCGGTGCACGGTCCCGAGGGCGGCACCCTCCCCACCATATTCATCGGCCCCGACCGGGTCCCCGTGGCCGTCTACTACGACGACCAGGGCCAGATGCGCCTCTCCCAGCTCAGCCTCACGGGCCAGGTCAAATCCGGCGTCGTGCTCTCGAACCTGCCCCCGACCTCCCCAGTGCGTGACGACTGGCTCGTCGACGTGGTGGCCATGGACGCCAACGGGCTCCTCCACGTGGTATGGACCCAGGGCGATGGGGTCTGGCACAAGGCCTACGACATAGACGGCAACGTGAAGATGGCCAACCACCGGCTGTCAGCAACCGAGGCAACGGCCCACAGCCCCGCGATAGCGGCCACTGACAGCACCGATGGCACCATAGCATGGGTCACCTGGACCGAGACGAGGGACAGCATCGGCACCCACGTGCGCCTCGCCTCCCTGGACAGCGTCGGAATGGTCATCGACTCGACCTACGTGGACGACTGGACCCAGAGATTGGAGCCCACCGTCAGCGACGTGGCCTCTGGCCTGGATGGAGAGGCTTACGTGACCTTCATGGCCGCCGACGGTGCCTACTGGGCAGTCCCCGACGGCGATGGCGGTCACGACCTTCACCTTGTCCATGGTCCCGACGACGGATCCATGCCCAGCACCATCCTGCACTCCCAAGGGACCCCCAACGTCATCTGGAGGAGTGGCCAGGGCCTTGAATGGGACTACATCCTCGTACCACTCTTGGATGGTAGCTTAGGCGAGCCAATGACCCTCGAGAACATGGCAGGTCTGGGTGATCAGTCCTTCCGACCCTCTGACATCCTGACCGTTACCAATGGGGGCCCAGCCGGTACGATTTCCCTGAATGATGGATATCTAATGCTCATGCCCATCATCAATGGAGGCTTCGACCTGGATGGTAAGGGCCTCTATGTGGAGGCCATGGTCCACGGCGCGGACCACATCATCGCTATCACCGATGACCGTGGACAGACCTATCTGGGGTGGTACGAGGCCGTGACCGACAGCTCGGTGTTCCGGGTCATCGGTCGGGCGTCGGACACCCGACTATCATCCATCATGGCTCAGGGTCCAGTGCTCATCCGTTCCGGCACCGACCTGGACCTAACGGTCACCGTCGAGAACCTGGTGGGTTATGACGCGGATGTGGTTTTAGGGGTCAAGAGCAGCTCATCACCGCCCTTCATGGCCGAGATATCGGGAGATGAAGTGATTATGTTGAACGGTGGCGAGTCCGCTACCGTCACCGTCCGAGTCACCGCCTCGATGACGGCAGTGCCCGGTACCACTGGTACCATAACCGTCTCCTCCAGCCCCAAGGGATGGCCCGATATATCCACCGACCTGGATTTCACCGTGGAGATCCCCGAGTACAAGCCCTTCATCATTAGGCCTCCCACTGAGCCCGTCGAGACGCTCCCGGGCCTGGCCGTCCCAGTCACGTTCACCATCGAGTCGTGGTCCGACTCGGACGAGACCATCATCCTGGAGCCCAGCGCGCCCAAGGGCTGGACCGTCGAGGCCCCCGAGACGCGAAGCCTCCCCGCCGGCGAGACCATCGAGGTGGAGGTGGAGGTCACCGCCCCCGACGGCACCCCCGAGGGAACCGCGGCGACCATCGGCCTGGGCGGTGTGACCGAGGGTGGCGAGGAGGGCGCCGAGGGGCGCCTGCCCACCGTGGTGGGCGTTCGCACCGGCGTCGAGCTGGACCTGGGAGAGGGCGACCTGATGGTGCGACCCGGCTCCGCCATCGACACCCAGTACATGGCAAGCCGCGAGGTGCTGGTGAGGAACACCGGCAACCAGCCCGTGGAGGTCTCCTTCCACGCCCAGCCCAACCGGGAGGGATGGATCGCCTCGACCACCCCCGGGACGGTGGAGCTGACCCCCGGCTCCGTCACCACGCTGGTAGTGAGCGTTGGCGCACCCGAGGGAGCCCTGTGGGGCTCCACGGCCAGCGTCATGGTGGTCGTTGCCGTCGAGGACGGACCCAGCCTGGACGTGGCCTACCTCAGGTGCAGCGTCTCCCACAGCATCTCTTACTCCCTCGCGTTCTATCCCGCCTCGACCCCCCTGATGAACGGACAAGCGCTGGTCGACCTGGTGCTAATCAATGACGGGAACGGCTTCGAGGACGTCACCCTGGACCTCATAGGTGTGCCAGTTGATTGGACCGCGGAGATCATCGGATACGGCTCCTTCGTACGCATTGCCCCCGGCGGTACCAGGACCTTCCCTGTGTCCATCTCAGCACCCGAGGACGCCCCACCGGGCGAGGTGATGATCGCCGCCCGGATGCTGGGCTCTGACGACTACAGGTCGGTCAGCCTGACGGTGAATGTCCTGGAGGCTTTCACCGTTGACCTGGAGATGGAGGATGAGACCCGTACGCTGACCCCACCGGGAACCGTCGTCTTCCCCTTCCGGATGACGGCTACTGGCAACGCGGCCGGAGAGGCCCGTGTCTCCCTGGAGGGACTGCCCCAGGACTGGGACTATGCCTTCACCACCCCGGAGGGCGTGGCGGCCGTCTCGTTCCCCATGGACACGGGCGCGTCCGCGAACGCCCAGCTGTCCCTCCTGGTTCCCGAGGACGCCGAAGGCGAGACGGAGGTCATCGACCTGGTGGTCAGGGACCACTTCGGGAGCCTGCTGGTCAGGATGCCCATCTACGTCCGGCTGCGTCTCCCCGACCTGGCTGTGACGGATGTGCTCGTCCTCCCCTCGGACCCCCGCGAGGGCGCCCCCCTGACGGTGCGCGCCACCGTGGTGAACCTGGGCATGGCCGACGCCGAGGACGTGTCGGTGGTGCTCAAGGAGGGCACCACCGTCATCGACAGGGACACCCTGTCCATCGTGCCGAGGCTGGGCTCCGCCGAGGTCGTCCTGTACATGGTGCCCGACAGCGGCAGGATGACGATGGTGCTGGAGGTGGACCCCGCGAACGTCATCCGGGAGCGGGACGAGGCCAACAACATCGTCAAGCGCCACATAGACGTGGCCGCCCCGCCCGACGAGCCCCTGGTGAGCCCCGCAGTGGCCCAGGCGTCCGTGGCGGTGGTGCTGACGGTTTCCATACTGGGCCTGCTCGGCGGCACCGAGTCGGGCAAGTACGCCTTCCTCACCCTCATCTTCATCCCGCTCTACACGAAGATCAAGAAGGACCGGGTCCTGGACCACTACCTGCGCGGTAAGATCCACGGTTACATAATCGCGAATCCCGGCGAGCACTACAACGCCATCAAGGAGCAGCTGAACGTGACCAACGGCGCCCTGTCGTACCACCTTCGTGTGCTGGAGCGGGAGGGCTACGTCCGGTCGCGGATGGACGGGATCTTCAAACGCTTCTACCCGGCGGACATGAAGCTCCCGACCACCCAGCGGAACATCAGCTCCTTCCAGGAGGTCATCCTGACCATCGTCAAGAACAACCAGGGCCTCTCCCAGAAGGACATCGCCAAGCGCATCGGCGCCAGCTCCCAGGTCATCAACTACCACATCAAGATCCTGGAGGAATCTGAGCTCATCGAGGTGGACCGCTCCCGCAGGAAGAGCAAGGTCTACGCCATCGACTCCCCCGCCACCATAGTCGTCACCGACTGATGGCTCACCAGTACTTCTGCCCCGCGATGCCCAGCTCCTCCAGCTTGGCCTCCGTGGGCCTGCCGTCAGCGTCCCAGCCCCGGACGGAGTAGTAATCGTCCAGCATCGCCTGGAGCTCTTCCGGGGAGACCATGTGGCCCTTGGAGGGGCCCTCCTTGACGGGCTCGTTCAGGACCCTCCAGGGCAGCGTGTCGTCGGCCCTGGTGAAGCCCTCGCGGCAGTTGAAGAGCCGGCGGACAGAGGTCACCCGCTCGCCTAATCGGAACATCTCCTCCACCGACAGTTCCTTCCCGGTCATCAACCGCACGGTGTCCGCCAGGTCCTCCGGCTCGTAGAGCTTGCGGGAGAACTTGCACACGCCCAGGCAGTCGTAGGCCACGAACAGGTCCTCCAGGTACATCACCATCTCGCCCCTGCCCTCGGCGGAGAAGCGGTCCACGTCCTCGAAGGGGCCGAAGGAGCCCATGAGGTCCACCAGGTAGCCCCCCGACTTCAGGTGGCACGCGCCCCGCGGGCTCACGGCGAAGCCCAGGGCCAGCGTCTTGAGGCCCCGCACGTCGTACGCGGGCGGCTCCATGCCCTTGACGTGGATGGCGAACTCCTCGGAGCCCTGACCGACGATGGCCGCCGCCTTGGCTACGCCCTCCGCAAGCAGGTCCCCGATCCCCTCCCGGTGGGCGATGCGCCGGAGAAGCTCCGGGGCACACCCCGGGTTGTGGAAGCCCACATCCAGGCCGCCCAGATCGAACTCGGTGAGGAGGCCCCTCTCGGCGGCCTCCATGGCCCACGCGATGACCACACCGGCGGAGATGGTATCGAGGCCGTAGACGTCGCAAAGCTCGTTCAGGTGGGCGAGGAGCTCGGGGTCGGGGTTGCATATCACGCCGCCCAGGGAGTAGATGGTCTCGTACTCGACGCCGTCCACCACGGTGCCCTCGTACGGACCCTCCTCCACCTTCACCAGCTTGCCGCAGGGCCTCATGCAGCCGTAGCACGCCTTGCTGCGGACGCCGTAGATGGGGGCCCAGTGCTGGGGCACGATCCGGTCTCGGTCATCGTACACCGACTGTTGCCAGTTCTTGGTGGGGAAGGTGCCCCGCTCCTTGTTGACCCAGTTGGTGAAGCCGCCGGTACCGTGCTTCCGCATGCCTTCCTTCGTCTTGTCGTCCATCACGGTCTGGTGGTTGGACTCCAGCAGTTCCGGTAGTTCCTCCGGGTGGGCCACGGGCAACCTACCGGTTCCCCGGACCGCGAGGGCCTTGACCAGCTTGGAGCCCATTACGGCCCCCATGCCGCCCCTGCCCGACTGTCGGTCGTCGCAGTCGATGCAGGCGTACTTGACCATGTTCTCGCCGCCCACCCCGATGGTGGCCACGGCGAACTCGTGCCCCAGCTCCCGCCGCAGGTCCTCCGAGGCCTGCCGGGCGTCCAGGCCCCACAGGTCCGACGAGGGGCGAAGCGTGACCTCCTCATCGTCCACGACGACGGTGACGGGCTTGACGGACCGGCCCCTGATGACGATGGCGTCGTAGCCGGCATGGCGCGCGGCGGCCCCGATGCGACCGCCCATGGTGGCGTCGCCCATGGTGCCAGTCAGCGGGGACTTGGCGGAGAAGGTGCACTTGCCCGGGGTTACGAAGGGCGCGCCGTTGACCAGGCCGGGGGTGAACACCAGCACGTTGTCGGGCCCCATGGGGTCGGCCTCGGTGGGGACCTGGTCGTAGACGAGCCACGCCCCTAGGCCCGCGCCGCCCAGCCACAGCTCGCGGGCCTCCTCTGGCAGGTCCTCCTTGCGGACCTCCCCGGTGGTCACGTCAACGTGGAGGACCCTCACTCGCACACCTCCTCCACGTGCTCTCGGATCAGGTCGAAGTCCGAGAAGTCCGCGTCCCGGTACTCGATGGCCTCCAGCTGACAGTACTTGACGCAGGCGGGGTCGCCCTCGCACAGGTCGCACTTGAAGGCCTTCTCGCCCTCGTCGAACCAGATGATGTGGAAGGGGCAGGCCCGGCCGCAGGAGCCGCACGCGATGCACTTGCCGTAGTCGATGAGCACCGCACCCGTCCGGGCGACGGCGATGGCGTCGGCGGGGCACGACTCGATGCACTCCAGCTCGCAACCCTCCCCGTGGGCGCACACCACGACCAGGTCCAGGTCGATGCACCGCTTCTCGAGGCGCAGGTTGGACCGGGCAGGGGTCAGGCCCGTCCCGTGGGCGATGTTGCACGCCATCACGCACAGGCCGCAGCCCGAGCACCTCTCGGGCACGGGTACTATCACCTTAACCATGTCTTCGCACCGCTCCTCCGAACGCGGAAATCGGATAAAAAACCCCCGTCTCCGCGCATTCTATGTGATGGGTGTGCGCAAACGTCACCATTATTAACGGTATTGACACTAGAAAGCTCGATGAAGGTTAGAGCCTCAAGCCAGGTAACAGTGATTATCTGTCTGCTCATCCTATCATCGTCACAAATTCTTCTCGAAGATGTTGATGTAACTGCGGCACCCGGCGAGCCGGGAAGGGACCGGTTGCTCAAGGTCGCGGGGTCCTACATCATCGAGGACCACCAGGTATGGGGCTCCGTCCTCGTCCACCCGGGGGGTAGACTCATCGTGGCCAACGGGGGCCACCTGGAGACGGGGTACATCCATCTCAACCCCCGGTCGGTGATGGAGGTCAGGTCCGGGCAGCTGACCATGGAGGCCCACTCCCACACCGACG
>CP070808.1:1033617-1045167 GCA_020343715.1 Thermoplasmata archaeon
CCTGGACGACCTGGTGGAGGTCACCGGTGCCACGTCCCTGGACTACCGGCACAAGCAGATGTGCTGCGGCGCAGGTGGCGGCGTGAGGGCCAACACACCCGAGGTGGCCCACGCAATGACCGAGGAGAAGCTGGACTACCTGGACGAGACGGACGCCAACATGATCCTGGACGTCTGCCCCTTCTGTCACCTGCAGTACGACAGGGCCCAGAAGGACGCTGACAGGGAGAAGAAGTACCCCGTCCTCCATCTTTCCCAGTTCTACGGCCTCGCCTTCGGCATGGACAAGGACAAGCTGGGCTTCGGCATGCACGATACGCCGGTGGACCTCTAGGCCGTGATAGCGTGGAAACCACCGGTGGGCCGGGCGGCAAGTACAGGGCCGTGCTGGTATCGATGACCAAGGTGTCCAGCGTCGGCGAGGACCTGATGCCCTTCGTCGTGTTCCGGGCCAACATCGAAAAAAGGGAGCCCCGGGATGACGACGACGTGGCCATCTTCAACGTCCACGGGACCTCCTCCAACTTCGTCATCTTCCTCGACCCTGGGAAGACCGTCGAGGAGCTGGAGAGGGAGCTGGAACCCTACAACGTGGTCATCTCTGCCTCCGACTGGAACCGATTGACCCAGGACCTGGAGGTCAAGGCCCAGTACCTGGAGGCAACGGGCGAGGAGTGAGCCAGGGACCCCTGGAAGAAGGTGGTCACCCCCTGCCAGCGGTAACCGCAAAACCCTTATCTGTCTAGATAGCCTTCACGTTCGAGCCAGGTGTGGTAATGGGCAAGGATGAGCAGCCAGAAGGAGGAGCCGACATCGAGGTGGCCCCTCCCGAGGTGGGATCGGTGGATGGTCCAAGCCCCGAGCAGGGGGGAGCGAAGAACATGGCCAAGAAGGCCATCGAGGCTCCCAAGGACGTGGCCCGAAGGCTGCGAAGGCGATACCAAGGCCTCAACAAAAGGGACAAGTTCGCTGCACTCCTGGGCGTCCTGGCCATCGTCATGTTCCTCGTCCTCATGGCCATATGGACCACAGGGGGTGGCATTGGAGGTCCCTCCCTTGGCCCAGAGATCCTTCCCAGCTCCCGATGGAACATCGACGCCCTAGAGGAGGTGCCCGTCGCCGGGAACGAGGAGAACACCAACCTGGAGGGCCAGCTGACCCCTTACCTGGCCCCCCTCACGCCCCAGCCAGGGGAGATCTACTTCCTGACCGATATGACGTGCTCGGTGACCTGGACCGACGAGAGCACTCCGCCCACCTCGGCCCCGGCCATCGGTTACACCAACGAGCCCGACGGGTTCCAGCTCATCATCCGGATCCACGATGATGTGGGCGAGTGGGAGTCCGAGATAATCTTCAACCCCCAGGGCTCGTCGGGGCAGATCGACCTACCCGTTATCCTCTCCGAACACCTGGGCGCGCCGCTGGCAGTGGCGAACCCTCACGGGGCCAACTACCTCCCCCAGGGGTACGTGGAGTCGGTGAGGGTGGACTTCATCGTCAGGACCGACGAGTGTGGCGAGTGGACGTCCAGCGATCCCTTCAGGCCCACCATCGGCGACGGCGGGAACCATTACACCTTCGACTGGTCCCTCGTCTATAGGACGGCGGACAGCACCAAGTCGCCGTGAGCCCCCTCAGGGTCTCCTCGCCGTCATAACCAGGATCTCCACCGAGGCACCGTGTTCCTCGAAGTCCGGACCTGAGCACTTGGCCCCGATGTCGACCACGTCGATGTCCGCCAACTCTGCCTTCTCCATCCAGCCGCTGACCTCGTCGGAGGTGAAACCCAGCCACACGTCGTGGAGGGTGTCCATCATCCAGGTCTCCTCGTGCTTGACCAGGTCGGCCATCACCAGCTTTCCACCGGGACGTAGCACGCGGGCGCACTCCTCGAAGACCCGGGCTGGATTCGTGGCATGGTGGGCGAAGAGGCTCAGCAGGACGCTGTCGAAGCTGTCATCGTCGAAGGGGAAGTTCCTGCCCTCCAGCTGGGCGTAGGCGATCTCGTGCCATCCCCTGAGGACCTTCTTGCATCTCCTCAGGTGACCCGCGTCGAAGTCCAGGGCCGTGACCTTGTGACCGGCCAGCGCTAGGGAGCTGAGGGCGTAGCCGTCCTCACAACCCACCAGGAGGACGTCCTGTCCCTCCACCAGGTCCATCAGGTCATTCGCCACCTGCTCGTCGTAGTAGATGCAGAGGAGCCGGTCCAGGTCATGGATGAGACCAGCGTGCTCGGAAACGGGGCCCTCGGGCTCCTCCTCCGCCTCCTGGTCATCGGTGGGAGCCTCGTCGGTGGGGGCCTCCTCCGGCCCCTCTTCCTTGGACACCTCCTCCGGAGCGGGCTCCGGAGGACCCTTGGGTTCCTCCTCCTCCATCATCGTTCCAACCTTGTCCTCTACCAGAACACCTCGGCGACCTTGTCCATCTCGATGGCCCTGCGGACCTCCATCGCAATGCGACGCCCGGTGCTCATGGGCGTGCGCCAGAGGGCGTTCCCGTAGGGGTGGCCAACGCTCATGTGGACGTTGGTGCCACCGCCCACCCGGGGGGCCACGTCGTAGATGTAGAAGTTGAGGTCCTTGTCCACGCACGTCTGGAGGCAGAACGGCCCGATGACCCCGGGCGCGTAGTGCTCCTTGGACGCCTCGACGAATATCTCGCCCAGTACGAAGGCCTTCTCCAGGAGCGACTCCCGGAGGGTGCACGAGTTGTGACCGCACACGGTGTACTCGGGGTACTTCTGGGCCTCCAGCAGCGTCATCTGCTGGGGTGCGGGCAACCTTACGTGACCGTCGAGGGAGGTCTCGAACCTCCAGTCGATGCCTATGAGCTCCAGCTTGTTGCCTTGGGTCTCGATGGGCGAGTAGAACATGTCGAAGTTGAAAACGGGCCCGATGATGTAACGCTCTATGCGACCCGCCGCCAGGGCATCCTCGGTGATGACGCCCTGCTTTAGGAGTATCTCGGACTTCTCGTAGTACTCGGCGGTGGACGCGGCGGTGAAGAAGCCCCGTTCCAGCTTCTTGACGGCGTGGTGGAGCTTGACCATCACCAAGGAGTCGATGTCCGCTGGGTCCTCGATCTTCTCGGGGAAGGGGAGGCCTGCCTTCTCCAGGAGCCAGTAGTAGCTCTTCTCCTCCTCCCTCTCCTCGGTCCTGAGCATCGACCGGTTGCCGAACATGGGCACACGGAAGTTGCGCTCGATCTCGCCCATGTCCACGTACGAGGTGAAGGACCTGTTGGGGATGAACAGGATGTTGTCATCGATTATCTTCTGCTGCTCCTCGGGAGCCATGATCTCCTTGAACTTGTCGTACACGACGACCTCGTCGACCATTCCCCTCACCAGGTTGCCCTGGGCGTCGTAGTACGACCTGAAGTAGTCCGAGTAGGTCCGCTCCCTCCCCTTCTGGGTGTAGGCCACGGTATTGAAGCCCTCGTCCTTGCCCCCGTCGCAGACGTCCAGCGCCGAGTGCGAGGCTATCATCCCGATCTTGGCCTTCGAGTAGTCGTAACCCTCGAGCACCTCCGCGATCTCTGCTTGCGGTATCATCTCCTTCCCACCACCGGTCCTTGATTTATCGAATGATAGCTATATCCCGCTAGAGCCTCCTCTTGCGTCTCTTTTGATAGTCGACGCCAACCTCGGCGCCCGTGCCCCGGGAGTCGACCTCGCTGTCGAAGTCGTGACCCCCTACCCCCTTCTTCGGCGCGGGCTCCGCATCTTTGCGGGGGGGTTTCTTCTGCTTCTTCCGCCTTTCGTTGGGGTCGATGAGATCGATGCCGAAATCGATCTCCCCAGCGTCCGCGTCCATGTCCCTGTCGAACCCCGTCGCGGGCCCCTTGGCCTGCTTCCTTTGCAGGATCTCCTCGTCGGGCTTGAGGTACTTGTGATAGTGGGGCTTGGTCTCGTCGGCGGGGGGTGTCGGGACAGGGGGCGTTGTGGAGGGCGGGGTCGAGGCCTCGAATCCGGGGGCGGACTCCTCGGACCTGAACTCGAACTCCTCATCGGTCTCGGCCTCCTCCTGGACGCTGACGGAATCGTGGACTGGCTCCATCCGCAGCGTCTCCTCGAGGGCCTCCCCCGGAGCGGGAGGTACTGCCTCCTCCTCGACGGGTTGTTCCTCCTCCTCGACGGGTTGTGCCTCCTCCTCGACCTCGATGACCACCGGCGCCTCCTGTTCAGCAGGTTGCGCCTCCTCGGGAACCTCTTCCATGGCGAAGGGTGCCTCCCCCTCGTCCTCGACTGCGAAGGGTGCCTCTTCCTCGTCCTCGACTGCGAAGGGTGCCTCGCCCTCCTCCTCGAACGCGAAGGGTGCCTCGCCTTCCTCCTCAACGGCGAAGGGCGCCTCTTCCTCCTCCTCAAAGGCGAATGAAGGTTCGGGCTCCGGTGTCACGTCGAAGGGCACATCCTCCTCGCCCTCCTCCACGAAGGCAGCCTCGACCTCCTCCTCTGAGAAGGGAGATTGGGGCTCCTCGGAGGCGTCGGCCTCGGTGAAGACCTCCTGCTCGTCGGGGGTCTCCTCCTCGCCCTCCTTGTCCCCGAAGGGTATGAACTTGACGACCCTGACAGGCCTCACCGGGCTCTGAGAGTCATCGGGGTCCGTGGGCTCCGGTGGTTCTGGTGGTTCCTCCGGAGGGTCCTCGACCTTCTCCTCGGCGGGTTTCTCCTTGTTCTTCCGGCCGAACCGGAACAGGGGTCTGACGCGGCGGGTCTCCTCGACCCTCTCCTCCTCCTCGGGAGGTCCAGACGCGTCGTCGGGTCCGTTCTCGTCGGACAATCCTGCCCCTCCAGCATACTCTCTAGGCACCGCTCACTAGGGTGGAAAGGGGTAATATACCGGAGTCGTAATAACGTTTGCGTCCGGGCCATCCAGTCGTACGCTGGCGACCCAGGAGATGCTTTGATTGAACGGCGATTTGGAGCTAGCCGTGTTCGACATGGACGGTGTCCTGGTGGATTCCCGGAGCAGCTGGGTTCTCGTGCACGACCACTTCGGGACCCAGAACGAGGACAGCCTGAGGGCCTTCCTCCGAAGGGAGATAGACGACCAGGAGTTCATCCGCCGCGATGTGGAGAGATGGGAGTCGTCCGGAGGCAGGGTCCATGTGGACGAGGTGAGGGAGGTATTGGACCGCGCGCCGATCATCAACGGGGCCATGGAGACCCTCGTCGCCCTCAGGGAGGCAGGGGTCCGGACGGCCATAGTCTCGGGGGGCCTCCGGTACCTGGCCCTACGCATCCAGGAGACAGCTGACGTGGATTTCGTCCTGGCCAACGACGTGGAGGTGGACGACGAGGGCTACTTGACTGGAAGGGGCGTCGTCCAGGTACCGCTCCTGGAGAAGGGCGAGGTTGTCGCCGGCATCCAAGGACGGATGGGCATCGGACCCGGGGTGACGGCCGCCGTGGGGGATTCCCGTGTGGACGCGACGATGTTCTCCCACGCCAGGATCGCCGTCGCGTTCAATCCCAGGGACGAGACGGTGGTCAGGTCAGCCACCCACGTGGTCGAATCTGGGGACCTGCGTGCGGTGCTTCCGCTGCTCCTCGGTGATGGTAGCTGAGACGGGGCCATCAGAACCGGTACTGGCGACGACGCCAGAACCAGAACACCGTCACGATGATGACGGCACCCACGGCCATGCTGCCCAGGCCATAGTAGAGGGTGAGGTCGTCCTCTTCGGGTGGACCTCCCAGCCAGATGGTCCTGGTCACCTCGTTGTTGTCCTTGTCCAGCTCGGTGATATGGCCATCGGGGTCGATGACGGCCCGGAGCTTGTACTTGCCGTCCTTGTAGAAGGTGGCGTCCCATGCGACGGAGGCGTTCTCGGTTACCCCGCCTCCCAAATTGGTGATGGTGTCATTCCCGATGTACTCGCCATCGATGTAGAAGTCCACCAGTACAGACGCGGCAGAGACCTCCTCCAGGTTGGTCACGCCGACGGTCAGGTTCACCATCCTCTGCCTCCGGACGGTGATGGTCATCTCGGCCACGTTCCACAGGTCTCCGGTCTCATCGCCGCTGTTGTCAGCCCTCATGCCGACGACGCTGAGGACGATGTCCTGGTCGGTGTTGCCCGGCTTGAAGCTGAGGTTGAACCACTCGGAGGTGACGGGACCCACGGTCCAGACCGAGGTCTGGTTGACCCTGATGATGTCCAGGATCTCCCCGTCGGGCACGTCCACGGTCCCGTTGGAGAACCTGGGGGTCCACCTGACCCCGGAGTCGTCCTCCGAGGCGTTAAGGAAAAGGCCGAACCCGGTCAGGTTGGTGGGCTCCCCGAAGACCCCGACGGCAACGTCGACGGATCGGTTGTCGGGGGTGTAGGCCACCTCCTGCTCCACGTCGATGACGATGCTCACATCGGACGTGGGATCGGCACCGTGGCAGTAACAGGTCTTCTCCTCGGCGTAATCGGTCATGTCATGGGCCGGGTTCAGGTACGCGCTGGATATAGGGAAGGCGACGAGGAGCGCCAGCAACAGCACCGCGGCCAGTCGTGCGGCCTTGCCCCTGGAGATGTTGCCCGTCACGGTCACCACCCCCTCCTGCGGCGATCCGCCGCCAGCGCCACGAGGCCGATGGCCGCCATCATCACAAGGATGGTGAAGCCGGGCGCCTCGTTCTTCGGCCACCTGAGGGGCTCGCCCTCGTCATCACCGCCGACGTCCCTCGACTTGGCAGTAAGGTCCGGGAAGGAAAGCTCCAGGTCCAGGGTCTGGACCCTGTTGTCCGGAGCGTTCTGGGCGGTGCCCGTGATCGTGAGGACCTGGGGCCGCATCTCCTCGTTGTCGGGGAAGGTGACCTCAATGGGTACCGAGGTGATCCTCTGGTAGCCCTTGAGCTCCGCCTCATGCTGAGGGAACTCGAACTCCCAGCCGGTCACCTCGCCAAAGGAGAATTCGACCACCTCATCACCGTTGCCCAGGTTCTCCACGGTGAAGAAGTATGTACCCCTCCTCGTCAGGTTACCTTCGTCATCGAACTCAGGGTGATAGAAGCCCCGGTCGCTGTCCGAGACCAGGAGATCGAATCCGTAATGCTGGTTGATGTTGAGGGTGAGTTCCACGGTGCTGGGCGTGGAGGTCGCGTTCCTGGGGGTGGCGCTGACGGTGACCGTCTGGGGCCCGGCCAGCACCTCCTCCGAGGTGTTGACCTGCAGCCAGAAGCTGGTCGTCTCCGCCAGGTCGAGAGTGATGTTGGTCACCTCCGAGTCCCAGATCCAGTTCGGCGGGGGTTCCGCACTGATGTCGAAGGTGCCGTTCTCCGAGCCCACGTTCTTCGCGTAGATGGTGAAGTTGTGGGTCCCGTTCTCGTCGATCCATATGGGGATGTCGCTGTCCCAGGTCAGCTCCAGCTCCCACTCGGAGATCCTGGTGAAGTTCAGGTCGGCGTCTGGGTTGTCCCCCAGGACCATTCTGACCTCGTCGATGACCTCGTAGGTCATCACCACGTCATGCTCCTCCTGCTCGAAGGAGCCGTTGACGGTGTACCTGCCCTCGGGAAGGACTACGAAGTAGCTGCCCCCGGTGGCAAGCATGACCGGCAGGATGCCCCTTCCGTCCGTCTGGTCGAAGGTCAGGTTGACCTCGGCCACGGTATCGTTGTCACCATCGTAGTCGTGGAAGTACATCAACCCGGACATGCGGCGGCCCGTCGTCATGGGCAGCTCGGCCTCCTGGACCCCGCCCACCGGCCTTACGGTGTGCGGTCGCATGTGGACCAGGTAACCGCCGTCCGCCTCGGTCCATGCGTAGAGGTTGTAGGTCCCCGGTGGCACGGTTATGGAGAACGAGCCGTTCTCGTCGGTCTCCGTGGTGTAGTGGATGCTCACGTTGCGCTCGTCCCACAGCTCGATGTGGTCCACCCGGACCGGGACCTCGTAGCGGTTCATCCTGCCGTTGCCGTTCTGGTCGATGAAGGTGGTCCCGTTGAAGGTCACGTCGACCGGGTTCATCAGCAGGTTCCGGGAGGTGTTGGTGACGTTGAGCCTGTGCTCCCACGGGTCCTCGTCGGGGGTGAAGCCCGGGGTCTCTGCCCTCACCTCGTAGGTGGCGTTGGCGTCGAGCCCGATGGGCAGCCATACCCTGTAGACCCCCGCGCCGTCCGTCTGGGCCTCGAAGGTTTCTCCACCGTCGACGGGAGTACAGGTCACGTTGACGCCTTCGATGAATTCTTCGGGCACGATGTTGTCATCCTCCTCGATCTCCCAGTAGGCGGTCCCACGAAGCTGGATGCGCCTCTCCAGGGAGATTTCCATTTCCTTGTCGGAGGTGATGTCCACGGTGGAGTTGTGGTACCACATGACGTCGTGGTTCAGCTCCAGGTCGAAGATGTCGTACTCGATGAGCAGGGAGTAGTTCCCGTAGGGGGGGACCTTCTCCTTGAACGTGCCGTTGGACCGGACGAAGACGTCGTGGTCCTGGACGCCCTGCAGGGTGAAGCGGCTCACGAAGACTGCCTCGTCCTCGCTGTCAGGGTCGTTCGGGTCGGCGGGGTCGTACTCCCCGTTGCCGTTCCTGTCGAAGTAGGTCACCCCCGAGAACTCGACCACCCGGCGCATGACCAGGTCAAGGGTCGTGGCGTTCTCGAACACGTGCCGGAGCTCCAACTCGTACCGGATGAGGCTGTCGTCCTCGGCCACCTTGTAGTGGGTCGCGGTGACGATGTGCTCACCCAGGGGGATGTGGCTGTCGAACTCGCCGCCCGACACCTGGATCCTCCTGCTGGTCCCCTCTATGTCCATGTTGAGGGTGAGGCTGTCGTTGGAGTCCTCGAGGCGCAACGTGCCGTTGAACTTGACCAGGCGCTCGAGCCAGACGTTGTAGGTCTTCTCCTCCACCGTGGGGTCCACGTCCAGCTGCTTGTCGTACTTGTAACGGATGGTGTCGCCATCCTCGTCCTGGTCCAGCTGGACCTTGACCTGGTACCTGCCTGGCGCCAGGTCCACCTGGTACCGCCCCTCCTCGTCTGTGACGACGGTGACCGTCTCGGCGTTGGGATTGTTGGCCGGGTTCTTGGCCTCGAACTTGACCTCGATGCCAGGGAACCCGTCTCCCTCCAGGTCGCCGTTGTCGTCCCAGTCGTACCCGACCAGGCCGCTATACGTCACGTTGTGGGGCTTGAGCTTGAAGTTCTTCTTCGTCGGGAGGACGTTGCCGGTGGCGTTGATGTGGCCGTCACCGGGCTCGTAGGCCTCCTCCACGATGCTGACGGTGTAGTTGAGCGGCGCTGCGACCATCGAGAAGGTGCCGTTGTCCGGGGTGGTAAGGTTGAACTTGTGGCCCTCGGCCTCCAGGACCATTTCCGCTCCGCCGATCCCTTCTCCGGGGTCCACGGCCGTGTTCCCGTTGCGGTCGAAGAACACCGAGCCCTCGATGCGGGTCCCGTTGACGAGGACGACCTCGTCCATGTCCACGTCGTCCCCAGAGATCTGGACCAGGCTGAGGTTCACCCTGGGCCGTTCCTCCAGGTACTTGAAGGTGAATAGGGAGTAGTCCCCCTCTGGCAGGTAGATGCCGAATATACCCGATGAGTTCGAGAGGAGATGGATCCTACCGTTGTCGTTCCAGATCTCCACAGGGACCCTGCCCGCATCGATCAGCGTCGAGTTCTCGTCCGATACGACCCTCATTATGGTGCCGTTGACCAGGTACGCCGGGGACATGTCCAGGTCCAGGTCGTACGACCAGTCGTCGGCGTCAACGTCGATTATCTTGATGGCGGCCAGGTGGGTCTCGCCGTCGGTTTCGTAGGCGTAGACGGTGTAGGTCCCGGTGGGCAGGGAGGTGTTGAAGAAGCCCGTCTCGTTGGTGACGGTGGTCCACACCAGCTCCCCGTCCCAAAGCCTGTGGAAGGTCAGGGTGGTGTTGGCCAACGGCTCCCCTGGTCCTGTCATGCGGGTGCCTCCGCCTTCCTCCTCGGCCCGCTTGACCTGTCCCTCCAGGAACGCCACGGGTAGCAGCGTCAGGTTGAGAACGACCTCCTCGCCGGTGGCCATCGAGACGGTCTCGTTGATGGGCCGGGTGCCCGGGACGAACAGCTCGATGCTGTAGTCGCCCGCCAGCAGGGTGTCGAAGCTGTATAGGCCTGCCTTGTTGGCCTCTGTTGTGACCGTGGTATTGGTCTCCAGGTCCCTGGCTGTGACGACGGTACCCTCCACGTCCTCGCCGTCGCGCCGGTTGATCTCGCCCGAGACGATGGAGTACGGGATGGGTATGTCCTCGGTCTTGCTTTCCCCCGGGAAGAGGGTGACAAGGCCCGCCTTGGCTATGGTGTGGCCCATGTGAACGACCTGGACCTCGTAATCCCCAGGCAACGCGTCCTCCAGCTGGAAGAAGCCGTCGGGGTAGGTGGTGATGTTGTATGAGACGTTCAGGCCCTCCAGCCCCTCGAGGGTCATGGTGGCGTTGTCAAGGGCCTCGTCGATGTCCGGGTTGTAAAACCCGTCATTGTCCGCGTCGGCGAACAGGATGCCGTTCTGGCTCGATGAGGGGACGGTCATGTCCAGGGTGAAGTTATACTCCCCCTGGCGCATGGCGGCCGATTCGGGGATGAAGATGTTCGTCTGGTTGAGAAGGTTCTTCTCGTGCAGCAACAGGTAGTCCATGGTTCCCCCGTTGGAGGCGACGACCGTGGTGTTTCCGAAGGGTGCCAGGATGGAGTATCGCCCCTGGTCGTCCGTCTGGGTGGTGCCGTGGGGGATGCCCACGAAGTTGGGACCCATGTAACCGGCCAAGAACCTGTAGTCGTCGTGGACCGTTATCGTGGCTCCGGGTATGGGCACGCCAGACTCGGTGGTGACGGTGCCGTTGATCCAGGCCCCGGCGTACCACTTGATGTAGATGACACCGCTGGAGATGGTGCGTATCGCATCGTCCAGGGTGCCCATATCGTTCTCCTTGAAGTACACCGCGTCGTCGTACGATATGGCCTCCCAGTCGCGGGGTGACCTGGTGATGTTCTCGGCGTCCTCGGGGTTCCAGTGGATGGTCCTGTGGACTACACGCCAGTTGGACTGGTTCCACGCGGGGAGTGGGGTGCTCTGGGCCAGGTCGCCCGACACGAAGGGGATGCCCTTGTCGGTGAACTCGGGTCCCTGGTCGAAGCCGCTGTAACCGATGAAGGTCCGGTAGAACATGGACTCGTAGAAGGGCCGCTTCCAGACCAGCTGGTACTGGAGCTGCGCCCGCTCCGAGGGCGGCAGGGCCGCCGCCTGGTCCAGGGTTATCTGGTTGCCCTGGTAGATGGCGACGATCTCTATGAAGTCCTCCACCCTGTTGTCCGACAGCACGATAGGCGCGTAGAAGATGCCCGTGTTCTGGTAGCTGACCGGCATCAGGCGGGAGTCCACGGCGAAGTACCTGAAGGAGTCGCCCACCTGGTCGTGGAACCAGAGGAGCATGTCCACCTTCTGCTCCACCTCGGTGGCCTCCTTGATGAGCCAGGTCCCGTGGATGTAGATGGCGTTCCTGCCGGAGATCTCGTCGTCCTTGAGGCCGTACCGCTCGGGGTACTTGTGGATGTCATCGATGAACTTCTC
>CP070808.1:1045267-1056082 GCA_020343715.1 Thermoplasmata archaeon
CAAGCCCCACTGCCCCAAGTGCGGCAAGCCCATCGAGCGCCAGTCCGCAGAGCAGATCGTGGCCTCCATACGGAGGGACTTCGACGGGGACAGGATCCAGGTCCTCGCCCCCGTGGTGGACGACCGAAAGGGCCACCACAAGGCCCTCTTCGACCAGCTGCGCAAGGACGGCTACGTGCGGGTCCGCGTCGACGGCGAGGACCACCGGCTGGACGAGGAGGACGATATCGAGCTGGACAAGAACTACAAGCACACCATCGAGGTGGTGGTGGACCGGCTGGCGGTGGAGGGGGACGACGTCAAGCAACGGCTCACCGACTCGGTGGAGACGGCCCTGACCATGACGGGCGGGGGCGTCCGCGTCCTCCAGGGCAAGAAGCGGGGTCAGTACTCCGAGGAGTTCGCCTGCATCACCTGCGGCATCTCGATACCGGAGCTCAAGCCCCGCATGTTCTCCTTCAACAGCCCCCACGGCGCGTGCGAGATGTGCCAGGGCCTGGGCATCTACAAACGGGTCTCCGAGGACCTGATTGCCCCCGATAAGAGCCTCAGCCTCGCCCAGGGCGCCATCAGGCCCTGGGCGAACACCAGCTCCCAGTACGTGGACCAGTGGATGATAGCCATCGGCGAGCACTTCGGGTTCTCCGTCGACACCCCTTGGGGAGAGCTGGACGAGTGGGCCAGGAACATCATCCTCTACGGCTCCGACGAGAAGGTCCACATGCGCCTGGTGGGCAAGCACATGACCCACGAGTGGACCCGTCCCGTGGAGGGGGTCATCAACTCCCTCGAGCGCCGGTACATGGAGACCACCTCCGAGTGGTCCCGGCGCGAGATAGAGGAGTACATGGAGGTCCGGGAGTGCCCATCGTGCCACGGGCAACGCCTGCGCCCGGAGATGCTGGCCGTCACCGTGGGCGACAAGAGCATCATGGAGGCCAGCTCCCTCTCTGTGGGCAAGTGCCTGGAGTTCTTCGACGGCCTCCGGCTCGACGAGCGGGACGAGAAGATAGCCAAGGAGATACGCAAGGAGATCAGGGCCCGCCTCAGCTTCATGCAGGATGTGGGCCTGGCCTACTTGACCCTGGACAGGAGCTCGGGGACCCTCGCAGGGGGCGAGGCCCAGCGGATCCGCCTGGCCACCCAGATAGGCTCGGGGTTGGTGGGCGTGATGTACATCCTCGACGAGCCGTCCATCGGCCTTCACCAGCGGGACAACATGCGGCTCCTCCGGACGCTGGAGCACCTGCGCGACCTGGGCAACACCCTCATCGTGGTCGAGCACGACGAGGAGACCATCCGTCACGCGGACCACGTCATCGACCTGGGCCCCGGCGCGGGCGAGCACGGGGGCGAGGTGGTATGCGAGGGCACCCTGGACGAGATACTGGCGTGCGAGGAGAGCCTGACGGGCGCCTACATGACCGGTCGGATGTCCATCCCCATCCCCGAAATGCGGCGTCCCGGCAACGGGAAGGCCCTCACGGTGCGTGGGGCTAGGGAGCACAACCTGAAGAAGATCGACGTGAGGTTCCCCATGGGCCAGTTCATCGCCGTCACCGGTGTCAGCGGCTCGGGCAAGTCCACCCTCGTCGACGAGATCCTCCACAAGGCCATCGCCAGGGAGCTCCACGGCTCCCACAAGAAGCCCGGCGCCCACGACCGGATCGAGGGACTGGAGCACATCGACAAGATAATCGTCATCGACCAGTCGCCCATCGGCCGGACGCCCCGGTCCAACCCCGCCACATACACGGGCGTGTTCACCCCCATCCGCGAGCTGTTCGCCAAGACCCCCGACGCGAAGCTCCGTGGCTACAAGCCGGGCCGGTTCTCCTTCAACGTCAAGGGCGGTCGGTGCGAGTCCTGCCAGGGCGGCGGCATCATCAAGATCGAGATGCACTTCCTCCCCGACGTCTACGTCCCATGCGAGGCCTGCGGGGGCAAGCGCTTCAACGAGGAGACGCTGGAGGTCACCTACAGGGGCAAGACCATCTTCGACGTCCTGGAGATGACGGTGGAGGAGGCCCTCCACTTCTTCGGCAAGATACCCGGAATAAAGCGCAAGCTCCAGACCCTTTACGACGTGGGCCTGGGCTACATCCGCCTTGGCCAGTCCGCCACGACCCTCTCGGGCGGGGAGGCCCAGCGCGTCAAGCTGAGCACCGAGCTGGGCAAGCGGGCCACCGGCAGGACGCTGTACATGCTGGACGAGCCCACCACCGGGCTGCATATCGACGACATCAAGAAGCTGCTCTCGGTGCTGGCCCGCCTCACCGACACGGGCAACACCGTGGTGGTCATCGAGCACAACCTGGACGTGGTCAAGTGCGCCGACCACATAATCGACCTGGGCCCTGAGGGGGGCGACGAGGGCGGCCGGGTCGTGGCCGAGGGCACCCCCGAGGAGGTGGCGGCCACCGACACCCACACGGGCAAGGCCCTGCGGGTCCACATCGCCCGGGAGCGGGAGAGGCAGCGGGCCTCTTAGGGGGAGGGTACCATGGCGCGACCACCCCCGGAGGTGCGTAGGACGCTGGGCTCCCTGCCCGACGCCCCGGGCGTGTACATATTCCGGGACGCCGACGGCGAGGTGATCTACGTGGGCAAGGCCATCTCCCTCCGGAAGCGGGCCCCCGCCCACTTCAAGGGCAAGCCCGACCCGTGGCTCCCCATCTCCGAGCACGTGGACGAGGTGGCCTCGGTGGAGCACTTCGAGACCAGGACGGAGATCGAGGCCCTGTTCCTGGAGGCCAACCTCATCAAGAGGCACCAGCCCAGGCACAACGTGCGTCTCAAGGACGACAAGCGCTACCCCCTCATCAAGTTCACCAAGGAGCCCTTCCCCCGCATCGCCGTGGTCCGCGAGGAGGTGGAGGACGGCGCCGAGTACTTCGGCCCCTACACCTCCGCCCTCCCCACCCGGACCACCGTCAACCTGCTCCAGAAGAACCTGGGCATCCGGGTCTGCCGGCGCATGAACCCCCGGGGGTGCCTGTACATGCACATCGGGCTGTGCTCCGCCCCCTGCGTGGGCGCCATCAGCGAGGAGGAGTACTGCCAGCGGGTCAGGAAGGCCAAGATGCTGCTCCGGGGCGACGTCAAGGCCCTCCGGAAGGACCTGGAGGCGACGATGCACGCCCTGGCGGCGGAGCAGCGGTTCGAGGAGGCGGCGGAGGTTCGGGACTACCTCCAAGGGCTGGACCGGATGATGGAGCTCCAGTCCGTCCACCTGACCCGGGAGCGGGACGACGACTACATCGCGGTGGCCGCCTCGGGACGCATGGCCCTGGTCTTCGTCCTCCAGGTCCGAGGGGGGAAGGTGCTGGACAAGAGGGTCCTGCGCCTGGCTCACGGGGACGACGTTCCCAGGGCCGAGGTGCTCCAGGCTGTCATCCCCCAGCTGTACCGGGTCGGGGGCATCCCCCGGACGGTGGCCGTCCCCGAGCGGTTGCCCGACCGGGCCACCTTGGAGCTGGCGCTGACCCAGGCGGCGGGTCGGAAGGTCCACATCACCGTCCCCTGCCGCGGGGAGCCCATGAGGCTCATGAGGCTGGCGGAGAAGAACGCCGCCTCGTACGCCAAGACGGAGCGGCTCCGCACCCAGCTGCGCATCGAGGACAGGGGCACGGAGGAGCTGGGGAAGGCCCTGAGGCTCCGAAGTCCGCCGGGGCGTATAGAGGCATTCGACATCAGCCATCACCAGGGGGAGGAGACGGTGGCCTCCATGGTCACCTTCCGGGAGGGCAAGCCCCTCAAGAAGGACTACCGCAGGTTCAAGATCAAGAAGGCCGCCCCCGGGGACGACTATGCGGCCATGAGGGAGGTGGTCATGAGGCGCTACGGGGGGACCCTAAAGGGCACCCTGCCAGAACCTGACCTGGTGCTCATCGACGGCGGCAAGGGCCAGCTGGCGGCGGCGGGCGACGCCCTCGGCATGCTCTCCATGCGACTGCCCCTGGCCGCCCTCGCGAAGGAGCGGGAGGAGCTGTTCGTCCCGGGCGACCCCCGTCCCCTGGATATGGAACCGGACTCCGACGGGGTGCTCCTCCTCCGGAGGATACGGGACGAGGCGCACCGGTTCGCCATCTCGTACCACCGCCGGAGGCGGAGGGGCGCGCTGACGCGAAGCCGGCTCCTCAAGGTGCCCGGCATCGGCCCACAGCGGGCCCAGGCCCTGCTACGTCACTTCGGCAGCCTCAGGGGGATCGAGGCGGCCACCAGGGAGGAGCTGGAGGCGGCCCCCGGCATGGGCAAGGGGACGGCGGAAGCGCTCTGGAACGAGCTCCATGGCGAAGGAACGGCCTAGGTTCGCCACTTCCGTTCGTACGATCGGACCATGACGATGATGGCAACGATCAACACAGCGACCGCACAAGGGACCTGGGGGAAGCCCTGAGGCCACTGGTCCGAAGGTGTCTCGGGGACGTTGAACTTGACCTTGACGGGATCGGACCTGTGGGTACCGTCGTAGGCCTGCACGATGAGGGTGTGCTCTCCCTCCCCAAACTTATGTTCATCGAAGATCAGCGTCCACTCCTCAGTGCCGTTGGCATAGGACCAGTTGCCCCCGTCTATCTGGTATTTGACCCACCGTGTCCGGTTCCAGTCATCCTCGACCCGTCCGTTGGCATGTAAGTATCCCTCTATGGTCTGTCCCTTCTTCGGTGAATCGATGAACACCACGGGCGGCAGGTCCTCCCGGACCACCAACCTCCACACGGCCAGGCCATCGGTGAACCCAACTAGGAACTGACCCTCCACCAGGGGGTCGGTCGCCATCAACGTCGGGGACCTTCCGTTGAGGAAAACGATCTCCGACGAGGGGTACGAGTTGTTGGAGTCGCCCGAGAACCTGTAGGCCCTCATCCGGGTGTTCTCCGCATCCTGGTCGATGTTCGACCACCCCACCACGTAATAGTTCGGGACTTCCCAGACCCAGGCAACGCCGCCGATCGGATGCTGGACCAGGTCGGTCGTGCTCTCGCTCCGGTCCATCGTGTGGTAGTAGGCGATGTGGCCGTTCCGGTACCCTATGGTCCACGGGTGACCCAAGTAGGTCACGGTCACGGAAAGGCACGTGGGCAGCTCCTCGAAGGGATGGTAGGTACTCCCCAGCGCCCAGTTCCTGGTCTTCAGGATGGTCAGCGCCCCGGAGTCATCGACGCACTGAACGTCCATGGAGTCGTATCCCATGAAGCGGACGGTCTTGTTGTCCCTCCACTGGAAGTCCCGAAGGAGGATCAGCGTCCGAGTCTCGAAGACCAGCATTCGGGACGTGCCATTGACGTCCCTCCCCGCCAGGACCAGGACGTCGTCCCGGGCGACGAAGATGAAGGCGCTGATCACCTCCAGGGGCGTCGTCTCGTTCTCGAAAAGGTCGTACCTCTCCCACGTGGTGGTGTCGAAGAGGGTAAGGCGGTCGGGCCCACCGTCCGCATGGGCCCAGGCGATGGCCGCCCACTGGTCCGTATTCGACCACCTGGCAGCGATGGAGTACTCGATGTCGGGGCCCAGGTCGACCGGGGTCTCGCCCTCCAGGTCCCTGCCCATCGTACGGACCTTGGGCACTTGACCATGGGAGACCACAAGAAGTCTGGTCCCGTCCTTGGAGTACTCGAAGGTGACATATGAGGTCGTCCCGTCAGGGTCCTCCCAGGACATGACCTCCTCCAGTACCGTGGGATACCAAGGTTCCTCGTCCCCCAGGACCGGAGGGCACGGGATGGCCATCACCGCGAACATGAGGAGTGCAGTTACGAGAGGTCCTATGGTATCACTTCGGACCGACCTCAATCAGATCCCCCCATGGGCTCACCAGCGTGACCAGTATAAATATGATTCCTCGGACCGGACAATGGCTATCCCCCCAGTACGAAGAGCCACGCCGCCGAAGGAGGATCTGGAGGCGGCACCCGGCATGGGAAGGGGCACCGATGAGGCTCTATGGAGGGAGCTCCACGGTCAGGACTGACCATCCTGGCCCTTATCGCTCGCCCTTCCCTTGATGTATCGCCAGCTGAGGAACAGGACGACCGCTACGGCGACAACGATGGCCAGGGTCTGGTTGCCTGTGAACAGCTCGTCATCCTCCCCATCCCCAGGTATCACGAAGGATGTCGAGTTCATCGCCTCGTGCTTACCATCCTCGGTGGTGACGATGAACGCGAACACACCTGTCCCGACCTCGCTGATGTTTATCTGATAGGTCCAGGTGTCACCGGTGACGTTCGCGTCGAACCCGTCTCCATCGTGGAGGATCACCCTCACGTACTGGATGTTGTCGTGGTCATCGTACACCTTGCCTCTTGCGATGAAGTCGGCCGTGTACTCCTTGTCCAGTACGGGAACCTCGATGGTGATGAAGGGGGGGAGGTCTGGTATGACGCTGACGTTCAGGTGACGGACGGACCCGTCATCGAAGCCGAGCCAGAACTGTCCTCGGACCTTGGCGTCGCTGAACATCGACGTCACGACGCCTTCGTACTCGACGGGCTGGGAGGCGGGACCCGCCGGGTCCTGGTTCAGGTTAAAGTTGTAGGCCATCAACTTGGACCCACCCGTCGAGGGCGTGGCGACGAGGTAGTAATGGTCCATCACCGAGTACGCCCACCCTATGCCGAGGACCGGGCCCGCCCCGAAGTCGGCGGACCGCTCATGCACAGCGGGATTGCCACCCCAGAATGCGGCGCTGCCATCCTCGTACCCGACGAGCCATGGCTCGTTCGCCCTCAGGCCGAAGGAGTCCGACGAGGGCGCCACGTCGTGACCGCCCAGGTCCTCGACCACCTCCCAGTTGGTCCCGTGGATGGTCCTTATGGTTCCCGTGTCCTCGAGGCAGATCAGCCTCATGTTGTCGGTCCCCATGCGCACCACCGAGGCGTTGTCCTCCCAACGATAGTTCCTCCTGATGTCGGACGTGCTCGTCTCGATGAGGAGGACCCTGGACGTGCCGTTGGAGTCCCTTCCGGATATGGCCATTATCTCGTCGCCGATCATGAACAGAACGGAATCCACGTGGGCCAGGGGAGCGGTGTAGTTCTCGAAGAGCCAATCGGACGGCTGATAGGTATCGGTATCCCACATCCACATCAGGTCGTCGCTCCCCCCCCCGACGCTACCCCAAGCGCAGACCCACTCGCCCGAGGATGACCAATGGACCCCCCTGACCGTCACACCGTCTCGGGGAGGGAACAGGACCGCTATAGTGTTCAGGTCCCGGTCGGTCAACCGTATATCATCGGGCGAGGAGTATCCGAGGAGCACCAGCCTCTCGCCGTCCGACGACTGGTCGATGATGATGTCCTGCCCACCTCCTCCCGGGTCACTCCAGGTACCGACCTCGGTGATATCAACATCAAAGTACAGCCTGTCCTCGGCCGTGACGGCCGTCGCGATGACCAGCACGAAGAACACAGATGAGAGGAGGGTGATGGCCATCGTCCGACCCCACCACCACACATCGACCTGGTCACCATTACGTCCTCTCATCGCCCGGTCTCCTCCGGATGTACAATAGCGCTATTATGATGACAACCGCGACGACGGAGACAGCGATGACCACGTAGAGCATGTCGATGGCCTGTCCGTCATCGTCGTCGTCATCATCGGGATCGGGTGGGTGCACCACCTTGAACGTTGTCTGGTTCGTGGTGTGCTGGAAATCGTCGCCGGTCATGACCACCATGGTATTGGTACCCGATGGCAGGTAGGATATGTTGATCTCGAGGGACCACCTGCCATCCGCCCAGACGGGCGCCGTCCCGTTGTACTCACCTACCTCGACGTTTATGTAGACCACGTTGTCCCAGTCGTCGTAGTACGTCCCCGTGGCGGTGAAGTTCTCCGAGTACTCCTTCCCCTCCTCGGGGACCTCGATGGTAATGACAGGGGGATCGTTGTAGTCGATGGTGAGGTTCAGAAGCCTGATCGTTCCGTCCTCGAAACCGAGCCAGGCCTGCCCCTCCACCATGGGGTCGGTGGCCAAGGAGGTCAGCGCGACGGGGTAATCCATCGGCCCAGACAGGTGTGTGGCCGGGTCGGAGTCGATGTTATAGACGTACGCGTTCACCTGGGACCCACCTGAGGCCCCAGGGGTGACCGCCATGTAGTACGGGGTGCCACCCATGAACATCCAGGCGATGCCTTGGATGGGACCATCGCCGAAATAGGCGGACCTCTCGTGGATCAGGGGAAAGTTGTACCAGAAGGCCACGCTGCCGTCCTCGTAGCCAACGATGTACGTGAACCTGGCGGACGTGGCAAGCGAGTCGGCGGTAGGCGCAGCCTCGTGACCGCCCATGTTCGTCAAGGTGGTCCAATCGGAGCTATCCACGGTCCAGGTAGTGCCGGTCTCGTCCACGGCCAGGAGCAAGGAGCCGGTTATCCCTAACCGGACGATGGTGGTGTTGTCCGCCCATTCGAAGTCCCTGCGGATGTTGGAGCTGTGTGTCTCGATGAGGATGAGGCGAGAGGTTCCGTTGGCGTCCCTGCCGGCCAGGGCGAGTATCATGTCTTCACCGACGAAAACTGCAGAATCAAGCCGGTCCAGCGGGGTTGTGTAGTTGTCGAACATCTGGTCCGAAAGCTTGTACGTCTCGGCGTCCCAGAGCCAGAACAGGTCATGGTCCACCTCCTCGGCGCTCCCCCAGGCGCAGATCCATCTGGTCTTAACGGACCAGCGGACCCCCTCTATGACCGCCCCCTCATGGGGAGGTTCCAGCACCGCCAGGGTCTCCAGCTCCCGGTCGGTCACCCTAAGGTCCCCAGGGGAGGAGTAGCCGAGTAAAGCCAGTCTGTCGCCCTCGGACGTCAGGTCGATCTGATCGATGTTTCCCTGGCCTCCCGGGTCGTTCCATGTCCCTATCTCCTTCATCTCCATGCGATAGTTGTCCGTGACGATGGCAGAGGCGATCGTTGCCGTGAGGATCACCAGGAACATCGCCAAGAGACAACGCCATACCCAGCGTCTCGAGAAGCCAGTCCTCCCGGTCGTGTGTGTCATGGAGTTGCCCACCCGGTCGTCATAGATGGCATCTGTGGATATAAAAGAACTACTCGTTCCTCACCCGAGGCTGGCGGCACCAGACGGTCGGCACAGCCCTCCGCGAAAGTATTATTAGATTGCCCATACCATCCGCCAGCGCATGTCCGAGGGGGGACAGAAGACCGCAGTTGTACTCCTGTCGGGAGGCCTGGACAGCTCGGTCACCCTCGCCATGGCCATCGACGAGGGATACAAGGTCCACGCGCTTACCGTGGACTACGGCCAGCGGCACCAGCGGGAGCTGGACGCCGCCAGGGCCATAGCCAAGCATTACGGGGTGGACCACAAGACGGTCCGGGTGGACCTGTCGGCCTTCGGGGGCTCGGCCCTCACCGATGGCCTCATCAAGGTGCCAGCGGACACCCCCGAGAATGAGATAGGTTCTTCGATACCACCCACCTACGTCCCCGCGAGGAACACCGTCTTCATCTCGATAGCAGCCGCATGGGCCGAGGCCTTGGTCGCCGATGCGGTATTCATAGGCGCCAACGCCGTGGACTACTCCGGATACCCCGACTGCAGGCCTGAGTTCATCGAGGCGATGGAGAAGGCCATAGCGATGGGTACGAAGCGGGGCGTGGAGGGCAACCCCATCCAGATAATCGCTCCCGTGCTGAGGTTCAAGAAGGGTGAGATCGTCTACAAGGGATTGAACCTGGACGTGCCGTTCAACCTGACGTGGTCGTGCTACAGGGGCCGGTTGAAGGCCTGCGGTCACTGCGACAGCTGCATACTTCGCCTCCGGGGCTTCGCGGACGCCGCCGCCATAGACCCCCTGGAGTACGAGTTGAAGACCCGCAGGCCCGACAAGATGCGCCTTCGAGGGAAGAACCCTGGCTTCGTTGTAGCCGAGCTGGTGGAGGAGGACGCCATGGAGGAGCCGGCCGGCATCGCCCGCTCCAAGGGTGGTGACGCCTGATGGAGGTCTCCGAGATCTTCTTCTCCATCCAAGGAGAGGGCATTGACATAGGCCTTCCCACCGTGTTCGTGCGCACCTCCCGGTGCAACCTGGAGTGCAACTGGTGCGACACCACCTACTCGTGGGAGCCCGGAGAGGAGAGGAAGGTCAAGGACATCGTCGAGGAGGCCATGTCGTACGGCGTCAAGCGGGTTTGCATCTCCGGGGGAGAGCCCCTCCTGCAGGCGGAGGAGGTGGGCCATCTGGTCGAGGCCCTGGAGGGAGAGGGCTGCGAGATCTCCATCGAGACCAACGGCTCCATCGACATAGGCGCGGTGCCGAGGGGCGAGATGACCCACATGATCATGGACCTCAAGTGCCCCTCCTCCGGCATGCAGGACCGCAACCTCTTCACCAACATATCGAAGATGAGGTCCGACGACGTGCTCAAGTTCGTCATCGCCCACCAGGAGGACTACATCTACGCCAAGCGGTTGCTGGAACGGCAGCGACCCCCCTGCACCGTCGTGTTCCAGCCTGTGGGCGGGCTCGACCTTCGCGACCTGGCCGAGAGGGTGCTGGAGGACAGGCTCGACGTTCGGGTCCTCCTGCAGCTGCACAGGTTCATCTGGGGCGACAAGAGGGGGGTGTGAGGCTGCCGCACCGCCTGCCCAGGCCCATCGGAGTCCTCCTGGAGGTGGTGTACGACCAGGTGATGGCCCTGGGGTCCTCGACGTCCGATCCCGATGACTTCTACCACCGGTTCTGGGGGCACCTGACCCGGGTCGAGCTGGCCATGCTCAAGGGGAAGGGCGACATGGTGCTGCCCGTGTTCCACCACCCCCTCCCGGCGATGAAGACCTACAGGAGC
>CP070808.1:1056182-1060448 GCA_020343715.1 Thermoplasmata archaeon
GGGAGGTGAACGGCCACGTGACGCTGGACGTGGACGGCGACGGGACCCTGCACGTGGCCTGGCACGCCATGGACATGGACGGCATGTGGGAGCTGGTGTCCTCCCAGGTGCTATATAGGGCGGTCCCCGACCCCTCGCGGGACTCGGTGCTGACGCCGCCCCTGCACCTCGCGGACCGGTGGACGAACGTCACCAACGAGGGACCCACGATGGTAGTAACCAAGCGCAGCGGGGCCTGGGTCGCATGGGTTCAGTCCCCGACCCCCATTTCGCTGGGGAACGACGTCACCTTCCTCGCCGACAGGGTGGTGGACGGCTCGGCCGGCACCGACATCCTGGTGTCCCGGCTGCAGGCCGCCACGGGCCACTCGCCCTCGGTGGCATCCTCCAACGGTCCTGACGACGGGGTCGTGCTGGCCATCGGCGGGGTTGGCTCGCCGGCGACGCCGCCCCTCTACTCCTCAACCTGCTCGGAGCTGGGCTGCTTCTCAGAGGTGGCCCCCGTGGTGACCATGGGGACGGCCGTAGGGGCCGGTGTAACCGTGACCATGGACCAGCTGGACAACGTGTACGTGGGATGGGACGACGGCCTCGACGTCATGTGCACCCAGCGGCGCAACACGCCCCCCGGGCCTCCCGACCTGGTCAGCCCGGAGGTGTCCACCAACGACGAGCGGGTGGAGTTCGTGTGGTCCTTCAACGACGTGGACGCGGGCGCCTCCCAGAGCGCCTTCGAGATCCTGTACACCCAGGACCCGTCGCCCCCGGTGAACGTGGGCCAGGGCGGAGTGGTGGGAGGTGCCAAGGGCAGGTCAAGCCGCTACGTCTCCCCCGAGCCCCTGGCCGAGGGACGGTGGTACTGGTGGGTCAGGACCCGTGACCAGCTGGGCCTGTGGTCCGACAGGTCGCCCCTGGGCGACTTCCTGGTGGACAGGACCGCTCCCGTGGGCAGCGTGGTCATCAACGGCGGCGACGAGCTGACCACCGACCGGGTGGTGGTGCTGAGCCTCAACGCCACCGACAACCTGGAGGACCTGGGCGGGGAGATGTTCTTCCAGATATCCTCCGATCCCAACTTCCCCAACGCCTCCAAGCACGAGTGGCCACCGCCCAACAACCAGGTGAACCAGGAGCTCCCCCCCGGCGAGGGGCTGAAGCTCGTGTTCTTCCGCATCTTCGACGCCAGCGGACTGCACCACACCTCCATGGACACCATCGTGTACAACACCACGCCCATCCTCATCATCCACGTCCCTGTGACGACGGCGCCCCTGGGCAAGCCCCTCAACATCTCGTGCGACATCCTCAAGGTCGCCGACGTGGCGGCCACGCTGTTCTACAAGAAGTCGTACGAGGAGGAGTACCGGGAGGTGGAGATGGAGTCCAACGACACCTCGTTCTGGGCCATCATCCCCAAGGACCACGTGTCCGTCAAGGGCATGCACTACTACATCAAGGCCCGCACCTCGGGCGGTAGCGTGACCGACCCGCCGGACAACCCGGCGGAGAACCCCCACGAGGTGGAGGTCTTCGAGACCACGGAGGTCTACCAACCTCCCATCTACAACCCGGTGTTCACGTTCACAGGGGCCGCCATAGTCCTGGTGGCCCTCGTCCTCATCTGGTACTACAGGCTCCGTGAAGGGCCCTCGTCCTGAGGTCCCTCAGAGCATGGCGAGCCTGTCCCGGAGCGCGGCCAGCGCCTTGCCCCTGTGGGAATGGCCCTCCTTCTCCTCCAACCCCATCTCCGCGAAGGTCCTCTCGGCACCCTCGGGCACGAAGACGGGGTCGAACCCGAAGCCACCCGTGCCCCTGGGCACGTCGGGGATCCTCCCTTGGCAGGTCCCCCTGAGGACCTCGACGGTGCCGCCCGGCAGGACCAGGGCGATGCGGCTCTCGAAGCGTGCAGACCGGTCGTCCCGACCCGACATGAGGTCTATGATCCCCTGGCAGCCCACGGTCCGGAAGACGTATGCCGAGTAGACACCGGGGAACCCGGAGAGGGCATCGATGAAGAGACCGGCGTCCTCCAGCACGAAGGGTGGTCCCACTGAGGCATGGTCGAGGAGCCACCTGGCGCTGTCCAGGGCCACGGCGTCCAGGGTGTCCGCCTGGACCTCCTGGTACTCCATGGCGACCCGCTCGACCCGCCACGGCACCCGCTCCAGCGCGACGGCGAACTCCCGGGCCTTGCCCTCGTTGGAGGTCACCACCCTAAGGACCCTACTATCATCTCCCATCGGCTTCACCTCCTCCTCTCGACCCTGGAGACGTACCTGCCCCTGGCCGCGATGGCGTCCATCCGCTCCAGCGCCTCGTCAGCGCCATCGGGGAACGCCCCGGCGTAGCCCTCGAGCACCAGGTCGAACAGCCCCGCGTGGACGTGGTGGGTGGACTCGAAGGCCTCGGAGAGGAGCCGCAGGTCGACGCCCCGCTCCTCCACGCCCTCGGCCCTGCCTCCCAGGCTGATGTCCAGGACCGCCAGGGTCACCGGCCCCTCACCATCCAGGTCCTCGATAATGAAGTTGCTGGTGGTGGGGTCCCCGTGGACCATGCCCGCGGCGTGCAGCGCCCCCAGGGAGGCTCCCAGTGCCCGGGCCACCCTGGCCCGGTCGCCTGGGGACAGGCCGTCCATGGCGGCCCTCACCGTGGGCCCCTCCACCAGCTCGAGGACCAGCCTGCCCTCGCTGGGGTCGGCGTCCAGCACCGCGGGGGTCCTGACGCCCGCACCCCGGGCGTCCCGGAGGGCACGGGCCTCCACCTTCGTCCGGGTGGACCTGATTGTCGTCTCCAGCTCCGGGTGCCGGTAGCCCTTGGGCCTCCTGTGCTTGAGGACGGCGGGCCGTCCCAGGAAGGTGCCCGCCTCCAGGATGGCCTCGGCACCCTGGGCGATGGTCAGCTCCCCCGTCCATCCGCTGTGGTCGGCGGGGGTCATCGCCAGGTCACCTCCACCTCGTCGGTCCGGAAGCGCTGGTCCACCGCGGACTCCTCCATGGGTGTAGTGGCCCCGGCGCCGAGCATCATGTGGCCCAGCACGGCGATCATCGCCCCGTTGTCCACGCACAGGGAACGGGGAGGAGCATAAGCCACAGCCCCCCTCTCCTCCGCCATGATCTCCGTCATCTCCCGGAGCCGGGCGTTGGCGGCCACCCCTCCTCCCAGGAGCACCTCGTCGCGGCCGATGTGGGCCATGGCACGCTCGGTGACCTCCACGAGCATGGCGAAGGCCGTCTCCTGCACCGACAGGGCCAGGTCGTCGGGGTCGGCCCCCCGGGCCATCAGCTGGGTCGCGGCCGTCAGCATCCCCGAGTACGCCACGTCCATGCCCTTGACCGAGTAGGGGAGGGGCAACAGCCTCTCGCCTTCCAGGGCCATGCGCTCCAGCGTGGGCCCCGCCGGGAAGGGTAGGCCCATCTCCCGGCCCAGCTTGTCCAGCATGTTGCCGATGCCGATGTCCAGCGTCTCTCCGAAGACGCGGTACCGGCCGGCGGCGTACGCTATGACCTGGGTGTTGCCCCCCGAGGCGTACAGCAGCACCGGGTCCTCGCACCCCAGCACGGCCCTGCCCACCTCCAGGTGGGCCACGCAGTGGTTCGTGCCCACCAGGGGGACGCCCAGCGTCAGCGCCAGGGCGCGGGCGGCCGAGGCCCCCGTCCTGAGGCAGGGACCGAGCCCCGGCCCCTGGGCGAAGGCCACCGCCTCCAGCTCCCGGGACGGGACGTCCGCCTCCTCCAGGGCCTGCCTGATGAGCCCGGGCAGCACATCGGCGTGGTGGTTGGCCGCCTCCCTGGGATGGATGCCCCCCTCCTCTGGGGAGTACGACGAGAACACGTTCGCACGGATGGCCATGGCACCGTCCTCGCCCGGGCTGACCACGCCCACCGAGGCGGTGTGGGCGGTGGACTCTATGCCAAGGACGGGCCCTGGGACCATGGGGCCCCCGACACCGCTCATGGGATATGAATGTGACGCCCCGGCCCTGGCGGTCCCCGAAATCGCAACCTTTATCAAACGCCGGTGCCCTCCCTCGCCGGAGGCCGGCGGTATGAGGATCATCATCATCTGCGGGAACCCGGAGTGCGGGGAGGAGTACCCCGCCGACACCCGGGACCGGACCTGGGAGTGCCCCCACTGTGGCCGCAGTCGGGAGAACCAGTACTACCCCTTCCTCAACGCCAAGCTGATGAACGCCCGCATCCACTCCGACGAGGCCGATTGGAAGGCCCACCACGACGAGCTGCTCATGACGGCCCAGGGGAAGGTGGC
>CP070808.1:1060548-1088848 GCA_020343715.1 Thermoplasmata archaeon
AGAGGGATCCGCGATGGCGGACGCCTTGGGGCCTGACCGGGTTGTCCTGGGCGTGATCGAGGGCGAGGAGGCCGGTGCCGGCCTCATGGAGGAGCTGTACCGCCCCTTCAGCGCTCCCGTCCTCTTCACGTCCCTGGAGGGTGCTGAGCTGGTCAAGCTGGCCTCGAACGCCCTGCTGGCCATCAAGGTCGCCTTCGCCAACGAGGTGGCGAACGTGGCGGCCTCCGTGGGCGCCGACGGCTACCAGGTGCTCGAGGGCGTGGGGATGGACCACAGGTTGGGTCCCCACTTCCTGAGGGCGGGGGCGGGCTTCGGCGGCTCGTGCTTCCCCAAGGACCTGCGTGCCCTGGTGGGGTTCGCCGATTCGCTGGGGACCCCCGCCCTGATGCCCGCGGCCGCACTGGAGCAGAACAGGGTCCAACCCGGGGTGATCGCCGCAATGGCCCGTCTCGCCCTGGGAGGCGACGTCGCTGGACGCAGGGTTACCCTCCTGGGCCTGGCGTTCAAACCCGACACCGACGATGTGCGGGAGACCAGGGCCCTTCCCATATACAGGCAGCTGGTCGAGTGGGGGGCGCACGTGGTCGTACACGACCCCCAAGCGTCGGCGAACTTCGTGGCCCTGGCAGAGGAGGAGGGCCTGCCGCCGCCCCAAGTGGAGAAGGACCTGGACATGGCGCTGTCCGGTTCAGAACTGGCGGTGGTCCAGACGGAATGGGCAGAGTACCGGACCTTGGAGCCGGGCCGTATCGTCTCGGCGATGGCGAGACCCGTGGTGGTCGATGCCAGGCGTGCCCTCGACCCCGAGGAGATGGAGAGGGGCGGGGTGACCTACCTGGGGGTCGGACTCCCGCAACCGTGAGGATGGGACGTTCTCAGGAAAGCACGTCGTGCAGGGTGGATGCCGTGTCCATGATCCCAGGGATCATACCGCCGACCTCGACCATCCGGTCCATCACGACGACGAGGATGTGCTTGTCATCTATGGCCGTCGTCATGATGTAGTGCTCGTCGGCGACGATTATCACCGTCTGGGTGCGCTCCTCCTCCACCGACTCCATCACCAGCTCGCCGATGCCCTGCATGAACGCAGTGCGGAGGGCCAGGACGTCCAGGTCGACGTGGGAGGGCAGGTCGGAGGCGATGGGCTGCCCCTCCCTGCTGATCACCGTGGATGCGACGACCCCGTTGGTGCCCCGTAGGTCCCTGAGGAGGTCGTGTAGTTCCCCGGCCTGGGCAGCCATGATGTGCGACACCCCACGACCCGGTAACGTCACGGCTCCCGGGGGATCAGCTCGAAGTCGCAGACGGTCTCTCCGGCGGACACGCACTGGGTCTCGGTGCAGTTGTACCTTCTGTCGGTGAGGGCCGACGTGGTGCCCGCCAGGTAACCCCTGGTCAGGTCGCAAGAGGTGCTGCCGGTCTGTCCCATGGCGAGGGCCTCGGTGGAGCCGTCGCACTCCACGTGGAGCTTCCCCCCTGGCATCTCGGTCACGATGATGCGTCCCAGTCCCATCTCGATCCAGAGGGAGGTGAGGGTCTCAGGGAGGGTCAGGTCGCCGTTGACCTCTATGTTTATCTTCCTGGTGACGGCCTCGCCGCTGGCGAACCCGATCTTGAACAGGATGGCCCGGGCCGCGTCGGGTCCGGCCAGCTCCTGGAACTCATCGTGGAGGCTCTTGAGGATCTGTGTAGGCATGATGAAGAAGGCTGCCTGTATGTTGGCATCTTCCGCTTCTGCCCCGACCCCCATGGCTCAGCCTCCCTCTTCGATGTTGAGCGGCTCCATCTCACGCTCGATGAGCTTCAGGTCCTTGTCGCTGAGGGTCTCGGGGCTGATGGTGGCGATGAGGATGGAATCGTAGATCGCTATCTGGTCCCTCACCAGCTGCAGGAACTTGAGGGCCGAGTGGTAGTTGTTCTGCACGATGAGGTACTCAAGGCCGGAGATCATGACAGTAGCCTTCTCGGCCTTCTTGAGGAAGTCCTCGATCTTGTGGTACAGCTTGCCCAGCTGCACCGGCTCCACGGCGAACTCCTGCTCGGCATTTGACAGCCAGAGGACCGGGGTGGTCGTGAGGTTGTACGTCCTCCTGACCTTGGTGGGGAAGTCCCGGGTTATGCAAAGACCCTGGTTGCCCTTGGTGAGCTCGTCGACGAACAGCTTGTAGGCGGCGTCGGGGTCCTCGTCCTCCACCAGGTAGGCCAGTCCCCTCTCCAGGTGCATCCCCATGATGGATTCCTCGGGGGTCACCTCCACCGCGGCCGCCGACTCCTGGACGGGCTTGAAGTACTCGGTGCCCATGGTTATGATGAAGCACGTCTCCGACCAGTCATCGGAGCATTGTAACTCGTCCACGTTGTACTCGATCCCCGAGAGGCCCATGGCCATGCCCGATAGGTATCCGCGGGTGAAGTGGCACTTGGGCTCCTGGGGCTTGCCCAGGGCCAGGCTCTCGACCGACTCGTGGAACCGGACCTTGATGTGCTCGTCGGACACCTCCTCGACGCTGATCCTCCCCAGGCCGACCCCTGCCCACAGGGCCGGGATGGTATCGGCGATCTCCTCCATGGAGTCGCACTTCATGCCCATCCGGGTGATCATGCCCTCGCCGCACCTGATGCCGTAACGATATAGCATGTCGTTTGCCAGGGTCTCCCCGCCCTGGATCTCGATCTCGTCTCGGAGGCTCTTCAGGGCGTGGCCAGGCATGATGAAGAAGGCCATCTGGAGGGGGTCCTCGCCCGAATCCTCCTCCACCACAAGCAGCTCCTCGTCGTCCATTTCCTTCCCCCCTAGATCGCGTTGATCTTCTTGAAGAACGAGTACGTCAGGATGTTCCCCAGCTCGAGGAACGATTTTTCCACATTCTCACCGGTCTTCGCCGAGGTGAAGTACAGGCGGGCGTTGTACTTGTCGGCGATGGCCTGGGCCTCGGTCAGGTCGAAGGCGTCCCTGTCGACCAGGTCGACCTTGTTGATGAGGAAGACCAGGGGTACGTTCCCCACCGTCTTTTGGAAGCCCACGGCCCACTCCTCCAGGCTCTTGACGGTCGCGGGTCGGGTGGCGTCGGACACCACCAGCCCTCCCTCGGCCCCCTGGTAGTACACAGGGTGCAGGCGGGAGTACTCCTTCTGGCCCAATATGTCCCATATCAGCAGCGAGATCCGGACCTTCATGTCCTGGGAAGGGTGCTTGAACACCAGCGACTTCTTGGTCACCTTCGTGCCGATGGTGGTGATGTACTTGTCGTCGAAGCTGCTGTAGACGTAACGCCTGATAAGCGAGGTCTTTCCAACTGCTGCATCCCCCAACAAGCAAATCTTCTTGATAAGTTCCTTTGTCTCGGTCATGCCCACCGGCGCATGTATTGACCCATGCATACATTAATGTTCCCAGCGCGCTCCCGAGGGAGCCAGTGTACCCACGACGCCATCGTGCCACGGCTGTCGGATCGCCGATGAAACGCCGGGAACACGTGAGAAAAGGTTCGTGATTGCGACCGTAAGTCTCCCGAAATCGCACGTGTCCGTAATAAAAATTGTAAATCCGAAAAATCCAATCGTGTTCGGGAAATATTATATACGATATGCGACCAGGAATAGTATGTAGGAAGCAGCGGGCCAGGCACAGTTGTTGTTGTTAGTGATCTTCTTTTGACTCCCTAACATCCTAACCGCCTCCCCCCCCCACCTCATAGTGCCCCCCGCTGCCTCCGACCCCTACTCCTCCAGACGGGGCGCTGGCACCTGGAGCTGGGAACCAAACATTTTTCACCGTCTTTGGCCATTGGTCCAGAACGTGGAGCCTGCTGGCATAGGACCCGGGCCCCTGGATGGGATGCGCACCGCGCGGCGTTACCGCACGACTTCGATGCTCGCCGCCCTGATGCTCCTAGCCTTGGTGCTGACGGCTTGCGCGCCCGTCCTCGCCGACCCCGTCGCCGAGGCGGGGCCGGACATAAGGGACTTCACGGGAAGGCCCGTCGTGTTCGAGGGCTTCGGGACGCCGGACACCAGCCAGAGGATAATCCTCTATGAGTGGGACTTCGATGGCGACGGCGTTTACGACTGGAACTCCACCAAGACGGGGATGTGCACCAACCGCTTCTGGGAGGTTGGCGTCTACAACGCCAGCCTGAGGGTGACCCAGTTCGACGTTAACCAGAGCAGGCTGCTCACGGACACCGACACCGTGACAGTCACCATCGAGTCGGGGAAACCAGTGGGCCAGGCCAGCTCATCGACCACCGCCGAGATAGACCGGCCCCACCGGTTCACCGCGGAGTACTACGACCTGGACGGCGGCATCCTGGAGTACGAGTGGCGCATCGATGGTGTCATGGTCTCCACCGAGGAGACATTCCGTCACACCTTCGAGGAGCTGGGGAAGTTCAACGTGTCCCTCCACGTGACCGATGACGAGGATGAGTTCGTGTCCACCGACTTCATCGTCGAGGTGGTCGAGGAGGTCGACGAGTCGCAGGACTTCCTCCAGCAATACATGATATTCGTCATCGCCATCGCCATGGCCGTCGTTGGCGTCATCGCCTACATCGCCATCCTCAGGGGCCACAAGAGGAAGCACCTGGACACCTACGCTGACCTGGCCGAGGACACCTCGCCCATCGTCCCCGAGGCCAGCCTCACCGAGGACCGGGCGGAGCCCGTGGCCCGAGCGAAACCGAGGATCGTCAGGCCCGAGCGCTCCGTCCCCTCCGACACCGGGAAGAGCAAGGAGGACGCCGTCCCCGGGGCGCCCCCCCGGTTGCCCTGCTCCGAGTGCGGCACACCCCTGTCGGCCGAGGGCACTTGCCCCTTCTGCACGGCCAACGAGGAGATCGACGAGGTGGAGAAGTCCATCAGGGAGCTCCAAGAGGACGGGTTCATCCTGGCGAAGGCCGACGAGGAGCTAGAGACGGCCAAGACCGAGCTGCACGTGAAGAACTTCGAGAAGGTGGACGAGTCCCTCGCCAACGCCCGGGAGCTGCTGGCCGTGGCCATGAGGGACCACGAGCGGTGCCTGACCCTCATGGCCCTCGTCGACGAGCTGATCATGGAGGCCGAGGAGAGGGACCTGGACGTGACCAAGGCCAACAACCTCCAGAAGCTGTCGAAGTCCTTCATGAAGTCGGGCAAGTACCCGAAGGCCATCTACTACGCGGAGCGGAGCCGTGACTACCTGCTGGAGACGCTGGAGCCCTTCGACCTCGACCTCTATTTCTGCGAGCACTGCAAGTCGGAGGTGGCCGAGGAGGACGACGTCTGCCCCAGCTGCGACCAGGACATCGAGAGCGGTCTCATCAGGCGGGCAAAGCGGGAGTTGGCGGAGCTGAAGCGGCGCTTCGAGGGCATCTCCCGGGACCACGAGCGGCACACGCCCATAGCCGCCGAGCTGGAGAAGGCGGACGAGCACGTCGACAGCCGGTCCGCCTCGGCCGCCAAGGAGAGCATCGCCAAGGCCAGGTCGATGCTGGACGATGTGGGGACGGAGGAGGACGCCGAGGCGGCGGAGGGCGATGAGGGAACCTCCACCGACGAGGGACCCCCCGAGGGGGAGGACCCCGAGACCGGCTCGTAAAGCATTCCCCCGCAAACGTTTTACCAAAGGGCGACCATGGGCCCGCCATGGTGGACTGGGTGGGCCTGGCCCTCCTCATCGGACTGCTCGCATCGGGCACCTACGTGATACACTCCATGGAGGTCTCCCGGTCGGTCACGAGGGTCCGCATCGGAGCCGTGGTGAGCATACTGTTCATGCTCGGCTTCCTCTACTGGTACTGGGAGGCGCTCTGACGTGAGCAAGATGGTCAAGCGCATGCCGTGGCAACCGGACGAGACCGAGCGGAGGGCTCCCACGCCCATGCGCATCCAGGACCTGCCGCCGGAGCAGCGCCACCTCCTCCTCCTCAAGCCCAGGAGGAACCCCAACGTCCAGTGGGAGGAGGACGAGGAGACGGGGCTAGTCACACTGATATACCTCAAGAACCTATCGCCCCTCGAGCAGAGACTGGCGGTGGTCTTCAAACCCGTGCCGGAGCTGAGGAGGCCCTTGGATTCCCCCGGGTCCTTCATCTGGCTCATGTGCGATGGCGAGAACAACATCGCCACCATATGCACCGCCGTGGACCAGGCCTACAAGGAGGACATGGAACCCGTCCTGAAGCGGGTCGTGGGATACCTGGAGATCCTGGCCAAGAGGGGTCTGATAGTCATAGGAGACCTGCCCGATGAAGATGAAGGTGAAGATCGAGAAGAAGGAGCCTAAGGAGGTCATCACCACCCTGGTGTGTCCACACTGCCGGGGCACGAACCTGACGTGGGTCGGAGGCTACATCACCGGCCAGAAGTACCACTGCACCGACTGCCACTACCGGGGTGCCTTCGTGCTGGAGCGCAAGGTGGTCGTGGACGAGGACGAGCAGGTGGAGGAGCTGTGAAATGAAGCTGAACGTCAAGAGCTCCTCGGGGCCAGAGCGGAAGAAACGCAAGACCCAGTGCCCCGAGTGTGGCTCGTCATCCATCGAGTGGAAGATGACCCTGGAGGGGCTTCGCCACGGTTACGTCTGCCGTGACTGCGGCTACACGGGCGAGGTCGTCCTCGAGACCGAGGCTCCCTGACCCAACCCTTTTCTATCCCATCACCAATCACCCCGAGGCGGTGAGACCGGGTGTTGCTCAACCTCTTCCAGGTCAGACTTAGGGCCTCCGACGCCCCCGAGGGCCACGTGGCCGAAGGCAAGGTGAGGGCCGAGCCAGAGGAGGTCCACCCAGGAGAGGACACCCAGGTCGTCGTGGACCTGGCATTCCCGGAGGGAGGACGCCCGGGGGCGATCGCCGTGAAGGTATCGCCCCCCGAGGACTTCGCCACGGGGGACCCGGTGGTGGAGATCCGCGACGACGGGGCGACGATCACTATACCCACCTCCACCCACGAGGAGGTGGAGCTGGGCACGTACTACCTCCAGGTCGTCTACTCCGACCCCGACAGGGAGCACTTCGAGGAGGAGGCCCCCCTGGAGGTCAAGCGCCACTGGGTCCGCATCGGCGATGTCACGGTCTCCCCGGTGCGGGCCACCCCCGGCGACCCGGTGGACGTGAGGGTCTCCATGGGCTTCGAGGGCACGGCAAGGGTCCGTGGCCACGTCAGGGGACGTCTGGTCCCCGACGACTGGGACGGCGAGGACGACAGCGCCGTGAAGCTGCCCAGGGAGAGGTCCTCGGTCAGTGACACCAAGGAGCAGGTATGGCACGTGCGACTACCCCGGAACGTGCCCCACGGGGTGTACCACGCCGACGTCGAGTTCTCCTCGGGGGAGGGCACCGCGAGGCGGAGGGCCCGTGGCGTCCTCCAGCTGGTCCCGGAGAGGGGGATAGAGGCGCGGGAGCCTGTCATGGAGCCTCAGCTCCTGGCACCCGGGGACGCCCTCACCCTTCAGTCGAGGGTTGTCAACACGGGCCGCGAGCCCCTGGAGGCCAGGGTGGGGGGCCAATTGGACCCGGAGGCGGGGGGCGCCTCGGTACCCATGGAGGAGCGGACGGAGACACTGGACCCGGGCGAGGCCAAGGACGTCTCATGGTCGATGAGCGCCCCCGACAGGGCCGGCAGGTGGCTGGTGAGGGTGAGGGCCAGGGCGGACAAGGCCGAGGGTTCCGACCCGCCCCACGCCGTCCTGGACGTCCGACCGCCCAACATGGTCCACGTGGTCGGCGCGGTACCATCAAGGCCTTGGGCCTCCCCCGGGGAGCGCGTGGGGGTTACCCTGCGGATACAGGACTCGGGCTCCAGGCCCGGCTGCGAGGCCTCGGTGGAGGTGTCCCTCGAGGGCGAGGCGGGGGAGACGAGCACCTCGACCTGGCAGGGGACCATCGGACCGGAGGTTAGCGAGGCCACGTTGACGGTCGACGTGCCCTCCCCCCCGGACGCGGCCATGGACGGCACCGCCGAGGAGGACAGCGGGTCCAACCGGTTCGCCCTCGTCGTCAGGGAGGTGGGCGGAGGCGACCTGCTCAGGGTCCCTAGCGCCGTGGCCGTGCGCAAGCGGGTGCGCATCGTGCCACGGGTGGTGAAGGCGTCACCAGACCCGACCCGGTTGGGGGACGCCCTGCTCCCCGGGGAGAGGGTCGTGAAGACCCTGGACGCCGACGACCTGACCGTCCTCGAGCTGTCCAGCGGCTGCCGGATGTACGCCCGGGGCGACCGGGTGGCGGGCGTCGAGGCCGACGTCCCCATGGACTCGGACTTCTGGGACGAGGCGCTGGACGCCGACCTTCGGCTATACACCGACATCAAGTCGGGCCTGGAGATGGGGGCGAAGGCCACCTCGGCGGAGGGCATGGCCGTCCGGGCCATAGCGGACAGGCTGGGCTCGGGGAAGGCATCGGCCACTGGCCTCGTGAAGGACACCAGGGAGCTGGCAAAGACCTTCGACCCAGACCGGAGGTCACGGGGGGTGAGTCCCAGGAGCGGACCGCTGGCCCCCCTCGCATCATGGCTGGCCGATCCCGACGCGACCCCCGAGGGGGGCCGGGAGATCGTCATGAACCTCCGGTCTACCCTGGACACCTCGATGCCCTCCGTCGAGCCGGCAGAGGCGTCCGGGATCGCAGCGGCGGCCGCCGTGGCTGCAGCGGACCACCTGGACCGGCTCGCCGAGCTGCTCACCCGGGCCTGGGAGCAGGACCGCCTCGACGCGAAGGGGCTACGGGGCGCGACCGCCCTGGTTGCCGCGGCGGGCGTGGCGCTGACGGAGATGCACAGGCACCGGGAGGTCGGGGACCCATGGGAAACCCAGGCACAGGCCAGCGAGGTGGAGAAGGTGAACCTCCATGCCCTGTCGGCCCAGCTGGCCTCCCTGCTCGAGCTGGAGGTCCGGCACAGGGTCCGGAAGGCGGCAGCCGTCGCCAACACCCGACAGAGGGCGGCCCACGCCGCCGTCGCCAGGGACCTGGAGGTGGAGGTCGTCGAGCACACGGGCCACTCCGGGGACGCCACCAACATCCATGTGAACCTCAGGAACGGGTCCTCGGTGGACCTGGACCTAAGGCTGAACGTCGCCCTACCCTCGGGAGCCTGGGCGGTGCTGGAGCCCCAGGGCAGGGGGAACAAGCTGGTCTCGGTAGGACCCGTGGGCGTCCCGGCCAGGACCGAGCACTCCATGGACCTGGTGGTGTACGTGCCGACCACTGTGAAGCTGGATTCGTACATGCTCCCCCTGGAGGTCGTCCCCCAACCCAGGGAAGTGCTGCCCGAGCAGGGAGGTGGTGGCAAGTGCGCCCTACCAAGGGGCAGTCCCCGGAGGTGAGGTTGGCAGCCCTCCTCCAGGCGACGGACCTGGCCCGGGAGGGTCGTCCGATGCCGGATGGGGCCCCTCCCAGGAGCAGGCTGGCCAAGCTGTCCAACAAGGGGTGGATGATCCTCTCCAAGGCCGCTAAGGAGCTGGGGGTCGAGGCCTCGACTTTGGAGAGGGCTGCCAAGGGATGTGCGGTCATCCAGGTGGCCCCCGCGGAGCCTCCCCGCCTGCTGGGTATCTTCAAGCGCAAGCCCGAGCCCGCGGCCCGCTGGACGCCCGGTGGGGAGCTGGAGGCCAAGTTCCACGACGACCCCGTCGCCATGGCCGAGTGCGCCAAGGGCCACCAGGTCCTGGCGGCCCGTGTTGCGCCGATCGCCGCCAAGGTGCGTAGTCGGTCGGTCCCGGGAAAGCTGCGTAGACCTCCCAAGAGCCAGAGGTACGTGCCCCCCACGCCCACCAGGGAGGCCCTCCTGATGAGGGTGGACCGCTCCCTGGTGGCCCGTTACGCCCAGGAGGAGGCGGGGGAGGAGCGCAGGCGCAGGCCCCCCAGGTCGCCCCTGAGGTTCTCCGACGGCTACCCTGCGAAGGACCTGTCCTCGGCCATCAGGCTCCTGGTCACCGCGGACGCCGGCGAGGTGGCGGACAGGATGAGGAACGGCACCCTGGCCGAGTGGTTCAGGGATGAGGCTGGCGAGACGGACCTGGCCGCCGTCGTCGACGCCGCCACCCACACGGCCCGGGAGAGGCGGGCCAGCGACGAGGAGACGAGGGCGCTCCTCCTCAGGTACATCCGTAGGACTCCCATCGGCTCCGACCTGGAGAGGGGCCTCATCGAGCCCATGGCGGAGGCTCTCCGCTCCCGGGACGGTGCCCTGGTGGCCTCCACCGCCCAGGCGTTGCTGCTCCTGGATTCGGACCTGGCGGCGTCGGAGCTGTCCTCGGCGCTGTTCGAGACCGAGGTGGCCGGGAGGCCCGCGGTCCTGGAGGCCCTCGGAGAGACGGGGTCCCCCCGGGCGGTGGCAGCCCTCGAGAGGCTGGCCCAGGCCGCCACACTGGAGGAGGACAGGGAGGGTGCCCTGGCCGCGCTTAGGAAGCTGGCATCGGAGGGCACCTCCCAGGACGTGGCCTCGGCCGCGCTCGAGAGGCTTGGTCAGGACTGAGGTCCCAGGACGGTCCTACCTATCATCCCTCCGCCTGCGCAGGGTCCCCTCCCGGGCATCAAGGAGGGTCGCCGGGTCAACGGGCGCTCCGTCCCCGCCGGTGACGGCCATTCGGTAGATCCTCGAGGGCGACAGGTCCAAGGCCCTCTCTCCGGCCGGCCGTTCGTCCATCAATAGGTCGTGCTGGGAGTAGGCAGCCAGGTCACGGGCGCCCGTCAATGCCACCGCCTCCTCGCCGCACGCGACGACGCACCTCCCGCAGCGTACGCACGCGCCCCCGTCGACGACGGGAAGGAGCCAGGTCTCCTCAAGGATTATACAGTCCGCAGGACAGGTGATCACGCAGTCCCCGCATGCGGTGCAGGAGTCCACGTCGAACTCGGGCACACCCCTGTCCGGTCCCTCGCTTCCCAGGGACTCGCGGGGCCAGTCAACGGTGGCCAGGGGCCGGGAGAGGCCCATGGAGATCAGTCTCAGGGCCGGTGGCCAGCTCATGCCATCACCTCCATGATGGCCGCGATCAGCACCAGGTTGACGGTGGCCAAGGGCAGCCAATGGGTCCTCAGGGACCGGGCCCGGTCGGCGGGCCTACCGATGGGCAGCGCACCTGCCACCGAGGAGGTGAACGAGACCAGGACGAAGGCCTTGACCAGCGTCCAGTGGGCCCCATCGACGACGGGGCCCAGCCATCCACCCAGGAACAGGACAGTGCCCAGGACCGCCAGGGCGAAGTACCGGGCGGACACCGCGTACAGGCCCACGGCCTTGTGGGTGCCGGGCCATGCCTCGGGTGACGTGCCCGTCCGCCTCACCCGCGCCAATCTGTCCGACTCCCAGGTCATCACGACCAGTATCAGTAGGACGCCCAGGGGGGAGAGCAGAATGCCCCAACCCGAGTCCTCCTGGAGCGCCACCAGCTCCGAGGAGCTGGCCGTTCCCCCCACCACCATCATCGAGCCCGCGGCAAGCATCAGGACGACACCGATCCCCACCGCCTCCGCCAGCTCCGCGTGGCGTCTGCCCACCGGCGCCGTGGCGGCCATGGGCAAGGGGGCAAGGGCGAGGAGGGCCACGACGGCCACCAGTCCCCAATCGGGGTCCGCCAGGCGGGCCCACGGGCCCAGGGGTAGCAGGGCAAGGGCGGCCAGGGCCAGGGTCGCCGATATCCCTGCGGGCACGGCAGAGGGCATTCCCTCCCTCCTCCTCAGCACGAGCTTCAACCAGTCAGCCATGCCCTGCAGGAGGCCGAAGGAGCCTACCAGGCGGGGGCCGGCCCTGCCCTGGACACGGGCGCGGACCCTCCGGTCCATCCATGCCACGGCCCCGCCGGTCAGGGCGGTCCACGCCAGGAGGACGACAGCCGCCAGCTCGGCCGCCATGTAGAGGTCCCACTCCGTCGCGAGCCACGTGACGAACCGGTGGAGGTACCCGCCGTCCAGACCCATGTGCTCCAGCACCGTCAGGGCGGCGTCCAGGAACCAGTGGACGATGGACAGGTACAGGTCGAAGAGGTCACTCACCTGTCACACCCCCCCACGTTCAGCCCCAAGGAGACCACCGCCAGGGGCACGTCCTCCACCAGGCAGCCAAGGACCAGGTCGGCCATGGCGCCCGCGTGGGCCGTGTCGGGCCCCCGCAGCCGCACCCTCCTGGGCCTTTCGCCCCCGTCCGCGGCCACCATGCACAGGACCTCTCCCCCCGGAGCCTCGACGATGCCGAGCCCCCTGCCCTTGGGGACACTCTCGGGAACGAAGGACCGGGAACGGCCCCCTGGCATGTCGCGCGCCAGCTGGGCCAAGGTTCGGGCCGAGGAGGCCATCTCTAGTATCCGCAGCTCCGACCTGGCCTCGGCGTCACCCGTCTCGCGGGTCTGCACCGGTACCTCCCGGCCTGCATAGGTCCTGCACCTACCGTCCGACCTGGCGTCCCTGGCGACCCCGGCGGACCTGAGGACAGGTCCGGTGAGGCCCCAACCCGTCATGTCCTCCAGGTGGACGGGTGCCAGGCCCTTCAACCTGCCCAGGGGCTCCAGCGCCTCGGCCTCGTGGACGTACTCCCTCACGGCCCTCTGGACGACCCTCGCCACCTGGAGGAGGCGGCGGGACCATTCCTCCCGGGCGTCCTGGGCGACGCCGCCCACCACGATCGCGTCCTGGACCAGCCTCTGGCCCGTTACCGCCTGGGAGGCGTCCATGACCATCTCCCTGTCGGTCCACACCCTGGAGGCTGCGGTGGGGCAGTCCACCATCTCGAGGGTGGCTGCATGGACCATCATGTGGTCAGCGATGCGCTCGAGCTCCATCAGGGCCACCCGCACGGCCCTGCCACGGGACGGAACCTCCACATGGCACAGCGCCTCCACCGCCTCGGCGTAGGCAACCTGCCAGTGCACCGAGGCCGTCACGGCCGTCCGGGCGACGACGGGCATTGCTCCCTCGAAGGTCGATCCCTCCAGGAGGCCCTCCACCCCCCTGTGCAGGTGTCCCACGGACACCCTGGCCCCCGTAACCTTGCCCTCCTTCTCCCGCAGTACCAGACCGAGGCGGCCGCCCATGGCGGGGTACGGCAGGTCCTGGGGCACGAAACCCTCCACCTCCATCTCCTCGTCGCCTGGGGTGACGGTGGGGTCCTCGAGGCCCATCGTCCTTTGCCCGGCACCGTCCCGCCTCAGGGGATGGCCGACCCACCACCGGGGGAGGAGCAGTCTCCTCAGGCCCGGGTGCCCGTCGAAGGCGACCCCGCTCATCTCCCAAGACTCCCTCTCCAGCCACTCGGCGGCCCGCCAGTGGGAGACAGACGAGGGTACCGAGGGGGCGATGATGTCGCCGTCCTCCTCCTCCGGGTACGGGGTCCAGACCTCCAGCGTCGGCCCCCCCGCCTGGGTGGACACGTGGTGCACCAGGGCGAGACCCTCCGCCAGGTCCGTGGAGTCCACCACCGTGATGGCCAGAAGCTCGTCGAGCCCGACCTTGTCCCTCAAGGACGTCAGGGCGTCCCCCAGGAGGTCCGGGGTGGTCTCCGCCTGGACCACGTGGTCGCCCGTTGGCTCCACCGACGTGAACAGGTCGACGGCCTTGTGGCGCACCTTGTCCGCCAGGTCACGGGCCCCGATGGCGACTGGGGTCACGTCCCGCTCATCGGCCAGACCCTCCGCGTCGGTCACAATATCGCCCCCTCGTCGGGAGGTACCTGGAAGTAGGGTCCCCCATCGGCGCGGACCTTCTCGGAGAGCTTGACGAGGCCCAGTAGCACGGCCTCCGGGGTGGGTGGGCAGCCCGGTACGTAGACGTCCACGGGCACCACCTGGTCCACCCCTCCCAGGACGGCGTAGCCGCTGTTGAAGACCCCGCCGCTGACGGCGCAGCTGCCCAGGGCGATGACCCACCTGGGCTCTGCCATCCGCGACACCAGGTCGGGCAGCTCCATCCTGGACGCCCGGGTCAGCGGACCGTCGACCAGGAGGACGTCGCAGCCCTCGGGATGGTCCTGGAAGACGGAGCCCAGGCCCTCGGGGTCCCAACGGGGTCCCCGGACGGACAGGGTCTGGACCGAGCAGCAACCCACGGCCGCCGTCGCCGGCCAGAGGGACCGGGCCTGGGACCAGGCCAGCGTCCCGCTGGACACCATGTCGGCCGGCCGGTCGAGACGGAGGGTCCTCATGCCGCGCCTTCCCGCAGCATTGGTCCAATCGGCCAGCCTCCGGGCCCTGCCGAAGCGGGGGGAGCCTCCCGTCACCGTCGCACCCCCAGCCAAGATGGAAGGGCGTAGCCTACCGACACGATCAGGGCGGCGAAGGCGAAGACCAGGGAGGCCCTCGGCAGTTCCTCCAATCCGGGCACGTCCGAGAGCAGGTCGGTGGCCAGCAACACAAGCAGGAGGGAGGTGACGACGACGGCCAGGACCGCGCCGACCGCGGCCCTTCCCGTGTGCCGCTCCACCAACCTCCTTCGGGGGACCGGGGGACCGGCCTCCCGGTGTACCCTCCTCTCAGGATGGCCTGTGGATGCCAGCCGCGTCGCCCAAGGGAGCAGCAGCGCCACTACCATGCCGACTATCAGGACCATGATGAGGACCGCCAGCCCCGTCTCGCCCATCGCCTCCAGCCATGGCCTTGGCGCGTATTGAACGTTTCCCGGCATCGGCGTCGGATTGATATACGGTCCACTCCCTCCCGGTGGCGTGGAGTTCATAGACCCGGCGTCGCCGTACATCGTGGCCGTCCTCATAGCGATAATGGTTGGGGTGTACCCCTTCGCCCTTTGGAGGAAGATGTCCTTCACCGCGGCCACCATCATCGCCAACGCGATCATCTTCATCATCTACATCGCCCCCAGGTCCGTTGACATCTACTACGACGTGGTCATCAACCTGGGCTTCAACAACACCTCCCTCGAGACTGGGGACGGGCTATGGGGCCTGTACACCCACATGTACATCCACGCCGACTTCCTCCACGTGTTCTTCAACATGTTCATCCTCTTCCTGATGGGCATGCCCTTCGAGCAGAGGGTGGGCTGGAAGTGGATGGCCGTGGTCTACTGGGGGACCGGTATCCTGGGAGGCGGGGTCATCAACGGCTTCGTGACCCTCCCCGAGGAGATCGTCGGCATCGGCGCTTCGGCGGCCATATCGGGCATCATCGGTGCCTTCGCGATGATGTACCCCCGGGACAGGATCCCCATGGTCATCATCTTCATAATCCTGCCCAGGGTCCAGGTGGCCTTCGGAGCCCTGGTGTTCATCCTGTTCCAGACCTTCCTGGCCATCGTCAGCTCCCAGCTGCCCTACGGCCTGGGCAACGTGGGGTACACCGCCCACCTGGCGGGCGTCATGGTGGGGGTGGGCATCGGCCTGGTGCTGGCCCGAAAGGGCATCGAGGCGCCTACACCCGGGGCGGCCTTGGGTCGCAAGCTGGACAAGGTGGACTTCGAGAGGATGAGGCCCCTCATCAGGAGGCCCGAGAACGAGGACCGCCTCGATGCCGTCATCGCCGAGGACATCCCCGAGGTCAAGGACGTCCTGGTGCAGGACCTGGTCGCCCGCATCCGGTGCCCCGATTGCGACTCCATCGTGATGCTCCACAAGGGCCACACCCTCAAGTGCGAAAGGTGCGATTGGCAATTGGACATGCGCAAGGGCCGGGGGGAGTGAGTAACCTCCCGGAAAGGATGCCACCTGAATCTATATTACCCGACATATGGATGGACCAGCGGGAGCGTGCTCGTTATAAAGGTACCCGAGTCCGTCGTCATCTTCCTCAAGGGCATGCTGATGGGCATGGCCGACATAGTGCCCGGTGTCTCAGGGGGCACCATGGCCCTCATCACGGGGATCTACGAGAGGTTCGTGGAAGCCCTGAGCAGCATCAACTTCCATTTCATCACGCGCAGGATGAAGGGTGACAAGGAGGGCGCGAGGGAGGCGTGGAGGTCCATCGACTGGGGGCTCCTCATCCCTCTGTTCGTCGGTATCCTCTCCGCCATGATCATATTTGCCAGGGTCATCGAGTGGCTCTTAGAATCCCACGCAGGCCCGACCTACGCCTTCTTCTTCGGGCTCATCCTCGCCTCGGCTGGCTTCGTCTACAAGTACGTGGAGCACCTGGACGCCAAGCACCTGCTGGCGGGCAGCATCGCCTTCGTCCTTGTGGTAGCCATCGTGGGAATAGACGAGATCACCGACAACCACTCCTACCCGATGCTCTTCATAGCGGGGGCCATCGCAGTGTGCGCCATGATCCTCCCGGGCATATCGGGCTCCCTCACCCTGCTCATACTGGGACAGTACCACTACTTCCTCGAGGCCCTGAACAACGGCGAGTGGAAGGTCCTCCTGACCTTCGGCGCCGGAGCCGTGGTCGGTATCCTGTCCTTCTCCAGGCTGCTGAACTGGCTCATCAAGAACCACCGGTCCGTGACCATGGCGTTCCTGTTCGGGTGCATGCTCGGTGCCCTGAGGCTCCCCTCGGAGATAATCATGGCCGAGACGGACCCGTCCTCGATCCCCTCAGTGGTGATAGTCATCGTTGCCGCCATCGTGGGGTTCGGGGCTGTCTACGTCCTGGAGAACAGGTCCGAGCGCATCAAGGCCCGGCTCCACATCGAGACCGACTGAGGCAACGGCCCTCAGTCCAGCAGGCAGCCGTCCCTGATTATGTCCCTGGTATGGCCGTCCTCGAACTCCACCGTCAGCGTGGGGCGCTTCAGGTGGAAGTCCCTGTGGGTGCGCGACCCGTTCTTGCCGCCCATCTCGATGTTGTTGCCGAAGGCCACGTGGACCGTGCCCAGGGCCTTCTCGTCCTCCAGCATGTTGCCCGTCACCCTGGCCAGGGGATTGATGCCGAAGGCCAGCTCGCCGATGACCGAGGCCTCGTCATCGATGGACGTCAGCTCCTCCAGCCGCTCCACCAGGGCCTGGTCGTCGCCTCGGATGGACGTGATCCTCCCGGCCACCACCTCGATGGTCACCGGGCTCGGGACCTTTCCCAGGTCGCCGATGGAGGAGTCGCAGACCAGCGTACCCTGGGCCTCGGCCTCCAGGGGGGCCACCCGGACCTCGCCGTTAGGGAGGTTACCGAAGGTGGCGGGGCCGATGCGAACGTCCGACTCGAAACGACGACCACGGACGGTGAACCATATGTCCGCGCCCTCCGGGCTGGTCAGGTGGGCCCGCACGGCCCCCTCGAGGAGCTCCTCCATCAGGTCCCCTATGTCGGCCAGCTTTCGGAAGTCCACCCTCATGGCGCCCTCGATCATCATGTCGTCGGAGATGCCCGGGCCGTGGCCGGTGCGCACGTCCGCGGCCTTGGCGGTCCTGAGGAGATCGACGCGGAAGGGCGTCTCCTCGGGGTAGCCCACGAAGACGCTTATCATGACGTTGGCACCGTCCAGGGCACGCTTGAGGTCGTGGGGCAGCTCGGTCAGGGGCCGCTCCCCGTCCTCCAGGACGAACAGGCGGCCCTCCATCCCGATCTCGTCGCCCGCCTCGTAGAAGGCGTTGCCGATCTCAATGCGGTGCTCGTCGGTGACAATGAGCAGGTGCTCCCCCGCCTTGACGTCGAGGACGTGGGTGAGGGCGTTGCCGGCTATCTCCCTCATAACCATGGTTCCACCGGCGCCCGCCAGGGGCGAGCGATAGCATAAACCTTACGCAAGAGGCTCACAAACCTCATTACCCCTCCCCGCCATACACCTGGCCATGGCACGACCGGCGGACATCGCCAAGCGGGCGGCGGCGGCGTACTACGGCCTCTCCTCGGACAACAAGCGCATCCCCAAGGGGTGGAACATCGAGTACCTGAGGCAGCACTCCCTCATCCCCAAGGAGACGGAGTTCCTCATCCGCCTCAACCGTCACATCAACGCCAAGTGGTCCGACAACATCGGCAACGTGTCCCGCACGGCCCGCATGTCCGACCTGGACTTCCTCGTCTATGCCAACGAGCTGCTGGAGGAGGCGGGCCTGCCAATCGTCAAGCCGGAAGATGAGCGGGTCATCCAGTGGATGGCCTACGTCGCCTCCCAGGACGACGCCCTGGTGCTGGTCAGGGTGTCCCGGGGGAAAGACGTCAAGCTCCTGCTGGTGAACACCGCCATCACCCAGTGACAACCGCAACCCTCTTTTACACCCTGGACCCTTTCGACGCCGGTGAGCCCGGTGACGGACGAAATGATCGAGGCCATGCAGGAGGTCGTGATGCCCGACGAGCTGGAGAGCGTGCTCTCCTCGGGGGCCACCACCGGCTACATCGGCATCGAGCCCTCGGGACTCCTTACAAGCGCCCAGGCCTTCCAGATCGCCCGCAGCGTGACCCTGCTGCACGAGGCGGGGGTCCACATGACGGTGCTCCTGGCCGACTGGCACGCCTACATCAACGACAAGCTGGGCACCGACATGGACCGCATCAAGCGGTGCGGTGCGTACCTGCAGGCGGCCTTCGAGGCCATGGGCGTCGACCCCGGGATGACCAAGTACGTGTACGCCTCGGAGTTCGCCAAGGACGACGGGTACTGGGAACTGGTGGTGCGGACGCTGAAGGCCTCGTCCCTGAACCGCATCAAGCGGGCCCTGACCATCATGGGTCGCGAGGAGGACGAGTCGGAGCTGGACTCTTCCAAGATCATCTACCCCGCGATGCAGGTCAGCGACATCTACTACCTTAACGTGGACATCGCCCTGGGGGGCATGGACCAGCGGAAGGCCCACATGCTGTGCCGCGACGTGGCGGGCAAGGTGGGCAAGGAGGTCAAGCGGCCCGTCGCCCTGCACTTCGCGCTGCTTCCGTCGCTCCAGGGGGGTTCTGTGAAGGACGACCCCGTCGCCGCCAAGATGTCCAAGTCCCGGCCCGACAGCGCGCTGCTCATCCACGACAGCCCCGAGGACATCCACCGGAAGCTGAAGAAGGCCTACTGCCCTCAGGGGGAGCTGGAGGACAATCCCGTCACCGAGCTGTGCAGGCTCATCGTGTTCCCCCACGCGGGGGAGCTGGTGGTGAAGCGCCCCGAGAAGTGGGGCGGCGACATGCACTTCACCTCCTACGAGATGTTGGCCGAGTCCTTCGAGTCAGGACAGCTGCACCCCGCCGACCTGAAGACGGCGGTGGCCGATGCCCTGGCCGAGCTCCAGAGACCGGTGCGCGAGCGCTTCGAGAACGACCCGGTCCACGAAGAGTTCGTGGTCGAAGAGTAGGCCCGGGGTGCGTCCGTTGTTCGAGATGGTGGACCGGGACTGCACCGGCCGCATCGGCATCCTCCACACGGCCCACGGGAAGGTCCGCACCCCCGCCCTGCTGCCGGTGGTCAACCCCCACCGCCTGACCATCTCCCCGGAGGAGCTCCACTCCACCTTCGGGTTCCAGGCCCTCATCACCAACTCGTACATTATCCGCAAGGACGAGTTCCTCAAGGACCGGGCCCTGGAGGAGGGCGTCCACGCCCTGCTCGGCTTCCCCGGCGCGGTCATGACGGACTCCGGGACATTCCAGGCCCACGTCTACGGGAAGGTGCACACCACCAACGAGGAGATCGTCTCGTTCCAGAGGGACATGGGCGTGGACATCGGCACCGCCCTGGACGTTTTCACAGAGCCCTGGGACGGTCCGGACACGGCCAGGGAGGCGATGGAGGAGACCCTTTCCCGCGTGGAGGAGGCCGCCTCCATCAAGGGCGACATGGCGTTGGCGGGCACCGTACAGGGAGGTGTCTACCCCTCGATGCGCGAGGAGATGGCGGTCCGCCTCGGGAACCTGGACGTGGACGTCCACCCCGTGGGCGGGGTGGTGCCCCTCCTGGAGAACTACCGTTTCCGGGACCTGGTGCGCCTGGTCCTGGCCGCCAAGCGGGGTCTTCCCCCCGGCCGCCCCGTTCACCTCTTCGGCGCGGGCCATCCCATGGTGTTCGCCCTCGGCACGCTGATGGGATGCGACCTTTACGACAGCTCCTCGTACGCCAAGTACGCGGCGGACGGCCGCCTCATGTACACCGATGGCACCCGCCACCTGGAGGACCTGGGGGAGAGCCCCTGCGGCTGTCCCGTGTGCCGCGAGCACGACGGGCCCTCGCTGCGGGACCTGCCCGACGAGGAGAGGGAGAGGGCGTTGGCCAGTCACAACCTGTGGGCCTGCCTCGACGAGCTCCGGGTGGTCCGGGAGGCCATCCGGGAGGGGACGCTGTGGGACCTGGTGGACAGGCGCAGCCGCGCCCATCCGCTGCTCTTCGACGGTTACCGGGAGCTGTGCGCCCAGGCGGGTCAGATGGAGCCCTTTGAGTCCACCTCCAAGCCGTCGGCCCTCCACTACACCGACCACTACTCCATGCGGCGGCCCATCGTCATGCGCTACGCCCGGCGGATCTTCTCACGGTATGCATCCCCCGAGAAGAGGGTCATGGTGGGCTTCGACGAGGGGAGCCGACCCTACGGCCGTCACTACTCCGAGACCATGGAGAAGGTCCTCGAGGTGGCGGACGCCCAGTTCCTGGTCAAGAGCGTTCTGGGCCCGGTTCCCATCGAGCTGGACGAGATGTACCCCGTGGCCCAGACAGTCGAATCGGCACCCTGGGACGCCGAGACCGTCAAGCGGGTGAACAACCTGATGGAGCACACCTCCCACAACCTGCGAAACCCCCTGGCCGTGATGTACGACGGCGAGGAGACATTGGACATGCTGCGCATGATGGAGGGCGCGGGAGGCACCTTCGACATCATGATGGCGAGGGCCCGGGCGACCGCCGACATGCAGTTCGGCAAGGGGGCCGCCGACGTGCTCATGGACGGGTCCGTCGAGCTGGTGACATCCAAGAGGACGGGGAAGCTCCGCAACGTCCTCGTCGACGGTGACCATGTCCTTTCCATGCGCGCCCAGGACGGATTGTACACCCTCAAGACCGCCGGGGCCCGGCGGCTGCACGGAGCGTGGGAGAGCCCCCGCCTTCGGGTCGTGGTCAACGAGGACGCCGCGCCATTCGCCAGGGAGGGCAGGTCCCAGTTCGCCCAGTTCGTGGTCGAGGCGGACCCAGAGCTCCGTCCCGGGGACGAGGTGTTGGTGGTCGACGAGGCTGATTCGCTGTTGGCTGTTGGGAGGACCCACATGAACCGGAAGGAGCTGCTCTCCTTCCGAAGAGGTGTTGCCGTCAAGGTACGCGTCGGGGCGGGCGTGAAAGAGGACAATTAAAATACAGTGCCAATACATCATAGGCAGCTGGATGACGGGGGAGTCGTCATGAGATGTCACTTCGTACGTGCGTTCACGCTGTCGTTGCTGCTCTTCGCAGGAATCTCGCTTCTCGTATCATGGGTCTACGCAGAGGGGGCGCCGACCATCGACGGTGCAATCGACGACGGGGAGTACGACAATGGGACTGACCTGGGGAACGGGACCGTCCTTCTCATGTGGTCCTTCGTTGACGACCAGGTCTACCTGGCAGTGCAGGCCGAGACAGAGGGCTCGATCATCCTCTCCATTTCTCCCGACCAGGGACTCCACGATGGCGACAACCTCGTGATGTGGGCGACGGAGGACGGCCTGGGTGAGGCGTGGGACTGCTTCTGCATCGACGAGAGGGATCTGCCCGTGAGGGACCTGGACAGGGGCGGGACCGAGGATCTCATGGAGGTTGACGGCTCCCTTTTCTCGGGCTTGACCACCGTGGAGCTCCGAAGACCCCTAGTCACGGAGGACCCATACGACAAGCCCTTCCCGAGGGGGGGTTCCATCTACCTTACGTGGATGGTCATGGACTCCCCAGGGACATCGGGCGGAACGACGGCCAGCGGCACCGAGGTCCTCAGCCTGGACGGGAGCCCCTTCCCACCGCCGATCACGCCCTCCCAGGGAGTGGATGGTATCGTGGAGGAGGGCGAGTACGCGAATATGGCCTCCTTCGGTGACGGGCATTACGTCCTCCACTGGGAGGTGTATGGCGACGACGCCAGGTTTGGCATCGTAGCTGATACGGATGGTTGGGTTGCCCTGGGGATCGAGCCCTCGCGACGAATGCTGGAGGCGGATATGTGGTTCGGTTGGTACGCCAGCCCCACCGGTGCGGGGGCACTGGACGCCTACTCGGTGGGCGACTTCGGGCCCCATCCCCCAGACATCACCCTGGGCGGAACCTCCGACATCCTGGAGTACAACGTCGGGGAGGTGTCTGGTAAGACCACCTTCGAGTTCGTAAGGAGGCTCGAAACCGGGGACGACCGGGACAATGCCCTTCCCAAGGAGGGCGCGGTCACCATAGTCTGGGCCACATCGATCAGCGATGTCTACTCGGTGAAGCACGACATCAAGGGGACCGGGAGCATCCTCATGGAGGGCGGAGCCATCCCTCCACCGGGGGACGGTGAGGGGATTGATGGAATAGTGGAGGACGGGGAGTACGATTACGACGCCAGGTTCGCGGGCGGGGAGTACCGGCTGCACTGGAAGGTGTTGGGCGAGGACCTGCAACTTGCCATCCGGGCCCGCACCGAGGGCTGGGTCTCACTTGGCATCGACCCCGAGGAGCGCATGCAGGGGGCGGACATGGTCCTCGGCTGGGTAGAGGACGGGACCCCGGTTGTCCACGACGCCTACGCCACTGGTCCCACCGGACCCCACCCACCCGATGTGGGCCTTGGAGGGACATACGATATTACCATCTACAACGGGACCGAGGCGGACGGGTGGACCACCATCGAGCTGGTCCGTCCGCTGAATACTGGGGACGCCTACGACAAGGAGATAATCCTAAACGGGAAGCTTACTATCCTCTGGGCCATCGGTGACTCCGACGAGTTCAATGACGTGCATGCGGAACGGGGCGGTGGGAGCATCGAGGTCAGGACCGGTTCGTCCGAGGAGACGGAAACTACCCCTGTGTACACGCTTCACATGGTCCTCATCGCCCTGGGAGTGGGAATGGCCTTCTCTTCTTACCTGCCCATAAGGATGAAAGGTCGTTTTCCCGAAAGACGATGGTTCAAGCTGCACATCTACCTGGCACCCGTCGCCATCGGCGGCGTCCTCCTCGGTGTCACCGCAGCCTACTTCATGGTGGCCGAACTTTCCGACGGCCACTTGAGGGCGCCGCATCCGTACGGGGGAGCCCTGGCCTTGGGCGTGACCCTGGTGGTCCTGACTCTGGGGCTTGCGTTCCTGAGGTCCAAGGAGCTAAAGGGGAAAGTCCGGCGGCCGCACATCCTCGCGGGTTACCTGGCCCTGCTGCTCCTGGTGACCGCTGCGGTCAGCGGTCTGCTTCGATTGTTGGAGCTGGGTTGGCTCTAACCAGCTGGAGGACCCCGGACGGATGCTCCATAGGCTTTATCGTCCCCTCACTCCATTTACCTCTACCACACTTGGGGGAGGAACGCGTATGGCCAAGACGAATCCGAGGACCGAGGTCGCCCAGTTGTTGGAGAGCCTTCCCCTGGCCGTCCTGGCCACCTCCGGGGACGGGAAGCCCCACACCAGCCTGGTGGCCTTCGCCACAGCGGGCGGTGTCGAGAGGATCCTGATAGCCACCCAAAGGTCCACGAAGAAGTTCGTGAACATTAAGGCAAACTGCCAGGTGGCTCTCCTGGTCGACAACAGGACGAACCAGGTGTCCGACTTCATGGACGCCACCGCTGTGACGGCCCACGGGACGGCCGTGGAGCTGGAGGGGGAGGACAGGAGCAGGATGGCCGAGGTATTCCTGGCCAAGCACCCACACCTCAAGGACTTCGTGTCCTCGCCCAGCACCGCCCTGGTGATGGTCGAGGTGAGCAAGTTCGATGTCGCCAACCGCTTCCAGTGGGTCTTGGAGATGGTACCGGATGGGTAGGCGCGCCCGACCGCTGGGCGAAGACATCCTGGATTCCCCCGACCGCTACGGGGGAAAAGCAGCCAAGCTGGCAAACATGGATACGAGCGGTGTCCGGGTGCCTCCCGGGCTGGCCATCCCCACCGAGGTGTACGACGATTACGTCGACTCCACCGGGCTCCGGGGAAGGATCCTGATCGAGCTGTCGAGGAAGGACCTATCGGGGATGCGCTACGAGGAGCTCTGGGACATCGCCCAGGACATCAAGGCGATGTTCACTGGGACGCCATTGTCTGATGAGGTCCGGGAGGAGCTTGTCGTGGCCATTGAGGAGCACATCCCCGACCGCCCAGTCGCCGTGCGGTCCTCGGCCCTGGGCGAGGACTCTGCCACAGCCTCCTTCGCTGGCATCCACGAGTCCTACGTTAACGTCAAGGGCATCGATGCTATACTGGACCATGTAAGGCTCGTCTGGGCCTCCCTATGGTCTGAGTCCGCCCTCATGTACAAGAAGGAGCTGGGTCTGGACGTGAAGGACAGTGCCATGGCGGTGCTGATCCAGGAGCTGGTCGAGGGGGACAGGTCTGGTATCGCTTTCACCGAGAGCCCCGTGGACCCTGAGGCTGGTGTCATCGAGGCGGTCCACGGCCTCAACCAGGGCCTGGTCGACGGGCTGGTCGAGCCCGACCGTTGGATGATGAGTCGCAAGGACGGCAGGGTGATGTCCCACACGCCCGCCGAGCGTCAGCAGGCGATGAGGGCAGCAGCGGGCGGGGTCGGACTGGAACCCTTGGTCGAGGAGCTGGCCAGCGAACCGCCCCTGGGGGATGAGGAGGTCCCCAGGGTTTGGTACCTTGCCATGGGTGCAGAGGAGCTGTTCGGCGCTCCGCAGGACGTGGAGTGGACCATCAGAAAGGATGACCTATATGCCCTCCAGTCCCGTCCCATCACCACCTTGGAACCGAAGGAGGAGAAGGACAAACGGGCTTGGTACATGACCCTCAAACGCAGCTTCGAGAGCCTCGAGGAGCTCAGATGGGAGCTGGAAGACAAGGTGTTCCCGGCGATGGTGGAGGTGGCGAAGGATATGGAGTCCCGCGACCTCCCATCGCTCTCAGATAGCGAGCTGGCCGACGAGATCGAGGAGAGGGATCGCACCTTCCACCACTGGGTCGACGTCTACTGGGACGACTTGATCCCCCTGGCCCATGGCGCGCGCCTCTTCGGGGACCTTTACAACAAACGGCTGAGCCCAGAGGACCCCCATGAGTTCGTGGACCTGCTGGTAGGACAGGACCTGCTGAGCACCCGAAGGAACTCGGGTCTCAAGGACCTGGCCTCCCGACTGGCCGCTGCAGATGCGACCAAGGACGCCCTCGAGGCGGGCGACTGGCAGGCACTGGATGAGGCAATCGGCGAGGACCTGGACCGTCTGCTCAAGGAGATGGGTGGTTCCTTCGGGGGTGGCAGGGAGGCTCGGCAGGGAATGCTCAGTCTGGTGAGGGAGATGGCCCTCCACGGTGCCCGGGACGCCGAGCCGTTGGGCAATGACCTGTTGGAACTGGAGACGAGGTACCTTTCGACCTTCGACGAAGAGGAGCTGGACATGGCCAGGAGGATGCTTGACCTGGGAAGGGCCAGCTACAAGCTCCGGGACGACGACAACATCTACCTGGGCCGCATCGAGGCACAGGTGGTCGAGGCCGTCGAGCATGGCCTGGACAGGCTGGAGGAGCGGCTGGGTCAGCGGCCGGAGGGACTTGAGAACGAGGAGGTGGCCTTCGCCCTCAGGGAGCGGGGCTGGAGGCCCGGCCTCGATGCGTTCGGCCCCTTGCCCGAGATCCCCCGCCGGTTCGGCGCCCGTCAGCTGGTTGGCCAGGCCTCAGCAGGAGGCGTGGCCCGCGGGAAGGCGAGGGTCATCCTCGACGAGAGCGACCTGTTCGACTTCAAGGCGGGCGAGGTGCTCGTGACCGACGCCATAGACCCCAACATGACCTTCGTCGTTCCCCTCGCGAGCGCGGTGGTAGAGAGGCGGGGGGGCATGCTGATACACGGCGCGATCATCGCCCGGGAGTACGGGCTGCCCTGCGTGACGGCTGTGACCAACGCCACCGAGTACATCCACACTGGTGACGAGATCACTGTGGACGGCTACCTGGGCATCATCAGCGTCCAAAGCAGAGCGGGTCCGGCACAAGAGGATTAGCCCTGGCGCCGCCTCCCAAGAACGGCTGCCGTAACCACCATGGCGAGCAGCATGACGATCAGGCTGAATGCAGGGCTCTCGCCCTTCGAACCCATCGTCTCCGTCTCGGTCTCCGAGCCCAGGTTGCCGACGAACCCCGTGGTGTCGCTGGCGACGATGTAGTACTCGATGCTGTCGGCGCCCTCCAGCTTCGACTTGCCGACCTTGGCGGTGTAGACGTCGCCTTCAAGTACCAGGGGTACCTCCTTCCAAGTCCCCTTCCCGTCGATCCTGTAGTGGAGGGTTGCAGAGTCTATGACGGTGTCCTCGTCTATGGTCACCCTTACCTTCAGGTCCTTCGCGGGGTCGAACTTCCTGGGCTCGACCTTCGTTATCCGGGGTGGGCCAGAGTCAGTCTCGGCCATCTCAACCTTGAGGGTGTACTCCCCGTGGGTGTCGTCCGACACCCCCTCCAGGACGATGTACCAGTTGGTCCCCAAGGGCGTTCCCGCCGGCAGAAGCCACTCGCACGACTGCTCGTTCAGCACGTCCATGGTCTTCATGGGGGTGGTCAGGTCGTCGTCGGTGTAAACCTGGACCCGCATGGGCGCCGCCTCGTCGGTGCAGTCCAGGCAGAGGCCGAGGGTCCATCCCGCCTTGACCACCACCCTGTAGACGTCCCTCTCGTCGTGGAAGCCGTACTCCCCCGGATGCTCCCCCGCGTCGAGCATCATCGCGTTCTCGATGTCGCAGGGGGCGTCCCCCTCGGTCCCACCGTCGTCCTGCATGTCGTAGAACAGGGACAGCTCGTACTCGCCGGGGGCCTCCGAGCCCTCGGGCCCTACCGACACCTCGAGGGTCCACCACTCCATGTCCAGCTCGCAGCCCACGTAGATGTTCAACGATGACCGTACCCCTCCCCGGGACTGCATCGTTGCCATCGTTCCGCCCGTCCTGTCCACGACGTCCAGGTGCTGGGTCCCCGACGTCATGGTCTCGAACGAGATGCCGATGATGTCGCTTCCCGCGACCTGCAGCTTGTACACGTCAATCCTGTCGGTCATGTTCAGCGAGCCCACGTAGGTGCCTGCCATTATGGCCTCGGCATCGGACAGGTCGTCGTTGGGTTCCGTGTCCGCCGAGACGATGGCCACGCCTACAAAGAGTAGCAGCCCCAGCCCCAGTGGCCCCAGGGCGGGGCGGAAGCTCCGCAATGGCATGTGCCGGTTCCCCCCGGCTTATAGTGGGAGGTCCCGATATTAATAAATTCCCACCGGTGGGGCTCACCAACTGCTGGGAAGGTTTGGTCGGTAGGTGTCCCTGAAGCCCTTTCCGTGGAAGTGGGCCCGCTCGCCCAGGTCCTGCTCGATGCGCAGGAGCCGGTTGTACTTCGCCGTCCGCTCGCCCCGTGCTGGGGCGCCCGCCTTGATCTGGCCGCAGCAAAGGCCCACCGCCAGGTCGGCGATGGTGGTGTCGGTGGTCTCGCCGCTCCTGTGGCTGACCACCACGCCGAAGTCGTGCTCGTAGCACATCAGGGCCGCGTCGATGGCCTCGGTGAGCGTCCCTATCTGGTTGACCTTGAGCAGGAGGGCGTTGCACGACTTGGCACTGATGCCCAGCTCCAGCCTCTTGGTGTTGGTGACGAACAGGTCGTCGCCTACGATCTGCACCTTGTCCCCCAGGGTCTTCGTCAGCTCGGCGTTGCCCACGAAGTCCTCCTCCATCAGACCGTCCTCGATGGATGTGATGGGGTACTTCCACGCCAGGTGCTTGTAGAGGTCGATGAGCTCCCCCGGTGTGGTGGGCTTGCCCTCCACGGTGTACAGGTTGGTAGCCGGGTCATAGAATTCGGAGGACGCGGGGTCGAGGGCGATCCCTATCTCGTCCCCCAGGACGAAGCCGCACTCCTCGATGGCGTGGACCAGGGCGTTGAGCACGTCCTCCACCTTGTCCACAGGGCCCGAGAAGCCACCCTCGTCACCTACGTTGGTGGTGGCTGGCCCGTACTTGGAGGCCAGGTGCCGCTTCAGGTTCTGGTAGCCCTCGGTTATCCACCGCAGGGCCTCCTCGAAGCTGGAGGCGCCCACGGGGTGGAACATGAACTCCTGCATCTCCTGCCCACCGTGACCGTGCTTGCCCCCGTTGAACACGTTCGCCATGGGCAGGGGCATGGGGTAGCTCAGCGATGGCTCCAGCTTGCCCCAAGCCAGCTCGCGGAAGTGGCGGTACAGGGGGACCCGGCGGGCGCTGGCGGCGGCCTTGGCCACGGCTAGGGAGGCTCCCAGGATTGCGTTGGCGCCCAGCCTGCCCTTGTTGGGGGTCCCGTCCAGGGCCACGAGGGCCTGGTCGACGGACCTCTGGTCCAGGGCGTCCTCCATCTTCAGG
>CP070808.1:1088948-1102171 GCA_020343715.1 Thermoplasmata archaeon
AGCATGTAATGGCGAACGTAGGAGTAGTTGAACGCCCCGTCCAGGGGGTAGTCCGTGGCAGGATCGTGGTAGATGTAGCATTCTATCATCGCGGAGGTGTGGGGCGGCGCCGGCGGGCTTGGGGGAGTGGTGGCGGTGGGACGGTCCCACTCGTCGACCCCGTTGTGGCCCATCAGATATACGTGGACGTTGATCTCCTGGTGCTGGACGGCGGTCACCGTGAAGTGGTCGGTCTTGTCGTCCACGCGGTTCACGTGGCCCATGTAGACGTCCCCGTCGCCCAGCTCGTAGGCGGAGCGCCAGTTCTTGGTCTCGTCGCCAACCTCATCGTGTGTGGAGCCGGACCGGGTCCCGTTATCGTCGTAGGGGTCGGTCATAGGTGCGTCGCCCATCGCGGACAGGGCGGGCACTGAGACCATCGAAACGATGACAAGGCACACGATGTATCTGAGGGTCCGGGTTCTCATCTCCACATCTCTCCACAGGCCCGTTGCCTCGGGAGGGCTAGCGCTGGTGCTGGTGTGAATTGTCCGCCCTAAGGGAGGGCGACCGCCCACCGGCCCGGCGCTCGGGCCTGCACCCTCAAACCCCGGCATCCGCATATATACGTTTTCGGACAGATTTCGAATTATTGACTATAAAGTGAACGTAATATTAGAGGAGATTTCGATATATAGAGCAGAATTTGAAATGTCGTGTCTCGACATGGCACGGCCTAGGTGGGAAGTAAAAAAAGGAGGTGAGGGGCCGATGGCCCCGTTCACGTCCTGCGGCGCATGGCGACGGCCACGGCCACGGCGCCCGCCATGGCGGCGAGCATCACGAAGGAGCCGAAGCCCGGCACGGTGGGCGGGAACTCGTGGGCGTTGACCTTCACCTCGATCTGCTCGGAGCCCACCTCGGCCTCCCCGTCGCTGATCTTGCACTTGAAGCGATAGGTGCCAGGCAGCAGGGGCTCGTCGTAGGTGTAGTCACGGCCCAGGCCGATGCTGTGCTCCCGGCCCGCCTCGTCGATGGAGAACCACTCGAATATGAGGGAGTCGTCGTCGGGGTCGTTCCCGTCGGCGCGAAGGCGGATGTCGCCGCCCTCCTCCACCTCGGTGTCCTTGGATATCAGGTACACCGTGGGCGCCCGGTTCTGGTTCTCGATGGTGAGTACCCACTCGGGGGAGGTCAGCGCCGGCTCGCCGAGGCTGTCCTTGATCTCGCAGCGGATGAGGTACAGGCCCTCGTCCTCGTAGCCCGGCTCGCCGGGGAACTCGAAGGACTCGCCGGTGGCGTCCACCATCTCCACGTCGTTGACGAACCAACGCCACTTGAAGCTGGTGGAGTCCACGTCGTAGATGAGGTTCTGGGGGACCGTGAACACCTGGGACTCCGTCTCCTTGATGACGGGGTTGTCGTAGTCGGGCATCCACGCGTCGATGCGGGGCGCGTCGTTGACGTTCTTGATCTCGAAGATGGCCGTCTGCACGGCGACCTCCGGGTCCTCGTCGGGGTCCAGCTTGTCCCTGTCGTAGGCGTAGAACGTCACCTGGATGTAGCCGTAGAAGTTGGGGTCCTCGGGGTAGATGTCGAACCAGGAGTTGAGGGGGTTCGACTCGGCGTTGTCGAAGGACACCGCGTCCACGGGGTCCCACTCGGCGTAGTAGTAGAGGTCGTCCTCGTCGATGTCGAAGAAGAACGGCCCCACGTCGATGGCGAAGTTGTTGCCCTCGTCCCAGGACTTGCGGTCCACCTTGCCCACGGGGACGGGCGCGTCGTTGGTGGGGTTGACGATGACGCGCAGGTCGTGGGAGACCCGGTAGTTGTACGAGTCCGTCGCGTAGAACGACAACCGCACCTCGCCGTTGTAGTTCTCGGCGCCCCACAGCGTCACCTGTCCCGAGGTCTGGTGGATCTCGATGTTCACGTCCTCGTTCTTGTCGGAGCTGAAGATTAGGAACTTGTCCTCGATGTCCACGTCGCCGAACACGTCATACAGGTCCAGGGCCGTGGTGTTCACCTCGTCCTCCTGGATGCGCACCACGTTGGGCGCGGTGGCCTTCACGTAGGGCGGGTCTGGGACGGAGCGGACGGTGATGATGACCTTGGTCGAGTTCTTCTGGTCGGGGCGGCCGTCGTGGGCCCAGATGGTGATCTCATCGGTGCCGTACCAGTTGGCCAAGGGCCTTATGGTCAGCAGCCCGGTGGACTGGGACAGGGGCATGGTGAAGTTCTCCTTGCCGCCGGTCACGCCGAAGGTGAGCTCGTCGCCCTCGGGGTCCCAGAAGATGGTGGTCAGGTCGATGGTGTACTCATTGTCCTCGTCGAAGCGCACCTCGCCCGGCGGGTCCTTGACCCACACGCGGCGGTTGGGGATGAGGACGTCGATCTCGAACTTGGCCACGTTCACCAGCTTGCCGTTGGTGTAGTCGGTGGTGCCGCTACCGGAGAAGCTGTACAGGGCGGACAGCGACATGTAGTAGAGGCCGGTGTAGGGGGCCCTGCCCTGGAAGATGGAGCAGGACGACACGGGCGCGCCAGTGGAGCCAGCGTTGTTGGCGCCGGTCAGGATGGTGCCGTTGTGGGTGTAGAGGGTCAAGTTGTAGTAGTCCCAGTGGGTGGTAAGCTTGCCGTTGATGAAGCTGGCCTTGGCCGAGAACTGCTCGTCCTCGTTCAGGTAGAACTTGTACCACTCGTGGGTGTCGTAGGCCTGGTTGACCTTGCCCCGGACCGTCTCCCGTATCTCGATGAGCTGGGCGTCCGCCATCTCCACGTTCCCGTCGGCGCGGTACTTGCTGTCGAGGATGTCCACGTCGATGGTGAAGGTGGTGGTGACGGGGTTCTGCGTGGTGGTCAGCGTCTCTTGGTAGGCCCGGATGTAGTAGTAGCCCGAGTAGGACGCGGCGAACCTCAGCTTCTCGTTGTGGTCCAGGTTGCGGGACCAGGAGTAGTTGAGGAAGTTCAGGGCGTAGTTGTCCTTCCTGTCGAAGACCTGCAGATGGGTGTCGGTGTCGTCGGACCAGGACATGGAGATGTCCGCCATCTCAACCGACTGGTTGCCGCCGTCCAGCCAGACGCGGTACCACATGGAGCTGTCGATGCCGCCCACCAGGGGGACGCCGCTGTTGGAGACGCGGCCTCCGTCGGTCAGCGTCTGGGGGGTGAGCACGCGCACCCACATCCTGTACTGGGCGGCGGTGGCGCCGTTGCCCCAGCAGTGGACCCTGATGTAGTAGGTCCCGTTGCCGAAGATGAAGGTGTCTATCTCGTTGGCGTTGATGTTATCGTTGTGGCTGTGGGCGACCTCCCTGGTGTGGTCGTCGGGACCGTACACGTAGATGCCGGCCAGCCCGTTGCTCGGGTCGAACACCATGCCCAGCTTCAGGAACTGCCCCTCGGTCATGTAGACACGGAACCAATCCTCGTCGGCGGGGTTGCCACCGCCGGCGGCCGAGGTCGTCGCGTCGATCTGGTTGCCATCGTACACGTCCTGGGCCTCCTGCCAGTTGTCGTTGCCGGGGTCGGCGGTGGCAGAGGCCGCGAACATGACCGCAATGGCGGCGATCGCGAGAAGCAATAGAGTAGTTTTCGACAGGTTCATTTTTATACACCCTGTGATTTCACACGCGTCGTGCGTAAAGGTCCAGACGTTATATTACGTTTGTCATCTCCCCAGAGCTGACTTGGACCTCTCTCCAAGAACGATAATGCATGAGCTAGATAAAGCTTACCATTTTGGGACGTACCTACCACCGGTTGGAACGGCCCCTGAGGGCGGCCCAAACGATGGGCAGGACCAGCATCGCGAACAGGGCTGCCTGGCCCCCGAACCCGGGCTCCTCCTGCTTGGCCTTGACCTTGATGGTCACGGAGGCCTCGGCGCTGAGGTCCCCCGGGTCGGTCACGACGGCGGTCACCACGTGGGTCCCGGGCTTGAGGTTGCGGACCGAGAACGTCTTGCCCTTGCCGAGCCACGTCTCCCCCTCGTACCAGTCCACCACGAGGCCCGTCCGGTCCTCGGCGTCCGGGTCCTCGACCAGGGCCCGGAACTCGACCCACTCGCCCTCGTCGAACCGCTCGTCGGGGGTGGGGATCTCGATGGAGACCGTGGGCGCCCTGTTCGTCCCGGTGACCGTCACCTGCCACTCGATGGGGGTCACCGATGCCATCAGGTCCTCGTCGAACACCCACACGGTCACCTTGTACTTGCCCTCGGACTCGAAGTCGGTGACCATGTCCCAAGAGGGTTCCGTCCCATTGGCGACCTCACGGGCCGTCGGGTCGCCTGGCGATAGGAGCCAGAAGGAGAAGTGCAGCCGGACGTCCTCGCCGTCGGGATCCACCACGTCGTCGATGGAGAAGGTGAAGGACTCCCCCTCGGCGAACTCAGCGTCCGTACGGGGCGTCCACCCGGCTATCTCCGGAGGGTCCGGGGTGTTGTGGATGACGATGGTGAACACCTTGGACCCGGAGAGGCCCCCCTGGTCCGTGCACGTGATGAGGACGTCCATCTGGCCGAACCAGTCGTGCATGTTCGTGGCCGGCGTCAGCACGATGATGGAGTTCCAAACCGACTTGCCCTCGTTGTTCACCGAGAGCCTGTCCTCGTCCACTGGATTCAGGTACTCGACGACCCACATGAGCTCGGTGTCCCCGTCTGGATCGACGATGTGGTCGGCCGCGTCGAAGGTCTCTAGCATGAAGCCCTCGTAGAAGTCATAGAACGCCTGACCTCCCAGGTCCTTGGGTGGGTCATTGACCGGGACCACGGTAAGCTCGATGCTCCCTTGGTTGGACATGCCCCCCGGGTCCGTGGCGGTGAAGGTCATGTGGAAGACCCCGTTGACGTCCTTCTCCACCTCGAAGGTAGCGTTCCCCGTCCCCTGGTCGATGGTCACAGTCACTGGCCCCTCGAACATCGAGTAGAAGGTCAGGTTGTCCCGGTCGTCCTCGTCGATGTCGTAGAAGAAGTCGTACAGGTTGATGGTCCTGTTCTCGACGCTGGGATCGTCCTCCAGGAACTCGAATACGTAGGGGAAGTAGATCATCGGAGGGTCGTTGACGGGGATGACCAGCACCCGGAGGCGGGCTGTGGCGTGGTTGCCGCTGTCGTCGTCCGCCCGGAGGTCGACCCATGCCTCGCCGTTCCAGTTCTTGGCGGGCTTTAGGGTCATCAGGTGGTCGTCCACCAGTCGGGCCGTCACGTTCTCGTCTCCAGAGACGGAGAAGGTCATCACTCCCAGCTCGGGGTCCAGGAACACCGTGTCCAGGTCGAGGGAGGAGACGTTCTCCCCGGCCAGGTTCTCCCACCAAGTGGTGTCCTCCAGGATGTACACATCCTCGAGGGCCGTGAGGTTGACCTTGGGGGCCCGGTTGGGGATGGTCAGCTGAAGTGTGTAGTCACAGAATGAAATGATGTGGCCCCCAGTGACCGCGGGCACGTTCCAACCCCAGGAGTTGGAGAAGCTGGCACGGATGTAGAAGGTGCCGTTCATGGTGATGTCCGCCGGTTGGATTGGCAGGTTGTTGATGAAGGTGTCGGGCACGGGCCATCCCCCGTTGGCGTCGTAGCCGTTCCTCACCCGGCGCATGTGGGGGTCGTACACCTGTATCTCGAAGAAGTTGTACAGGTTGGTGGCGCCCGGGTTGTGGTCGGGATTGTAGGGGTCCTCGATCTGCATCGAGATGCCCAGCAGGTCCCCCTGCACCAGGTCCACCGTGTACCAGTCGTGCATGTCCCGGGATGCCTCTATGCTGCCCCGGATGGACGAGGATTTGAGCACGTGGGTGGCGTTGGCCACGTCGTTGTCGCCGTCGTTGGGGGCCGAGTAGAACTGGGTGGCGAGGGTGTAGTCCACGGAGCCGGTCCAAGAGCCGTCCCGGACCTGCACGTAGTACCAGCCCGTGTAGGAGGCCGTGAACCTGATGACCTCCTTCCGGGGGTCGCCGTCGTGGGAGTAGGAGAGGTTCAGGAGGTTCTGCGCGTACCGGTCCACCAGGTCGTAGGCGTACAGGTGGACCTTGTGGGTCGTGGGCCAGGTCACCGTGACCTCGACACCCTGGACCTCGCTGCTGCTCGCTGAGAGCCAGATCCTGTACGTGTCCGCGTGGTTATGGTCGGTGACGCCCCCCCACCAGAGGGTCCCCGTGTCCGAGCCGAACCGGTAGATGGTCTCGGGAGGGTCTCGGGAGATGTTGGCATGGAAGTCCCCTCTCGCCTCCCCTGCTGCGAAGAAGTGGAAGTAGTAACGGCCCCCCTCGGGGCATATCCAGACCCAGAGGTCCGTGTAGTCGTCCCGGTCAGCCTTCTGGCGGTACCAATACTCGGCGTGGACCACGTCGTTGGAGCCGTACGAGTCCGGGCCGTGGACGTAGTAGAGCATCCGGGTCCGGTTGTACCTGCTGCCCGTCCCGTAGAAGTAGACGAAGAGCTGGTCCCCCCTGTCGATGTCCATCCAGTACCAGTACTCCGCCTCGTCGTCGGAGCCGTTGACGTACTCGGTGATGTAGTTGTACTGGTCCAGGGGGTCGGCGGTCTCGGGGGTGCTGTTCGCACCCTCGGCCGATGTGCCCAGGAGGGCGAGGGCACCCGCCGCAGCGATGATCATAATGAGTGTCAACAGGGCGGGCCTCAACGCTATCATCCCTGGTCCTTTCTATGCCTGGACGGACCGGCTTCGCCTAGGCCGGTCCCGCTAGATAACCCTTTGTGCGTGGGTCACTGGAGCCTGTCGTACTCGTCCTGGTCGTACTGGGGCATCGGGTTGTACTCCTCCCCGTAGTCCGGGGTGGTGCCACCAGAGGGGTCGTACTCCTTCTGTAGCGACTCGATGTCGATGGAGGCCTCGGGCATGGACGGTGCCGCCCGCATCCTGAGGGCCACGACGGCGATGAGGACGATGACGACCACGGCGACGATGATGCCCAGGAGCATGCCGATGTTGCTCTCGTCCTCGACGGCGGTGACCTTGATGCTGAAGGTGTCAACGGACTTCTCGCCGCCGTCGTCGATGACCTCCACCTCGATGATGTGGGTGCCGGCCGGGAGCTTGGTCTCCACGCTGGGCCCGGTCCCCAGGAGCTTGTCATTCTTAGTGGTCAGGTACCAGTTGATGACCAGGGCGTCATCGTCGGGGTCCTGGGCGTCCACGGAGAGGACAATCTTCTCGTCGGTGGTCAGCGCGGTGGGTATCGTGGTGATGGTCGCCGTCGGCTTCCGGTTGACGTTGGTCACCTGGAAGCTCCATGACGCCTCGGCGGAGAGGCCGAAGGGGTCGGTGACGGTGACGCTCACCTCGTGGATGCCGGCACTGTCGAAGTCGGGCCTGTAGATGAACTGGGTACCGTTCTCGGCCAGGATGGTCCCGTCCATCACCCAGGTGAAGGTGTGGTGGCCCATCTCGGGCTCGTCGTGGTCCAGCACGTCGGTGACCTCGAACACCAGGCTCTGGGTCTCGTCGATGTTGCTGGGGTTGCCCACCGGGGTGTAGAGGATCTCGGGAGCGTTGGGCACCGGGGTGATGTCCACCAGCAGGTCCTGCTGCACCAGCGTCCCGGTGGGGTCCGTGCAGGTGATGTTGATAGGGAAGGTGGCGTAGAAGTACGGGTCCAGCACCTTGATGACCAAGGTCGACTCCGTCAGCACGTTGTTCTTGTGGATGACGCTGACATAGTTCCTCATGTCCACCGGCACGTCGAAGGTGTAGGTCAGGTCGTCCCCGTCCACGTCGACGAAGTAGGGGGAGAGGTCTATCTCCCGGGCCACCACGTCGCCCTCGTCCAACTCCAGCGGGTCGATGGGGCCCACAATGCGCGGGATGTCGTTGATGGGATTGATGGTGAGCTCCACCTCGCCCATCACCTGCTCGGGCACGTTGTCGTAGCACCAGACGTCGAAGGTGAAGACGCCGAACACGTCGGGACCGGGCACCATCTCCATCAGTCCGGAGTGGGGGTCCACCGTGACCGCCACCTCGGTGATCCCCGAGTCGAACAGGCCGAAGGTGAGCACCCCGCCGGGGCCCTCGTCCACGTCGTAGAACAGGTCCTTGAGGTCCACCGAGCAAGTGCCCTCCTCCTCGCAGGTGGCCGTCAGGCTCTCGTTGACGAGGGGCCTGTCCGGAACGGGGTTGACCCTGAAGCGGAAGTCGATGAAGATGAAGTGGGTCTCGCCCTGGCCCTCGTCGACGGCCCTGAGGCGCCACCACACCTCGCCGTTCCAGTTCTCGGGGGAGGTGATGTTGAGCCACCCGTCGTCCAGGCCGTCATTGTCGACGACGAAGCCCGTGGTCTTGTTGAAGACGGTGTACTCCATCGAGTCGCCGTCGATGTCGGAGAAGTGGGAGTCCAGTTCGATGGATATCCCCTCGTCCTCGTCCCACTGGTACATCTCCTCGAAGGGCACCACGAGGACAGGCGCCCGGTTGGCCAGGTTGAACTCGATGTCGTAGAGTGTCGTGAAACCGGTCACGCCACTAGCGCTGACCGAGGGGTCGATGCTGACACGGACGAAGTAGATTTGGTCCCTGTCGAAGAATGTGGTGGTGCCCGCCGGGGGCAGCTCCAGGGTGCTGTGCCACGCGTAGTCATCGCCCACTCTATACCTGTTGTGCCGGGACCACATCACCTGACCCGCGTCGTTGTAGACGACCAGCTCCACGCCGTGACCGTCGGAGAGGTTCGGGTCGCGGAGGGTGAGGATCACGTCGAAGACCTTGTCCCCGTCCTTGATGTCGCAGGCGTACCAGTCGTGGGTGTCGTACCCCATCTCGATGGTCTTGGACGTGACGGTCATCTTCTTCGGTATTGACACGGCGTCATTGGCCACCTCGTTCCCCTCCAGGGGACCCGTGTCCACATAGACGGAGATACCATACCCTGTGGAGCCGGCGTTCCAGAAGGACCTGTAGACCCTGATGTAGTACTCGCCTGTATGAGGGGCTGTGAACTCTATCCTCAGGGTGGTGCCCTCGTAGTAGGTCCTGTTGAGCATGTGGTCGTTCTGTCCCAGGCCGTAGGGGATCTCAGACCAGACCTCAACGAACACGTTGTGGTCCGAGTAATCCTTGGTGAGGGTGACCAGCACCTTGTCGCCCGAGTTGGAGGTGGCGTCCAGGTTGATGGAGTAGTAGTCCTCGAAGTTGTAGTTGATGTTGTAGCCCCTGTACATCTGCATGAAGCCCGAGTACGAGCTTTGGGTGTCGAGGGAGTCCACCTCGGAGGTCGTTACGTTGAGCCAGTAGTAGGCATGGTCTCGATATGGGTTCTGGTTAGGCGGGTCCACCCAGACCCGGATGAAGTATATGCCACCCAGGTTCTCGTCCACCACCATGGAGAAGGAGTCCCTCCTGTGCCGGTCGTTCGGCTGTCCCTGGCCGGGGTAGGTGTACGCGTAGCTGTACACGTTCCTCCCCGGGACGTATGGGCCCCAAAGGTCCCACTTGATGTAGTAGGTGTAGCCCAGAAGTCCGGGCACGGTGGGGTTCTCGGTGTACTTGCGGAACCTGATCTCGATGTGCTCGCCCTCGGAGGCGTTGAACTTGAACCAATCGGTGTTCACGTCGTCCTCCTTCTTCCAGATGTGGACCGGTCCGATGGGGTCGCCGGACTCCAGCCACCGGGCGTCACCGGAGTTCTCGTTGTCGGTCCACTCGTCCACGGCCGCCACGTTGGTCGCCAGCCCAACGGCGACCAGGGCGAGGACGGCGATCATGAGAATCAGGGTTACTGCGGTGATCCTCCTCAAGGGTATCCTCTCCAACTCTACCCAGCAGGGATACTGGGTAGTCCCCGTCTAGAGCGTCAGGGTTAATAACCCTTTTCACTTTGTGCGCCTGGCTGCCCCGTCAGCGCTCCTCGTAGGACTCCCACTCGCCCTCGCCGGACGAGTAGGACTCGCCGGCACCCGCCTCGTTCCTGCCCTGGGACGGGTCGTACTCCTGCTGGAGGCTGTCCAGGTCCATGCTGGCCTCGGGCTGGGCGTCGCCCTTGCCCCTCATCATCATGAACACCGCGATGACGATGACGATGATGACCACTACGATGATACCGAGCCACATGCCGATGCCCGAGGTCTCCTCGACGGCGTTGACCTTGATGGTGCGGCTGTCGGTGGCCTCGCCGCCCTTGCCGTCGGTCACCACGACCTCGACCATGCGACTTCCGGCCTTCAGGTCCTTGGTCTCCAGGGTCATGCCAGTGCCCAGGAGCTTGTCCTCGCCGCCACCGATCAGGTACCAGTTGTAGGTGAGCTCGTCGCCGTCCTCGTCGGTCCCATCGGCGGTCATGATGATCTTGTCGCCCTCGTCGATGGTAAGCGTCTCCGCGGTGATGCTGACCGTGGGCACCCTGTTCTTGTCGGTGACTTGGAACGTCCACACGGGCTCCTGGATGGCCTCGAGGCCCGAGGGGTCGGTCACGATGACCCTGACCGTGTGGGTGCCCGCGTCGTCGTAGCCGGGGGTGTAGCTGAACTCGCTCTCATTGAAGTCAGGGACGAGCACGTCGTCGAAGTACCAGGTGTAGGTGTGGAGCCCGAACTCGGGCAGGTCGGCGTCGAGCACGTCCGTTACCTTGAAGGTGATGCTATCCGTCTCCTCGATGGGGCTCGGGTTCCCCACGGGGAAGTAGTCGATGGACGGCGGGTCTGGGACGTTGGACACCACGATGAGCATGTTCTGCTTGACCAGGGTGTCCTCCTCGTCCTTGCAAGTCACGTTGACCAGGATGGCGCCATAATAGCCGTCGTCGATCAGCTCGATGACGACCCTGTGCTCGGTGATGACGTTGTTCTTGTGGTAGACGTTGATGAACGCCTGGTCCGCCGTCGGGACCAGGTAGGTGTAGGTTAGCGCCTCACCGTCCACGTCGTGGAAGTAAAGGGACATGTCCACCTCAACCTCGTCCCCGCCCTCGTACATCTGGACTGTCTCGATGGGTGCCGTTATGCGAGGGATGTCGTTTATCCCGATGACCCTCAGGTCGATGGTCCCGGTCACCGGGACGTCATTGTCGTCCACCGCGAAGAACTCGAAGGTGAAGTCCCCGAACACGTCGGGTCCAGGGATGAGCTCCACCGCTCCAGTGACCTCGTCCAGAACAACCTCGACCTCGGTGACACCCGTGTCGGTGTAACCGAAGGTGATGACCCCTCCGGGTCCATCGTCCACGTCATAGAACAGCTTTCGTAGGTCCGCTGTCGTCGTCTCTTCCTCGTCGATCTGGCGGTAGAGGGAGCCGTTGCTGATGGGGAGGTCGGGGACGGGATGGACGATGAACGTGAAGTCTATGAAGATCCTGTGGTCGTTGCCGGTCTGCCCCTCGTCCTGGGCCTTGAGGGTCCACGTCTCGTTGCCGCTCCAATCAGGGGGCGAGGTGATGTTCATCCAACCCCAGTACGTGAGTCCCGCCACGTCGTAGCTCCAGCCACTGGTCCTGTTGAGCAGGAAGTACTCCATCTTGTCCCCGTCAGGGTCGTAGAAGTGACTGTCGAGGAAGAGATTGATGCCCCCGTCCTCGTCCCACTCGTACGTCCCGTTGAAGGGAACGATGAGCTCCGGTACCCGGTTCGTCAGCACGAAGTTGATATCGTACTTGGACCTGAAGCCCTCGAAACCACGGTCGGTGACACCGGCGTCTGCGGAAAACCTGACGTAGAGGACCTCGTCGAAATCGAAGATGGTGGTGGTCCCCGAGGGTGGCACCGTGATGGAATCAAAGTAGCTGGGTCCCGACCGTACGGAGGACCCTGCCCACAGCATCCTGCCCGTCTCGTTGTAGACGACGACCTCGTAGCCCAGTCCGAACTCCGCGTCCGGGTCATTGATATCCACCTCGACCTTGAATATCATGTCCCCCGCGAGCACCTGGACCTTGTACCAATCATGGGTGTCGTAACCCATCTCGATGGTCCGGTCACGCAGCTTCTGGACGTGCAATATCTCCATGCCGTCGTCGGGCAGGTTATCTCCGTCATGGGCCTTCGATCCGATGGACACGTCCAGCGTGTAGTTCGTGCTGCCCGTGTTCCAGAAGTCTCGCGTGATGCGTACGAGGTAGGTACCCGTGTGGTCTGCTACGAACTTAACCGGTATGTCGACGGCAAGACCCGAGGTGGTCCTGTTGACCATGTGCCAGTTCTCGCCGCTACCGAAGGGGAGCACCTCCCAGACCTCCAGCACCAGGTCCACATCGGCCTCTGTCTTGGAGAAGTCCAGGGTGACCATATCCGCCGTGGTGGGACCGGCGGTGAGGTCGACCTTGAACATGTCGATGGGGTCGTAGTCGGCGGTGTAGCTGGCATTCACGTCGAGGGTCCCGCTGAAATGGGATACGGTGTTCATGTCGCCGACGTCCTCCACGCTTACGTTCATCCAGTAGTACGCGTGGTCTCGGTTCTGGTTGGTCGCCACGAACACCCAGACGTAGTAGGGTCCGATGGTCCCGTCCGGGACCACGTGCGACCACATGTCCCGTCTGTGCAGGTCGTTCGGGGGATTGTCATAGGTCCTGGAGTACCTGTAGACCTCGTTGAGCCCCGCATCGTAGACACGGTAGTTCATCAGGTAGGTGCCGCCCTCGAAGGGGGGCTCGAAGTCGTTGAACCGGTCGTACTTTCGGAAGTTTATTTGTACCAGCTGACCTCCTGAGACGTTGAACTTCCACCAGTCCTGGTTGATGTTGCCGCCGCTGCGTCTCCAGATCTCCACCTCGTCCAGCGACGCCGGTGGCTCGATCCAGAGCGCATTGTCGCTGTCCTCGTTGTTGGTGTAGGTCACTACCGCCTCCGCCTCGGGTGACAGGGTGACGATCACGCCGATGAGGACGGCGAAGAACACAAGGAATCCGATTATCGGAAGGTATCTTCCACGCAAGTCTATCTCCCCCTGGAGCTAGGTCCGGCTTACAATGGGCCAGAGGTATAACTAGTTTTCACGTTGTACCACCGGACCTCAAGGGTGCATCCCGAGCCCGGTCCCGTACACTGGCTCCCCCAAATGTTAATTATACAGTACCACTATTGAGTAGAAACTGGCTAGATGCCGGAGGGATGGGCATGCCTGGCACGGCCTTCAACATAGCCGACGAGCTGGCGAAGAAGCAGAAGGAGATATCGGTCTCCGAGTTCTTCGAGCGCAACAAGCAGCTGCTGGGATTCGATTCGCCGACCCGGGCCATCATCACATCGGTCAAGGAGGCGGTGGACAACGCGCTGGACGCCTGCGAGGAGGCGGGCATCC
>CP070808.1:1102271-1110126 GCA_020343715.1 Thermoplasmata archaeon
ATTCCATCAACTTCACCAAGGTCTACGATAAAAAGGGAGACTACAACATCACCGTTGAGGCCTGGGACAATGACGGCGACTCCACCATAAGCTACTCCTATGCTTTCGTCTCGGAGGCAGAGGAGCCATCTGGAGCCTTTTGGGACTCCATCATCGCCATCGCCCTCATCATCTTCGTGGCGCTCCTGGGAGTACTGGTCGGCCACTTCACCGGCTACTACCGCATCGGGCGGGAGCACGAGGGGAAGGAGAGGGCCGAGGAGCCCGAACCTGAACCCGTGGAGGAGGAGGAGGAGCCCGAGCAGACCGCCGAGGAGATAATCTCTGAGCTGGAGGAGGACCTGGACGACGAGGGAGACAGGGACTACTTCGACCACGAGCCCACGGTGGCCGAGCTGGAGGAGATGATCCCCAGGGACGATGAATGAGGCCCTAGAGCTCGCCCAGTATCATCCTAGGGATGTCGGTGGGCCACTCGGCCACGCCGATGCCCGCGGCCTCCAGGGCCGCCCTCTTGGAGGCGGCGTCACCCTTGGCGCCCGACACTATCGCGCCAGCGTGGCCCATGGTCTTGCCCGGGGGGGCGCTTCGGCCGGCGATGTAGGCGAAGACGGGCTTGCTGATGTGCTCATTGATATAGGCCGCGGCCTCCTCTTCTGCAGAGCCCCCTATCTCTCCCACGAGCACCATCTGCTTGGTCTCGGGGTCGTCCTCGAACATCTGCACCGCGTCGATGAAGGAGGTTCCGGTGACCGGGTCGCCCCCCAGGCCCACGCAGGTGCTCTGGCCCAGGCCGTACTCGGAGATGGAGTTGACGATCTCGTAGGTGAGGGTGCCGCTCCTGCTCACCACGCCCACGTTCCCCTGCTTGAAGATGTTGTCAGGCAGTATGCCTATCTTGCTCTTTCCTGGGCTGGCCACGCCGGGGCAGTTGGGTCCGATGACCCGCTGGCCGTTGTCCATTGCGGCCCTTACGAACTTCATGACGTCGTGGACGGGGATGTGCTCGGTGATGACCACGTGGAGCTGGATGCCGGCGTTGACGGCGTCCATGACGGCGCCCAGGGCGAACTTCCGGGGCACCAGCACACAGGTGGAGTTGGCGCCGGTGGCGTCCACCGCCTCCTGCATGGTGTTGAACACGGGCTTGCCGTGGACCTCCTGGCCCCCCTTGCCGGGGGTCACGCCGCCCACCACGTTGGTGCCGAAGTTGAGCATGGCATCGGTGTGGTACTGGCCCTGGTGGCCGGTGATGCCCTGGACCAGGACCTTGTTGTCGTTGTCGACGAGGATCGCCATCAGCACTCACCTCCCTCGAGCTCGACGGACTTGGCCGCCGCCTCTTGGAGGCTCTTGGCGGCTATGAGGCCCGCGTCCTTGAGGATCTGGCGGGCCAGGTCCTCGTTGCGGCCTTTTATACGGGCCACCACTGGGGCCTCGAAGCACTCCTCTTCCAGCACGTCACGGACGCCGATGGCCACGGTGTCGCACTTGGTGATGCCCCCGAAGATGTGGAGCAGCACGACCTTGGGCTTGGCGTCCTTCATGAGGCGGAAGGCCTTCTTGACCTGCTCTGGGTCGTCGGTGCCACCCAGGTCCAGGAACACGCCCCCGTCGCCCCCGACGGAGCGTAGGGCGTCCAGGGTGGCCATCGTCAGGCCGGCGCCGTTGGCGATGACCCCTATGTCGCCGTCCAGCTGGACGAAGGCGATGCCGTCCTTCCTCGCCCGCTGCTCCAGCGGCGTGTACTCGTCCTCTGGGGCCGGCAGGTCCGGTTGGCGCCAGAGCGCGTCGTTGTCGATGACCAGCTTGGCGTCGGCGGCTATGAGCTCCCCCTCGTGGGTGATGACCAGGGGGTTTATCTCCACTAGCGTGGCGTCCAGCTCGGTGAAGAGCTTGTAGAGCCGTTCGGTCATCTCCACCATGGCGTCGTTGTGGATGCCGCAAAGGCCCAGCATGTCGACCATCTTGTTCATGGCCTCCTCGCTGAGGAAGTCCTCCAGGTGGAACGGGTAAGAGAACAGCTTGTCCTTGGGCACCGACTCGATGTCCATGCCGCCCTCGGCCGATGCGATGCAGCGGACCTTCCGGGCGGACCGGTCCACCACGAACCCCAGGTACAGCTCCTTGTCCACGTTGAGACGGCGCTCGATGAGCAGCTTCCGGACGGTGTGGCCCTTGATGTCCATGCCCAGGATCTCGCCAGCCACGGCCCGGGCCTCCTCGGTGGTGCCCGCGAACTTGATGCCGCCCGCCTTGCCGCGGCCGCCCGTCTGCACCTGGGCCTTGACGACAACGGGGAAGAGGACCTCCTGGATCCCCTCAGGGGAGGTGACCATGTAGCCCTCCGGCGTCGGTATCCCGTACTGCTGGAAAATCTCCTTGGCGCTGTACTCCATAATGTTCATGGCGTGACCACCTGGACCCCTGACGGGGCCCGCCAAGGGGGTTACCGTACCGGCCCGATAAAGGCCTTTCGATGGGCCTCCGGGGGACGCCGGTCCCGGTGTTCGCCTCCCGCAGACCTGCGCCGAAACCATCAAATAGGGGCAGGGCGTGCACGTCGTTCGAGCCCCATGTATGTCGCCGACGTCCGACCGAACCAAGCCATCGACGACCTGGTCTTAAAGGTCGTAGAGCTGCAGGAGCCCCGCGAGATAATCACCAAGTACGGCCGGCAGTCCAAGGTTTGCGACGCCTGGGCCGAGGACGAGAAGGGCGACAGGGTGCGCCTCTCCCTCTGGAACGGCCAGATAGAGCAGGTCACCGAGGGCTCCCGCATCAGGATAACCAACGGATGGGCCCGAACCTTCCGTGACGAGCTCCAGGTGTCCTCCGGCCTGCATGGTCAGCTGGACATCGTGGAGTGAAGGTCCCAATCTCGCCTGGCCGCCGTTGCGGCCGCGTGGGCCAGCTCCAGGGGCCGGGGCTGGCGCTTCCCCAACGTACCCTCGAGCAGCCTGAGCGAGTCGTCCACCGAAACCTTGTGACCGGGGGACACCAGGGACGCCCGCTTCTCGCCGCCGTCGGGGGAGATTATCCATCCCCTGTGCTCCCCGTCCACCTTGACGGGGGCGCTGCCGTCCCTCCGGAGCGCTGCTATGTCGTACGTGCCCACCAGCATCGACTTGGCCACGCCCACGGTGGGAACGCCCAGGGACACGCCCACGTGGCACGCGATGCCGAAGCCCCTGGGGTGGAGGATGCCCTGACCGTCCACCAGGAGAAGGGCATCGTCCAGATTGACCTCGTCGAGCACCGCCTCCAGGGCGGGCATCTCCCGGAAAGCCAGGTACGAGGGGATGTAGGGGAAGTCCACGGGGACCCTTGAGTACCTGTTGGCGACGATCTTGCCAGTGTGTAGGTCCTCCTGGACGGCTGAGGCGTGGGCCTGACCGTCCCGCGAGTAGGCCACGTCCACGCCCACCAGCGTCCTCGGGGTGATCCCCAGCGGTCCCAGGTTGAGGCTCTCGCCCAGGGCCTTTTGGACCTTCCGCAGCCCCTTGAGGGGCAGGTCCGACTCGAAGAACATCTGGCGGGTGTCCTCCATGTCGGCGACCCGGTCGCCCTCGACGGCGACACCCTCGGCCGCCAGCCTTCGCGACATCTCCTCGGTCCCCATGGGGTGCCTTCCGAGGCTCCCGTCCTTCCTCACGACCCGGTGGACCGGGAAGTCCTCGGGGTCCAGCTCCTCGTTGGCTATGAGGGCGACGGCCCGGGCAGCGACGATGTCGCCCAGGGCGCGGGCCACGTCGCCGTAGGTCGTCACCTTGCCAGGCTCCACCTGCCAGAGCAGGTCCCCAACGTGGTCCCTGAGCGGCCTCAAGCCCGCTCCCACCGCTGCAGGGGGGTCGACTTCATGCACTCGGGGCACTTGTAGCTGAGGGAGAGGTTGTGGCCGCAGTGGGAGCAGGCCTCCTCGCCGTACACCGTGGGCTTGCCGCACGCGGGGCATGGTATGATGTAGTGCTCGCTCACCGGGCACCATGCGAACTCGTTGTCCCGGTAGCACTCGGGGCATCGCCTCACGTCGATGGCCAGGTCCGAACCGCAGGCGGGGCACTCCAGGGTGCCGTCCCGCAGGACCTTGGGCTTGACCTTGGACTTGGCCGCCGCGGCGGTGCGCTTGGCCCCCGCGTCCACCTTGGGCCGCTTCACGATGCGCTTGGCCACCTTCTTGGTCTCGCTGGTGATCCCCGCCAGGGAGACCCGGGGCACGAAGTCGTCGCCCTTGCCCCCGAAGGCCTTCTGTGGGACCTCCAGGAGGTACATGAGCAGGGCGATGAGGACCAGCTCCGCCACTATGTAGGGGTTCAGCGTCCAGGTGTCGGTGATCCAGAAGCCGAGGCTGACCATCGAGATGTCGGCGACCACGACGAAGGCCCCCAGGGCCAGGGTCCAGAGGCCGATGGGCACGTAGGGTGCCTCGTGGCCCGATGTGATCGCGCTTATGTGGTAGGCCCTCCTCTGCAGCACCACATCCTTGAGGACGAAGAAGGCCACCACCACGGCCAGGCCGTGCATGAGCAGCGACACGCCGATGAAAACCGGGGTCTCGATGAACACGATGAGGGGGAGGACGCCCACTGCCAGCAGGAGGTAGGTCAGGCCGAAGAAGAACAGGTACCTCCACACCGAGGGGAAGGCGTAGAAGCAGAGGAAGACGCCCCCCGCCGTGGACAGGAACCAGGCCGGGGTCGCCCACCTGGTGCCCGAGGCGCCCGCGACCAGGCCTGCCAGGAAGGCCAGGACTGCGAACGCCACGTAGCGGTAGCGCACCGGGAGCATGTCCCAGCGGCCGAAGAGTCCTGACTCGGCGACCTCCTCCACGGTATCGTCCACAATACCGCCGGGAGCGTATAAGTACCTTATTGGGACCGTCAGGGGTGTCCAGGCACCCGCCGATGGGGCAAACCTCATATGGCAGGTGCACCTCCATTATCGGTGATGCGCAAGGGAGCCCGAACCGCCAGGCTGGTGGCCGTCACATTGGTCGCGCTGACGATGACCGTCAGCATGTGCATAGGCGGCGGCCTGGGCAAGGGCGACCCTGCCCCCGACTTCGACGTCACCGACGTGGATGGCATCGCCCACCAGCTGGAGGACTTCGAGGGCCGGGTCCTGGTGGTGGACTTCTTCACCACCTGGTGTGTCTACTGCACCGACCAGATCGTCGCGATGGAGGAGGTCCGGGACACCTATTCCGAGGACCAGGTGGCCATCCTGTGGGTCGACCCTGACGACAGGGAGTCGAAGGACAAGGTGGCCGAGTACAGGGTCAAGTACGACATCACCTGGCCCATGACGTACAAGTCCAGCGACATGGGAACCGACTACATGGTCGACGCCTACCCCACCACCGTAGTCATCGACGGGGATGGCGTCATCCAGTACTACCACACTGGCACCGTCACCACCGCCAAGCTTATGGAGGTCATCGACGACCTCGTTTGATGGGAATCCCCCCAACGTGAGGGGAAACCGTTTTTAATGGGCCAGCTGTACTAACGTACCGAGGCTTCGCCATGGCCAAGAGAGCCAGGAACAGAGGTAAGAAGAAGAACGGGCGCCGACGTCCAGCGCCCCCACCTCCCACCTTCATGGAGCAGCACTGGCGCACGATGGCCATCGTGGTCGTGGTGTTCGCGATTGTGGCCATCGCCGCCTACGCCGTGACAACCAATCCCAGCGACGACGGGAACGGCGACGGCAACGGTCCCCCTCCCACCAACGAGGCAGCCCCCAACTTCCTCATCACCTCCATCGACGGAGAGCCCATAGCCCTTGACCAGTTCCGTGGCAAGGTGGTGGTGCTCGACCTGATGGCCACCTGGTGCGGCCCCTGCGTCACCCAGATGGACCACCTGAACCAGCTTAGGGCCCATTACCCTGAGTCCCAGGTGGTGATCCTGTCCATCGGCGTCGACACGAAGGAGTCCAACCAGCAGCTGCGGGAGTTCCGCGACAACAATCACGCGAACTGGCGGTTCGCCAGGGACATCGACGGCGTGGGCCAGAAGTACGACGCGTCCAACATCCCCACGATGGTCGTGGTCGACAAGGAGGGGCTCATCGCTTCCCGGGACGTGGGTGTCACCTCCTTCGAGGACCTGAAGGAGGTAATCGACCCTCTGCTGTGAGGTGCCCATGAGGGCATCATTGATATAGCGCCTGCAGCATTCCCGTCAAAAAGGAGGTCAAGTTGGTGGTCAGCAAAGCCAGGGCCCTAGCGGGCATCGTCCTCATCCTCCTCGGTCTAGCGCTGGCCATGCCGACCATAGTTGCGGAGGATGTAGAGAAGGCCCCCGACATCGAGTTCACCGACGTGGACGGGGTGACGTTCAGGCTCTCCGATTATCGAGAGAACAACACGGTGCTGGTCCTGGACTTCATGTTCCTGACCTGCGAGCCCTGCAAGGTGCTGGCCCACGACCTGAAGGACATGTACGACGGGGACGACCGTAACTACGAGATCCTCTCCATCGACAACGTTCCCTCGGAGAGGGCCGAGGACCTGAAGGCCTATGCCGAGGAGAACGATTACCACTGGCGCTTCACCATGGACAACGATGACCAGGACGGCCTCAGGAAGTACGCCATCACCGCCAACCCCACCATCATCATCATCGACGGGGACGGCTTCCAGACCTGGAGGAAGACCCCCAAGGGCGTCGAGAACATCGACATCGACGACATATCCCACCAGATCGACCTGGCCATCTCCGGCGAGGCGGTACGTCAGAATCCCGCCCAGCAACTGGGCCTGATCGCCTTCGCCTTCATCGCGGGCCTTGCCGCCTTCTTCAGCCCCTGCTCCTTCCCCCTGCTGCCCGGCTACATCACCTACTACTTCAAGGTGGGCGCCGACGCCGCCAAGAAGCGGGAGGAGGAGGGCCTGGAGGAGAAGGAGCTAACGAGGAGTCAGCAGATACGGACAGGCCTCAGGCTGGGGACGATCTCGGGCCTCGGCATCGTGCTGGTCTACTTCGTGCTGGGCATCATAGTGATACCCCTGCTGTTCCTAGGCGTCACCGCCGTGGGGGACGCCATCGCCTACCTCGGGCCCGTCGTTGGCGTCATCCTGGTGGTCATGGGCCTGCTCACCCTCTTCGACGTGGCCATCAACACCGGCTACATCACCGCGCCCTTCCGTTGGCTAAGGGACAAGATACGCCCGCCCAAGGGGCCCCGGAAGCCCACCTTCAACACCACGGGCCTGTTCCTGTACGGCGTGGGCTACGGCTCGGCCTCGGCGGGCTGCTCGGCCCCCATCTTCATCGCCCTGGTGTTCGCCGCCGTCGCCACCGGACAGGCCTTCGACACGGTGATGACCTTCACGGTGTTCCTCTTCTCCCTCTGGCTGCTGATGGCCGTCGTGTCGGTGGTGCTGACCGTCTCCGAGGAGAAGGTCAAGACGGGCATGATGAAGAACTACATCTGGATAAAGCGGGTGACCGGCGTGGTCTTCGTCATCGCCGGCGCGTACCTCCTGTACCTCTTCTTGGAGGCGGAGGGGTACATCCGCCTGTAGCGGAACCCTTATAGGCAACCGCGTTCCATGGCCAACCGCCACGATGACGATAGCTATTGACTCTGATCATTGATGAGTGATGGGCGAACCGAGTGGCACCCCTTTTCAACCTTCCCTATCGTCGATGGCTATCTCGGCGGTCACCACGTCCAGGCCCGCCTCGCTCACCATCTCGTTGAACTCTTCCAGGATCTCCTCGGGGGGCCGGCCGGTGCGCTGGGCTATCTGGGCGAACAGCAGCGTCAGGTACGCCACCTTGGCCTCGTCGTCCAGCGACTCGTCGAACTGGACCCGGGTGAACTCCCCGTAGCGCTTGGCCAGCTC
>CP070808.1:1110226-1131702 GCA_020343715.1 Thermoplasmata archaeon
CGAGGGGGGCGCGGGCACCCCCGTGTGGGCACCCGACGGGAGTCGCATCGCCTTCTCCAGGTCGGTGCTGGTGTCGCCTCACCTCAAGTGGGCCGAGGCGGACGCCACCCACCAGGAGGTCTACGGCCTGCCCAACGAGCACTCCAAGGCCCGGGTGGAGACGGGCCTCCTGTTCCGCCACTGGGACCACTGGCGCGAAATGAAGAGGAGCCACGTGTTCATCGTCGACCTGGGGTCGGGGGACATGGAGGACGTGACCCCCGGGGACGCGGACGTCCCGCCCATCAGCCTTGGCGGCGGCCAGGACTTCGTGTTCTCGCCACGGGGGGACGAGATCGCCTACATCAAGAACCCGGACAAGGTGGTGGCGAGGAGCGTCAACAACTCGGTCTTCGTGCAGAAGCTGGCGGGCATCAAGCGCAAGGGAAGGGCCGTCAAGGTCTCGGACACCCGGGCCTGCGACAGCGACCCGGTCTACAGCCCCGACGGCCGTTACCTGGCCTACCTGGGCTGCTCGAAGCCGGGCTACGAGGCCGACCGAAGGCGGGTCAAGCTGTACGACCGTCGGACCAAGCGGACCCGGTCCCTCACCGAGGACCTGGACAGGTCGGCGGCCACCCTGGAGTTCTCCTCCGACGGGAAGGACGTCTACTTCCTCGCCCAGGACCGGGCCCACGTGTCTGTGTTCCGGATCCCGGTGAAGGGCGGCGCCGCCAGACAGCTGACCGAGGGCACCACCAACTCCTTCTTAGCGGTCATCCCGGGGAGCAGGCAGCTGGTCGTCGGCCGCGAGTCGACGACCAGGCCCGTGGAGCTGTACCGGTTGACCCCCGGGAGGGGCATAGCTCCCATCGTCGAGAACGGGCCCGCGCCCAAGGGCACGCCCAAGGACGCGGGGGCGAAGGTCGAGGCGTTGACCCGTCACAACGACCACCTGGGGAGGGAGGTGGAGATGAACGACATCGAGGAGTTCTGGTATACCGGCGCAGACGGGGACCCCGTACACGGCTGGCTGGTCAAGCCCCCGGGCTTCACCGCCAAGCGCAGGTGGCCCGTGGCCCTCATCATCCACGGAGGCCCCCAGAGCGCATTCCTGGACCACTTCAACTACCGGTGGTCGGTCCAGATGTTCGCGTCCCAGGGCATGGTCGCCGTGCAGCTGAACCCCCGTGGCTCCTCGGGCTACGGGGACCGGTTCCAGGACCAGATTTCTGGTGACTGGGGGGGCAGGTGCTACGACGACCTGATGATGGGAGTGGACCACTTCCTCAAGCGGTACCGTTACATGGACGGCGACAGGATGGTGGCCGCTGGAGCCTCCTTCGGGGGCTTCATGGTCAACTGGATCGCGGGTCATGACCACCGGTTCAAGGCCCTGGTGTCCCACGACGGCATCTTCAACGCCGAGACGATGGCCTACTCCACCGAGGAGCTGTGGTTCGAGGAGTGGGAGCACGGCGGCCTCCCCCACACGAACCGCGAGAAGTTCCTGCAGTTCTCGCCCCACCTGCACGTGGCCAACTTCAAGACCCCAATGCTGGTGATCCAGGGCGAGCAGGACTTCCGGTGCCCCGCCTCGGAGGGCCTTTCGCTGTTCACGGCCCTCCAGACGATGGGAGTGGAGTCCAAGTTCCTATGGTTCCCCGACGAGGGCCACTGGGTGCTGAAGCCCGCGAACTCGCAGGTTTGGTACGCCAACGTGCTCGGTTGGCTCAAGGACCACGCCTAGGTCCCTCGCCCCTCGCCTACGATGACAGGCGTGAGAGCAACGCCAGTACCCAGTTCCAGAAGGGTACCACCGTGGTCAGGTCGATGTACTCGTCCGGGCTGTGGGGGTTCTTGATGGTGGGCCCGATGGACACCATGTCCATGCCCGGGAACTTCTCCCCGATGATGCCCGTCTCCAGCCCCGCGTGGATGGCCTCGACCACCGGCGCCTCCCCGAACAGGTTGGCGTGGACGGCCTTGGCGATGCCCAAGAGCTCCGACTCGGGATTGGGCTGCCAGCCGGGGTAGGCGTTGGCGTGATGGACCTCGGCCCCCGCCAGGTTGCCTATGGCCTCGATGCGACCCCGGAGGGCCTCCAGGGCCTGGGCGATGGAGCTTCGGGTTGACAGCAGCACCACGAGCGCCCCGTCCTCGATCTTGATGGCCGCCAGGTTGGTGGAGCTCTCCACCAGCCCCTCGATGTCGTGACTGTACTTCCAGACGCCGTGGGGCAGTGCCATGAGCAGCTCGACCAGACGGAAGCTGGAACCCACCGAGACGCACTTGCGGTCCGACTCGCCTATGATCTCCAGCTCCACCTTCAGGTCGGGCTCACGGGCCCCGTACTCCAGGCGGAATGCTATCTCGGCGTCGGACACCGCCTTCTGCAGCTCGGCCAGCTCGCCGGTGGTGAAGCCGACCTTGGCCCAAGCCTCCCTGGGGATGGCGTTGTGCTTGTCGCCGCCCTTGATGTCGATGACGGAGAGGTTCAGATCCCAGACGTTCCACATCAGTCGTGCCAGCAGCTTGATGGCGTTGGCCCGGTCCTCGTGGATGTCCACCCCCGAGTGGCCGCCCTTGAGGCCGGTGACCTTGATGAAGGCCTCGGTGCAGTGGGGCTGGAGGTGGTCGTGCTCCAAGAGGAGCTTCAAGGAGGTGTCGCCTCCCCCGGCGCAGCCGATGGTGACGACGCCCATGTCCTCGGAGTCCAGGTTTATCATGATGCGCCCCTTGAGGAAGCCGGGCTCCAGCTCGAAGGCACCGGTCAGGCCCGTCTCCTCGTCCACGGTGAACAGGGCCTCCAGGGGACCGTGCTCCAGGTCCGTCGACTCCAGGATGGCCATGGCGGTGGCGACCCCGATGCCGTTGTCGGCCCCCAGGGTCGTGCCCTTGGCGTACAGTAGGTCGCCACGCTGGTCGGGGACGATGCCCTGGGTCGCGAAGTCGTGCTCGGTGTCCGCGTTCTTCTCGCAGACCATGTCCAGGTGCCCCTGGAGGATGACACCCGGCGCGCTCTCCCGGGTGGGTGATGCGGGTTTCCTCACCACCACGTTCCCGGCGGCGTCCTGGACGTGCTCCAGGCCATGGGCCTCGGCGAAGCCCACCACGTACCTCCGCACGGCGTCCTCGTTCTTCGAGCACCGGGGTATCTTCATGATCGCGTCAAAGTGCTTCCACAGCAGGGCGGGCTCAAGGCCTTCCAGCTCAGGGTACATTCTTCATGCCCTCCGTTCGACGGCAAATGGCGCAAGCTGTAAATAATCCCTTCGTCCCCCGACCGCCTCGAGGTCCTCTGGACGCGGCCCTCAGGAGTACCTCTTCGCCATGTCGCCGATCTTGCCCTCCAGCTTCCGGCGGCTCATCTTGCCATGGTAGTTGCCCACGACCTGTCCGTAGGAGATGAACACCAGGTGCGGGATCGACAGCACGTCGTGGGCCTCGGCGAGCCTCCTGTGCCTCTCGATGTTCACCTTCCCGAAGGCGACCTTCCCCCGGTGCCGCTCGGCCATGTCCCTGATGATGGGCCTCATGGTCTTGCACGGCCCGCACCAGGAGGCCCAGAACTCGACCACGGAGAGGGGGTACTTGTCGACGAAGCCCTGGAACGACCGGTCGTCCAGCTCCACCGTGCCCCTGGGCCACTCCTTCTCTGACGGGGGCTCCCCCCTCGATCGCTTGCGGAACAGGGCCATGGTCCTCGATGCTCCTACTGGGCAATCATGGTGTCGGTCGATGGATATCGGTCAGAATTGGAGGGCCCAGCCTCCATGTCCGTCGGGATCAAAAGAGGCTGAGGGAGGGTCCGGGGAGGTGTTGTACAAACTAGTACGACAAGGGGCCGAGACGGCCCCAAAGGGGGGGTTGGTGGGGAACGGACCCTGCCCTGCAGCGTCCTTTACTACACAGGCCTTTGATAAGTAACCTGCCCCGCACTGGGCTGGTGAGGCACCTGTGGACGCCTCACGGCTCGCCCACGGGTTGACGGAGGATGGTCTTCAATCGCTCTGGCGCGGTCCTCCTGGGATCGCCCAGGTAGATCTCATGGTGCTTCCCCCTGGGGACCCTCCCGCTATCCTCGATGTACTCGTGCAGCATGGCGATGGTGGGCGCCTCCTCGGCGTAGGGGCCCAAGTGCATGACCTGGGCCGATGGGCCCTCGTGGTACTCCTCAAGCCGAAGCTCGTTCACCGCCTCCAGCCCCTTCTTGTCAAGGACCTCCTGGCACGCGTCGTTGAACATCTCAGGGGTCACCTCCTCGGGCTGGAGGATCATCAGCGTCCACAGCCACTCCTCCCGGGCGTCCATCACGAACACCTCCATGTCCTCGGCCCACCACAGGCCCTGCAGCGGCATCACCACGTAGTTTAGGGCGGAGGGCCCCTTCTTGAGCTTGAACTTGAGGGTGTACGACACGGCGTAGAGGGCGCCCGTGGCCTCTTGGAACCATTCGTTGTCGTTGGGGTTCCCAGTGCCGTCCACCATCGCGTACCTGAGGCTGGGGACGTCCACCATCACGGGCTTCCTGGGAGCCTTGTAGAGGTCCGCCAGCTCCCTCTTGAGATCGATGCCTCCCATATCCAACACCTGTGCCCTCTGAGCCCTAATGACCCCTTTCGGTTAATGAGCATTGCGTATCGCGGGCGGATACATGGGGTTTCCCGTCATGGGCTCAAGTTTGGAGCGTCCTGGAGCGCCCCACTTCCACCGACCCCCCCGGCACCCTTATCATCGTCTCCCCGCATCCCTCCACCCCGAGGGTGATACGATGACGGACGAGTACAGGGCTTACGTGGAGACCCCCATGGGCTGGTTCTGCTTCATCGGTGACGACGAGGCGGTGACGATGGCCGGCTTCTCCGAGAGGAGGGGCGAGGACAGCCCAGACCTGCCCCCCCACATGGTGGAGTGCCGTCGGCAGGTGGAGGAGTACTCCCGCGGGGCACGGACGGAGTTCGACCTGCCCCTCCGGGCCGATGGGACCGAGTTCCAGAGGGCCGTATGGACCGAGATGTGTCGCATCCCCCACGGCGAGACGAGGAGCTACGGCCAGCTGGCGGAGGCCATAGGGAGGCCAGGCGCCGCGAGGGCCGTGGGCCAGGCCTGCCGTTCCAATCCCATTGGCCTCATCCAGCCCTGCCACAGGGTGGTTGGTCACAACGGGGCCCTGGTGGGCTTCGGGGGCCAGGCCAAGGACCTGAGCCTGAAGCGGCACCTCATCGAGCACGAGGCCTTAGGCTCCTCGGTCTCGATAGAGGACTACGGCAAATGACCCCGTTCATTCGTAGAACTTGCGGCGGCCCAGGTCCTGGTCATCCATCCTTGTGACCTCGGCGGCACGGAACATGTTGGACCTGCCCGAGGGCATCTGCACCTCGAACAGGGGGTACTCGCTGGCAAGGTCGTTAGTGTCCACGACTATGCCGATCCTCCCCCCCACCTTGACGAACTCGTCATCCAACGGCAGCTGACACCCATCCTTGTGGCTAAGGAACTTGGAGACAACCATCTCCCTCCCCCTTCCCAAGGGTATCGAGTAACCCTTGCCACATACAGGACATATTGCATCTACCAAGGAACGGCCCCTCGCTAATCCTTTGAGCCCTCATCGCATATATAGATTCTGGGGAAAGGGTCCGGTGGGTCGCCCTCACTCGCTGGGGACGCCCGCCAGGGTGGTCTGGCCCCTCATGATGTCCAGGATGGCCAGGATGGCGAACGCGGTGGTGGCAAAGGTCCCCGCGTAGATCAGCGTGCGCTGACTGTCGCCGATGCTGTCCACCTCCTCGCCCCGGACCCATGTGTCCCAACGCATCAGGAGAACGGTCCCCGAGAAGGCCAGGACGGTGAGGAGGACGAAGATCAGACCCCATCGGCTGAAGATGGGCTCGGGGGGGACCACCTCCTCCCTTACCTCGGGCAGCCTGGGGTCCACCAGCCTCACTGGCTCCTCACCGATCTCCACGGACTCCGTCCCGTCCCAGTCTATCTCCACACCACAGGAAGGGCACTCCTCCTTTCCGAAGCCGAAGGACGCACCGCAATCAGGACACTCGTACTCGTTCCCTCTCCCCATGACATCGACCCCCCTGGGAGTGTCGGTCGTCCAATGGTGCGATTCCCTATTTCAACCTTTTGGGGCCCCTGAACCGCAGGAGCCTGGCCGTCCATCAAATGACAAACCACACCAGAACGGGTATATATGCTCCCACCTAATCAACGGGTCGAGCAAGGAGGTCATAGGCCCGTGAGGAGCAGGAAGCTATCCATCCTCCTTTTGGCCATCCTAGCCGCGCTGGTGGTTGTGGCCATCCACAGCGCAGGCCAGACCCCGCCGCCCGCCAGCGGTGACTGGGAGATCTACGACAACACCGTCATCTCCGACACCTCGGTCACCATCCAGGGCAACGTCCACGTGTACGGGTACGGCAGCCTGACCCTGGTCAACGTCGACCTGACCCTGGACACGTCGATTCCGATGGTCGTGGTCGAGCAGCACGGAAGGCTCTCATGGTCGGGAGGATCCCTTGACCACACGAGCACCTTCGCCCAGCCCAGGATAACCCTCACCTCCAATTGCTCCATTGACAGGGTGACCTTCGGCAAGCTCTACGGTGTGATGATATCCGAGTTCGGTGTGAACGTCACCAACTGCACCTTCGGAGGTGGCGACTCCATCGGGATAATGTTCAACACCCACGTTGGCTCACCGACGGATAAGCCGATAGTCATCGCCGACAACACGTTCATGAACATGCGGAGGTCCCCCATCGGTGGCAGCATAAACTCCGCCACGAACGACACGGTCGGCCTGGTCCTGGTGGGGAACACCATCCTCATGACACAATCCTCGGACGCGATCAACGTCACTGTGATGACCTCATCGGCCCATTTAGTCGTCACCCACAACACCATATCGGGAACCTCGGGCAACGGTATCCGCCTCAACCTGATCTGCGACGACCTGTTCCTCCGCCTCGACGACAACTCGATCACCGATGCGGGCGGCCACGGTGTGGTCGCGTACCTGGACACCGAGACGTTGGACTTCCCGGGCATCACTGACCTGTCCGTGGTCAGATCAGGGATAGACGGACTGGTCCTCAAGGCCACCGGCAATCCCATCGATGACCTGGTTCTGATAAACCACACCAACAGGGCATCGGGCCGGAACGGCGTGTCGCTGCAGCGGGCCTACAACGTTACCATCACCGATTCCCGCATCGTGAACGCGACCACGGACCTGTGGGTCTCCCACGGGACGGTGAAGATATTCAGGACCCTGCACGAGCGGGGCGACGCGGTGGTCATCTACGCCGACAGCAGCATCACCTCGTTCAAGTGGTTCGAGATGTGGTGCCAGTGGCAGAACGGCCTTCCCGCATGGAACCAGTACGTCGAGGTAAGGGGTCCCGTGGACGCGTCGGTCCTGTACGGCATGACTGACAGGTCTGGCTACTGGGGCAACGAGACCTATGCCGACTGGCACATGACCTCCACGACCAACGACATCGCCACGAACCTCACCCCGGTGCTGCTCCACCCCATGGGAGATATAGTAGCGGACGACACCGTGCCCACCGAAAACGGGGGGGTCTACACGGTGACCTTCACCGACACCACTGGCCCGGCGATAACGGTGTCCGAGCCCTCTGGGGACGTGGTCCAGAACTCCACTGCCTTCCAGATAAGGGGGACCGCGCGGGACCACCACTCCTCGGTGGCCCTGGTGCAGTACTCCTTCGACCCGAACCCGGACTGGGACACCAAGATCTGGTCCGACACCACCGGCACCTCGAACTGGTATGCCGACTCGCTCCACCTGCCCGAGGGTCTCCACATCCTCTACGTGCGGGCCTTCGACGGGGCCGGTGTGGGGACGGACATGTACACCGGCCTTACCGTGGGACAGGTGCTCATCGACATGAGCCCGCCCGTCGTGCAGGTGACCTCCCCAGACGTCCGTCGCCAACCCGTCATCGTCAACGCCACCACCCTGCCCATGGGTGGATGGGTCTCGGAACCCGTGACCTCGGTAACCGTCCAGGGTGACGCCGTGTCCGTCTCGGGTACCGTCTTCACCGTGGACGTGCCCGTCTCCGAGGGACTCAACGACATCACCATAGTGGCCACCGACCTGGCAGGGAACGTGGGCACCCTCACCCTTTCGGTGCTGCGGGACTCCGCGGCTCCGACCATCACTCTAACCGCCCCCGTCCCGGGAGCTCTCCTCAACGACACGTCCGTCCTAGTCGCGGGCCTTTTGGACGAACCGGTGCAGGATGACCTGATCGTCATAAACGGGGCGCCCGTAACCCTCTCCAGCGGCGCTTTCCAAGTTCTCCTCAATGGCTTTGGCGAAGGTCCCAGCACCATAGACGTGACGGCGGTCGACCTGGCAGGGAACACGGCATCAGTGTCCGTGGATGTCATTGTTGACACCCTCCCCCCAGCTCTAGAACTTGTCTCCCCCATTGACGGTTTATTGACACGCCAGGCGACGGTGTTACTGGAGGGCACCTCCGAGGCGGGGGCGGTTATACACGTCCAAGGCGAGCCCGTCGCCATTACGGGCACAGCCTTCTCCCACGACCTCGACCTGGTGGAGGGGCGGAACATCATCCGCGTCACCTCTGTGGACGCGGCGGGCAACGTCAACTCCACCATGGTGGTGGTGGACCGGGACTCCACGCCCCCGGTGCTGGAGCTCTACGGCCTCTCCGACGGCGCCATCGAGAGCGAGGGCAGGACCGCTTTCCTCAACGGCAGGACCGAGGCGGGTGCCGCCCTGAGGATGACCATCGGGACCGCCTCTGAGGAGGTGATCACCTTCCCCGACGGGACGTTCCTCCAGCCCCTGACGGTGGACGGGAACGTCACGGTGACCCTGAGGGCCGAGGACGCGGCGGGCAACACCGCCTTCGCCCAGGTGGAGGTCGTCTACCGGCAGGTGTCCGACCCCGGCATCGCGCCCCCGGAGCCCGAGCCCGTGGACCCGGTGGTCACCGCGGCCGTCGTCACCACCTCACTGGTGGTGATAGTGGGCGTGGCCATGACCTTCGAGTTCACCAAGTACGCCCTGGTGCTCATGGTCCTCCCCTTGTACGCCCGCATTAAGAAGCACGAGGTGCTGGACAACAAGACCCGCCTGGCCATCCACGGTCTCGTGGTGGAGAACCCGGGGATGCACTACAACGAGATCATCCGGGAGTTCGACCTGACCAACGGCGTGGCCGCCTACCACCTGGACGTGCTGGAGCGGGAGGGCTTCGTGAGGTCGGTCCGCGACGGCACCCTGCGCCGGTTCTACTCCTCCTCGACCAAGGTGCCCGGGGACCACAGGGCCACCCCCGACCAGACGCGGGAGCACATCCTGGAGATGGTCACCGAGAACCCTGGCATCAACCAGAAGACCATCGTCGACGAGTTGGGCATCGGGCGGACCCTGGTAGGCTATCACCTGAAGACCCTCATCGACGAGGGTTACATAGAGGCCCACAAGCAAGGACGCTTCACGGTCTACAGCCGGACCAGGAAGCGCTGGTTCCGCCTCAACTGAGCCCGTCCAGGACCTTCCTGGCGGTGCGACGTGTCAAAGCACACCATAATCGGTTTATATACTCGGCCCGTTTTTTCACACAGAGGTGTCCGAGGTCGGTCCCGTACCGTCCCTTCCTCCCGGGCCCCGATCGGGCCGCGGCGGACGGGCCGGACCGACCGTCGAACACCGGGGACTGGAGTGGTAACAATGGATGGACGAGCGCTAGCTGTGCTGATCCTCGTGGCCATGATGGCCTTGTCGGGGCTCAGCGGGACGGCTACCGAGACCGGGGGCGACCTGGTCTCGCACTTTGAGGATTTCTCGGTCGAGGACGCTGAGCCCTGGACCGACGGCTTCGACGACACCAGCAGGGTGTACATACCCCCGGGCGGACTCATAGGCACCCGTGTGATGGACGGAAAGGCCTCGCTGAAGGCGGGCGCCTCCGAGGGCTGGATCGCCTCGGAGGTAATCACCTGCCCCGTGGGCGTCAAGTACGACATCGTCGTGGTGGATGCCCACCTGCCGGGCGACTCGATGATAAAGATCTCGGTGCTGGACGCCACCGCCGAGGCCACCGAGGTGGGCTACGCGAACGCCACCATCGACGGTTACAAGGACATCGAGGGGACCGCGGTCTCCATCAAGCCCATCGACGCGACGGCGTACCCCAGGCTCCGGATACAGGTCACCCTCGTCGCCAGCGGCACCGACCGTCCCAAGGTGGACGGATGGTCCCTCTACTACTGCCCCTTCGACGAGTGGCGCGAGGACTTCGTCACCGACATCAGGATGGACTCCGTCCGGGGCCTGAACCTCACCGACGGCTCCTTGGAGCTGGACCTTACCGAACACCACGGCGGCGCGTCCACCAGGTCAGGCAGCAGGTCCTCCGACCCGTTCCCGACCATCGTCTTCGACAGGTACGCCACGGGTGGCAGCGATGTGCTTAACGCCTTCTACGCCAACTTCGACAAGACGGGCTACAACGCCAAGACCGACATCTCCGCCAAGGGCCCCAGGGACCTGAGGATCGCGGACCTTAACGGAGATGGCATCAACGACATAGTATCGTCGAACTCCTGGTTCCAGAGCGGGAACCCCGACAGCCTGATCTACTGGGGCAAGACGGACGGCACCTGGGGGCTGGACGACAGCACCGACCTGGAGGTCGTGAGGGGCTCCGAGGCGGCCCTGGGCGACTTCAACGGCGACGGTCAGATAGACATCGCCATCGCTGCATGGCACCAGTCCCTTACCACCTCCTCGGCCGTGTTCCTCAACCAGGGCGGATACTTCAACGAACAGCCCGACATCTCCTTCACCGACATGGAGTTCTACCGGGCGGGCGCGGGCGACCTGAACAACGACGGCTACGACGACATAATCTTCTCTGCCATGGGGAACACCAAGGCCTTCTTCGGGGGCCCCGACGGCCCCGACACCAACCACGACATCACCTTCACGGTCAGTGCGTATCCCTACGGGATCATCGGGGACGACTTCAACGACGACGGTTACGACGACATCATCATCCTCTACAACGCCGGCGACAATAAGGTGAGGGTCCACATGGGCTCTTCCTCGGGTATGGACAACGTCGCTGACCATATGGTGGCAGTAGGCGGCGGTCCGTTCTTCAGCGGCACCACGGGCGACCTTAACAACGATGGTTACCCAGAGCTGGTGGTCATGAGCACCGACAACCCAAGCAGGAACATATACATAGTGCCAGGGACCGCCACGGGATGGGATGACGACAACACCGTGGACTTCTCGACCGCGGGCAGCTACGTGTACGCCATGCAATGCGCCGACGTAAACGGTGACGGCATCGAGGACCTGGTGGCCGGCGTGGGAAGCGAGATGCGCATCTACTACGGGGCCGACGGGACCATAGACACCATCCCCGATATCACCAAGACCGGCATCTACCAGCCAGGCTCCATCGTAATTGATCAGGGCGGGAGGACCTCCACCCGCAAGTTCTCGGGCAGGATGGTCACCCAGCCCATCAACCTGCCCTCGGGCAAGCAGTGGGACACCCTCGTCATCGAGGGCTCCACCCCGGCCAACACCTCCATCACCGTGACCCTCAAGGACGCCAGCGACAAGGTCATCAGCGGCTTCGAGGACGTGGTGGCCAAGGACCTGGACCTGTCGGGTCTCACCCACATGTCGGTCAAGGTGGAGATGTGGCTCGAGAGCGACCTCAACACCACCACCCCGGTCATCGACCGCCTCAGGCTGAGGTGGCAGGACATCGGGACCTGGCGCGAGCAGTTCTTCGGACCGGCCAAGGCCGCCAGGATGATGGGCGCGAACATCGTCGACGGTCACCTTACCGCCGGACCGGGAAAGGCCGGCGCGGACCTGCTGTTCACCACCCTCCGGGACGTCGACGGCTTCAACGTGCCGTCCACGGCCCACACTTCCGTGGGTCCGATGGAAATAGGCGTCACGGGAGCCTCGGCTGTGACCGTAGGGGACATCGATGGCAACGGTTACACCGACATCCTATTTGCGACCCACCAGACCAGCGACACCAACTACGAGGCCTCCAGCCCCCTGTTCATGGGCTCCGCGGTCGGATGGCGCTCCTCGCCGGACCACGTATTCCCCACCGTGGGCGCATCGGACGTGGCCATGGAGGACATAAATGGCGACGGCTACGCCGACGTGGTCTTCGCCCAGGAGTTCGACGGGACGGCCCACGACGTGAACAGCACCCTCTTCTGGGGCTCCGCGGACGGATGGTCCGACACCACCGACCACGAGTTCGAGACCAATGGCGCCTCGGGCGTCGCCGTGACCGACGCCGATGGTGACGGCGACCTGGACCTGGTCTTCGCCTGCTACAAGGGCACCTCCACCGCCACCGACAGCATGGTGTTCTACCAGGACGAGGGGGCCTTCCCCTCGACCCCGGACGAGCTGCTGCCCACCAAGGGCGCCCGTGCCGTGGCCGCCGGCGACGTGGACGACGACGGCAACGTGGACCTGGTGTTCGCCAACAGCTTCTCCGGGGGATTCGCAGAGATCGACTCGTACATCTACAAGGGCAAGGCCTCGGGCGGCTTCGAGACGACCCCCGTCAAGGTCCCCACCGTGGGCGCGGAGGACGTGGCCCTGGCGGACCTGGACGGCGACGGCGACCTGGACCTGGTGTTCGCCAACGGCGTGGACAACAGCCAGAACCGCTCCGTGGACTCCTACGTCTACCTTAACGGGTGGGGCACCTTCCCCTCCACCCCCGACTGGACCCTGCCGACCAAGGGGGCCAGCGGCGTCGCCGTGGCGGACATGGACGGCACCGGCAGGCCCGACCTGGTCTTCTCCTGCCTCGAGTACAACGGCGACTACCAGACCCCCTCCCTGGTCTACCTGGGAGGCGATACGGGCTGGTCCCCGACCCCCGACATGGAGGTGCCCACCACCGGGGCCTCGGACGTGTTGGCCGCGCCCCTGGTGAGGCCCGACACCGCCGGTTACCTGTCCAAGGCGATCGTCCCCAACGATCCCCACGACACCGGCGCCTTCGACACCTTCAAGTTCACGGCCAGCCTGACGGGCTCCCGGAAGGGGACCATCAGCATCCTGGACGCCGAGACCTGGGAGGTGCTGGCGACCCGCGTCCTCGAGGACGGCAACCACATCTGGTCGGTGCGGGACGAGTTCGAGTTCCGCGACCATACCTCGGTGAGGGTCCTGGTCACGCTGACGGACCTGGACCGAACCGGCGACGTCCAGCTGGACAACCTGTGGCTCAACTGGTCGAAGCGGGTGCGCCTTCCCCCTGTGGCCGAGGCGATATCCGTGGACGACGAGTCCATCTACCGCACCACCGAGACCACCATCCGTGTCACCGTTCGGGACGAGTACACCCCGATGGAGCAGCTGTCGGTCACCATCGAGCATCACCTGGTTGGATCCGAGGGCTGGGACGACAACCTCCTGTCCAGGCCCAAGCTGGTCGACGGCGTGTGGACGGCCACCTTCAAGGCCCTGGCCAAGACCCAGCTGGGTACCTACGAGTTCCGCCTGAACGTCACCGACGAGGATGGACAGTGGTCGGGCCACCTGGTGGGCGACCAGACGTTGGAGGTGCTCAACAGGCTACCCTCGACCCCGACGGTGCAGATCACCCCCGCCAGGCCCGTCACCACCTCTGCCCTGCGGGTGGAGGTCACCCAGGGTGCAAACGACCCCGAGAACTTCCCCCTGACCTACCACTACAGGTGGTACCGGGACGGGGTGCTGGTGCCCGAGCTCACCGGCGACGTGGTGGGCCCATCCAACACCCTCCGGGGCGAGAACTGGACCGTGGAGGTGTGCGCCTACGACGGCGAGGACGAGGGCCCGGCGGCCACCGTCTCCCGCATCATCCAGAACGCCGCGCCCCTGGCGGTCAACCCCCTGCCCGACCCGTTCCTGGACGAGGACGGGGAGGACTCCGAGTGGCTGGACCTCTCCCAGGCCTTCGAGGACCCCGACGGGGACGTCATCACCTGGTCCGTGGACCCGGTGCCTGTGCACATCACGGTGACCATCGACCCGACCACGGGGATCGTGACCCTGGTCCCCGAGGCGGACTGGAACGGCGATGAGGACATCACCTTCGTCTGCTCCGACGGGGAGCTCCAGGCGTCCCAGACCGTCACCGTCACCGTGCACCCCCTGAACGACGCACCCGAGATCGTCGCCCTAAACGACGAGCCCGTCACCGGCGACATCGTGGAGTTCACCATCGGACAGGGCAATACCCTCACCATCACACCCACGGTGGTGGACGTGGAGGGCCACGAGCTGGTCTTCGACGTCAACACCACGGCAGTGGAGATGGACGGGGTCACCGGTGTCATCACCTTCTCCCCCGACAACGACGCGGTGGGGACCCTCAGGTTCGCCCTCTCGGTCCACGACATCGTGTCGCCCACCGTCAAGGTCAAGCTCAACCTGGTGTTCCACGTTGTCAACGAGAACGACCCCATGGACGACCCCAGGGTCACCAACCCGGAGGACGGGGCACAGTACAAGGCCAACAAGACCTTCTACGTCACCTGCGTCTGCTACGACCCGGACACCCCCTTCGGCCAGGTCCTCAACTACACCTGGACCTCCTCCATCGAGGGGCACCTGGGCTACGGGAACACCGTCACCCTGACCCTGACCGAGGTGGGCGAGCACGTGATCACCGTGACCGTCACCGACGGTGAGTTCCAGAAGACGGACAGCGTCACCATCCAGATCCTTCCCGCCGACGACGGAGGCGGTGGTGGCGGCCCCGGTCCCGGTGAGGACCCCGACGACAATCCCCAGGCAGCCTCCGGTGGCATCCCAACCGGTCTCATGGCCGCGGTCCTCGTGGCGCTAATCGCCGCGGGTGCTGGAGGTTACATGGTCATGTCCCGTCGCAAGGGCGACGAGGAGGACGAGGAGGCGCCCGAGCCCGAGATGGACGAGCGGGAGGCCCTGCAGGCCATCGCCGACATGGTCGGGGAGGCCGCCGACGCCCTGGAGGAGTCCAAGAACGGGGACGACGGCAACGGCAATGGCCACACCGACGGCGAGGACATGTGGGTGGAGACCGAGGACATGAGCGGCATCGAGGTCTCGAACACCGGCGTGGCCGAGACCCAGCTGAGCATGGAGGCCTCGGTCACCCAGGCGGCCCCCGCCGAGGTGGAGGCGCTGTTCGCGGACATCGACACCAACGGCTACACCAACGGCAACGGGCAGGCCGCCGAGGACGCGGAGCAGCTCCGCCTCGACAACCTGAAGCGCAAGTACGCCAACACAATCGGCCAGCTCCCCTACGGCATCCCCTCCGCGGCCCTCAAGGACCGCGACTGGAACGAGCTGGCGTCGGCCCTGGCCACCGGTGAGAAGAAGACCGTCGAGGGCGACAGGGAGGTCACCAACATCGATGGCGACTGGTACTACTCGGACATGGGCGATCCGTCCTCCTTCCTCAAGGAGCACGGCGCCAAGCCCAAGGTCGAGGCCAAGGCTGGCGCCGCCAACGGGGACCTGCTGGCCAAGCTGGAGGAGCGCTTCATCCTGGGCGAGATAAGCGAGGAGACGTACCGGGAGCTCAAGGAGAAGTACGGCAGCTAGACGCTCACAAAGAGGGGGTCCGCGTCTCTCCAGTCCCCGCGGGCCCCCTCAACCTCCCCTTTTCCGATACCAGCCCCATCCGGGCAGAAATATATATCAGGTCTTCCTTTTCCATGTCCACCCTTCAAGGGAGCTGAGCAAAATGGCCCTCTTTGGAAAGAAAGGCAACACCACGGAACTCACCGTGACCGGCATGACCTGCGGCCACTGCGAGATGCGCGTCAAGATGGCCCTCGAGAAGGTACCTGGCGTCAAGAAGGCAAAGGCGGACAACGTGAAGGACGTGGCCATCATCACCCACGAGGGCGAGCTGGACATGGACGCCGCGGTCCAGGCCGTCAAGGACGCCGGCTACGAGGCCCATCCACCGATCTGAGCCATCACCGGGGGGTGGGGACGTGGAGCAGGTCTGGTACCACACGGAGGAGGGCGTGGCCATCATCCGGCTGGCCAAGTCCGTCACCAACGCAATAGGCATGCAGCTGGTCAACGACCTTTGGGCCAAGGTGAAGCAGGCCCGTGACGACGATGAAGTCCACGCTGTCATGCTGACGGGGGAGAGCGACCGCTTCTTCTCCATCGGTCTGGACATCCCCGAGCTCATCGAGTACCCCAAGGACAAGTTCGCCGAGTTCGTGGGCTACTTCGATCGCATGTGCATGGACCTATATGCCATGCCCAAGCCCACCGTGGTGGCCATCAGGGGCCACGCCACGGCGGGGGGCGCCATCATCGCCCTCACCGGCGACCATCGCGTCATGACATCGGGCAGGGCCGTCATGGGCCTCAACGAGGTGCGCCTGGGCGTCACCGTCCCGTACCCCGCGGACAGGATGCTACGGGACCTGGTGGGCAACCGAGTTGCCAGGGACGTGATGGAGGTGGGCGACTTCTACGAGCCCTCCGAGCTGCTGGCCATGGGCCTGGTGGACGAGGTGGTACCCCCCGACCAGGTGCTCTTCATCGCCAGGGAGCTGGCAGTGTCCCTTGCTGCCTCCCCGACGGAGGCCTACGCCGCCATCAAGGAGAACCGCACGGCCCCCGTGCTGGCCGACATTGAGACCCACCTGGAGCAGAAGGAGCGGGAGTTCGTGGACATGTGGTACTCGGACCACGCCCAGGCCCAGCTGGAAGAGGCGATGCTCAAGTTCTGAGGCCTACTCCTCCTCGGCCCGCTTGGCGGCCGACGAGAGGTACAGCAGCGTCCCGGCGTACGCGATGATGAGGATTATCACCAGCCCCCAGGCCAGCCAGTCTATCTCCTCGTCCTCCTCGCCTCCACCGCCCCCGTCGGTGTCCTTAGCCCGCTTCATCAGCGGGATGGAGCCGGTGGGGTCGCCGTTGGAGTCCAGCTCCACGGTGAGCTGGAGCGAGTCCCACCCCTCCTTCTCCGCCACCACCGTCGCGGGGGACACCAGGTGGGCGATCTCTACCACGAACACGGCCCAGCCGTCGTCGCCCGTGTAGGCCACGTAGGAGTTGCCGTCGAGGGTGGCCTCGACGCGCACGCCGCCCAGGGCGCCCCCCTCCTCCTCGAAGGGTCCCAGGCGCCACTGCTTGATGGTTGCGACCTCATCGACGGTGACGATGACCCAGTCCAGCTCGCTGTTGCCCGCGGCATCGAAGACCTGGAGCTCCAGCTCGTACTCCCCGGGTATGTTGAACTGGTATGATGGCTCCGCCCCCTGCAGGTTCTTGAGGAGCGAGCCCTCGGCGAAGACCCAGTTGAAGAAGATGATGCCCACGTTGTCGGTGGAGGCCGTGCCGTCCAGGGTCACCAGCGTTCCCTGGTCCACGGTCACGTCCGTGCCCGCGTCGGCCACGGGGGGCTCGGTGTCGCGGACGGTCAGCGTGAGGTCGTCCACGTCCCAGTTGCCAGCGTCGTCGGTGACGTTCAGGTAGACGGTGTACTCCCCGGCCTCGTCGAACGCCCGCTCCACCGTCTCCCCCACCTCGATGACCACCTCGCCTCCCTCATGGAAGGTCCAGGTCCAGGAGGTCACGCCCACGTTGTCCCGGGACCAGCCCCCGAACAGCGTCACCGTCTCCTCCTGGTCAGCGGCGAAGTCACGGCCCGCGTCGGCCACGGGGTCCTCGGTGTCGACGACGCGGACGAGCACGTCGTCCACGTCCCAGTTGCCGGCCTCGTCGTAGACCCTCAACACCGCTGGATACTCTCCTGGCTCATCGATGGTGAACACTGCCAGAACACCTCCTTGGAACCAGTTGAGCCCATCGGGGTCCAGGTACCACTCGTACTCCGCGATGAAACCGTTGTCAGAGGATGCCGTGCCGTTGAGGACGAACAACTCGCCCATCGGCACCTCGATGTCCTCCCCCGCGTCGGCGACGGGGTCCGTGAGGTCGTGGATGTGGAGGGATGTCCAGTTCACATCGGTGTTGCCCCAGGCATCCTCCACCTCCAGGGTGATCAGGTACGAGCCGATGAGGATGAAGGGGAAGGTGACGGTCTCCCCCACCAGCTCCACCGGGGTATCGGCGTACGTGAAGGTCCACGTGTACCTGACGATGACGCCGTTATCCGTCGAGCCGGAACCGTTGAACATGTAGACGCTTCCCACCTCGCCACCCTGCTCTGGACCGGCGTCGGCCACCGGGTCCTCGGTGTCGAAGAAGAAGGCCAGGGGGAACATGTCCTCCACCCCGCTGTTCCCCACACCGTACGGGGTGTCCCACACCCTCCCGGTGACGGTGGCATCAGGGTACCTGGCCCTGTAATCGTCCCAGTAGTTCCCGTACACCCCGTCATCGAAGATGTCGTCGTCGAAGGGCATCGAGGAGTGCTCGTTGTTGTTCAAGAAGGTATTGAGGGTGAACCGGTTGGTACCGTTGGTGCCGTCGAAGAGCATGCCGAACCCGGCGCAGTCCCGGATGGTGTTCACCATGAACATGTTGTCCTTGACCTCGTGGGTCGAGGCGTTGAAGTGGATTCCCACCTCGGCGCCCATGATGGTGTTGCCCTCCACCGAAACGTCCAGCATGCCCTCTATCACCATGCCGCATCCCTCCAGGAGGCATCCTTTGACCACCCCTCCCACGATGGGGTCGTCGCCCGCGGTGTGCACGGTGAAGCCGATGCCCACCAGGGCCTCGCTGACGGTGCAATCAATGATGTCGAGGTCCCACCCCCCGCGCACCCATATCCCGGTCTTGAACCCCCACACCTCGTTACGTAGGAGGGTGACGTTGGTGGGGGGCAGATCGACGCCTGCCCGGTGCCTGCCCACGATGATGCCGCTGGTGTCCCGGGACTCGTTCTCCCGCGTCGACACGACCTGGTTGCCCTCCACGAGAGTGTGGTTGGCCCAAAGGACATTGATGGCGGACCCGAGGCATTCGACGTAGTTGTTCCTGATGATGTTGTGCTCCATGCCGTGGACCACCAGGTCTGACCAGCTGTTGCCCTCATCGCGCACGCTGTTCCCCTCTATCAGGCTGTCCCTCTGCCCGTCCCCCTGGACGCCCAGGCCCACCCTGGCGTAGTTCCTGACTTGGTTGTTCCTGACCGTCACGTTGTTGCACCGGTCGAATCGCATGCCGCTCCAGGAGTTGTCGGATACCGTGCAGCCTTGCACCTTCACGTGGTCCGTGTCGGACACCTCGATGCCGTTGCCGCTGTTGTTGGAGAACTCGCACTTGAGCACCTGGAGGTCCTCTGTCTCGTAGAAGCCCACAAGCCGCTCGACGCGGAGACCGTGTATCCGGTTTTCCACCGACACGCTGTCAAGGATGACGGTACCCACCGCCGCCCTCACGTGGATCCCCTCGTTGTTGCCCGTGCACCTCACGCCCTCTAGCAGGGTGTAGTCGGCCTCCTCGACCAGGATGCCCTGCCAGGAGTTGTTCATGCATAGCACGCCGTCGATGGTGTTGTGGTACCCTCGGTTGACCCACAGACCCCAGAGGTTGTCCCTGATGATGACGTCCTCTATCAGGCAGTACGATCCCTGGAGGATCATCCCCGCGTTGTTGACGCTCCCCTGGATGGTCACCTGCGTGACCACGACCTTGCTGGACACAATCAACATCACGTACGGGTCGTCCATCGATATGACGGTGTCCTCCGCGCTCTCGCCCCTGATGGTGAGCGGCCTCCAGACCACGACGGACTCGTTGTACTCGCCATTCTTGATGAACACAGTGTCGTAGTCCATGGCGTTGTCGATGGCCTCTTGGATCGTCAGGTGGTCGTCGGGCACGGTCACGGTCGCTCCCTTGACGTCATCGGCGCCCGCGACGACCATCACAAGAACGCCCAGGCTCACCAGCAGAAGAAGGGTTGGCCCCTTCAGCCCCTCCATTGTCTCATCCTCCCGTCGGAACGGCGGGTCCCGGCGGCCCCACCACCCGGGATTGGATTGTATCCCCCATTATTTATAATCACTGAGGGAGGGTGGTGCTAGCGCCTGGTCAGGAACCAGGCCTGGAGGCTTCCGAACACGTAGACCCCCACCGTCGCCATCGAGAGGATGGAAGCGGTCACGGGACCCCTGCCCTCGCGGGCTTGCACCAGGCGGACGGCAAGGTCCACGATCTCCCGGACCGCTTCCCGCTCCTCAGGCAGGGCCTCGAGGCGGTCGGCTATCGTCGGGGCGGTGCGGTAGTAGTGGTCCACCAACAACCTCCCGGACGGTCTCGTCAACAGGACTCGGTCCCGGAACCCGCGCAGGGTGTCCAGCTCGGGAGCCAGGGGGCTGCCGAAGGCCGCGGTCGAGATGTAGCAACCGCTGCCGGCCTTCATGGCCTTGCGGTAGTTCGCTAGGCCCCGCGAGGTACGGTCCATCGCGTCCCCCATGCGGTCCAGCTGTCCCTTCAGCTTACTGGCCTCCCTCAGCTTGCCGTCGAGCCCGCTGGGCTCGCAGTCCTCGGCCCTGTCGACCAGTGCGCGCATCTTGCGCTCGGCCTCCTCCAGCTCCTTGAGCTTGTCCAGGCACTGCTGGTAGCACAGGTTGTCGAAGTCCACCTCGGGGACCTCCGGTGCCTCGGGCAGGTCGTCAAGGCAGTCCTGCCACTCCTCCAGGGCCTCGTCTATCTCCAGGTCCAGGTCCCTGAACCGGTACAGCTTCTCGAAGCCCTTGACCCCGTTGGAGAGGGCCCGTGGGAACCTCTTGAACGCCCTCGCGGCCTCGTCGGCCTCCTTGGACTCCAGGTGGGAGTGCAGGGTTGTGGCACCCTCCTTCATGTCCGGGTCCAGCTTGGCCTGGAGGATGGTGTAGAGACCACCCACGGCCTTGATGGAATCGGTGGGCACGGGGGCGCTCACCAGGTCCTCCGCCCCGTAGCCCACGGCGGTGCCCACGGGTCCGCCCCAGTCGAAGATCCCGTTGAACTCGTCAGGGAGGTCCGCGTCGGTGAACCCCTTTATCTCGGACAGTGCCTTTGAATGGTCCCTGAGGGTCTTGAAGCTCTCCCAGTACTCGTCCCACACGCTCCTCGCGTCCAGCTGGGAGTGGCGTCCCTTTGGTCCCGACATGGCGGAGCCGCCCTTGAGCTTCTCGTACCGGTCCTTCAGGTCCTTTATGCGGGCCAACGCACGCCTTACCTTCGCGAGGCAGTCCTGGCAGTCGTCGGCCTTGCCCTGTCCCGCGTCGGCCTCTGCCTTCTCGTCGGACACCTTCGCCTCGGCTGCCTTGACGTCGGCGCCCGCGGACACCGCCGTCTGTTGGGCGTCGTTGGCGGCACCTCTCTGTCTCTCGGCCTCCTCCTTGGCCTTCCTCGCCTTCTCGCACGCCTCCTCCATCCGCCGCTTGGAGTCCTTGGCCCTCTCGGCAGCCTCCTCGGCCTCCTTGCGTTGGGTCTCGGCGTCCTCCCT
>CP070808.1:1131802-1133287 GCA_020343715.1 Thermoplasmata archaeon
TCAAGAACCGGCACCTGACGGAGTACATGGAGTACGTGTACATGTCGCGACCGGTGCACATGCAGGACCCCAACGTGGAGCCCATGCACGGCCCCGAGTGGATAGTCAAGGGGGAGGACGTGGTCTTCGACCAGAACTACTACGACCCCGACCTTGGCGAGACCTCCATTAACCCCGTGACCCACGAGCCATGGCAGAACGGCGATGTGGTTGCCGGTTACGTCCTGGACCACCTTCCAGAGGTGGGTCTGGGGCAGATCGATTCCAAGGCCAGCTACGACGTGATCGAGCAGCAGTGGTCCCTGGTCCTCAAGCGTCCCCTCGACACGGGCGACCCGGTCCATGACGTGATATTCGACGACCTCACCCGGACCTACCCCTTCGGCGTCTCCCTCTTCGGCGACATCATGGGCGGCGGGGACGTCCCCGACCCCTTCCAGGAGCCCGAGAAGGGCGAGGAGGGGGACCGCTGCGTGATGAACAAGGTCACCAACACCATAGGCCTGCGGTTCCGACCCGTCATAAGGGCCGACCCTGTCGGCACCTCGTCCCCCGAGGGATGGGACGGGGGGGACTGGGACGCGGGGACCACCCGCTACCTCCAGGAGCTGATCCACAGGTCGGGGGAGATCCATGACCCCTGGGACTGGATGAACGTCTCCACCGCGTACGATCAGGACCGGTACTACCTCCACGTGTCCCACCACGACCCGAACGGTTCGGAAGCGTACGAGCTGGACATGGCCTGGCTGAGGCCGGGTATGGTGAGCGTCGAGGAGACCTTCAACCTCCTGGACTGGTCCGACAACCTGGGCCACATGGCGATTGAGGAGGGTGTCGCCGACATCTGGAACTGGAGGTGGAACGCGACATCGCTCCCCGAGGGCGAGGCCACGGACCTGGGCATAATCGACGGCGTGGTCACGGAGGAGCTCCAGGCGGACCAGGACATCAGCGCATGGACGTGGAGGGAGGGGGAGTACCGCCACATCGTGCTCTCCCGGCCCTTGGACACCGGGGATGACGTGGAGGACGTGTGTTTCCTGGACAGGGCCCGCACGTACGTTATGCGCATGGCCCTCTGGACGGCGGACCGGGACGAGGTGTTGATCACCTATCCATTGAGCACTGGCTTCGCCTCGGACCCCGACGATTCCATCCCGTCGACCCCCCTCGAGGGCGTCAGCGCCATCGACGGGGGGGACAGCGATATAATCTTCGCCTGGGAACCGTCCTCGGACGAGGACTTCGGCCAGTACCGTGCCTACGTCCAGGACGACGCCTTCAGCTCACTGGAGGGCCTCGTGCCCGAGGCAAGGATCTCGGACATGTCGGTGGACGGCCTGCACCTCCGCGGCATCCTGCCCGGGGACTACCACGTCGCGTTGGTCGCCGTGGACGACAGCAGGAACCTGCCCCCTAGCGTCTCCCCACTGACGGTCACCGTCACCGACGACACGCCTCCACCCGGACCCGCCGAGGTCA
>CP070808.1:1133387-1134735 GCA_020343715.1 Thermoplasmata archaeon
CGGGGTAGACCCACGTGGTGTCCCCGTTGCGGTCCGAAGTGTAGTCCCAGACATTGTCAGAGTTGAAGTCCCACTCGTACTTGGCGATGCCGAAGTCATCGGTGCCCTTGCCCTGGAACACAGCCGTCTCGCCCTGCATCACCGTCATGTCCTCGCCCGCGTAGGCGGTGGGGGGCATGTCGGGGGGTGGGTTGACGGTCACGACCCGAGTGTCGGTGCCTCTCTCGCCCCTCTCGTCCTCGACGGTGAAGGTGGCGGTGTAGGTCCCGGGGTTGGCGTAGGCGTGGTTGGTCTGACCCGAGCTGTTGTCCTCCCACATGTCGCCGTCACCGAAGTCCCACATGTAGAGGGTGATGTTGTCCCCGTCGGGGTCGGTGGCGGTGCCTCGGAAGGTGAGCTGGACGCCCACCTGGACCTCGGCGTCATTGCCGGCGTTCGCCACGGGGGGTTCGTTGGGCTCCTCCTCCACGGTGATGTCCCTCTGGAAGTAGTCCCAGCCGCCCTGGTTCCCGTCCCGGACCTGCAGGGTGACGGTGAAGGTGCCGGAGGAGTTGTACCTGTGGGTCACTATCTCTCCCGTCTTGTCCGTCTCGGGCAGCCCGTCGGTGTCGAAGTCCCACTCGAAGTCGAGGCTGTCCCCGTCGGGGTCGGACGAGTCGGAGGCGTCGAAGGTCACGACCTCTCCCACGCTCACGTTCTCGGGAGTGTAGTTGAACGTCGCTTCGGGCCTGCGGTTCAGCTCCGGGTCCACGCTCTCGCCTATCATGATGAGCATGCGGGCGGTGTCGTTGGCCTGACCGTCCCTGACGGTCCAGGTGATGTACTTGGGGCCCTCGTTGTTGTAGGTGTGGGTGGTGATCGCCCTGTTGGAGGTGGTGTCGTCACCGAAGTCCCACTTCCCCGTGAGCTGGTCACCGTCGGCGTCGAAGCCCTGGCCCTCGAAGTTTATCGGCTCCGACACGTTATAGACACCGGGCAGCGGGGCCACGATGATGGCCACTGGCGGGATGTTGTCGGGCTCCCCTGGCAGCACGGTGATCCGGGCGGTGTCGGTGTCCTCGTAGTCTCCGTCGCTGACGGTGAGGGTGACGGTGTAGACGCCGGAGTCGGCGTACTTGACCTTGACGGTCACCCCGGAGGCATCCCGGTCGGAGGAACCGTTGCTGCTGTCGAAGTCCCACCAGTAGGTGAGCTTCTCGTCGTTCAGGTCGAAGGAACCGCTCCCGTCGAGGGTTACCTCCTCGCCCTCGGAGACGGTCTGGTCGTCGCCGGCGTCCGCTACCGGGGGAGGCAGAGCCGCCGCGGCGGGGGGGGCCACGAAGGTGAAGCTGGCCAGGACCAATAGGAG
>CP070808.1:1134835-1138296 GCA_020343715.1 Thermoplasmata archaeon
GCAGATCCGCGTCGTCCGCATCGCCGACGTGGACGTGGAGGCCTGCGGCGGCACCCACGTCGCCAACACCGCCCAGGTGGGCTCCATCCGGATGCGCCGCGCAGAGCGCATCGCCGACGGCATCGTCCGCCTGGAGTACTCGGCGGGAATGGCGGCCGTCAGGCTGGGCCAGGAGGAGCGGACCCTGCTCCAGGAGGCCTCGGACGCCCTGGACGTGCGCCCCGAACAGCTGCCCCGTACGGCCCAGCGGTTCTTCCGCGAGTGGAAGGACCTGGGCAAACAGGTCCAGGACCTGACGCGCCAGATGGGGGAGCTGAAGAGCGGGGCCGGCGAGGAGGTGGCGCCGGGAGTGCGTCTGGTCACCGACCTCAGCGACGCCAACATGGGGGACCTCATCAACATGGCGCGGCAGGCCATCGGCAGCCCGGGGACAGTTGTCATCATGGCCTCCAGCGTGGGGGGCATGGTGGTCGCCAGGTCGGCCGACGTGGACCTGGACTGCCGGGAATTGCTCAGGGTCGCCCTCGAGGCCGCGGGCGGCAAGGGGGGCGGCAAGCCCGACTTCGCCCAGGGCGGGGGCGACGGGGACCGGATGGCCGACGCCATCCAGACGGCCCGTATCGCCCTGCCGGAGCTCCTGGGTTGATGCCGATCACTGACCCAGCAGCCTCAGGATGATTCCCGCCAGCTTGCTCTCCTCGGCCACGGACCTCACGTTCTCCATCTCATCCTCGGAGAATATGCGCACCTGCCGTATGTAGTACGTGTAGAGACCGAGGGCGACCAAGGTGGCGACCGCAAGCCTCAGGAAAAGGGGTAAGAATGCCTCTCCGAGGGGCTCGGTCACCAAGAACAGGCCCCCGGCCACGGCCATCGCCACGACCGAACCGACCAGGATCTTCGTCACCGCTCCGTGGTCCATCTGCACCCCGGCCTTCGAACGGGCGAATAGGTACATCATCGTCGAATGTACCGCAAAGGAGATGGTCACCGCCAGCGCGACCCCCTCGATACCGATGAAGGGCATCAGCACTATGCTCAACACCAGGTTGATGACCATCGAGACCACGTTCACCCTGAGTATAAGGTCCTGACGAGCCATCGCCGCCAAGACCTGCGAGGACATCAGTCCGACCGGGCGCACGAAGAGGTAGGGCGCCAATATGATGACCGCCGAGGCCCCCGGCACGTAGTCCTCGCCGTAGATGAGGAGGATGGCCGGGCCCGCGAGCACCATCAGCATGGTCGCCAGGGGCATGAAGAGGGAGAGTATGAGCTTCACCGAGCCCGTCCACAGGGTCTGCATCAGCCCCAGGCGCTCCTCCCCGTAGGCGCGGCTCATGGCCGGGAGCATCGCGATGGCGATCGACTTGATGAGGACCAGTGGCACGGCAACGATGCCGTAGGCGATGTTGTAGATGGACACGTCGGCGACGGTGCCGAAGAAGGCCACGACGTAGGTCCCGATCCAGTCGAAGACCCGGTACATGAGGCGGCTGAGCAGCACGGGCACCCCGAAGGTCACCAGGTCACGGACCACCCTCCGGTCGTACCTGTTCTCCACGGGTTCCCGCTGGGGGACCTCCTGCCTTAGGGCGATGACCATCCCGGCAAGGGCTATCACAAGGAAGACGACCGCTCCCGCCACCGTTCCCCAGAGCGCCCCCTCGGGGCCCATGTCCGCAACCACCACCAGGCCGATGCTGGTCACCGACCACACCAGGTCCCGGACCACGTTCGCGACGGCCATGAGCGGAAGCCGCTCGAAACCCCGCAGGATGCTCTGGAAGGCACCACCGAGGACGTTGAGGCCCACCACGATGGCGGCGATCTGCATCAGCGTCTCCACGTCCTTGTCGAAGAAGCCTGCCAGCAGGCCCGCCACAAGGTAGAGGAACGTCGCCAGCATGATGGCCATCCCGGCCTTCGTCGTCACGTTGATGGAGATGACCCGTCGGACGTCATCCTCCTGCCCCTTCGCCTGGTAGTAGGGGATGTACCTGGCGGAGCCCTCGTTCATGCCGAGGGCCCCTATCACCTCCAGCATGCCGGCGACGCCCAGGGCCACGGCGATGAGACCGTACTGGTCGGTGCCCAGGTAGCGGGCCAGTGTGACCGACACGATGAACAGCGAGACGGCGTTGATGATGCGGGAGGCGAGGATGAAGGCCGAGCCCTTCAGGACCCTGGCGGTCACCTCGGGACCCGATTCGGTACCACTGCCATCGGTGCCTTCCTCCATCATCGCCGCGGGTAACGGGCTGGTCCGATAATAAACGTGCCTACCTCGCAACCTTTATCGCCGCAGCCCACCATCGGGAGGCCGTGGCACCCACCATCCTGTTCCTGGCAGAGCGCTTCCCACCCGAGGTAGCGGGCGGTGGTGAGCTCTCCGCGGCCATGGTGGCAAGGGCCGTCGCGGACCGGCCCGGGTTCGATGTGAGGGTGATCACCCAGGGCGACGGGACCGAGGGGGAGATCGACGGCGTGCCCGTCAGCTACACCATACCCAGGGCCCCGGACGCCATCCCCGACGACATCGGGCGCGCCCAGCTCTTGACCGCCAGGGCGGCCCCCATGGTGGCCAAGGCCATGAGGGGAGCCGACATTGTCCACAGCGTGTCGGTCAGGACCATCCCCACTGCCACAGCCGCTGCCAAGCTGGCCCGCAAGCCGGCGACATCGGTGGTGAACGACACCTGGGCCACCTGCTTCACCCACACCCACGTTCGCCGGGGAGAGTACTGTCCTGAGTGCTTCCCAAAGGGGCTCCGCGAGTGCCTTGAGGACATCGGCGGCAACGTCCCCGCGGCCCCCATCATCTGGCGTCAGTTCAGGAGGCGCATCAAGGCGATGAGACGCCTCGACGGCGTGGTGGCGGTGTGCCCCGCCATAAAGCGGCTCCTCGTTGACCACGGTGTCAAGGCCCCCGTGGAGGTCATACCCCTCCCCCTGGACCTGACGCCCTTCGAGGGGGTGCCGGAGGCCACGGTGGAGACCGGACAGGTCACCCTGATCGGTCGACTGTCCACCGGCAAGGGCGTGATGGAGGCCATCGAGGCCTTCGCCGTGGCCGCCGAGGGCAGGCCCAGCGCGAAATTGAGCGTGGTGGGTGATGGTCCGCTGCTCGGACCGGCCCGTGAGCGGGCAAAGGAGCTCGGGATGGAGGACCGGGTGGAGTTCACGGGCTGGCTGGACCCCGCTGAGCTCCCCGTGATCTACGGACGTTCCCAGGTGGTGCTCGCCCCCTTCATGAGGGTGGAGGCCCTGGGCAGGGTCACCATCGAGTCGGCGGCCGCCGGCCGTCCCGTGCTCACTACCGACATCGGTGGCGGGGCCGAGGTGCTCCACTCCGAGCCCGGGGCCGGGATGGTCGTCGACTGGCAGGACCAGGACGCTTGGGCCAAGGCCCTGGGCACGATGCTGGACAATCCCCAGGGCTGCGCGGAGATGGGGCGCGA
>CP070808.1:1138396-1142893 GCA_020343715.1 Thermoplasmata archaeon
TTCGAAGCGGATACCTTGGTTCGACCTGGACATGACCCAGGCAGCCCGGGTCCTCGTGGTCGGGGCGGGGGCACTGGGCAACGAGGTCGTCAAGAACCTGGTGCTGGCCGGTGTGCGCCACCTGACGCTGGTGGACATGGACCGTGTGGTACGGTCGAACCTGAACCGCTGCGTGTTCTTCACCCCCGAGGACGCGGAGGAGTCCGCCCTGAAGGTGGAGGCCGTGGCCCGTGGGGCCAAGCGCCTGGACGACCAGGTGGAGATGGAGACCCACGCCCAACGGATCGAGGACCTGGGCGAGGGCATATTCACCGGCAAGGACGTGGTGATAGGGTGCCTGGACAACCTGGCGACCCGTGTCCACGTCAACGCCAACGCCTACTGGGCGAGGATCCCGTACGTGGACGGTGGCACCATGGGCCTCATGGGCAAGGTGCACGCCGTGATGCCCCCCGACACCAGCTGCGTGGAGTGCACGCTGAACAGCTCCCACTACCGCATCATCGAGCAGCGCTACAGCTGCACCGGCGCCGACACCACCTTCGTGGAGCCCAAGATGGCCTCGGAGGTGACCACCACCTCGGTGGTGGCCGCCGTCCAGAGCCGCGAGGCGATGAAGATCATCAACGGCCGCCGCGACCTGGTGATAGCCAACCTGTTCTACTACGACGGCAACAGGAACGTGTCCGACGTCCTGGAGGTGGCCATCAACCCCGACTGTCCCAACCACGAGGGCGAGGTCCCCGCGGCGGGCGAGGGCGCCTCCGAGGCATCAGGGAGGGGTGCATAGATGGGAAAGCGCACCACCTCCAGCAGCCGTTCCAAGTCCTCCAAGTCCAAGTCCAAGTCCACCAAGGGAAAGGGCAAGGGCAAGGGCAAGGGTAAGGGCACGACCAAGTCCTCGGCCCTGGAGTACGCCAGCAAGCTGGAGCAGCTGGCCCAGGACCGCAAGAAGATGGAGAAGGATGTCCGCAAGGACATCGACGCCGTGTCCGAGGACATCGGCCAGCTGGTGTCCCACGAGGTCGAGGTGGGGAAGGCCCCCGAGCACCTGGAGAAGGCCAGGGCCGCCTCGGACAAGAAGGACTACAAGGCGGCCGCGGGTCACCTGAAGCGGGCCCAGAACACCCTGAGCAAGACGGCCAAGCCCAAGGTGGAGGACCGCATCAACCAGGCCCAGGACCGAATCAACGCCGTCGAGAGGCTGGGCGTGATGGAGGAGGGGCTGGACGACCAGCTGACCGACGCCAGGAAGCAGCTGAAGAAGAACATGCTCCTCCCGGCCCTGGAGACCGCGGAGGGAGCGGCAAAGAGAGCCATGGAGCTGGCCCAGAACCAGCTCACCGAGGCGGTCAGCATATCCGAGGGCCTCATCAGCGACGCCCAGGAGGAGGGTCTGGACGTGGCCCGCTCCCAGGAGCTGCTCGAGCAGGCCAAGGCCGCGGTCGAGGCCCATGAGTACGAGGAGGCCGTGGAGCACACGCTGCAGATACACACCAGCCTGGAGAGGGCCAGGAAGGGCCTGACCACCGACGTCGATGACAGCGGCGCAGTCTACGAAGGCATGGTGGAGGAGGAGGACCGGGACTTCGTGGAGGACCTGATCCAGCGGGGGCTGGAGCGCCTGGAGGAGGAGCTGGGGGTCCTAGAGGAGATCCGGGGGCTGGTCACCCATCCGGAGAACCTGGCGGGCAAGACCCGTAAGGCCCTCGACAATGGGAACCTGGCCCAGGCCAGGAAATTGCTCAGGGACGCCCACCTGGCTACCGTGCGGGCCATGAGGGAGCGCCTCGAGGATGTGCTGAACGCCGCCAATGACCGGATGCGGCGGGCCAAGCGGGACGGCCTGAGCCTCCAGGAGATACGACCCATCTACCTGACGGCCCTCAAGTCCATGGACACGTACAAGTGGAAGGAGGCGTACGACACCGCCATGTCCATCGAGGACCGGATCACCAAGGTCAAGGATGACAAGGAGGAGATCCAGAGGGACCTGCAGGAGGCCGAGGACGAGATAGCCAACCTGTCGGAGCTGGGCACCAACGAGGCCCGGGTCAACGAGCTCATGGAGCAGGCCCGCACCAACCTGGACCGGGGCGACTTCAAGAAGGCCCGTCTCAACATCGCCAAGGCCCAGTCCACCGCCCGGACCTCCACTCAGAACTTCATCAACAACTACATCATCGAGGTCCGGAACGTCCTTTTGTCCGTCCGCACCATCGGTGGCAACATCGCCACCGCCAGGCCCATGCTCATCACCGCCAAGAAGGAGATGAACAAGAAGGACTTCCACAAGGCGGTGGAGCTGGTCAACGACAGCATCAACACCATCAAGGGCGTGGACCAGGAGTACCTGGAGACCCTTCAGGAGCTGATGAAGTCAAAGTACAACTACACCCTGGCCGACTCCCTGGGCCTGAACGTGGTGGACGTGAAGGAGAACCTGGACCAGGCCTTCACCGAGCTGAAGAACAAGGAGTACGACAAGGCCATCAAGCTGGCCCAGAAGACGGACTTCGAGGTGGAGATAATCACCGAGGACTTCAAGACCACCTCGGAGGACCTGGCCACCGCCAAGGAGGCCATCTTGGAGGGCAAGAAGGTCGGCGCCGACATCTCCGAGGCGGACTTCCTGCTGTCCAAGGCCATCACCCAGATCGACAAGAACAGCTTCGAGGTCGCCCAGGAGCTGCTGACCGACGCCAACGACGCCGCCGAGAAGGCCCGGAACGAGCGGGTCGGCGCCCTCCTGTCCCAGTCCAAGGAGGTTGTGGAGGAGGAGGAGAAGAAGGGCGTCCTGGCGGAGGAGAGCCGGGAGCTGCTCAACGAAGCTGAGAAGTCGTACAAGCGCGCCGACTACAGTGCAACCATCGATCTCATCAACGAGGCCATCGGTGTGATGTCCGTCGCCACTCGGCGCATGGAGTCGGCCGAACAGGAGCTGGCCTCCGCCGAGGACCTGTTCGCGGAGAACGACAAGTACGCCGAGGCCAACCCCCTCGCCGAGGACTTCATATCCACTTCCCGGAACCTGCTGGCGGGAGGTCAGTACCCCGAGGCCTACGACGCGGCCCGGGTCGCCTCGATGGACCTGGAGTCATCCCTGGTCCGTTACATCGACCTCATCATGGAGGACACGAAGTCGGAGATATCCAAGGCCGAGGAGGCGGGCGCCACCGTTCCCACGGCCCGGGACAGCTACAAGCTGGCCCGCAGGTACCTGGACAAGGGTGACGCCGCCACAGCACTCACGCTGGCCCACAAGTCGAGGGAGACCGCCCGGGAGACGCTGGACCAGTACAACGAGGTGAACGAGAACCTGGACCTGCTGGACAGCTACATCCAGTGGGGCAAGCGGGTCTCTCGGCACCTGGAGATGCCCGTCACCGAGCTGGAGGAGGCCAACTCCCTAATCAAGGACAAGAAGTACGGCGAGGCCAACACCGTCGTCAAGGGCGCCCTGGAGAACGCCAAGGAGGTCCAGGTGGGCTTCGTCAACGACGAGCTGGAGTCGGTGGACGTCTACCTCAAGGAGCTGGAGTCGGGCGGCGTGGGCACCTCCGTGGCCCGCAACACCCTCAACCAGGCCCACAACTCCCTCGACGACCTGAACTTCGAGCAGGCCTACACCCTGGCCTCCCAGGCCCGGGAGCAGGGCGAGAAGAACCAGGAGCTATACAAGGACATCATCGGCAAGCTGCGCAAGGGCAAGGACGGGATCGCCTGGACCGAGGGCCTGGGCGTTGACACCTCGTCCCTCAAGGAGCTGGTGGACAAGGTAGAGAAGGCCCTTGTCAACCAGACGTACACCTTCGCCCTGGACTTCGTGGACCAGCTCATCGCCGAGCTGCCCAAGGTGACCCAGGTCTACATCAACAAGCGCTTCAACGAGTCCAACACCCTGCTGGAGGAGTCCCGGGACCTGGGACTGGTTGTGGACGAGCAGGAGGCCCTGATGGCAAAGGCCATGGGTGTGGCCGCGGACGGGAACCTGGAGCTCACCGTCGAGACCATCGACCAGCTGGAGGGGGAGGTCAACGCGTTACGGGAGCGCTACGACGAGGCGAAGAGCTCCCTAGACCACCTGGCCGAGGTGCTGGAGGCGGCCGACGAGATCGGCGTGGAGATCGAGGGCCCGAGGAAGCTGGAGGGCGACGCTGCCAAGGCCCTGGTGGAGAACGACTTCAAGGCTGTCCACAGGATAGTCTCCGAGGCCGAGGAGGAGCTCATCCGCACCTCGTCCTCCTTCATCGTCGACTACATCAACAGGGTCCAGGAGACCATCATCCGTCTGGAGCGCCAGGGGGCGTGGGTCACCAAGATCGAGGACCAGGTGGACGTGGCGTGGTCCCAGCTGGACGAGCGCCAGTTCACCGAGGCGTTCTCGACGGCCAGGGAGTGCACGCTGACCCTCCAGAAGGTGGAGGAGCGCTTCGAGGCCATCCACGACAACTTCCGTTCGGCGGAGACCAACGTCAACAGGATGGGCTTCCTGGA
>CP070808.1:1142993-1146410 GCA_020343715.1 Thermoplasmata archaeon
CCCACCCCCGTTGGCATCATCCCGGAGCGCCACGACGGGGTGGTCATCGCGTACATAAACCAGGATCCCCAGACCTTCGGTGTCCGGGGCCTGGGGCTGGACGCCGACCTGGAGAACGTCCATTCCATGGGCCTCTTCGCCGGCTCCTGCTCCATCTCCAACAGCTTCCTCCAACTATCATTGGTCCGTCACGGCAGCATATTCCAGGTAATCGACCCCTGGCTCACCTCGTGGTACGTGCAACTGGGCTCGGAGATCTTCTACCGTGACGTGGCCTATGGCGGGGTCACCGTCGGCGAGGCATACGACGCGGCCCTGTCCAAGGTGGGGCCCAAGTACGTCACCCAGGAGTGGTGGTGGGACCACTGGGAGAACATCGTGTACTTCGGGGACCCGGACCTGCGCATCTACACCCCCAACGACCCCATCCCCAGGCCCATGGTGGTCACCAGCAACAAGGTCATCGGGGGCCACGCGGTCTTCGCCGCATCCGAGCACCCTGAGGCCCTAGGAGGCTCCGGAGGTTGGTCCTTCGTCATGTGGGTGGGCGTCCTGCTCCTGGCAGCCGAGGTCACCCGGTGGGCCCTACACAGGGGCTACCTGAGACCTGTAACCGACCGCGTCACCGCGCGCCGGTCGAGGGTCAGCGCCTAGCCGAGTCGGCCACCTGGGTGAACATTGGGTCGGTGAGCCCGACCCTCTCGAGCAGCTCGGTCGTTGGCACACCATCGCCATCCCAACCTCTCTCCTCGTACACGGCGTCCGCCAGCTTCCAGTAGCGCTCGCGCCTGAGCTCCTTGACGCGGGCGAGCCTCTGTTCGTCGGACATTCCGTCCAGGGCGCCCTCGCCGTCGGCATCGGAGATCTCCTTGTCGTACCTCTCAGCGTACTGCTCGTACTCGTTCCAGAAGACTGGTCCCATGGCGCGCATGGGGATGGCGTCGTGCTCGCGACGACCGAAGCCCTGGCGCAGGTTGAACAGCTTCTGGATGGTGTAGAGGCGCTCCGACTCGGCGATGAGGTCGTCCACCGTCATGTCCCTGCCCCGGACGGCTCCCGCGTACTTGGCGAACATGTCCGCATTGGGAAGGTTCTTTGCGGGGTCCTCGGTGTCGCCTGCGTCGGGGTGCCGGACGTCGATCCACGGCAGCTTGCACAGGCCCGTGGCGTTGAACCAGGTCCTGAAGAGTGGGAACCACCTGAGTGCCTTGGCCTTCAGCTCGAAGGTGGGCATCTCGTTGTTGACCTGGTCGAGGAAGATGAGCCATGCCTCGTCGTGCTGGGGGCCCTTGAGGGCGAAGCCGTACCCACCCTGCTGGGCCAGGCTCTCCTTGGTGACGTAGACCGAGAACTCCAGGCCCTTGCACTGCATGCCGAACTCCTCCAGCTCGGCCCGGACCTCGGCCTCGTCCCGACCGGTGCGCTCGGCGTTCATCGCGGCGAGACGGTCGATGCAGTGGCGGATGCCCTTGGCGGCCGTGCCACCGAAGCCCTCGCCCCCGGCGATCTGGTGGAGCAGCTCCAGGGCGGCGTCCACGTTCCCCCACTCCAGGGGGAGGCCCCCCGTCTCCTCGTAGGTAAGGTAGCCCCGCTCGTAGGCCTCGAAGAGGAAGCCCATGGTGATGCCCACGGATATGGTGTCGAGGCCGTAGTCGTCGCAGTACCAGTTGAAGTCAAGGAGGTACTCGGGGTCGAAGATGCCGACCACGGGGCCGGTGGCGGCGGTCTCGTACTCGGGTCCGTCCACGCCAACCGTCTCGCCGGCGTAGGGTCCGGTCATGAGCCTGTGACCCTCCATCCCCTTGGCGCACGCCAGGGTGCACCCCAGATAGCATCCGTCGGGGAGCCCATGGTCGAAGTATCGGTCAGCCCACACGTCGGGATAGATCCGCTTCGCGTCCTCGTGGTGACCCGTCTGGTAGTTGTGTGTTGGGAGCAGGTCGAACTTGTCCATGTACTCCACCAGGACGGTGGTGCCCCACTTGTCCAGCTGGAGACCGACAGGGTCCACCTCCTTGATGAGCTGGCGTATGGCGGTGCCCCACCTCTTGACCTCCTCGGGGTCGTCAGCGGCGATGGCGCCGGGCTTAGGCCTGTTGCACTTGACGGCGATGGCCATCAGGTTCTTGTCCCTCATCACGGTACCGGTGCCGCCCCTCCCCGCCTGCTTGCTGCGGAGCCTCCCCCGCCGCTTGTCGTAGTAGACGGAGTTGACGATGCCGTGGTACGACTGGTCCGCCCCCGGCCCGGCAGTGGCCGCCGCCAGGTTGTTCCTCGCGCCCTCGCCCTGGAGCTGGTCGAAGAGCTCCTCGCACATCATGATGGCGCCGTCGGACCCGTCCCAGGGCAGGATGGAGACCTTGGCCTCGTCCCCGTCCACGATCACTACGACGGGCCTCTCGGCCTTGCCGGTGACGGCCACGGCGTCGAAGCCCGAGAACTTGAGCAGCGGGGCGAAGTGACCACCCACGTTCGAGTCCACGAAGGAGCCGGTGAGCGGCGAGATGGTCCCCGCGATGAACTTGCCGCTTCCCGGCCATCCGGGATCGCCCCCCAGTAGTCCGCCGGCCATGACCAGCACGTTCGTGGGGTCGTCCCACCGGGTTCCGGGCTCGGTGCCATCCCAGACGAGCCATAGGCAGTACCCTCGGCCACCCAGGTAGCGCTCCCTCTCCTCGGGCGTCACGGTCTTGACGCCGACCCGGCCCTGGCTTAGGTCCACCATGAGGACTCGGTCGGTGTGCCCCTTCTCCGGTGACTGGAGGTCGTAATCGAATTCCAATGGCTCCATGGGAATCGTTGTCCAGAATGTCGTTTTCATAAGAATAGACTTGGGCGAGATGCCCGACCGAACATATCGGTCCACAAGCTTTTCATAGGACCCCGCTATACACCCTCGCGAGACATGAGGAGGAGCTGACATGAACGAGACCTTCACCGTGCCACCACCCCGGAACGAGCCCGTGATGGACTACGCGCCAGGCTCTCCAGAGCGAGCCTCCCTGAAGGCCAGGCTCGAGGAGATGAGGTCGGAGACCATCGAGATCCCCATAGTCATCGGCGGGGAGGAGATCAGGACGGACAAGCTGGGCGAGGTCAGGAGCCCCCACGACCACAAGACCCTCCTAGCCAGGTACCACGTCATGGAGCCCGAGCACGTGGATATGGCCATCGAGGCCGCCCTCGAGGCGAAGATGGAGTGGGCCGAGACCCCTTGGAACCACCGGGCCGCCCTCTTCCTGAAGATGGCGGACCTGCTGGCGGGGCCCTGGCGCGACACCCTCAATGCGGCGACGATGCTGGGTCAGAGCAAATCGGTGTACCAGGCCGAGATAGATTCCGCGTGCGAGATCATCGATTTTTGGCGATACAACCCATGGTTCATGCAGCGCATCTACGACGAGCACCCCATCTCCT